>NZ_BBWJ01000014.1 GCF_001463745.1 Aureimonas sp. AU22 | reverse complement strand
TCCGTTCGACGGTTCGGGCACGGCGGTGATCCCGGGCCAGTTCACGGACTTCCGCTCGAACGGCGACTTCGACTTCCACACGGTCACCGCGAAGCTGTCCTACCGCTTCAACTAAGCCTCCGGGCCCTTTGGCTCACACTTGAAAAAAGCCCGCCGCGTCGAAGGACGCGGCGGGCTTTTCGTTTCAAACGCTCTGAAAACTCGGGTCAGCCTGCGTTGTACTTGCGGTCGAGGGCGTCGATGGCGTCGACGTTCGAAGCCGACGAGCCTGCCGGGTCGAACTCCGACTCCAGGTACTTGTCGACTATCGCCTTGGCGAGTTCGGGGCCGATGACCCGCGCACCCATCGTGATGATCTGCGCGTTGTTGCTCTTGGCGGCGCGCTCGGCCGAATAGGTGTCGTGGGTCAGAGCGGCACGGATGCCCGGCACCTTGTTGGCTGAGATATTGACGCCGATCCCGGTGCCGCAGCACAGGACCGCACGGTCGTATTCGCCGTCGACCACCGCGCGCGCGATGCGCTCTGACGTCGTGGCGTACTTTTCGGCCGATCCATCCGGTGCCTGGCTGGCGTCCACGACCGTCAGGTTCGCGCGGTTCGCCAGATGGTCCTTGATCGCCTGGACGAGGGGCTGACCGGCGCTGTCGCCGCCGAGGATGATCTTCATGGGGTCTCACCTGATCGATTGGAACATCGGCCCACACGCTGTCGGCCGACGGCGCCGAGGGGCGCCTTTGAGATCATAATATCGTAGCCCTGTGCAAACGATCAAGCATTCATCCGCGCTCGCGGGTGGCCTGATCGAGCGCCAGAATGCCGTGGGCGTTGGCCAGCGATGTCGCGATCACGTCGATGGCGCCGGTGCGAAGGGCTGCGAGGATCGGCATCGCCTTCGTCGGCTCCGCGGCGACCGCGATCGCGGTCGGAATGGCGCGAATGTCGGCGAGACGCAGGCCGACCACGCGCCCGCCTAGGATCTCATTCCGCTCCCGGCCCTCAATGTCGTAGAAGTCGTAACCCATCAAGTCGCCGACGATGCCGGCCGCCCGTGCCGCCAGCAGCTCCTCGCGGCGGAACCAGCCCATGCGCGCCATATGGCTCGCCTCCCCGAGGTCGCCGACGCCGACGAGGGCGAATGCGGCGCTGCGGCCGAGGTCCAGCGTCTGCTTCACCGTCGGGTTGCGCATCAAGGCGGCGCGCAAGGTGGCGTCGGGAACGTAGGCGGGCGCGTAGAGCGTTTCGGGCACGCCGCCGAATCGGCGCGCGAGCTTCCGGCAGATGTGGTCGGCGTTGGCCGGCTCTCCCGCCTGGTGCGCCCCGCCGGTGGCGGAAACGAACGTCGCCGACTCCAGCATCGGGCGCCCGCGCGTTTCCGCAACGGCGGCGATGTTGCGCCCCATGCCGACGGCCACCACCGCGCCCTCGTGCAGCACCCGCTCCAGATAGTCGGCGACGAGCAGCGCCACTTCCGCCCGCTGCGCCTCGGGGTCGCGCCGGTCCACGGCGATCAGCGCGGCCTTCACCCCGAACCGCTCCTGGAGCCGCCGCTCGAGATCGGCTTCCACTGCGCGATGGACGCGGATGCGCACGTCTACGATTCCCGCCTCGCGCGCCTGGCGAAGCAGTCGGTTCACCTTCATGCGGGAGAGCCCGAGTTCGGTCGCGATCTCCGCCTGCGTCGCCTGCCCCTCGTAGTAGCGGCGAGCCACCTGCATCATCGCATCGACATCGGCGGGTGCTACGGCGTCCATGGTGGCCCTTTCGGATCGGCCCCGCGCGGGTTCGGCACGCGCAACTCTATGCGTTCATATGACAGACACGCGTTCATATGAACAAATTTCATCGGCCGGACATTGATTCAAGCGGCTGCCCGTGTTTCTGGTGACGGACCACAAGGCGAGACCGGCATGGCCGGTCGCGCCGCAAGGAGGCCCCGCGACGACGCGCGGGCCGCGATCGAGGGAAACGAGGACACCGTGGATACGACACAAGCTCCCAGCCTGGATGCCAAGGAAATCCGCGCGATGGCCAGCGGCATCCGCTTCCTGTCGATAGACGCGGTGGAAGCGGCGAAGTCGGGCCACCCTGGCATGCCGCTCGGGATGTCGGACGCGGCGACGGTGCTGTTCAGCCGGTTCCTGAAGTTCGACGCCAAGCGTCCGCACTGGCCCGATCGCGACCGCTTCGTGCTGTCGGCCGGCCACGGCTCCATGCTCCTCTACAGCCTCCTGCACCTCACGGGCTACGAGGACTTCACGATCGACGAGCTGAAGCGCTTCCGTCAGCTCCATTCCAAGGCGGCCGGCCATCCCGAGTTCGGCGAGGGCGCAGGCATCGAGACCACGACCGGTCCGCTCGGCCAGGGCCTCGCCACCGCCGTCGGCATGGCGCTCGGTGAAAAGATCCTGCGCGAGCGCTTCGGCGAGGAACTCGTCTCGCACTACACCTACACGATCGCCGGCGACGGCTGCTTCATGGAGGGCGTCAGCCAGGAGGCGATCTCGCTGGCCGGCCACCTCAAGCTGAACAAGCTCATCGTCCTGTGGGACGACAACCGCATCACGATCGACGGCGCGACCGACCTCTCGACGTCGGACGACCTCGCAAGCCGCGTCGAAGCATCCGGCTGGGCCACCGCCGCCGTGGACGGCCACGATCCCGAGGCGGTGGCTGCCGCGATCGAGGCCGCGCGTCGCTCCGACAAGCCGACGCTGATCGCCTGCCGCACCACGATCGGCTACGGCGCGGGCAAGAAGGCCGGCACCTCCGGCGTCCACGGCTCGCCGATCGGCGCCGAGGGCATCGCCTACGCCCGCGACTATTTCGAATGGGCGCACGAGCCCTTCGTCCTGCCCGATGTCGTCACCGATTTCTGGAAGGCCGTGGGCCACCGCGGCGCGGCGGAAGCCGACGCCTGGGAACAGCGCCTCGCCGCGTCCGCCCACGCCGATGCCTGGAAGGCCCTGATGGCGGAAGGGCTCGACGGCGACGCGGCCGCGATCCTGGCCGACGTCAAGGCGACGTTCGCCTCCGAAGCGGCTTCCGTGGCGACGCGCAAGGCCAGCCAGACCGTCATCGAGGCTCTGGCGGCCAAGTCCGCCAAGCTGATCGGTGGCTCGGCCGACCTCACCGGCTCGAACCTGACGAAGGCCGGGGCGATGAAGCCGATCACGGCCACCGACGCCACCGGCAACTACATCTACTACGGCGTGCGCGAGCACGGCATGGCCGCCGTGATGAACGGCCTCTCGCTGCACGGCGGCTTCACCCCGTTCGGCGGCACGTTCCTGTGCTTCTCCGACTACGCGCGTCCGGCGATGCGCCTGTCGGCGCTGATGCACCAGCCGGTCGTCTACGTCATGACGCATGATTCCATCGGCCAGGGCGAGGACGGCCCGACGCATCAGCCGATCGAGCACCTCGCCTCGCTGCGCGCCATGCCGAACATGCTGGTCATGCGCCCGGCCGACGGCGTCGAGACCGCCGAGTGCTGGGAAGCCGCGCTGAACGCGACGAAGTCGCCGACGACGCTGGTCCTGTCGCGCCAGAACCTCAAGGCCCTGCGCACCGGGCAGCAGGGTGAGAACCTCTCGGCCAAGGGCGGCTACGTTCTCGCCGAGGCCGAGGGTGGCGCCCGACAGGTGACGATCCTCGCGACGGGCTCCGAGGTCGAGATCGCGGTGGCGGCGCAAAAGCTTCTGGCAGGGAGCGGCGTGCGCGCCGCCGTCGTGTCCCTGCCCTGCTGGGAGCTTTTCGCCAAACAGCCCAAGAGCTACCGCGACGATGTCCTCGGCTCGGCGCCGCGCATCGCCGTCGAGGCCGCCTCCCCGTTCGGCTGGACGCGCTTCGTGGACGAGGAGGACGACGTCGTCGGCCTGCCCGGCTTCGGCGCCTCGGCCCCCGGCGCCGACCTTTACAAGCACTTCGGGCTGACGCCCGAGAAGGTCGCCGAGAAGGCCCGCGCCAAGGCCGGCGCCTGATCCGCAACTCCCGTCCCGAACAGGGCCGGCCGATCGCATCGGCCGGCCCTGTCCGCATCTGCGCCGCACAACCGACAAGGCAATCGCGATGACCAAACGTCCCTGGATCGGCACCAGCTGGAAGATGAACAAGACGATCGCGGAGGCCGACGCCTTCTGCCGGATCGTCTCGGGTTCGTCCCTTGCACGCGACGACCGGGCGCAGCTCTTCGTGATCCCGCCCTTCACCGTCCTGCACCGGGTGGCCGACGCGCTCGGCGAGACCGACATCATCGTCGGCGCCCAGAACGCGCATTGGAAGGACGCCGGCGCCTGGACCGGCGAAGTCTCGCCCGTGCAGGTCAAGGACTGCGGCGGACGGCTCGTCGAGATCGGTCATTCGGAGCGTCGCGAGCATTTCGGCGAGACCGACGAGACGGTCGCCCTGAAGACCGAGGCCGCTGTCCGCCACGGCCTCGTGGCGCTCGTCTGCATCGGCGATACGCGCGAGGAATACGACGCCGGCCGCACGGCGGAGGCCCTTCGCCGCCAGACCGAAGCCCTGATCTCGCGCGTCGACTGGAGCCAGCCCGCCAAGGTGATCGTCGCCTACGAGCCGGTCTGGTCGATCGGCGAAGGCGGAACGCCGGCCGAGCCGGGCTTTGCGAACGAACAGCACGCCCGCATCAAGGAGCTGACGCGCGAGAAGCTCGGCTTCGCCCTGCCCGTCCTCTACGGCGGCAGCGTCAATCCCGGCAACTGCGTCGAGCTTGCCGGCCAAGAGCATATCGACGGCCTCTTCATCGGCCGGTCCGCCTGGAATGCGGAGGGTTACCTCTCCATCGTGTCCGACGTCGTCTCGTCCCTGTCCTGACCCCGCCCGGAGGAACCCTTTGGCCCTGATCACGCTTCGCCAGCTTCTCGACCACGCCGCCGAGCACAGCTACGGCGTGCCCGCCTTCAACATCAACAACATGGAGCAGGGCCTAGCGATCCTGGCTGCCGCGGCCAAGACGGACTCGCCCGTCATCCTTCAGGCGAGCCGCGGCGCGCGCGCCTATGCCAATGACATCATCCTCGCCCGTCTGATCGAGGGTTTGGCGGAAATGCATCCGGACATTCCGATCTGCATGCATCTCGACCACGGCAACAACGAAGCGACGTGCATCACCGCCATCCAGCACGGCTTCACCTCCGTGATGATGGACGGCTCCCTCAAGGAGGACGGCAAGTCGCTTGCCGACTACGCCTACAACGCCGCCATCACCCGCAGCGTCTCCGATATGGCGCACTGGTGCGGCGCTTCGGTCGAGGGCGAGATCGGCGTTCTCGGCAGCCTCGAGACCGGCGGCGGCGAGCAGGAGGACGGCCATGGCTTCGAGGGCACGCTCGACCACGACCAACTCTTGACCGACCCGGACGAGGCCGCCCGCTTCGTCGAGGACACGCATGTGGACGCGCTCGCCGTCGCGATGGGCACGAGCCACGGCGCCTACAAGTTCTCGCGCAAGCCCGATGGCGAGGTCCTCGCGATGAACGTCATCGAGGCGATCCACAAGAAGCTGCCGAACACCCATCTCGTGATGCACGGCTCCTCGTCGGTTCCCCAGGACCTGCAGGACATCGTCAACCAGTACGGTGGCGACATCAAACCGACCTGGGGCGTCCCGGTCGCCGAGATCCAGCGCGGCATCCGCCACGGCGTGCGCAAGATCAACATCGATACGGACTGCCGCCTGGCCCTCACCGGCGCGATCCGCAAGGTCTTCGCGGAGAACCCCGAGGAGTTCGACCCGCGCAAGTATCTCGGTCCCGGCATGGCCGCGATCACCAAGCTCGCGGCACAGCGCTTCGAGGAGTTCGGCACTGCCGGTCACGCCTCGGGCATCAAGCCGATCGACCTTGCCGACATGGCCAAGCGCTACAAGACCGGCAGCCTGAAGGTGTCGAACGCAGCCTGAGGGCGTCCGGGCGCGGCTCTCAAGCCGCCGCGCCCGCTCTCTGCGAGACGCCTGCGATCAGATCGACCGCGCGGCTCGCCAGCGCCATCACCGGCGCATTGGTGTTGCCGGATGGGATCATCGGCATCGCCGAACAATCGATCACCCGTAAGCCCTCCACCTCGCGTACGCGAAGCGCCGGATCGAGCACCGCCATCGGATCGGCGTCCGGCCCCATCGGGGCGGAGCCGACCGGGTGGTAGTTCGTCTTCACCGTCTTGCCGCAGAAGGCCTCGAGCCCCGCGTCGTCGGCCACGTCGCGGCCCGGCAGGAGTTCGTCCTTGATCCCGTCCGACAGCGGACGCGAGGCCAGAACCTCGCGTGCGAAGCGCAGTGAGGCGACGGTCAGGCGCAGGTCGTCGGGATGGCCGAAGAAGTTCGAGTCGACAAGCGGCATGGCGTCCGGATCGGCCGAGCGCAGCCGGACCGTGCCGCGCGCCTTCGGCCGCAGGAGGCACGATGTCAGCGTCACCCCGTGGCTGGGCTTGGCACTCGAGACGTCGCGATCGAGGTAGACGATCGGCGCGCAGTAGAGCTGGATCGTCGGACGCTCGCCGCCGTCCGGGTCGTAGAACAGACAGGATTCGATGCCCGTCGTCGTCACCGGGCCGGAGGCGAAGAGCATGTATTGCAGGCCGTTGCGAACCATCGGCCAGCCCTTGTCCTGCCCGAAATAGCCGCTCGGCCCCTTCGTGGTCGCGATCACGGGAACCTCATGGTGGTCCTGAAGCGCGGAGCCGAGACCGGGTAGATCCGCGACCACCTCGACCCCATGCTCACGCAGGTGATCGGCAGGCCCGAGGCCGGACAGCATCATGAGCTTGGCCGTGTTGTAGGTGCCCGCGGCGAGCAGAACCTCGCGGCCCGCGCGAACCGTCTTCACCTGTCCGTTCACCCGATAGGAAAGCCCCGTCGCGCGGCCGCCTTCGAACAGCACGCGATCGACCTGCGCTCCGGTGACGATCGTCAGGCGCTCGTCGTTCAGGAGGTCGGCGATGAAGGCCGTGACGGCGTCGCAGCGCTCCATCCGGCCGTTCCGAACGCCCATCGTGTGCTGCATCACTCCGACGCCGGCCTGCCGCGCGCCGTTGAAATCGGGGTTCAGCGGGATGCCCATCCCCTGCGCCGTCAGGAGATAGTCCTGCGTCGTGTCGCACAGGGCTCCGGGGTCGGAAACGAGGAGCCCACCGTCGATCCCGTGGTAGCGATCGTTGAACTTCGTGTTGCGCTCCAGCGCGCGGAAATGCGGCAGGAGGTCCTCGTAGGCCCAGCCCGAGCCCGAGCCGAGATACGCGTCCCAGCCATCGTAGTCCTCGCGCTGCCCGCGCATGTAGACCATGGCGTTGACCGCGCTGCCGCCGCCGAGCGCCTTGGCCTGCGGCACGATAGGTGCACGCCCGCCGAGGCGCGGCTGTGCGGCGGTCTTGTGCATCTCGAGGAAGTCGTCGCGCGCCAGATACTTCATGTACCCTGCCGGCATGCGCATCAGGCGGGCGGTACGGGCCGGCCCGCGCTCCAGGATGAGAACGCGCGCGCCGTGTTCGCGCACGAGGCGCATGGCGGCGACGCACGCCGCCGTTCCGCCGCCTGCGATAACGAAGTCGTATGCACTCATGGCGTTCCGTTTCCCCGCGGAGGCAGCATCGTTCGGCGTGCCGCCCTCGTGCCGATGCTTGCCGATGCCGGAGCGGCACGCAAGCTCAGCCGTAGCGGGCGATGTCCTGCAGCGACGGCATGAGTTCGGGCGAAGCCGCCACCAGCGCGTTGCCCACGAAGAGACTGTCGCCGGCGAGGAAATCGCTGACCTCGCCGCCCGCGCCCTCGATCACCGCCATGGCGCCGAGGCAATCGTAGGAATTGATGTGCGACTCGACGTAGCCGATCAACCGTCCCGCCGCGACATAGGCGAGCGACAGGGCGCCGGAGCCGTCACGGTAGAACATGCCGCCCGCTTCCAGCAGGCGCTCGAACACCGGAAGGAGCTCCGAGGGCGGGCGCCGCGTCGAGTATCCCGTGGCGACGAGCCCTTCCTTCACGCTCGCCGCGCTGCGCACGCGGATCGGCTGGCCGTTCAGCGTCGCGCCCCGACCGGCACCGCCCACGAACAGCTCGTCGCGCGCCGGCGCATAGACGAAGCCCATCCGGTTCACGCCGCCCTCGACGAAGGCGATCGAGATGCACCAGCTCGACATGCCGCACACGAAGGGCTGCGTGCCGTCGATCGGATCGACGACCCAGATGCCCTGCCCCGTCCGGAACTCGCTGCGTCCGCTCTCCTCGCCGAAGAAGGCGTCGTCGGGAAAGGTCTCGGCCAGACGCGCCCGAATCAGCTTCTCCACCGCGACGTCGGCTTCGCTGACGACATCCTGCAGGCCCTTCGAGGAGATCGTCAGCGTCTCGACCCGGCGGAAATAGTCCAGCGCCAGTGCGCCCGCCTCACGGATCAACGCGAGGGCGAAATCGGAGCGGCGGTCGAGTTCGGTCTGGTGCATGAGATGCTTTCGAAAAAACGAGGGGACGTCGGTCAGAGGCGCGGCGTCAGCCGTCCTTCCAGAGCCAGGCGGCGCCGCGCACGCCGCTGGAGTCGCCGTGCCGGGACTGGACGATCGGCGTGTGGAAGACGGTGGAGAACGTGTACCTGGCGATGCGGCCCGGCAATTCGTCGTAAAGCTCGGGAATGTTGGACATGCCGCCGCCCATGACGAAGACGTCCGGGTCGAGCGTGTTGACGACGACCGAGAGGCCGCGCGCGGTCCGGTCGCAATAGCGGTCCCAGATGAGGCCGGCCAAGCGGTCGCCGGCGCGCACCTTCTCCATCACGCCTCGCGCCTTGAGTTCCGTGCCCGTATGACGCGCGTACTCGGCCTCGAAGGCACGGCCCGAAACCCAGGTTTCCAGGCATCCGTGCTTGCCGCAGTAGCAGGGCGTGCCGGGAAGCTCGGAGGCATGCGGCATCGGCAGCGGATTGTGGCCCCACTCCCCGGCCGAATTGTTGGGGCCGTGATGCGCCCGTCCCCCGACCGCGATCCCCGCGCCCGCGCCGCTGCCGAGGATGACAGCGAAGACGACGTTGTAGCCGGCGCCCGCCCCATCCACCGCCTCGGACGCGGCGAGGCAATCGGCATCGTTCTCCACGCGCAAAGGGCGGCCGAGCCGCTCGTGCAGGTCGGCCTCGACGGGTCGACCGAGCAGCCAGGTGGAACTGGCGCCTTTCCCGATGCGGGTTTTGGGCTCCAGCGAACCGGGAATGCCGATGCCGACGGTACCGCGCTCTCCCGTCGCCGTCTCGAGCCGGTCGATGATCGAGCCGATCATGGCGATGCAACCGTCGTAGTCGTGGCGCGGCGTGTCCTCGCGAAACCGAGCGAGCTCCTGGCCATCGGGCGAAAGCGCCACGCCCTCGATCTTCGTGCCACCCCAGTCGATGCCGATCAGCATGCCCCATCCCTTCACGCGGCGTCCGTTTGCGCCCATCCCCGCGCAAAACCCGTCATAGATGCTCATGATACCAGACGCCAGCGGAAGCTTTCCCGTGACCGATCCGAACCGGTGGAAAGATGCGTGATCGCGTCCCATCTGCGGAGGACATGCCCCGGCCCGGAGACTTCGCGATGGGTATCGCCATTCCGTTCGACAACAGCTACGCGCGCCTGCCGAAGGACTTCCACGCCCATGTTCCGCCGAAGCCCGTCGCGGCACCTCGCACGGTCAAGGTGAACCGGGACCTGGCGGCAGAACTCGGGATCGACGCAGCCGCACTGGAATCGAGCGAAGGCGCCGGCGTCCTGTCGGGCGCTGCGGCCGCGCCGGGCTCGGAACCGATCGCGCTGGTCTACGCCGGTCACCAGTTCGGCCAGTTCGTGCCGCGCCTCGGCGACGGACGTGCGCTGCTTCTCGGCGAGGTGGTCGATCGAAGCGGCACGCGGCGCGACATCCAGCTCAAGGGCTCGGGCATCACGCCCTATTCACGCCAGGGCGACGGCCTCGCCGCCCTCGGTCCGGTTCTGCGCGAATACCTCGTCAGCGAGGCGATGCACGCTCTGGGGGTGCCGACGACGCGCTCACTCGCCATCGTGACGACCGGTGAAAGCGTCTATCGCGAGACCGAGCTTCCCAGGGCCGTGCTGACGCGCGTCGCCGCGAGCCACATTCGCGTCGGCACGTTCCAGTACTTCGCCGCGCGGGACGACATGGATTCCCTGCGAGCACTGGCGGACCACGCCATCGCGCGGCACCAGCCGGACGCGGTCAGCGAGCCCGACCGCTACCGCCGCTTCCTCGAAGGCGTCGCCCGGCGCCAGGCGGACCTGATCGCGCGCTGGATGCTGCTCGGCTTCGTCCATGGGGTGATGAACACGGACAACATGGCGGTGTCGGGCGAGACGATCGACTACGGTCCCTGCGCCTTTCTCGACGCCTACGATCCGGCCACCGTCTTCAGCTCCATCGATCGGGGCGGCCGCTATGCCTACGGCAACCAGCCGGCGATCGGTCAGTGGAACCTCGCGCGCCTTGCCGAATGCCTGCTGCCGCTTCTCTCCGATAAGGAAGCGGAGGCGATGGAACAGGCGACCGGCGCGCTGTCGCTTTACGCCGACGCGTTCAATACTGCCTATCAGGCGGGGTTTCTGGACAAGATCGGCCTTTCCGGCGGCGGGGAGGAGGACAAGGCGGTGGCCGAAGACCTCCTGCGCCGGATGCAGGCGAACGGCGCCGACTTCACCGCGACGTTCCGTGCCTTGTCGATGGTGGCGGACGGCGGCGACACCTCGACGGTCTCCTCGGGCTTCCGCGATCCCGCCGTCTTCGACGAATGGGCCGAGACTTGGCGGCAGCGCTGGGCATCGGGCCGTGCAAGTCCCGCCGAGCGCGCCGACGCGATGCGCCGGGTGAACCCGGCGTTCGTTCCCCGCAACCAGCGGGTGGAGGAGGTCATCGCCGCAGCCGTCGGGAACGACGACTTCGCTCCGTTCGAGGCGTTCTTGTCGGTGCTGACCCAGCCCTACGCCGACCAGCCGGACGCTGCGCGTTGGGCGGATCCCGGCCCGGCCGCACCGTATCGGACATTCTGCGGCACCTGACCCAGCATCGCATCCACGGGGAAGCTTCACGAAACCGTCATGCGCGCCCTCCCGCGGCGTGGATGACCGTTTCCAGCCGGCCATGCCATTGGCGAACACCGTCTGCGCCTTAGTCTTGCCAGTACGAGGCCGCGTGCCCCGATCTCTGGATACCAGACGAGGTGTTGCCCCCGGCCATGCTGGAGCGAGCGGACGAACCCTATTGCGGCAGCCCACCGGTTCCAGCCGAGCTCTTCACCGCCTGGAATCTCGATCCCGTGCTCATCACGGCGCTGGGGATCGGGCTCACGGCCGGGCTTCTGGTGATCCGCCGAAGCGGCGTCGATGTCGCCGCCCGCCGCCGATGGTTCCTCGCCTGCGTCTTCGTGCTGGCGGTCGCGTTCCTGTCGCCCCTCTGCGCCCTCTCCTCGGCGCTGTTCTCGGCACGGGTCGTCCATCACGTTCTGCTTGTGGCCGTCGCAGCCCCCCTGGCCGTTCTGGCGTTTCCCGCCCGCTCGGCCCTCGGTGCGCGCTGGCTCGGCGTGGCGACGCTGGTGCATATCCTGACCCTCTGGATCTGGCATGCACCGCAGCCCTACGCCTTCGCGCTGTCGAGCGACGCGGCCTACTGGATCATGGAGCTGACGCTGATGGCGTCGGCCGTCACCTTCTGGCGCGGCGTGCTCGGCCCGCGTGCGGCGACCGCTCCCGCCCTCTTCGCGCACCTGACGGTGATCGTGCAGATGGGTCTCCTCGGCGCCCTGATCACCTTCGCGCCCGCGCCGCTTTATGCGCAGCACTTTCTAACCACCACGCCGTTCGGCCTTACGGCGCTCGAGGACCAGCAGCTTGCCGGTCTCGTGATGTGGGTCCCGGCGCTCGTGCCGTACCTTGCGGCAGCTCTCGCCGGCGTGGTCCGGCTGGCGAGCGGCGAGGACGCGCGAGCGGGGTCGCCCGCTTGATTCTCGTCTGGGCCAAGAGCCTGCACATCGCCGCGCTGGTGGTATGGGCCGCGGGGCTTCTGACGCTGCCTGTCCTGATGGCCCAACGCGAGGCGTTGGGTCACGGACGCGAGCTCGACCGTCTGCATGCTTTCACCCGTTTCGCCTATATCGTCGTGATCTCGCCCGCAGCCTTCGTGGCGGTCGGCTCCGGCACGGCGCTGGTGCTCCTGCGCGAGGTGTTCACGCCCTGGTTCGCGGTGAAGCTGCTGCTCGTGGGAGCCCTCGTCGCGGTCCACGTACGCCTCGGGCTTCTCGTGCTTGCGGTGTTCGACGAGGAGGGTCACTTCCGCCTGTGGCGCCTCGTGCTGGCGACGGTTCTGATCTCCGCGATCCTCGTTGGCATTCTTTGGGTGGTGCTCGCCAAGCCCGTGGTCCCCTTGGACTGGATCCCCCGCTTCGCCTTCGAGCCGGGCGGGCTCGGCCGCGCCGGCGACGACGTCATTCGTCGTCTGACACCATGATGCCGACGCCATGATGCAGGATCAGCTTGCCGCCGTGCCATCCCGCCAGCCCCGTGAAGATGCTGCCGAGAACCGACAGGAACAGGCCGACCGGCAGCACCTGATCCGGGCTGGCCAGACGCAGGCCCCAGTTGGTCGCGATGATCGAAATCAGCATCATCGCGGCGATGGCATGGGTCCAGCTTGCCGCACGCGCGCGGATGCCGGGCACGAAGATCAGCTCCATCGTGCCGACCATGGCCGCGATCACCCCGAAACCGAGTGCCGCTCCCGCCGACCAGAGCCCGGCGCGCAGCCAGAACGGATCGCCGGACCACCAGTAGAAGAGGTCGCAGCCGAGCGTCGCGATCACCAGCGCGATCGGGAAATGCACGCTCATCGCATGGATCGGGTGGCCGGCGACGGCGATCGCGGAGCTCACGTCCTTTTCCGCCACCCGTTGAAGGACGGGGCTCTTGCCGGACGTCGTCTCGCTCATGAAGCGGCTCCCGTTTCGGTGCCCGTTGGGCCTTTGCGCTCAACGGGCATGTGGGGCGTCGCGGCCTGCCTGCCACTCCTGTCGGCCTGTTCCGGTCCGCTCTCGGCGCTCGAACCCGCAGGTCCGGCCGCCGCCTCGACCGCGTTTCTCTGGTGGGTGATGCTGGCGGGCGCGACCGCGATCTTCCTGTTCGTGCTGGCGCTCGTCGCTCTGGCCTTCTGGAAACCCGGCATCGGCCGCAACGTCCCGCCCAAGCGGTGGCTCGTCTGGGGCGGCCTCGCCTTTCCCGGCGTGGTGCTGAGCGCCCTCCTCGTCTTCGCGCTTCTCACCGGCGAACGGCTGCTCGCCCATCCAGGCACGCCGGGCCTCTACACGGTGGAGGCGCATCCCACCCGCTGGGCCTGGCGCTTCCGATACGAGGACGGACGGACAAGCGCCGACGTCCTGCACCTTCCGGCCGGACGGCCGGTCGACATCCGCGTCGTCGGCTCCGACGTCATCCACTCGTTCTGGGTGCCGCGTCTCGGCGGCAAGATCGACGCCATACCCGGCCACGTGAACACGATCCGCCTCCAGGCCGACCGGCCGGGCGCCTACGGCGGCGTCTGCGCCGAGTTCTGCGGGGTCGGCCATCCCGCGATGAAGTTCGCGGTCGCGGCGCACGAGGTCGGCGACCTCGAGGACGCGCTCGCCGACCTGCCGCAGGAGGGCCGATGAGCGCCGCCGAGCCCGTCCGTCTCCATCACGAGCTGGAGCGCATCTGGCGCACGCCGCGCGGCCTCGGCCAGCTTTCGGCCGTGAACCACACGGTGATCGGCCGGCGCTTCATCGCGGCCGCCTTCGTGTTCTTCGCCATCGGCGGCATTCTGTCGATGCTGATCCGCGCCCAACTCGCCTCGCCGCGCAGCGCCTTCGTCGGGCCGGAACTCTACAACCAGATCTTCACCATGCATGGCACGGTGATGATGTTCCTGTTCGCCATCCCGATGTTCGAGGGGCTGGCGATGTACTTCCTCCCGAAGATGCTGGGCGCTCGCGATCTCGCCTTCCCCCGCATGTCGGCCTACGGCTTCTGGTGCTATGTCTTCGGCGGCTCGATCCTGATCATGGCGCTTCTCGTCGGCGCCGCGCCCGACAGCGGCTGGTTCATGTACACGCCGCTCTCGTCGGGCCGCTATTCGCCCGGCATCAACGCCGATGTCTGGTTGCTCGGTATCACCTTCGTCGAGATTTCGGCGATGGCGGCAGCGGTGGAGTTCACCGTCTCGATCCTCAAGATGCGCGCGCCCGGCATGTCGCTTGCCCGGATGCCGATCTTCGCCTGGTACATCCTCGTCACCGCCGGGATGATGCTCGTCGGCTTTCCACCGCTGATCCTCGGCTCCATCCTCCTGGAGCTGGAACGCGCCTTCAATCTGCCCTTCTTCGACCCGCTGCGCGGCGGCGATGCGCTTCTCTGGCAGCACCTATTCTGGCTGTTCGGGCACCCGGAGGTCTACATCATCTTCCTGCCGGCGGCGGGCATGATCTCGACGATCCTGCCGGTCCTCGTCGGACATCGGCTGCTCGGCTACTCCTGGATCGTGGTCTCGGTCACAGCCATGGGCTTCCTGAGCTTCGGCCTCTGGGTCCACCACATGTTCACCGTGGGCATCCCGCATCTGGCGCAGGCGTTCTTTTCGGCGGCGAGTGTGCTCGTAGCGGTGCCGACGGGTGTTCAGATCTTCCTGTGGATCGGTACGATGATGGCGGGCCGGCCGAAGCTGACGCTGCCGATGCTCTATCTCGTCGGCTTCTTCGCGGTCTTCGTGTGCGGCGGGCTGACCGGCGTCATGCTCGCGATCGTGCCCTTCGACTGGCAGGCGCACGACACGCACTTCGTCGTCGCCCACATGCACTATGTGCTGGTCGGCGGCTTCGTGTTCCCGATGCTGGCGGCCGCCTACTACTACCTCCCGCACTTCAGCGGCCGGCTGCCGCTCTACGGCGTCGGACACGTCGCCTTCTGGCTCATCTTCATTGGCTTCAACCTCACCTTCCTCGTCATGCACCTGACAGGGCTGCTCGGCATGCCGCGCCGCTACTACACCTACGAGAGCGGCTACGGTTGGGACTGGCTGAACCTCGTCTCCTCCATCGGCGGTTTCGTGACCACGATGGGCTTCGCGCTGGTCGCCTTCGACTTCATCTTCCAGTTCCGCTTCGGACGCGTGGCGCAGCGCAACCCCTGGACGTCCGGCGGCCTGGAATGGGCGACCGCGACGCCGCCGCCGTCCTACGGTTTCGCGTCGCTGCCGCAGGTCGAGGGGCGCGATCCCCTCTTCGCCGACCCGGATCTCGGCCAGGCACTCGCGGCCGGCAAAGGATACCTTGCGATCCCCCGCAACGACTGGCAGGAAACGCTGGTGGTGGAGATGGCGACCGGCAAGCCACAGGCGATCCAGCTGCTGCCGCAGCCGACCGTCCTGCCGCTTGCGACCGCGCTGTCGACTGGCGTGTTCGTCCTTTCGCTGCTGTTCAAGGTCTATCCGCTGGCGATCGCCGCCGTCGGCTTGACCCTGTTCCTGTTTCTCCTCTGGACACGTGCCACGGGTGCGACCGTCGATCGCGGCGAGATCGACGCCGGGCAGGGTCTTCGCCTGCCCGTCCACGCCGAGACCGCGCGTCCGTTGTCGTGGTGGGGCATGAGCTTCGTCCTCCTGGCCGACGCCACGATCTTCGCGTCGCTCCTGTTCGGCGCGCTGTTTCTCTGGCTCGTCGCCCCCGGCTGGCCGCCACCGGTGGTGGCCGAACTGCCCGCGGGGCTGCTTGCCGCGGCCGGACTGGCTGTCGTGGCCGCCGCGCTCGGGGGGAATTCGGCTGTCGCGGCGCTGAAGCGAGGGACAGGCCTCCCCGGCGTCCTCGTGGCAGCGATCGCGTCGGCAGCGGGAACGGCGCTTCTCGTATGGGCGGTCCTTCTCGTGCCGACACCGACCGCGCACGCGCATCTGGCGCTCACGGCCGCGATCCTCGTCTATGCCGCGCTTCATGCGGCGCTCGGCACGGTCTTTGCCCTGTTCTGCCTCTGGCGCATCCGCGCCGGGATCGTTTCGCCGCGGCGCAGCGCGGACCTCTCGATATCGGCGCTTTGGCAGGGCTACACCGCGGTGTCCGGCGTCGTCGCCGTCGCCTTCGTCGCCATCATGCCGTGGCTGGCCGAGGTCGAAAGGATCGCACCGTGATCGGGGACCGGTCGGCCGCCAATCTTCTGGTCCTCGTTGCCGGTCTGGTGATCTGGAGTTCCGCCTTCGTGTCGCTCTACGCGCTTCTGTCGGTGGGGTGTGCGTTCGGATGGGAGGCGCGCAGCATCGGGCCGATCTCCGTCCAGCGTGCCGTTCTCCTGGCGGTATGGATGGGCCATCTGGCCGTGCTTGCGCTGCTCGTCGCGTGGGTCTGGCGAAGGGCGCGCCGCGCGAAGGGTGACGAGGAGATGGCCGGTTTCTTCGCTCGCACCGCGCTCGGCGCCGCCGGCGTCTCGGTCGCGGTGACGTTGGTCAACTACGCGCCGATCATCGGGCTTTCGGCTTGCCTTTGACAGGCGGATGGGCGGGTCGATCCATGCCGACCCGTCCGGCTTCATGCGTCAGGACACGGTGCCGCTCAGCGGCCCGTCTCGAACCCGTTGCACCAGGCGCGCCAGTCGGCACTGCCCGGACGGTAGGGGTTGTCACGGCGCGACCGGTTGGTGCGGGCGGCATCCTCGCCTTCCATGCGCACCATGTCGTCGCGCGTCAGAGCGAAATTCGCTGCCTTCATCATTCGATTTTCCTTCACGATATCCATCAGTCCCTCCCGCCTATGGATCACAACAATTGGTCAACCATACGACGGGGCCGCTCTATAGGGCGACCGTGTCGCCTGTCAAAGAGGCGCGGCCGAATTTGCCGCCGATGGTTTCCGCCCCCAAAGCTGGGACCGTTTCCTTTCCCGTGCAACTGACACTATGTTTCGCTTCGTAGCATTTCGCTTTCGTTTTCGTTTTTGCCCGCGGTCGATCGAGGTTGCCCATGTTGTCGGAACGCCAGGCCCGGATCGTCGAAGCCGCGAAACGTGAGGGCAAGGTCCTGGTGGATGCGCTGGCGAGCCGTTTCGAGGTCAGCGTCCAGACCATCCGCAAGGACCTGAACGAACTTTGCGAACAGCGTCTCCTGTCGCGTATCCATGGCGGCGCCGTGCTCGGCTCTGGGGCGGAGAACGTGGGTTACGACGCGCGGCGCGCCATCGCCGCCGTGGAGAAGCTGGAGATCGGCCGGGCGGCGGCCGACCTCGTGCCGGACCGTTCCTCGCTCTTCATCAACATCGGCACCACGACGGAAGCGGCCGCGCAGGCCCTCCTGCATCATGCGGGCCTCCTCGTGATCACCAACAACCTCAACGTCGCCAACGTGATGCGGCCGAGTCCTCAGATCGAGGTCATCGTGGTGGGCGGCGTGATCCGGCGCAGCGATGGCGGGATCGTCGGTGAGGCGGCCGTCGACTTCATCCGCCAGTTCAAGGTCGACTTCGCCATCGTCGGCGTTTCGGCCATCGACTCGGACGGTGCCCTCCTCGACTTCGACTACCGCGAGGTGCGCGTTGCACAAGCCATCATGGCCAATGCCCGCCATGTGATTCTCGTCTCCGACGCTTCGAAGTTCGACCGAAGCGCTCCGGTTCGGATCGGCCATATCTCGCAGGTGCAAAGCTTCGTCACCGACCGCTGCGGGTCGGAGGAAGTGCGCGACATCTGTCGCCAGGCCGGCGTGCGACTGATCGAAACGGCGGCACCCGCCGGCGACCGCTGAGGTCGCTTGACTTTCGTTTATTTTCGCTTTTAATCGACTGACTTTCGCATCTGCGCGGTTATTGCTGCAATGCGAAAGCGGTGGAGTCATGCGGCACTTCGACGTTTTCATCATCGGTGGCGGGATCAACGGGTGCGGCATCGCCCGCGACGCGGTGGGTCGCGGCTACTCGGTGGGGCTCGCCGAAGCCAAGGATCTCGGCAGCGGGACCTCGTCCTGGTCGACGAAGCTGATCCATGGCGGCCTGCGCTATCTCGAGCACCACGAGTTCCGCCTGGTGCGCGAGGCGTTGATGGAACGCGAGGTGCTGTGGGCCATCGCGCCGCACATCATTCAGCCCCTGCGCTTCGTGCTGCCGCACCATTCGGGCCTGCGTCCGTCCTGGCTCCTGCGGCTCGGCCTGTTTCTCTACGACCATCTCGGCGGACGGAAGAAGCTCGCGGCGACGAAGACCGTGGACCTCACTGGCCCGCTCGGTGCACCGTTGAAACGGGAGTTCTCCAAGGGTTTCGAGTATTCGGACGCGCGCGTCGACGACACGCGCCTCGTCGTCCTGAATGCGCGGGACGCAGCCAAGCGCGGCGCCACCATCCAGGTTCGAACCCGCGTCACCGCCGCGCGCCGCGACGGCGACGGCTGGCTGATCTCGCTGGAAGACGCCGAGACCGGAGCGACGGAGACGGTCGGGGCGCGTTTCCTCGTCAACGCCGCCGGCCCTTGGGTCGACCGGGTCATCCAGACGGCGCTGTCGAAGCCGGACGCCCATAACATCCGCCTCGTCCAGGGGTCGCACATCGTGATGCGCAAGCTCTACGATCACGACCGCGCCTATATCTTCCAGAACGCTGACGGGCGCATCATCTTCGCCATCCCCTACAACGACGATTTCACCCTCGTCGGGACGACCGATCGCGACTACTCCGGCGATCCCGGGCAGGCGGCGATCAGCGAGGAGGAGACGACCTATCTCCTTCAAGCCGCCAGCGAGTATTTCGCAAAGCCCCTGCGGCGGGAGGACATCGTCTGGACCTTCTCGGGCGTGCGCCCGCTGTTCGACGACCACGCATCCAAGGCGCAGGAAGCCACCCGCGACTATGTGCTGAAGGTCGACAAATCGGCCGGCGCGCCGCTTCTCAACATCTTCGGCGGCAAGATCACGACCTATCGTCGCCTCGCCGAAGACGTCGTCGAAGCGATCGAGAAGGCGTTGGGGTCCCGGAAGGGGGCCTGGACCGGCGCCGCTGCCCTGCCGGGCGGCGACTTTCCGGTCGATGGCCTCGCGGCACTGGAAGCCCGGCTGGCCGATGCCGCACCGGATCTCTCCCCCTTCACGCGCGCCCGGCTGGTGCGCGCTTACGGCACCGACGCCCTCGCGATGGCAGGCGAAGCCGGTGCGGATTGGGGTCGTGATCTCGGACATGGCTTGACCGAACGCGAGGTGGCATGGCTCGTTCGCAATGAGTGGGCCCGCACCGCGGAGGACGTGCTCTGGCGCCGCTCCAAGCTCGGCCTGCGCTTTGCGCCCGCCGAGACCGCGGCGCTGGAAGATACCCTGCGGGCTCTCGTCTCGCGCGAGCGAAGTCCGGGCCTCGCGGCCGAATGAACGACACCGCACCGGGGAGGGTGCGGCGATGACACGACGGGACAAGCTGCACGGGAGGACTTGGTGCTGCTACTGGAACAGGTCGGCAAGCGCGTCGGCGCCGAGACCCATATCGCGGACGTGAGCCTGACGCTGCAGCGCGGCTCGCTCAACGTCCTGCTGGGCCCGACGCTGTCGGGCAAGACCAGCCTGATGCGGCTGATGGCCGGCCTGGACCGGCCGACGAGCGGCCGCGTCTACATGGACGGACGCGACGTGACCGGCGTGCCCGTGGCCAGGCGCAACGTCGCGATGGTCTATCAGCAGTTCATCAACTACCCGTCAATGACGGTCTTCGAGAACATCGCCTCGCCGCTGCGCGTCAAGGGTCGAACCGAGGCGGAAATCCGAGAGGCGGTGGCCGGCGCGGCGAAGCTCTTGAAGCTCGAGCCCTATCTCGAGCGCACGGTGCTGAACCTTTCGGGCGGCCAGCAGCAGCGCACCGCGCTCGCCCGTGCGCTGGTGAAGAAGGCCGACCTCGTTCTCCTCGACGAGCCGCTCGCCAATCTCGACTACAAGCTCCGCGAGGAACTGCGCGAAGAGTTGCCGCGCATCTTCGCCGAGGGCGGCGCGATCTTCGTCTACGCCACGACCGAGCCGACCGAGGCGCTGCTTCTCGGCGGCAATACGGCCACCCTTTCGAAGGGCCGTGTGACCCAGTTCGGTCCGACACCCGACGTCTATCGCCGCCCGGCCGATCTCGAGACCGCGCGCATCTTCTCCGATCCGCCGCTCAACGTCCTCGCCATGACGGCACGCGCCGGCCTCCTGTCGTCGCCGCACGGCTTCTCGATCCCGGCAACCAATCTTGCCGATGGCGACTATCTCGTCGGTGTTCGTGCGCACCATCTGCGGGCCGGCACCGCCGCCCCCGGTGCGGCTGCGTTCGAAGCCCGCGTCGTGGTGACGGAGGTCACGGGCTCGCAGACCTATCTCCATGCCGAACTCGGCGGCGAGCGGATCGTGGCCGTCCTGCCGGGTGTGCGCTCGGCCGAACGGGGCGAGCCGATCACGCTGCATTTTGCCCCCGCCGACATGCGCGTTTTCGGCGCCGATGGGCGGGCCGCCGCCCCTGCCCTCGCACGCGCGGCCTGAGGACAAACCGATGGCCAAGATCCAGCTCGACCATATCCGCCACGCCTACACCCCGGAACTCGCGCGCGCCGGCACCTATGCCCTGCGCGAGGTGGACCATGTGTTCGAGGACGGCGGCGCCTATGCGCTGCTCGGCCCCTCCGGCTGCGGCAAGACCACGCTCCTGAACATCATCTCGGGGCTTCTCGTCCCGTCCGAGGGGCGTCTGCGCTTCGGCGACCGGGACGTGACGGAGCTGGCGCCGGAAGCGCGCAACATCGCGCAGGTGTTCCAGTTTCCCGTGATCTACGACACGATGACGGTGGCCGAGAACCTCGCCTTTCCGCTGCGCAACCGGAAGGTGCCGGAGGCCGAGATCCGCACCCGCGTCGCCACCATGCTCGACCGCCTCGCGCTGACGCCGAAGGCCGACCGCAAGGCCCGCGGCCTCACGGCGGACGAGAAGCAGAAGATCTCGCTCGGCCGCGGCCTCGTGCGCAACGACGTCAACGCCATTCTGTTCGACGAGCCGCTGACCGTGATCGACCCGCAGATGAAATGGGTCCTTCGCTCGCTTCTGAAGGAGCTGCACCGCGAATTCCGGGCCACCATGGTCTACGTCACGCACGACCAGACCGAGGCGCTGACCTTCGCCGAGAAGGTCGTCGTGATGTACGAGGGCCAGGTCGTCCAGATCGGCACACCGAAGGAGCTCTTCGAGCGCCCCCGCCACACCTTCGTCGGCTACTTCATCGGCTCGCCCGGCATGAACGTCCTGCCGTGCCGTATCGAAGGCGGGCGGGCGGTGCTGGACGGCGGGTCGGTCGAGACCGACCTGGCGGCGCCCGCGACGGCCAAGCGCCTGGAGCTCGGCGTGCGGCCCGAGTTCGTACGGCTCGTGCCCCAGGGCAGCGACGGCTCCATGCCCATCCGCATCGACAAGATCGAGGATATCGGCTCCGAGCGCATCGTGCGCGCACGCCTCGGCAACGAGAAGCTCGCCGCGATCCTCGCCGAGGGTGCCGAAGTGCCGGCCGACGCCGCCGTGCGCTTCGAGCCCGGCGCCGTCAATCTCTATGCCGACAGCTGGCTCGTGGCGGAAAGGGCCTGAGGCGATGGAGAAGACCTGGAACAACAAGGCCTGGTTCATGGTCCTGCCGGTGCTCCTGCTGGTAGCCTTCTCGGCGGTGATCCCGCTGATGACCGTGGTCAACTATTCGGTGCAGGACTCGTTTGGAAACAACGAGTTCTTCTGGGCGGGAACCGAATGGTTCACCGACGTCCTCCAGTCCTCGCGCTTCCACGATGCGCTGGTGCGCAACCTCATCTTCTCCGCCATCATCCTCGCGATCGAGGTGCCGCTCGGCATCCTCGTAGCGCTCGCCATGCCGAAGAAGGGTATCTGGGTGCCGGTCTGCCTCGTCCTGATGGCGCTGCCGCTCCTCATTCCCTGGAACGTCGTCGGCACGATCTGGCAGGTGTTCGGGCGCACCGACATCGGCCTCCTCGGCCACACGCTGGCGAGCCTCGGAATCCCCTACAACTACGTGCAGAATTCGTTCGACGCCTGGGCGACGCTGATCGTCATGGACGTCTGGCACTGGACGAGCCTCGTCGTGCTGCTTTGCTACGCCGGCCTCGTGTCGATCCCCGACGCCTACTACCAGGCCGCCAAGATCGACGGCGCCTCGCGCTGGGCGGTGTTCCGCTACATCCAGCTGCCGAAGATGGGCCGCGTGCTGCTGATCGCCGTGCTCCTGCGCTTCATGGACAGTTTCATGATCTACACCGAGCCCTTCGTGGTGACGGGCGGCGGCCCCGGCAACTCGACGACCTTCCTGTCGATCGACCTCGTGAAGACGGCGGTCGGGCAGTTCGACCTCGGTCCCGCCGCCGCCATGAGCCTGATCTACTTCCTGATCGTGCTGCTTCTCTCCTGGGTCTTCTACACGGTCATGACCAATGCCGGGACCGACCGGCCGAACACGGGAGACCACGCATGAGTGCCACGGCCGTCTCCCCCGCCACGGAAGCGCATGGCGCCATTCCGCCGGCCCTTCATTCGGAGAATGCCCTGAAGGCGCGCTCGCGCATGGCCTCCGGCCGGTTCCGCCCGAAGGCGCTGATCCCGGCGCTCTACATCCTGTTCCTGCTCCTGCCGATCTACTGGCTCGTCAACATGAGCTTCAAGACGAACCAGGAGATCGTCTCGACCTTCACGCTGTGGCCGCAGAATCCGACCCTCGAGAACTACCGGACGATCTTCACCGACCCCTCCTGGTACAACGGCTACATCAACTCGATCATCTACGTCGTGATGAACATGGTGATCTCGGTGTCGGTGGCGCTGCCGGCGGCCTACGCCTTCTCGCGCTACCGGTTCCTCGGCGACAAGCACCTGTTCTTCTGGCTGCTGACCAACCGCATGGCGCCGCCGGCCGTCTTCGCCCTGCCCTTCTTCCAGCTCTACTCGGCCTTCGGTCTCATCGACACGCATATCGCCGTGGCGCTCGCCCACTGCCTCTTCAACGTGCCACTGGCGGTGTGGATCCTGGAAGGCTTCATGTCCGGCGTGCCGAAGGAGATCGACGAGACCGCCTATATCGACGGCTACTCGTTCCCTCACTTCTTCTTCAAGATCTTCATGCCGCTGATCGCGAGCGGCGTCGGCGTCGCGGCCTTCTTCTGCTTCATGTTCTCGTGGGTCGAGCTCCTGATCGCGCGCACCCTGACGGTTACGGACGCCAAGCCCATCTCGGCGATCATGACGCGCACGGTCTCGGCCTCCGGCATGGACTGGGGCGTTCTGGCGGCGGCGGGTGCCCTGACCATCATCCCCGGCGCGATCGTGATCTGGTTCGTGCGCAACTACATCGCCAAGGGCTTTGCCCTGGGGAGAGTGTGATGGATCGTTCGAGCCCGTTCCTGCGCAACACCATCGCCAAGGGCTTTGCCCTGGGCCGCGTCTGAGGAGGCACACATGAACTTCTCATGGATGGCCTGGACCTGGCCGACCGCCGCCTTCTTCCTCTGCATCTTCGCGCTGATCGCGATGATGGGCGTGTGGGAGGTGGCCTCGCCCGGCGGGGGACCGCGCCACGGGGTCCTTCGCTTCGAGACGACGCGCGGCGACCGCCTCTTCGTCTCGCTGCTCGGCTCGGCCTTCATCTGCTTGGGCTCGCTGTTCTTCTTCCCCGATGCCGACCTCTGGTGGGCGCTCGGGGTGTGCCTCGTCTATGCGGGGCTGGTGTTCCGCTTCGTCTGAAGCGGTTTCGAACCCCATCGCGCGCGGCCGGTCGCGCGGGAGGGCCTTGCCGACCGGCTGCAGACTTTAAGGTTTTTGGGAGGAGACCGACATGAAGAAACATTGGATGATGAGCGCGGCCGGAATGGCTATCGCGCTCGCCACCGGCCCCGCTTTCGCCGACATGAACGCGGCGAAGTCGTTCCTCGATGCCGAGATCAAGGACCAGTCGAGCCTCTCGCGCGCCGAGCAGGAAGCCGAGATGCAGTGGTTCATCGATGCCGCGAAGCCCTTCGCCGGCATGGAGATCAAGGTCGTCTCGGAAAATATCACGACCCATGACTACGAGTCGAAGGTCCTCGCCAAGGCCTTCTCCGACATCACCGGTATCAAGCTGACGCACGACATCATCGGCGAAGGCGACGTGATCGAGAAGCTGCAGACGCAGATGCAGTCGGGCGAGAACATCTACGACGCCTACGTCAACGATTCCGACCTGATCGGCACGCACTGGCGCTACAACCAGGTCCGCAACCTCACCGACTGGATGGCCGGCGACGGCAAGGATGTGACGTCCCCGACGCTCGACATCGCCGACTTCATCGGCACCAGCTTCACCACCGCGCCGGACAAGAAGCTCTACCAGCTTCCCGACCAGCAGTTCGCCAACCTCTACTGGTTCCGGTACGACTGGTTCAACGACGAGAAGAACAAGGCCGACTTCAAGAAGGAATACGGCTACGACCTCGGCGTGCCAGTCAACTGGTCGGCCTACGAGGACATCGCCAAGTTCTTCACCGGCCGCGAGATCGACGGGAAGAAGGTCTACGGCCATATGGACTATGGCAAGAAGGACCCCTCGCTCGGCTGGCGCTTCACCGACGCCTGGCTGTCGATGGCCGGCAACGGCGACAAGGGCCTGCCCAACGGCCTGCCGGTCGACGAATGGGGCATCCGCGTCAACGACCAGTCGCAGCCGGTCGGCTCGTGCGTGGCGCGCGGCGGCGACACCAACGGCCCGGCGGCCGTCTACTCGATCGAGAAATACCTGGAGTGGCTGAAGGCCTATGCCCCGCCGCAGGCGCAGGGCATGACCTTCTCCGAGTCCGGCCCCGTGCCGGCGCAGGGCGAGATCGCCCAGCAGATCTTCTGGTACACGGCCTTCACGGCCGACGCCGTCAAGAAGGGTCTGCCGGTGGTCAACGAGGACGGCACGCCGAAGTGGCGCATGGCCCCCTCGCCGCACGGCGTCTACTGGGTCGACGGCATGAAGCTCGGCTACCAGGACGTCGGCTCCTGGACGCTGATGCAGTCCACCCCGACCGAGCGCGCCAAGGCCGCCTGGCTCTACGCCCAGTTCGTCACCTCCAAGACGGTGGACGTGAAGAAGAGCCACATGGGCCTCACCTTCGTGCGCGAATCCACGATCCGGCACCAGAGCTTCACCGATCGCGCCAAGGATCTCGGCGGCCTCGTCGAGTTCTACCGCTCGCCGGCCCGCAAGCAGTGGTCGCCGACCGGCACCAACGTTCCCGACTACCCGAAGCTCGCGCAGCTCTGGTGGCAGGCGATCGGCGATGCCGCGGCCGGCAACAAGACGCCGCAGCAGGCGATGGATTCGTTGTGCGAGGAGCAGGAGAAGGTGATGGCCCGCCTCGAGCGCGCCGGCATCCAGGGCGACAAGGGGCCGAAGCTCAACGAAGAGCACGACCTCGCCTACTGGAACGCCGAAGCGCAGAAGAACGGCACGATCGCGCCTCAGCTCAAGAAGGAGAACGAGAAGGAGAAGCCGATCACCGTCAACTACGACGAGCTGGTGAAGAGCTGGGCGGACGCGGCTCCGGCCAAGTGACCGCCACCGCGTGACGCATGAGCGGGAGGGCCGGATCGTCGGCCCTCCCGCACCCGTTTAACGATAAAGGGCACCGCCTCATGACCGGATACGTGCTGGCGATCGACCAGGGCACCACGTCCTCCCGCGCCATCGTCTTCGACGACTCGTTCCGCGTGGTGGGCGTCGGGCAGCAGGAGTTCGAGCAGATCCTGCCGCGCTCCGGCTGGGTCGAGCACGATCCGGAGGAGATCTGGCGCACGGTGGTGGAGACCGTGAAGACCGCCCTTGCCGACGCCTCGCTCTCGGGCCGGGACATCGCCGGCATCGGCATCACCAACCAGCGCGAGACGACGCTGATCTGGGACCGGGAGACCGGCCAGCCCATTCACAACGCCATCGTCTGGCAGGACCGGCGCACGGCCGACATCTGTCGGACGCTCGTGGAGGACGGCGCCGAGGGGCTGATCTCCGAACGCACGGGCCTCGTGGTCGACCCTTATTTTGCGGGCACCAAGATCGCCTGGATGCTCGATCACGTCTCCGGCGCGCGGGCGAAGGCGGAAAGCGGCAAGCTCGCTTTCGGCACGGTGGACACGTTCCTTCTGTGGCGGCTGACGGGCGGACGCGTCCATGCGACCGACGCCACCAACGCCTCGCGCACCATGCTTTTCGACACCGCGCGCAACGAGTGGGACGACGAGCTTCTGAGGCTCCTCGACGTGCCCCGCGCGATCCTGCCGGAGGTGCGCGACTGCGCCGCCGACTTCGGCACGACCGACGCCTCGCTCTTCGGCGAGGCCATCCGCATCTGCGGAATGGCGGGGGACCAGCACGCCGCGACGCTCGGCAACGCCTGCTTCCAGCCCGGCATGATGAAATCGACCTACGGCACGGGGTGCTTCGCCGTCCTCAACACCGGCGCGGAGCGCGTGCGCTCGGCCAACCGCCTCCTGTCCACGATCGCCTACCGCATCGACGGCCGGACGACCTACGCGCTGGAGGGTTCGATCTTCATCGCGGGTGCCGCCGTGCAATGGCTGCGCGACGGGTTGCGGCTCGTCGAGAAGGCGTCGGACACCGGGCCCATGGCGGACAGGGCGGACGACACGCAGGACGTCTATCTCGTCCCCGCCTTCACCGGGCTCGGCGCGCCCTGGTGGGACGCCGATGCGCGGGGCGCGATCTACGGCCTCACACGCAACACGGGGCCGAACGAGATCTCGCGCGCGGCACTGGAGGCCGTCTGCTTCCAGACGGCCGACCTCCTGTCGGCGATGCGGCTCGACTGGCCAGGCGCGGCGGACACGGTGCTGCGGGTCGACGGCGGCATGGTCGCCAGCGACTGGACGATGCAGCGCCTCGCCGACATCCTCGACGCGCCGGTAGATCGGCCGACCGTCCTCGAGACCACCGCGCTCGGCGCGGCCTGGCTGGCGGGACGGCACTGCGGCGCCTGGCCCGACATGGACGGTTTCTCCGCCCGCTGGCGCCTGGAGCGCCGGTTCGAACCGACGATGGATGCCGTGCGGCGCGGCCAGAAACTGAAGGGCTGGCGGCAGGCCGTGCGCCGGACCCTGACGGAGACCGTCGCGGGCTGAGTATCCCGCGAAAGCCGTGTCCGCTTTCGCCTCCGGACGATGCCGCGTTCAGCACGTCCGGTGAACTGACTGCGATGGGCGGGCTCTAGAACACCGTGACGTCCGTTCCGTCGCGCGGCGAGGCGGTCTGGCAGCCGGGGTTGAAGAGATCGGCCGGGTCGAGAAGCGCCTTGATGCCGAGGAGGATGTCCTGCTGGACCGCCGAGCGTCGGGCGGCGAAATCGTCCCGTTTCAACCGGCCGATGCCGTGCTCGGCGCTGATGCCGCCGGCGTAGCGATCGACGATCGCGTTGAGCGTCGTCTTGGCGAGGTAGAGCTTGGCGTCGCGCTCTTCGCGCGAGATGCCCGCAGGCGGCAGCACGTTGAAGTGGATGTTGCCGTCGCCGACATGCCCGTAGGCGACGGGCAGGCAGTCGGGAAGCCGGGCGGCGATCTCCGCCATGCCGTCCGCGATGAACGTGGCGACCTTCGACGGCGGCACAGACAGGTCGGTGCGCAGATGCACGCCGCGCTTCGCCTGACCCTCGTTCATGCCGTCGCGGATCTGCCAGAGGTCGGCCGCCTGCGCCTGGGACGCGGCCAGCACGCCGTCGATCACGTAGCCCCGATCCATGGCGAGTTCGAAGAAGCGCTCGACGAGGGGTTTAAGATCCAGCGAACCCGTGGCCGACACGTCGATCAGGGCATAGGCGGGGGCCGCTGCGATCTGCGGCAGCGCGAGGCTCGGATCGGCCTCCTTGGCCAGCATCATGCCTTCCGGCGGAACCAGCTCGAACGCCGAAAGGAGATCGCAACATTCGCGCCGGGCCAGCGCATAAAGCGCCATGACGTCGTTCCGGTCGCCAAGCGCCAGGAACGCGGTCTCGACACGGCTCGGCTTCGGCACAAGGCGGATCGCGGCGGCCGTGATCAGGCCGAGCGTGCCCTCGGCACCGATGAAGAGCTGCTTGAGGTCGAGGCCCGAATTGTTCTTGCGCAGCGTCGACAGGCCGTTCCACACCGTGCCGTCGGCGAGCACGACCTCGAGGCCGAGGATCATCTCGCGCGTCATGCCGTAGCGCAGGACGTTGATGCCCCCGGCATTGGTCGAGATGTTGCCGCCGATCTGGCAGCTGCCCTCCGCGCCGAGGGACAGCGGGAAGAACAGATCCTCCGCCTCCGCCGCCTCCTTGATGGCGGCCAGGACGCAGCCAGCCTCGACCACGGCCGAGAAGTCCGCCGCGTCGATGCCCCGGATGCGGTTCATGCGCTCCATCGAGACCACGACATGGCCACGCGCGCTGGTCGGCAGCGCGCCGAGCACGAGCCCGGTATTGCCGCCCTGCGGGACCACGGCGAGACCGTTCTCGGCGCAGAAGCGCACCATCGCCGACGCCTCGGCCGTATCTCCGGGGCGCAGCACCGCCACGGCGCTGCCCTCGACGTCGCCATGCCAGTCGCGCCGGTAGCGCTGGGTATCGAGGGGATCGAGCAGAACCGCGCGGCTTCCGAACAGCTGGAGAAGCGCCTGTCCCGTCTCGGCGGCATCGGTCAACGTGGTGGTGTCCATTCGCTTGTCCTCCCGCACCGGAAGTGCACCCTCGGCACGGGCGAGGCAAGCGACATCGCGTTTGCCGCACACGGAGGGCGTGAGCCGGGGCGGCTGGCCATCCACTCGGCTATCCGGCAGGCGATCGTCTCTCATGGCGCTCCAGCCAGGCCTGCAACTCGGCCTCGGCCTGGTCCAGCCCCGCGCGGTTGAGAAGGCGGCGCATCAGCGCCAGGCTGACGGCGCGGGTGCGCAGGTTGAAGAGGTCCGCGCCGTTTGCGCCCTGATAGGCCCCGACCTTCTCGTAGACTTGCTGCAGCCGGTTCTGGACGCTGCGGAGCGAGATGCCGCGCCGCTCGGCGATCATCCGGTCTGTGAGGCCGAGCGCCAGATCGACCAGCACCTCGTACTCGACATCGGACAGCCCTTCCGAGCGATTGGCCGCCTTCTGCTGCACGCCGCGGATCTCGCGGTCGATGACGCACTGGCCTTCGACGAAGACGCCCTTCAGGGCGAGGCCCAGGCGCTCCTCCGAGGCCGACTTCAGGATGTAGCCGTAGGCGGCGCCCGCCGGCACGATGCGCGAGACGCCGCGCACATAGGCCTCGTCGGCATAGTTCGACCAGAAGAGGATGCTGGTGTCCGGCCTGTCGCGCCACAGCGAACGCGCCATGTCGACGCCCGTTCGGCGCGGCATCTGGAGATCGACGACGATCGCCCGTGCGTCGCGGTTGCGCGCCAGCCGCTCGCCCTCTTCCCCGTCGCTTGCCTCGATGAGCGCACGGCCCGGCAGGACGTTGCGGATCACGTCGCGCAGGAAGGCACGGTGCACGGCGTCGTCCTCGACGAGCAGGATCTCGCCGGCACTCATCGGGCGACGCCCGTCGCATCGGGACCGATCGGGAGGACGAGCGACATCAGCGTCCCGCGCCCGCCCGGCTGGCGGTCGAGGAAGAAGCTCGCGGAGATCAGCCGGGCGCGGGTCTGCATGTTGCGGATGCCGCCGACGCGCCGCCGCTGCGGCATGGGGGCGAAGCCGGTCCCATCGTCGCGGACTTCGATGCGCAAGGCGCCGTCGCGCCCGTGGCCGATCCCGACCTTGATCAGCGAGGGCTCGGCATGGCGCGTGGCGTTGTTCACGGCTTCCTGCACGATGCGGAACAGTGCGACGCGAAGCGCGGGATCCAGCGTGTCCACGAGCCCTTCGCTCGCATCCTCCAGGCGCCACTCGATGCCGGTATCGGCGAGCGCGCGGCCGAGAAAATCCTCCACGCCTTCCGCGAAGCCGAAGAGTTCGAGGACGTTGGGCCGCGCGTCGTCGATGATGCGGCGAAGCTCGTCGACGCAGCGGTGCAGCCCATCGATGGCCGGCGACAGCGTGTCCGGCGCGGGCGCGCCGTCGCGCACCGTTTCCAGCCGGCGAACGATCCGGGTGAGGTCGGCCAGCGTCTGGTCGTGCAGATCCATGCCGATGCGCTGGCGCTCGCGCTCCAGTTCCTCCGTCAGCCGCAGCGCTCCTTCGCGAAGACCCTCCTCGCGCGCCCGGCCTTCGGCCTCCTCGATGGCGAGCCGGCGGGCGTCCTGGCTGGCGCGCAGGGCATAGAAGTAGGGGGCCAGCATTTCCGCGACGTGCCTGGCGAGCGTCACGTCCTCCTCGCCATAGAAGCCGGCATCGTGCTTGGAACAGGAGAACGCGCCAATCACCTCGCCGCGCACCAGCATAGCGGCATGGATGCGCGAGCGCAGGTTCTGGTCGAAGATCGGATGGTTGAAGGCGCCCTCGAACCCGAAGCGCGGGTCCTGCGTCGCGTCGCCCGTCACCATCGCATGCTCGTGGCCGAGGAGGATGCGGCGGATCGGGCTGCCGGAAACGGGAATCGGGTGGGCGGTAAGGCTCCAGTCGGTGTGCAGCCCCGCCTCGTAGGCCGCATGGATGTTGCCGCCGGAGCCGAGGAGGCAGACGTCGAGATGGTCGTGCGGCAGCACGTCGCCGAGTTCCGCCGATACGGCCTGGATGGCGGCCTGGAAATCGAGATGGCCGGCGAGCGCCCGCGAGATGCGCAGGAGATGGCCGAACACGGCTTCCGCCCCCGGCAGGGTGCGAGAGCGCACGGATCGGCGCGGGGAATGAAGGCGCATCGTCATGCCGGGGATCGCACCATGTTTGCGCCGGGGCCGCCAGTGCCGATCGCATGGGAGACACCGGGTTCCCGGCAAGCCATTTGCGGGAACCCGCAAACGTCTTGCACGAACCGGATTGGACAGGGAGGCCCGCGATGGTCAACACTCCGGTCCAGCCGTCGGGAGCGGCCCTGTCCGTGCGGCCTCGTGCGGACCTGGAACGGGAGGGGCCGAAGCGGCCCATGGGAGGACCTATGATCGCAACGCGTCTCTTGATGGCGGGCACCGCCGCCGCATGTCTGTTCGCCGCCGGATCGGCTTTCGCCGACACCGCCGACAAGACCATCGCCCTGTCCAACAACTATGCCGGCAATTCCTGGCGCCAGGCCATGTTGCAGAGCTGGAAGACGGTGACCGACAAGGCCGTCGCGGACGGTGTCGTGAAGTCGGCCGACGCCTTCACCACGGCGGAGAACCAGGCGACCGAACAGGCCGCGCAGATCCAGAACATGATCCTGCAGGGCTACGACGCCATCGTCATCAACGCTGCTTCGCCGACCGCGCTGAACGGCGCGGTGAAGGAAGCCTGCGACGCCGGCATCACGGTGGTCTCCTTCGACGGCATCGTGACCGAGCCCTGCGCATGGCGCGTGGCCGTCGATTTCAAGAAGATGGGGTCGGGCCAGATCGACTACCTCGCCAAGCGCTATCCGGACGGCGGCAATCTCCTGGAGATCCGCGGTCTCGCCGGCACCTCGGTGGATACCGAGATCCACGAGGGCATCGCGGCCGGCGTCGCCGCCAACTCGAAGTTCAAGATCGTCTCCGAGGTCCAGGGCGACTGGACACAGACCGTGGCGCAGAAGTCGGTGGCGGGCGTCCTGCCCAGCATTCCGCAGGTGGTCGGCGTCGTGACGCAGGGCGGCGACGGGTTCGGCGCGGCCGAAGCCTTCGCGGCGGCCGGCCGCCCGACCCCCACGATCATCATGGGCAACCGCCAGGACGAACTCGCCTGGTGGAAGCAGCAGAAGGACAAGGACGGGTACGAGACCATGTCGGTCTCCATCGCACCGGGCGTCTCGACGCTGGCCTTCTGGGTGGCGCAGCAGATCCTCGACGGTCAGGAGGTCCCGAAGGACCTCGTCGTGCCGTTCCTGTCGATCGACCAGGCCGGGCTCGAGGAGTCGCTGAAGACGACGCCGGAAGGCGGCGTCGCGAATGTCGAATACAGCCAGGACGACGCCAAACAAGTGATCGCCGAGGCGAAGTGACCTTTGACGGCGGAGGGGACGCGCTCCCCTCCGACGTCTGAACACCACGCCGAAGCAGCCCTGTGAGTGTTTCCATGATGCAATCCGACGGCGGCGCCGCGCCCGCCAACGCCTCCGTGCGTCCGCTGGTGGACCTCCAGGGCGTCACCAAGGCCTATGGCGCGGTGCGGGCACTCGGCGGTGTCGACTTCGCGATCGCCGCTGGCGAATGCGTCGGGCTCGCCGGCCACAACGGCGCTGGCAAGTCCACGCTGATGCAGGTCCTGGCCGGCAACGTTCGGCCGGACACCGGCACGTTGTCGGTCGCAGGATCGGACGAAACGGGCCGATATTCCGTCGAGCGCGCGGGCCGCCTCGGCGTGCGCTGCGTGTTCCAGGAACTCTCCCTCTGCCCCAACCTGACGGTGGCCGAGAATGCGCGGGTGCGACATGCCTTCCTGCGCGGGTTCGGCTGGCGGGCGCGCGCCGCGACGCTGATCACGGGACAGCTCGACGCGATCTTTCCCGGCCATGGTATCCGGCCGGGCGATCTCGTGTCCGACCTCGCCCTCGGCCAGCGGCAGATGGTGGAGATCGCTACCGTCTTCGCAGCCGGGGAGACCCCGCTGTCGCTCGTCATCCTCGACGAGCCGACCTCCTCGCTCGACGCCCAGGTCGCGGGCCAGCTTCTGGCCCATGTGCGTCGCTTCGTGGCCGAGGGCGGCAGCGTCGTCCTGATCTCGCACATCCTCGGCGAGATCCTCGACACCTGCGACCGCATCACCGTGATGAGCGACGGTAGGGTCGTTGCCGACCGCCCCGCCTCCGAGTTCACCCGCCACTCGCTCGTCGAGGCCATGGGCCACGTGGCGCATACGGACGACACTGGGAGCGAGCCCGAAACGGCCGCCGAACGTTCCGGAACTCCCGTGGTCGCCGCGGCCGCCCCGCCCCGCCAAGGCAACGGACGCCGCGTCGAGGCGCGCCGGGGCGAGATCATCGGGCTCGGGGGGCTCGCCGGCCACGGGCAGACCGCGCTGCTCGTCCTCCTGCAGAACGCCTCGCGCGGCCGCTCGCGCTTCGCCGAACTCCATGGACGCACGGCGTTCGTGGCCGGGGACCGGCAGAGCGACGGCGTGTTTCCGCTCTGGTCGATCGGCGGCAACGTCACCGTGCGCTCGCTGTCGGCCCTCAGCCGCTTCGGCCTCATCGACGCCAGGGCCGAGCGGGCGATGGAGGACGCGTGGAAGGCGCGCATCGCCATTCGCACGCCCGACATGGGAAACGGCATCCTGACGCTGTCGGGCGGCAACCAGCAGAAGGCGCTGTTCGCCCGAGCGCTCGCTTCCGACGCCGAGATCGTGCTGATGGACGACCCGATGCGCGGCGTCGACATCGGCACCAAGCAGGAGGTCTACGCGCTGATCCGCGCTGAGGCCGCCAAGGGCCGCACCTTCCTCTGGTACACCACGGAGTTCGACGAGTTGCGCGCCTGCGATCACGTCTACGTCTTCCGATCGGGGCGGATCGTCGCCGACATGGCCCGCAGCGAACTGTCGGAAGCCCGCGTGCTGCAATCCTCGTTCGAGGAGAGCGCGGCATGACGCGCAGCCCAGCCCTCGCCCGGACGCTGCGAGACCTCCTGCCGCCGGTCTCGCTGGCGTTGCTCCTCGTTGCGATCTTCGTCATCCAGCCGCGCGCCATGAGCTATCTCGGCCTGTCGCTGATGCTCAACCTCGCATTGCCGATCGCGCTGGCCACGATGGCGCAGCTCTGCGTGATCGCGGTCAACGACCTCGACCTCTCGATCGGCGGCTTCGTGTCCTTCGTCGCCTGCATCGGCGCGACGCTGCTGAACGACGCGCCGCTCCTGGGGCTCCTCGCGCTTCTCGGCTGCATCGGCGTCTATGCGCTTCTCGGCGCGCTGATCCACCTGCGCAACCTGCCCTCCATTGTCGTCACGCTCGGCATGAGCTTCGTCTGGCTCGGCGCGGCGGTGCTGCTTTTGCCGAGCCCCGGCGGCAGCGCGCCGGCCTGGCTCTCGGGCCTCGTTAAGCTCAAGACGCCGCTGGTGCCGCTCGCCATCATCGCGAGCGCGCTCCTGGCGATCGCTGGGCACTTCCTCCTGATGCGCTCCTCCTTCGGCACGGTGCTGCGCGGCGCCGGCGGCAATGCGCAAGCAGTGCAGCGCGCCGGCTGGTCGCTGCTGCGCGCGAAGATGACGATGTATGCGCTCTGCGGCTTCTTCGGCGTCCTGTCGGGCCTCGCGCTCGTCGGGCTCACGACGTCGGCCGATGCCAACATCGCGCTGCGCTACACGCTCCTGTCGATCGCGGGCGTGATCCTCGGCGGCGGCGAATTCACGGGCGGACGCATCTCGCCGGTGGGCGCGGTGCTCGGCGCCCTGACCCTGACGCTGGCGGGCTCGCTCCTCTCCTTCATGCGCATTTCGCCGGACTGGCAGATCGGCGCGCAGGGGGCGATCCTGATCGTCGTGCTGGCGCTGCGCGCGCTCGTCAATCGCGTGGAAAGGCAGGCGGCATGAGCGGCGCGACCACCCCCTCCCCGGCCGTGCGAAGCGCGGCGCCCTCGCGCCCCTGGGTCTTCTCGTTCCTGGGTGCTGGCGCGGTGTTTCTCGCAACGATCGCCTTCACCGGCGGCACCGGCGCCGGGCAGATCCTGTCCACCGCGCTCACATTCGCGACCATGTACGTGATCGTCGGCCTCGGGCAGATGTTCGTCATCACCACCGGTCCGGGCAATGTGGACCTGTCCATTCCCTCAACCATCGCGCTGGCGGGCGCCGTGTCGATGACGGTGATGGGTGGCAGCGACGCGATGATCCTGCCGGGGCTGCTGGCGGCGCTCGGCGTCGGCGTCGCGGTCGGGTGCTTCAACTTCGCGCTGATCCGCCTCCTTCAGATCCCGCCGATCATCGCGACGCTGTCCGCAAGCTTCCTCATCCAGTCGGTAGCCATCGCCTATGGACGCGGCCTGCGCGTGCGCCCGCCGGAGGCTTTCGGGGACTTCGCCACCGGTCGCGTTCTCGGCATCCCCTATCTCGCGATCGCCACGCTGCTTCTGTGCGCCGTGATGGGCATCCTGCTTCATCGCACCGTTTACGGGCGCTCGATCTCCGCGATCGGGCAGAACCCGCGCGCTGCCCTGCTCGCCGGCATTCGCGTGGAGCGGCTGCGCTGGGCGACCTATGTCCTGTCGGCGGTGCTCGCCGGCCTCTGCGGCGCGGTGCTGGCCGGCTTCTCCGGCGGCTCGTCGCTCAACATGGGCGAGGAATACCTGTTGGCGTCCATCGCCGTGGTGGTCGTCGGTGGCTCGTCCGTGTCGGGCGGGCAGTCCAACGTGCCGGGGCTCTGGGGCGCGTCGATCTTCCTCTACCTGCTGGTGACGATGCTAAACACGTTCGGCGTCGGTGCCGGGCTGCGTCTCCTCCTCACCGGCCTCATCATCATCGCGATCATCACGGTCGCCGGCGGTCCGAAGACCGGTCGCAACTGAAGGAAACGCCCATGGCGATCATGACGCCCTACGAGGTCGACGACGAGCGTTTCGAGGCGCTGACGCTTCTCAACGTCGAGCTGGAACAGCTCTTCGACGGCTGCCGCTGGGCGGAGGGGCCGATCTGGATCGCCGACGCCGGGCACCTCGTATGGAGCGACATTCCCAACAACCGGATGATGCGCCACATCCCCGATGTCGGCACCTCGGTGTTCCGCCAGGGCTCGAACTACTCCAACGGCAGCACGCGCGACCGCCAGGGACGGCTTCTGTCCTGCGAGCACGGCACGCGTCGCGTCACCCGCACGGAAATCGACGGAACGATCACCGTCGTCGCCGACGGCTTCGCCGGCAAGCGGTTGAACTCGCCCAACGACCTCGTGGTGCGCTCGGACGGCTCGATCTGGTTCACCGATCCGACCTACGGGATCATGGGCGACTACGAGGGCAATCGGGCCGAACCCGAGCAGCCGGCGCGCGGCGTCTACCGCGTGGACGGTGGGAGCGGCGCGATCACGAGGGTCGTGGACGACTTTCTGCAGCCCAACGGGCTAGCCTTCTCGCCGGACGAAAGCCTGCTCTACGTGGCCGACAGCGGCGCCAGCCACACTCATGGCGCGCCGACACATATCCGGCGTTTCCGCGTCGAGGGCGAGAGGCTGAAGGACGACGGCGTGTTCTGCCATATCGACGCCGGGGTGCCGGACGGCATCCGGGTCGACACGCAAGGCAACCTCTGGTCGAGCGCTGCGGACGGCGTGCATTGCTTCGCCCCGGACGGCACGCGCCTCGGCAAGATCCGGGTGCCCGAGGTCGTTGCCAACCTCTGCTTCGGCGGCGCACGGCGCAACCGCCTGTTCATCACCGCGACGCGCTCGCTCTACGCGATCTACGTGGGTGCGAGGGGCTGCTAGCCCCTCATCTCGGCCTACAGGAAACCGAGGATCCCATTCGAGCCGGCGCTGCCGCCCAGCAGTGCCACGGCGGGCGAGGTCGCGGCACTCGCGTTCGCGGTGTCGTAGAGCGTCGAGAAGCGCGCGATGAACTTGTCGAGCTTCTTGGCGTCCTGGAAATCGGTGAAATCGATCTTCGCTTCCAGGAGCTTCGCCTGCTTCTCGATGTCCATGCTGGCAATGCTCGCCGGAAGGCCGAGAGCAGTGCGCACGACCTCGAAGAGAGCCTTGTCGGCGAGGATGCCGTAGGCGCTCGTCACATCGGGCGCCTTGCGCAGGAAATACAGTGCGAGCCGCCCACCCTCGCTCTGTTCCCCGACCTGCTTCTCCATCGTCTGGAGAAGAAACTGGTTCTGGGTCGACAGGAGCTTCGCGCCGCTCTGCGCCCCTTCCGCATCGCGCTGGATCGTTCCCTCCGGCGTGAAGTTGAAGGCCTGGACGAACTGGACGTATTTCTTGTCGCCCTTGGCATTGGCGAAGCTTTTCGGATCGGACAGATCGCTCGTCAGGAGCTTGCGCAGGTCGCGATCGGAGATGGTCTCGTCCTGCAGCCCGTAGGCCCGGAGCGCATACTTGACCGTCGCCGTGTCGGCGACGAGGTCGTCCAGCGAACGGATCTGGCCCATGGCCGTGAGATACGCCTTGGTGTCCGCCTTGATGACCTCCTTCTTCGCGTCGTTCACGTCCTTGCCGAAGGACGCGGCATAGAGCGAACCGGTCGCCGTCTGCGCCGATGTGGACTGCGCAAGACGCTGCGTCGTCGTCTTTCCGTCCGCACCGAAGTTGAAGGCGGCGGCAAGTCGCTCGTAACGCTCGTCCTTGAGCTTGCTGACGTAGCTGTTCGGATCGGACGGATCGCTGAGCAGGACCCGACGGATCTTCATCGACGACTCGGTCTTCGGGTCGATGTCGAAGGCGACGAGGATGTAGTCGAACGCCGCCTTGCCAAAGGCCGCATCGCGACCCAGCAGATCGTTGATCGTCTTCATGTTCGACAGGCGCGCCTGGAACACCGACGTCTTGCGCTTGTCGTCCTGAAGGGCGGTCGTCTGGTAGTTCGCATGGAAGCCGTCTTCCAGCGTCTGGACGCTCGCCCCGCCGTCGAACAGCGCCCCGTTCGCCGGCAGGCTGCCGTCCGCCTGGAAGTTGAAGGCTGCGTTCAGGGCCTTGAACTTCTGCTTGAGGGCGATCGCCTCGGGGGTCTTCTCGGACATCTCGGGCAGCGCGCCCACGAGGTCGCCCGGCTGCGCCTTCAGGACGTTCAGGACGAAGCTGTCGGAGGTCAGGGCGGGGTCGATCCCGAACGCGTTCAGCACGTAGGACAGAAGCTGAGGGTCGCCCGTGATATCCGATGCCTTCGCGACGTTCGTGATGGCGGCGGCGAAGTAGCTCGTCTTGGCCGCCGCGGCCTGGGACGTGGCTCCCGCTCCCATGCTGTCGAAGTAGGTGGCCGTCAGATCCGCGACCTGCGCGCCGGTCTGAAGCGCCATCCCGGCCTTGACGCTGCCGTTCGCGTCGAGATTGAACATGTCGCGCAACGCCACCAGGCCGGGGTGGCCGGAGGTCGTGCCGTTGGTGATCGCTTCCCTGATGGCCGCCTTGTTGGCGGACGACGGCTCGAGGGAAGCCGCCTTCTCCAGGAAGGCCAGAAGAGCCGGGTCGTCGAGGATGACCGCTGCCACGTCGGTGGCCTGCGGGTTTGCGATGCCGGCGACGAGTTGGTCGATCCTGCTCTTGAACAGGCCGACATCGGCGGAGGCCCGTCCCGCAAGCGCGACGCGATGCTGGCTGTAGGCATCCGCCAGCGCCTCGCTCTGTGCGGCCGTCTGGATCGCAGCCTTGCCGGCGGATCCGAACTGGAACGAGGACGCAAATTCCCGATAGCGCTTGTCGGTCAGCTTGTTGGCGAAGCTGTTCGTATCCGACAGGTCGCTCTCGAGGACCTTACGCATCAGCCCCTTGGACTGGATCTGGTCCTCCAGCCCATAGGCCTTCATGGCGTAGGCATAGAGACGCTGGTCGTCGAGCAGATCGTCCGGCGTCTTCACCTTGCCGATATTGGCTTTGTAGTATTCGGCGTCCCGCTGCACCGCCGTTTGGGTGGCCACGCGGGCCAGCGACTTCGACAGGTCGGCGCTGTAGAGGCGGTAGTTCATCAGGGTCGAAAGCACGGCACCAACCTTTGTCGAGCGCACCGTTCCCGGCGCGGGACAGTCGCGCGATTGTCGCGTGGCATGATTAATCGACGGTGAATGAGCTGGCGCCTTACTGGGTCTTCAGGATCTCGCCGCCCAGCTGGTTCTTCGGCAGGAAGTCGAACTGGTCGACCATCATATCCTCGACGACCGGCTTGCCGTACCGCGCGTTGACGTTGCCCTTGAGCTCGGCCAACAGGGCCGGGAGGTCGTAGCGCGCGGGATGCTTGAAGTCGAAGTTCGAGACCGAATAGACCGACTTGAACGCCTGATCGAGGATGATCGGATCGGGCGGCACGGCGAGGGTCGCGGCCGTCTTGCCGTCGATCGTGTAGACGAAGCGAGCCAGGACATAGCCCTGGATCGCGTTCTCCGCGATGATGGGGACTGCGATCGTGTCGGTCTTCTTGTAGTCGAGACCTTCGAAATAGGTGGGCGCGGGCGGCGCCCCTGGCGGCGCTTCGGCCGCCATGTTGGCGACCGCGTACCCGGTACCCAGCGTCACGATGCAGACCCAGATGCCGATACCGAGGATCTTGATCATCCGATCCGCTTCGTCCCGTTCTGCGGGGCGCCATAGGTGCCGTCGGACTCGGCTTCTGCGATCGCCCGCGTGATCAGGCCCGCGACCTCGGCCGTGGCTTCCATGTGCAGTTCGAGAAGGCGGCTGTTGTCGTCGAGACGCTCGCGCAGGGTGGTAAGGCGGTCCCGCAGGTCGCCGCTCACCGTGGCGGCGTCGATGCCACGATTGATGCGGGTGAGCTCCAGGAGGCTCTGGTTCTTGCGATGACTGATGTCGCCCAAGCCCGAATGGTCTCGGGCGTTCAGCGCCATCATCTCCCCGGCGATGACGGCTTCGAGCCTGTTGATGGCCTGCGTAAGAACCGCTTCCAATGCCTCTACCCTTTTACCATGCGGACGAACCGCTTTTCATCGTTGACGGGGGATCTCGCCCCCGTTCGTCAGGTCGTCTTCCGCGTGGTCGCCGGAGCCGAGGGCACGCCTCGTCCTTCCTTCTCCAGCATCTCGGCAATTCCGACCCCGCCGGCCTTCGCCATCTCGTCGCCGATCCGTTCGGCCAGCATGGAGCGCCAGATATTGCCGGCCGTACCGGTGCCGAAGAACGACGTGTTTTGGCTCGGCAGCATGCTTTCGATGAAGCTTCTGAGTACGAAGCCCTCGAACTTCTGCAGGGGGCGCAGTTCCGCACTGCGCGAGGTCTGGTGGCGGAAGCCGACGTCGTCGAGCCCGCCACCGAGCGAGGGCGAAGCGGCCGGCCCCGACGGCATCGCCTTCTCGAACGCCTCCGCCTGCGCCGCGCCGTCGATCGAGCGGGAAGCACTCGCAGAGGCCGCCCGTTCCGTGCGCTCGGAAGCGAACGGAGCCGCGAGGGGAGAAACGGTCATGGATGCCAGTCCCGGAGTTGGATCACAGCGCGGGGACCGATTCCGGCTCCGCGACTTGCTGACGAAACTTGTAAGCCAGCCCACTTATTCGAAGCTTGCGGCGCGTGCGGCGAGATGATCCTCGAGCGCCAGAAGCAAATCGGCGCGCTCCGCCTCGGCACGCTCCGAGGCGCCCGCCTTGTCGGCGGCACGCTCGATCCGCTTCTCCGTCGCCTGCGCCTTCTGCACCTTTTCGCGCGCCACGGCTTCGCGCTCGCGCGTCTCGCGCAGGGCCAGGTCGTTGCGCCGAAGCGCCGCCGCCTTTCCCTCCAGGAACAGCCCGTGCATCAGGGACTGGGATCCGAGCGTCTCGAGAAGTTCGCGCTCGTTCTCCAGAAGCCGGGTCTCCTCGCGAACGAGTTCGCCGAGGCGCCACTCTTCCAGCTGGCGCATCTTCTCCTGGACGTCGCGCACGCGCGCGAGACGTTCGGCTCGGCTCTTGCCGCTCATCCGTTGATCACCCAGGTGCGGAAGCCTTCGATGAACAGCGTCAGGTAGTCGCCGATCGAGAAGCCGAGAAGGACGAGGCCGCCCGCGAGAACGAAGGGAAGCGAGATGAAGTAGATCGGGATCTGCGGGGTCATCTTGTTGGCGAGGCCGACCGCGAAATTGACGATCACGGCATAGACGACGAACGGACTGGCGATGCGCAGGCAGAGGTGGAACGTCTCGTCGAGATTGTCGACGAGCGAAGTGAGGCCCGTCCGAATGGAAAAGCCGAGTTCCACCGGCATCGCCCGATAGGACGCCAGGAGCGCATGCACGATCTCGGCATGCAGGTTGAGCGCGAAGATCAGGACCGTCGCGGTAAGCGTGATCAGCGACACGAGGGCGGGGTCGGCCTCGTGCCCCTCGATCGGCACACCGAGCGCCTGGCCCATGCCGATCGCGTTGGCGATCACCGCGCCGGAGAACTGCAGCGCGATCATGAAGACGCGCCCCAGAAGGCCGATCAGGAGCCCGTTCAGGAGTTCACCGAACATCATCGCGATGCGCAGGTCGTCGGAGGCGCCGCGAACCAGCGGCATGATGTCCGGCAGGAGCCGGGGCGACACGGCGAAGGCGATCGCGATCGCCACGAACAGGCGGATGTGGGCCGGGATGCGCAGGGACGAGAAGCCCGGCAGCACCATCAGGCAGGCGCCGATCCGGCAGAAGACCAGAAAGGCCGACAGGATCAGGACTTGCGCCTCGGGCGTCACGAGATCGAACCGAGCGCCTTGATGTCGACGCCGCGCGCGATTTCCAGGTGCGAGAGCACCGGCAGGTTCACGAAGATGCGCTCGATCATCATGCGCACGTAGGGGCGCGCGTCCGGCGAGGCGACGAGGACGAAGTTCTCGCCCTGGTCCGTCTTCTCGCGGATGACCTTGGACGCTTCGGTCGCGAACTGTTCGACAAGGCGCGGATCGATATCGAACTCGATGACGTCGCCCTTGGAATCGCGCTTCAGTGCCTGGTGGAATGCGAGGTCCCAGCGGTTGCCGAGACGCAGCACGCCAAGCTGGCCGTTGTGGAGGAGATCGCCGCAGATCTGTTGCGCCATGCGGGTGCGGACATGCTCGACGATCTTCTCCGACCGGCGCACGTGCGGCGCGATCTCGGCGATGGCCTCGAGGATGAGCGTCAGGTTCCGGATCGAGACGCGCTCGGCGAGAAGCAGCTTGAGCACCGCCTGAAGACCGGAATAGCTCATGTGCGTCGGCACGATCTCTTCGATCAGACGCTTGTACTCGGGCTCCAGTCGCTCGAGCAACGAGCGCATGTCCTTGTAGGACAGGAGATGGGCGAGGTTGTTGCGCATCACCTCCGACAGGTGCGTCAGGATGATGGAGAGCGTGTCCACCGGCTCGAAACCGGCGCGGCGCGCGGACGAGGCGAAGGTCTCCGAGATCCAGGCGGCACGCAGGCCGAAGGCCGGCTCCTTGGTGAGATCGTGCGGCATGTCGGGCGCCGGGGCATCGCCGAGCACGATGAGAAGGTCGCCGAGGCGCACGTCCTGCGTGGCGACCGTGGTGCCGTGCACCTTGATCGCATAGGCCTTGCCGGCGATGGACAGGTCGTCCGACAGCTTGATCTCGGGGATCACGAAGCCGTAGCGCGAGGCGAAGCGACGGCGCATCTTGCCGACGCGGCTTGCCAGCTCGTCGCGCGAGAAGGACAGGTGCGCCGAGACCTGCTTGCCGAGCACGAGCTCGACCTCGATGATGCGCAGCGATTCCTTGACCGACTGACGTTCGGCTTCGACGGCCTGCGCCTCGCGCTCGCGCTGGGCGACCTGCACCTTCTCCGCTTCCGTCGCGCGGCGGCGCGGGATCACATAGGCGATCGTGCCGAGAAGCACCGCGACGATCGCGAACGGCAGGAACGGCAGGCCCGGCAGCAGCGACAGGACGAAGAGCAGCGAGGCGGCAACCATCAGCGCGCGGGGGTAGTGCCCGAGCTGCGTCATGATCGCGCTTTCCGCCGCGCCGCGCGTGCCGCCCTTGGACACGAGGAGGCCGGCGGCGAGCGAGACAACGAGCGCCGGGATCTGCGTCACGAGACCGTCGCCGACCGACAGCTTGACGAAGACGTCGGCCGCATGCCCGGCGTCCATGCCGTGGCGCGTGACGCCGATGATGATGCCGCCGAAAATGTTGACGGCGGTGATGATCAGGCCGGCGATCGCATCGCCGCGCACGAACTTCGAGGCACCGTCCATCGAACCGAAGAAGGAGCTTTCCTCTTCGAGTTCGCGGCGGCGGGTCTGCGCCTGCTTCTCGTCGATGAGGCCGGCGGACAGATCCGCGTCGATCGCCATCTGCTTGCCGGGGATGGCGTCGAGGGTGAAGCGGGCGCCGACTTCTGCGATACGCGTCGCGCCCTTTGTGATGACGAGGAAGTTGACGGTGATCAGGATGATGAAGACGACGATGCCGATGACGAAGTCGCCGCCCATCACGAACTGCGAGAAGCCGCCGATCACGTAGCCGGCCGCGTTGTGGCCCTGATCGCCTTGGCTGAGGATGACGCGCGTCGTCGCGATGTTCAGCGACAGACGCAGCATCGTTGCCAGCAGCAGCACGGTTGGAAAGGCGGAGAAGTCCAGCGGCTTTTCGATCCACAGCGCCACCATCAGGATCAGGATCGACAGGGCGATCGAAATTACGAGGCCCATGTCGATCAGGAAGGCCGGTATGGGAACGAAGAGCACCGCAAGCACCGCGACGATGCCGAGCGCAAAGCCGATGTCGCGCATGCTGGCCCGTGGGGGCAAGGACGATGAGGAGATTTTCAGCGTATCGACGGCCATGCGCATCGGTCCTGGACGGCCTTCGGCGCCAGTGCGCGGAAGGCGGGATCGTTAACGCTTTATTGCCAGTCCGGACTGGTGCCGGGCTGGCGGACGCCCGAAACGAAAAAGGCCCGAGCCGGTCGGCTCGAGCCTCGTGGATGCAGACGACGCGGCTGGTGCCGCGGCCGTTCAGAAGCCGTGCTCGATCCGCGAGAAGGCTTCCTGCGTGAACGCATAGACCTGCGCGCCGGTGAAGGACGCGGTGAAGGCGATGATGACGAAGATCGCCAGGATCTTCGGCACGAAGGTCAGCGTCACTTCCTGAATCTGCGTCAGCGCCTGGAACAGGGCGATCACGATGCCGACCAGCATGGCGCCGCCGACGGCGGGACCGCATGCGGCGACCACGGTCCAGATCGCGGACTGGACGATGTCGATGGCGTCCGCCTCGTTCATGCTACTCGACCTTGATGCCGGCTTCGAGAAGCACGAGCTTGCCGTCCGCAAGCGTCGCGATCGCACCGTCTGAGGCGACCTGGATGGACTTCACGACACCGGTCACGCTTCCGTCGCCGGTCGTCACGGTCCGCCCGATCAGGTTGTTCGCCTGGGTGAGCGTCGAGAGCGTCGTCATCGCCTCGAGCTTCTGGTTCAGCTTGATCGACTGCTCGACGTTCGAGAAGGACGCGAGCTGGCTCATCTGCGCCGTCGGATCCGTCGGGTTGAGCGGATCCTGGTTCTTCATCTGGGCCACGAGCAGCTTCAGAAAGGCATCGTAGTCGAGGCCGGTCTTCATCTCGCTGGTCTTGTTGCCGGTGGCGGCGGCCGTGGTCGCGGCTGCGGCGGAACCCGTCACGTTCGATACGGTGGTCATGGTTCAGCGTGCTCCCACTGCGACCGCCGCGGGGCGAACGATCGACTTGAAGTCGGGCAGGTGCAATCCCTCCCCCTTCATCACCAGTTCCTCGAGCGGGAGCAGCGAGCGCAGCCGCTTCAACCCCTCGAAGTTGCGATCGCGGTGGACGAGGTCCACGACATCCTGGATGCCCGAGCGGATATCGGCCGACGAGAAGGCCGCCAGAAGCGACGGATAGGTCCGGTCGAACAGCGCGCGAGCCTCGGCGGCACCCGCGGGATCGATCAGCATCAGCTGGATGATGAAGTAGAGCTGGCGAAGCGGCGTGGTCGCGTCGTCGGCCTGCATGACGTGGCTTTCCAGAAGAAAGGTCACGTCGTTCATGAACTCGAGATGGGTCTTGCGATCGACGCGCATCACAGCGCCGTTGACGAAGATCCGCTCGCCGGCGCGCAGCGTGATCCGAAGCGTGGACATGCCTATTCTCCGAGTCCGTCGCGGATCATGGCGGTGATCTCGATCATCGCCGAGAAGTCGTCGCTGCGACCGAGCCGGATGGCTTCCGCCTCGCGCATGATCCAGAGGCCGATCGAGATCAGCGCGGCGCGCAGCTCCTCGGGAAGAGCGTTCTCGGGGTTGGCGAGATCCTCGACGAGCACGCTCCACAGGCTGCGCGTGAGATAGATGGCTTCCACAGCCTCGCGGGACTTCGGACCGGAGGCCTGCGCGCGCTTGAGGGCGTCCACCGTGCGGTCGAGCGCCTCACGCTCCCGGTCGCGAGCCGTCGCGGAACTCTCCGAAGTGACTTCCGCATAGGAGAACTGATACATGCTTCGTGTCCCGTGAGGCTGGTTCGCGGTGGCCGGCCCGTGGTGTCGGCGGCGCAGCGGGATGGATCAGAGATAGTTGAGAAGGCTGAGGTTCTTCAGTCGGCCGGTGACGGTGTAGGACGCCTGCAACTGGGTCTCGAGCGTGGTCACGCGCAAGCTCGCCTCGGTTGGGTCGACGCCTTCCAGACGTTCGATCGCGGCCTTCACGAGGTCCTTCTGGGTGTTCAGCGCGGTATCGGCGAGCGTCACGCGGTTGATGCGCGTGCCGACCTGCGCCTGAAGCTGGATCAGCCCGTCCTTTCCGGCATTCAGCCGCGTCAGGGCGGCGTTCGCCACTTCCCGGCGCGCGGCTTCGTTCATGCCTTCCATTCCGACCGAACCCAGAAGGGAGTATGCGGCCGTGATCTTGCGGAAGGCTTGCTCGTTGGTGGTGAGCGAGGACTCGATCGTCTCGTTCTTGGAGATGCGCGAGACGACCGGCGTGTCGGACGCGTTGGACCAGTCGTCCCAGCGCGTGTCCTCGAACGCCGCGTCGAAGCGGTACGTGACTCCCCCGACGTCGATGCCATCGTTCGAGAAGTACCCGTTCAGATCGGTCGCCGATACGTTGGCGGCGGTGATGGTGGTGCCCTTGTCCGCGCCGAGCGCAAGCAAGAAGTCCTTGAAGTCCGCCGCGACCTTTGCGCTGGCGTCATCCAAGGGGGTCTGATCGGTCTGGGCGCCGGCGAAGAGGTACTGTCCCGTGACGTTGACGTTCAACGATCCGATCATCGCCTCCAGCGACGCCTTGGCCGTGTCCTTCACCGCGCTGACGGCCACGGCGTTGTTCACGTCGCTCATGAGCGTCGTCAGCGCGCCCGACACGGTCTCCGACTGCGTGCGCAGGCTGTCCAGCGTATCGTCCATCAGCTCCAGGCGGCTCGTGACGAGCTTGTTGGAGTCCAGCATCTTCTGGATCGTGGATTCCTGCGAGTGGTACTGCACCGCTTCGCCGGTGAGGCGGCCGAGCGTGTTGCCGACATCGACCAGTCGGCCCGAGCTCAGTTCGCTGCTGGCGTCCCGGAGGTCGGACTGGACCCGCATGATGGTCGCGCGCGTCGCAGCGTTGAAGGAGAGCGAGGAAATGGACATGGCAAGCGCGATCCGTCAGATGGACTGGAGGAGTTGGGACAACATCTGATCAACGGTGGAGATGATCTTGGCCGATGCCTGGTACGAGCGTTCCAGTTCGATCAGGCGGGTCAGTTCGACATCGAGGTTGATTCCGGTTTCGTTCGACAAGGTCTCCTCGGTCTTGGAAACCAGGGTCGAGATCGACGTCACCGACCGCGAGGCGGCGGAGCGGGCGTCCTGCAGCCAGGAGATCGACGAGGACGCATAGCCGCTCAGGGTGGCACGTGGATCGGCGCCGGAGGTGGCGGAGAACCCGCGCATGCTGTTCATCGCGTTGGCGAGCGCGTTGATCCGCCCGCTGAAGCCGCCGAGAGCCGTCGGATTGTAGTTGTATTCGCCGCCGTTGACGCCGTCGCGCACCTTCGTCGGGTTGGCGAGAACACCGTCCGCGAGGGCCAGCGTCGAGGCCAGGCCGGCGTTCGGGTTGGGCCCGGAAAGCGTGGAGGCCCCGATGCTCAGTCCCGTCGTGGCAGTGGCGCTCAGTCCCGAAAGCGACAGGACGCTCTGGCCGACGCCCGAACCCGACATGGTCAAGGTGCCGCCTGCCCCATCGACGGACACACGCCCCTTGCCGAGAACGGCACCGGAGGAACTCTTTCCTTCGGCGATCATCTCCTGGAGACGGGCTGCGAAGTCGTCCGATGTGGCCAGCTGGGTAGCGTCCACCGTGCCGGACACGCTGTATTCCACGCCTTCATACGTCACGGTGAAGGAAAGCGTCCCCGGCGTCGGCGCGCCGCTGAAGGTGCCGATGCCGACGGGGCCGAGCGTTTCGGTGGCGAGCTGGGTCGAGGTGAAGAGGCCCGCCTTCGCACCGACGGCCGGAGACGTATCGTTCTGATCGGCTTCGGAGAACGCCGAGATCAGTCCGCGCGCCAGTTCGTCGAGCTGTGCCCCGTACGTGTTGGCCACCTTGTCGCGGACATCGGTGAGGCCGACGATCATGCCGCCCTTGGCGGGCATGTAGGAGTTCGAGCCGGTCACCGCGACGCCGTCGATATAGAAGGCGTTGCCTTCCCCGCCGGGCACCAGAGACGCCGTCTTCTCGAAGGCAACGGCGCGGGCGGTGTTCTCGAGCAGCGTCACGCCGGAGTCGGTGTAGATCACCATGTCGTTGTTGCCGCGCGTGCGCACGCTCACGCCGACATATTGCGACAGTTCCTTGACCAGGCGGTCCCGCTGGTCGGACTGGTCGGTCACGTCCTCGCCGCTCGTCGTTCCCGCGACGACCCTGCGATTGACCGCCTCCAGATCCTTCAGGATGCGGTTCATGTCGCTCGCGGCGATCGACAGGTTGTTGTCGGCGTCGCGGCGGATCGACTGAACCGTGTCGGCGTTGTCACGGATCGTGGTGACGAGATCCTGGGCAGCCTGCGCCGCCGCTCGCGCCAGATCGTAGTTGCCGGGCGTGTTGGCAAGGCTGCTCAGCGCGTCGTTGAGCGCGGCGACCTTGGCCTGCGGCGACTGCTTCGCGTTCGTATCGCCGACGACCTCGTTGAGACGCGCATAGGCGTCGGCCTGCATCGTGGCGACCGTGAGCTTCGACGTCGCGTCCAGCATGTTGCGGAACAGGGTGGAGTTCGACGACTGCGCGATCGAGGTGACCGTCACGGTGCCGTTCGGCCCCGTGACCACGTTCGCGATCTTCCGCGTCGCGCCCGCGGTGTTCACGTTCGCGATGTTGCTCGACGTGATCTGCGTCTGAAGCTGCGAGGCGGCCAGCGACGATTTGGCAGTGTTCAGCGCGGCGGAGAGCGACATGGGAGCGTTCCGGGAGGACGGGAAGGACGATCGTGCCAAGGGCGCGCCGCGTCAGCGCGACGCGCCCTTGCATCAGGGGTCGGCCGAGGTCAGAGACCTCAGCGCTTGAGGTTGACCAGGACGTCCATGATTTCGGAGCCGGTCTGGAAGACCTTCGAGTTGGCGGTATAGGACCGTTGGCTCTCGATCATGGTGGTCAGCTCGGAGGCGAGATCGACGGTGGAGCTCTCGAGCGCGCCGGAGATGACGTCGCCGAAGCCGTCCGATCCGCCGAAGCCCATCAGGACGCTGCCGGATTCGAGGCTCGGCGCGAAGGCGTTGCCCGAGACGACGGTCATGTTGTCGGGCGCGGTCACCTTGGCGAGCGGGATCTTGTAGAGATCGCGGAAGGTTCCGGACGTGAACAGCGCACGGACCGTGCCGTCCTTGCCGATCTGGAGCTTGTCGATCACCTCGGCGGGGTTGCCGTTGACCTCGGCCGCGAGCGGCTGGTTGTCGCCGGTGAACTGCGTGGTGTTCCCGATGTCGAGCATGAAGGAGTCGGAGCCGTTGATGCCGCTCAAGTCGATCTTGAGGGTCTTGCCGTCCGTGCTCGTCATCTTGGTGCCATCGGCGATCGCCGACAGTGCGTACCCGTTGGCCGGGTCGAACGTCAGCTTCGCGTTACCCATGGACTCCGTGAGCGCCACGTAGTCGGCGGGATCGGCCGGCAGCGGCACTTCGTTGTAGGGGAACGGTCCCGACGAACCGGGCGTCGCGCCGCGGCTGTCGAAGATCGCCATCTCCCACTCGTTTTCGCCGGTCTTGGTGTAGTAGATATCGAGCTTCACCGCTTCGCCCGAATTGTCGTAGACGGTCAGCGACTTCGAGATGGTCGTCTTCGGGTCGGCCGTCGGCGGTCCGTTCTTCGAGGGGAGATTGGCGTCGACCGTCTCGGCGACATAGTTCTTGTTCAACGGGATGGTGAGCGTGCCCTTGGTCGTCGGGCTCGCGCTGAGCAGACCGGCGCTGAGGTTCACCTCCTGGAGGCCCTCGAAGCCGTTGAGCACGTAGTCGGTGCCGCCAGCCTTCACCGGGTAGCCCTTCAGCGTGTAGCCGGCGGCGTTCACCAGAGTGCCGTCGGGCTGCTGCGTGAAGGAGCCTGCGCGCGTGAGCATGTTGGCGCCGTTGCCGTCGTCGACGACCAGGAAGCCCTGCCCCATGATCGCGAGGTCGACCTTCTTCGAGTTCACCGAGTTGGCGGTGTAGGACAGTCCCCCCTGCTCGCTGATCAGCGTGCGCACGTTGGCTTCGACGGCGCCGGAATTGTACATGCCCTTGCCGTTGGCCAGCATCTGCGACGCGAACTCGGTCGTCGTCTGCTTGTAGCCAGTGGTGTTGGCGTTCGCGATGTTCTCCGACACGGCGCTGAGGCGGGTTGCCTGCGCGTTCATGCCCGAGACGCTCGTGCGCATTAGTCCGCCGATGCTCATACTGCCAGCCTCTACGTTACCTGGGGTTGCGGCCACATTAGGAAGGCTGGCTTGTGCGAAGCTGCTGTCACACAAGGTTTATATAACAGAGCATTAACCATTTCTTAATAAAGAAAGGGCTCGGCACTTTCGCGCCGAGCCCTCCGGAAGTCGTTTGCAAGATTATGTCGCGGTGGACGCGTACGATCAGACGCCGATACCGTAGCCGAGGTAGCGCTTGGAGGAGACCGGATCGTAGCCGAGACGCATCTTGAGCTTCTTGCGAAGCTTGGAGATGTGGCTTTCGATGACATTCTCCTCGACGTTCTCGTCGAAGATCCCATAGATCGCGCTGAAGAGCTGCTGCTTGGAAACGCGGCGCCCCTTGTTGGCAGCCAGGTATTCGAGGATGCGGCGCTCGCGGCGGGGCAGAACCATCGGCTGGCCGGCCACCTCGGCATCGCGGCCATCGGCGAAGACGGCGATCTCGTCCACCGTCGTCTTGGCGCGATCGACGGTGATTTCGCGGCGGCGGATGGCACCGACGCGAGCCAGGATTTCCTTGACGTGAACCGGCTTGGCGACGACGTCGTCGATGCCGGCGGCGAAGAGGTCGAGCGTGGAGTTGAGAGCCTTGGCCTCGGCCAGAGCGATCATCGGCGCGGTGGAGCGGCTGCGAACCAGGCGGGTGAAGGTGCCGCGCTCGGGGAAGTCACCAAGCAGGAACGCCTCGACCGCCGACAGATCGTTGTCGGAAGCGGACTCCACCCAGTCGCGGAATTCCTCGACGCCGAAGCCAGCGGAGGACACCCCTTCCGTGCCGAAAAGGGACTTGTAGCCGTTCGTGACCAGCTCGCGATTGTCCACAACTACGATCATTTGTCCCCGCCGCGTGACTTGCGTTTCGTTAGGAAACAAATAACCAATCCGCCGCGAATCGGGCCATCCCCAAAAATAACTATAGGGTTAACGCGCCGTTACCGACCGTGTGCGTTTCGCGTTCATAAGCAATTGGTTAACGTAGAGTTCTGTCAAAAGACGTTAATCACACCCGGTTGATTTTCAACTTAAGGGTGCAGTCTTTCGCCGAGCTTGCAACTGCGAAAAATCCGGCACTGGGAGGATCGCGAGGGCGCATCCGGATGCAGAAAGGACGCCGCGAGCCTGTAGGCCCGATGGCGCCCTTCTGGTGAATTCGTCAGAGATAGGTCGAACCGGACCGTGGCTTGGCAGGCATCGCCTCGTCGTTGCGACGGTCGGGCGTCTGACGTCGTCCCGGGCGATCGTCCGAACCGCCCGACTGATCCCGCGTTTCCGAGCGCCCCTCGCCGGCGGGACCACCGCCGGTGTCGCGCTGCTGCGATCCCGTCGCCCCGCCTTCGGCCGTACGGACCTGGCCGCTGTCGCGCGTGATGACCGAGATGGCGGCGTCGTCCAGCGAGAAGCCGGCATGCTCGAGAAGCTTGCGCAACGAGGCCTGGTCGTCGAGCAGCATCGAAGCGGTATCGCTTCGGCTTGCGGCGAGCTCCAGCGTCAGGCGTCCCTCGTTCAGCCGCATCGAGACATCGACCGTGCCGAGATGCTCGGGATGGAGCTGGATGGTCAGGGTTTTCAGGGCGCCGCCGCCGGCCCGCATGCGCAGATGCGCATCCGTCGCGCGGGGTGCGGCATCGGCCGGGGCCTTGCTCGGGTCGCCGAGCGCCTCCATGATCGGCCCGGCGACCTGCCCGGCGAGGTTGTAGCCGGACGTGGACGACGGACCGGCATCGATCGATCCCGCCGGGGAAACGGCTTCCGCGCCCTTTGCGGCACTGCGCCTTGCGGCGAGTTCCGCCAGCGCCGACTGTGCGGCCGCCGAACCGTCGCGGCCCGTGTCGCCCCCGGAGCGCTCGTTGCCGGCGCGCCCGAGACGGGCGAGCGCTTCGTCGAAGCGCATCGGTGGCGCTCCGTCGGTCTTCGAGGTCGCAGAAACTTCCTCGACCGCTGCGGCCTTGGCGTCGGCTGCCCTCGCCTTCGACTGCTCGGCAAGCGCTACGGCCGACCGTTCGACGCCTGCCGCCACGGCCTTCGCCTTCGTGTCGGCAACGAGGGCATCCTTCTTCGCCTTCGCAGAGCCTTCCACCAGAACCATGCCGTCCTGGCGGGGTTCGAAATGCGTTTCCATTCGAAGGACGTCGAGCTTCATCGCGCCCTTCTCCTTCACCGCGGAGGCTTCCAGGGCCTCTGCCCCGTCGAGCGCCGGATCGACCGATGCAACCGCAGCGCGCGGCTCCGCCGCTTCCGCAGCGTTTCGTCGCGCGTCCTGCACGGCGGCCTTCTGCGAGGTCAGCGCCGCAAGCGCACCCAGAATGGACTGCAGGGGCGCCGTCTCGGTCTGGACGTCGGCGTCGGTATCTCCCTCAGATGCGGGACCGGAGGTCTCGTCCTTCGCGTCCACATCCGCGCCGGATATTGGATCGGCGTCTGCCTTCGCCGCCTTGTCGTTGGAATTGGCCGAACGCTTGCCCTCGGCATCGCGCACCGCCCGTCCGAACGCAGCGCCCATGGCGCCCCGGTCCGCATCGGCGCCGTTGGGAGCACGCGATGAGCCGTCCTTGTCGAGGGGCGCAAGGGACAGATCGATCTTCATGGCTGGGACTTCTTCATTTCCAGGGATGCGGCGTCGAGGGCAGCGCGTGCCCGCGACAGGATCGTGGACGTTTCCGGTGCGTCCGGAGACACGTGGCTGACTTCGGACATCAGGGCAGGTTTGGCCATCGAGTCCAGGACCGAATAGGCGGCATCGAGAAGCTTCTGGTCTTCGGCATGCAAGAGGCTGCGATCGATGCCGTCGAGCGCCGACCGAGACGCCTCCTGTCCGTCGATGCCGAGCGAGGACGCCGTTCGGTAGAGGGTGGCGCGCGCCTGGTCACCGGGCTGCAGACCGGCAAGCTCGATCGCACGATCGGCGGAGCGGGTCGCGAACTGAAGGTTGCCCGAGACCAGCGAACGCCGAGCGGCCGCAAGGTACAACCGCTGGCGCCGGTCCACGGGCAGCGCCTCCACGACGCCGTCCATCGCCAGAAGCGTGCTCTGGGGATCCGGCATGGCCCGGCCGACGACCATCGCCACGTAGCGCGTCTCGAAGTTTGCGGCGTAGCTCGAGTCGTGGAACGCATCGAAGTAGCGGCGTGCCAGCCGGTCGCCGGCTTCATGGTCGCCATCGGCGTCCACGAGCGGAACGCCCAGACGCAGCGCCGCCTCCTCGATGAGGGTACCGGGCGCTAGCAGCCGCGCCAGAGCGAGATGGCCCACGGCCGTGTCCGGGTGGTCGAGCTGGTGGATCTGCCCGAGCGCCAGGCTGACCTGCGCCGCGAGCACCGGCTCCAGCTCGTCCACCGCCACCGATTCCAGTTTCTTGGCCGCGGTCGGAAGATCGTTCTGCACATAGGCGAGCGCCCCCTCGAACAGGGGCTTCTCGTTTTCGGGGAGCCGGCCCTGCTGGAGCAGAGCCTGGATGACATCGGGCGTGCCGCCGCTGAAGGTGAAGAGCGCGACCGCGCGCGTGTTGCGCGGATCGTTCCAGACGTCCGGCTGCGCCTCCAGGAAGGTCTGGCCGAAGCGCCGCAGGAGCAGCGCCTGGACGCGAATGGCCCGGACGTTGCCCCGCGCCACCTGATCCTGAAGAAACTGCACCGAGCGCATCACGTCGAACGGCATGGGCGACCGGCTGTCCGACCAGTGCGTGTTGCGCCCCTCGGCCAGGGCAGCGGGCGTTTCCTGATGCGGGGCGTCGGCCGCATTCGGCGCATCGGGTGCGGCGGCGGCCTCTTGGGACTGGGCCCCATGCTCCGCGGCTTCGGGGGCAGCCGGGGCATCCATGCCGCGCGCCGGCAGCATGGACGCACCGAGCAGCAGCGAGCCGAGCAGGAGCCGCAGGGAGTTCGTCACGCCTTGGGTTCTTTCAACAGGATCTCGATCCGCCGGTTGCTGGCAGCTTCGGGATCGGATGCGTTGCTGGGCTGGCGGTCGGCGACGCCTTCGATGGCCTCGACCCGCTTGTCGTCGAGCCCGCCACGGCGAAGCATGTAGTAGGCCATATGGGCGCGATCCGTGGACAGGCGCCAGTTGTCGACCTGGCCGCCGCCCGAATAGGGCCGAGCGTCCGTGTGGCCCCGGATGACGATGTCGCCGGGCCGGTCCTTGAGGATGGCCGCGATCTTCTCCATGAGCCGGATGGCATCGGCCGTGGGCCGGGCCGATCCGATCTGGAACATGCCGGTGTCGAGCGTGTCGGCGAGCGAGATCGTCACCGTGCCGGAGCCGGCATCGCCGCTCTTCACCTGAACGTCGGCGCCGTCCTCGGCCGGAACGCTGGCGTCGATCTGCTTCTGCAGTTCGGCCGCATCGCTCTGTTCCGGCGTCGCGGGGGCTACCGGCTCGGCAACCTGGACGGGCGGCGCAGGCGGCGTGGGCGCTACGGCCACGGTGGCGAAGTCGTCGGGCGTGACCTCCACCTGCTTGCCGGCGACGGCGTTCGGCGTCAGCTGCCAGGACGTCGGGTCGAAGGGATCGCGATAGGCGTCGCCGCCGTTGAGTCCGGGCAGGCCCGTCCCGTCCGGCTTTCCGCTGGCCTTGCCGGTCTCGCCGGCCGCCTCGTTCTCGGCCACGATCTCGGCGAGCACGGCATAGGGATCGCGGAACAGGGCCTGGTCCTCGCCGCCCTTCGCGTCACCGCCCACAGGCTTGCCGTCCGGCATGCCCGGCTGGTCGCTGGAGCCCTTCGTCTCGCCCTGAGTTGGAGCCGCGACGTCGGGATCGCGACTGACGCCATCCGTCGGAGGAACCGGGTTGTTGAGCTGGATCGGGTTGAAGTACTGCGCGATCTGCGCCTTCGTCGCGTCGTCCGAGACGCTCGTCAGCCACATCACGAGGAAGAAGGCCATCATCGCCGTCATGAAGTCGGCGAAGGCGATCTTCCAGGCGCCGCCATGGTGCCCGTCCTCGACCTCGCCGCTGCGACGGACGATGATGATCTCATGCCTCTCGGAGTCGACTGCACTCACGAAAGCGCCTCCTCGACGGCCTTGAGCCAGGCGGCGAGACGAGTCTCGATCACCGTCTGGTTGGCGTCGATGCGCACGTCGGTATGGGTCTCGTCGGCGTCGAAGGAGACGTGGCGGGCGTGGTCGCCGAGCTTGCCTTCGAGCGAATGGAGAAGGTCGCTCGGACCCGAGGCCGCGATCTTCACCGTCGTCCCGTCGAAGGCGATCGTCTTCACGGCGCCGGCAAGCTCGTCCATCGTCATCCGCTTGCGCGCATCGAGGACGAGCGGGCGCAGGAGCGCGCTTAGCGTGGTCTTCAGCGCGTCCTCGAAGACCGCCATCTGGAGGATCACTAGATCCGCGAGGCGGTCGCCTTCGGTCTCGACCCACTGCCGACGCGCTTCGACGAGCGCGCCGTCGTTGTCGGCCGCCAGGGTCTGGCGCAGGGTTTCGATCCGCTCGTCGGACACGCGCTCAAGGTCCTGGCGCACGGATGCCTCGGCTTCCGCCGCGCCGTCCTGGTGCGCCTGTGCCAGCGCGATCTCATGAGCGCGCACGAGAGCCTCGCGCTCCCGCGCCCAGGCGCGCCGCTCGGCTTCGAGCTCGCGCAGCGGAACGCGGGGCTCCGCCACCGGGCGCGTCGGGGCCGGCGCGACGCCGGCCACTTGGAGCGCCTTCGCCGGGATGGCGGTGGGGCGAAGCGCAGCCGGGGTCTGTGCCGGCTTGGCCGCGGGGCGCGAAGGCTGGGCGGCCGGCGAGGTGACGCGCGGCAGGCCGGCCTCGAAGGCGCGGGGCGCCGCCGGGACCATCCGGCGCGGCGCCGGGGTGCGCAGGGGCACGAACTCGTCTTCGGCTTCGTCCGACAGGAATTGCGCGAGCGGGATCATGGCTTAGGCCGCCTCTTTCTGGTGAATCCACTGCTTGAGGATGGCCGCCGCTTGGGCTTCGTCGAAATCGACGAGCTTCTCGAGGCGGACCTTCGGCGAGTTGGCACGGTTGCGGGTGAGTTCGTCGAAAAGGTCGTCGTTGGCGGGAGGCTCGCCGTAACCGAGCGAAGCCACGAGGTCCGCGCCGAAGCCGGGAGGGGTGCCCAGCGGCCCGAAATCGCCGCCGTCGAGCATCGGGTTCTGCAGCTCGATCGGTCCGTCGCCGGCCAGAAGGCCCTCTTCGGCATTGTCGTTGGCGGCAGGTGCCGAGATGGCGCGGATCGCGGGCTTCAGGCCGAACCAGATGACGAGGACGGCGACCACGAGGATGGTGAGCGCGTTGACCACCGTTCCCGACTGCTTCAGCAGCATCTCGCCATAGCCGAGCGAGGGGACGGGCTGGAGGTCCTGGCCGTTGGACACGAAGTCGACGGCGGTCACCTCGAGCTGGTCGCCGCGGCTGTCGGTGACGCCGGCGGCCGATGCGACGAGCGTCTTCACCTCGGCGAGCGCGGCGTCGATCTGCTCCTGGGTCGGGTTCTCGCCGAGCGTGGCCGCGAGGCGGGCGCGGTTGACGACGACGGCGATCGACAGGCGGCGTACGTCGTAACCGTCCGAAACGGTCTGCGTCGTCGTCTCGTTGATTTCGTAATTCGTCAGCTCCTCGCGACGCTCGTTGGCCTCGGAGGACGAGGTGCCGGGCGCCGAGGCCTGCGGAGCGGCCTGCGGCACGTTCTGGGCGGCGGTCGCCGCGTTGTCGTTGCCCGCGGCATCCGTCGACTGTCCGGTCTCGCGGACGGTGCGCGTCGAACGCTCCACCCGGCCGTCCGGATCGAACTTGCGGGAGGAAATCTGGCGACGGTCGGTGTCGAGGCGCGCGATGACGCTGGACTGGAAGTTGCCGACGCCGAGGTAGGGCGCGAGCGTGCGACGGATCGAGTCCTGGATCGAGGACGAGACGATGCCTTCCATGCCGAGCTGCTTGGTCGAGGTGGCGTTGGAGGCGTCGTCGCCGGAGGCGAGCAGCGTGCCGTCCGTGTTGAGCACGGTTACCTGATCGACCTGCATGCCGGGAATGGCGGAGGACACGAGATGGCGGATCGCCTGCGCGTTGGCGAAGTCCTCGGTGTTGTCGGTGCGGATCACGACGCTGGCCGAGGGCTTCTGGGTCTCGCGGCGGAAGGAGCCGGCCTCGGGCAGAACGATATGGACGCGCGCGGCGCGAACGTCCTTCAGCGTCTGGATGGTGCGGGCGAGTTCCCCCTCGAGGGCGCGCACCCGCGTCACTTCCTGCATGAAGGTGGTGAGACCCATCGAGCCCATCGAATCGAACAGCTCGTACCCGGCGTTCTCCGAGCGCGGCAGGCCTTTCTCGGCGAGCAGCATGCGGGCGCTGGCGGTCTGGGAGAAGTTGGTCGAAACCGTGTCGCTCGCCGCGTTCACGTCGAACGGGATGCCGGCCTCCGTGAGCGCGGCGCCGATGCGGGCGACGTCCTGCCGGTCGAGGCCGGAATACAGGGTCTCCATCGCCGGCTTGGACAGGTAGAAGGCGGCGAGGCTCACCAGCGCGATGGCGACGACGCCGATCAGCGCGAGCGCCCCCAGCTTGCGGCCGCCCAGCGCCTGAAGGTTGGACAAGAGTTTTTGGGCCTCGGCCCGAGCGACCATCGCCATACGTTCGCCTGCGGATGCGGGAAGTGATGGCTGCAATGTGGCCGCACAAGCTTGCGCGGACGTGATGACCTTACCGAATAATGAAGAATGGAGGAGTTGGCGTGGAACCGCTTCCGGAATCGTAAACCCTCCGGCACGGGGAGCACCGGAGGGTCGCTTTGCTAAGCCGCCAGCGAGTGGCGCGACGGGGAGACGCGATGCGTCGCCTTGGCTTAGCGGAAGAGCATCAGGACGTTCTGAGCCGAGTTGTTGCCAATGGCCAGGGCCTGGTAGGCGAGCTGCTGGCGAACCTGAAGGGCCGAAGACTTGGCGCTTTCTTCTTCAAGGTTCGCGTTGACGATCGATCCGAGGGCGGTCTCGTTGATGCCCTTCAAAGTCGTCTGGAAGTCGAGTTGGGAGGCAATGGTTTCGCCGAAGGCGGCGATCTTAGCCTGATAGCCCGAAATTTCGCCGATAGCGGCATCCGCCAGGGCCGAAAGCGCAGTCACGTCGGCAAGGTCATCCTTATCAGCTCCGGTCAGTGCCGTCATCGCCGCAGCACCCGTAGCGTCAACTGCGGTAAATGAGGCGGACGCACCGGTTTCATTGGACCACTTTACCGTCGTTGCGCCGGCTGTGGTGACGAGGTTCGTACCCTGGAACTTCGCCGAGGCCGCGACGCCTGTGATCTGCGACATGTAACCGGTGATCTTGCCGATCACTGCAGTGAGTGCCGAGCCTGAAGCGCCAGAAATGGTCGCATCGTCGGATGCCGTCTTGATCTTGTTGAGAAGCTCGGTGATCTTGTCGATGCTAGCGTTGGCCGCATCGAACTTGCCCTTCGCGATACCCAGATCACCTGCCAGCTTATCCTGCGCCGTGATGTTGCTTCGGATGCTCTGAGCCGTTGCGAAAAGAGCTGGGTTATCGGAAGACTTGTTGATCTTAAGGCCGGTGCCGATTCGCGTCTGGTTCTGCGCGATATCCTGGTTGATCTGACGCAGGCTGGCAAGAACGGCAGAGTTGGCGGCAGTGGTGTTGAGCGAAACCATTGTATTTTCCCCGTTTTGTTTGAAGCTTTTCTTGAGCCGTTGCTCTCTGCTTCGAAGACAAAACTACCGGGGAACTCGGAACGCCTACTGTATTCGATCGCTAAAATTCGACGCATCGACCCGAAACGACTGCAGCGCTCAAAGTATAGATTACAACCTCAACAGCGTTGCGCGACCATTCGATTCAAGTTTTATGCGTTCAGGGCCAAGTCGCTGAAATCTCTGATATCGAGGGGATGGAAAACGAAAAAGGCCCCCGAACCCGTTGGGTCGGAGGCCTCGAAAGTCAGGGAATGTGCGTGGGAGCGTCGCTACATGAACGAGCGCACTAGGCTTCCCGTCAGCATGTTCCAGCCGTCGATCAGGACGAAGAACAGGATCTTGAACGGCAGCGAGATGATCGTCGGCGGCAGCATCATCATGCCCATCGACATGGTGAGCGTGGCGACGATCAGGTCGATGACGAGGAACGGCAGGACGATCAGGAAGCCGATCTCGAAGCCGCGGCGCAGCTCGGAGATCATGAAGGCGGGAACGAGGATCCGGAAGTCGACCGTGTCACCCTCGTTCGAGCCCTGCTCGACGACCGGCAGGCGGTCGCGGATCGAGGCCTCGTTGATGTTGTTGAAGAGCGCGAGGTCCTCTTCGCGCACCTGATCCAGCATGAAGGCGCGGAACGGCTCGGCAATGCGCGGCAGCGCCTCCTCTTCCGTGACCTCGCCCCGCATCATCGGCTGGAGGCCGTCGCGCCAGGCCTGGTCGAAGGTCGGCATCATCACGAAGAAGGTGATGAAGAGCGACAGCGAGATGATGATCAGGTTGGCCGGCGTCGTCTGCAGGCCGAGGCCCGTGCGCAGGATCGACAGCGCGATCACGACGCGGGTGAAGGCGGTGACCATCACGAGGAGGCCGGGGGCGACCGAAAGGACGGTGACGATCCCGAACAGCTGAACGATGCGGCCGGAAACGGCGGTATCTCCGGCTGGGATGAGCGAGGCGAGACCGCTCGCCGCGCTCGCGACCGCGTCCTGCGCGAGCGCCGGTGCGACGCTGGCGGCCAGGATCGCCAGAAGGATGAGAAGCCGCTTCACTTGACGATCAACGAGCGCACGATGACGTCTTCGACGGCTGTGGAGCGCAGCTTCGCGCGCTCCAGCAGATCCTCCTTCAGGTGAAGGAGGCCGCGCGAGCCCTCGATCTGCGCCAGTTCAAGCGTGCGCAGGAACACGAGCGTGTCGGCCTGGATCTGGGCGGCGAGTACGGCCTGATCGACGCTCTCGTCTTCCGAAAGCGAAAGAAGAAGGCCCGCCTCCAGTCGCACCTGCGTGCCCGGCGGCGAGGCGAGATCGGTGACGATCGCTTCGAGCTGCTGGACCACTTGCTTGGTGCCGGCCGGAGCCGCGGCAAGCTTGGGCGTGTCGGCCGAGACCTCGGCGGAGGCGGCCGCAGGCGGGGCGACGGCAGCCGGCGGGTCTTTCTTGAGAAGGAAGCCGAGCGCGCCGCCACCGGCGAGCGCGATCACGGTCAAGCCGACCAGCGCGCCGATCGTCTGCGCCTTGCTGCTCTTCTTGGGCGGCGCCACGCCATCTGGCAGGAGACCCAGGGCTTCGTGGCTGAGCTCGGTCATCGGTCGCTCCGGCGGCATGGAATAGGGCAGCCGGGCGCGGTCTGGGCGGGATCGTCCCGCCGGGCACCGCAGCCCGGCAAGGAAGTGTTAAGGATTTGCCCTGTCGCGAGCCTTGCCAACCGGAGGCCGCGAGGCGGGTGCCGTCGCCGCCACGTTCGGGAGAGCGGCTCCGCCGCTCCCCCGGATGGGCTTGATCCGTCAGTAGGGCAGCACGGTGTCCAGGACCTGCTGGCCCCAGCCCGGCTGCTGCACCTCGGTGAGGCGCCCGCGTCCACCGTACGAGATGCGCGCTTCGGCGATCTTCTCGTAGTTGATCGTGTTGTTGGGAAGGATGTCGCCCGGCCGGATGATGCCGGCGATCGACAGGACGCGAACCTCGAAGTTCACGCGCACCTCCTGCTGGCCGGCGATGTAGAGGTTGCCGTTCGGCAGGACCTGCGTGACGACGGCCGCCACTGAGACGTTGATCTCTTCCTTGCGGTCGACCTTGCCCTTTCCGGTAGCCTTCGTGCCGTTCTTCAGCCCCAGCGTCGCGCCGACGGTGGGCAGTCCGATGGAGCCGAGCGAGCCCTGCAGATCGGCGCCGACGTCGACGCCGGTGTCGCGCGAACGCTTGGTGTTGTTGTCGAGCGTCGCCTTGTCGTCGATCTTGATCTTGACGGTGACGATGTCGCCGACGTTGAGGGCGCGCGTGTCGCGGAAGAGATCGGCATTGCGGCCGGTCCACAGCGAGTTGACGTTGCGCGGCAGCTCCCCGGGGCCCGGCCCGGGCGCGGGTTGGACGATCGGCGCGTTCTGGTAGAGGCCGGTTCCCACGGGGGTCAGGATTGGCTCGCGGAGCGCGTCTTCGCGGGTGGTGGAGCAGCCGGCCAGAAGGCCCGCCGCAAGGAATGGGGCGATGGCTCTCACAGGGTCTCATCCTTCGCACCGGCCTCGGCGGAGGCACGGTCGGTCTTCTTGACGATCAGCCCGGCGAGCTCCGAGGCGATGGGCGCGGGCATCTCGGCGAGGATCGCGCTGGCCTGGCGCGACTTCAGGCGCGTCAGGAGCGAAGCGGCGATCGGGCGCTCCAGCGCCGCCATCTGCGCGGCGGCAGCATCCGGCTTCATGCCGGAATAGATGCCGATCACGATGTCGGATGTGGAGTCGATGAAGGCGCGGCGCTCGCCGAGCCATTTCTCCACCTCGGCGCGCTTGGTCTCCAACTCGTCGATCTTGGCGGAGATCTCGTCCTCCGCCTTCTTGATCTCGGCGAGCTGCAGCGCGTTGCGCGCGTCGAGTGCGGGATTGGCGATGTTGGTGCAGAAGCGCTGGGTGTCGGTCATCGACACTTCGGGCGGCACGACTTCCTTTCCGTCCGGTCCGATGACGCGCAGCTTCGCGGGGCCCGTCGGCATCTGCGACGGCGGCTCGGACGCGCCCTCCGCTGCATAAGCGGAGCTAGCCGTCAGGAAGGCAAAGGCCAGACCGAGGGAAAGGCGGGCGCGCGGGGAAACGGTGGAGGTCATTACTGCACCACGATCTCGGCCTGCATGGCGCCGGCCGTCTTGATAGCCTGAAGAATGGCGATGATGCCCGTGGGCTTGAGGCCGAGACGGTTCAGCCCGCGCACGACGCTTTCGAGATTGGCGCCTTGCACGATGGCGAGGTTGCCGCCGCCCTGCTCGGCGTTCACCGTCGTATCGGCGGTGACGACGGTCTCTCCGTTGCCGAAGGGCGCGGGCTGGGAGACGTTCGGTATGTCGGTGATACGCACCGTCAGGCTGCCGTGCGTGACGGCGACCGTCGAGATCTGCACATCCTTGCCGATGACGACGGTACCGGTGCGCTCGTCGATGACGACCCTGGCGGACTGGTCCGGCTCGATCATCAGGTCGCCGAGATCGGCGATGAAGCGGGTCGACGACATCTTGGCCGGGCGCGTCAGCGAGATGGTTCGGAAATCCTGCTCGCGCGCCACCGGCTTGCCGTAGGCGCGAACGGCGAAGGCGTTCACGGCATCGACCACACGGATCGCGGTCCGGTAGTCCGGGTTGCGCAGTTCCATCGTGATGTTGGGCGTATCGACCGTGGCCCGCGGCACCTCGCGCTCGATCAGAGCGCCGCCGGCGATGCGGCCCGTGGTCGGCGTGCCCTGCGTCAGGCTTTCGTTCGTGCCCTCGGAGGTGAAGCCGCTGACGGCAAGCGCCCCCTGCCCCACCGCGTAGATCTCGCCGTCGGGTCCGTAGAGCGGTGTCATCACGAGTGTTCCGCCCATCAGCGAAGCGGCGTCGCCGAGCGAGGAGACCGACACGTCGATGCGTGAGCCGATGCCGGCGAAGGCCGGCAGGTCGGCGGTGACGATCACCGCCGCGACGTTCCGGGTGCGCGGGTTGGCGCCGCGCACGTTGACGCCCATCCGGTCCAGCATCGACTGCAGCGACTGCTCGGTGAAGGGCGAGTTGCGCAAGCTATCGCCCGTGCCCTGGAGGCCGATCACGAGGCCGTAGCCGACGAGCTGGTTGTCGCGCACGCCCTTGATCGTGGTGACGTCCTTGATGCGCACGCCGCCGGACTGGCGGGCGCGCGGCACGATGGTCTGGAAGTTCTCGCGCGCGCCGATGCCGGCCTGCGCGTAGCCGAAGTCCTGAAGGCCGTAGTCGGCGGCCTCTGCGGGAAGCGCGAACGCGACGAGGCAGGAGCCGAGGACGAGGCGACGGAAGATGCCGCTCATTGCGCCAACACCTCGACGGATCCGTCCTCTGAAGCGATGCCGCTGACGAGGACGCCGCTGTCGATGTTGCGCACACGCACCGCCTGGCCCGCCTGGGCCGACTGGAGCGGAACGCCCTTGCCGGTGATCAGGAGCCCTTCCTCGCGGTACACGAGCGTCACCGGCGCACCGGCCGTGACGGCGTCGGGCGACTTCAGGTCGCTGAGGAGGATCGGCTTGTTCGGCAGAAGGGTGCGGCGCGCGAGCCGGTCCTTCAGCATGCCCTCTTCCACCACATAGGCGGCGAGTTGGTTGCCGGGCACGGAGAAGCGGGCCGAGATGACGCCCCGCTCCAGAACGCTCTGGCCGGGATAGACCACAGCGGTCGGCACCGGCAGGTTGAGGTCGGCCGCACCCGCGGAGCCTGCGGCCGGGACGAGGCCGAGCGCGGCGGCGGCCAGGACGTTTCTCGCAAGACGGACGATCGCGGTCATGATGCTTAGCGGATGCCCTTGGAGACGACGCCCGACATCTCGTCGGCGGCCTGGATGACCTTGGAGTTCATCTCATAGGCGCGCTGCGCCGAGATCAGCTCGGAGATTTCCTTCACCGGGTCGACGTTCGAGTTTTCGAGATAGCCCTGCTTGATGACGCCGTAGCCCGGATCGCCCGGCACACCGGCGATCGGGGCGCCGGAGGCGGCCGTCTCGCGGAAGAGGTTGTTACCCTCGGCAGCCAGGCCCGGCTCGTTGGCGAAGTTGACGAGCGTCAGCTGGCCGATCAGCTGCGCCTCCCCGTCGACCGTCGCGTACACCTCGCCCGAATTGTTGACGGTGATGTCGGTCGTGTTCTCCGGAACGGTGATGCCGGGATCCACGGTGAAGCCATCGAGCGTGACGATCTGCCCCGTGTCGTTCTTGTTGAGGGCGCCGTCGCGCGTATAGAGCGTCTCGCCACCCGGGCCCTGGATCTGAAGCCAGCCCTGGCCGTTGATCGCGAGATCGAGATTGTTGCCGGTCTGCTCCAGGGCGCCCTGGATGTGAACGGCGCGCACGGCCGCGGTGCGCACGCCGAGGCCGATCCGGGCGCCTTCCGGCACCACGTTCTCGCCGCCGCGCGACGGCACGCCCTGCATCCGCTCCACCTGGTAGAGAAGATCGGTGAACTCGGCGCGGGCGCGCTTGAAGCCGGTGGTGTTGATGTTCGCGATGTTGTTCGCGATCACTTCGACGTTGGTCTGCTGGGCGTTCATGCCGGTCGCGGCGATCGCAAGGGCGCGCATGGGCTGGTACTTTCGTTAGATCGACATGCGGGAAAGTTCGAGATAGGCGGAGACGACCTTGTCGCGCAGCGCGACGGCCGTCTGGAGCGTGCGCTCGGCGCCCATCACGGCATCGACGACGGCCTGGGTGGAAGCCTTGCCGTTGACGCCCTGGATGGACGTCGTCTCGGCGCCCTTCATGGTCTGCGAGGCTTCACGGGCGATCTCGGTCATCGCGGCGGCGAAGCTCTGGCCGGCTTCGGTCGTGGCGCCGGCACCGATGGCGGAAGCGGGGGACATTCCGTCGAGGCGCAGGGCGTCGACGCGCGGCATGGCACTGCCGATGGCGGGGATCATGGGCGTCAGCCTCTCATGAGATCGATGGTGAGATTGATGAGCTCGCGCGCCTGCTTGATGACCTGCAGGTTCGCCTCGTAGGAACGGTTGGCCTCGCGCATGTCGGACATTTCGACCAGCATGTTGACGTTCGGCATCTTCACGTAGCCGTCCTTGTCCGCGGCCGGGTTGCCGGGATCGTGCTCCATCTTGAAGTCGGAACGGTCGGTGCCGACCGACTTGATGCGCACGAGGTCGGCGCCCAGCAGGCGGTCGATCTCGCTGGTGAAGGCCACCGTCTTGCGGCGGTAGGGATCGCTGCCGGGCGTCTCGCCGGTGGAACGCGCGTTGGCGACGTTCTCGGACACGACGCGCATGCGCTCGGACTGGGCCTCGAGGCCGCTGGCGGCGATCTTCAGGGCGGAGGTGATGGAGTCGGTCAAGGCATCAGCCCTTCAGCGTCGACAGGTACATGCGTTGAAAGGACTTCGCGACCGAGGTCGAGAGGGCGAAGTCGCGCGAAACCTCGCCGGCTTTGAGCATCTCCTGCTCCAGGCTCACCGAGTTTCCGGAATGGGTGACGTCCCAGGGCGTCTGCTTGGTCTCGTCGGTGCCGAACTCGCGCCCGGCTGAGGCCACGAGGTGGCTCGGGTTGGAGCCGGCCATCTGCAGCGAAGTCGTCTCCAGCACCTCGGAGAACGGCGTCACGTCCTTGGCGCGGTAGGTCGGCGTGTTGGCGTTGGCGACGTTTTCAGCCACCACGGCCTGGCGCGCGGACAGCCATTCGGCACGGCGGGAACTGAGCCCGAAAAGGTAGAACTCGCTCAACGGTCGCGTCCTCGAACAGGTCTTCGATGTCCCTTCATAGGAAGAAGCACTTGTCCGAAGCTGACGATCTTACAGATTTCTTAGTATTAAGAGATCGTTAATTAGTATTAACGGACAATAAACCCACAAACGAAAAGACCCCGCCGATGGCGGGGTCCGAAGAATGCGACTGCGTTGGATGCGTCAGGCGTTGCGGGCCGTCACGAGGCGCGCGGCGGCGATGGCGGCCTTCAGGCGTTCCGTGTTCGCGGCCGGATCGGCGTCGGGATCGGAAAACGCGATGTAGTTGATATGGACCGCCGCCTTCGTGGCGGTGAGCGACAGCTTGAAGTGCACCGTCACCTCGCCGCCGTGGAACTCCATATCGAGGTCGATCGTCGGCGCGCTGCCCCAGTTGAGGTGCACGTCGCCGCCGCCGGCGAAGCGGAGCGAGCCGGGAGCCAGGTAGAGCTGCGCCGAGGACTCCACGATGTCGGCGATGTTGCCGAACTGGTCCATGCGCAGGAAGGCGACGTAGTCGACCACGTCGACCAGCCGCAGCTCGGCCACCACTTCCTTGATCCCGTTCGCCAGCGCCTTCTCGCGGTCGGCTGCATACTTGTTGCGAACGTTGAGCATGACGTGGGAACCCATGGAGGACCTTTACACGATGTGGACCGATACGACTTCCCCAAGGGAAGGCAGGCGTCGACAGGTCGGCCGGTTTAGGCTGCCCCGATCTCCAGGCGCGATTGTGGCCGCGACTGAAGGAAGTAGATGAGTTCCGCGACCGCCTTGAAGAACTGCGGCGGAATCATCTGGTCGATCTCGACATGATCATACATCGACCTTGCCAAGAGCTTGTCTTCGATGACGGGGATGTCGTTGGTCTCGGCGATCTCGCGGATCTTCAGCGCGAGCACATCGACACCCTTGGCAACGACCACCGGCGCGCCGCCTTCCTCGCGCACATAGCGCAGGGCGATGGCGTAGTGCGTCGGGTTCGCGATCACGACGGTGGCGCGCGGCACGGCGGCCATCATGCGGCGCTTGGTGCGCTCGCGGGCGATCTGGCGCTGGCGCGCCTTCACCATCGGGTCGCCTTCGGACTGCTTCATCTCGTCCTTGATCTCCTGCTTGGACATGCGCAGGTCGCGCCGCCAGAGGATGCGGGAGAAGAGGAGGTCGGCGGCGACGAGGACGATGGTGGCGACCGATACCGCCGCCAGGAGCCGCATGGCGAGGCCGAGGATCGTTTCGGGAAGAAGGAGTGGGTCCGAGAACATCGTCTTCAACAGCAAGGGCAGTTCGTCGGACAAGATCCAACCAACGATGATCGTAACGGCGGAGAACTTGAATAAGGCTTTACCGAACTCGGTGAATCCGCGGCGCCCGAACATCCGACCCCAGCCGCTGGAGAGCGACAGGTTGGAATATTTCGGCCGGATGCGTTCCAGGTTGATCTGCGGAGGGTTCTGCAGGAGCGAGGCGAGAATGCCGGCGAGCATGAAGAGACCGGTCGCCGGCAGCACGAACTTGGCGCTTTGCAGTGTGATGGTATGCAGGAACTGCAGCGCGTCGATGCCGTTGCCGATCGACCATTGCGTCGGGTTCTCGAAGGTGACCTTGAGATCGCCGGCCAGCTGGGCGGCGTTGTTGCGGGCCTGGAAGACCACGACCGCGATCGCGGCCAGCAGCGAGGCAAGGATCGGCGCCTCGCGGGAAACGGGAAGGTTGCCCTTCTCGACCGTATCGCGAATCTTCTTCTCGGTCGGTTCCTCGGTTTGGGACTCCTTGTCCGCACCCTCCGCCATGCCGCGCTCGCCTCCTCATGAAACGATGGCGACCCCGGACGCTCATTGGCGCCGGGGTCGCGCGTTGGATCAGCCCTCGGCCTTCTCGGTGAGGTCGATGCGGCCTTCTGCGGCGAGGCGGAGCGCGGCTCCGGCGATCGCGCGTCGCGCCGCCTGGATCCCGTCCGCCGGCGCGGGTTCGTTGCGGCCGAGTTCGGCCTCCACCATGCGACGGGCTCGGGCACCCATCGCGGAGAGGACCGCCTCGCGCAGATCCTGCGGCGCGCCGTTGAGCGCCAGCGTGACCTGCTCGACCGAGATCGCGTCGAACAGGACGAGGCGCCCCTTCTTCGACAGATCGGCCACGTCCTCGAAGGCGAAGAGCAGCTTGCGGAGCGCTGCCGCTTCCTCGGGCTCGGTGGTATCCAGCGAGGCGAGGAGTTCCTCGGTCTGCGCCTTGTTCATGCGATTGACGATCTCCGCCATGGTCGCATAGCGCTCGCGGCGCTCGGCACCGTTCGAGGAGGCGACGAAGGCTTCGCGGCAGCGCCGCTCGATCAGTCGGGCGATGGGCTCCGGCGGCGGAGCCGACGAAAGCATGCGGCGCATGATGTCGTTGCGCCGGGCCGGCGGCATGTTGGCGACGATGGTGGCCGCGAGCTCGGACTTCAAGCGCTGCAGCATGTAGGCCGCGACCTGCGGATGCTCGCGGTCGAGCAACTTCGTCACGGCTTCGGACCCAAGCTGCTCGATCTCCTGCCAGACGGGCACGCCGCTGTCGTCGACCGGCATCGCCTCGCCCTCGAAGACGAGCGCGAGCTCCTCCTTCGACAGGCTCGAGCGCAGGAGCTTGGTCATCTCGTCGTCGAGCCCGGTGATCGCCGGACCCGCCCGGAAGGCGTCCTGGAAGTCGGCGACGATCTCGTCCAGTTCCATCGGGGTGACGGAGTTGGGCAGCGCCGCGCTCTGGCGCAGGGCGCGGATCTCGTCCGCGGAGAGGTGCTTCAGGAGCTTGGTCGCGCCCTCCCCTCCCAGCGTCAGGAGCAGGACCGCGGCGCGCGAGGCGCCGGACAATGTCGGCGCTCCCAACTCTCGGCTCTGATAGGCTTCTGAGAGCATCGTTGATTAAGCGCCCTTGGCGCGGGGCTGGCGAGCGGTCGGGGAGACGATCTCCGTCAGCGTGATGCCGAAGCGCGATTCCTCGTTCTCGAGCACCACCACTTCGCCGCGGGCGACGATGCGCCCGTTGACGATCAGGTCGACCGGATCGGAGATGTTGGTGTCGAGCTTCACCACGGCGCCGCGGCCAAGCTTCATCAGGTTGGCCACGGGCATCACGGTCGAGCCGAGCACGACCTGCATGGTCACCGGGATGTTCATGATGACGTCGAGATTGGGCGTCGCCTCGACGACCGGCTCCTCATCGACGTCGGCGAAGTTCATGCCGTGGCCCATCTCGTGGACCTCCTCGGCGTCCTCGATCGTCTCGTCCATCTCGAAGCCCGCATCCATGGCGCCGAACTGGCCACCGAAGGGGGTTTCGGTCTCGAGTTCCATCGTCTCGTTCTGCATCGGGGTCGTCCTCGGAATGGGTCGGATCGCGGGCGATCCGCAAATCAACGGATAGCGGTCGGAACTGACGCGAAGCGGGAGATCGCGTCGTTGTCATGGGAGATCGGAGCGGCCGTGGCGGGAGCGACACGCCGGTGCTCGTAGGACTCGATGAGAACGTCCAGCCGGTCCGCCAGCTCCTGTGCCTCGGCGGCCCGTTCCTCGAGCGCCCGCAGCGTGCGCACGCCCTCACTCTTGAGGAGCACCACGGCGTTGGCCGCGCGATTGATCGACGCGTCGGCGTCCTCGAGGGCCTGGCGGAAGCCGTTCTCCTCCGAGCGAAGCCGCTTCAGCTCCTTGTACATGGAGCCCGTCCGCCAGCTGGTGACGAGAAGGGCGCCGACGAGAACCGCGTCAATGAGCCAGGATGTCATCGATGAACTCCTCGGTCGGGTCCACGGGTTCGGACACCTTGACCACATAGGTGTCGCGCGAACGGCCCATCGAGCCGCGGAACAGGCGCTGCCCCTCGCATTCCAGAAGCACGAGGCTCTGCATGGTGGCGTCCAGCGCAATCGTCTGGCCGACATGGAAGGTGGAGATTCCGCCGAGCGAGGTCTGCTGCTCGCACAGGATGGCGCGCACATGCATGTCGGTCTTCTGGAAACCGGCCTCGAGGTCGCGCGCCCAGGTCTCGTCGACGATCGAGGGGCCCTCGTCCGGCATCGCCGCGAACTTGCGGCGATGGGGCGAAAGAACCGCCTCCGGGATCGCCACCCGCAGCGCCGCCTCGCAGCGCCCGATCGAGACGCGGAACCGGAATTCGATGAAGGTGCGCGCCTCCGGGGCGATCCACTCGTCGAGCTTCTCGCCGATCGCGTCCGTGAGGAGGCGGTCGGCCGACATGCCGAGCGCCACGACGTCGGCGAAGACCGCGTTGCCGGCCTCCACGAAGGTCCGCAGCGCGGCGTCGGCGAAGAAGCGTCCGACGCTGGTCAGCGGCCGGGCCGGGCCCGGGGCATCGCGTCCATCGCCGCCGAAGCCGGCTTCGGTGACGGTGTCGGCGAAACGACCGTCCGCCGCCACCAGCGCCGTCTCGCGCCACTTGGCGGAGCGAACGGAGAGGACGAGCTTCGTGTCCGTGTCCGACAGGGCCGAAGGCGACAGGACGAAGGGCGAGGATGCGATGAATTCCACGGTGAGCGGCGAGGCGTGACCCGCCGCCAGCTTGGCGGACACGGCCTCGGCCCACTGGGTGCCGATCAGCTTGAGACGCGGAAAGCGCTCGGGCTCGATGCGGGCGGCGGAGCGCAGGCGCTCGCCGATGTTGCGTTCGGTGACCGTGTCCATGATCAGTCCTTACGCGGCGGAGGGAGCGCCGCCGATGGTTTCGGCTTCGACCTGGTCGATGGTCGGGCGGTCGTAGGCGGAGATCGCCTTGCGGCCGTACTCGAGCGCCACCTGCGGCAGGGCGCCGTTCATGTAGGCGATCAGCGTCTGCTTGATGATGACGTAGAGGCGTATCTTCTTCTCGCGCACGCTCTTCACCTTCGTGGCGAGCGGTCCGAAGATGCCGTAGGCGAAGAAGATGCCCGCGAAGGTGCCGACGAGGGCGGCGCCCACGAGATGGCCGAGCACTTCCGGCGACTGGTCGAGGGCGCCCATGGCGTGGACGATACCCAGAACGGCGGCGACGATGCCGAGCGCGGGCAGACCATCGGCGATGTCCTGGATGGCGTGCTTGGGCTTCAGCTGGTCACGCGCGACCGTCTGGATCTCTTCCTCCATGAGGGATTCGATCTCGTGAGGACGGGCATTGCCGACGATGATGAGGCGGCAGTAGTCGCAGATGAAGTCGGTCATCGGCTTGTTCTTCAGGATGTTCGGAAACGCGCTGAAGATCGCCGACTCGGCCGGGTTGTCGACATGGGACTCGAATTCGGAGCGGGACTTCGACTTCATCTCGCGCATCAGCGAATGCAGCAGGCTGAGGAGATCGAGATAGTCGCGCTGCTTCGGCACGGCGTTCTTGAACGCCTCGCCGATCGCCTTGCCGGTGTCCTTCACGACCTTCATGTTGTTGGCCACGAGGAAGGTGCCGAGCGCGGCGCCCAGGATGATGACCAGCTCGTAGGGCTGCCACAGGACATAGAGGTGGCCGCCCGCCGCGACGTAGCCGCCTAGAACGCAGCCGATCGTCACGATAAGGCCGAGAATGATACCCATCGGGGTGTCCCTTGAACGATAAAGGAATTGGTAAGAAGGATTAACGGGGCGGACTTGCGCGAGACTGTGCGTTCGCGGGCTTTGCGGGTCAGCTTCGATCCATTCGGGCAAGGCAGGATGGCGGCGATTTCGGTCCGCCCGCTGGCGGCGCCGGCACCATTCCTGCCGATCATTCCCGGGTTCTTCCATGCAAACCACGCTTCCCGTCGCCCTCTCCGCGCAGCTCGCCATGGAGAAGCGTCTCGACACGATCGCCAACAACCTGGCCAACGTGGGCACGGCGGGGTTCCGCTCGGAGGAGGTCAAGTTCGAGAGCGTCCTGTCGCGGGCCTCGGCGCGCACCGTCGCCTTCGCCTCGGACGGTCAGCAGTACATTTCGACCCGCGCCGGCGCCCTCACCGAGACCGGCAACCCGATGGACATGGCGGTCGCGGGCGAGGCCTTCTTCGCGATCCAGACGCCCAAGGGGACAGTCTACACCCGCGACGGCCGGATGCAGATGTCGGAGGCCGGCCAGCTTCAGACGGTGAACGGCGAGCCCTTCCTCGACGTCGGCGGCGCGCCGATGGAGGTCGATCCGAACGGCGGCCCTATCCATATCGCCCATGACGGCATGCTCACGCAGGCCGGCGGGCAGCTCGGCGCGGTCGGGCTGTTCCGGATGCCGGCGGGCGCGAACCTGACGCGTGCGGGCACGTCCGGCGTCATTCCCGACGTCGCGGCCCAGCCGGTCGTCGAATTCAACGACGACCGTGTGGCGCAGGGTTTCGTCGAGGGCTCGAACGTCAACCCCATCCTCGAGATGACCCGGCTCATCGAGGTTCAGCGGATCTTCGAGCAGGCCGCCAGCATGATCCAGACCTCCGAGAACTCCCTCAACGAGGCGGTGACGCAGCTCGGAGCCTCGAAGTGAGGGAAGCCAGCCGGAAGAAGGACTTGTCCGTCCTGGACCAACCGCTGGTGCGCGTCAGTGGCCATGTGGTCGACGTCACGCCGCAAGCGTTCCGCGTCGCCGGCCTCAGTCCCTATGTCCGCCTCGGTGACTGCGTCGTCTGCGAGGGGCCGCATGGCCCGGAGCTTGGCGAGGTCGTGCGCGTCGAGGAAGCTGCGGCAACGGTCAAACCGTTCGCCGTGCGCTTCCACAGCGGCGTTCGCACCCTTGCCTACCGGACGGGTCCCGTCACCGTCTCGCCCTCCCCGGCCTGGAAGGGGCGCACGATCGACGCCTTCGGGCGGCCCTGCGACGACCTCGGTCCGCTGGAAGACGGCGACCGCGAGTTCGCCACCGACACCCTGCCGGACGCCGCCATGCGCCGGGCCCGCATCCGCCAGCCCGTGCCGACGCAGGTCCGGGCGATCGACATCTTCACGCCGTTGATCCGCGGCCAGCGCATGGGCATCTTCGCTGGCTCCGGCGTCGGGAAGTCCACGCTGATGGGCATGCTGGCCCGGGCCCCCGGCTTCGACACCGTGGTGGTGGCGCTCGTCGGCGAGCGCGGCCGCGAGGTGCGCGAGTTCCTTGAAGAAACCATGCGCGGCGAGCTTTCGCGCGTCGTCACCGTGGTGGCGACGGGCGACGAGAGCGCCATGATGCGGCGCCTCGCGCCGAAGACCGCGATGACGGTGGCGGAATACTTCCGCGATCGGGGCGAACACGTCCTCCTGATCGTGGACTCTGTCACGCGCCTTGCCCATGCCGCCCGCGACGTGGCGCTCGCGGCCGGCGAGCCGCCGGTCGCGCGTGGCTATCCCCCGAGCGTCTTTTCGGAATTGCCGCGGCTTCTGGAGCGGGCCGGCCCCGGCTTGGAAGGCAGCGGAACGATCACGGGCCTGTTCGCGGTTCTTGTCGACGGCGACGATCACAACGAACCGGTGGCGGACGCGATCCGGGGCACGCTGGACGGTCATATCGTTCTCGACCGCACGATCGCCGAGGAAGGCCGCTTCCCCGCGATCGATCTCCTCAAGTCGATCTCGCGTATGGCGGATCTCGCCTGGAAGCCGGAAGAGCGCGAACTCGTCTCACGCCTGAAGGCGATGATCGCGCGGTACGAGGATACCCGGGACCTAAGGCTTCTCGGCGGCTACCAGCGCGGCGCCGACCCGACCCTCGACCAGGCGGTCGACCTCGTGCCCCATGTCTACGGCTGCATGATGCAGCATCCGGGCGACGACCCCGCCCGGGCCCCGTTCGACGAACTGTCGCATCGGTTGAAGACGGGCCTCGGCGGATAGGCACCGCCGGCGCCCTCGCCGACCGTCCGGGAATGCCGGGGCCGTCTCAACCGGCCTTGGCGGCCTCGGTCTCGATGGGGCGGCGGAAGCGGCCCGTACGGAAGCCCTCGCGAACGTCCATCAGCATCTTCGGAAGATCGGACGCCGGCCGGGGCCGCGAGAACAGGTAGCCCTGCACCTCGGTACAGCCCTCCTGCTGCAGCCGCATGAGCTGATCCACCGTCTCCACGCCCTCCGCGATCACGCTCATCTGCATGGCCGCGCCCAGCCCCATCACCGCGCGCACGATGGCGATGTTCTCCTCGCGGCCCATGTCGCGCACGAAGGACTGGTCGATCTTGATCTTGTCGAAGGGGAATCGGCTGAGGTAGCCGAGCGACGAATAGCCGGTGCCGAAATCGTCCATCGAGACGACGAGGCCAAGCCGCCGCAAGTTCTGCAGCGTTTCCAGAACCCCTTCGGCATCGTCGAGGAACAGGGATTCGGTGACTTCGAGCTGCAGCCGCTCGGGCGCGAGCCCGCTCGACTTCAGCGCGCCCTGCACCACCGAAACGATGCTTGGGCTCTTCACCTGGAGCGGCGAAAGGTTGACGGAGAGCGTGAGGTTGCCGGGCCAGGCGGCAGCCTGACGGCAGGCTTCGATCAGCACGAACCGTCCGAGCGGCCCGATCATGCCCATCTCTTCCATGAGCGGGATGAAGGTCGACGGGCCGACGAGGCCGCGCGTCGGATGGCGCCAACGGGCCAACGCCTCGAAACCCGAGACGGCCTGCCGCCGCAGATCCACGAACGGCTGGAAGTGCAACTCGAATTCGTTGCGCTCCAGCGCGGCCCGCAGGTCGGCGACCATCAGTTGCTTGGCCTGCAGCTCCTCGCGCAGTTCCGGCCGATAAGCCTTGAACTTGCGTGTCGGCTGAGCCTTCGCCTGCTGGAGCGCGAGTTCGCAGTTCTGCATCGCTCGCGCGGCGTCGAGACCCGCCATGCGGTCGTCGCGGCTGATCGCCACCATGCCGACCGCCACGGCGACCGCGAGCGGGCGTCCGGCCACGCGGATGGGTCGGCCTTCGACCGCCCCCATGATGGTGCGGGCGAGCCGCTGCTTGGCGCCCGGCTCGCCGCCGATGGCGAGGAGAATGCCGAACTCGTCGCCGTCCAGTCGCGCCACGAGGGCGTCCTCCGGAACGAGCGAGCGGAAGCGCTCACCCAGCTGCCGCAGGAGGTCGTCGCCCGCCGCCTGGCCGAGCGTCGCGTTCACGGTGTTGAAGTCCTCGACGTCGATCGAGAGGACCACGACCTCCCCTTCGACCACGTCGTCTCGCAGCATCGTGTCGAGACTGGCGTAGAACCGCGCACGGTTGGCGAGCCCGGTCAGCGCATCCTGCCCGGACAGTCGCTCCATCTCGCGGCTGACGGCCTTGAGGCGCGTCACGTCCTCGAAGATCACGATCGTTCCGCCGACCTGCTGGCTGGCATGGCGGCGCAGCTCGAAGCAGCGGCCGTCCGGCGCGTCCCGCGTCTCGGTCTCATGATGCGGTTGGGCGAGGAGGTGGGCGAGAAGCGGGTCGCCGCCTGGCGACACCGCATTCATGCCGACCTGCATGGACGGGAAGAGCTGGGTGAAGGCGGCGTTGACGCTGAGCAGCTTGCCGGCATCGTCCATCACGCAGAACGCCTGGGACACATTGTTCAGTGCCGCTTCGAACCGCTTGCGCTGGCGCTGGATCTCGTCCTCGTAGCGGCGCGCGGTCTCGCGACGGCCCGCGGCGATCTCCTGGATCCGATCGTCGAGGGCCACCTCCACGAACTGGATCGCCGATTCGAGTTCCGCGATCGCATCGCCGCCCTTGGGCGCGATACCCTCCTCGCCGCTCACGCGCAGAAGGCTGGAGGTTGCCTGACGAATGGATCCCGCGATGCTGCGGGACAAGTAGAGAAGGATCAGAAGCCCGGTCAGGAGACTGGCGAAGGCACCGACCGCGATCAGCCGTTTCAGGTCTTCGGAGCGGGAGGCGGCGTCACCGCGCAGGGTCTCCACGCTCTTGCGCAGATCGTAGCCGATGCTGTTGAGGCTGGCGACGATCTCCCCCATCTCGCGGCGAACGAGGCGCCGCGTGACCTCTCCGTCCGCCATCCGGAGCCGGTTGATGCTGTAGTCGAGTTCATCGAACTTCGCCGAGACGTCGCGACCGTCGAGCGAAACGGAGCGCAGTTCGGCCAGGACCTTGGCGAGGCCATCGGCGAGCTGAGCCGCATCCTCGCGCGTGACCACGTGATTTACGTCGCCAAGGCGTTGCCGCTCGAAGCGATCGGCCAACTCGTCCGCCCTGATGGCGGCGGCTTCGACGCGGGCGAGCGGGCTGGTCCCGTCGCGCAGCACGCGCTCGGACGCCTCGACGAGCGCTCCGCTGCTTCGATCGATCGTCATCGCGAACCCGGCGCCCAAGAGCCCGAGAACCAGTCCGCTCGCCAGAAGCTTGGCATTGATGGACATGAACGACCGCATCTTTCGCATACGGAAACTCGCCGGCCGGACAAACCCGAAGATTCGACCGATGTCGTCAAGATTTAGAGCCTTCACGTTATGGTTCCGTTACCTGACCGGGCATTTCGGAACGACCGATCCGAAGGTGCAAGAAGATCGACACTTTCCTCGGTTCGATGGCGGGTCCTGATTTCCGGCTTAATTTTCCGCAAGGTCAGCGGTCGGTCTTGTGGCTTGCGATGAATTGGGCCAATCCCCCTTCGCCTTGAGCCCGGCGAGATGTTCGGCGAAGGCAGGATGTGCGGGTGACGATGAGCGTGGAAGCGGAAGTCACAGAGCTCGCGGCGACGCCGCGGTCGAGCCGAGGCTGGAAGACCTGGGTGCCGGTCGGCATCGGACTGGCCATCACGGTGGTCGCGTTCGCCACCCTCCACACCATGATGTCGAGTCTCTCGGTCGAAGAGATCCACGACGCCGTGGCGAGCGTTCCGATCACGGCGTTGTTTCTGGCGATCCTCTTCACGATCGTCAGCTTCGCGGCCGTCTCGCTCTACGACGTCGTGGCCGTGGAGACGATCGCGCCCGGACGGGTGTCGCGCCCCGTGGCGGCGACCGTGGGTGCGGCCGGCTACGCCATCTCCAACGCCCTCGGCTTTCCGCTCCTGACCGGCGGCGCGCTGCGCTACCATGCCTACAAGTCGGGCGGCATCGAGCTCGCCGATATCGGCCGCATCGTCGGCACGTCCTGGTTCGCGCTGTGGTTCGCGCTCGCCATCATGCTCGGCGTCGCGCTGATGGTGGATCCGAGCGGCATCCCGCTCCTCAAGGATCTCGACCATCGCGTCGATCTGATCCTCGGTGTCGTGATCGTCGCGCTGGTGGCGCTGTTCGTGCTGTGGCTGTCGAGGGGTGCGCGCGAAGTGCGCATCGGGCGCTTCCAAATGGCTCTTCCCTCGCACAGGGGCGCCCTCGTCCAGCTCGTCGCCGGCATCGTCGACGTCGGAGCGGCGGCCGCCGTGCTCTATGTCCTCATGCCGCCCGGTACCGTCGGCAGCTTCCTTCTGTTCTCCCTGGTGTTCGCGGTCGCGACCGTCGTCGGCGTCGCGTCCTCCGCGCCGGGCGGGCTCGGCGCGTTCGAGGCGACGCTGCTCGTCACGCTGGGCGTCTCCGATCGGGCCGACGTCGTCGCCGCGCTCGTCCTCTACCGCCTGATCTACACCGTCCTGCCGCTCGTCGTGACCGTTGTGGCGCTGGCGGTCATCGAGGCGGTGCGGCGGCGCGGCGTGGTCGCCGGACCGGCCAAGGAACTTGTGCGGGCGGTCGAGCCGATCGTGCCGCCGGCCGTCGCGGCGCTCACCTTCGGCGGCGGGCTGGTGCTTCTCGCTTCGGGTTCGCTGCCGAGCGTCGAAACGCGCATTGGCGTCCTCGGCGACATCATCCCCCTTCCCTTCATCGAGATGTCGCAGCTCGCGGCAAGCTTCGTCGGCGTCGCGCTTCTGATCGTGGCACGTGGTCTCGCCAAGCGGCTCTGGCGCGCCTGGGTGGTGTCGCTCGGCCTCCTTCTGGCGGGCGCGGTCTTCGCCCTCTTCCGCAGCCTCGACTGGGAGGAAGCCGTCCTTCTCGTCGTTCAGGCGACGCTCCTCCTCGGGTTTCGCCGCGCCTTCTATCGCCGCTCGGTGCTCAACCCGTTCGCGCTGACATGGAGCTGGCTGGCCGCGGTGCTCGCAACCGTGATGGCGTCGATCTGGCTCGGCTTCTTCGCCTATCGCCACGTCGAATACGCCAACACGATGTGGTGGGACTTCGCACTGGATGCCGATGCGCCCCGCTTCCTGCGCGCCAGCGTCGTGGCGGTCGCCATCGTCGCGGCGGTGGGCCTCGATGTCGCCATCCACCGCCGCACGGAGCGGCTGCATCGGTCGAGCGCGGTTCCGCCCGAAGTCGCGCCGATCGTCGCCGCCTCGCCGTCCACGGTCGCCTCGCTGGCCCTCCTCGGCGACAAGCGGTTCCTGTTCTCGCCCGACCGACGGGGCTTCGTGATGTATGCCCGCTCCGGCGGCAGCCTCGTCGCGCTGGGCGAACCCATCGGGCCGCCGGACGTCGTGGCGGAACTCGCCTGGAGCTTCCGCGATCTCGCCGATCGGCAGGCCGAACGACCCGTCTTCTATCAGGTGGGGCCGCAGAGCCTGCCGCTCTTCCTCGACATGGGCCTGTCAGCCCTGAAGCTCGGCGAGGTCGCCCGTGTCGACCTTCCGGCCTTCAAGCTCGAGGGCCAGAAGATGCAGAACCTTCGCACCGCCATGCGGCGCGCCGAGCGAGAGGGCCTCCTCTTCGAGATCATCGGGCCGGACGCGGTGGCGGCCGAGATGGCGGAACTGCGTACCGTCTCCGATGCGTGGCTGGAGAACAAGGCCGGATCCGAGAAGGGCTTCTCGCTCGGCTATTTCGACGAGACGTACCTGTCGCACTTCGACATGGCCATCATGCGCAAGGACGGTGCGATCGTCGCCTTCGCCAACTTGTGGCGCGGCGCCGACAAGGAGGAGTTGTCGATCGACCTCATGCGCTTCCTGCCCGACGTGTCGCGCGTTCTGATGGACGCGCTGTTCGCCAAGCTCCTCCTCTACGGCAAGGAAGAGGGCTATCGCTGGTTCAATCTCGGAGCCGCGCCGCTGTCGGGGCTCGTGGATCGCCGCGGCGCCTCGCGCTGGAACCGCTTCGGCTCGTTCCTCTATCGACGCGGCGGCAACTTCTACCATTTCGACGGGCTGAAAGGGTTCAAGCAGAAGTTCAACCCGGTCTGGACCCCGCACTACCTGATCTGCCCCGGCGGCTTCGACACCGCCAAGTGCCTCGTCGACGTCACCGCCCTGATTTCCGGACGCCCGAAGCAGGAACCATGAAGCGCACCCATTCCGTTCTCTCCGCGTCCCTTGCCCTCATGCTTCTGGGCGGCGCGAGCGCGGCATTCCTCGCCTCGCACGCCTTCGACGAGGCAGCGGGAAGCCTCGCCGCCGCGCGCATCTCCTACGAGAACCTGCAGGACGTCGAGGTTCTGCAACCGAGCGACGACCCGAACGGGCTCGTCGTGCTCGTTTCCGACCGGGGCGGCATCACCCAGGCCGACCGGGATGTCGCGTCCGAACTGGTATCCGAAGGGTTGATCGTGATCCCGGTGGACCTCGATCGATGGCGCACCGCGCTGGAAACCGATGCCGGGCCGGACGGCGAGTGCCTCTATCTCGGCTCCGACCTCGAGGGCATCGCCAAGGAGGCGCTTCGCGCGCTCGAACTCGACACCTATTTCCATCCGGTCGTCGTCGGCCGTGGCGAGGGCGGCACCCTGGCCTATGCGGCCGTGGCCGATGCGCCGGCGGCGACGCTGGCCGGTGGTGTCGCCCTGGATGCGCCGCCCGCCGCCCACACCCGCGTCCCCGTCTGCGAGGGCGCGACCGCGACGCCTGCCGGTCCTGGTGCCTACTCCTACGACCGCGCCGCGGATCTGCCGGTGCCCTTCACCTTCGTCGTGGCCGAGGGCGCCGAGACCGCCACGGCGATGACGGCGCCGATGCGCGCCGGCCAGTCGGCGGTCGCGACCGCCGATGGTCGCGTCGCGGCCGTCGCCAAGGCTGCGCTGGCGATCGCCGACGCGGATCGCACGGAGCTCCCGATCGTCGTCGGCAAGCCGAAGGGCCAGCCGAAGGGCGTCGTCGTGTTCTTCTCGGGTGACGGCGGATGGCGCGATCTCGACAAGACCATCGGTGATTGGCTCACCGCCGAAGGCATCGAGGTGATCGGCGTCGATTCGCTTCGCTATTTCTGGTCCGAGAAGTCGCCGAAGCAGATGGCCGAGGACATCGGCGATATGCTGTCCGATGCCAAGCCCGCTCCCGGCGTGCCGATCGGCCTCCTCGGCTATTCGTTCGGCGCCGACACGCTTCCCTTCTCGTTCGATGAACTCGCCCCCGAATGGCGGCAGCGCGTCTCGCTGATCGGGCTTCTCGCCCCTTCCGCGCAGACCGGATTCCAGATCTCGGTCGGCGGCTGGCTCGGCATGTCGACGGGCGACAGCGACGTGATCGCGGCGGCGACCGGCCTGCCCGCCACCCGCGTTCTCTGCGTCTACGGATCGGACGAGGACGACAGCGCCTGCGAGGACGCCAAGCTCTCGGCCTTCACGAAGCTTGCGCTGGATGGGGGCCACCATTTCGACGGCAACTACGACGCGCTCGCGGCGCGTCTCCTGGCCGCCCTGCGGAACGGACCGACGGCCGCCCTCGCGGCGCCACCAACCCCCGCCGGTCCGCCCGCGCCCGCGCCCGCGAACTAGGGCATCAGCTGACCGCCGTTCACCTCGAGAATCTGTCCGGTGACGTAGCCGGACAGGCTGTTGGACGCGAGGAAGAGGTAGGCCGGCGCGCAGTCCTCCGCCGTCCCCAGCCGCTTCAACGGGATGGCGGCCGCGGTGGCGTCGAGCTTCTCCTGCGAGGAGTAGCGACGGTGGAAGTCCGTCATGATCGTGCCCGGCGACACGGCGTTGACGCGGATGCCGTCCGGCGCGAGCTCCTTGGCGAGCGTCTTGGTCCAGGCGGACACGAAGGCCTTGGCGCCCGAATAAAGCGCAGATCCCGCGCTGCCACCCGAACGGCCGGAAATCGACACCGTGTTGACGATGGAAGCACCCTCGGCCGCCCGAAGAGCCGGAAGGAGCGCGCCGGTCAGTGCGACGACCGAGCGAATGTTGAGGTCCAGCACATGGTCGTAGTCTTCGCGCGTTTCCGTGCCCGCCGGGATGCGCCCGCCCATGGTGCCGGCATTGTTCACGAGCACGTCGACCGAGGAGACACGCGCCAGGATCTCACGCGCAAGGTCGGAGCCTCCCTCGGGCCTCGACAGGTCCTCGGTCAGGAGCGTGAGGCGCGCACGTGCGCCGGCCGGAAGGCGGGCCAGAAGATCGCCCTCCACATGCGAGAGGTCGCGGCCAGCATGAACGAGGACCTGCGCCCCGCAGCGCAGAAACGCGAGCGCCACGGCGGCACCGATGCCGCGTCCCGCGCCCGTCACCACCACCGTCCGCCCCTCGAACAGCCTTGCGTCGAATCCGATCATGCCTGCCTCCTCATTCCCCGCATCGGAACGGGCGGAGAGCGACACGTCAAGCCGGACGGCGCGGCAGGAGGGCGAGCACCACGAGGCTGAGCCAGCCGGCGATCAGCACCGTGCCCCCGATCGGGGCGGCGTTGGCGAACAGACGGCTGCCGGCGACGGCGCGCATTGCGAGATCGCCGGAGAAGAGGACCGTCCCGAGGAACATCAGCCCGCCCGGCAGGAAACGCGCTCGCAGCGTTCCGCCCGGGGCCAGTCCGAGAGCGAGAAGTGCGGGCGCATGAACGAAGGCGATGGCCGCCGCGATGGCGACGAGGTTGGCGTCGGCTCCCCCGTGCGCGGCGAAGGCGGCACCAGCCGTTCCGGCGGCACCAAACAGACCTGCAGCGGCAACGAGAATCCTTGCCGTCACAGGATCGGTCTTTGCGGATCGCCATCCACCGCGTCGTCCCCGCCGGGTCTTCGGGGCTTCATCTCGTCCAGCACCGAACCCGACCACATGCGATAGCCGGCCGTATAGGCCGCCTTTCCGAGAAGATGCGCGGCGATCGGTGCGGTGAGGAAGAAGAACACGATGGCGGCTATGGCGCGAAGCACTTCCGCCGTCTGCACCGAGACGATGGCGAGCGCCACCAGCGCCAGCGCCGAGCCGACCGTCCCGGCCTTCGAGGCCGCATGGACACGGGTGTAGAAGTCGGGCAGGCGCAGGATGCCCACCGATGCGACCAGCGCGAACAGCGATCCGAGGATCACGAAGAGCGCGGCGAGCAGGTTCCCGACGGCGGTCATGGCTGCGGCTCCTTGGTGAGGACGGCCTCGTCGATCTTCTCCGGCTCCATGACCGCTACCGGGGAGCGCTCGGTATCGCCGCGTGCCATGATGAAGCGGGCGAAGGACACGGTGGCGAGGAAGCCGACGAGACCGAGCGCGATGGCGATGTCGACATAGAGCGTGAAGCCCGTGTCGATGCCGATCACCGCGATGAGGCCGATGGAGGAACTGGTGAGGACGTCGAGCCCGAGCACGCGGTCGGGCAGCGTCGGTCCCTTCCAGATGCGCACGACGGTGAGCGTCAGCGACAGGCACAGGAACACCAGCGCGATCGACAGCGCCCAATCGAGCACGAGCTCCGAAAACTGGAGGAAGCTCATTGCGACAGCTCCAGAATCCGGCGCTCGAAGCCTTCCGAGATTTCCCGTCGGCGGGCGTCCGGGTCGGAACAGTCCAGGGCATGGACGTAGAGGGTGCGCTCGTCGTCCGCGATGTCGAAGATCAGCGTTCCCGGGGTCAATCCGACGAGGTTGGAGAGGAGCGCGATCTCGAACTCGCTGCGCATCTTGTGGCGATACAGGAAGACCCCGGGCTTGAGGTCGAGCTTCGGCCGCATCACCACGAAGGCGACCCGCCAGGCCGAAACCGCAAGGTCGTAGATCAGGAACAGGATGAGCGAGACGACCTTGCGCCCGTGCTGAAAATAGCTGCCTGCCCCGACCTGCTCGCGGATGAGATAGAGCGAGGCCGCTCCCAGAAAGAAGCCGAAGATCAGGTTGGCGAGGCTGAACCCGCCGGTGATCACCAGCCAGACCAGGGCGAGCAGGAGGTTGGCGACGAAGGGGGTCATGGCACCTCTCCAAGCACCGCTGCCAGATACTGGGACGGGTGCAGCACCTGATGCGCCGCCTGCATGGACAGGTCCGCCAGGGGTTGCGGCCAGACACCGATGGCGATCACGAAGACGCAGAGGGCCACCAGCGGAATGGTCGCAAGGGGACGCCCGGGGGGCGGCGCACGGAACGCGTCCTCGGCCGCATGGTGGTCGGCGTCGGGGTGCGCAGGCAGCGGGCGCCAGAAGGCGAGTGCGAAGACGCGTGCGCAGGCGATCGTCAAGAGGAAGCCCGAGAGGAGCACGGCGAACGCCAGCCACGGCAGGTCTGCGGAGATGGAGGCGCGCACCAGCAGCATCTTTGGCCAGAAGCCGGAGAAGGGCGGCAGGCCGGCGACGGCCAAAAGCAGCACCAGCATCAACGCCGAGAATAGGGGATGGCGCCGCCACAGACCGCCCATCTCGTGCAGCGACGACGAGCCGTTGCGGAAGGCCGCGACGCCGGCGGCCAGATACAACGCCGTCATGACGACGATGGAGTGGACGGCATAGAAGATCGCGCCGCCGAGCCCCGTCGCCAGCGGTCCGTCCGCCGAGACGCCGTTCTGTATCAGCGTTCCGGCTCCGCCGTTCCTGAGGACGCTGGCGGCGCCCGTGGTGATCGCGCTCGACGCGCTTTCCAGGACCGGCGGGATGGCGATGCCGGCGAGGATCGTGCCGATGCCGGTGATCACCGCGTAGTTCAGCATGCGCCGAAGGTCGGACTGCGCCAGCGCGCCGAGCGCGCCGAACAGCATCGTGAGCGCGGCCATCCAGGCGATGACGACGCCGAGCCCTCCGCGCTCCGGCGGGAACAGCATCAGGACCACGCGGATCAGCGCATAGATACCCACCTTCGTGAGGAGGCCGGCGAACAGCGCCGACACCACGAAGCGCGGCGTGTGGTAGGAGGCCGGCAGCCAGAAGTTGAGGGGAAACGCCGCGGCCTTCATCGCAAATGAGACGACGAAGAGCGAGGCGATGGTCAGGAGGATGCCGTTGCCCTCCATGAGCGCCGACTTGGCGGCGATATCGGCCATGTTCAGCGTGCCGAACAACCCGAAGAGATAGCCGATCGTCAGCAGGAAGACCGTCGCGCCGATCAGGTTGAGGAAGCAGTACTTCGTCGCCCCGTCGAGCTGCTCGCGCTCGGAGCCGAGGATCAGCAGCCCGAACGAGCCGATCAGCAGCACCTCGAACCAGACGTAGAGATTGAAGATATCGCCGGTCAGGAAGGCGCCGGACACACCGCCCATCACCATGAAGAGGAACGGATAGAAGCCGTAGCGCCGCCCCTCCTCGTCGATCGAGGCGATCGCGTAGATGCCGCAGGCAAGGCCCGCGAAGCCGGCGACCGAAAGAAACAGCGCGCTGAGAAGATCGGCCGTGAAGGAGATGCCGAACGGCGGTCGCCATCCCCCCATGGCCATCGACATCGGCCCGCCCTCCGCGATGCGCCAGAGAAGCGCCAGATCGGTCGCGAGAAGCAGCGTCAGCCCGATCACCGCGATCACCGGATGAAGATCCATCCGCCGGCGCATCATCAGAAGCACGGCACCGAACATGAAGCAGATGACGACGGGCAGAACCAGGAGCGCCTGGTCCGGCGCGAACCGGTCCAGCACCATGGCTTGGGCGATCAGGGTTGCGGTTTCGTCCATCCGTCCCTCCCCTCAGAAGCCGAGGGGCGGAAGCCCCTCGTCCTCGGGTTCGGCCACGCGCATTTCCATCGTGTCGTCGGTTTCAAGGTCTTGGTAGGCGCGATAGGCGAGCACGAGCAGGAACACGAAGAAGGAGAAGGAAATGACGATCGCCGTAAGCACGAGCGCTTGCGGCACCGGATTGGCGATGGCCTGCGGCGGCACCTTGAGGCCCGCCGGAATGAGCGGCGGCGCGATCGGCTCGATCCGCCCCGCCACGAAGAGCGACAGGTTGACGGAATTGCCGAGCAGCACGACGCCGAGCAGCATGCGAATGATGTAGCGCGACAGGAGCAGGTAGATCGTCACGGAGAACATCACCGCGACGAGGCCGGCCAGAGCGATTTCCATGTCAGTCGGCCTCCCTCATCCGGAATAACGCTCCTCGAGCGACAGTGCGATCGACGAGATCGCGCCGACGATGACCAGGAACACACCGAGGTCGAAGATCAGCGTGGTCGACAACGCGACCTCCGCACCCGCCACGGAAATGAAGGCCCAGAGCCCCGTCATGAAGGGCGCGCCGCCGAACAGGGGCATCAGCCCGGCGAGGACTGCCACGATCAGACCGAAACCCGCATAGGCGATCGGGTGATAGTGCAAGGCGCGGCGAACCGCGTCGACGCCGCAGGCCATGCCGTAGACCGCGATGGCCGAGGAAGCGATGAGCCCGCCGATGAAGCCGCCGCCCGGTTCGTTGTGGCCGCGCAGCAGCACGAACAGGGAGAACAGGAGCATCAGCGCGGTGATGTAGGGCGCGGTGACGCGGAAGATGACCGTTCTCATGGATGCAACTCCCCGGACCGGCGGCGGCGCTTTCGCGAATGGCGCGCATCGGGTTTCGTCGCCCGGATGCGCACGAGCGCCAGGATGGCCGCACCCGTCGTCAGGACCACCGCGATCTCGCCCCAGGTATCGACGCCGCGGAAGTCGACGAGGATGACGTTCACGATGTTGCGCCCGTGGGCGATCGTGTAGCTGTAGGTCTCGTAGAAGCGCGCCAGTCCGGCATCGAAGGGCCGCTGCGTCACGGCGAGCAGAAACATTCCCAGCCCCAGCCCGCCAGCTGCCGCAAGGCCAGCATCCCCGACGATCTTGCGCCATGGACGGCGGTCGGCCGGCATCAGCCGGAGCCGCGTCATGACAAGGGCGAGGATCGACACCGACAGGATCTCGACCATGAACTGCGTGAAGGACAGGTCCGGCGCGCCGAGCAGCATGAAGAGCAGCGCCACCGCCAGGCCCTGAATCCCCAGCGAGACGATCGCCGTGAGGCGGCTGGCCGAGAAGGTGACCACCAGGATTCCGAGGATCACGATGCCGATGATGGCCCATTCGTAGAAGAACAGCCGGGGAAAGGCAGGAACCGTCGGCAGCGAGCCAGCCCAGATCATGGTGATCCATACGGTGGCGACGATCACGCCGAACGTGACGCGCATGTAGACGTCGAGCCGCCCCGGCTGAAGGCGGTTGGTGATGTGCCAGGCCAGCACCACGAGGCCGCGGATCGCCTGATCGAAGCCCTTGTCCGGACCCCACCCGATCCGCGCCAGAAGCCCGGCGATGCCGGCACGCATCCGCTGAGCCCGGAGGAAAAGCGCGACCCCGAGTGCCACCGTGACGAGGGACAAGATCAGCGCCGGCCCCCAGTGGAAGCCGAGCGCGATGTCGACGGCGAGCGCACCGTCGAGAGCCGGCGGCGACATCGGGTTCGAGATGAACTGGTGCGTGGTCTGCGAGAAGATCGCTGCCAGAAGACCGATGACGCCGAGAAGCAGCGGTCCGAACCAGATCATCGGGCTCGTCTCGTGAGCGCGGCGCATACCGCTCGGCAGGGGACCGAGGAACGGCTTCAACGCCACGAGGAGCGCGACCGCGAACATCAAGGCATTGCCGGACACCGCGGCGATCGTGGTCAGAACGCCGCGGATGTCGGCAACCGCCGTCGCGGCGTAGACCTCTTCCTTGGCGAGGAAACCGAAGAGCGGAGGCAGACCACCCATCGCGGCGGCGCCGAGGATCGCGGCGGCAAACGTCAGCGGCATCTTCCCCCGGAGGCCACCGAGCGCCCGGATATCGCGCGTTCCCGCGCCGTGGTCGATCGAGCCGGCGACCATGAAGAGGCAGGCCTTCGCGAGCGAATGGGCGAAGAGATAGAGGACCGCCGCCTCCACCGCGAGTTCCGAGCCGATGCCGAGCAGCATGACGAGGAGGCCGAGCGAGGCGACCGTGGTATAGGCGAGCATTAGCTTGATGTCGCTCTGGCGCAGCGCCAGCACCGCGCCGATCACCAGCGTGACCCCGCCGAAGACCGGCAGCACGAACGCCCAGATCGCACTGTCCCCGGCCATCGGGAACATGCGCATCAGGAGATAGATGCCGGCCTTCACCATGGTCGCCGAGTGGAGATAGGCCGAGACGGGCGTCGGCGCCTCCATGGCGTTGGGCAGCCAGACGTGGAAAGGCATCTGCGCCGACTTCGTGAAGGCACCGACGAGGATCAGGAGCAGCGCGGGCGCGAAGATGCCGCTGGTGCGGAAGGCGTCGGGGGCGTCCAGAAGCAGGCTCAACGAGGACAGCCCGGTGCCCTCGCGCATCATCAGAAGGCCCGCCAGCAGCGCCAGCCCGCCCCCGCCGGTGACGACCAGCGCCTGCACGGCGCCCCGGCGCGCGGCCTCGCGCTCATGATCGAAGCCGATCAGGAGGAAGCTGGTGATGGAGGTCAGCTCCCAGAAGATGAACAGGGTGATGAGGTCGTCCGCGAGGACGAGACCCAGCATCGAGCCCATGAACATCAGGATATAGGCGTGGAACCGGCCCCGCTTGGAGCCGCGCGGCATGTAGCCGCCGGAGTAGATGACGACCAGCGCACCGATGAACAAGATCAGGAAGGCGAACCCGAAGGACAGACCATCCAGCCGGAAGGCGAAACGAACGCCGAAGGACGGCACCCAGTCGAATCCGAAGAGGATCGGCGTCCGCGCCTGAACCTGCGCGCTCTGCTGAAACAGAATCGCGAGCGCACCGATCGGAAAGAGCGCCAGAAAGACCGACCCGAGGCGATCCAGAAGGATGATGGAGAGGGGGGCGACGATGGCCCCAAGGAACGGAAGCGCCAGGGCGAGAAACAACAATCCGTCCGATAGGTAGTCCATCCAGTCCCCGTGATCCCCCGCGCGCTGCCCGGCTTCAGTCATGCCGCCCTTCAGCAAAGGCTAAGGCGCAAACCCGCTTTTTCAAGCTTAAACAGCTTGTGACCGGCCGGTTTCCGCCCTCGGCGAAGCGACGCGCGCTTGTGGGAGGGGCGCCGGACTCCTAGCTAGGCAGCAACCGACGATCCCGAACAGGAGGGTGCGATGTCCGACCATCTCAAGGTCCAGAAGAGCGATGCGGAGTGGCGCGAGCAGCTGACACCCGAGCAGTATCAGGTGGCACGCGGACACGGCACCGAGCGGCCGTTCACGGGACCGAACTGGGACCAGAAGGCGGACGGTCTCTACACCTGCGTCTGCTGCGACAGGCCGCTGTTCCGCTCCGAGACGAAGTTCGAGTCCGGCACCGGCTGGCCGAGCTTCTACGAACCGGTGGATCGGGATTGCGTCGTGGAAGTCACGGACCGTTCGCACGGCATGACGCGGACGGAGGTGCGGTGCGCCGATTGCGAAGCCCATCTCGGCCATGTCTTCGACGACGGTCCTCGCCCGACCGGCCTGCGCTACTGCATGAACGGATATGCGTTGAACTTCCAGCGCGATTGAGACACGAGGCTCATCGGCGAGGCGCCGGCGCGCCTCGCTTCCCGCCCTCCGCGGCCCTGATCGGACATGCCATGCCTCCCGTCTTTCGCGACGACCTTCCCCCTCCCCCGCCCGCCGTTCGCCGTCCGGTCTCCGACGAGAGGCACGGCCAGACCCGCACCGACGACTACGCCTGGCTGCGGGCACCCAACTGGCAGGAGATGTTCAAGGACACGAGCCTCCTCGACCCCGCCATCCGGGCGCATCTCGACGCCGAGAACACCTATGCCAGGGCGGTGATGGGCGATCTCGACGGGCTCAAGGCGGATCTCATCGCCGAGATGCGCGGACGCATCAAGGAGGACGACTCGTCCGTGCCGGCGCCGGACGGAGCCTATGCCTACGGCGTATCCTATCGGCACGGCGCCGAGTATCCGCGCTTCGTGCGCCGCCCGCGCCAAGGCGGCGACGAAACTGTGATGCTGGACGGCGAGGCCGAGGCGGAGGGTTCGGATTACTTCTCGATCGGTGGCGTCGACCATTCGCCCGACCATCGCTGGCTCGCCTGGTCGCGCGACGACAAGGGCTCGGAGTTCTATGACCTGACGGTGCGAGATCTCGACACGGGCAAGGATACGGCCGAGCTCGTCGCCGATACCAGCGGCGGCGTTGCCTGGGACGCCCGCTCGCATGGGTTCTTCTACACCCGCCTCGATGCCAACCACCGCCCGAGCCGCGTCTTCTACCATGCGCTCGGCACGGATGCGGCCGATGACCAGCTGATCTACGAGGAAACCGATACCGGTTTCTTCATGGGTGTCGGCGGCACGCAGTCCAACAATTTCGTGGTGATCGACATCCACGATCATGAAACCTCGGAAGCCTGGCTCATTCCCGCCGTCAACCCGGCCGCCGAGCCGCGCCTCGTCGTGCGCCGCCAGACCGGCGTCGAATACGACATCGACGAGGCGGACGGCACCCTCTACATCCTGACCAACGCCGACGGCGCGCGGGACTTCAAGATCGCGACCGCTCCGGCCGACATGCCAGGCAAGGAGAACTGGCGCGATCTCGTGCCCCACGAGGACGGGCGCCTGATCCTCAGCCACCTCGTCCTAAAGCGTCACCTCGTCTGGCTGGAGCGGCGCGACGGGCTTCCCCGCATCGTGGTCAAGCGGCTTGCCGATGGCGCCGAGCACGTCGTCGCCTTCGACGAGGAAGCCTATTCGCTGGGCCTAGGCGGGACCTACGAGTTCGACACGACGGAAATCCGGTTCTCCTACTCGTCGATGACGACGCCGAACCAGACCTTCGCCTACGATGTCGAGACGCGTGAGCGTACCCTCCTGAAGACGCAGGAGGTTCCCTCCGGCCATGACCCGGCGATGTACGTCACACGCCGCATCCACGCCCCGGCCGCCGATGGCGAGACCGTGCCGATCTCGCTGGTCTACCGCCACGATACGCCGCTCGACGGCTCGGCACCATGCCTCCTCTACGGCTACGGCTCCTACGGGATGACCATCCCGGCCTCGTTCAACACCAACTGCCTGTCCCTGGTGGATCGCGGCTTCGTCTATGCGATCGCCCATATCCGCGGCGGCAAGGACAAGGGGTTTCGCTGGTACGAGGCGGGACGGCGCGAGCACAAGCGCAACACGTTCACCGACTTCATCGCAGCTGCCGACCATCTCGTGGCCGAGGGGTTCACGCGATACGACCGCATCGTCGCGCATGGCGGCTCGGCCGGCGGCATGCTGATGGGCGCCGTCGCTAACCTCGCGCCGGAGAAGTTCGGCGGCATCGTCGCGGTCGTGCCCTTCGTCGACGTGCTCAACACGATGCTGGACGACACGCTGCCGCTGACGCCGCCCGAATGGCCGGAATGGGGCAACCCGATCGCCTCGCCCGCCGACTACGCCACGATCGCTGGCTATAGTCCCTACGACAATGTCGGCGCGCAGGCCTATCCTCCGATCCTGGCGCTCGCCGGCCTCACCGATCCGCGCGTGACCTATTGGGAGCCCGCCAAGTGGGTGGCCCGGCTGCGGGCCTTGAAGACGGACGCCAATCCCGTGGTGCTGCACACGAACATGGGCGCCGGGCACGGCGGCGCGTCCGGGCGCTTCGCCAAGCTCGACGAGGTGGCAATGATCTACGCCTTCGCGCTGAAGCTGATGGGTCTGCCGGAGCGTCGGCCCAGCGCCTGACAGCCGTTCGCGAGGGGAGCGTCAGTTCCCCTCGCCCGCGCTCGCGACGGCGGGGATCGCCTTGAGGTAGGCGGCGATCGCCTCGCGATCTTCCGGCGGAAGCCGTGCCAGATTGTTCTGCACGGCGACCATGGAGCCGCCGACGCTATCGAAGTCCGGCGTGAAGCCGGTCTCGAAGTAGTTCACGAGATCGGATTGCGACCAGTCCGCGACCGCACCGCCCGGCGTGATGTTCGGGATGTTGCCGTCGCCCTCCGGGGCGGGGCCGCCGGCGAGCCAGCGCGCATCGTCGAGACCGCCGAGGCCGCCGAGGGACCGCGGCGTATGGCATTCGCCGCAATGGCCGGGACCCTCCACCAGATACTGCCCCCGCTTCACGAGTTCGGGCGCGTCGGCCGGCAGCGCCACCACGGGCTTCGGGTCGAGGAAGACCCGCTGCCAGAGACCGACGCCCCGTCGGATGTTGAACGGGAAGCTCAGCTCGTGCGCCGGCGCGACGACGTCGGACGCCGGCAGGGTCAGAAGATAGGCGTGGAGATCCGCGACGTCCCCCGGCGTCATCCGGGCGTAGGACGTGTACGGGAAGGCTGGATAGAGCGGCTCGCCGTTCGGACCGACGCCGCGCTGCATGGCATTGGCGAAGTCGGCGAGCGACCAGGCGCCAATGCCGGCCTGCGGGTCGGGCGAGATGTTGGGCGCGTGGAAGGTGCCGAACTTCGTCACCAGAGGCGGCCCGCCAGCCAACGCCACGGGCCCGTCGCCCTGGCCTTCCGCGGGCGCATGGCAGGAAGCGCAGCCACCCGCATGGAACAGGCGCTCGCCGCGCACCGCATCGCCGCTGCCCTCGGCCGCGATCGCCTCCGGCTCCAGCCGCGTCGGGCTCGTCAGGGCATAGGCCGCGCCGGCCAGAAGGACGACGGCTCCCAGCGCAACGAGGACGCCACGCGCGGCCACGAGCGGAGCCTACTTGGCGCGGAACTGCTGGTGGCAGCTCTGGCAGTTGGCGGCGACGCCCGCGAACGCCGTCTTGAAGGCGTCCACGTCGGCCGGCTTGGCGTCGAGCGCGGCCTGCGTGTCGGCCACGAACTTCGCGTTGGCTGCCTGGAATTCGTCCGGCTTCTCCCAGATCGCGGGCGAAGCCTCGGTCTTGCCACCCGTCTTGGAGTCCTCGGGGAACAGCGTGCCGAACTTCTTGGCGTCCGTGTTCAGCGTCTGGAGGATGTCGGTCGCCTTGGACGCCTCGTAGGGCTCCTCACCCTTGATCAGCGCGCTGGCGGCCCGAGCGGCCTTGGCGTTGTTCTTCATGAGCTGCTGGCGCTCGGCGATGACGTCCGTGTTCTGCGCGACGGCCGGAACGAGCGGCGCCATCAGCGCCGCCGAAATCACCAGCCCGGCGAAACCCATCTTCCATGTCGGCATGCCCGATTCTCCCAAACGACCTTGGAACGCTTCCAGGGAGAAGATAGCGGAATTGGATGCATGTCCATCCGTCGGTTGGTCGCGGCCTCCGCACGAAACGAAAAGACCCCGCCGCATTCGCTGCGGCGGGGTCTTCCGATTCAAACGATCGCTCGGGGCGTTCAGGCGCCGGCGGCCTCGTAGCGCTCGAGGACGTAGTCCCAGTTGACGAGGTTGTCCACGAAGGCTTCCAGATACTTCGGACGGGCGTTGCGGTAGTCGATGTAGTAGGAATGCTCCCACACGTCGACGCCCAGGATCGGCGTCGCGCCCTGCACGAGCGGGTTCTCGCCGTTCGGCGTCTTCACGATCTGCAGCTTCCCGTCCTTGACGGCGAGCCAGGCCCAGCCCGAACCGAACTGCGTCTTGCCGGCTTCGATGAAGTCGTTGCGGAACTTGTCGTAGCCGCCGAGATCGGAATCGATCGCCGTCTGCAGCTTGCCCGGCAGGCTCTTGCCACCGCCGTTCGGCTTCATCCCCTTCCAGAAGTGGATGTGGTTGTAGTGCTGGCCGGCGTTGTTGAAGAGCGGCTGGTTCTTGCCGTAGGACTGCTTCACCACCTCTTCCACCGACGCGTCGGCAAGGCCGGCCTCGGCAGCGAGCTTGTTGCCCATGTCGACATAGGCCTGATGGTGCTTGTCGTGGTGGAACTCCAGCGTTTCCTTCGACATGTAGGGCTGAAGGGCATCGTAGGCGTAGGGAAGTTCGGGCAGGGTGAAGGCCATCGGTCGTCTCCTTCTTCTCGAGTCCGCCGCGGGCGATTCGATCCCGCCGACGGGCACTGGAACCGGGGCCTTAGCTAGAGCCTCATGCCCGCTTTGTCAGCCTCGACCGTTGCGAAAGGGCGGCTGCCGGGAGAATATCCATCCGCGGAAGGTGCCGCCGGGCGACCCGTCAGGAGACCTTAAGGCTTCGGAACGAAAGTCGCCTCGGCGCGTTCTGAGCGCATGTGTTGATGCGGCCTGTTCGCAAGCTTCCGGAACAGGAAGCAGGATGGGGCGCCTGTTCTGGCTGGATCATGACCGAAGATCGTACTTCACGCGCCCTGTCGCGGCGTTCCCTGCTGCAGGGCCTTGGGCTCGGCGCCGCCGCCTTCGCCCTTTCCGCTTGCACCACGGATAGCCGCGCGCGCATCGCCAATCTCACCCCATTCAACGGCGGTACCGGGCCGGGTGGCGTCAGCCCGGAATACGCGACGGCCTACGGCCCGATCCAGGACGGCGGTTTCCTGATCCCCGGCATCGATCTGCGACGGGTGGACACGCGCTACCTCCGCCGCGAGGTCGCCTATGCCGGTCCCGAAGAGCCGGGGACCATCATCATCGACACACCGACACGCTATGCCTACCTGATCCAGCCCGGCGGCACCGCGATGCGCTACGGCGTCGGCATCGGCCGCGACGGCTTTGCCTGGGAGGGTCGCGCACGCGTCCAGTTCAAGCGCGAGTGGCCGCGCTGGACGCCTCCGTCCGAAATGATCGCGCGCCAGCCGGAACTTGAAATCTACCGCAACGGGATGGAGCCCGGCCTCAAGAATCCGCTCGGGGCCCGCGCGCTCTACCTCTTCCAGAACGGCCAGGACACACTCTACCGGCTGCATGGCACGCCGGAATGGTGGACCATCGGCAAGGCGGTGTCGTCGGGCTGCGTGCGCTTCATGAACCACGACATCATCGATCTCTACGACCGCGCCAGCGCCGGCGCGACCGTGATCGTCAATCAGGAAGGCGGCGCGGCGGTCTGAGCCGCCCTGTCCTCGTTTGCCGCCGGTCAGGTCACCTTGTTCCGGCGGCGGAACGCGGGCGTATCCCATCGCCCCGTCGTCAGGATATCCGCGAGGATCGCGGCGCCGCTGCGGACCTCGTCCTCCCCAAGATAGAGCGGCGTGAAGCCGAAGCGCATGATGTCCGGGGCGCGGTAGTCTCCGATGACGCCTTCCGCGATCAGCGCCTGCATCACCGCGTAGCCCTCCGGGTGCCGAAACGACACCTGCGATCCCCGCTTCGACGGGTCCACGGGCGATGCAAGTTCGAGGTCCGGCACGTGGGCCCGCACTTCGCGGATGAACAGTTCGCCGAGTTGAATGGACCGCGCGCGAACCGCCTCCATGTCGATCCCCTCCCAGACGTCCAACGCCGCGTCCAGTGCCGCAAGCGCCAGGATCGGCGGCGTGCCGACGCGCATGCGCTCGACGCCGGATGCCGGGCGGTAGCTCGGCTCGAAGGCGAAGGGTGCGTCGTGTCCGAACCAGCCGGACAAAGCCGGCCGCACCGTGTCCGCTAGGGGCTTCGCCACATAGATGAAGGCAGGTGCGCCCGGCCCCCCGTTGAGATATTTGTAGGTGCAGCCGACGGCGAAATCCGCTCCGGCCCCGGCCACGTCCACCGGCAGGGCGCCGGCGGAATGGGCCAGGTCCCAGATGGCCAGGGCGCCCGCGGCGTGGGTCTTTTCGGTCAGGGCGACCATGTCGTGCAGTCGGCCCGTGCGATAGTCGACCTGCGTCAGCATCACCGCCGCGACGCTCTCGTCGATCGCAGCCTCGACCGCTTCCGGCTCGACGACACGCAACTCGTGCCCGCGCCCGAGCGAGGCGATCAGGCCCTGCGCCATGTAGAGATCGGTCGGGAAGTTGCCGGTATCGGAGAGAATCACACGCCGATCCGGCCTTAGTTCAAGCGCCGAGGCGAGCGCCTGGTAGACCTTGATCGACAGGGTGTCGCCCATGGTGACCGAGCCTGCCGGCGCGCCGATCAGCCGGCCGACGCGGTCGCCGACGCGGCGAGGCAGGTCCACCCAGCCGGCACTGTTCCAGGCGCCGATGAGCGAGCGGCCCCACTCATCCGAGATCACCTGCGAAACGCGTGCGCCGACCGCTTTCGGAAGGGCTCCGAGGGAGTTTCCGTCGAGGTAGACGAGGCCGTCCGGCAGGTCGAACAGCGCGCGCGTGGCGCGAAAGGGGTCGGTCTGGGACATGGGCTCCGAGGCGAACGAGGGTGCCGGCGCACTCACGTCGCGGCTCTGGCAGCCTTGTGCGATGGATCGTGCCGAGCGTTCAAGCTGCGTCTTCCGGCAGCGTCATCTCGGAGCCGAAACCGAGACCCGCTACGAATGCGTTCCAGTCCCTTGCGCGCAGCGCGCCGCCGGAGGCGGCCCTGTGTCCGTTGCCGTATTGCTCGTCGGCCCCCGCGGGACGATGGTCGGCCAGAAAGGCCAGGATATCGCGATCGGTCGCCGTGCGCACCGCGAAGTGCACCCAGCCCGGCCTATAGCCCGTGTTGGCCGCGATCACGATCCGGTCCTTGAGGCGTCCCCGCCAGGCCTGGGCCACGAGCGGATGGATCTGGCAGCCGGAGGCGAAGCGGACGATCGCGACGTCGCCGACGACGCTCGGCGCCACCTTGCGCGCGGCGTCGAGCGCCGTCGCAACCTCCGACTTGGCGTCAAGCAAGGCGGCGGTCTCGGCATGCTCGCCCGACAGGACGGCCTTCGGGCCATCCGCCTTCTCCAGGAGGGCGAACGCGGCCGATGCATCGCCGCCTGCGGTGCGGCGCGGCGCGTTGACCAGCGAGACGGCCTTGCGGAGCGCGGTGATGCCGTAGCGCGAACGCGCATCCGCCATTTCGGCAAACCCTGAGTCGTCCGCGAGGTCGCCGATCAGCCCGATGGCCGCCAACCAGAGAAGATCGTCCGCCACCCCCATCGCCTCGGCGCAACGATAGGCAAGAAGGCTGGTGGTCGGGATCGGGTCGTCGTCGATGCCGCTGATCGTGACGGCGTTCGTGGGGCGGCCGGTCGGCACATGGTGGTCGACGAGGACGACCGGCACGTCATCGCGCGGCAGCTTTGCCGACACGCCCAGATCGGCGATCACCAGACCACCGAGAGCCCTGCCCGCGATCTCACGCCGGAAGGCGTCGGAATACGCGTTCTCGCCCTTGCCGATAATGCGCACCTCGGGCGAATGGCCCGCGCGCTGCAGGGCCTTCTTGAGGATCACGCCGGCGGACAGGCCGTCCGCGTCGTTGTGGCAGACGATGAGAGGATCGGGACCGAAGCGCTCGATGGCCGATGCGAAGTTCTCCGGCTTGTCGTAGGTCGCGCTGCCCCGGGCCATGCCCCCTCCCACCTCGGTTCCTCGCAAGACAACGCAGCGGATGCGATCCCGCTCCAGGCCGCGACGTCTGTGGTCGGCCAAGGAGTCCGCCGCGGCGAGCAGGAACCCGGCTTCGCGCATGCCCATTGCCCCAGCACCCAGTGCCGGGCGAACGGGCCCGGACGAAGCGACGAGGGGATACGGCATGGTGGACCGCACCAGCATTCGAGAGCATCAGGACGTGAAGGGATCGGACGGGGGCCATGTCGGCACCGTGGATCACCTCGACGGCGACCGGATCAAGCTCACCCGAACCGACCCGGCGGCCGGCGGCGAGCATCATTTCATTCACCTCGACAGCGTGGACCGGGTCGATGGCGGGGCGGTGATCCTGAACCGGACGACGGCGCAGGCGCGCGACGAGTGGGGGGTCGAGGCTGTGGGCGCTCTGCCGGGCGAAGACGACGAGCACGGCGCGGAGCCCGGCTCATCGACCGCGGGTCCGTAAGCGGCGCGAACACCGCAACCTTATTGGGAAGGGGCCGGCATCGAATGACCGATGCCGCTCCTGAGAAACGGAGATATCGAATGGACAGCATGCAGGACGGCGAAGGCACGCTTCTGAAGTTCTGGCGCGTGCTCTTCGGGGGCAGCGAGGGAACGGGGATGACCAAGCTGATGGTCTTCCTCGCCGCCTACATCCTAGTGTTCGGACTTCTGTTCGCGTTCGCCACGCGTTGAGTTCGAACGCGGCCGATCCCCCTTAGACGGCGCGCAGGCGAAGCTGCCGGTTCACCCGCAAGGCGATCAATGTGCAGACCGCGCCGGACAGGAGATAGATCCCGACCGCGGCCAGACCGAAGCGGCTGGTCGCACCAAGGGCCACCAGCGGCGCGAAGCCGGCACCGATCAACCAGGCCAGGTCGGTCGTGAGCGCCGAGCCGGTGTAGCGGTCGCGGCCGGCAAAGTTCGACGCCACTGCGCCCGCCGACTGGCCATGCGACAGGCCGAGAAGCGCAAAACCGATGAGGATGAAGGCCGTCTGGCCCGTCGTGCCGCCGCCCAGAAGGAAGGGCGTCGCGACGCTGAAAACGGCGATCGCTCCGGCGCAGATGCCGAGATGGGTGCGCCGGCCGATACGGTCCGCGATCGAGCCCGACAGCAGGATGCAGACGAGGCAGATGGCCGCACCGCCGAGCTGCGTCAGCAGGAACTCGCCCGGTGAGCGGTCGGAGAACAGGTCGATGTACGAGATCGGGAAGATCGTCACGAGGTGGAACAGGGCAAAGCTCGCGAGCGGCACGAAGGCGCCGACCAGCACCGCAGTGCCTTGCGTGTTGAGCACCTCGGCAACGCTGACCGGCGTCAGGTCGCGGCTTTCGTAGAGTTCGGCGTATTCCTCGGTCGCGATGAGCCGCAGCCGGGCGAAGAGCGCGACGACGTTGATCGTGAAGGCGACGAAGAACGGATAGCGCCAGCCCCAGTCGAGGAAGTCCTCCGACGACAGGTTGAGGTAGAAGAAGGCGAAGAGCGAGCTCGCGATGATGAAGCCGATCGGCTGCCCGAGCTGCGGAAGCATCGCATACCAGGCGCGGTGCTTCTCCGGCGCGTGTAGGGCGAGAAGCGAAGCAAGTCCGTCCCAGGCGCCGCCGAGCGCGAATCCCTGGCCGAGCCGGAACAGGATCAGCGCTGCGACCGACCATAGGCCGAGCGTCTCGTAGCCCGGAATGAAGGCGATGGCCGCCGTCGAGCCGCCCAGAAGGAACAGGGCGATCGTCAGCTTGACGCCGCGTCCATGCCGCCGATCGACCTCCATGAAGAGGATCGAGCCGACGGGGCGCGACAGGAATGCGAGGCCGAACACGGCGAAGGCGTAGAGCGTGCCCGTCAGCTGGTCGGTGAAGGGAAAGATCAGGGCCGGGAAGACGATCACGGACGCGATGCCGTAGACGAAGAAGTCGAACGCTTCCGACGCACGCCCGATCACGACGCCGATCGCCAGTTCGCCGGGGGATACGTGTCCGTCCGTCGAGACGAGACGGGCGTCGCGTTCCATTTCCGTGGATGATCCCACTGACTGGTTCGGCGTCGACATGCCGCAGCTCCTGCGAATTGGACGTGATGCCCGCCCCTGGAAAAATATGGCGTGCTACGATGTCGAATAGGTCGCTCGCCGCATATTCGTCAAACGGAGCGCGGTTGGACAAAACGTCCAATCCCCATTCCGAACCGCAAAACTTACATCCCGCAACAAGACACCGGGACTGAGATGGTCGTTTTGCTCCAGAGATCCTTGCGCGCCCTCGCATTGTTGCCGCTCCTCCTGCTTCTGGGCGGGTGCAATCTCGTGGTGATGAATCCGTCGGGCTACATCGCCAACCAGCAGGCCAACCTGATCCTCATCTCGACTGGCCTGATGCTGCTGATCATCGTGCCGGTGATCGTGGCGACCTTCTGGTTCGCCTGGCGCTACCGGGCGAGCAACCCGGACGCCGTGTACGACGGCGACTGGCACCACTCGACCCGGCTCGAGGTGCTGATCTGGACCGCGCCGCTGATGATCATCATCGCGCTGGGCGCGATCACCTGGATCTCGACGCACCTCTTGGACCCCTATCGCCCGCTCGACCGCATCGACGCCGCCCGGCCGGTGACCGCCGAGACCCAGCCGATCACGGTCGAGGTCGTGGCGCTCGACTGGAAGTGGATGTTCCTCTACCCCGAATACGGCATCGCGACGGTGAACGAACTGGCCGCCCCTGTGGATCGGCCGATCAACTTCAAGATCACCTCCAGCGCCATCATGAACACGTTCTACGTGCCCGCGCTCGCCGGCATGATCTATGCCATGCCCGGCATGGAGACCAAGCTGCACGCGGTGATCAACAAGCCCGGCGTCTACGAGGGCCTGTCGGCCAACTATTCGGGTGCCGGCTTCTCCAACATGCACTTCAAGTTCCACGGGCTGGAACAGGGTGATTTCGACGCATGGGTCGAAAAGGTCCGCTCCGAGGGCCAGACGCTCGACCGCGCGCGCTATATGGAAGTCGAGAAGCCGAGCGAAGCCGAGCCGGTCCACTACTACTCGTCGGTCGAGGACGGCCTCTACCCGGCGATCCTCAACATGTGCGTCGCGCCGGGCAAGATGTGCATGGACGAGATGATGCATATCGACATGCAGGGCGGCGCGGGCCACGACAGCGCCGAGAACCGCGATCGCCTGATCTACGACGGGCACCGCCATCACGACGGTGCCGGCCATGGTCCGGAAGGCTATGCCGGAGCTTCGACAAGCGAGGGCGAGAGCGAGGCGCCGGGCGCGACCTTCCCCGCCTCCGGCCGCGACTCCCGCTCGCAGGAAACGCCCGAAGGCGTCGCGCCGCAGGACGGGACAACAGGGCAGGCCGCCCCTGCCGGCGGTCACGAAGGCCATGCGGGGCACGGCGGCACCGAAGAGGGCAGCCCGGCTCCCAACCAATTGAATCAGGCGAACTGATCGACCGCCGGGACGATACGACGCCCCGGCACGACCCAGCGCGAACCAGCGGATCCCAGATGTTCTCCAATATGGATCTTCAGCAACTGATATTCGGGCGCCTGACGCTCGATGCCATCCCGTATCACGATCCGATCCTGATCGTGACCTTCGCCGTGGTGGCGATCGGCGGCATCGCTCTCCTCGGTGCGCTGACCTACTACAAGCTCTGGGGCTATCTCTGGACAGAGTGGTTCACGACGGTCGATCACAAGAAGATCGGCATCATGTACTGCATCCTTGCGATCGTGATGCTCCTGCGGGGCTTCTCGGACGCGCTCCTGATGCGGGCGCAGCAGGCCATGGCCTTCGGCGCCAACGAGGGCTATCTGCCGCCGCACCACTACGACCAGATCTTCACGGCACACGGCGTGATCATGATCTTCTTCGTGGCGATGCCGTTCATCACCGGCCTCATGAACTACGTCGTGCCGCTGCAGATCGGCACGCGCGACGTCGCCTTCCCCTTCCTCAACAACTTCTCGTTCTGGATGACCGTGGGCGGCGCGGTGCTCGTCATGTTCTCGCTTTTCGTCGGCGAGTTCGCGCGCACCGGCTGGCTGGCCATGCCGCCTCTTTCGGGGCCGGCCTACAGTCCGGGCGTCGGCGTCGACTACTACATCTGGTCGCTGCAGATCGCCGGCGTCGGCACGCTCCTGTCCGGCATCAACCTCATCGTCACCATCGTGAAGATGCGCGCCCCCGGCATGACGATGATGAAGATGCCGGTCTTCACCTGGACCTCGCTCTGCACCAACGTCCTCATCGTCGCCGCCTTCCCGGTGCTGACGGCGGTGATGACGCTTCTCATGCTGGATCGCTACGTCGGGACGAACTTCTTCTCGAACGATCTCGGCGGCAACCCGATGATGTACGTCAACCTCATCTGGATCTGGGGTCATCCGGAGGTCTACATCCTGATCCTGCCGGCCTTCGGCATCTTCTCCGAGGTCGTGTCGACCTATTCCTCGAAGCGCCTCTTCGGCTACGCCTCGATGGTCTACGCCACGGTCGTCATCACGATCCTCTCCTACCTCGTCTGGCTGCACCACTTCTTCACGATGGGCTCGGGCGCCAGCGTGAACTCGTTCTTCGGCATCACGACGATGATCATCTCGATCCCGACGGGCGCCAAGATCTTCAACTGGCTGTTCACGATGTATCGCGGGCGCATCCGGTTCGACGTCCCGATGCTCTGGACCATGGGTTTCATGGTGACGTTCGTGATCGGCGGCATGACCGGCGTCCTTCTCGCCGTGCCGCCGGCCGACTTCGTGCTCCACAACTCGCTGTTCCTCGTTGCGCACTTCCACAACGTCATCATCGGCGGCGTGCTGTTCGGCCTCTTCGCCGGCATCAACTACTGGTTCCCGAAGGCCTTCGGCTTCCGGCTCGACGAGTTCTGGGGCAAGATGAGCTTCTGGTTCTGGCTGACCGGCTTCTGGTTCGCCTTCGCCCCGCTCTACGTGCTCGGCCTGATGGGCGTGACGCGGCGCGTCAACCACTTCGAGGATCCCTCGCTTCAGATCTGGTTCGTGATCGCGGCCTTCGGTGCCGTTCTGGTGGCCATCGGCATCGCCTCGTTCCTCATTCAGATCTACGTGAGCATCAAGAACCGCGACAAGCTTCGCGACCTGACGGGCGATCCGTGGGGCGGACGTACGCTGGAATGGGCGACTTCCTCGCCGCCGCCGGCCTACAACTTCGCCTTCACGCCGATGATCCACGACGGCGACGCGTGGTGGGACATGAAGCGCCGCGGCTATGCGCGTCCGCTGACCGGCTTCCGGCCGATCCACATGCCCAAGAACACGGGCGCCGGGGTGATCCTGTCGGCCCTGTCGCTGGCCTGCGGCTTCGCGATGGTCTGGTACATCTGGTGGCTGGCCGCCGTGTCCTTCGTGGCCATCGTCGTCGTCGCCATCGTCCATAGCTTCAACTACAAGCGCGACTACTACATCCCGGCCGATGAGGTGGCGCGATCGGAACAGGAGCGCACGCAGCTCCTGGCGACGGCGAAGGTCTGACGTGATGGCGACTGCAAACGCGATCTCCGCATCCGGCAAGGCCGACGAGGACCTGAAGTTCTACGTCTCGGAAGAGGATGGGCACGCCGAAGGGGGAACCCTCCTCGGCTTCTGGCTCTACCTGATGAGCGACTGCCTGATCTTCGCGGTCCTCTTCGCCTGCTACGGCGTCTATGGGCGCTCCTACGCGGCCGGCCCTTCGGGAGCCGACCTCTTCGACCTCAAGCTCGTGGCCCTCTCGACCGCGCTCCTGCTCATCTCGTCGATCACCTACGGCATGGCGATGCTGACCATGGAGAAGGGCGCCAAGGGCGCGACCCTTCTGTGGCTCGCCGTCACCGGCCTCTTCGGCCTCGGCTTCCTCGGCGCCACGGCCTACGAGTTCCACCATCTCATCGAGATCGGCGCGGGACCGCAGCGCTCGGCCTTCCTGTCGTCCTTCTTCGCGCTTGTGGGCACCCACGCCCTGCACGTCGCCTTCGGCGCGCTGTGGCTGGTGGTGCTGATGGTGCAGGTCGTCTGGAAGGGCCTGATCCCGGAGAACCGCCGCCGCCTCATGTGCCTGTCCATGTTCTGGCACTTCCTCGACGTCGTCTGGATCGGCGTCTTCTCCTTCGTCTATCTGATGGGGTCGCTGGCATGAGCGAGAAGCATCACGGCGCACAGGTCGAGGTTCTGCACGACCACCACGAGGCGGGCCACGGCAGCCTCAAGGGCTACGTCACCGGCTTCGTGCTTTCGGTGGTCCTGACGGCGGTCCCGTTCTGGCTGGTCATGGGCGGCGTCTTCGACAGCAAGCTGGTGACGGCGCTCCTGGTCATGGGCTTCGCGGCCGTGCAGATCGTGGTCCACATGGTCTACTTCCTGCACATGAACACGAAGTCCGAGGGCGGCTGGAACATGCTCGCGCTCATCTTCACGGTGGTGATCCTCTTCATCACCATCGCGGGCTCGCTCTGGGTCATGTACCACCTCAACACCAACATGATGCCGGCCATGCAACACGACATGAGCCAGATGCCGTGACGGATACCCGGCGCACGGCGCCGGGGCCGGAACCCACGCTTCGGGCGGGGCGGCCTCGCAGCCGCCTCTCCCTTCTCCTCCTCGGCGCCTCCGGCCTCCTGGTCTTCGCGGTCCTCGTGGCGCTGGGGATCTGGCAGGTGCAGCGGCTCGGCTGGAAGCTCGATCTCATCCAGCGCGTCGAGGCGCGCATCGCGGCCCCGCCCGCGCCACCCCCGCCCCCCTCGCAGTGGGCCGCATTCGACGGCGTGGCCGAAGAATATCGCAGGGTCCGGCTCGAGGGCACCTTCCGTCATGACCGCGAGACCCTGGTCCAGGCCCTGACCGAACTCGGGGCGGGCTTCTGGGTCATCACCCCCTTCAGCACAGCCGACGGCACCACCGTCCTCGTCAACCGCGGCTTCGTTCCGCCCGATCGCCGCGACCCCGCCACGCGCCGGGAGGGAGAGGTTGCGGGTCCCGTTTCCATAACCGGCCTTCTGCGGCTCGACGAGCCGGGCGGCGGGTTCCTCCGCTCCAATGATCCGGCTGCGAACCGGTGGTACTCGCGCGACGTCGGCGCGATCGCTGCCGCGCGCGACCTCGGCCCCGTCGCGCCGTTCTTCGTCGACGAAGCCGCAGGCGAGACGCCGGGCGAGCTGCCCGTCGGAGGTCTCACCGTCGTGACGTTCCGAAATCATCACCTCGTCTACGCCATCACCTGGTTCACGCTCGCCGCCATGCTCGCCGGCGCCGGAGCCTGGATCGCGCGCGACGAGCTTCGACGCCGGCGCGCCGACGCGCCGCTCGCAAGGCCAACCGCGTGAGCGCGGGCACCGATCGGGTGGAGAACCCTCCGACGACGCGCCTCGCACGCATGCGCGCGCGTCTCGTGCACGGCGCCCCGGTGGAGGACGCGGCGGGACGCAAGAACCTCCTCCTCCTGATCCAGCTCCGCTGGCTGGCGGTGGCCGGCCAGATCGCAAGCATCGCGATCGTCTGGCAGTTCCTGGGCGTCACGCTGCCCGTCGCGCCGATGATCGGCGTCATTCTCGGGCTCGTCGTCCTCAATCTGGCGAGCCTCATGCGGCTGCGGATGCGGCTTGGCGTCAGCAATCTCGAACTCTTCGCCGCGCTGCTGTTCGACGTGGCGGGGCTGACGGCACAGCTCTACCTGAGCGGCGGCGCCACCAACCCGTTCACCTCGCTCTACCTCCTTCAGGTCACCCTCGGGGCGGTTCTCCTGAGGCCGTGGTCGTCGGTCGCCCTGGTGCTTCTGACGGTGCTCTGCTTCGCCGGGCTGACGGCGGTCTATCGCCCGCTCGACTTCGTCGAGCAGGAGGGGCTCGGTCTGATGAGCCTCCACATCATCGGCATGCTGGTGTGCTTCGCGCTGAACGCGGCGCTGCTCGTGGTTTTCGTCACGCGGATCGGCAACAACATCCGCGAGCGCGACACGCGCCTGGCCGATCTACGCCAGCAGGCGGCGGAGGAAGACCATATCGTGCGCATGGGTCTTCTCGCCTCCGGCGCCGCCCACGAACTCGGCACTCCCTTGTCGACGCTGTCCATCATCCTCGGCGACTGGCGGCGCATGCCCGCCCTCACCGCCAACCCGGAACTGGTGGACGAGATCGAGTCGATGCAGGCCGAGGTGCGGCGCTGCAAGTCGATCGTCACCCATATCCTCATGTCGGCCGGCGAAGCGCGCGGGCTTGAGGCGGGCGTGACGACGATGCACCAGTTCCTTGACGGCCTCGCAGCCGACTGGCGAACGACCCGCCCGAGCGCGAACTTGCACTACCGGAACAGCTTCGATCGCGACCTGCCCATCGTGTCGGAATCGACCCTGCGGCAGGTCGTCTTCAACGTTCTCGACAACGCCTACGAGGTCTCCCCGGACCATATCCAGTTCCATGCCGCCAGGATCGGCGACAAGCTGCGCCTTCGGGTCGAGGATCGCGGTCCCGGCTTCGATTCCGCGATCCTGGCGGCGCTCGGCAAGCCCTATCAGTCCACAAAGGGGCGCCTCGGCGGCGGGCTCGGGTTGTTCCTGGTCTTCAACGTCGTGCGCAAGCTCGGCGGCAACGTGCGGGCCGAGAACCTAGGCCAAGGCGGCGCGGCCGTCGAACTGATCCTGCCGCTGGACGCGCTGTCGATCGAGGAGGAAGGTTGATGAGCGATCGTCTGCTGGTGGTGATCGACGACGACGAAGCTTTCGCCAAGACGCTGAAGCGTTCCTTCGAGCGGCGGGAGTACGAGGTCGTGGTGGCCCCCGACGCCGAAGCGCTGCGCGCCCTCCTCGACGAACGCACGCCGGGCTTCGCGGTGGTGGACCTCAAGCTCGCGGGCACGTCGGGTCTTGCCTGCGTCGAGATGCTGCACGAACACGACCCCGACATCCTGATCGTGGTGCTGACGGGCTTCGCCAGCATCGCGACGGCTGTGGAGGCGATCAAGCTCGGCGCCTGCCATTACCTCGCAAAGCCCGCCAACACCGACGACATCGAGGCGGCCTTCGGGCGCGGTGCGGGCAATGCCAACGTGCCGCTGACCAACCGTCCGACATCGATCAAGACGCTGGAATGGGAGCGTATCCACGAAGTGCTGGTGGAAACCGACTTTAACATTTCCGAGGCGGCGCGCCGGCTCGGCATGCACCGGCGCACCCTGGCACGCAAACTCGAGAAGCGTCCCATCAAGTGACCCCAAGCCCCGCGCGGGCTATGGAACGACAAGCCCACCGGGACACGCGATTCCAGGCCATGCAGCAGGACGGAGAGACGATGCACGACGCCGGGTTCGACCCACCAACCGCCATCGAGGCGCTGCTGTTCGATCTCGATGGAACGCTGGTCCACACGGATCCGCTCCATCTCGTAGCGATGCGCGACCTCCTGAAAAGCGAGGGCGTTGCGATCGACGAGGAAACGTTCGTGACGCGCGTCTCCGGTCAACCGAACGAGACGGTGGGACGCTTCCTCTTTCCCGAGCGCACGGCCGCCGAGCACCGCGACTTCATCGCACGGAAGGAGGCCCGCTTTCGCGAACTCTCGGGCCAGCTGACGCCGCTCGCCGGGGTCGTCGCCTTCATTGACCGGGCGCGGGCGGACGGGTTGCGCATCGCGCTCGTCACCAACGCGCCGCGCAGCAACGTTGCGCACATGCTCGGCACGCTCGGCATCGCCGATCGCTTCGAGATCGTGATCTACGGCGACGAGATGGAGCGCGCGAAGCCGGACCCCCTGCCCTATCGGCTGGCGCTGGAAGCGTTCGGGCTCCGGCCGAACCAGGCCATCGCCTTCGAGGATTCGTTGCCGGGCCTGGCAGCCGCCAAGGGCGCCGGACTGTTCTGCGTCGGCGTCGCCACCAGCCGGTCCCCGGACGAGTTGCGAGCGGCCGGCGCCGACCTCGCCGTGGCCGACTTCGAGGATGCGCAGATCCTCGCCTTCCACGACGTGCGCGACTGGGACCGCGCCATCGCCTGACCCGCGAAGGCGCCGCGCGCCGCCATGGGAGCGGCGACGCGCGGGGGACGAACCGTCAGGCGGCGCGCAGGGCGGCGGCCGGCTTGAGGTTCGCCTCGGTGATCGTGCGGTCGTCTTCCAGCGAGCGGCTCGCGACGAGCCCGCCCTTCTGCAGCTCTCCGTGATAGGCGCGCACCGCCTCGTCCGGGGTCAGCGCGCCGTCGGCGACATGGCGCATGGTCGCGACCATGGCGAGAGGGTCCTCGGCAAGATTGATCTTGCGGCCGAACAGTGCGACGCGGGCGCCGTACTTCTCGGCCTGCGCCACCAATTCGAACGTATCGCGCGCGGTGCCCGCACCGCCGCCGAGAACGCCGACGACCAGCGTCGAGTCGAACCCCGCCAGTTCCTCCAGCGCCTTCGGACCGTTGTAGACGATCTTCAGGAACTCCGGGCGATCCTCGCGCGACACGCCGGCGAGCGAGCGCAGGATGCAGTCGTTCATGTATTCGCCGAGCGCTTCGCGATCGAGGTCGAGCGGCACGTTCGGATTGAACACCTCGTAGAAATACTTGAACTCGTTGGCGGCGGCTTCGCGCCGGAATTCGGCAAAGGCCTCGAGCGAGGCGATGTCGGCCGCCAGATCGTTGTTGAAGGTCACGGAGTAGAGGCCGAGGTCGGTACCCTTCACGGGCTGGCCCGGCTGGGGCGACGCCGTGCCGTAGCGAACGCGCGACAGTTCGGCGGTCCGGAACGGAAGCGAGGGGACCTGCGTGTAGCGCTGGTGGCGCATGCCGCCCCAGCAGTCCGTCGTCTCGTTGGCGCGGATGGCAGGCTTCACCGCGCTGCCATCGAACGCGCCGCGCGCATGAAGCTCGTCCAGATTGGAGACCGACACCAGCATGATGTCCACGGCGTCCTGGCGGATCACCGCCTCGATCGCGTCGAGGAACTCCTGGCGCGTGCGCCGACGCCCCTGCGTGCCGTCGGCATTGCGCAGGAAGCCGGTGCCGCCGACGCCGGACCCCATGTCGCTGTCCTTGGCGTCCGCGATGATGAAGTCCGACCGGCTGTAGCGCCCGGCGCGAATGTTCTGAAGCTTCTGGTCCAACCGCAGCACGACGAGTTTCCCTTGGAGCGTTGACGAGGGGAGCGCGGCGAGAACACGAGAGCAGGCCGCGGATGAAGCCCGATACATACGCTCAAATTCTTCCATTGGAAATCGAAATCAGTCACATTCGGAACTGACGGGTGATGCGAGGCAGCTTTCCCGAACGAACCGGACGAAGAGCCAATCTGCCCGATGTGACGCAGCACCCGATCCGGAAAGGCGCACGCGTCTGCAGCATGAAAATGCTGCATAGCGATGACGTTTTGTGGTTGACCTCTCCCAAATATTCGCATGACGCTGGAAGAGATTGACAGAGACAGAAGGTGGGGGTGGCCATGCACGACACAGAACCGGACTGGCACGCCGCATACGAAACCCTCGCCCGCCGACTTCCCGCTGCGGCGCGCACTGCGCCACTGACGCTCTGCGGCATGAGCGCCTGCGTCGATGCCCGGATCGAACTGTCGGGCGCGCACGCGCTATGGGCGGCGACGGAGGGAAATGCCGCGACATTCGCCGCCATGCTGAAGGACCGGGTCCGGCGCGGCGTCGGCGGCGAGGTTCGCGTCGAGTGGCCGGAAGGGCCAGCCTGGCTCGCCGGCCACGTTCCCGCCCGCTATGCGCTCGGCGGCGTCGGCCCGCAGGCCGGCTGGGTGCTCACGACGCTCGGCGCGCCGGCGATCGTCAACCTGTCCGACCGCAGCGCGCACATGCTGGCACGCCTGCCGCCGGGTATGCTTCTCGCCGAGGGCGACCGCACGGTGCGCGCCCGCTCGGTCCAGCCGCGCGGCGAGCGGCGGCCCGACATCTACATCTTCGAGTATACGGCCGGGCGTCCGGTGGGCGATGTCGTGCCGGGCCGCTCGTCACGCATCATCGTGCGCTTCGGCGATCCGGGCCTCGAGAAGGACGCCGCCTTCGACGAACTGACGCCGCATCTCGCCCCCGAGGCCGGCACGGGGCTCGTGGCCGGCTTCAATTGCGTCCCGCCCTGCGAACTGGCCGCCGAACTCTCCCGCGTCTTCGCCCTCACCCGCCTTTGGCTGGGCGCCGGTCTTCCCGCCGTGCATCTCGAGATGAGCACGTTCGAGGACGCGGGCCTGCGCGACGAGGTGCTCGACGCTGCACGGGGCGCGGTGACCTCGATCGGCATGAGCCATTCGGAGATGCGCGACCTCGTGCCCGGCACCGAGGACGCCGAGCTGCCGGCCGCGATGCGTGCCCTTGGGCAGCGCCTCGATCTCGACCGCGTCTGCGTCCACGCCGACCATTGGGCGCTCAGCGTGACGCGCGACGATCCCGACCGCGAACGCGAGGCGCTGATGGCCGGCTGCCTCGTCGCCAGCGCGCGCTCGATGGCCGGCCAACCCGTCGTGCCGCAAGGCGTTCCGGAAGGTGCCGCGTTTCATGCGCTGCCGGTGGAGGACGGCTCGCTTGGCGGCGGCTGGGCCAGCGTCGCGGTGCCGAGCCCCTATCTCGCCTCGCCCGCCACGACGCTCGGCCTCGGCGACACGTTCACGGCGGGCTGCCTTCTGGTGCTCGGCTCCACCGGACGTGCCGCGCAGCAGCGCCGCCGAGCCTGACCTCATCGCAGACGGGACAAGCATCGATGTACAAGCAGAAATCCGACCTTTCGGGCCAAGCCGCCTTCATCACCGGTGGCGGGCGCGGCATCGGGCTTTGCACGGCCGAGGCGCTTCTGGAGCACGGCGCGCGCGTCGTGATTTCCGACCGCGACCCGGCCGTCCTCGAAGCGGGGCGCGCGGAACTGGCCGAGAAGGGCTGGCAGGTGGACGCGGTGCTTCTCGATGTGACCGATTCGAAGGCCGTCGCCCGCGCGGCCGAGGATGCCAACGGACGCCATGGCGGCATCGACATCCTGGTCGCCAACGCCGGCATCGCCTGGCCCGACACGCCGGGCGAGAGCATGTCGGACGAGGTCTGGCACAAGGTCGTCGATGTCGATCTCAACGGCTGCTACTGGAGCTGCCGTGAATTCGGCCGGGCGATGCTGGAGCGCGGTCGCGGCGCCATCGTCACCGTCGGCTCCATGTCGGGGCTGATCTCCAACAAGCCGCAGCGGCAGGTTCACTACAATGCGGCAAAGGCGGGCGTGCACCACATGACACGCTCGCTGGCCGGTGAGTGGGCGGCGCGCGGCGTTCGGGTCAACGCCGTCGCGCCGACCTATGTCGACACGATGATGTCGCGCGGCGGCTTCACCGACGACACGCTGATGCCGACCTGGATGGAGTTCACGCCGATGAACCGGCCCGCGCGCGCCGACGAGATCGCCTCGGCGATCCTGTTCCTGGCGACCGACGCCTCCAGCGCGATGACGGGCTCGATCGTCGCGGTGGATTGCGGCTATACCATTTGGTAACCCCGTCCGGCCCCGTGCGTACGGACGGGCGGGGTGGAACGCGACGCCCGTCGACAGGAACACCCATGGACGCCCCCACCAAACGCGTCGAGATCATTCCGGCCAAGCGCCGAGCGATGATCCTCGACTACCTCAAGGTCAACGGGACGGCCTCGATCGGCGAACTGACGGACGCGATCGGCGGCTCGCAATCCACGATCCGGCGCGATCTCGAGCATCTGACCGAGGGGGGGTATCTCGAACGCACCCATGGCGGCGCGCTGCTGATCCCGCCGCTGCGCGCCACGTTCGAGCGCGAACCGGCGCTCAACGCCCACTACCAGCACCGGCAGAAGGCCGCGATCGGCCAGGAGGCAACCTCGCGGCTGAAGGGCGGAGAGAGCGTCATCTTCGATTCCAGCTCCACCGTCATCGAGGTGGTGCGCGCGACGGCGGTGCGACGGATCCCCCTCACCGTGGTCACCAACAACATCGAGATCGCGCGCATCGGGTCCAGCGTTCCGGAATGGCGCGTGATCGTGACTGGTGGAACGCTCCGGCCGGCATCCGACATCCTGATCGGCGACCCGGGCGAACCCTTCTTCGAAACCATCCATGCCGACATCTGCTTCACCGGCGCCTATGCCGTCACCGGGCAACTCCTGACCGACGCCTCCATGGAAGTGGCATCGATCAAGCGCGCCATGATCCGGTCGGCCCGGCGTACCATCCTCCTGGTCGACAGCACGAAGTTCCAGGCACCCGCCTTCTGTACGTTCGCCCAGCTTTCGCAGATCTCCGAAGTCGTCACCGACGGGGGCGTCGATCCCGAAATCGCCGCCGGCCTGCGTGCCAGCGGCACGGAGCTGACCGTGGTGCCCCTGCCGGGCGGCTGATCCTCAAGCCGAAGCGCGCAACGTCAACCGAGCCGGCAGGAGCACGCGGTCGGCGGGCCCTTCCGCGTTTCGGATCGCGCCGAGCAGCATCTGCGTTCCCTGGCTTGCCAGACCCTCCACATCCTGCGCCACCGTCGTGAGCGCGGGACAGGCGTAGCGGCTGAGCGGGTGGTCGTCATGCCCCGCGATCCGCAAGCTCGCGCCGGCCTCCCGCCCGACCCGCATCCCCCGCGCGAAGGCCGACGCCAGCGCGCCCAGCGCCAGTCGGTCGTTGGCGCAGAGAACGGCATGAAACGACGGCGCACCTGTCGCCATCATCGCTTCCATCGCTTCGAACCCCAGCCGCTCGAACTCCCATCCGCCACCGGGCGCAGGGATGAGCACGGGCTCCAACCCAAGCTCCTGCATGCGCGCCACGTAGCTCGCGCGCCGAGCGCGGGCGCTGGCGTTGACATCAGGCATGTCGAGATAGGCCGGTGTCTCGCCGCTCTCGACGAGATAGTCGACGAGGGCCGCGATGCTCTGCCGATTGTCGTTGCCGACGAAACCCGCCCCCTCGCCCGCCGGACTGTCGAGGAACACCAGAGGCACGCGACGTCCGACCTCCTCCGCCTGGCGTGCAAGTGCGTCGGCGCCGCAGGAGGCGACGAGCGCCCCAGCCACACGCTGGTCGAGCAGCGTTTGCAGCGCCAGAGCCTCCCCCTCGGCCTCGCCGCGCGATGACAGGACCAGGGGCCAATATCCGCCCGCGGAACAACGCGCCTCCACCCTTGCGACCAGCGCCGCATAGAACGGGTCGGCGACCGTCGGCACCACGATGCCGATCGTGCGCGCACGGCGGCGGTTGAGATTGCGCGCGAACGGGTTGGGCCGATAGTCGGACTGCGCAAGCGCCGCCTCGATCCGGTGGCGCGTCGCCGGCCGCACGCTGTCCGGGTCGTCGAAATACTTCGACAGCGTCGGGCGCGAGATGCCGCTCGCCCGCGCGAAGTCCTCCATCGTACGGTGGCGGGGCGGAAGCGGAATAGTGGCTCTCCATTTCGTCTGGAGCGCTATCGTCACCATGAAACTTTGCGCGCGTAAAGTTTTCCCGTTGACCCGGCGAAGGGTCCGTCGCAGGTTCGGGACGGCGCGGTGGGAGGAACGGCGCGCCCCGGACTTGGGGAGGGCTTGTGATGAAGACGGTGGTGACCACCGGCGAGATCGTCGTCGAGATCATGGCCACGCGGATCGGCCAGACGTTCCTGGAGCCCGGACCGCTGGTCGGCCCCTTCCCGTCCGGCGCACCGGCGATCTTCATCGATCAGGTCGGTCGCCTGGGTCAGCCCTGCGGCATGATCTCCTCGGTCGGCGCCGACGATTTCGGGACGATCAATCTCGAACGCCTCGCGGGCAGCGGCGTCGATGTTTCGGCGATCGCCGTTCATCAGGGTGCGGCCACCGGCAGCGCCTTCGTTCGGTACGCGCCCGATGGCAGCCGCGCCTTCGTCTTCAACATCGTCAACAGCGCCTGCGGGCTGATGGCGATGAACGAGGCGGCCGAGGCGCTGATCGCGCGCGCGGACCATATCCATGTGATGGGATCCTCGCTCTTCTCGACCAGCGCGATCGCCGTGATGCAGACAGCCGTGGACCGCATCCAGGCGCGCGGCGGCACGGTGTCCTTCGATCCCAACATCCGGCCCGAGCTCCTGGCCGGCTCGATGCGCGAGGCGCTGGAATGGGTGGCGGCGCGTTGCGATCTGTTCCTGCCGAGCGGAGCCGAGCTTTTCCTGTTCACGAAGGCGCGCGACGAGGACGGCGCGGTGGCCGAACTGCTCGCCGCCGGCCGCTCCGCCGTGGTCGTCAAGAAGGGCGGGCAAGGCGCCGTCTTCTACGATGCCGGCGGCCGCACCGCCGTTCCGGCCTTCCACGTCGAGGAAGTCGACCCGACAGGCGCGGGCGATTGTTTCGGCGCCGGCTTCGTCTGCGCCTGGCTGCGCGGCGACGCGCCGTCCGACGCCCTGCGCCTCGCCAACGCGTGCGGCGCCCTCGCGGTGACGGCCAAGGGGCCGATGGAGGGCACCCGCTTCCGTTCGGACATCGACGCCTTCATCGCCGCGCAGGCCGAGGTTGCGGCATGAGCGCCACCGAGCGGCTCCGCACGCTGCCACAGCGGTTCCAGGCGGGCGAGCACGCCGGTATCGCCTCCGTCTGCTCCGCCCATCCGTTGGTGATCGAGGCGACCTTGCGCCACGGCTTGGCCCACGACCGTGACGTCCTGATCGAGGCGACCTGCAACCAGGTCAACCAGGACGGCGGCTACACCGGCATGACGCCGGCGGACTTCCGCCGTTTCGTCGAACGCATCGCCGCCATGGTCGGCTTTCCCCTGGATCGGCTGGTGCTGGGCGGCGACCATCTCGGACCCAACCCGTGGAAGCACTTGGCCCCGGCGGAGGCCATGGCGAAAGCCGAGGCGATGATCGACGCCTTCGCGACCGCGGGCTTCGCCAAGCTCCATCTCGACGCCTCGATGGGCTGCGCGGGCGAGCCGCCGTCGCTCGACGACGAGACCGTGTCGGAGCGGGCGGCGAGGCTTGCCGCAAGAGCCGAAGTCGCCGTCAGCCGGGAGGGGCTGGTGCCGCCCGTCTATGTCGTCGGCACCGAAGTGCCGATTCCCGGCGGAGCGCTGGAGGCGCTGGACCATCTGGCGGTGACCGGCCCCGATGCCGTGCGGCGCACGGTGGACGTGCATGACCGCGCCTTCGCGGCGCTGGGTCTCCAGGACGCCTTTTCCCGCGTCATCGCCGTCGTGGTGCAGCCCGGCGTCGAGTTCGGGCACGAGGACATCGTCGTCTACCAGCCGGAAGCGGCGCGCGATCTCGTCGGCTTCCTCGCCCGAGAGCCTCGTCTCGTCTTCGAAGCCCACTCCACGGACTACCAGCCGGACCAGGCGCTGCGCGATCTCGTGCGGGATGGCTTCGCGATCCTGAAGGTCGGTCCCTGGGTCACCTTCGCCTTGCGCGAGGCGCTCTACGGCCTGTCCCATATCGCCGATATCCTCGCCCCCGCGCCGGGCGAGCCGTCGCTTCCCCAAGCGATGGAAGCGCTGATGGCGGAGAAGCCGGACAACTGGCGGAAGTACTGTCACGGCTCGGCGGACGAGCAGCGCGTCCAGCGGCATTACTCGTTGAGTGACCGCATCCGCTACTACTGGCCCGAACCGCAGGCGCAGCAAGCCGTGGATCGCCTGATGGAGCGGTTGGGAGAGCGCCCGATCCCGCTTACCCTGATCGGCCAGCATCTCGGGCGTCTGGCCCCCACGGTCGAGGCCGGCCGCACGGCGCCCACCCCCCGCGCGCTTCTTCTGGCCAGCATCGATCGGGTGCTGGACGTCTACGACCACGCCACGCACTGATACGGAAAGACCATCATGGCCCGCATGGGGATCGGCATCATCGGCTGCGGCAACATCGCGGCCACCTACCTCCGCAACGCCCGCCTGTTCGGCGATGTCGAACTCGTCGCCTGCGCCGACCAGATGCGGGAGACGGCGGAGCGCCGCGCCGCCGAGTTCGGCCTCCGGGCCATGAGCGTCGAGACGCTGCTGGCCGAGCCCGACGTCGATCTCGTCCTCAACCTCACCATCCCCGCTGCCCATCGCGCGGTGACGGAGGCAGCGCTTGCCGCCGGCAAGCACGTCTTCACCGAAAAGCCGCTCGGCGTGACGCTCGCGGAGGGCCGCGCGCTCGTCGCGCAAGCGGAGCGTCGCGGCCTCGCGCTCGGTTCGGCGCCCGATACGTTCCTTGGCGCGGCCGGGCGGCGGGCGCGGGCCCTCGTCGATGCCGGGGCAATCGGCAAACCGGTGCTGGGCACCGCCTTCATGATGGGGCGCGGTATGGAGCACTGGCACCCCAATCCGCAATTCTACTACCAGCCGGGCGGCGGACCGGTGCTCGACATGGGTCCGTATTACCTCACCATGCTGGTGAACCTCCTCGGCCCCGTCGTTCGCGTATCGGCCGTCGCGCGAACGGGTCAGAGCGAGCGCCTCGTCACCGCCGAAGGGCCCTTCCAGAACACCCGCTTTCCCGTCGGCACCCCGACGAGCCTCCTGTCGCTTCTGGAATTCGCCGGCGGGGCCGCCGTCACCTTCGGCGCATCGTGGGACGTGTTCCGTCATTCTAACCATCCGATCGAACTGCACGGCACGGAAGGATCGCTGCGGCTGCCCGACCCCGACACGTTCGGCGGCGACGTTTCGCTCTCGTCACGTGGCGAGCCCTGGCAAGATCACCCGAGCGAGCCGGAGCGCTTCGGCGCCGTCAACTGGCCCTTCGACGCGCCGCGCCTTGCCAACTACCGCATGCTCGGCGTCGCCGACCTCGTCCGCTCCGTCGGGCAAGGACGTCAACCCCGCGCCTCCGGTCGGCTCGCGCTGCACGTCCTGGAGATCATGGAAGCGATCCTGCGCGCCGGCGAAACCGGCGAGCCGGTCGCGATCGAAGGCGGCGCCGATCGACCCGCCGCGCTCGGCGAGGACGAAGCCGCCGGCCTGCTCGCCGGGGCAACCGCATGACGCTCGACCCGCAGGCCGCAGCAGTCCTGGCGCTCGGAGCCGAAGGGGAAGCACCGCCCTTCGAGGCGGGCACGGCGGCGGACGCAAGGCGCGCCTATCGTGCCTCCTATCTCGCCTTGCGCGGTGATCTGGAACCGGTGGCGAGCACGGTGGAGGTCACGATCGAGGGTCCTGTCGGCCCCATTCCCATGCGCCTCCATCGCGGCATCGACGCGCCCGAGACGGGTGCGCCCGCCCTCCTTTACCTGCACGGCGGCGGATGGGTGATCGGCGATCTCGACTCGCACGACGACATCTGCCGCTGGTTCGCCAACGCGGGGCGCTGCCTCGTCGCCTGCCCCGACTATCGCCTGGCGCCCGAGCATCGCTTTCCCGCCGCGGTGGAGGACGCCGCCGCTGCGTTGGGCCATCTTCATGCGCGTGCCGACGACCTCCGCATCGATCCCCACCGTATCGCCGTCGCGGGCGACAGCGCGGGCAGCAACCTCGCGGCGGTGCTCGCCCTCATGGCGCGCGACGGCACGGTGCCGCCGTTGGAGGCGCAGCTCCTGCTCTATCCCAACACGGATGCGAGGCAGACTGCCGACAGCTACCGTCGCTTTGCCGAAGGCTACGGTCTCACGGCGCGGACCATGCGCTGGTTCCGCGACCAGTACGTGCGAGACGGCGCCGACATCGCGGACTGGCGCGTATCGCCGCTTCTCGCCGAAACGCTCGCCGGCGCGCCGCCGGCCTTCGTGGTCGTGGCGGGCCAGGATATCCTCGCCGACGAGGGCGCGGCCTATGCCGAACGGCTGCGTGCGGCGGGCGTGCCGCTCGTCCTGCGTCGGCGGGACGACCAGATCCACGGCTTCGCCTCGGCCGGACGCCACATCGACGCAGCACGGCAAACCGTGATCGAAGCGGCACGGAGCTGGGCCGCGTTGCGCGTCTCCGACGCCAATTGACGCGCGGATTGCCGCAAAGCCCTTCCCGAAATGGTGTTGCTTCCGTATGTCCCCGTGTCTCGCAGGTCGGCTCGCCGGACTGCACGCACTCGAAGGATCTGACGCCCCGGTGAACCAGCGTCCGCAGGAAACACTCTAGAGATGGCGACGATGGAAGAGGTCGACCCCATCATCACGGTCTTGCGCCTCGTCGAGGAAGAGGACGACGGCAGCGCCATCGCGCGCCGGTTCTTCGAGCATCATCCGGAACTCGACCGAGCCGCGTTCCTGGAAGCCTGCTCCGTGGCCCTCGACATCATCGGATTGAAGCCGTCGCAACTCCACTGAGGAGAAGCGGGTTCAGGCACTGGTCGGCGGGTGCGAGGCTGGACGGATCGGACGCCGGGCCTCGCCCCGCCTAAGGGGTGCATCGGCTCTATAGCCGACACCTCGTTACAGGAGCATGACGGATCGGCGACGCTTTCTAGCGGTTGCCGAGGGCATCGCGGATCGCCGCCAGCCAGACGACCACGGCTTCCGCCCCCGGATCGGGAATGCCGACCGCCCGCTCGCCGAGATAGCTCGAACGGCCACGTCGCGGCGCCATGGCGGCCGTCGCCTCCGCGCCTTCGCGAGCCGCATCCACCGCCGCCGTCAACGTGCCTCCGGCCTCGAGGACCTCTGCAGCCGGCAGAAGCGCATCCAGCATGGTTCGGTCGCCCCGCCTCGTGTCGCCGAGTTCAGCGATCGCCTCGGTGCCTCGAACGAGGGCCGATGCCCATTGCGTCGAATTCGGCGTGGCGACGCCGTCGAGTTCGCGCGCGGCCCGCAACAGCCCCGCCGCATAGAGCGCGCCGGACGTTCCGCCGACCGATCGGCGCAGGCTGAAGGACAGGGCGCGCAGGATCGAGGCGGCATCGGCGTTCGCCCACCCGTCCATCTCCGTCATCGCGACGGCGGCGCCGCGCGCAAGGTTGAGGCCGAGATCGCCGTCGCCGACCTTCTGGTCGAGCGCGGTCAACCGTCCCTCCTCCGCCCGCAACCGCTCCCCGGCCGCGCGCAGCACCGCCAGGATGGGAGCGCTCTCGCCCGGTCGCATCGCCTGCGCCGTGCGCGCGCCCGACGCGATGACGGATGGTCCGGCGCCGAGCGGCCCGGAGCCCCGTCCCGGCCAGGCGGGCGCCGAGGCCGGCGCATCGAGGAGGCGCAGCGTGTCGGCATCGGCGCGCAGCAGCGACAAGGAGCAGCCGGCCATTTCCAGCGCGGTCAGGAAGGTGCCGGTCCAGAGTCGCTCGATCCGCAGACCATGGGCGGCGGCGGCAGACACCGCGTCGCGCGTCACGATCTGCATCTCCATCGCCGGCGTCGCGCCGAGATTGTTGACGAGGAGGGCCACCGGCTCGTCGTCGCGCAGAGCCAGTTCCGACACGATGCGATCCATCAAGGCGGCGGTGAGCGCGCGGGATGGGCGCAGCGGCTCGCGGCGCACCCCAGCCTCGCCGTGGATGCCGAGCCCGAGTTCCACCTCGTCGTCGCCGAGCTCGAAGCTCGGCTTTCCGGCGGCCGGCACGGTGCAGGCCGAAAGGGCGACGCCCATCGAGCCGAGGCCGGCGATGGCCCGTTCCGCGGCGGCCTTCACCTCGGCCAGCGAGGCGCCCTCGGCCGCCCGGGCGCCGGCCACCTTGTGAACGAGGACGGTGCCGGCGATGCCGCGCCGACCGGCGGTATCCGTACCGACTGCGAGCGCCACGTCGTCTGCGACGACCACCATCTCGACCGGGATGCCTTCGCCGCGCGCGATCTCGGCGGCGAGGCCGAAGTTCAACCGGTCGCCCGTGTAGTTCTTGACGATGAGGAGCACCCCGGCCGGACCGCCCACCGCCTGAATGGCCGCCAGCACCGCATCGGTCGAGGGCGACGTGAACACGTCGCCGCAGACCGCGGCCGTCAGAAGCCCCTCGCCGACATAGCCTGCATGCGCGGGTTCATGCCCCGACCCGCCGCCGGAGATCAGAGCGACATGGCCGCGCTCGCGGAACGCGGTGAGATCGGCGCGCACCAGGACCCGCTCGCCTTCGAGGATCGCGAGGCTCGGATGGGCGAGGCACAGCCCTTCCAGCATCTCGTCGACCACGGCACCGGCTTCGTTGATGAGCTTCTTCATGCTCTGTCGTCCCCTCCCGCGGCGCGAATGCCCGCCGCATCCCGGAAGAGCCTACAAAGACCGCCGTCGGCCTAGAAGGTCCGAAAGCGGCTTAATCGTCGGTCCGGCGAATGTTTTCGCCCCAGGCGCCGGCTTCATCCGCGTTCACGCGGGCGGATTGCCGCCGGGCTCGCGGGGCCGCGTCACGATGCGGCCTTCCTCGGCCTTGTGATAATACTGGCTTGCGACCAGCCAGCCCTTCAACGGTCGCAACGGCAGGATACAGGTGATGAGCAGGAACGGCAGCGAAACGAAGATGTGGACCCAGAACGAGGGCTCGAAGGCCACCTCGAGCCAGACCGCGAAAAGCACGGCCGGGACGCAACCGAAGCACACCACGAAGAATGCCGGGCCATCCGCCGGGTCGGCGAAGGAATAGTCGAGACCGCAGCGATCGCAGCGCTCGGCGAGCGTCAGAAACCCCTTGAACAGATGCCCCTCGCCGCATCGCGGACAGCGGCCGCGCACACCGACCTTCCATGGCTCCAACCTCGGGGCACCGGAGTGATCGGTCATGACATGTGTTCCTTTCGCGGTCGGGGTCTTGCCCTTTCCATATAGCTCGAGACGGTGATGAGACAGCGCGGGAGGTTGGGCAAGTTGTCCAAGCCCGGACCGTCCCCCTCGCTGGAGGGAAACGGTCGCGCCGGAGCGGACCGACCCGGCATGGCGCTCTCACACCGCGAGCCACCTTCGCGGCCCTCGCCGCGACGGCCCGCGTCAACGCACGACGGCGCGCCCTTCCACGCGGTCCAGACGCCGTTCGAGGTTCTCCTGCCGGATCATCGACGGCAGCAGGAAGAGGTCGATGACCTGGCCGATGCCGAAGAGGCCGAGCGTCAGGAGCCACAGGAGCCCGGTCCAGGGCCGTCCGAGATAGAAGCGGTGCAGCCCGCAGATCCCCACGAGGCAGCAGAGCCAGAGGACGAAGGCGGCCGGGCCGGATTTCATGGGGCATGTCTCCTGTTGGTGTCGCCCCAGACATGGAGATCGCCGGCCGCCATTGCCAGGAAGGCCGTCAGCGCCCCCGCTTGAATGAGCCGAGGATGCCCCGCACGATCGCGGTCGTGACGGTGGAGGCGACGGTGCGGCCGACCTGCTTCATCACCGTCTCGGCCACGGTCTGGCGCTGATAGCCGGAGCGAGGGGCGGCACGCGGCGCGGCGCGTGGGGCCGGCCGCTCGCGCGGCACCTCCTCCTCGCGCGAAGCCTCGCTTGGCTCACCCCAGGGCGCGCGTGGCTCGGCCGAGCGGCGTGCGGCGGCATCGGCTCGGGTGCGGGCGGCATCGCGCCCGCGCGCGACCGCGGCTTCCGCCTCAACGCGTGCGGTCTCCCGGCCCTGCAGCTCCGCCTCGGCACGGCCGGTCAGGAGTTCGTAGGCGGACTCGCGGTCCACCGGCGTGTCGTAGCGCCCCGCGACCGGGCTCATGCGCATCATCTCGGCGCGCTCGTCCTCGGTAATCGGGCCGACGCGACCCGCCGGCGGACGGATCTTGACCCGCTCGACCATGGTCGGCGCGCCGCCCTGGCCCAGCACCGATACGAGCGCCTCGCCCGTGCCGAGCTCGGTGATCGCGGTGGCGCTGTCGAAGGCTGGGTTCGCCCGGAACGTCTCGGCTGCCGTGCGCACCGCCTTCTGCTCGCGGGGGCTGTAGGCGCGCAGAGCGTGCTGGATACGGTTGCCGAGCTGGGCGAGTACCTTCTCAGGCAGGTCGAGCGGGTTCTGCGTGACGAAGAAGACCCCGACGCCCTTCGACCGGATCAGCCGCACCACCTGCTCGACGCGATCCACCAATGCCTTCGGCGCGTCGTCGAACAGGAGATGCGCCTCGTCGAAGAAGAACACGAGCTTCGGCTTGTCCGCATCGCCGACCTCGGGAAGCTCCTCGAACAGCTCGGACAAGAGCCAGAGCAGAAAGGTGGCGTAGAGCCGGGGGCTGCGCATCAGCTCGTCCGCCGCCAGCACGCTGACGACACCCCGCCCCTCGCGGTCGCAGCGCATGATATCGGCGACGGTGAGCGCCGGCTCGCCGAAGAACCGGTCGCCGCCCTGCGTTTCGAGAACGAGGAGCTGGCGCTGGATGGCGCCGACCGTCGCCTTGCCGACGTTGCCGTAGAGCCGGGAGATCTCGTCGGCCCGGTCGAGGACATGCGCGAGCATCGCCTGCAGGTCCTTGAGGTCGAGGAGCAGAAGTCCGTCCTCGTCGGCGATGCGGAAGGCGATGTTGAGAACGCCCTCCTGCGCCTCCGTCAAGTCCATCAACCGCGAAAGAAGGAGCGGTCCCATCTCCGAAACCGTGGTTCGGACCGGGTGCCCCTTTCGACCGAAGAGGTCCCAGAAAATCGTCGGGAAGAAGTCGTTGTACCAGGGATCGAGACCGATCTCCGCCGCGCGCTTGGCGAACGCCTCCTTCGGCTCGCCGCGCACCGACAGGCCCGACAGGTCGCCCTTGATGTCGGCGCAGAACACCGGCACGCCCGCGTCGGAAAAGCCTTCCGCCAGAACCTGGAGCGTCACCGTCTTGCCGGTGCCCGTAGCCCCTGTCACCAGACCATGACGGTTGGCATAGGCGAGATCGAGATATTCCGGCTTCGCATCGGCGCCCGCGCCGATGCCGCCGAGGAGAATGCGCCCGTCTTCGAGCATGATTCGGCTCCCGTCCCATCCTGGTCGGTCGACGATACCGCTTCGCAACCGCTGCCGTCGATTCCATCGGCCGCGATCATGGCCGATTGCGCCAATCCGGCAGACTTGCCATCCTCCCGCCGATCACCGCCCCCCGAGCCGGGGGGCGCTTGGAGAATCGCAAGGCCAATGAACGAACTCTGGAACCGCATCGCCGCCTCGGCCGAGACCGACGCCGAGACCGCGAAAGTCGCGGTGGGCCATATCCTGTCCTACATGAAGGCGGAAAGCTCCGACCCCGCGGTCGGACGGATGATCGAGGAGACACCTGGGGCGGGCGATGCCCTGGAGGCCGCCGGCGATGCGGACTTCTCCGGCGGCATTATGGCGCTGGGCGCCAAGCTGATGGGCCTTGGGCTCGACATGGGCCAGATCCGCTCGACGGCCGAGGAGCTCGTCGCCTATTCCAAGTCGACGGCCGGCGAGGAAACCGTGAACCAGGCGATCCATTCGGTCCCGGCGCTCGCGCCGTTCGTCTAAGGGCGTGTCGAAGCGGCCATAGACGGCCGGTATCCAGCGACAGGCGTCGAAGCCCGGACTTGCCTTTCGGCACGGACCGGGCTTTGGCTCGCGCCAAGCGAAGAAGTCGCGGCTCGCGGGCCGCGACCGCGTTCCAGCGAGGACGACGGCCCATGATCGACGCCTATACGGTCTTTGGTTCGCAGGTGCGGCGCCACGCGCGCATCACGGCTGACGAGCTGCCGCCCGAGGCGGTCTGGTTCGACCTGCGCAATCCGACCCGCGAGGAAGAGGACGCGATCGAGAGCCTTTGCGGCATCGAGGTGCCGACACGCGAGGAGATGCGCGAGATCGAAGTGTCCAGCCGCCTGTATTCGGAGGACGGCGGGGACTTCATGACCGCCTCGCTGGTCTACGGGCTGGACGAGGGGCGACCGGACTTCGGGCCCGTCACCTTTATCCTCGTCGGCCAGCGTCTCGTCACGCTCCGCTACACCGACCCGCGCTCGTTCCAGATCTACTCCAACAAGCTGTGCCGCGGCGAAAGCGCCGACGGCGGCAACGCGCTTAGCGTCTCGTCGCTCAAGCTCTATGGTCCGCCGCCGGCGCCGCCCAAGCCCTCGCGCATGCGGGGGCCGACGGCCGATTCCATCGCGATCGGGCTCCTGGAAACCGTCATCGACCGAATGGCCGACCTTCTCGAATCGATTGCGGCCGATCTCGACCGGATCGGCTCCGACATCTTCCGCTCCTCCAGCGACAACACCCCGACCGCCACCTCCGACTTCAAGGAACTGCTTCAGCGCCTCGGCGCCGCCGGCGACCTCGCCTCGCGCACGCGGGAAAGCCTTGCCACCCTCGACCGCCTCCTGCCCTTTCTTCAGTTCGTGCTGGACCGGCGCAAGCCGCAGAAAGAGCTGAAGATGCGGGTCAAGGCGATGGCGCGCGACATCCACTCGCTCAACGACTTCGTGTCCTTCCTGTCCAACAAGACGACCTTCCTGCTCGACACCACGGTCGGCATGATTTCGATCGAGCAGAACGCCATCATCAAGATCTTCTCGGTCGCCGCGGTCGGCTTCATGCCGCCGACGCTGGTCGCCTCGATCTACGGCATGAACTTCGTCCATATGCCGGAGCTCAACTGGAGTTTCGGCTATCCGCTCGCCATCGTCCTGATGGTGCTCACCGCCGTCTTCCCTCTCCTGTTCTTCCGCTACAAGAAGTGGCTCTGAAAGGATCGTTCCCATGCGCGACGAACGCCTGGCGCGTCTTGCCGTCCTGATCGACGCCGACAACGCGTCGGCGCAGATCGCCGACGGCCTGTTCGAGGAGATCGCCACGATCGGCGAGGCCAGCGTGCGCCGGATCTACGGCGACTTCTCGTCGTCGCGCTCAAAAGGCTGGACCGAGGTCCTGTCGAAGCACGCGATCATCCCGCACCAGCAGTTCGCCTATGTCACCGGCAAGAACGCGTCCGACATCGCGCTGGTGATCGACGCGATGGATCTCCTCCATTCCGGACGCTTCGACGGGTTCTGCCTCGTCTCGTCCGACAGCGACTTCACGCGGCTTGCCGCGCGCATCCGCGAGCACGGCGTGGACGTCTACGGCTTCGGCGAAAAGAAGACGCCGGAAAGCTTCCGGCAGGCCTGCCGCCGGTTCGTCTACACGGAGAACCTGCGCCCCGACGCCGTGGTGGCAGCCGCCGCTGCCGCGCCCTCGATCGCGCGTGCCGCCAGCGCCAACCCGCTCCTGCAGCAGGTGATGGACCAGATCGAAACCGACGATGGATGGGTGCCGCTCGGACTCTTCGGCCAGCGGCTTCTCAATCGCCAGTCGGACTTCGACCCGCGCACCTACGGACACAAGAAACTGAGCGATCTTGTTCGCGAATGCGGCCTGTTCGATCTCGAAAAGACGCCGGGCGGGATGCTGCGCATGCGCATGCGGTCGGCGCCGCCGACACCGAAGGCGACCGTCAAACCGGCGCCCGCTCCCAAACCGCAAGCAGCCGCCAAACCTTCGCCCACAGCGAAGCCTGCGGCGCCCGCACGCGCCCCAGCGCGCAAGGCGGCCGAGCCGAAGACGTAGCGGACCTCAGAAGCCGACCGCGCGGACCTCGCCCACTGCGGTCCCCTGCCAGTTGCGCAGTGTCGTGTGCGAGAGGGCCTCGTAACGGTCGGCAAGCGCCGCATCGTGCGGGCGCAACGTGCGGGAGAGGACGGCAGCGACCGCCGCTTCCGACGCGCGCGTCGCCCCGTCGTCGATCTTGAGCGCGAAGCCGAGGCCGAGTTCGGGCACCGCCCCGCAGAAAACGCCTTCCGCCCCGGTCTTCGCGAACACCCGGCCGGGCGCGGCTTCCATCAGCGTGACGCAGGCGCGCCGCGTCCCTGCCATCAGCCACGGTTCGGCCATGCAGGCCTTCATCAGCCGTTGTCCTGCCGCCGCGCGTGCCGCATCGACGTCGTGTCCGGCCGCCAACCGCGCGAAGCCTTCCGCGAAACGGTGCAACGGAGCGGCGTAGGTCGGGATCGAGCACCCGTCGATTCCGGCGGGCTCGTCCTCGCCGGGCCGGGTCCGCGTCAGGTCGGCAAGGACGTCGCGCACGCGCCGCTGCACCGGGTGTTCGGCCGCCACGTAGCCGCTGGGATCCTCGCCCTCGTGGACCGCCGTGCAGAGGAAGCCCGCATGCTTGCCGGAGCAGTTGTTGTGCAGCGGACCGGGCTCCTCGCCGCGGCGGGCGAGCTCGAGCGCCACACGCTGCTCGAACGGCCAGTGGCAGCCGCATTCGAGATGCGCCTCCGCGAGCCCGGCCTTCGCCAGCACCGCCGCCGCGCGGGCGACATGGCCCGCCTCGCCGGAATGGGAGGCGCAGGCGAGCGACAGATCACCGTTATCGAGGCCCATCGCGTCGGCGGCCCCCGTCTCGATCAGGGGTATCGCCTGAAACACCTTGATCGCCGAGCGCGGGAACACGGAGCGTTCGCTCTCGCCGCAGGCCAGAACCGTTGCGCCAGCCGCATCGCAGACGGCGACATGCGCCAGATGCCGGCTCTCGACGGCATTGCCGCGCGTCGTCTCGATCACGATATTCGTGGTCATGCCTGATGCCCCCCGCCAGATCCGTCATGCGATGGGCAGACCTATCACGCCCGTCCCGCTCCCGTCACCGGAACACCGATGATCCTTCTGCGCGCCGTTGTTCTCGGCATCGTCCTCGTCTTCCTCCTGCCGGCCGGGCTCTCGGTCCTGTTTTGGAAGCTCGGCGAGCATCCCGGCTCCTGGCGGGAGGCGGACTGGAGTTCGGCCGCGATCCTGCCGGCGTCCGACGCCGACGAGAACGCGGCGGTCTATGTCTTGGCCGCGCGCACCGGGGGGTTGAAGGGCGCGCTGTCCGAGCATTCCTGGATCGTGATCAAGCCGGCCGGTTCAGGGCGCTACGAGCGCTTCGACAAGGTGGGTTGGGGCTCGCCGATCCGTCGCAACGGCTATGCGGCGGACGGGCGCTGGTATTCCAACGTTCCACGCGTCGTCGCGAGGCTGGAGGGCGAGGCGGCGGAGCGGGCGATCCCGCAGGTTCGGGCTGCCATCGAAAGCTATCCGTTTGCCGCCCGTGGCGGCTATCGCATCTTTCCCGGCCCGAACTCCAACAGCTTTGTCGCGCATGTCCTGCGCAACGTGCCCGATCTCGGCGCGGTCCTGCCGCCAGCAGCCGTGGGGCGCGACTTTCCGGTGGACGGACGCCTTCTCGCGCTGGACACGCAGGCGCACGAGTTGCGCATGTCGCTGTTCGGATACGCCGGGCTGGCGATCGGCGCGCGGAGCGGCTTCGAGATCCAGTTCCTCGGTCTCGTCGCCGGCATCGATCCGTTCCGAGGCCTTCTGAAGATTCCCGGCTTCGGCAGCCTGTCCTTCACCGGTTGAGGACGCGCCGGCCGCATTCCCTGCCGCGCGGATTTTTGCTAGCCGGAATGAAAGGGGCGCACGGACAAGGCCCCAATGGGAGACGGCCATGTTCTTGAGTTGCGGCGACAACCTGTTCGACCTGTTCGCCGACAGCGAGGCGGCCGACGTCTCCCATATCGCGCTCAACGGGCGGATCGGCGGCTCGGCGCTCAACGTGGCGCTGGGGCTCGCCCGGCTCGGCCACCGGTCGGCCTTCTTCTCCAAGGTCTCCAGCGACCTGTTCGGCCAGCGCATCAAGGCCTTCATGGATCGCGAGGGGATCGACCGTCGGCTCGTCATCGAGACCGACCGCAACACGACCCTGGCCATGGTATCGCTCGGCTCGGGCGGCACGCCGCGCTACGACTTCTACATCGAGGGCACGGCGGATCGGTCGATCGATCCGTCCGAGGTGCCAACGTCGCTGCCGACGGACCTCGCGGCGATCCACCTCGCCGGTTCCTACTCCACCGTGGCGGAGCCGACGGCCGGTGCGCTGGCAAGGCTCGCTGCGCAGGAACACCGGCGCCGGTTCATCTCCTACGATCCCAATATCCGCGCCTCGGTGGTGCCCGATCTCGACATCTGGCGTTCGCGGATCGGGGCGACGGTGCCTTTTGCCACCATGGTCAAGGCGAGCGAGGAGGACATCGAGCAGGTCTATCCCGGCCGGAGCGCCGAGAGCGTCCTCGCTGCCTGGCTGGAGGCCGGCGCCTCGCTTGCCATCGTGACGCTGGGCGACAAGGGCGCAATGGCGATGACGAGCGGCGGCGCGCGCGCCTCCGCGCCCGGGCTGTCGGTCACCGTGGCCGATACGGTGGGCGCGGGCGATACGTTCCAGGCAACGCTTCTGGCGCGCCTCTTTGAAGCGGGCCGCCTGTCGGCGGACGGGGTTTCGTCCCTGGCCGAAAGCGAACTGTCGGAGTTTCTCACCTTCGCCGTGCGGGCTGCGGCCCTGACCTGCTCGCGCCGCGGCGCGGACCTTCCTCGCCGCGCCGACCTCGGTCTGCCGCCGCTCGACTGAGCGCATCCCGTAGAGAACCGGGCGGACGGAGCGGCGGGAACCCTGCCGCCCCCGACATTTTCGGACCGCCCCGGCATCCGTTCGGCGAACGTCCTCTGTCCCGCCATCGATCCAAGCAAAGAAAAACCCGCTGCCCAGAAGGACAGCGGGTTTTTCCGTTCAGACTGTCGAAAGGCCGTTGCCGGCCTTCCGGTATCCGCTTCTTAGTTGAAGCGGAACGAAGCCTTGGCCCACACGGTGTGGAAGTCCAGGTCGTCGTTCGACGAAGCCGTGAACGGTTGCTGGACGCCAGCGGCGTTGCGGTAGGTGACCGTGGTGTCGGTCTTGCCAAGGTCGGTGTAGAGGTACTCGAGGCCGAGCGAGAGGTTCGGCGTGACGAGGTAGTCGACACCGGCGCCGACGGCGTAACCGACGTCGTCCGAGTTGGAGTCGACGGTCGGGGTGAAGCCGGCGAGGTTGCCCGTCAGCGTGCCCGGAGCGAAGAACTTCGTCTCGGTGTCGGCGTAGGCGAGACCGCCCGTGGCGTAGACGGCGAAGCGGTCAGCCGCGATACCAGCCTTCGCGCGGACGGTGCCGACGAAGTTGATGTCCGAGGAGATGCCGAACACGTCGGTGCCGAGGCTGTAGGTCGAGGACGACGAGGCGTCGATGTAGTTGATGTCGGCAACCGCACCGATGATGAAGTTGTTGATCTGGTAGTCGTAGCCGACGTGCACGCCGCCGATGAAGGCCGCGTCATCGCTGCTGTCCGAACCGCCCGAGAAAGCGGTCGTCTGGACGACGCCCGTGTTCGGGTTGTAGCGGACGTCGCCGGCGTCGTTGTTGAACGCCACGCCAGCCTGGCCACCGACGTAGAAGCCGGTCCAGGAATAGGCCGGGGCAACTTCGACCACGGCCGGAGCAGCGGGCTCCTCATAGACGACGTCGGCAGCGAGGGCCGGGGTGACGAAGGCCGTCGAGGCCAGGAGAAGGGCGAAACGCTTCATGTTGATACTCCAGTGTCGCCGGGGCGACGTTTCTTGCAACGGACTTTTGGTCCGGAACGTGAGACCCGGTTTCGTCCGGGCTTGAGGCGATTTAGGGTCCGCACCCCTGCCGAGGCAATGGCACCGAAGGCGATCCCGACCGTCATGTGGCAGGTCGGCAACACGGGCCGTCCGCCGGGGATGACGTTCACCGCAATCAATAGGTCGGCAACCTTAAGGCAAGTTTAACCGCGACCTGTGCGGCAAGCCGCCATTCGCGTGGCATTTCAACAAGTTGCCGAGCCGAACGCTGGACGGATCACGAAGATTGTCGTGGCTGTGGGAGTTGTGATCGGCAGGATAGCCACTTGCCCTTGAAACGGGTGGCGGAGCTGCCCTCCTGACCATGTCCGCCGAAATTGAGGATGCCCCGTTTCTGACACGAAACCGCCGCAAGTCCGGAAGTTCGTTAGGATTTTCGCGCGGCTCGCCGTTTCGTCGGAAGATGGCTGCCTTGGGCCGGCGAACGATGATCCCGTTAGGTCACCCCTTGCGCTCTGCCATCGAAGGAGGCATCGTCGCGCCCCTTCAGGCGGCCCGCCTTCGGACGGGCCGCCCGTGGACTTGATCAGGCGTAGATGTCCATCACGTCGGCCAGCAGCTTCAGCGCCTCTTCCTTCGAGCGCTGGAAGGAGTTGCGGCCGATGATCGAGCCGTTTCCGCCGCCGTCGCGGATCGCGCGAACCTCGTCCAGAAGCTCGTCCGTGGTCTTGGCGGCACCGCCCGAGAACACGACGATGCGCTTGCCGGCGAAGGATGCCTGCATGATGTGGCGGACGCGGTCGGCGCCCGTCTCGCCAGCAATTTGGTTCTTCTCGTACGTCGCCTTCGCCTCGGCGAGATCGATGTGGTCGGTCGGCAGCTTCACCTTAATGATTGTGGCACCGAGAAGCGCTGCCATGTGGGCGGCATAGGCGATGATGTCGAGCCCGGTTTCGCCCTCCTTCGTGACCTTGCCGCCACGCGGATAGGACCAGACCACCGTCATCAGACCGCGCGACTTCGCCTGCAGCGTGATCTCGCGAAGCTCCTCCATCATGTCGTAGGAATCGTCGGCACCGGGATAGATCGTGAAGCCGACGCCGACGCAGCCGAGGCGCAGCGCGTCTTCCACCGTGCCGGTCAGGGCCTGGTCCTGCTTGTTGACCAGCGAGTTGCCGCTGTTGAGCTTGAGGATCAGCGGAACCTCGCCCGCGAACGTATCGGCGCCCTGCTCCAGGAGGCCGAGCGGCGCGGCGTAGCCCGACACGCCGGACTCGATGGCGAGGTTGTAGAGGTAGTGCGGATCGTAGGCGACCGGGTTCGGGGCGAAGCTACGGGCCGGGCCGTGCTCGAAGCCCTGGTCGACCGGCAGGATGACGACGCGGCCCGTGCCGGCCAGTCGTCCATGCATCAGGAGACGCGACAGGTTGGTCTTCAGGCCGGGCGTCTCGCCCTCGTACCAGGACAGGATCTTGCGGACGGTATCGGTTCTCATCATCGGCGTGTCTGCCCTCTTCGTCGGATCGGAACGCGCCGGCTTGCACGGCGTCCACGCTGTCATGCGGTCGCGTCGCCCGTCCGTAAAGTGCCGCTCAAGATGGTCGACACATTAAAATCGGTTCAAATAGTCTCCCGGCCTCGGCACCTTCCGAAGTTGCTTAACGGCGGGCCACGATCGACCGCCGCATTTCTTGTCCTATGCAGAGGCGAAAAGCTTCAGACCGCGATGCAAACAGAAAAGGAGGGGCAAGCCCCTCCTTCCGCAGTCTTCTAGCGATGGAAACCGGGTTCAGTCGCGATAGTAGCCGACGGTGCGCTTGCTGCGGCCGACGACGCCGCCGACGGCACCGGCGATCAGGCCGAGAAGCAGGCCGACGAAAGCGCCGAAGGCCGCGCCGGAGGCGGCGTCCGCCGCTTCGCCAGCGGCCTGACGAGCCTGAGCCACGGCCTGGTCGTACTGCTGCTGGAACTGGTTCAGGCGCTGCTCCGCCTCGGCCTGGCTGATGCCGGCCTGGGTCGAGATCACCTGAACGGCCGCGCTGCGCTGCTGCGGGGTCGCGTCCTGGCCGAGACCCTTGAAGATCTCCGCGGCAGCCGCCGTGAGATCCTGCTGGCCCGTGGCCTCGCGGGCCTGATTGGCCGCCTGCTGCGCCTGGTCCTGCGCCTGGCCGGCCGCCTGCTGGGCCTGATCCTCACCGCGCGCGAGGAGCTGGCGAGCCTGGTTCTGGAGCTCGGGCGGCAGCGAGTCGATGGAGTTGGGCACCACGGCCTTCACCGCCGAGCCGAGCGACGAGACCGTGGAGCCGAGCGCGCCGAACGCGGTCGTCACCAGGGCCGATGCGCCGCTGGTCAGGAGGTACACGGCCACGAGCGTCGCGGTGGCCCAGGTCGTGACGCCATGCAGCGCTGCGTCGCGCTTGGAGGCGCTGCCGGCGAAGCGCGCCGCGGCGAAGGCACCGAGGAAGGTGGCGATGAGGACGGTCGCGATCGCCCAGATACCGCCGGCCGAGCCGAACGTCGAAAGCGCCGGGCTGTCGCCGCTCTGCGGATCGAGGGTGGCAAGACCGATGCCGAAGCCCAGAAGCGCCAGCATCACCTGGAAAACCAGCGCAAGGATCGTGCCCGCAATGATGGCGCCCCAGGATATGCGCTTCACGGGCGCCGCTGCATATGCACTGCGATCGACGACATCGACCATCTCGATTACTCCACCTATGACTCGACCGCTTGGCTTTGCGGCGGTGTGATGTTCCTTCCGGCTCGGGGCCGGTTGCCAGAAGTGAAGATGGAGCGTCCCGGTGGTTTTCCAGGAGGTGCGAGTTGAATTCTGTCTCGCGCGATAGATCGTCAGCGAGACTTCGAATTGGCACCCAAGTGCTGACGGACCTCGGTGTGCGCCTGATGGCGACCGACCCCGGCTTCGTCCGGGCCCGGATGGGCCTGCGCGTCACGTTGACGGCGGCGCTCGTGCTGGCGTGCCTGACCCTGGTCTACCGGACGATGATCCCGCTTTCGCCTGCCGCATTCTCCGCCGGCCTGATCTTCGCGATCCAGGGCGTCGTCTCGATCCGCGACCCGTCCGCTTCCGCGCGTCTGCGCACCCGGCTCCTGTCGGCAGCGGCCGGCATCGGCCTCCTAACGATCTGCAGCCTCCTGTCGGCGCAACCACGCGTCGTCGATGGTCTGTTTCTCGCTGTGGCCTTTGCGGCGGTCTACATCCGACGCTGGGGGCAGCGCTGGACGGCGGTCGGCATGTTCGCCTTCATGGCGAGCTTCGCAGGAGCCTACTTCCGTCCGCACCTGTCCGAGATGCCTGGCATCGCCCTGGCCATCGTCGTCACCGGTACGGCCGCCCACCTCGTGCGCGATGTTGTCGTGCCGGACCGCCCGGTCGGGGATCTGAAACGGGCGCTTTCCGGCGTCGATCATCGCGTCGGCCGGGTCGCCGCCCTGATCGGCGAAGGGGGTCGCGAGGGATGGACCGATCGCCGCCGCCACCGCGTGCGGCTGGCCCACCAGGGGGTGCGCGACGCGATGGGGGTCGTGGAAGGCATGCTTCCGGACGAGCCGAAGCGCGGCTCCGCCACGCCGGGCGCGACGCCCCTCGCGATCGAACTCTTCGATCTCAACCTCGCCCTCGAGTCCGTTCTCGGGGAGGCGCTGGCGCAGGAGGGCCCGAACGAGACGGCGAGACGGCACCTCGCCGATAGCCTGCGCCGCCTTGCCCGCCTGCGACGCCGCCTGCGACGGGCGGCCACGGCGCTGACCGAGGCCGATCTCGCCTCCGATGTTCCGGCCGGCACCTCGACGGGAACGAAGCTTGCGACGCCGTTCTGGAACGACGACGCCGCACGAACGGCGATCCAGGTGACACTCGCCTGCGCCCTCGCCATGGCCGGGGGCATGTGGCTGTCGACGGACCGCTGGTTCTGGGCGGTCCTGACGGCCTTTCTCGTCTTCACCAATGCGCAGTCGCGAGGCGACACGGCCATCCGGGGGCTCGGCCGCGCCGCCGGAACCGCTTTCGGCATCGTGGCGGGAATGGTTCTGGCGACGCTGATGCACGGCCAGTTCGCGCCGAGCCTCCTCCTGTGTGCGCTCTGCACCTTCCTGGCCTTCTTCTTCCTGCAGGTATCCTACGGGACGATGACCTTCTTCATCACCGTGACCCTGTCGCTCGCCTACGGGCTTCTCGGGAACTTCACGCCCGAACTCCTGGTCCTCCGGCTGGAGGAAACGGTGATCGGTACGGGGTCCGGCATCCTCGTGTCCTTCCTCGTGTTTCCGCAGCGGACGAGCACGGCCACCGGCAAGGCCGTCGCGGCATTCCTGAAGGACCTCGACCGCCTCCTGCAGGCGATCGAGGAGCGGCTCGACGGCAACGCGTCGGACTGGCGCATCTATGCGATCTCGCGCGCCCTCGACCGACGACACGCCGCCATCCTGTCGGCGAGCCGTCCGCTCGGCCGCACCTGGGTCTCGGGCGCACGGCGGCGCTCCGTGCGGGTCGGGCGCCTGCGCTCGGCGGTGATCAGTCACTGGGCCCACCGGCTCGCGGCCGCCTCGATCCGCCGGGTTGTCGATCCGCCGGCGCTGCGCCGCGAACTGGCGCGGTGCCGGGGCGCCATCGCCGCGGTGTCGGGTCCGGAGTTCTTCCAGCGATCGGCGACGCTTCCCCGGCTCGCCAGCGATCGCGATCGAGAGGCAAGCGCCGGCGACGAACTCGATCCCGTGCTCGCAGCCCGGGCGATCACCCACACGCTGGCGCAGCTTCTGCCGGAAAGCGCCCCCGGCGCTGGCGCCAGGCTGGGTCGGGTGCCGGGAAGCGTCTGAAACGGCTTCACAAACCGGCCCCGGACGTGGCATTGCCGCATCACCGGAAGACTTTCCCTGGCCTGAGCCGAAGTTTCCCTGGCGCGGTCGTCGTTCCGCCCTCTTTCTGACGGCTGCGTCGTGGGCATGCGCCCTGCCGAACCGACATTTGTGAAGGACCTTCGCCGCGTGACCTCGCTCCTCCTCGACCAGCGCCGCACCCGTTTCCTCCCGCTTCTCGGCGGAGCGGTGCTGCTTGCGCTTGCCGGCTGCCAGAGCGGCCCGACGCTTCAGGCCATCAGCCTCGACCAGGCGCAGGGCTCGGCGGAGAACCTGTCCTCCCTCACCGCCGCCGTGAACGCCGATCCGCGCAATCCGGAAGCCTACAACGTGCGCGGCATCGCCTATGGCCGGTCGGGCGACAACAAGCGGGCGATCCAGGACTTCACCACCGCGATCCAGCTCGATCCCAACTTCTATCAGGCCTATGCCAACCGGGCCCTGGTGCTGCGACAGACCAACCAGAACGCCGAGGCGGTGGCGGACTACAACCAGGCGCTCAAGATCAATCCGAACTACGATTCGGCCTATATCGGGCGCGGCAACATCTACCGCATCGCCAACCGCAACCGCGAGGCGCTAGGCGATTTCCAGCGCGCCATCGACCTCAACACGACCGATCCGCGCGCCTACCACAACCGCGGCCTCCTCTATCAGCTCGACGGCCAGCACCGTCAGGCGATCGAGGATTTCGCCACCGCGATCTCGATGGATGCCAATGCGCCGGAGCCCTATTCCGGCCGGGCCGTGTCATACCTCGCGCTCAACAACGTCGAGGACGCGGCGGACGACATCAACCGCGCCATCCAGCTCGACGGCAAGCGAGCCGAGTTCTGGGCGACGCAGGGCCTCGTCCTCGAGGCGCGCGGCGACAAGGCGAAGGCGTACCGTTCCTTCGCGCACGCCGCCTCGCTCGATCCGAGCTACCAGCCGGCCAAGGACGGCGTCGCGCGCACGCGCGGCTCGGCCGGCGGCGCCGGGGCCTGACGTTTCAAGCCGTCACGTTTCGTGACGGCGGGCATGCGAAGCCTAGCGAAACCAACGGCATGGCAAATGGTTAACGGCGCGAACAAGCGTTCCTAACCGAGTGTCCATTCCATGAAGAAGACCATTCTCGCCGCCCTCGCCCTGGCCTCCGCGGCCGTCCTACCCTCCGCCGCAGAGGCGGGAGCCAAACTCGGCACGCTGGTGTGCAAGAGCGAGGGCACGATCAACCAGGTCGTCTCGTCCAGCGAGACGGTCCTGTGCAACTACGTCCCCTTCGGCAGGACGCGCGCCACCGAGACCTATGTCGGCACGCTCGACACCTATGGCGTCGACCTCGGCATCACCGGCCGCACCCTGATGACGTGGTCGGTCCTCGCCGCGAGCTTCCAGGGCGGCCAGCCGGATTCGCTCGCCGGCCGATACTACGGGACGAGCGTCGACGCATCCTTCGCACTCGGCGTCGGGGCCAAGTCGCTGATCGGCGGGCCGGACCGGGGCTTCACGCTGCAGCCGACCAGCGTCCAGATCCAGGAAGGCGTCAACGCCACGGTCGGTGTCGCGCGCCTGACGCTGGACGAGGCGCAGCCGGTCGCCATGATCTACAAGCCCTGACCCAACGCCGGACGCAAAAAGGGCCCGCACTCGGTGCGGGCCCTTCCTATATCGGACGTTTGCAATCGTTCAGTGATGCGTCTGCAGGTCGGGACGGTCCGTCTTCGCCTGGGTATCGCCGCCGAGGATGTAGCTCGCGACGAGGAAGAAGACGATCGCTGCGAGCACGCTCAGGATGATGCCCGCGCTGGCGACGAGGCCAGCCAGCATGCCGACCAGGATGGCGACGATCGCGATGGAGCCGTACTTCACCAAGGCCAGGAACCCCATGTAGGTCCTGTCATGCTCGGCATAGTCCATCGTGGTGCCCTTCCACTCGTAGCCCTGATCCTCGGCCATTCGCTCAATCCTCTCCACTACGCCCTGTTGCGCGTTGTTATACGGGAAGCGGGCGGAGTGACAATCGCCCGCGCGCAACGCCGGTCATGAAAACGGGGCACCGAAGCGCCCCGTTCCGCGGTTTCATGCTGCGCGCGTTCTCAGGCGGCCTGACGCTTCTCGTGGCGGCCTTCCTCGACCTCCTCGATGATCTTCGCGATGAAGGCCGGCAGGTCGTTCGGATTGCGCGAGGTGATCAGCGCCTGGTCCGTCACGACCTCTTCGTCGTGCCAGCGGCCGCCAGCATTGACGACGTCGGTCTTGATCGACTTGAACGACGTCACGTCGCGATCCCTGACGATGCCGGCCTCGACCAGCAGCCAAGGCGCGTGGCAAATGGCGGCCAGCGTCTTCTTGGTGTTGTAGAAGTCGCGCACGAAGGACACGACGGTCTCCTCGGCGCGCAGCTTGTCCGGGTTGATCTGGCCACCCGGCAGCACGAGCGCGTCGTAGTCGTTGACGGAGACCTGCGAGAGGACCTTGTCGACCGGTACGCTCGCGCCCCAGTCGGTTTCGTCCCACCCCTTGATCGAGCCTTCCTTCAGCGACACCACATGGACGGTGGCGCCGGCCGCGCGGAGCTTCTCCAGCGGCTGCATGAGTTCCGACTGCTCGAAGCCGTCGGTGGCGAGAATGGCGATCTTCGATTCGCGAATGCTGGGCATCGGATGGTCCCTTCGGATCGCGGACATGCCTCGACCGGGTCGTAGCCCCGTCTGATGTCCGCCGGTGTTGGTGTTCGCCTCACCAACGGTCGCCTCCCGCGACGGTTCCTGCCTTATTCCTCGCTATCGGCCTCACCGTCGATCGCCGCGGCCGCATGCCCATAGGAGAAGCCGGCGCGCATGAGCGCAGCGACGTCCCGATCACGCCGCTCCACGCGTTCCCGCAGGCGGTGCGGCCCGAGGCGTCGCCGCTTGGCGAGGCGGCGCGCGGCCTCCGCTTCGTCGGTCTCGTCGTTCGCCATGACGGCGGCCACCGTGTCGCGGTCCACCCCCTTTTCGGCCAGCTTCGCGACGCTCTGCCGCATCGAGGTGCCGCGCCGGCGCAGGGATGCCAGGCGCGCCTCGGCAAAGCTCCGGTCGTCGAGAAGTTTCAGTTCCACGAACCGCGCCACGGTCTCCCCGATCAGCGACTCGAAGGGCGCCGCCTCCTCGCCGCGCGCGTGGGCGCGCCGCATGACCTTGCGCTCCAGGACACGGCGGAGGTTCGCCTCGGTGGAAGCGTAGCGTTCGAGGTAATGGCTGGCGGCCCGGAACAGCCAGTCGCGGGTGATCGGGCGCGGGGTCTTGGCGTTGCGGGCAGCGGCGTCGGTCATTCAGCTCATGTAGGCCGCGGCACGGCCGAGGTCACCGGCCCCGAACGGGAAACGGCCCCGCGCGCGACGCGCCAGGGCCGTTTCCCGTTGCTGCATTGAGAGCTTGGATCAGGCGGCGGCTGCGGCCACCTCGAAGGAGCCCGGCTCGCGGATCACCGTCGCGGCATCCACGTCGTGGCCGAGAATGCCGATCTCGTAGGCGATCGTGGCCGCCTCGGCACGGGCTCGCTCGATGCCCGGTGCGACGTCTTCGCCCAGTGTGAACAGCGTGCCGCCATGCAGGAAGGGCGTCTCGTAGGCCGCCCGCAGAACGAGCCCGACCTCGAGCCGCGCCGTGGTGGAGCGCTCGATCATGCCCTCGATGGTGCGCGCGACGCGGCTCGGAATGGTGGTGACGCCGCTGGCGACGAAGGCCCAGTCGCGACCGCGACGACCCTTGTCGGCCTCGGTGGCGAGCAGCCGGTCGGTGGCGAGCGCCGCATAGGCCGAAAGCGGCGAGAAGCGGACCGGGATCAGCGCGCGGTCGGACAGGCGGGCACCGGCACGGATCATCTCGGCGTTGTCGCCGGCGTCAATTACCGCCAGATCGCCGCGACGGCGAGCGGCGCGCACGATGCGCTCCAGCGTGATCTCGTCGTCCGCCACCTCGACGGTGCAGAGCGCGGGACGACCGGGCTTCCGCGCCCAGTCCACGAGATCCTTGTCGCGGCCCGCATCCACCAGCACGACCGGAATGTCGGCGGCGGCGGCGACGCCGGCGAGCGTCAGGGCAAGGGTGGTGGAACCGGAGGTCTTGAGGGAGCCGATCGACAGGACGGGCGTCATGGAATTTCCTTCTGGAAGCATCGAGCCGTTCCCGGGAAGGTTTGGCCCACGCACCCGGACTGGCGGGCGAAAAGCGATGTGGATCGTTAAAGCGCTTCCTGCTTGACCGGGCCTTGCGGTCGCGCGATCCGATGAAAATGTGATTCGCGCTTGCACCTTCTCGAGGACCACGACCGTGCCAGACCATGCGACCCTGATCGCCGTGCCCGCCGATGTCAGGCGTTTCGAGAACTACGAGTGGCATGCGGCACCCTCGACCTACCTCGCCGCGATTCTCGAGGCGGCCGGAGGCGTGCCCGTGATCGTGCCAGCGCTGGTGGACGAGGGAGCGCTCGACCTGGTGTTGGCCCGCGTGGACGGCGTCCTCGTCACCGGTTCGGCATCCAACGTCCACCCGAGCCGCTACGGCGTCGAGCCGACGAGCGCGCACGAACCCTTCGACCCCGCGCGCGACCGGCTGACCGAGGCCCTGATCCGCAAGGCGCTGGCGCGCGAGGTTCCGCTGCTTGCGATCTGCCGGGGGCATCAGGAGCTCAACGTGGCGCTGGGCGGCTCGCTCGCGACCGAGATCCAGGACTTCGAGGGGCGGATGGATCATCGCGCGCCGACCCATCCCGAACAGGACGCCCGCTTCGCGCTGCGCCACCCGGTTGCAGTCGAACCCGGCGGACGGCTGGCGGCGATCGTCGGCGACGGCGCGGTCGAGGTGAATTCGCTGCATCGGCAGGCGATCGACCGGCTGGCGGAAGGGCTCCGCGTCGAGGCGCGTGCGCCGGACGGCACGGTGGAGGCCGTGTCGGTGGCCGATGCGCCGGGGTTCGCTCTCGGCCTGCAGTGGCACCCGGAATACTGGGTGCTAAGCGATCCCGCCTCGCGTGCGATCTTCGAAGCCTTCGGAGCGGCCTGCCGCGCCTATCGCGACGCGCGGGCCTGAGGGCTAGCCGGGCAGCGAGGCGAGGAGAAGACCGAGACCGACGACCATCAGCAGCAGCGCGCCGCTCGCCTCGAGACCTGTGCGCAGCCCCCTGCCCCATCCGCCGGACCGACCGGCGAGGAGCGCGAGCCCCTTGCCCGAGACCGCGACGGTGGCGATCGCCGACACCGTGATCGCGGTGCCGAGCGCCATGGCGAGAACCGACAGGCCACCGGCGCCGTAGAGGCCGTTCATGAGTGCGAAGGTGAGCACGACGATCGCGCCCGAACAGGGCCGCAGCCCGATGGCGACGACGGTCGCAAGGGCAGTGCGCCAGCGGAAGGCCGGGCCTTCGAGGAGGCGCGCGTCGATGATATGCGGCCGGCCGCAGTCGCAGGCGTCGCCCGATGGATCGTCGCAGACCTCGGCCCCGTAGCCGCCGGACGCCTGCAACCCGCTCGGAACCGCCGGGCCGCCCGCTTCCGTGAACGTGCCACGGCCCGCGAACGCCAGACCGCCGCGCGGCATCGGCGCCAGCGCGCGGAGGCGCTGCGCTGCGAGGCGCACCAGCGGCCAGCCCTTGCTTAGCAGCAGCCATGCGCCGAGAAGAGCGATCATGGCATAGGAGCCGAGTTCGAGCCCGAAGGCGAGATCGGTCATCGACAGGCCGGTGCCGCGCAGCGCGAACCAGCCCAGCGCGACGACGACGATGGCCGACAGCGCCTGAACCAGCGCCGCCGCGAAGGACAGAACGACGCCGCGACGCAGCGCGACCTCGTTCGCCAGCATGTAGGATGAGAGCACGGCCTTGCCGTGCCCCGGCCCTGCCGCATGGAAGACGCCATAGACGAAGGACAGACCGGCGAGCCAGAGAAGGCCGCCCTGGCCGTCGCGCAGCGCGACCAGCGCCTGTCGCAGCTCCACGAAGAATTGTCGCTGGACCGCGAGGATTTCCATGAACACGCCGGCGAACGGGCCGCTCGGCGCCGTCGTCACCTCTGCCGTTCCGATGCCGAGCGAGGACTGCGCGTGGGCACAGGCGGCGGCCGCGAGGAGCAGCGCCAGCGCCGCTCCCAGACGCCTCAGCCCGCCTTGCACGACACGTCCACTCGGGTCGCGAGGAGCTGGGAGAAATTCACGCCGTCCTCCGGGATCGACTGACCGGGTTTGAGCATCGACACGGAGTTCATCCACTCGCTCGCATCCTCGTCGGGATCGGGTCGCGTGTAGGCCTTGGTGCATGTCTTGGGCAGGTCGAGGAGCTGGAACGCGTTCTCGTCGGCGAAGTCGAAGGCGACGAAATAGGATTCGTCGTAGGCGGAGAAGGTGACCGGAGCCGCCTTCAGGTCGATCGCCTCCGCCGGCTTCATCTCGAAGAAGAGAATGAGCTGCCCGTTCTGGAACAGGCCCCGGATGTCGGTCGGAGGGGTGAGCTTGATGTCCCGATTGCCGACGCTGACGAAGGTGTAGAAGTCCCATTCCGCGATCGACTGGCGCACCGTCTCGGCGACGGCCTGCACCTCGTCGTCGTCGAGCGTGCCGTTGCCGTTCTTGTCGAAGTCCACCACCACGCTGGAGGAGAACAGCTCGTCGAAACGCCAGATGTTGCGCAGCGAGGAGAGCATGCCGTCCGCCGTGCCGACGATCTCCATCCGGGAATCGGCGAAGACGTGCGGATGGGCTTCCGCAGAGCCGCAGGCGGCGATCGACGCAACAAGGGCTCCCGCCAGGAAAGTTGGTCGACGCATGCTCGTCCCCGGTTCGCTGCCGCCGCGCAGGGACGATTAAACCAAGGCGAAAGTGCGGAGAAGGCCCTCGTCCCGCGTCAGCGCAGGACCACCACGCGCGCCCCGACATGGACGCGCTCGAACAGATCCATCACGTCGTCGTTGCGCATGCGGAAGCAGCCGGCCGAAGCCGCCGAGCCGATCGAGTTCGGCGAGTTGGTGCCATGGATGCGATAGGTGCCCCAGCCGAGGTTCATCGCGCGCTTGCCGAGCGGGTTCTGCGGTCCCGGCCCCATGGAGGGGGGCAAGCTCGGCTTCTTCTCGCGCATCGACGGCGTCGGCACCCAGGTCGGGTTCAGGCGCTTCTTGGACACCCAGCTGGTGCCGAACCATTGCTCGCTCGGCTTGCCGACGGCGATGTCGTACTGCAGGGCGGCATCCTCGCCCGTCACCAGGAAGAGCTGGCGCGCGCCGGTCATCACCACGATCGTGCCGGGCTCGTAGTCGCCGATGAACACGGTCTCGCGCACCTGGACACCGGCATGAGCCGCCGAGCCTGCCCCCAGGATCAGGGCGGCAGCGAGAAGCTTGACGATCGGGCGCATTCGGGACCTCGGCATTCCTGGTGATGCCGGGACGCGCGCGTCAGGCGGCGGCGCTCATGTCCCGGCCCGGACAATTCTTGCGGAACCAGGTTGCCAAGAAGTCAACGAAGACGCGCGTTCTCGCAGGAAGATGGCGACGATGCGGAAACACCGCATAGATGCCGGCGTCCTTGGGGACGAAATCGTCGAGCACGCTGACGAGCCGACCGGCCTCGATCTCCGAGCGCGCCACGAACTCCGGGAGCATGGCGATGCCGAGCCCGGCCAGCGTCGCCGCGCGCACCGTGTAGGGCGAGTTGGCGGAGAAGCGGCCGGACACGCTGATCGGCAGCGGGTCGCCGGTGCGGGGGTCCTTGAACGTCCAGTTGTAGAGAGCCTTTGCGTTGGAATCGATCACCGCCGGCATGCGTGCGATCTGGCTGGGGTGGGTGGGCGTGCCGTGCTCGGCAAGGAACTGCGGCGTCGCGCAGATGGTGAAGTCGAGCGAGCCGAGGCGACGCGCGATCATCGCCGAATCGGTCAGCCGCGTCATGCGGATCGCGACGTCGAAGTTGTCCTCGAGGAGATTGACGAAACTGTCGTTGAGATGGAGGTCCAGCGAGATGTCGGGATGGGCGGCCGAGAACTCGACGAGGCTGAGGCCGAGTTCGGCGTCGCCGAAGGTGCGTGCGGCGGTGACCCGCAGGGTGCCCTTCGCCTCCCCCGTGGCTTCGCGCGCCTCCTCGTTCAGGGTCTCGAGATCGGCGAGGATCGCCGAGGCGCGCGTCACGTAGACCTCGCCCGCCGCCGTCAACGCGACCTGGCGCGTCGTGCGGTTGATCAGGAGAACGCCGAGCTCGTCCTCCAGCTCGCGCACGTATTTCGACAGAAGCGCCTTGGATCGGCCGGTCTTGCGCGCGGCGGCGGAGAAGCCCTCGGCCTCGACCACGGCAAGGAAGGCGCGCATGCGGGTCAGGGTGTCCATCGGCATATCTTTCGTGTGCGAAACTGACCGGTGTTGCCGTCTGACGACATGATGGCCGCAAGTCCAGCAGGATTTCCAAATCGGCGCCAGGGCGCAATTTTTCTGTTGCGTATGACAGCGGCCGTTTCTATATCCCGCCTTGCCCAATGTCGCACGTGCCTGTGGGCGTCCCCCGGACCTTCGAATGCGAAGATCACCGGGTCGGTCACTGGAGTTCGTCTCCAGGTCGGTTTCGCTGCTGGCGAAATCGTGGACGCCTTGAAGCAACGACGGTGAGGGCCTTTCTGGTCTCTCCTGGTCTCCATAGCCAGGAATACTGCAGAGGCACACCATCCTTGCCTGAAGTGCGGCGAGCGTAGCTCTCCAATCCACGGCAGACTTTCCGGATCTTCTGTCGGCCTTGCGCCGTCATCGGGTCCGATCATGTCGCGTTTCGCGTTCGCTTCACGTGCGGGGTCTCCACCGGCTGCATGTGAAACCGAATGCGTACGCTCCTCGTCAACCTCATGGTTAACCGGAGCTTCCGATGGCTACGCAGCGCATTCTCGACTTCATCGCCACCCGCCGTCCTGCCGGGCCTTGCCTCGTAGTCGATCTCGACATCGTCGAGGACAATTTCCGCGCCTTCCGCAAGGCGCTGCCGGATAGCTCCATCTTCTACGCCGTGAAGGCCAATCCCGCGCCGGAGATCCTGCGTCTTCTGGCTTCGCTAGGCTCGTCCTTCGACTGCGCCTCGGTCGCCGAGATCGAGATGGCGCTCGACGCCGGCGCGACGCCGAACCGCATCTCCTTCGGCAACACGATCAAGAAGGAGCGCGACGTCGCGGCCGCGCATGCGCTCGGCGTCTCGCTCTTCGCGGTGGACTGCGTCGAGGAGGTCGAGAAGGTGGCCCGCGCCGCACCCGGCGCGCGCGTGTTCTGCCGCGTCCTCACCGACGGCGAGGGCGCCGAATGGCCGCTGTCGCGCAAGTTCGGCTGCGTGCCGGCGATGGCGATCGACGTCCTCACCCATGCCCGCGACCTCGGGCTCGTCGCCACCGGCGTCTCGTTCCACGTCGGCTCGCAGCAGTGCGACACCGAGGCCTGGGACAAGGCGCTGGCCGACGCGGCGATGGTGTTCGGCCAGCTCGCCGAGCGCGGCATCGTGCTGACGCTCGTCAACATGGGCGGCGGCTTCCCGACGCGCTACCTCAAGGATGTTCCGTCGGCCCAGGCCTACGGCCGCTCGATCTTCGCCGCCCTGCGTCGCCACTTCGGTAACCAGATCCCGGAGACGATCATCGAGCCCGGCCGCGGCATGGTCGGCGACGCCGGCGTCATCAAGGCCGAGGTCGTGCTCGTGTCGAAGAAGTCGGCCGAGGACAAGAACCGCTGGGTCTATCTCGACATCGGCAAGTTCGGCGGTCTCGCCGAGACGATGGACGAGGCGATCCGCTACCCGATCGTGACGGCGCGCGACGACGACCGCATGGAGCCCTGCGTCATCGCCGGCCCGACCTGCGATTCGGCGGACGTGCTCTACGAGAAGACCCCCTACCCGCTGCCGATCTCGCTGACGGTGGGCGACGAGGTTCTGATCGAGGGTACCGGCGCCTACACGACGACCTACTCGGCCGTCGCCTTCAACGGGTTCGAGCCGCTCCGCTCCTACGTCATCTGACGGGCGGACCGCCCGTCAATTCCTGAACATCCGTCCCGGCGCCCTGCGTGCCGGGGCGCTTCGTCGCCGGCGTCCCCGAAAGGCGCCGCGCTTTCGCTCGTCCCCACTCTGGAGGATGACCGCCGATGTTCGCGCGCTCCCAGCTCTTCGCCGACCTTCCCTTCCTGCCGCCCGCCTTTTCTCTGCGCCCGGAGACCGCCGCCGACGAAACCGCGCGCGAGGCTCTCCTCGACGCGGCCATGGGTCCGAACCGTCGCCGCAAGTCTTCGGAGGCGATCCGCCGCGACCGGCTCGCCGCCGAAGGCCTCTCGCTCGTGGCGGAATCGGACGACGGCGAACTTCTCGGCACGGTGCGCCTGTGGAATGTCTCGGCGGGGACACGTTCCGGCGAGGACGTTCCCGCCCTGCTGCTCGGCCCGCTCGCCGTCTCGGCTCGCTGCGAGGGGCTCGGCATCGGCTCCGCGCTGATGCGGCGCGCCATCGCCGAAAGCCGCTGGCGCGGCCATGGCGCGATCGTGCTGGTCGGCGACGCGCCGTTCTACGAGCGGTTCGGTTTCCATGCCGATGCGGCAAGAAAGCTGGCAATGCCGGGACCGTTCGAACGGCACCGTCTCCTCGGGCTCGCCTTGCGCGACGGCGCCCTCACAGGCGCGCAGGGCCTGATCGTGCCGACCGGCCGCTCCCTCCCCGCTCCCATCGCGGCCTGACGCCCGAAACATAAGGGAGGCGGTTATTCGCCCCCGACCGACCTTTGTCTTTGCCCCCGGCCCGCGAACGTGCTTCAGGTGGACCGGGGGACGACATCACCGCCGACGCGTAGAGCTTCGGCGACTTTCCATGATGGCAGCACGGCTTGGAAACGGGAATGACCGGGGACGCTGCGGCTCGATTGGCCGCTGCCGAAAGCAGGATCGCCGAATTGACGCGCGAGAATGCGCGTCTGGGCACATCCGCGGCACCGCCGCTCGATGCCTCTCTTCACACAACCCTACCTGTAGCCGTCTACGAAACGCTGCTGACGACCGTCGCGGACTATGCGCTGATCGCGACCGACGGCGATGGTCGCGTGACCCTCTGGAACCAGGCGGCCACGGACGTCTTCGGCTGGTCGGCAGAGCGCATGCTCGGGCGTTCGGTCGCCGACATCTTCACGCCCGACGACCGCGCGGCGGGCCGGGTCGAGGAGGAGATGGTGACCGCAATTCGCGAGGGGCGCGCTGCGGACAACCGTTGGCTCCTGCGGGCCGACGGCACGACCTTCTTCGCGCGCGGCGAACTCGTCCCCTTGCGGGATGCGTCGGGCTTCCAGATCGGGTTCCTGAAGATCCTCCGCGACCGCACGGATGAGGAGATCTCCCGGCTGGAGCTCGCCGCCAGCCGCGAGCGGCTGCAGTTCGCGCTCGACGCCTGCGCCCTGATCGGCACGTGGGACTGGCTCCTGCCGCAGGACCTCATCTACGCGGACGCGCGGTTCGCGAACCTCTACGGCGTGGACGAGACGCGCGCCGCCGGTGGACTTCCAATCGAGGCCTACCTGCACGGCATCCACCGCGACGACCAGGCCCGCGTCGGAGCGGCGATCGAAGCGACGCTTGCCTCCGGCGGAGAATTTGCGGCCGAGTATCGAACCGTTCGGACCGACGGCGCGGTACGCTGGGTGCATGCCCGCGGGCGTTGCTTCCTGAACGACGCCGGACGGCCGGTCCGCTTCCCTGGCGCCGTGGTGGACATCACGCACGACAAGCTGCGCGAGCGGCGCCAGGACGCGTTGCTGCGGCTCGGCGACGAGGGAGAGTTCGGCGAGGCGATCGACTACACGCTGAAGGCGCTGCATCTCCTGGGTGAGACGCTGGAGATCGGACGCGTCGGCTATGCCACGGTGGACCCGACCGAGACCTATGCCACCATCGTCGGCGAATGGACCGCACCGGGTCTCGAACCCCTGTCTGGCCGCAAGCGGATCGCCGACTTCGGCAGCAGTCTCGTCGAGGCACTCCAGACCGGTCTGACAGTCATCGAGGACGTGCGGACCGATCCGATCACGCATGACGGATCGCAGGCCTGGCAGGCGATCGGTTCGCTGTCGATGATCAACCTGTCGGTGCGCGAAGGCGGCCGGCTCCAGGTCATCCTCTACCTCCATCACACGTCCCCGCGCATCTGGCCGAGCGACGAGATCGGCTTCATCCGCGAGGTCCTGAACCGGGCCTGGACCTACTCCCGCCGCCGCACGGCGGAACGCTCGCTGATCGAGACCGAGGCCCGCCTGCGCCTCGCGCACGAGGCGGCGGAGATCGGCAGCTTCGACTACGACCTCGAGACGGGTGACATGGTCTGCGACGCGCGATGCCGCGAGATCTTCGGGCTCGGCGTCGACGTCGCGGTGACCTATGCGCAGACGCTTCGCCCCCTGATCCACCCGAACGATCTCGATCGGGTGCAAGGTGCGGTGCGGCGCGCGATGAAAGCGCCGACGGAACGGAGCTTCGATCTCGTGTTCCGCATGTCGGGACACGATGACGGCCGAGCGAGAACCGTGCACGCCAGCGGCCAATGCGTCGTCGCCGACGGTGCGGCGGTTCGGATCGTGTGCGCCGTGCGCGACGTGACGAAGGCCAAGGAAGCCGAGGAGCGGCAGGCTTTGCTCACGCGCGAACTGCAGCACCGGGTCAAGAACACGCTGGCCATGGTGAATGCGCTGGCGAACCAGACCATGCGGCGCGCCGCGAGCGCGCAGGATGGGCTGGCGGCCTTTTCGGCACGCCTCATCGCGCTTGGCCACGCCCACGACATCCTGACCCAGACGAGCTGGACCAGCGCTCCGATCGAGGCGATCGTCTCCCAGACCCTCGCCACCCACGGCGATGGCGGCGAGCGAATCGCCTGGAGCGGGCCCGACATCCGATTGACGGCGCGCCAGAGCCTGGCGCTCGCACTGGCACTGCACGAACTCGCGACCAACGCGGCGAAATACGGGGCCCTGTCGAACGAGACCGGACGGGTGCGGATCGCATGGCGCATCGGCCTGGGGGCAGCGCGCGAGAGCCTGCGCTTCGAATGGTGCGAGAGTGGTGGGCCGCCGGTCGTCGCTCCCGACCGCAAGGGATTCGGCTCGCGCCTGATCGAGCAGTCGCTGGCAGCCGAATTCGGCGGCGAGGTCGTCGTCAGCTACGACCCCGCCGGGCTCCTGTGCACCATCGAGGCCGACCTTCAGCTCGACCCGGAGGACGCCGTGCTTCCGTCTGCCCTCGGCGAAGGCTGAAGTGCCTCAGCCGGCGATGTCGATGACGCCGGCGTCTCCGCTTTCCGTCCCGAACGCCAGGAACCGCCCCTTCGCGTCCCAGGCGAGCGTGCGCGCCGCGCTCGATCCGCCGCGCCGCAGGAGTGCTTCCTTGGCGTCGGAAAAGCGCACCGCCAGGATCATGCCGTCGGCATAACCGATGGCCACGACGTCGTCCGACGGATGGCAGGCGACGGCGACGACGCCGGTGTCGCCGCGCGTGCCGAGTTCGAGCGGCGCCTTGCCCATGGGGCCGTCCTTGCCCGTGAAGGGCCAGAGGATGGCAGCCGGGGCGCCCGAGGTCGCCAGGAACTTGCCTTTGGCCGACCAGGACATGCTCTTCACCTTGGCGGGATAGCCGGTCATGCGCATGTGCTTGCCGTCGTCGAGACGCCAGCCGTGCAGCGCGTTCTCCTGCATGATGGTAACGAGGAAACGGCCGTCCGGCGAGAAGGTGGCGCCGGTATGGGCACCCTTCCATTCCAGTTCCTGCGCCTTGGCGTCGGTTCCTGCGAAGAACAGCGAGGCGCCATCGTAGCGCGCGGTCGCGATGCGCAAGCCCTTCGGCGCGAAGGCGAGGTCCTCCACCGTGCGCCCGTGGGCGAACTCGCGGACTCCGCCCTTGGCGTCGCGCACGAAGGCCGTCCGTCCCACGGCATAGCCGACCGCCCCGCCCGGACCACCGGCGACCGACGAGATCCACTTACGGCCCGCCGACGCGATTTCAGACGACTGGCGGTCCGGCGTCGTGGCGACCACGCGCCCGTCCTCGCCGCCCGACAGGAGCCGCGGCGCGAACGGGTCGAGCCGGGCGGACAGGAGCCCGCCCTTGTGCGCCTCGATGACGGTTTCGCCCCCGGCTGGGAAGCGGATCGTGCCGTCCGACAGAGAGAAGACCGGCTCGTCCTTCAGGAAGGCGGCGGTCTCGACATGGCCGTCGAACGAATAGGGGGCAATGTCAGGCATCAGGCGGGCGCGGCCTCGCGCGTCTTGGCCGCGCAGGACCGGAATTCGGCCTCCAGCCGCTCTGCGTCGAGTTCCCGGCCGATGAAGACGAGCCGGCTCTCGCGGGGCTCGTCCTCGCGCCACGGCCGCTGGTGGTCGCCCTCGATGATCATGTGGACGCCCTGGATCACGTAGCGGTCCGGGTCGCCCTTGAAGGCGATGATGCCCTTGAGACGCAGGATGTTCGGTCCTTCCGTCTGGGTCAGGTTCTGGATCCAGGGGAAGAAGCGGTTCTGATCCAGCTCGCCGCCGCGCAGCGAGATCGACGTCACCGTCACGTCGTGGATCGGCGCCACCTCGCCGTGATGGTCGTGGCCATGATCGTGATGGTGGTGATGGTGGTCGTGATGGTCATGATCGTGATGGTCATGGCCATGGTGGTCGTGGGCGTGATGGTGATGGTCGTGGTCGCAGTCCGGCCCGCAGACATGGTCGTCGTGCGCCTGCGCCGCTTCTTCGAGGAAATGCGGATCCTGGTCGAGAACTCGGCTGAGGTCGAACGCGCCCTGCCCGAGCACGCGGTCGAGCCGGATCGCGGAGCGCTCGGTGCGGTGGATCACGGCGGACGGGTTGATGGCGCGCACGGTGGCCTCGACGCGCGCCAGTTCCTCCGGCGTCACGAGATCGGTCTTGTTGAGGAGTACGACGTCGGCAAAGGCAATCTGGTCCTCGGCCTCGCGCGAATCCTTGAGGCGCAGGCCGATGTGCTTGGCGTCCACCAGCGCGACCACGGCATCGAGGCGCGTCTTGGCGCGCACGTCGTCGTCCATGAAGAAGGTCTGCGCCACGGGAACGGGGTCGGCGAGGCCCGTGGTCTCGACGATGATGGCGTCGAAACGGCCGGTGCGCTTGGTGAGGTTCTCCACCACGCGCACGAGATCGCCGCGCACGGTGCAGCAGATGCAGCCGTTGTTCATCTCGTAGATCTCTTCGTCGGTCTCGACGATGAGGTCGTTGTCGATGCCGATCTCGCCGAACTCGTTGACGATCACGGCGTAGCGCTTGCCGTGGTCCTCGGTGAGGATGCGGTTCAAGAGCGTCGTCTTGCCGGAGCCGAGATAGCCGGTGAGCACGGTGACGGGGATCTGGCCCTCGGTCGGGCGGGACGTGTCGGACATCGGGATGCCTCCTTGCCTGGAGCGCCCGATATAGGCCCGCTCGATCAGTTTTGCACGGGGACCACAGGCCAATCCACGGCGGCGACGTCTTCGAGGAACTCCGCGAAGCGCGCGGCCTGGTGATCGAGGATCGCGCGGCCGATATCCGCCGTGCCGAGGCCGGCATCGCCGACGGTGCCGACGGGGTTCAGATCCTCGGCCAGCCAGCCGAAGCCGAGCCGTCCATGCGCGCGCAGGTGGCGGCGCTCGGCGGCGAGCCGGGTCTGCAGCGAGGCGCGATTCGCGATCCGGTCCGTTCGAACGAGGTCGGGCCGGATGTGCAGCATCAGCGCGGTCTCGAGAGCGCCGCCGTGGATGCCCGTCGCCACCTCCTCGTCCGATAGCAGGCCGGGCGGCAGCTTGAAGCGGTTCCACGAGGCGCTGGCGCAGAGGAGGCCGCGCCGGCGTCGTAGATCGAGCGCCGCCGCCTCGACGGCCTGGGTGTTGCCGCCATGCGAGGACACGATCGCCATGCGCCGGAACCCGGCATCCGCCACCCCTTCGCCGAGGCGAACGATCGTCTCCGTCGCGACGCGCCAGCCGAGCGACAGCGTGCCGGGAAAGGCGAGGTGTTCGTCGGAGGCGCCGACGCGCAGGGTCGGCAGGAACACGGCTTCGAGGTCGGCGCGAAGGCACGCGATCGCGCGGGACACCATGGCGTCGGCGATCAGGGCGTCGGTGCCGAGTGGCAGGTGCTCGCCATGCTGCTCGACCGCCGCGACAGGCAGCACCGCCACCGCCCTGTCGAGCATGCCCCGCCGTTCGGCAAGATCGGCGCTGGTCAGCTCCTCGAATCGGCGCGCGAGGCTCATGGGTGGCTCTCCTCAGACTGCGAAGGCTTGTAGAGGCCCGCAGGGAATGGTGAAAGGCCGCTTGGCGTGGACAAGACAGGGCGTCCCGGTCATCCTCGCGTCGAGAAGACCGGGTGATCGAGTATGGGCGAGCGCAAGAAAATCAAAGGTGGCGCGGTCGGCGCTCAGCTGACGCTGACGGCCCGCGCCGTGCGCAACGCGCTATCGCACGAGTTGGCCGCGCGTGGACTGTACCCTGGCCAGGACGCCGTGCTTCTCGCCATCGCGGAGGAAGACGACGGCATCTCGCTGCGCGACCTCGCGGAACGCCTCGCCGTGCGCCCGCCGACCGTCACCAAGACCATGACGCGGCTGTCGGCGCAGGGCATCGTCGAGCGCCGCCCGTCCGGCACTGACGCACGCCAGAGCTTCGTGCATCTGACGGACAAGGGCCAGAGCCTCGTCGCGGAGGTCCGCCTCGTGCGGGGCGGCGTTGAGAAACGGGCGCTCAAGGGCATGAAGACCAAGGACGCCCGGCGGCTGCGCAAGCTGCTGCGCCGGATCGAAAAGAACTTCGCCGACGATGCGCCGGCCGCCGCGTCGGGGGAGACGGAGGATTGACGGGCTCCGGTTGCGTCGAACAAGGCCAGTCCTTACACCCGAGGGCTGAGCACGGGCGCATGGACATGGAACGGCACTAGGTGGCGCAGAAGGTCAAACTGTCGACGATCGCCGAACGGCTCGGCCTCTCCACGGCGACCGTTTCGCTGGCGCTGCGCGACAGCCCCCTCGTGGCGGAAGTGACGCGCGAGCGCATCAAGGAAGAAGCCCGCACGTCCGGCTACATCTACAACCGCCGCGCCGCGAGCCTTCGCACCTCGAAGTCCGGCATCGTCGGGGTATGCGTCCACGACATCATGAACCCGTTCTACGGCGAGATCCTGAAGGCGATCGAGGACGAACTCGACCGCCATCGCCAGACCTTCGTGCTTTGTAATCACTACGACGACCTGTCCAAGCAGCGCTCCTTCCTTGACACGATGCTGCAGCTCGGCGCCGACGGGCTGATTATGTCGCCGGCGATCGGCACGCCCGCCTCGGACATCCGTCTCGCCGAGGACAACGACCTGCCCGTCGCCCTCATCGCGCGCACGGTGGAAGGCTCGGGCGTCGCCTCGTTTCGCGGTGACGACGCCTACGGGATGTCGCTGGTGGTGCGGCACCTGATCGAGGAAGGCCATCGCAGCATCGCGCTCGTCGGCGGCACGGACCAGACATCCACTGGCCGCGACCGGGCGCAGGGCTACCGCGACGCCTTGCAGGAAGCCGGCATCGCCTTCCGCCCGGAATGGTGGATCAAGGGTCCGCGCTCGCGCCACCAGGGCTTCGATGCGGCAAACGAATTCCTAACCCTCGCCGACAGGCCGAGTGCCGTTGTCTGCTTCTCCGATCTCGTCGCGCTCGGGCTGATGTACGGCCTGTCTCGTGCGGGCGTCCGGCCGGGCGTCGACATCGCCATCTGCGGCTACGACGACATCGACGAGGCGGCGATCGCCATGCCGCCGCTCACCACGGTCGCCAACGGGCAGACGGAGGTCGGCCATCGCGCCGCCAACGCGCTTCTGGCCCGTTTGAACGGCGCGCCAGCCGAGGAGCGGCTCGAACTGATCCGTCCCGCCTTGCGCGTGCGCCAGTCCAGCCGCATCGGTTCCGGAACCCTCACTCCATCCCTCGCAAAATGAGCGCCCGCGTGTCCCCATCCAACGACGCCACCGTCCTCGTCTTCGGCCCCTACAACGGAGACGGCGTCACCGAGCTGGAACGCCGCTTCACGGTCCGCAAGCTGCGCGAGCGCGACCTCGCCGAACTGCCCGAGGGCGAGCGCGCCTCGATCCGCGCCGTGGCGGTCGCCGGTCACATCCCCAACGCGGCGATCGATGCGCTGCCGAACCTCGAGGTCATCGGCCATTTCGGCGTCGGCTACGACGGCGTCGACGCCGCCCATGCCGCCTCGCGCGGCGTTGCGGTCACCAACACGCCCGACGTCCTCACCGATGAGGTGGCCGACACGACGCTTGGGCTTCTCCTGATGACCGTGCGCGAGCTCGGCCAGGCGGAAGCCTATGCGCGCGCCGGGCGCTGGCAGGCGGAGGGCCCCTACCCGCTCACCCGATTCTCGCTGCGCGGCAAGACGGTCGGCATCATGGGCCTCGGACGCATCGGCCTCGCGATCGCCAAGCGCCTGGAAGCGTTCGGTCTCGCCATCGCCTACCACAACCGCTCGCGCCGCTCGGACGTGTCCTACGCCTATCACGATACGTTGGAAGGCCTCGCGAAGGCCGTCGACATTCTCGTCGTCGCAGCGCCCGGCGGCGCGTCGACGGACAAGGCGGTGAACGCCGGCATCCTTCGCGCGCTTGGACCGGACGGCATCTTCATCAATATCGGGCGCGGCTCCACCGTGGACGAACCGGCGCTGATCGACGCCCTCCGGGACGGCACCATCGCCCGCGCGGGCCTCGACGTCTTCGCGGACGAGCCGCGCATCCCTGCCGATCTTCTCGCCCTGCCCAACGTCGTCGTCCTGCCGCACGTGGCGTCGGCCTCGCGCGACACGCGCCGCGCCATGGGCAACCTTGTCGCCGACAACCTGTCGGCCTGGTTCGCCGGCGAGCCGCTGCCGACCCCCGTTCCCGAGAGCGAGGCGGCCGGCCTCTCCCGCGCCAAGGTTTCGTGAACGCTCCTGGGGAATCACGCCCTTTCGCGTGATCCAGCCCCAGGTTATGCTGCGCTGCGATCATTCGCATCGACATCCACGATCTGGGAGACGGTTCATGCCCGTTCTCCGGCCTCGAAAACGCCGCAGCCCTTCGGCCGCGGCGTTCGCAGCCTGTTTCCTTCTCGGCCCGGTCTTGGGCACCGAGCCAACCGCCCACGCCGCGCAGCTCGAAACCGCTCTGCGTGCCGCAAGCGATCTCGCACTTGCGGCGGGCGCTCGCGTCAACGCGCGGATCGAGGACGTGCGCGATCCCGGCGTGACCGCCATGTCCGGCGTCGACCTCGACCTGCGGCTTGCGCGAAGCCAGGCGGACCGCACGCTCGACCCGTTCCTGGCGCAGCCCGAGCCCGACCTGCCGACGCTTCTCTGGGACAACGACTTCGACGGGCGCCCCGCACCGACCGCCGAACTGGAGGTGAACCGCAAGGCCACGAGCGACGGGTCGGGCGATGTGTGGGGCAGCGGCGTGATCGAGTTCGGTCGCGACCTAGACGGCATGATCGCCTCGCGGCAATCGCGTGCCGACGTCGCGACCGGCTTCGATCTCGCGCTCTCGACGCGCGGTTCCGCCGGCATCGCCGCCGGCTTCAACCGCACCTACCAGTCGGATGGCGGCGCGCTGGACCTGCCCACGGTCTCAAGCTACGGCACCTTCGCCCCGACGCCGGACAGTTTCGTCGATCTCGCCGTGGGTTTCGGCCCCTTGTACGCGTCCGCAGCCTCCGCGGGCGGAGCGATCGGGTCCGGCGAGGCGGGCTTTGCGACCGCGACCTACGGCTCGCGCATGAGCGCCGGCTCGGTGGTGCTTTCCCCCTACGGCCGCTTCGAGTCGGCCGCCATCCGCACCCAGCCGCGCGGGGTCGGAACGGGGTCGGCCCTCTTCGCCAGCCGTGCCTCGGCCGTGGCCGGCATCAAGACGGCGCGCGCGATCCGTCGGCCGGACTACGCGCTCGCGCCGGCCCTTCGGCTGGAGGTTCGTCAGGATCTCGCGCGAGCGCAGTCGCTCGGGCGAATGGTCAGCCAGGAACTGACGATCGCGCCGGAGATCGAGGCGGAACTCGCGCCGCACTGGACCGCGCGGGTCGAACATCGCTCGCGCTTCGGCGGTGACGGCGACACCCGCTCGCTGCAGCTGCGCCTCGAAGGCAAGTTCTGACGAGATCGCATCGTTAACCCTCAGGTAAGGATAACGATGCGATACTGTCTCTCTGTCCGCTTGCCCCTCCACGTGTTCGGGAACCATCGCTTCCCGGGAGCCGCAGGCCGTTCAAGGGTTTCGTGCCGCTCGGCAAGGCGGTGCATTTGGAGATTGGTCATGAGATTTGCAGCCGTGGCGCTAGGCGTCGGCTTCGTCGGTACGATCCTCGCCAACCTTCCCGCCCATTCGGACGCGAATGCCGAAAGCCTCGTGTCGCTGATGCGTCCGTCGAGCGAGATCACCGGCTCGATCGAGCCCACTGGTCCGCAGCCGGCGGCCGCGATCCGCCTCATCGACCTGCGCAACGGCGCAACCTGCAAGATCGCCGGTCCCGCCGACGCCGCGGCCGGCTTCCGCCGCGCCCCGCTCGGACCCGACTGCGCGGCCTCGCCCGAACTGGCTCGCGTCGCCTACTGGAAGACCACCGGCGACGGCTCGCTCATCATGGCCGACGGCGGCGGCGAGACCGTGCTCGAGTTCATTCCGGGCGACGGCGTTCTCTACGAGTCGATCTACCCGTCCAACGCCCTGATCACGATCGTTCCCGCGCGGGGCTGACGCTCCTCAGGGGCGCGACTGGGCGAGCGACCGGCGCTGCCGGCCGTTCGCGTCGAAATTCTCTGGCCGCAACCAGGCCTCGAACCCGGCCTTCACCCTCGGCCAGTCGGCGTCGACGATCGAGAACCAGGCGGTGTCGCGGTTGCGGCCCTTGACCACCATGTGCTGACGGAAGACGCCCTCGAACGTGAACCCGAAACGGAGCGCCGCGCGCTTCGACGGCGCGTTCCCGTCGTTGCATTTCCATTCGAGACGTCGGTAGCCGAGTTCGTCGAACACGCGCGAGAACAGAAGGTGGAACGCCTCCGTGGCGGCGCGCGTCTGCTGGAGGCTGGGCCCGAGGCAGATATGCCCGATCTCGACGACGCCATTGGCCGGATCCAACCGCATCAACGCCGCGACCCCTTCCGCCCGGTTCGAGGACAGGGGAACGATGGCATGGAACATCGGATCGACGCCGAGATAGTGCGCGTTGGCGTAGCGCCCGAAATCCTCAGGCGTCTCGAACGGACCATAGGCCAGGTAGTCCCACAGCCGGTCGTGCCCCGCGAAGGCTTCATGCAGTTCGGCGAAGCGCCGCGCGTCGCGCATCGGCTCCACGCGAACGGCATCGCCGATCATCGCACCGTGCCCCGGCATCTCGCGAGGTTCCCAGTGCGAAAGGTCGTGGCTCGTCATCGCGATCGGTCCCTCAGAAACGCCAGAACGTCTTCGCGCAGCTGCCTGTCGCCGAGCGGCAGGGCGGTCGCGAACGAGCTGATCGTACCGATATGGTCGAGGTCGGGATAGAGTTTGTGCGTCACGGGAACGCCGGCGCGTTGTAGATGACGGGCCAGGGAGCGCGCATTCTCGGGATCCACCGTCGTGTCTTTCGCGCCATGCGCCAGGAAGCTCGTCGGATCGCCCGCGCCGACGAAGCGCACCGGCTGGCTGGCGTCGCGCAGGGCTGGCGGGAAGATCCGCTTGTAGCGCTCCTCCGTCAACGGCAGGAAGTCGTAGGGCCCGGACAGGCCTACGAAGCCGGCGATCCCGGTATTCGCCCCAGCAGCGTCGAGATAGCGGCCGTCATAGGCGAGGAGCGCGGCGATCTGCGCGCCGGCCGAATGGCCCATGAGGAAGATCGGGTGCCGGCCGGGCGCGATGCCAGCCCCTCCTTGACGTGCGAGCCGCTCCACGGCTGCCACGGCCCGCGCGCCGTCCTCCACGAAGGTCGGGAAGCGCACCTCGGGGTAGACCCGGTAGTCCGGAATGGCGACGACGAAGCCCGCCGATGCCAGCGACTGCCCGAGGAAGGGGTAGATCGACTTCGAACCGGAGTCCCAGCTTCCGCCGTAGAAGAACACGACGATCGGCGTCGACGCCCCCGCCCCATTGGGCACGTAGAGATCGAACGTCCCGCGCTCGCCCGGCATGTAGCGGATATCGGGGATCGTCTCGAAGCCGGCGCGGCTGGTCAGCGCGTTGAGAAACGCCGGGCCCGAACAGGCCGACAGCAGGCCGGCGAGCAGAACGACGAGAAGCAGACGGGGAATGGCGTGCAAGGGGATCGCGGGTCCGGGAGGCGGAAGGTCCTGCGGAAGATGGGAGGACGAAAGGCGGCGGCCAGTCGCCGCCGCCCCGCTGCGACGTCAGCGACGCCCGAGCGCCGCCGCCTCCCTTGCCAGCGCGGTGATCTCGTCGAAGCGACCGGCCGAAACCAAGTCCTTGGGCGCGACCCAGGAGCCGCCGACGCACACGACGTTGGGAAGGGCGAGGTAGTCGGAGACGTTCTTCGGGCTGACGCCGCCCGTCGGGCAGAAACGAATGCCCTGGAACACGGGCGCGAGCGCCTTCAGGTAGGGGATGCCTCCCAACTGCTCGGCGGGGAAGAACTTGAGGATCTCGTAGCCTTCCTCGATCATCGCCATCAGCTCGCTCGGCGTCGCGGCGCCCGGCAGAAGCGGCACGTCGGAGGTCTTGGCGGCGTCCAGCACCTCGTGCGTCGTGCCGGGCGAGACGATGAAGCGGGCGCCCGCCTCCACCGCGGCATCTAACTGGCGCGGGGTAAGGATCGTGCCGGCGCCGCACAGCGCCTCCGGGACTTCGGCGGAAATGGCCTTGATTGCATCGAGCGCAGCCGGGGTGCGCAAGGTCACCTCGATGCCCGGCAGACCGCCCGCCGCCAGCGCACGCGCGAGACCCACACCCTCCGCGGCGCTTTCCACCGCGACCACCGGCATGACGGGCTGGCCGGTGAGGATTTCCAACAGGGCGTGGGTCTTCTGGGTCATCGGTTTCCTGGTCCTTGCGCTGACGGCCGGTTCGTTGTTCAGCTTTAGCCCAACGGTCAGCGCGTCGAAACCCGGCGGTTCAACCGATTTGCTACCAGTTCATCGGCAGGCCGGCCCGGAAACGCTCCCACCACGAGGGCGGCTGCAGGACACGCTCGTCGGGCGCGTCGAGAACCGCCAGGAAGGTCTCGCACCAGACCTGAGCCGTGTTGGCGAAGACGCGCGCGCGCATCGCCTCGTGCCGGCGCTGCCGCTCCTCGAGCGGCATCTCCAGCGCTTGACGCAGGGCGCGGACGAGATCGTCCGGCGAGTAGGGATTGACGATCAGTGCCTCGGGCAGTTCGGCGCGCGCGCCCGCGAAGCGCGACAGGATGAGGACACCGGGATCCGCCCGGTCCTGCGCGGCGACGAATTCCTTGGCGACGAGGTTCATGCCGTCGCGCAGGGGCGTGACCATACAGATCTGCGCGGCGCGGTAAATGCCGGCCAGCGCCCGCCGGGTGAAGCCGTTGACCAGGATCTGGATCGGATTCCAGTCGATCGTCGCGAAGCGGCCGTTGATGTTGCCGGCCAGCCCCTCCAGCTCCACGCGGAGATCGGCATAGGCCTCCACCTCCCCCCGCGAGACGGGTGCGACCTGCAGGAACTGCGTCTGTCCGCGCAGATCGGGGTTGTCCTCCAGCAGCAGCTCGTAGCCGCGGAACCGCTCCACGATGCCCTTGGAATAGTCCATCCGATCGACGCCGACGATCTGGTGCCGGCCATGCGAGATGGCCTGGACCATCGCCTCGTGCTCGCGCGCCTCCTCGGACAAGGCGAATTCGGCGAAACCCTCGGCGTCGATGCCGATGGGAAAGGCGGATGCGCGCACGATCCGCCCGTCGGAGGTGCGCACACGGTCGCCGTCGATGTCCTCAGCCCCGAACTCCTGGATGCAGAAGGCCACGAAGTTGCGCCGGTCGTTCTCCGTCTGGAAGCCGATGACGTCGTAGGCGAGCATCGCGCGCACGAGATCGTGGCTGGCCGGCAGCGCGGTGAGCATATCGGGCGGGCAGAAGGGAATATGCAGGAAGAAGCCGAGGCGTCCGTCGTATCCCGCCTTGCGCAGTTCCTGCCCCAGGAAGAAGAAGTGGTAGTCGTGAACCCAGACCAGGTCGTCCCCTTCCAGAAGCGGAAGCAGGCGTTCGGCAAAGCGGCGGTTGACCTTGCGATAGACCCGCTCCGACTCGCGATCGAAAGCGGCGATGTCGAGCCGATAGTGCAGGAGCGGCCAGAGCGAGCGGTTGGCATAGCCGAAGTAGAACCCTTCGATCTCTTCCTGCGTGAGATCGATCGTCTTCAGGGCGGTATGGCCATGCTCCTCGACACGGATCTCGCTGGCCGTGCCCTCGGCCGAGATCTCGCCGCTCCAGCCGAACCAAAGGCCGCCGCGACGCCGCAGCGCGTCGGCCAGCCCCACGGCGAGCCCGCCGGCCTTGCCCTCGTCGCTGAGAGGGCCCACCCGGTTGGATACGATGACCAGCCGATGATTGCCGTCCGCCATCCTTACGAAGCCTCCTTCATGTCGCCATCGCCCGCTGCCGGCTCTACCCCGAGCCAACGATGGACGGAGTCCACGCACGCCAGCCTGTAGTCCGCCTCGCTCGGGCCGGTGCCGACCTTGACCGACACGCCGTCCAGCGCCTTGACGGCGGCGAAGCCGAACTCATCGGTCGTATCGTCCCCGAGATAGACCGGCACGCGGCCGACGAACGGCTCGCGCGCCATGAACGCCGCCAGGGCCTTGCCCTTGTCCATGCCGCCGAGATGCACCTCGACGATGTCGGAGCCCTTCATGACGGCGAAGCCCGGTTCGTCCTGCACGGCGCGCGTCACGAGCTCCGTTGCGGCGTGCTCCAGTTCTGGATGTCCCCGGTAGTGAATCACGAGGGAGGTTCCCTTGTCCTCCAGCCTCAGGCGGGGCTCTTCGGTCACGCCGATGGACAGGACGAGCCGGATCGCATCGAGACCCGCAGGCCCGGCGAGCAGGACGAGCGGGCCGCCCGGCTCCTCGCGGCGCTCCAGTCCGTGGACGCCGCCAGCCGCGAAGGCGAGCGGCGCCAGGAAGGCGTCAAGGTCGGCGATGCGGCGCCCGCTGAGAAGGGCGAAGGCACCCGAGCATTCGCGCTGGAGGGTGCCGAGACGCTCCACCGCCTCGCGCGAGATGCGAACGTCCTCCGGCCGGTCGACGAGTTCGACGAGCGTCCCGTCGAAGTCGATGAACAGCGCGTGGCGGGCGGGGTCGAGCGGCGGGGGGAGGTTCATGGCCGCGAAGATAGGGGAAACCACAGGGATGCCTACCCTTGAAATGCACGCACAACCGCCCCACGCCGGCCATAGTTTCCCCGATTGCCCCTCCCCTGCTTCAAGCGCCCGGAAGATGCCGCCGAGCGACGGCGCGGATCCGCGATGCCGTCCGTGATCGGCGAAGGGACAGGGCATGAGCGACCGCACATTGCGAATCCAGACGAGGCTCCGGGCGCTCGGCTACGATCCGGGGCCTTCGGACGGGATCCACGGCCGCCGGACGATAGCCGCCGTTCGCGCGTTTCAGAGCGACCAGAAGCTCGTTGTGGACGGGATCGTCGGCCCGCTGACGCTGGCACGACTGTTCGCGGGAGAAGCGCACGGTGCCGAGAGCCCCGATCATCCCTGGTACCAAGAGGCGCGTCGCCTCGTCGGTACGCGCGAGGTGCCGGGCCAGGGCAGCAACCCGGTGATCGAAGACTGGGCGGAGGGGCTCGGCATTCCCTACCGAGGCGACGACATTCCCTGGTGCGGCCTGTTCGTGGCCCATTGCATCGGTGCCACGCTCCCCCAGGAGCCCCTGCCCGCCCATCCGCTCGGCGCACGCAACTGGGCGCGCTTCGGCACGCCGTGCGATCCCGGCCTCGGGTGCGTTCTAGTCTTCTGGCGGGAGAGCCGAGCCAGCGGCAAGGGCCATGTCGGCTTCTATGCCGGCGAGGACGAGACCGGCTTCTACGTGCTCGGCGGCAACCAGAGCGATGCGGTGAACGTCAAGCGCCTGCCGCGTTCGCAGTTCCTCGGGGCGCGGTGGCCGGCGACCGCGCCGTCCGCCGCCCGGCAGGTCGTGCGCATGGGCCTGACCTCCGGCGTCTTCGAGACGTCCTTGAGCTGACTCAGCGAAAGGCCGGCCCGCCTTTCGGGCGAGCCGGCCAACGGTCGGTGGCAGGTGCGATCAGGCCGCTTCGGTGATGCGCTCGGCTTCGTCGCGAACGGCCGGGACCGGCTTCAGCTCGGAGCGCACGAAGACGCCCGGCGCCGCATGGTCGCCCGCCACTTCCGCCGCGATCGTGTCGGCGGTGATGGCGGACAACGTCCAGCCGAGATGCCCATGGCCGGTGTTGTAGTAGACACCCTTCGCCTTGCCGCGGCCGACGCGGGGCAGCATGTCCGGCATCATCGGACGCAGACCCGCCCACGGCACCACGGAGGCGGTGGAGACGCCGGGGAAGCGGTGACGGCACCAGTCCACCAGCGGCTTGATGCGATCCATGCGGATGTCGCGGTTCTCGCCGGCGAACTCCGCTGTGCCCGCGATGCGCAGACGATCCTCGCCGAGACGGCTGGTGACGATCTTCGCCTTGTCGTCGAGCAACGAGACGTAAGGGGCACCCGCGCGGCTCGCCTCGTCGGTGAGGTTCACCGTGATCGAGTAGCCCTTCACCGGATAGATGTTGACGCGGTCGCCGAGCTGGCTGGCGAAGCGGCGGCTGGCGACGCCGGCACACACGACGACAGCGTCGAAGTCCTCGCGCACCGCCTCGTCCTCGCTGCCCACGGCCCGCGAGAAGACGGCCGCGCCGCCCTCGCTACGCGTCGAAAGCCGCGTGACGTCCGCTTCGTAGCGGATGGTGCCGCCGTGGCGCACGACCGCGTCGGCGAGACCGCGCGTGTATTTGTGGATGTCGCCGGTGAAATCCGATTCGGTGAAGAAGCCGCCGTGGAACGTTCCGGCGAGCGCGGGCTCGATCGCATGGATCTCGGCATCCGTCAGGCTGCGGCGCTCGAGTCCGCCCTTGGCATACAGGGCGCTGACGCGGGTCGCATGGTCGAACTCGGACTTCGATTCGTAGACATGCAGGATGCCGCGCTTCATGAGGTCGAATTCGAAGCCCTCGCGCTCGGCCATTTCGATGAGGTGGCGGCGGGCTGCGATGGCGAGCTTCACGGTCGCGACCGTGTTCTCCTCGTAGGAGCGCGCGGCGAGCACGAATTCGGCCATCCAGGACAGCTTGTGCCAGGTCGGCGCCGGATGGACGAGAAGCGGCGCGTCCTTGCGGAGCATCCACTTGATGCCCTTGAGGAACGTCGACGGCGAGTTCCAGACTTCGGCGTTGGAGGCGGAAAGCTGGCCCCCGTTGGCGAACGAGGTTTCCATGGCCGAATAGGCGTTGCGGTCGAAGACCGTCACGTCGAGGCCCTGGGACAGGAGCTTGTAGGCGGTGGTGATGCCGGTGATGCCGGCACCGATGACGGCGACTGAGGTCACGACAGGTCCTTTCCCCGCGCTCTCGCGGGTTGCCTTCGTGCCCCTCCGTCACTGGCCTGAGAGTTTCACGGAAAGGGATGAATTCCCTCGTCCGCTTTCTCCTTCGGCGGACGGCCAAACGAGCCGTCACTCTCCGGATTTGGTTTGCGCCGCGCGGTCCTTTTGCCTGAGAGTTTCCGGGGCGGTTGCTCCTTCGGCGCCGGCCTTTCGGCCGGTCTCTCCCGCAAGCGGCGATAGGGTCTAGATAGCGGGATAGGACGAATGCGGCAAGTTCAAAGAATCCGCAGACGCTGCCTGCATTCTATGCAACGCGCCGTCCCGTGTCGGTCGAGAACAGGTGGAGCGCTGCCGGATCGAATCCGATCCGCAGTGTGTCGCCAAGATCCTTGCGCACGTGGCCCGACGTGCGGAGCGCGATGTCGGCGCCGCCTGCGGGCAGGCTGCCGTAGAGATAGGTTTCCGCGCCCACCCGCTCGATCGCGGTGAGGACGACCTCTGTCGAGGGGCGCCCGTCCCCCGCCCCCTCCACGATGGAGACGTGCTCAGGCCGAATGCCGAGGACCTGCGTCCCGCCGGGCGCCGTGCCGAGCGCACGGTCCATGCCCTCGACCTTCAACGCTTCGGCTATGGGCACGAGGTTCATCGCCGGCGAGCCGATGAAGCTCGCGACGAAGAGCGAGGCCGGACGCTCGTAGACCTCGATCGGCGTCCCCACCTGCTCGACTTGCCCCCCGTTCAGCACCACGAGCCGGTCGGCCAGCGTCATCGCCTCGAGCTGGTCGTGCGTGACGTAGAGGCTCGTGGTCCTCAGCCGCTTCTGCAGGCGGCGGATTTCGGCGCGCATCGAAACGCGCAGCTTGGCGTCGAGGTTGGAAAGCGGCTCGTCGAACAGGAAGGCGGCGGGCTCGCGCACGATGGCACGCCCCATCGCGACGCGCTGGCGCTGGCCGCCGGACAGCTGGCCCGGCTTGCGGTCGAGATAGGTCTCGATCTCGAGGGCCCGGGCCGCCTCGCCGATGCGCCGCTCGATCTCGGGTGCCGGCATCTTCCGGTTCTTGAGACCGTAGGCGAGGTTCTGCCGCACGCTCATGTGCGGGTAGAGCGCGTAGTTCTGGAACACCATGGCGATGTCCCGGTCGGCCGGCTCGAGTTCGTTGACCCGTCGATCCCCGATCCGCACCTCGCCCGCCGTGATCGTCTCCAGCCCGGCCACCATGCGCAGGAGCGTGGACTTGCCGCAGCCCGACGGACCGACGAGCACCACGAACTCGCCGTCCGCGATGTCGAGCGAGATGCCCTTCACCGCCTCCTGGCCGTTCGGATAGGTCTTGCGGACGTCTTGAAGCGTGATCGAGGCCATTACTTTTCCGATTCCACGAGGCCTTTGACGAACCAGCGCTGCATCAGCACCACCACCAGAACGGGCGGCAGGATGGCGAGGATCGCCGTCACCATGACGAGGTTCCACGGCGTGTCGGCGTCGGCGAAGGAGACCATCTTCCGCAGGCCGATCACGATCGTGTTCATGGAATTGTCGTTGGTGACGAGGAGCGGCCAGAGATACTGGGTCCAGCCGTAGATGAAGAGAATGACGAAGAGCGCCGCGATGTTGGTCTTCGACAGGGGCAGGAGGATGTCCCGGAAGAAGCGCATCGGGCCCGCCGCGTCGACGCGCGCCGCCTCGACCAGCTCGCCCGGAATGGTCAGGAAGAACTGGCGGAACAGGAGCGTGGCCGTCGCCGAGGCGACGAGCGGCAGGATCAGCCCGGCATAGGTGTCGATCAGGCCGAGATCCACCATCACCTTGTAGGTCGGCAGGATGCGCACCTCGACGGGCAGCATCAGCGTCATGAAGATGAGCCAGAAGAAGGCCATCCGGAAGGGAAAGCGGAAGAACACGATCGCGAATGCGGACAGGAGCGAGATGACGATCTTGCCGAGCGCGATGCCGAGCGCCATCACGAACGTGTTGAACAGGAGCGTCCAGACGCCGACGCCGCCGATCCGCCCGACGCCGCCGAACAGCGCTTCCCCATAGTTCTCTACGAACCGGTCGCCCGGCAGGAGCGGCAGCGGTGGGCGCAGGATCTGCGACACCGGAAGCGTCGAGGCGACGAACGTGTAGTAGATCGGAAAGGCGACGATCAGGACGCCGAGGATCAGGACGCCGTGCGCGAGCGCTGTGGCGAAGGGGCGGTTCTCGATCATCGCCTCACCCGTAATGCACGCGCCGCTCGACGAAGCGGAACTGAAAGGCCGTGAGCGCCACGACGATCGCCATCAGGATCACCGACTGGGCGGCCGAGGCGCCGAGATTGAGATTCACGAAACCGTCCGTGTAGACCTTGTAGACCAGCGTCTCCGTCGCCTTGGCCGGACCTCCCCCGGTCACCGAATCGATGATGCCGAACGTGTCGAAGAAGGCGTAGACCGTGTTGACGACGAGCAGGAAGAAGGTCGTCGGCGCGATCAGCGGGAAGACGATCGTCCAGAAGCGCTTCGGGCCCCTCGCCCCGTCGATCGCCGCCGCCTCGATCAGCGAGCGCGGGATGGACTGAAGGGCGGCCACGAAGAACAGGAAGTTGTAGGAAATCTGCTTCCACGCCGCCGCGACGATCACGAGCCCCATCGCCTGCTCGCCCTTCAGGAGCGGGTCCCATCCGTAGCCGGCCGAGCGCAGCATGTAGGCGAAGGTGCCCATGGTGGGATTGAACATGAAGAGCCAGAGCATGCCGGCGATGGCGGGCGCCACGGCATAGGGCCAGATCAACAGCGTGCGGTAGAACGCCTTGCCGCGCAGCACCTTCTCGGCCGAGGTCGCGAGCAGGAGGGCGAGCCCCATGGCCAGCACCGCGGTCGACAGGCTGAAGAACACGGTCGTCTTCAGCGCGTGGAGATATCCCGGGTCGGACAGCACCTGCCGGAAGTTGGCAAGCCCGACGAACTGCGTCTTCAGGCCGAAAGCATCCTCGCGCAACACCGATTGATAGAGCGCCTGGGCGCCCGGCCAGTAGAAGAAGACGAGTGTGACCAGAACCTGCGGCGCGAGCAGCAGATAGGGCAAGAGCTTGTTGGGAAAGGTGACGCGGGTGTTCAAACGGCCGTCCCGAGCATGACATGGGAGCGCCCCGCCGCGAACGGCGGGGCGCCTTGAGGGTGAGGGTCGCCTGTGCGGCCGCTTACTGGCCGGCGGCCTGCGCGATCGCCGCGTTGCCGCGCTCGACGATCTTGCCGAGCGCCGTCTTGGCGTCCTGGCTGCCGTTCAGCATGGCCTCGAACTCCTCGTTCATGATGTCGCGCACCTGCGGCAAGTTCGGCAAGCGCACGCCCTTGGAATTCTCGGTCGGGGTCTTGCCCATCATCTGCTGGATGGGAATCTCGCGGGCCGGATTCTTTTCGTAGAAGCCGCTGGCCTTGGTCGCCTCATAGGCGGCGAGCGTCACTGGCAGATAGCCGGAGACTTGGTGCAGGCGCGACTGGATGTCGGTCTGCGACAGGAACTCGAAGAAGGCGGCGACGCCCTTGTACTCCTCGTCGGACTTGCCGCCGAAGACCCAGAGGCTGGCGCCACCCGGAATCGTGTTCTGCGGCGCGCCGTTCCCCTTCGGGTCGTAGGGAAGCTGGCCGGTGCCGTAGTTCATGCCGGACTTCACGACGTCGCCGAGGCCACCCGACGATTCGGTCAACATCGCGCACTCGCCCGACAGGAAGAGCTGCTTGGCCTCCGCCGTACGGCCGCCGTAGCGGAACGTGCCGTCCTTGGCGAGGTCGGCGATCGCCTGGAAGTGGTCGACGAAGATCGGCGCATCGACCTCGAGCTTCACGTCGAGCGCCGCGAGGCCGTTCTCGTTGGTGCCGTAGGGCACGTTGTTCCAGGCGGCGAAGTTCTCGGTCTGGATCCAGGTCAGCCAGGTCGAGGTGAAGCCGCAGGGGGCGGCGCCCGACGCCTTGATCTTCTTTGCGGCGTCAAACACTTCCGGCCAGGTCTTCGGCGGATTGTCGACGTCGAGGCCCGCTTTCTGGAAAGCGTCCTTGTTGTAGTACATGATCGGCGAGGACGAGTTGTACGGGAAGCTCAGCATCGTCCCGTCGGGCTTGGAATAGTAGGACACGATGCCCGGCAGGTACTTCGACTTGTCGAAGCTCTGACCGAGCACCTCGGCCACCGGCTTGATGGCACCCTCGGCACCCATCATCACGCCCGTGCCGGCGTCGAAGATCTGGATGATGGCGGGAGCCTGCTTGGCGCGGAACGCGGCGATGCCGGCGTTCAGCGTCTCCGGATACGTGCCCTTGAAGACCGGCGTGATCTTGTAGTCGGACTGCTTCTCGTTGAATTCCTTCGCGAGCTGCTCGACGACATCGTTGTTGGCGCCGCTCATCGCGTGCCACCACTGGATCTCGGTCTGCGCCATGGCGGCGGTCGAGGCGAAAAGGGCGGCCACGATCGTCGCGGCGGCGGTTGTCGTCTTGGTCATCGCATCAGGCTCCCAGCGCCGTGCCTTCATGGCAACGGTCCGTCACCGCCCTCCTAGCGGTGCGGACCGACAGTCGCATGTCGAACCTACGATGGTTCTGTGACAGTGCAAAGCCTTGTCAGAGTTTCACTTTCCACCATCCACACGCACCTCGTGCGCTCACTCGCCGCGTGGGAACCGCTGCGAATCCTCCAGGATGTTGAGATCCATGTGATTGCGCATGTAGCGCTCGGACGCCTTCTGCAGCGGCTGGAAGTCCCAGGGGTAGTAGGCGCCGTTGCGAAGCGCCTCGTAGGTGACGTGGCGGCGCGCCTGGCTCTGGCGCACCTGCGCGTCGAAGGCCTTCAGGTTCCAGAACGCGCGCGCCTCGGCGTCGAAGGCGGCGAGGGTCTGCGCATGGTCCGCATCCCCGGCGAGGTCGCGCAGCTCCGACGGGTCTTCCTCCAGATTGAAGAGCTGATCGGGATCGGCCGCGCAGCGGGTGAACTTCCAGGGGCCCCGCCGGATCGCGATCATCGGCGCGATCGAGCCTTCGGCGGCGTATTCCATCGGCACTGCCGCCGCACGCTCGCCACGCCGCGCGGTGTCGAGGAGCGAGACGCCGTCGAGCCATTCGGCCCCGTCCGACAGATCGATGCCGGCAAGCTCGGCCAGCGTCGGCAGGACGTCGAGCGTCGACACCGGCTGCATGTAGGGGCCGGGCGGAAGGCCGGGCGCCGAGACCATGAGGGGCACGCGGGCCGAGCCCTCGAAGAAGTTCATCTTGAACCAGAGGCCGCGCTCGCCGAGCATGTCGCCGTGGTCGGACACGAAGAGGATGATCGTGTCCTCCAGCATTCGCGTCCGCTGGAGGATGTCGACGAGCTCGCCGACCTTCTCGTCGATGTAGCTGATGTTGGCGAAGTAGGCCTGGCGCGAGCGCGCGATCATCTCGTCGGTGATGCGATACTTGTGATCCTCGCAGGCGATCATCAGACGCTGCGAATGGGGGTCCTGGTCGGCGAACTCGATGCGCTCCACCGCCGGCAGGAGCGCCGGCGAGTTGCGGTAGAGGTCGAAGAACCGGCGCCGAGCGACGTAGGGGTCGTGCGGGTGGGTGAACGACACGGTGAGGCAGAAGGGCCGGTCGTCGTTGCCGCGCGACAGGTCGTAGAGGCGGGCGCCCGCATGGTGCGCGACCTCGTCGTCGTATTCCAGCTGGTTGGTGATCTCGGCAACGCCCGCCCCCGTCACCGAGCCGAGATTGTGATACCACCAGTCGATGCGCTCGCCGGGCTTGGCGTAGTCCGGCGTCCAGCCGAAGTCCGCGGGATAGACGTCGGTCGTCAGCCGCTCCTCGAAGCCGTGGAGCTGATCGGGCCCGACGAAGTGCATCTTGCCCGACAGGCAGGTCCGATAGCCGGCGCGGCGCAGGTAATGCGCGAAGGTCGGGATGTCCGAGGCGAACTCCGCCGCGTTGTCGTAGACCCGGGTCTTGGAGGGCAACTGGCCGCTCATGAACGAAGCGCGGGCCGGCGCGCAGAGCGGACTCGCCGTATAGGTGTTGACGAAGCGGGCCGAGCGGGCCGCCAGCGCCTTGAGGTTGGGCGCATGGAGGAAACGCGCCGGGCCGTCCGGGAAGAGGGTCCCGTTGAGCTGGTCCACCATGACGATCAGGAAGTTGGGCCGGCTCTTGTTCATGACGGACTCGACGAATGAATGCGAAACTGCCGCGGCAATGACCGCGGCAGCGTGGGTCCGTCAAGCGAAGACGGGGATCAGCCTTCGATCTCGGCCTTTACCGCATCGAGACCCGGCTGTCCGTCGAGGGTGGTGACGCCGGCGAGCCACGCGTCGAGCGTGCCGGGGTTGCTCTTCAGCCAGTCCTTGGCGGCCTTCTGGGCCTCCGTCCCATCCGCCAGCGCCGCCATGATCTGGTTCTCCTGCTCCACCGTGAAGTGCAGCTGGGTGAAGAGCTTGGCCGCATTCGGGCACTCGGCGGCGTAGCCGGCGCGCGCCAGGGTGAAGACCTCGGCGGCGCCGAAGTTCTTGCCGAAGAACTCGTCGGCGCCCGACAGATAGGTCAGGCCCATGTTGTTCATCGGGTGGGGCTCCCAGCCGAGGAACACGATCCAGTCCTTGGACCGGGCGGCGCGCTGGACCTGGGACAGCATGCCCTGCTCGCTGGAGTCCACCAGCTTCCAGCCCGAGAGGTTGTAGGCCGGCGCGTCGATCATCGACTGGATGTTCTGGTTGGCCGGCGCGCCGGGCTCGATGCCGTAGATTTCCTTCTTGAACTTGTCGGCGTTGGCCGCGAGGTCCTTCACGTCCTTGACGCCGGCCTCGGCCACGTAGTTCGGCACCGCGAGGGTGAAGCGGATGCCCTGGAGGTTCTGCGTCAGGACATCGGCCGCCTTCTTGGCGTCGAGTTCGTCGCGGAACTTTTGCTGCGCCGGCATCCAGTTGCCGAGGAAGACGTCGGTCTGCTTGTTGGCGAGGGCCTGATAGCCGACCGGAACGCCCAGCGTCTCCACGGTCTGCTCGTAGCCGAGCCCTTCCAGCACCACGCCCGCGAGCGCATTGGTGGACGTGATGTCGCTCCAGCCGGGATCGGACATGCGCACCGTCTTGCAGGACGCGGGATCGGCGGCCAGCGCCGCGCCTGCCATGCCGGCGCCGAGGATCAAGGTGGCGGCGACGAGGGATGCGTTTCGGATCATGGGGGCCTCCTGCCCGTCCGCCTTCGCGGACATGGATGGGAGCGCCGCTCCCGACCCCGCCATCTCAACGATTACGCCGCGGAAACACAAGATACGTCCTTTGCGTGTACACGCCTTTGCGCGAAACGTTTCCGTCTTGCGGCACCCTATTCGGCGGGGCTCGCCGCTTCCCGCGGATGGGCGTCGTCCGCCGAGCGCGGGAGCCAGGGACGCAGACGCCGGGCGAACCCGTCGAGGTAGGTCAGCGCCACGGGCACGAAGATCAGCGTCAGCACGGTCGAGGAGAGGAGACCGCCGATCACCGCATGCGCCATCGGCGCGCGCTGCTCGCCGCCCTCGCCGAGGCCCAGCGCCAGCGGCAGCATGCCGAAGATCATGGCGAGCGTCGTCATCACGATCGGCCGCAGGCGCACTTGGCCGGCCTCCGCCAGACTGTCGCGCAACGAGGCACCGCGCGCGCGCGCCTGGTTGGAATAGTCGACGAGCAGGATCGCGTTCTTGGTCACGAGGCCCATCAGCATGATGAAGCCGATGATCGAGAAGATGTTGAGCGTCGAGCCGGTCGCCAGAAGCCCGAGCAGCACCCCGATCAGCGACAGCGGCAGCGAGGTCATGATCGCGAGCGGCTGGATGAAGGAGCCGAACTGCGAGGCGAGGATGAGGTAGATGAAGATGACCGCGAGCCCCAGGGCCTGGACCGCGTAGCCGAAGCTCTCTGCCATGTCCTCGGCCTCGCCGCCGAACGTCACGCGGTAGCCTGGCGCAAGATCGAGGCTCGCGATCTCGCGCTGGAGGTCGGACACCACCTCGCCCAGCGCCCGTCCCTCGACATTGGCCGAAATGCGGACCTCGCGCGACAGGTCCCGCCGGTTGATCGACGACGGGGCCACGCTGTCCACGACGTCGGCGACCTGATCGAGCGAGACGAGGATCGGGCGTCCGTTCGCGTCCTGGCGGCTGGAGGCGACGCGCAGCTCGCGAAGCTGCGCCGCGCGCTCGCGGCCGGTTTCGGGAAGCCGGACCAGAACGTCGTAGGTCTCCCCGTCCGGCGCGTTCCAGACCGAAATGGCATCGCCCGCCACCAGCGGGCGCAGCGTGTCGCCGATCGCCTGGAGCGAGACGCCGAGGTCGCTCGCGGCCTCGGAGCGGATGCGCACGGCCAGCGTCGGCTGCTCGTCGTCGAGCGTCGATTCGATCTCGACGGCACCGGGGATCGCGCGAAGCCGCGCGATGATCTCGTCCGAAAGGCGCTTCAGCTCCGCTTCGCCCTCGCCGAGCACCGAGACCTGAAGCGACTTGGCATCCGCGCCCCCGCCCCCGCCCCCGCCGAGCGAGGGCTGATTGACGGAAATCTTGAGCCCCGCGATGCGAGACAGGCGCTCGCGCAAGGGCTCGGCCAGATCCATCGTGGCGCGCGTGCGTTGCGCGATCGGCACCAGCGTCACCGCGACGCCGGCCGAGTTGAAGCCGCGCGAGGCCGCCGCGTTGACGGTGGAATAGTAGGTTGCGACCTCCGGCACGGCGGCGATCACGCGTTCGACCTGGGCCACCTTGCGCGCGGTATAGTCGAGCGAGGAGCCTTCCGGCGTCTCGATCGTCACGGTGAACTCGCCGGTATCCCCAGCCGGCACGAACTCGGCGCCGATGCGGGGCACGAGCGCCAGGCTGACGGCGAAGGTCACGAGGATCGCCCCCAGCGTGATCACCCGGTGCCGGAACGTCCAGCGGATCACGCCGGCGTAGCGCGCGGCGAGGCGCTCGAAACCCCGGTCGAAGCGGGCGACGAGGCGGCCCAGCGGACCGCGACGGGCATTCGGCTGCGAGGCGGGATCGTACCAGACGCTGGAAAGCATCGGGTCGAGCGTGAAGGAAACGAAGAGCGAGATCAGGACCGCCACCGCGACCGTGACGCCGAATTCGAGGAAGAACCGCCCGATGATGCCGCCCATGAAGGCGACGGGCAAGAACACGGCGACGATCGAAAGCGTCGTCGCCAGCACCGCAAGCCCGATCTCCTCCGTGCCGTCGATCGCGGCTTGGCGGTGCGACTTGCCCATGTGGAGATGGCGCGTGATGTTTTCGCGCACCACGATCGCATCGTCGATCAGGATGCCGATGGCGAGCGACAGCGCCAACAGCGTCATCGTGTTCAACGTGAAGCCGAGGGCGTGGATCACGGCGAAGGTGCCGATCACCGAGATCGGCAGGGTCAGACCGGTGATGACCGTGGAGCGCCACGAATTCAGGAACAGGAAGACGATCGCGACGGTGAGGAGCGCGCCCTCGATCAAGGTCCGCTGCACGTCGGCGACCTGCGCGGCGATCGATCGCGAGTTGTCGCGCGAGACGGCGAGGTCCACCCCTTGCGCCTTCAGTTCGGTAGCGAGCTTGGCGATCTCGACCCGCAGTGCGCGCGCCACCTCCACCGTATTGGCGCCCTGCACCTTCACGACGTCGACGCCGAGCGCCGGCACGCCGCTGTAGCTCGCGCGGCTGGTAAGCTCGGCCCCGCCCTCGCGCACGGTGGCGACGTCCGCGAGACGAATCGGCGCCCCGCCGTCGGACGTGACGATGATGCGCTCGAAGCCTGCGGCATCGGCGATCCGACCTTCCACCGTGACGTTGCGCCCGGTGATGCCGGCGGTCAGCGTGCCGGCCGCGATGTCCTGGTTCTCGCGCCGGATGGCGTCCATCACGCCGGCCGGCGCGACACCGAAGGCCTCCATGCGGTCGGGGTCGAGGAGCACCTGGATCTGCCGCTCGGCGCCGCCGACGATCGCCGTCTGGCCAACGCCTTCCACCACGTTGAGCCGGCGCGTGATGACCTGATCGGCGATGGAGGTGAGTTCGGGCAGCGTGCGCGTCCCCGAGGACACGGCGAGCGACAGGATCGGCTGGTCGTCGGGATTGAACCGCGTGATCTGGGGCGTGTCGATGCCGTCGGCAAAGCCTGCCTCGAGACGCGAGACGCGGTCGCGCACCTCCTGCGCGGCGGTGCGGGAATCGGTCTCCAGCGTGAACTCGACGATCACCAGCGACCGGCCCTCGAAGCTCTGCGAGGTCACGCGATCGACGCCGCCGATCGTGTTGACCGCCTGCTCCACCGGCCGGGTGATCTCGGACTCCACCGTTTCCGGCGAGGCACCGGAATAGGTCGTCGCGACCACCACCACGGGCAGATCGACGTCCGGGAACTGGTCGAGGCCGAGCCGGCCATACGAGAACAGGCCGATCACCACGATCGCCGCCATCATCATCGTGGCGAAGACCGGGTGGGCGACGCTGATGCGGGTGAGGATCATGCGGGGCCGGCGCCCTCGATCGTCACCGCCGTCTCGGCCTTCAGATCGGGAAGCGGCGCGACGACCACCGTCTCGCCCGCCGCGACGCCGGATCGAACGACGACCAGCCCTTCGCGCGGCAGATCGGCGCCCGTCTCGACCGCCTGTCGCTCCAGCCTGCCGTCGCGGGCCGCAAGCACGAAGGCACCCGCTTCGTCCTGCCGGATGGCGGCGGGCGGCAAGGCGACCACCCTCTCCATCGTCTCCACCGCGATCTCGCCGACGGCGAACATGCCGCCGCGGATCGCGCCGTCTGTGTTGGGAAGCGTGACGAAAACCGTGATGGCGCGCGACCCCGTCTCGGCTTCCGGCGCGATCCGCGCCACGCGCCCCTCGAAGACGCGTTCGCCGACACCCTCGAAGCGCAGGCGCGCGACCTGGCCGATCGCGATGTCGCTGATGCGGCTGGTGGGCACGCTGGCCGCGACCTCGACCGTGGACATATCGACCAGTTGCAGGAGTTCGGCATTGAGGCCGACCGTCTGGCCCGCTTCCACGGCCCGCGATGCGACCACGCCGTCGAAGGGTGCGGTGACGACCGCGTCCTCCAAGCCCTTTCGTGCATCCGCCACCTCGGCTTCCAGCGCGCGGGCCTGGGCCTGGAGGTTCAGGAGCTGCGAGCGGGCGCTCAGGAGATCGGCATCGGAGGTGATGCCGCGCGTGCCGAGCTGCTCGCGGCGCTCGAGCGTCCATTCGGCCAGCCGGATCTCCGAGCGCCGGGCTTCCAGCGTCGCCTCACGCGCCGATAGGGCCGAGCGCAGAAGGGTCTCATCGAAACGGGCCAGCACATCGCCGGCCTTCACGGGCTGGCCGACGTCGACCGGAACCTCCAGCAGCCGGCCCGTCACCTCGGCGGTGACCATGGCGCGGCGGATCGGGCGTGCGGGACCGGACACCGCGACGGTGCGCGCGAAGTCGCGCACGGCCACCTCTTCCACTTCGAAGGATGCGAGTTCCACCGGGCCGGCCTCGCGCGCCGCCGGGGTCATGACCGCTGCGTCCGAGCGTTCGGCCCCGCGATCGAGCGCGAGATAGGCGCCCGCGCCGAGGCCGAGCACGAGGAGGCCCGTCAGAACCCTGCGAAGCCTTGCGGCCATGTGTCTGTATCCGATGCGATTCGAAAGCTGGGCCACCCAGAGCGCGAAAGGGTGGCGTCAACGTGACATCGTGTTGGCGCGCCCCGGCGTCAACCGCCGCCCGAGACGGGATCAGCCGGCGGCGAAGATCGCCGCCAGATCGTCCTGCGTCAGCCGGCGGATCTCGCCCGGCGCCAGATCGGCCGGCAGCGCCAGGGCGCCGATCGCCTCGCGGTGCAGGGCCTCGACATGATTGCCGGCGGCCGCGAACATACGCCGCACCTGGTGGTAGCGCCCCTCGTGCACCTGGAGCAGCGCCTCCTGCGGGCCGACCACGGTCAGTTCGGCTGGTTTCAGCGGCTTGTCCTCGCCCTCCAGCATCAACGTTCCGGCGGCGAAGAGATCGCCCTCCCCGCCCGTCAGCGGCCGCGCGAGATGAGCGCGATAGAGCTTCGGCACGTGCCGGTTCGGCGAGATGATGCGATGGAGCAGCGCCCCATCGTCGGTCATCAGGAGGAGACCGGACGTCTCCTTGTCGAGGCGGCCGACCGTCGAGATCGCCGGATCGCGCCGCCGCCAGCGCGCCGGAAGGAGTTCGTAGACAAGCGGCCCCGCCTCCTTGTGGGAACAGGTGACCCCGAGCGGCTTGTGGACCATGAGCGCGAAACCCGGCAGCGGATCCAGCGGCTCGCCGTCCACGACCAGCCGGGTTTCGAGATCCGGCGTCAGCCGGATGCGCTCGTCGGCCCGCACGAGAGCCTCGCCGTCCAGGCGGATGCGCCCGTTCTTCGCCAGAAGCTGGATCTCCCGGCGCGAGGCATAGCCGAGGTTGGCCAGAAGCTTGTCGAGACGAGCGGTCGGGACCTTCGTCATTTGCGCGCTTCGATGATCTTGTAGCCGGCCTCGTCGGCGAGCACCGTCATGGAGCGGAAGGCGGCGCGCAGCGTGTCCTCGTAGGGCATGTGCCGGTTGGCGACGAGGACCAGGGTCCCGGAGCGCCGCAGCATCCGCGCGGCCGCCGTGATGAAGGCCTGGCCCAGCGCGCGATCCTCGATGCCCTCGGCGTGGAAGGGCGGGTTGGAGACCACGAAGTCGAGATCGGCGAGCCCCGTCAAACGCGCGTCGGCCCAGAGGAAACGGGCGCGCGGATCGGCGACGTTGCGGCGCGACGCCTCCACCGCCCGGCGATCGATCTCGACGAGGGTCAGAACCTCGACAGCAGGTGTGGCCAACAGGGCCTTGGCCAGGATGCCGAGACCCGCGCCGAGATCGGCGCCCTGCCCGGCAAGCTTCGGCAGACGATCGAGAAGCAGCGCGGTGCCGGGATCGACGCGGTTCCAGGAGAAGACGCCGGGCTGCGACTGGAGCCCGATCTCCTCGACCAGAACCGGCGCTCCGGCCGCGATCGCCTCCTCCAGCCCCGCCAGGGCGTCCGGCCGCTCAACGCTGCAGATGCGCTGGCGGGCCTTGGACCGCTCCGCGACGTAGCACTCGAAGGCTTCCAGTTCGCCCCGCAGGCGTTGTCCACCCTTGTCCTTGGGCGCAAGCACGGTGAGCGCGCCGCCGGGCGCCAGCGCGCGCAGGGCATGGGCCAGCACGTAGCGGCGCTCGATCGAGCCCGGCGGCGCTGCGACCACGATGCTTTCGAGCCTGGCGTCGGGCAGGCTTTCGATCGCGGCCGAGCCGGGCCGAAGCGGCGAGACCTGTACGGCGTCGTCCGGCAGCGCGACGAGATCGGAGGGCGGCGCGCCGTAGACGGCACTCCGGGGGATGAAGGAATGGATATCGCTCACCGCGCCCCCTTAGCAGTTTTGCACCCGAAGCCGGAAGCCACGGCGGGCGATGGCGGCAGCGAGGTTTTCGAAAGGCACGGAACGGACCGGCCGTCCCCAGCCGCGGAGGCATCCCTTGCAGGTTCATACTTGACTCCCACAGTCATATTTGAAACGACCGGCCACGAAATTGCCACAGATCGAAGGCCGTCCCGCCATGCCGCTTCCGTCGACCCCTCTCCGTTCCCTGCGGCGCGCCGCGCTCCTCGGCTGCAGCATCCTTGTCACGGCGGCCCCGGCCCTCGCGCAGGACGTGGTTCTCGACACCGTGGTCGTCGAGGGTGCGGGCGCGGGTTCGGGCGGCGCGGCGGCCGAGGGCGTTGGGGTCGGCGGCGGCCTCGGGACGGAAGGCTACGTCGGGCGCGAGGCGCGCGTCGGCACCAAGACCGACACGGACCTGCGCAAGGTGCCCCAGGCCGTCTCCGTCGTCTCGCGTCAGGAACTCGACGACCGCAACGTCCAGACGCTGGTAGAGGCCGCACGCTACACGGCCGGCGTGCGCGCCGGCGCCTTCGGCTTCGACCCGGCCTTCGACACCCTTTATGTTCGTGGCTTCAACGTCGCCAACACGGGCTACTACCGCGACGGGCTCCGCTCGCTCGGCGGCTCCTTCGCCTATTTCCGCAACGAGCCCTACGGGCTGGAGGGCGTCTCGATCCTCAAGGGTCCGAGTTCGGTCCTCTACGGTGCTTCCGCGCCGGGCGGCATCGTCAACCTCGTGTCGAAGCGCCCGACCGACGCGCCCTTCCGCGAGGTCGTCGGCCAGATCGGCACCGACAGCCATTACCAGGCGAACTTCGACGCCTCCGGTCCGCTGGCCGGAAACGACAACGTCCTTTACCGCATCACCGGCATCAAGCGCTCGGCCGATACCGAGTTCGTGGCCGCGCGCGACGACCGCACCTACATCGCCCCGGCCTTCACCCTGCGCTCGGACGACCGCAACACGCACTTCACCTTCCTCGGCGAGTACACGGACACCAAGTCCGGCGGCGGGCGCGGCTTCTTCACGACCCCGGACGCGCGCATCACCGACATCGAGCAGGGCGACCCACGCTTCCGCGACCTCGATCAGGAACAGGGCCGCGTCGGCTACGAGTTCGAGCACCGCTTCGACGAGAACGTCACGGTGCGGCAGAACCTGCGCTACCAGTCGATCCGCACGGACATGCGCTTCACCTCGGTTCTCGGCATCAACCCCGATGGGCTGTCGGCCTACCGAAGCGCCGGCGAGATCCTTGACGACGCCAACGGGTTCGCCGTCGACAACCAGGTCGAGGGCAAGTTCGAGACGGGCGCCGTCAGCCACACGCTTCTCGGCGGCCTCGACTACACCTATTTCGACGGGCAATACCGCTATGGCGGGACGACGGCGCCAGATCTCAACCTCGTCACCCGCAACTACGGCCAGCAGCCCATCGAGGGGCCGACGTCGCACAATCTCACCAACACGACGACGCATCAGAGCCAGATCGGCCTCTACCTTCAGGACCAGGTCGAATACGAGCGTGTTGTCCTCACCGTCGGCGGTCGCTACGACTGGCTCGACACCGACACCTTCAACAACAACGACCCGTCCGCCACGGTGCGCGCCGAGGATCGCAACTTCTCCGGCCGCGTCGGGCTGTCCTATCTCTTCGACAACGGCATCACGCCCTATGCCAACTACTCGACCTCCTTTGCGCCGACCGTCGGCACGGCCTTCGACGGCTCGGCCTTCGACCCGACGGAAGGAGAGCAGGTTGAAGTGGGCGTGAAGTACGCGCCGGACTGGATCGCCCTGACCGTGGACGCGGCCCTGTTCCGGATCGAGCAGAACAACCTTCTGGTCACCGATCCGGTCAATACGTCCGGCTTCTTCCAGGTCCAGACCGGAGCCGTCCGTTCGCAGGGCTTCGAGCTTCAGGCCAATGCCGCCCTGGCGGAAGGGCTCAGCCTCGTCGCGGCCTATTCCTACACCGACCTGTCCTTCACCGATGGCGACAATGTCGGCAACCAGGTGGCCGGCATTCCCGAGCACCAGGTCTCGCTCTGGGGCAACTACGAGGTGCAGTCGGGCGTGGCGGAGGGCCTTGGCCTCGGCCTCGGCAGCCGGTTCCTCGGCGCCACGGCGGCCGACGATGCCAACACGCGCGAGAACGATGGGCGCATCCTGATCGACGCAGCCGTCTCCTATGAGTTCGGCGCGGCGAACCCGAAGCTCGAAGGCATCCGCGCGCAGATCAACGCCAACAACATCTTCGACAACCGCGCCTCGCTCTGCAACAACGGCTACTGCTATCGCGAGCAGGGCCGCGACGTCATCGGCTCCCTCCGCTTTCGGTTCTGATCGAGACGGGATCCTTTGAGGGCGAGGTGGCTTGGGGTAGATTGAATATCGCTCGCCGCGCTCGCGAATCGCGCGGACGCCCAGAGGAAAAGGCGCCCATCATGGACCGTCGGTCCATCGCACCCGTGCCGCCGGAAGGCCCCATCATCCTGTTCGACGCCGAATGCGTTCTGTGTTCGGCCAACGCTCAGTTCGTCCTCGATCACGACAAGGCTGGTCATTTCCGCCTCGCCTCGATGCAAGGGGATGTGGGACAAGCGCTGTATCGACGGCACGGCATGGACCCGAATGCTCCCTCGACGATGATCATCGTCGATGGTGATCGCCTGCGCCGCGACAGCGATGCGGTCCTCAGCATCTACGAGACGCTCGGCTTCCCCTGGAAGCTGCTGACCGTCTTCCGTCTAGTGCCGAGGCCGCTGCGCGACTCGGTGTATCGTTGGGTCGCCCGCAACCGCTATCGCCTATTCGGCAAGCGCGAGACGTGCTGGATCCCCGAGCCCGCGCAGAGAAGCCGCATCCTTTGAGGGAAAGGGGCGTGTGATGGAAAGGGGCGTGCCCCCCTATCGTCAGGTGCTGGGCACCGCGTTCGAAGCCCTTCCGGTCGAACTGCGCGATTTCCACGACACGCAAGCGGAGCGTCGCTGGGTCGGCACATGCGACATCCGGCAAGGCGGCGGGGCCCTGGCACGCCTCCTCGCCGCGCTCTTCGGTTTTCCTCCGCCGGGGATCGCAGTTCCCTTGAGCGTGACGGTCACGCCAACCGCGTTGGGTGAAACCTGGACACGCGACTTCGGCAGGTCCCGTCTTCGATCGACCCAGTGGGCCGGCAAGAGGGGCGACGCGCGCCTTCTCTTCGAAGGCTTCGGGCCTGTGAGCGTCGGGTCCGTTCTTCTCGTCGAAAGCGGCCGTTTGCAGATCATTCCAAGCAAGGGCAGCGTTTTCGGCGTGCCCCTCCCCGCTTGGCTCTTGCCACACGGCGAAGCGTTCGAGGCGAGCGAGCAAGGCTGTTTCGCCTTTGACGTCTCGATCCATGCGCCGTTCGTCGGCCTTCTGGTCGCCTATCGTGGGCGGCTTTCGCTCCCGCCGCCCGATGGCGATGCGTAGAAACATCCATCCGAGCCGCGCCATGCGGTCGCAAGGTGGACCAAGTCCGTGACGAATCGGTTCCGTGCCCCATAACCTTTAGGTGGCGCGGGAACCCGCGTGTATCGAACAGGACGTGCCCCCGAGGCGCGGACCTTGCGACGAGCACCGGAGACAGAAGCGATGGCCGTCCTTTTTGCCCGAGCGCCGCCCGGCGAAGCCGGAGCACCGGACGCGCGGGCGCAGTTGGACGTGCACAGCCGCGGTCCCGCTTGCCTGATGCCCGACAAGGTCGGCGTGCCGGCCGCGCTCCTTCTCGCCTTCGCGCTTCTGGCTCTCCCGTTCGCGATCGCCAAGGCGAACCGGATTGTGCCGGGGGTGCCGCACGGCTTCCTCGGAGCCTTGCCGCCTGGAACCGGAACGGCATTGCTGGTGGCTCTGATCGCACTGGCCGGCCTCGGCGCCCTGCGCCTGCCACCCGCCTGGCGCCTCGCCGGTGCGCTGGCGGGTCTTGCAGGGTTGCTTCTGGCGGTCGGGCTCGCTCCCCGCCACCTCGCTGCGCCGTCGAATCCCTATGCCCGCGTCTCGCCGGGGTCGGGCTTCTGGACGTCGCTCGCCGCCTTCGCGCTGTTGGCCACCGACGCGCTGACGCGACTAAGCCCCACGCCCGCGCTTCGGCTGGGCCTCCTCCTCACCGTGTGCGCCGCCATCGCGGCCCTTCTCGGCACCGGCTACTTCGACGGCCTTTCGGTGATGCGCGAATATGCCGTGCGGCGCGAGACCTTCGCGCAGGAGGCCTTGCGCCATCTCGCGCTGGCCTTCGGCTCCATGGGCATCGCCGTCGCCCTCGGCGTGCCCTTCGCGCTGGTGGCCTGGCGTGTTCAGGCCGTGCGCGCGCCGGCCCTTGCGGTCCTTAACGTCGTGCAGACCGTGCCATCGATCGCGCTGTTCGGGCTGCTGATCGCCCCGCTCGGCTGGATCGCACTCCACGTGCCGGGAGCCGCCGCCATCGGCGTGCGCGGCATCGGGGCAGCGCCGGCTCTCGTCGCGCTCGTTCTCTATTCGCTGCTGCCCGTGGTCGCCAACACGCTGGCGGGGCTCGCCGCCGTTCCGGACGCCGCGCGTGACGCCGCCACCGGCATCGGCATGACGCGGCGCCAGCGTCTCGTCGGCGTCGAGCTTCCGCTCGCCCTGCCGGTGATCCTCGCGGGGATCCGCATCGTGCTCGTGCAGAACATCGGCCTTGCAACCGTCGCGGCCCTCATCGGCGGCGGCGGGTTCGGGGTGTTCGTGTTCCAGGGGTTGGGCCAGAACGCCACCGACCTCGTGCTTCTCGGAGCCCTGCCGACGGTCGCCCTCGCCTTCGCCTCGGCCATCGTTCTCGATGCCGCCACCGACGTCGCCACCATCGCCCGCAAGGGGAACGCGCCATGATAGAGATCCGCGGCGTCACCAAACGCTACGACGGCGCGCCCGTCGTGGACGACGTGTCCCTGACGATCGAGCCGCGCACGGTGATGGCCGTGGTCGGAACCAGCGGCTCCGGCAAGACCACGTTGATGCGGATGATCAACCGCATGATCGAGCCGACCGCCGGCGAGATCCGCATCGACGGCGCCGACATCCGGTCGGTGCCCGGTCCGCTCCTGCGTCGCCGCATCGGATACGTCATCCAGAACCACGGCCTGTTTCCGCACCGGACGGTGGGGCAGAACATCGCCACCGTGCCGCGCCTCCTTGGCTGGAGCGATCGCGAGATCGGCCTTCGCGTCTCGGAGCTTCTCGATCTCTTCCAGATGCCGGCGCGCGACTTCGCCGACCGCTTCCCGCACGAGCTTTCCGGCGGGCAGCAGCAGCGCGTCGGCGTCGCGCGGGCTCTGGCGGCCAGGCCCAACATCCTCCTCATGGACGAGCCGTTCGGCGCGCTCGACCCGATCATTCGCGCGAAAGCGCAGAGCGATCTCGAGACCCTTCAAAGGGCAACAGAAACCACCATCGTCCTCGTGACGCACGACATGGAAGAGGCGATCCGCCTCGGTCACAGGATCGCGGTGATGCGCGGCGGGCGCGTCGTCCAGTGCGCGAGCCCGTCCGAGATCCTGGCGCGGCCCGCCGACGGCTTCGTGGAGGAGATGGTCGGCAGCGGCGACCGGGCACTTCGGCTTCTGGCGGTGGAGGCGATCGATGCTCTGCTCGAGCCCGGCGAAGCGCCGGGCGCGCCGCTGGCGCGCGGCCTCAACCGCCGCGATGCGTTGGCGGAACTCCTTTGGTCGGGCCGGGAGGCCGCTCCTGTGCTCGACGAGCGCGGGCTTCCCGCCGGCATCATCCGCCGCGACGCTCTGATCCAGAGCGCGGCCCGTCCGGCGTGAGGCTCGCCGCCCCCCTTGCGCGCGCCGCCGCGCTGGTGCTTCTGGCTGCCGCCCTGTTCGCGCCGGAGGCGTTCGCGCCGCTTCTGGCGTCCCTCGCCGGCAACGGCGCGCCGCCGGTCTACACCCAGACGAGCCTGTTCGCCCTGACGCTCAGCCATGTGGAACTCGTGCTCGCCGCGATCGCCGCCGCCTTCGTGGTCGCGACGGGGCTCGCGATCCTCGTCACTCGGCGCTTCGGCGCGGACTTCCTTCCCCTGTCGCGCAGCATCGTCAATGTCGGGCAGACCTTTCCGCCGGTCGCCGTCCTGGCCCTCGCCGTACCCGCCGTCGGCTTCGGGGTGGCGCCCACCGTCATCGCGCTCTTTCTCTACGGTCTCCTGCCGATCTTCGAGAATGCCGTCGCGGGCCTCAACGCCGCCGGACCGCCGGTGATCGAGGCGGCGCGCGGCGTCGGGCTGACGCCCTGGCAGCGTCTGTGGCGGGTGGAACTGCCGCTCGCCCTGCCGCTGATCGTCTCGGGCCTTCGCCTGTCGGTCGTGGTCGGGCTCGGCACCGCGACGATCGGCTCGACGGTCGGGGCGCCGACGCTCGGCGAGGTGATCATCGCGGGGCTTCTGTCGAACAACATCGCCTTCGTGGTGCAGGGCGCGGTGATCGTCGGCCTTCTCGCCGTTCTTTCCTTCGACGCCCTCACCCTTCTCGAACGCCGCCTTGCCGTGCCGCGTCGCGGCTGACCCAACCCGTCTCACTTCCAAGGACCCGTGGCATGACAATCCAGCCGCAACGCATCCGCATGCTGAAAGAGGGCGAGCCGCGCGAAGGCGGCGCCTATGTCCTCTATTGGATGCAGGCCGCCAAGCGTGCCCACGGCAATCATGCGCTGGAATACGCCATCGACCGGGCGAACGAGCTCGACCTGCCGCTTGTCTGCGTCTTCGGAATGACCGACGTGTTCCCCGACGGCAACGCGCGCCACTACCACTTCATGGTGGAGGGTCTGGCCGAGGTGGAGGCGGACCTCGCCAAACGGCATGTGACGTTCCATGGCGCGCTGGGAAGCCCGGACGAGGTCGCGCTGTCGCTCTCGAAGAAGGCCGCGCTGACCGTCTGCGACCGGGGCTATCTGCGGATCGAGAAGGAATGGCGGCGCAAGCTCGCGGCCGCCATCGACTGCCCCTTGCACCAGATCGAGACCGAGGTGGTCGTCCCCGTCGAGACCGCCTCGCCCAAGCATGAATACGCCGCGCGCACGCTGCGACCGAAGATCCACCGCCTCTGGGACGAGTTCCTTCAGCCCCTCTCCGAGCGGCGCGTGAAGCGCAAGGAACGGGCGGACGTGCCGAAGAGCCGCCTCGACCTCTCCGACCCCGCCAAGCTTGTGGCGTCGATGAACGTCGATCACAAGATCGGCGGCGTGAAGCGCTTTCGGGGCGGTCAGGGCGAGGCGCGAAAACGCCTCAAGGCCTTCCTCGGCAAATCCTTCGCGACATACGGTACGACGCGCAACAAGCCGGAGGCGGCCGCCGCCTCGCACATGAGCCCCTATCTTCACTTCGGCCAGATCGGCTCGCTCGAGATCGCGCTCGCCGTGCGGGAAGCGAAGACCGGCGGCGACGAGGACAAGGCGTCGTACCTGGAGGAGCTGATCGTGCGGCGCGAGCTCGCGCTCAACCACATCTTTTACGAGGAGCGCTACGACGACTACGCCTGCCTGCCCGACTGGTGCCGCAAGACCCTGGGCGAGCACGCGGGCGACAAGCGCGAGCACGTCTATTCCGAAAAGCAGCTGGCGGCGGGCGAGACGCACGACCACTACTGGAACGCCGCCATGCGCGAGATGCGCGAGACCGGCTTCATGCACAACCAGCTGCGCATGTACTGGGGCAAGAAGATCGTCGAGTGGTCGCCCTCTCCGGAGGAAGCGTTCCGCACGGCCCTGCGCCTCAACAACCGCTACTTCCTCGACGGGCGCGACGCCAACTCCTTCACCAACATCGCCTGGCTCTTCGGCCTGCACGACCGCCCCTGGGGCCGGCGCCCGATCTTCGGCAGCATCCGCTATCTCGGCCCGGCGACGCTCAAGAAGTTCGACGCCGACGCCTATGTCGCCACGGTGGAGAAGCTGGCGAAGGCGGAAGGCAAGTCCTGAGCCCTCACCATTCGATCGGTCGTCCGTCATAGGCCAGGAAGCAGCCGCTTCGTTCCGCCGCCAAGCCGTCGAGGACCGCGAGCAGCGCAGCGGCCGAGGCATCCGGCGTCAGTCGGTCGCGGCTGCCGGCGAAAGGATCGGACAGCCGCGTGGCGACGGTGCCGGGGTGAAGCGCGGCCAGCACCGCGTCGGGCCGCGTGCGCGCGACTTCCACGGCCGCGGTGCGCACGATCTGGTTCAGCGCCGCCTTGGCCGCGCGATAGGAGATCCAGCCTCCGAGATGGTTGTCGCCGATGGAGCCGACCCGCGCGCTCAAGGTCGCAAAGAGCGCGCGGCGGCCGCGGGGCAGGAGCGGCACGAAATGCTTGAGGATCAGCGCCGGACCGATGGCGTTGACGGCGAACTGGCGCGCCATGACAGCCGGATCGAGCGCACGGAGCGCCTTCTCCGGGCCTCGGCCGTCGATCACGAGAGCGCCCGTCGCGTCGAAGAGGAGTTCGAACTCCCGGCCGTCGAGGCGCCCGGCCGCCGCCGCGATGGAGGCCTCGTCCTCGAGATCGAACCCGTCGCCCCGCGACAGGCCGGTGACGCCGGCGCATCGCGGGTCCTTCTCCAGCGCGCTCACGACCGCGCCTCCGATGCCCCCGCTGGCGCCGAAGACGATGGCGCGATACCCGTCTGGAAGCGATGGCAGCATCAGGTCCCTCCGACATTCCGGCGTGCCGGTTCAGAAGGCCGGAACCGGGTATCCGCCGCCGGGGTTCCCTCGTCCCAGACAGCATGAGGCAACGCATGGCGAAGATGCGCCGCAAGGCCGACCTGCCGGAAAAGCCCTGCCGAAACTGCGGCCGCCCTATGGTCTGGCGCAAGGCCTGGGCGCGAACCTGGGACGAGGTGCTCTACTGCTCCGACCGCTGCCGCGCCGAGGCGAAGCGCGCACGCGCAACGGATCTCAGAGAAACGACGTCGAATCCTTGAGGACGACCGCCGCGCAGAAGGCGGCGTTGGCGACCAGCAGGCAGAACACCGCGAAGGAGCCGAGATCCTTTGCGTGCTTGGCGAAGGACGAGAACTCCGGCGACACGCGATCGACGATGAGTTCGATCGCCGTGTTGACGGCCTCGATCGCGCCGAGGATCGCCAGCAGCACCAGCTGGATGAGGAACGCGGCGGCCGAGGCTCCATGCAGCGCCAGCACGAGAACCAGCACGAGGCCGAACAGGATTTCGTGCCGGAACGCAGGTTCGCGCAGGAGCCGCCTGCCGCCGTTGATCGAATAGCCCGCGGCAGCGAACACATGCTCCACACCCCGCAGCTTGGGCGGGGGAAAGCTGGTGGAAGGCGATCGTTCGGTCATCGACGAAGCGTCCGAGGCGAGGCGCGCCGGACGCGGCGACACCGTCAAAAGGGTGAGCCGCTGGTTAGGCCATGGGCATGGCGGCAGCAAGGCGGCCGGGGTCAACACTTCGGCAGGAAAGCCTCCGCTGCACACTCTCAGGCGAGGAGCCGCCGTATGGTCTCGCGGTTGGTGCGCACGGCCTTGGCCGGATCTGCGCCGGCTTCTTCGGATTCCTCCTCCAGCACCACCCAACCGTTGAAGCGCGGCGCGCTGCTCGCTGACGCGACGACCGCCGAGACGTCGCAGACCCCCTGCCCCAGCATTGCCCATATGCCTGATGCATCGACGTCCTTCAGGTGAAGGTATCGGATGCGCGCGCCGTGGGTCCGCAGCGTGTCGATGATGTCCATCCGCCCGCGCAGGATGTGACCGGTGTCCGGCACCCAGCCGACCGTCTCGCCATCGAGGAGCGCGAAGAGCGCGTCGTAGTCGGAGCGGCTGAAGAGAAGCGTGTCGTGGTGCGAGCTCGGATGCACCGCGACCCCGACGCCCATCGCCTTGCCCAGCGCGGCGGCGCGGTTGTAGACCTCGGCGGCGACGCGGAACTTGGCTTCCCTCGGCCCGTCCGACATGACGGTGGCCGAGCCCATGGACAGGACCGCATCCGGAAAGCGGGCGAGGAAATCGATCCAGCGACGCGCCGTCTCGACATCGGCCTCGACCTCGCCCGCCTCGGTGAAGCCGCTGCGCGATGCGATCGCGAGGGCCGCAAGCGTCAGTCCGCGCGCCTCGAGGGCCCGCGCGAAGGCCTCCGGTGCGCCGCTATAGGCGCCGATCATCGCGTCGGTGATCTCGATCCCCTCGTAGCCGCCGGCCGCGATCGCATCGAGAAGATCGTCCGGCCCACCGGCGAAGCGATCGCCCAGCATCTCCCACGTATAGGTCTGACAGCCGATCCTGAGATTTGTCATGGTCGCCTTGCCTCTCCTGCCACGAACGGGGCGCAGTCTGACCAACCGCGCATCCCGGTCAAGCCTCGGACGCGGCAAGCCGACGGTTGTGTTTCGGGCTGCGGGATGATAGCTCTCCGACAGCATCAAGAGTTGGACCGATGTCCAACGCCAACCTGCCGTCCGGGCAAGGTGGCGCTCCGCAAGGGGGATGTGGCCGCACCGGCAACCAAACGGAGCCCCGCCATATCTTGCGCATCGGTCCCGCGACAGTCGGCGGAGTCCTGCATGCCGTTCCAGCCTTCCCATCAGCATCCGCTCGCCGGAGCCGGCGTCGAGCGCCGCTATCTCGGTCTGTCGCGCCATCCCGGTACGGGCTTCGCGAAGCGGCCGGGCGAGGTCTGGCTGGTGTTCCATGGCGAGTGGACCGGGATCCATCGTCTGGACCCGCGCGACGGGCGCACCGTGCATCTGGAGCGGGCCATCGACGGCGATCACCGGGCGGACGCGGCACGCTGGGCGATCGAGACGTTCGCGCTCGCCCCGGCCGAGCGCGCCGATGCGCGGGTGCTCGTGGCAGCCAACCGCGCGGGTTCGGCCGATGCCCCCGCGACCCGGCGCTCGGGCGGCTGACGACAACCGCTCTCAGGCAAAGCGCCGCGCGCCCGCGACGCACGCGACGACGCCGAGCGTGATCGCCACCATGGCGGGCGCGACGGGCTCGCCGAGCAGCAACGCGGCCAGCGCCAGACCGAAGAAGGGCTGCAGGAGCTGCAGCTGTCCGACGCCGGCGATGCCGCCGAGCGCCAGGCCCCGGTACCAGAACACGAAGCCGACGAGCATCGAGAAGACCGAAACATAGGCGAGGCCTGCCCAGGCCGGCGCCCCGATTGCGCCCCAGCCGGTGGGAACCGTCAGGAAGGCGAGTGCCCCCATGAAAGGCAGCGCCAGAACCAGCGCCCACGAGATGACCTGCCAGCCGCCGAGCCTGCGCGAAAGCCGCGCTCCCTCCGCATAGCCGAGCCCGCAGACCAGCACCGCCGCAACCATCAAGAGATCGCCGCGCAGCGACGCGGCACCGGCCTGTGCCAGCGCGAATCCCGACACCAGCGCGGCGCCGACGCCGGCGAAGAGCCAGAAGGCCGGCTTCGGCCGCTCGCCGCCGCGCAGGACGCCGAACAGGGCGGTGGCCAGCGGCAGGAGGCCGATGAACACGATGGAATGCGCCGCCGTGACGTGCTGGAGCGCCAGGGCCGTCAGAAGGGGAAAGCCGACGACGACCCCGAGCGCCACGACGAAAAGCGCCGGCAGATCGGCGCGGCTTGGTCGGCGCCGGCCGCCGAAGCCGAGCAGGAGAGCGGCGAGGACGGCGGCGATCAGGGCACGTGCCGAGGTCAGGAACACGGGCGAGAAGTCCCCGACCGCCACCCGCGTCGCCGGCAGGGAACCGCTGAAGATGATCACTCCGATGAGCCCGCTGCCCCAGCCCCGCATCGAATTGCGCATGATCATTCCTCCCGTCGCGTCGCGCAACGCTACGATCCCGCCCCTGGCGCAGCCAGTCACGGTTCCATACAATCGAGACGAACCGTATGGCTTCGGCCGCCCACACGGTCTGGGCTCGGAAAGTGGACAAGAAGGCGATGGGCAGCCGCACGAACACCGTGGTGGAGGCGATCCGCGGCCGCATCGCCGCGCGCGCGCTCGTCGCCGGGGACAGGCTCCCCTCCATCCGGGGATTGGCCGCCAGTCTCGGCGTCTCGCCCTCAACGGTGGTCGAAGCCTACGAGAGGCTCGCGGCCGAAGGACTGGTGCGGGCACGCCCGGGATCGGGTGTCTTCGTCGCCAGAACCGCCGCGCCTCTGCCGCTTCCCGCTTCATCCGGCCACGCCGAGCGGGCGATCGACCCGTTCTGGGTCTCGCGCCAGGCGCTGGACGCCGATCCCGGCGCTTCCAAGCCCGGTTGCGGCTGGCTGCCGCCCGAGTGGCTTCCGACGGATGCGATCCGCCGCGCCCTGCGGAAGGCGGCGCGCGCGGACGAGGCGACGCTCACCGACTACGGCTCGTCGCACGGATCGCTCCCGCTCCGCCGCCTCCTCGCGCGGCAGTTCGCGGGCGAAGGGCTCGACATCGGCCCCGACGCCATCCTCCTCACCGCGTCGGGCACGCAGGGGCTGGACCTCGTATGCCGCCTGCTCCTGCGACCCGGCGACACCGTGTTGGTGGACGACCCCTGCTACTTCAATTTCCGCGCCCTTCTCGCCGCGCACCGCGTCGCGGTCGCAGGCGTACCGATGACGCCCGCGGGGCCGGACGCCGCGCGGTTCACCGAACTCGCAGCCCAGCATCGCCCGCGCCTCTACGTGACCAATTCCGCGATCCACAATCCGACAGGGGCGAGCCTGTCCCCCGCTGTCGCGCACCGCATCCTGGCCGCCGCCTCGCAGCACGAGATGACGATCGTCGAGGACGAGATCTTCTCCGATTTCGAGCCAGAACCCTCGCCCCGTCTGGCCGCACTCGACGGGCTGGAGCGCGTGCTGCGGATCGGCTCCTTTTCCAAGACGCTGTCGGCATCGGTTCGCTGCGGGTTCATCGCCGCCCGGCCGGACTGGATCGAAGCGTTGCGGGATCTCCAGATCGCGACGAGCTTCTCGGCCGCCGGGCCGCTCGGCGCCGCGATCGTGCATGAGCTCCTGTCCGAGGGGGGCTATCGGCGCCACATGGACGCGCTGCGCCGCCGGCTGTCGCAGGCGCGCCGCGATGTCGGCGAACGGCTGGAAGCTCTCGGATTCACGCTGTGGACGGTGCCGCGCGGCGGCTTCAATCTCTGGTGCGAGCTTCCCGAAGGGCGGGACGCGGCGGCGCTGGCGCGACGCGCGCTGGAGGACGGCGTTGTTCTGGCGCCCGGCGACGTGTTCAGTCCGTCGCACGGTGCCGGGACGTTCATGCGGTTCAACGTCGCCCAGATGTCGGACGAGCGGGTGTGGAGCGCTTTGGCGAGCGGCCTTGCGCCGCCCGCCGCGTCGGGTCAGCCCGCCGCCCGCTGCTCTCCGCCGCCATAGCAGCTGAGCGCGCGGAAGGTGCGGGCTGAAACCGGCCGGCTGTACAGATAGCCCTGCCCCATGCCGCACCCCTGCGCGCGCATCAGCGCGTGATGCTCCATCGTCTCGATACCTTCGGCAATCACTTCGATGTCGAGACCGTGGGCCATGTGAACCAGCGCTTGCGTGATCGACCGATCCTTGTCGCACACGTCGGCGCCGCTGACGAAGGAACGGTCGATCTTGATCTTGGTGACGGGGTAGTGACGCAGCATGCTGAGCGACGCGAAGCCCGTGCCGAAGTCGTCGAAGGCGAGACCGACGCCGAGATCGCGAAGCCGCGTGAGCTGCTTCAGGATCCGCTCGTCCGACGACAGGATCGTGTTCTCGGTAATCTCGAGTTCCAGCGCGTCGGGGGGTAGGCCGTGCCGTTTCAGGGCGCGCTCGATCTCGCCGACGAGGTCGCCCGACTTGAACTGCAACGAGAAGAGATTGACCGCCACGCGGAAGCCTGGAAACACGGACGCTCGCCACTCCGCCGTCTGCCGGCAGGCTTCGTCGATGATCCAGCCGCCGACCGGAATGGCCAGGGCATCGGTTTCCAGAAGCGGGAGGAAGGCGCTGGGCGGCAGGACGCCGCGCACGGGATGGACCCAGCGCAGAAGCGCCTCCGCCCCGCACAGCTTGCCATCGCGCAGGGTGACCTGCGGCTGGTAGTAGAGCTCGAACTGCTTGTTCTCCCACGCCGTGGCGAGTTCGGCCCGGGCCAGACCCTTTTCCACGACGCGCAGGCGAAGGTCCGGCGTAAAGAGTTGGGTGCGCCCCCGTCCCCCGCGTTTGGCCTTGTAGAGCGCAAGATCCGCGTCGCCGATCAGCGCTTCGGGCGTCTCGTCGCCGCCCGCGCACGCGATCCCGATGCTGGCGCTGATGCTGACCATCGCGTCGTCGACCGTGATCGCCTCCTCAATGGCGTCGATCAGCGTCTCGCCGAGCCACTCCCCTTCCATGGGATTGGCCACGTCCTCCATCAGGACCACGAACTCGTCGCCGCTCATGCGCGCCAGGAAGTGTCCCGGACGGGTATGCGCGCGCAGGCGGCGGGCGACTTCGGCAAGGACCATGTCGCCGGCGAGGTGGCCGAGCGTATCGTTGACCTCCTTGAAGCCGTCGAGATCGATCAGGAGAAGGGTCAGATGCCGCTTCGCCTCCAGAAGCTCGGCAAGCCGGCGATCGAGGCTCGCGCGGTTGGGTAGCCCGGTCAGATGATCGACCATCGCGGCGCTGCGGAGGCGCTCTTCCATGCGCTGGCGCTCGCTGATGTCGCGCATGATCGCGCCGAACCGGCGCTGGCCGCCTTCCAGCCATTGCGACAGCGACAGCTCGATCAGGATCTCGGCGCCATCCTTGCGCATGGCAGGGAGATCGACCGATCGTCCGATCAGATGCGGCGCGCCGTCACCTGCGACCCGTGCCAGCCCGTTGCGATGAGCCGAGCGCGCGTCGGGGGGAACGATGATGTCCAGTGATCGGCCGATCGCCTCGCGTGCGGTGTAGCCGAACAGGCGTTCAGCGCCTGCATTCCAGGCGAGGATCGTATTGTGCGCGTCGGCGACGACGATGCCGTCCGGCGAAGCGGACGCGATGCCCTCGGAGCCATCGCTCGGTGCCGGCGCGGCCATTTGGGCCAACTCGATCTGCATGGCGCAGAGTTCGGCAAGCTCGCGCATCGTCCGGCGCTCCGCCGCACCGAACGGGCCGCGCCGTGCGGAAAGGACGACGCTGTAGCAGCCGATGAGCGTGCCGTCGGCCTGTCGGAGTGGCAGGTATGCGCCGGTCATCGCCGAACCGGGTCGGCGGCCCGTCGTCTCCAGCGGGCGGATCAGGACATCGCGCGCCTTCCTCAGCGCGGGCAGCAGCGCCTGCGCCGATCCACCCTGTCCCGTCGCACGCCCGGCCGTCGCGATCGGCCGAAGCCGGTCGCCGTCGAGGATATGGATCTCGACGAGCGAGGCGCCAAGCACCTTCCGCGCGTAACTGGAACTGCGGGAGAACTGATGGCCGGTGAAGGTCATGAGTCGCTCGAAAGGCCCGAGGGTCATGTCGAGTTGGGATTCCATCGTCTCCAACATGCGATGCAATGCACGAAACGAGAGGACCCTATAACGTCACAGGTAAAAAAATGACGTGCCAAGCCCCGCTGTTCTGCCGAGCACAGTTGCGGGACGAAGCAAGTGGAAAAAGGGCGGGTGCATCGCTGCATCCCGCCCCTCGAATCCCTTCGGAATGCTCTGCGTCCGGGCGGCGTCAGCCGACCTGCTTGAGAAGTTCGTCGATGGACTTCTTGGCGTCGCCGTAGAACATGCGCGTGTTCTCCTTGTAGAAGAGCGGGTTCTCGATGCCGGAGTATCCGGTGCCCTGCCCGCGCTTCGACACGATGACGCGCCGTGCCTTCCACGCCTCGATCACCGGCATGCCGGCGATCGGGGAGTTGGGATCCTCTTCCGCCGCCGGATTGACGATGTCGTTGGCGCCGATGACGATTACGACGTCCGTCTGGGGAAGGTCCTCGTTGATCTCGTCCATCTCCAGAACGATGTCGTAGGGAACCTTCGCCTCGGCGAGGAGCACGTTCATGTGCCCCGGCAGGCGACCGGCGACCGGATGGATCGCGAAGCGCACGGTCTTGCCTTTGGCGCGCAGGCGGCGCGTCAGTTCCGAGATCGAGCTTTGCGCCTGCGCCACCGCGAGGCCGTAGCCCGGCACGATGACGACGCTGTCGGCCTCGTCCAGCGCCTGCGCCACGCCGTCCGTATCGATCGCCACCTGCTCTCCGGTGATCTCCTGCGCCGGACCGCTCGCACCGCCCCAACCGCCGAGGATCACGGACACGAAGTTCCGGTTCATCGCCCGGCACATGATGTAGGACAGGATCGCGCCGGACGAGCCGACGAGCGCGCCGGTGACGATCAGGAGATCGTTGCCGAGCGTGAAGCCGATCGCCGCCGCCGCCCAGCCGGAGTAGCTGTTCAGCATGGACACGACGACGGGCATGTCCGCCCCGCCGATCGCCATGATGAGATGCCAGCCGAGCGCGCCGGCGAGGATCGCGACGAGGATCAGCGTCCAGAGGCCGGCCCCGTTGAAGTAGAGGAGGCCGAGGATCAGGGCGACGACGACGCCCGCGAGGTTGATCGCGTGCCGGTTCGGCAGCACCAGCGCCTTCGAATCGAGACGACCGGACAGCTTGCCATAGGCGACCACCGAGCCGGTGAAGGTCACGGCGCCGATGAAGACGCCGAGGAACACCTCGACGCGCATGATGGCGAGTTCGACTGGCGTCTTCAGCGCCAACGTCGCGGCAAAGCCGGTGAGGAGTTCACCGCGCCCCTCGGCCAGCGCCCGTGCGACATGCGCCGCCTCGAGGTCGGCGTTGAAGCCGATGAAGACGGCGGCGAGACCGACAAACGAATGCAGCGCCGCGACGAGTTCGGGCATCTGCGTCATCTGCACGCGGCCGGCGAGCCAGCCGCCGATGAGCCCGCCGACGACGATGAGCGGCACGATCAGCCACAGGGCATCGAGCGCCGGGCCCGTGATCGTTGCGAAGACGGCGAGCGCCATGCCGACGATGCCGTACCAGACGGCGCGCTTGGCGCTTTCCTGGTTGGACAAGCCGCCGAGCGACAGGATGAAGAGGATGGAGGCGACGATGTAGGACGCGCCGACGAGACCTTGGCTCATGGGATCGTCCTCCTCAGCTCTTCTGGAACATCTTGAGCATCCGGCGCGTCACCATGAACCCGCCGAAGATGTTGACCGACGCCATGAGGATGGCGAGGCCGGCGAGGAACGAGACGAGCCAGCCAGACGTGCCGACCTGCAGGAGCGCACCGAGAATGATGATCGACGACACCGCGTTGGTGACGGCCATCAGCGGCGTGTGCAGTGCGTGGGAGACGTTCCAGATCACGTGGTAGCCGACGAAGCAGGATAGGGCGAAGACCACGAAATGCTGGAGGAAGCTCGGCGGGGCGGTCAGTCCGATCAGCATCAGAAGGATGGCGCCGCCAGCCAGGAGCATGATCTGCCGCTGGCCGCTCTGCTTCGTCGCGAGCGCCTCGCGAGCCGCCTTCTCGACCGCCGTCTCCTCGACGGCCTTCCTGGGCGCCTGGCGGGCGATGGCCTGGATCTTGGGCGGCGGCGGCGGATAGGTGATCGCGCCGTCGTGCGTCACGGTCGCGCCGCGGATCACGTCGTCCTCCATGTCGACGACCGGCACGCCGTCCTTCTTCGGCGTCAGGTCGTCCATCATGTGACGGACGTTGGTGGCGTAGAGGGTCGAGGCCTGGGTGGCCATGCGGCTGGGATAGTCGGTGTAGCCGACGATGCGAACGCCGTTGGCGGTCTCGACCACCTCGTCGGGCACGGTCAGGTCGCAGTTGCCGCCGCGCTCGGCGGCGAGATCGACGACGACCGAGCCCGGCTTCATCAGCGCGACCATGTCCTCCAGCCAGAGCTTCGGCGCGTCGCGGCCGGGGATCAGCGCGGTGGTGACGACGATATCGACTTCGGGCGCCTGTTTGCGGAAGAGCTCGAGTTGCTTGGCGCGGAACTCCGGGCTCGACGGCGCGGCATAGCCGCCCGTCGCGGCGCCGTCGGCGGCTTCCGCGAAGTCGAGGAACAGGAACTCGGCGCCCATCGACTGGATCTGCTCGGCGACCTCGGGCCGCACGTCGAAGGCCCGCACCTGGGCGCCCAGCGACTGCGCCGTGCCGATCGCTGCAAGGCCCGCGACGCCCGCGCCGATCACCAGCACGCGCGCCGGCGGCACCTTCCCGGCGGCCGTGATCTGGCCGGTGAAGAAGCGGCCGAACTGGTTGCCCGCCTCGATCACCGCACGATAGCCCGCGATGTTGGCCATGGAGGACAGGGCGTCCATCTTCTGGGCGCGGCTGATGCGCGGCACCATGTCCATGGCGAGCACGGTCGCGCCCTTCGTGCGCAGATCTTCGAGAAGATCGGCGTTTTGGGCGGGATACAGGAACGAGATCAGGATCTGGCCGGAGCGGACGAGGGCCACCTCCTCCCCTTCCGGCGGCCGCACCTTGGCGACGATGTCGGCTTGCGACCACAGCGCGTTGGCATCGAGCACCACGCGCGCGCCGGCCGCCTCATAGGCCGCGTCGGAAAAGCGCGCGGCGTCGCCGGCGCCTGTCTCGATCAGGCATTCGTAGCCGAGCTTCTGCAACCGTCCGACGCTTTCGGGCGTCAGCGCGACGCGCCGCTCGCCAGCGAATCGCTCCTTGGGCACTCCAAACTTCATGTCGATCCTCCCACCATGGGGAGGACTAATGCCGTTTCGCGCGGCAATCCACCAGCGATTCCGTGCCGCATCCCGGCGGGGCAGCGATTGAGCCTCCCGCGGATCGGCGCCGGCTCCGGTCAGCGTCCTTGTTCGAGCAGCTTACGCAGCGTCGAGCGGGGTACGAACTCGCAGCCGACTATGCGCCGCTCCGGCGGTCGGCCGGGCGCGTCGATCCGTTCGGACAGCATGTCGAGCGCGCCAGCGACGACCTGGTCGACCGGGGCACGCACGGTGGACAGGTCGAAGGCCGGCCAACTCGCCATCTGGATGTCGTTGAAGCCGACGATACCGGTTTCCGGTGCCGCACGCCCCATGGCGCGAAGCGCGTCGAAGGCTCCGATCGCCAGGAGATCGTCGGCGCAGAACACGGCATCGAGGTCCGGAGCCTGCGCGACGAGCTTGCTTGCCGCGGCAAAGCCTGCGGCCTGTGCGTATCGCCCGGCATGGACGACCGCCGGCTCCACGAGGCCAGCGTCGGCCAGCGCGGCGCGGAAGCCCGCCAGCCGGTCCTGCGTCGTCGACACGTCCTCGCCGCCACCGATGAAACCGGCACGCCGGTAGCCACGCCGCACCAATGCTTCGGCCACCAGCCGCCCGCCTTCGACATTGTCGACATGAGCTGCGCTGATGCTCGACCCCGGCCGCGGCGCGCCGAAGGCGATCACCACCGGCACGCCCGCTGCCGCGACCGCCTCCGCGAAATCCGGATCGAGCGTGGAGGAAGCAACGATCACGCCGTCCAGCTGATACTGGCGGATGAGGGTCACGGTGTCGTCGATCGAGAAGTCGCCCGAAAGATTGAACACCAGCGGCCGAAGCCGTCGCCGCTGGAGCTGCAAGGTGAAGGCGTCGACGACGTTCATGATGAACGGGTTGACAAGGGCGTTGGACACGAGGCCGATCAGTGCCGAGCGGCCGGTCATCAGGCTGCGCGCGAGGGCGTTGGGCCGATAGCCGAGCCGATCCGCCGCCCGGACGATCCGGGCGCGCGTTTCCTTGGAGACGGAGGCTCCGTCGGTGAAGGCGCGCGATACGGCCGAGGGCGAGACGTCCGCCAGCCGGGCGACGTCGCTCAAGGTAACGCGCCGTCGCCCCCCCTCGCCCATGCGGCCCTCGCTCACCGCCCGCTCAGCGCGCGGGAACCTCGATCACGCGCTTTTCGGCGATCGAACGGTTGCCGGCCTCGGCCAACTCCAGCGCGCGAAGGCCGTCGCGGAAGGTGACCGCCGGCGGCTTGCCGGCCTTCAGCGTGGAGAAGAAGCTGACCCACTGCGCGGCGAAGGCGTCCATGTAGCGGTCGAGGAAGAAGTTCGAGAGCTGCGAGCGCGTATCCGTGCCGGTCGCGAGGTTGACGCGCAGCTCATCCACCAGCGGATTCTCGGCCCGCAGGGAGCCCTTCTCGCCGAAGGCCTCGATGCGCTGGTCGTAGCCATAGGCGCAACGTCGCGAGTTGAGGATCTGGCACTGGACCCCCGACGCCGTGCGCATCACGACGCTGATGCTGTCGTGGTCGCCAACGCTGCCGATTTCCGGATCGACCAGCACCGAGCCCGTCGCGAAGACCTCGACCGGCTCCTCGCCCAGGATGAACCGGGCCATGTCGAAGTCGTGGATCGCCATGTCCTTCAGAATGCCGCCGGAACTGGCGAGATATCCGATCGGCGCGGGCGCGGGATCGCGGCTGATGATGGTGAGGTTCTCGATCTTGCCGATCGCGCCTTCGCTCAGACGTTCGCGCAGGCGCGAGAAGGTCTTGTCGAAGCGACGGTTGAAGCCGATCTGCACGCGGTCCGCCGCGTCGCCGATCTCAGCCATGCACTCCAGAGCACGGGCGAGCGACAGGTCGATCGGCTTCTCGCAGAAGACCTGCTTCCTGGCCGCCACCGCGCGCACGAGATAGTCGGCATGCGTGTCCGTCGGCGTCGCGATGGCGATGGCATCGATGCCGGGGTCGGACAGGGCAGCGTCCACATCGCCGTAGACGGCGCCGCCGAAGCGTCCCGCAACGGCTTCCGCCGCCTCGCGGCGCAGGTCGTAGACGCCCGCCAGCTCGGCACCCGCACCCTTGATCCCCCGGGCATGAACTTCCGCGATGCGACCCGCACCGAGCAATGCAACACGCATGTCCTGGTTCTTTCTCTCGACCGAAGGATCGGCCCGTTTCCACCCCGCGCGCCGCTAGCGGACGCGCCCCGCCAGATTTGTAGCTTCGGGCCAATGGCAGTGCAAGGCCTTGCAAAACGTGAGAATAGAGGCAGGCGCACATTCCCTCGACGCGCGATTACAATCCCTTGCAATGATCCACCGACGTCGTGGCTTCTCGCCCCGCCCGATCACTAGCTGGCTGCCGGCCAACTGGGCGACTTGGCACTGGAAACCCGAACTGCGGGGACAGGACCCGACGCCCAAATCGACGTCCCCGAAATCGGGCTGGACGAGCGCGCGCCGGGGAGATAGCCGGGACGGATGAGCCCCATGTCGCATCCTGCCGCAGCCGCCTCGACCGATCGGGTCCTTCCGGGCATCGCCCTCATGCTGATGTTCTGCATCGTGGCCCCATTGATCGACGTGGCGTCGAAGTTCGCGGTGCAGAGCGTCTCCACCGGCACGGTGACCCTCGGGCGGTTCCTCGTCCAGGCGTCCCTAATGGCGCCGATCGTCGTGGCGATGCGCTTGCCGTCCCGGCTCGATGGGCGGGCGGTCGCGCTGACGGTGCTGCGCGCGGTGGCCGGCATCGGCTCGACCTTCTGCTTCGTTGCGGCCGTGCGCGTCATGCCCATCGCCGACGCCCTCGCCATCGCCTTCGTTTCCCCCTTCATCCTGCTGCTGATGGGCCGTTTCCTCCTGAAGGAGCAGGTCGGCCCGCGCCGTATCGCGGCAGCGCTCGTCGCCTTCTGCGGCACCGTTGTCGTGATCCAGCCGTCGTTCACCCATTTCGGCGCAACGGCCCTGCTGCCGGTCGGCAGTGCCTTCTGCTTCGCCCTTTACATGCTCGTGACGCGGCAGCTGAGCCGTCGCCAGCATCCGGTCGCCATGCAGTTCCACACGGCGGTGGCCGCAAGCCTCCTGTGCCTGCCGCTTCTGGGCCTCGGCACGCTCGCAGGCGTCGCGTCGATCACCTTCACGGTGCCCGGAGGCACGATCTGGCTGGCTTGTCTCGCGGTCGGCGTCGCCGCCACGATCAGCCATCTCGCGATGACATACGCCCTGTCCTTCGCGCCGTCCTCCACGCTGGCGCCGCTGAACTACCTGGAGATCGTGACCTCGGTTCTCTTCGGTTTCCTGTTCTTCGGCGACTTTCCGGCCGGTATGACATGGACGGGCATCGCCATCATCGTGGCGTCCGGGCTTTACGTGATCCATCGTGAACGGGCCGTGTCGCGCTCGCGGGCGATGGCGGCGGCCTGAAGGGTCCGACCTCGACGCGATCCCCGCCTTCCCCGCGATCCTCGGGGCTAGCTCGCAAAGACAGAGACCTACCATCGTCCGACCCGTCCCGTGCCGGGACCGCGCGGGAAGCGGCCTCGACAGCGATGCTGGGGTAACACGATGCATGTCGCGACGTCCCGGGCCTCAGCAAGCGAAGGCCTAGAACGTCTTCCCGCGCATCCACAGCGCGACTTCCGCCGCTATCTCGACGGCGGAACCGCGGGAACCGCGTTGCACCGCGGAGACGAACTGCTCGTCCGTCTCGCAGTTCAGGCAGTCGACGGGGGTCAACCACGGCCATCTGGTGATCGCGTCGATCATGTAACTGCGCTTGCGCGCCGCGCTCACTCTCGTGTCGTCTTCATCAAGGTAAAACATGGCAACCTCGACCGTCAGCCAGAAGGCGCAGGCGCCTTCGACTGGAGTAGGTAGCCTCCTGTTGTTTCGGGACGGTTTCGCCTCGCGGGATGTCGACCGTCCTTCGAATTTCGCCTTTCAGCGACCGGCTCCCATGCCAGCTGCCTCCCGTCGGCACTTGCGCGCTCCATGCAGCTTGAGAACATGGCTGCGATCCGCACGTGGCGGCCGAAGGCGGAGATGGTCGTCCGTGGTCGTTCAATCCTGCGCCGTCGGCCGCACCACGATGCTGCCGATCTCGACATCGTCGGGCTGATCGATCGCGAAGGCGATGGCCCGTGCGATGGCGTCCGGCGAGATGGCGAGTTCGCGCTTGCGGCGCCCGATCTCCTCGCGGACCGCGGGATCGCTGATCAAGGTGTCGACGAAGGTCGTGTCGATGAAGCCGGGCGAGACCTCCGTCACGCGCATGCCAGCCACCGACTCCTGCCGGAGCGCCTCGGTCGCCGTTCGCAGGGCGTTCTTGGTGGCGGCGTAGACGCCCATGGTCGGGACGATCTTCAGCCCGGCCGTGGAGACGACGTTCACGACATGGCCGCTTCGCTGGGCGGTAAACAGCGGCAAGGCAGCCGCGATGCCGTAGAGCGCGCCTTTCAGGTTCACGTCGATCATGGCGTCCCAGTCTTCGACCTGCAGCGCATCGAAGCGCGAGATGGGGCCGATCCCGGCATTGTTGACGATGACGTCCAGCCGACCGAACCGGTGGCGGGCAAGATCGACCAGAGCCGCGAGGTCGCCCCGCCGGGTGACGTCGACCGTCCGGTACACCGCGTGCCCACCCGCCGCCTCGATCTCAGCCGCGACCGCGGCGATCTCCGGCTCGCTGCGCGCGCCCAGCACCAGACGTGCCCCCCGAGCGGCCAGGTGCAGGGCCGTGGCCCGGCCGATGCCGCGGCCAGCTCCGGTGAGGGCGATGGTCTTGTTTTCGATCGACATGAGAGACGTCCTCGCTTTGCCAAAAGCGCAGACTAGGCCGCCGTCGCAAGCGGCTCTATGTTCGATTGACTGCATTCTTGTCGCGATCCGCCGAAATCATGCTCGATCCCTTCTCCGAAGTCGTGTCGCTTCTCGGAACGCGAAGTGTCCGCGGCACCAGCCTTGAGGCCTCGGGCGACTGGGCGCTGCGCTTCGACGGGCGCGCGCGGCTGAAGTTCGTCGCGATGACGACGGGACGATGCTGGCTCGTCCTTCCGGACGCAGCACCCGAACCGATGGCCGAAGGCGACGTGTTCCTCCTCAGCGACACGCGCTACACGGTGGCGAGCGATCCCGCTGTGGAGCCGACCGACGGCATGGAGCTCTATGCCGCGCCCGGACATGATGCCGTTCGCCTTGGCGACGGCCGCGACACCGTCATGATCGGCGGAGGCAGCGCCTTTGCGAGTGGCTGCGCTCCTTTCGTGCTCGACGCCCTGCCTCGGTTCCTCCGCATCGCCCCGACGTCGCCAGCGGCCGCGGGCATCGCGCGGACCCTATTGTCGCTTCGGGCGGAGATCGGGAATGCGGGTATCGGCAGTTCGCTGGTCGCGGAGCGGCTGGCCGAGATCCTCGTCGTCGAGGCCGTCCGCGCCTTCGTCGCGGCGGGATCGAAGGATGACATCGGCTGGATCGCCGCCCTGTCCGATCCTCGCCTCGCCAGGGCGATCGGCCTGATGCACGGCGAGGTTGCCCGTCGCTGGACGGCGCCGATGCTGGCGCGCGAAGTCGGCATGTCCCGCTCCGCCTTCGCGCAACGTTTCACGCAGCGCGTCGGTCGCCCGCCGATGGACTACCTCGCACTCTGGCGAATGGTCCTCGCGCGGCGCAAGCTGTCCTCGGGATCGAGCGTCGCCACCGTGGCGGAAGAGGTCGGCTACGCCTCGCAGAGCGCGTTCACGCAGGCCTACAAGCGAACCATGGGACGCACCCCGCGCGCCGCGGACTGAGGATCGAGGGCGAAGGAAAGACGTACCGGACCACGGCGGCGTTTGTTCGACGAAGGCTGCGGCGACGGACCTCGCGCGCGTGCGCCCCCTCACGCGGCGAACCCGGTTCGCTTACCGTCCCGGCCGTATCTGGAAAGTCTGTGATGCCGCGCGGACGCCTACCGTCCGGCGCCGCGGTCGAGCACGGTCCCCCGCATCAACGGAGACCGACCCATGAACCATTCCATTGCATCCACGTCGCTCGACACGCTCGCCGAGCGCATTCCCGCCGACACCCCCGTCCACATGCTCAACCTGCTTCGCTTCCGGCCCGGCGGCCGGGACGTCTACTTCTGTGACTACGTCGGTGCATTCCGCGCGATCCTCACGGGCATGGGTATCGATGGGGTGCGCCCGATCTGGACGGGCGATGTCGCCGGGTTTGCGGCAGGTCCGGAGGACGAGGCGTGGGATGCCGTACTGATCGTGCGCTACCCGTCGCTTGCCGCCTTCCGCGCCATCGTGGAGAGCCAGCGCTATCGCGACGAAGCGCTTCCGCACCGACTGTCCGCGGTGGCGGACTGGCGGCTGATCGCGCAGACCGAGATGCCGCGCGCCGCTTGAGGCGTCGCCCTCCGTCAATCGATCCGAAGCGAAGGCGGCTGGCGCCGGAGGAAGGCGATGACGCTTTCCACCCGAGCCGGCGTCAGCCGCGTGTCCCGTCGCAGGATCGAGACCGGCATGTCGTCGTCCCGCCGGGGTCGCAGGAGTTCCACGACGCGCCCCTCGCGCAGCGCCTCGGCAGCGAGGAACAAAGGTGCTCGCGCGATCCCGAGCCCGTCGAGCGCGGCTCTCCAGCCCGTCTCGCCGTCGTCGAAGACGGCGATGGGATCGGGCACGGTTCGAACGCGCATCGCGGTCTCGGGGTCGCGGAAGGTCCAGGCTCTCACCAGCCCGTCCTCGCTGGCACGAAAGCCGATGAGGTCGTGGCTTGCGAAGTCCGTGGGGGTCTCCGGCAGCGCGCGGTCTCGCAGATAGCGCGGTGCGGCGCAGACCACCCAGGGGCAGGCGAACCAGAGGACCTGGACGTGGCCCGGAACGCCGTCGAGCGGACCGGTGCGGATCGCCAGGTCGACGCCATGCTCAGCTAGGTCCAGAAGTTCGTTGCTGGCCCGAAGATCGAAGCGGATGTCGGGATGCTGCCGGCGCAGCGCCGGCAGCGACGGGACGAGGCAGTGACGCATGAAGGCGACGGGAGCCGTCAGCCGCACCGTGCCGCCGCTGCGCTCTCCCGAATGATCGAGCACCTGCGCGACCTCGGCGAGTGCACGCGCCGCCGCCCGCGCCGGCTCGATCAGGGCCAGTCCCTCATCGGTCGGCGAAACCGCATGGGTGGATCGGTGCAGGAGCTTGACGCCGTAGGCCGCTTCGAGCCGCGCCATCGTCTTGGACACGACGGAGGCGGAAAGCCCCAGTCGCCGCCCCGCCTCGGCGAAGCTTGCGGTCTCCACGATCGCCAGGAAGCATCGCAGCTGCAGAAGCGAGGGATCGGATGGAGGTTGGAGCATCTCGCGACCGGTTTGCGCGCGTTCGGGTGTTGCGTCAGGCATCGGCTCGGCGCTCGCGACCATTCGAGCAGCCGGATCGATGTCGGCAAGCCTTGCCGCCGGGCTTCACGCCGGCAGCGATGCGGTCGCCCGCAGGCCGGGGCTTCGAAGCGTCAGCACGATGTCTCCGCCATGCTGGCGCGCGATCGCGCGCGCGATCGGCAGGCCGAGGCCCGCCCCTCCCGTCTCGCGAGATCGCGAGTCCTCCAGCCGCACGAAGGGCGTGAAGACGTCCTCGATCCGATCGATCGGGATGCCCGGCCCGTCGTCCTCGACGAGGATCTCGACGCCCGACGGGGTCGCCACGAGACGAACCTCGGCATGTCCGGCGTAGCGCACGGCGTTTTCCACGATGTTGCGAACCATGCGCTTCAGATTCTCCGGGCGGCACCGATAGGTCACGCGCTCGTCGTGCAAGAAGTTGACGGACTGGCCGAGTTCGGCGAGGTCCTCGCAGACGCTCTCGACCAACGCGGACAGGTCGATCGTCCGGGTCGCTTCGTTGGTCGTGTCCTGCCGGGCGAGCGACAGCGTGGCCTCCGTCATCTCCTCGAGCTCGCCGATGCTCGACAGCATCCGGTCCTTGAGCTCGGCATCCTCGATGAATTCGGTTCGCAGGCGCAGCGTCGTGATGGGCGTGCGCAGGTCGTGGCCGATCGCTGCCAGCATGCGCGTCCTGTCCTCGACGAACCGATGCAGGCGCTCCTGCATGCGGTTGAAGGCTTCCGCCGTGCGGCGGACATCGTCGGTGCCGCACGCCTTGAGGGGCGGCACGGCCTCGCCACGTCCCAGTGTGTCGGCGGCCTTGGTCAGCTGGCGCAGCGGCCCCGAGACCCCGTGAAGGATCACCATGGCGACCATCGAAACGAGGATGGCCGTCAGCGCCAGGGCGAGCGGCAGATGGGTCTTCCAGATCGACGGCAGGAATTCCTTGTAGAACGCGGCGTTCAGGGCCTTCCCGTCGCCGAGCGGCACGATGACCCCGGCACCGTTGCGCTCGGCATAGTCGAGATAGACCGCCTGGGGTGGCAGATCGGTCTGCCCCGGAACCGCCCTCGTCCAGGTCGCGTCGATCGTCGGCAGATCGGCGTCCGGTCCGTTGGATTGCGGATCGACCGCTCCGGATGCACCGGACGGGGCCCCGTTCAGGAGAACGCGCAGCGGCACCTCGAAGCGCTCGGCCGCTTCGTGCACCCAGCTCTGCAGATCGGGGGCGACGTCGCGCGAGATCCAGAAGCGCGTGTATTCCGTGCTGTTGACCCGCGCGATACCCGACTGGACGTCGTCGGACGAGGACTCGATGAGCCTGGCGACCGCGGCGGCGCGACTGGCGAGTTCGGTCCGCGCGGCCGTCTGCATGTCGGCCTGGAACTTGCCCCAGGAAATCCAGATGCCGATCGACTGCGATGCGAACAGCGCGATCAGCATCGAGCCGAGGAGCTGGACCGTCAGGCTTCTGTGCCACCAGTGCAGGATGCGGCTCATGGCGCCGTGACCTCCGGCATGAAGCTGTAGCCGCCGCCGCGATGGGTCTGGATGATCACCGGGTTCTTCGGGTCGGCCTCCACCTTGCGGCGAAGGCGGCTGATCTGGTTGTCGATCGAGCGGTCGAACGGGTCGGCCTCGCGGCCCACCGTCAGGTCGAGAAGCTGGTCGCGGCTGAGGACGACGCCGGGGCGTTCGATCAGGACCTTGAGCAGGCGGAACTCGGCGGTCGACAGGGGAACCCCGATCCCGTCGTCGCCCTGCAGCTCGCGCCGGGCGAGGTTGAGGACCCAGCGGTCGAACCGCATCATTCCGGCGCTGCGCGCGGCCGCCTGCGGCGGAAGCTCCCGCACCCGGCGCAGGACCGCCTTGATGCGCGCCAGGAGCTCCCGCGGCGAGAAGGGCTTCACGAGATAATCGTCGGCGCCGAGTTCGAGGCCGACGATGCGGTCGGTCTCGTCGCGGCGCGCGGTCAGGAAGATGATGGGAATGCCGACCCCGCTGCGCGAGCCGCCCCTCAGCTCGCGACACACCGAGAGCCCGTCCTCGCCCGGCATCATGACGTCGAGCACGATGAGATCGATGGCGCCGCGATCGAGGAGACGCCGCAGCGCGGCGCCGCTCTCGGCAAGGCTCACCCGGTAGCCCTGTTGCTGAAGGTATTTGCCGACGAGATCGCGGATGTCCCGATGGTCGTCGACGACCGCTATATGTGGAACGGACTCCATGGACTGCCCCGGTTGCTGGTTCGCAAGCAATGCATACGGAAGGTTCCTGCAGAATGCCCGAAGAAAACTGTCGCGTAATGTGTCAGCCCGCGCGACGGCGGAGGGCTTTGCAGCATTCCGCCGATACAATTCGCGACAATAGAGGACGATGCCGACACAGCCAGACGACAGGACACGGTTAACTTGCCTCTCGAAGCGACGAGGCCAACCGTCGTCGCCTCCCCGGACTGCCCCGGCGGCCTTGCCGCACTGGCAGACGGCGTCCGGAGCCGTGGATCCTCGAGAGATCCACGTTCACCATGTTCGAAACGATACGGAGAAGCATGCGCCATGACACGCTCGAAAGCGGCGAACGACGCTCCCTTCGCCCTCAGTGACCTGCCCATCAGCTCGGTTCTCGCCCTGCTCTTCCCTCTTGTCCGAGACGACAGGCCTGCCGGCGTTGAAGCCGACCACCCGGCAGATGAGACGGAACGGCATCAGCCCTCGCTCCCCACGGTGACGGACGGTCGTCCTCATCGGCGGATGCTCGCCGCCCGTCGGAGTGATCGGACGGACGAACCAAAGCTCGACGGCCCCATTCAGTAGCCCCGAACCTTGCAACGGACGCGATCGCGTTCGCGGCGTGGTTCGGCGGCCCGGCCCCCCGGCGTGAAGGGGGCAGGGAACCCATCCAGAGGACATCATAGCCCGGGCGTGACCTCGCGCCTCGTGTGCAAGCCGATCGACCGCAGGCGCTGGATCGCGCCGCGCGCCGGCATCGGTGCGACCGGTCGCGCCCGCTTTGCGCCACCGCAACCCAACGGCGCGTCGATGCGTCGGCCCCAGCCATTGGAGATCCCATGCCACCCGTCAACGTCAACGGCACGCTCCGGACCGTCACCGCTCCGCAGGACAAGCCCCTCCTCTGGGTGCTGCGGGAAGACCTCGGGTTCCGCGGCACCAAGTACGGCTGCGGCGCATCGCAGTGCGGGGCCTGCCGCGTCCTCGTGAACGGGGAGTCCACCCCATCCTGCGCGATCACGCTCGGCGAGGTCGCGGACGCCACGGTCGTGACGGTGGAAGGGCTTTCCGGCGCCGACGGTGCGCTTTCTCCTGTGCAACAGGCCTGGATCGACGAGCAGGTGCCGCAATGCGGCTTCTGCCAGCCCGGCTTCCTCGTCGCCGTCACCGCGCTTCTCGACCGCGTGCCGAACCCGAGCGACGCCGAGATCGACGACGCTATCACCAACATCTGCCGATGCGGGACCTATCCGCGCATCCGCCGCGCCATCCATCGCGCCGCGGCGGCGCGCTCGCAGGCTTGAGGATCTCCGCGATGCCGAACCTTCTGTCCCGCCGCACCTTCCTACTCACAGGCGCGGCCCTCGGAGGCACCGCCCTCGTCGCCGCGGTCGGCGGCATCGGCTACCTCGCAACCGTCGACGTCGATGGGCTGTCGGGGCATGCCGAGGGCGAGCAAGCCGCCCTCAACGCCTTCCTGACGATCCACGACGACGGCCGGATCGTGGTGCAGGTCCCACGGGCCGAAATGGGTCAGGGCATTCACACGGGCCTGGCCATGCTGGTCGCGGAGGAACTCGACGTTCCCATGGACGACAGGCTGAGCGTGGTCTTCCCGACCGAACCGCATCCGGCCTACTCGACCTGGACGAACGTCCTGCAGGTCCGGCCGGAGGAGGCGAGCGGGCCGGTGGTGTGGTTGGCCCGGCGGGTGCTCGGGCAGCTCGGCTTCATTTCCACGGGCGCGTCGGGATCCACCATCGCGATGTGGCATCCGATGCGCGTCGCGGGCGCCTCGGCCCGGCACATGCTTCTCGAGGCTGGCGCCGCCCGTCTCGCCGTCCCGGTGGAGACCCTGACGACGGGCGACGGCTTCGTCCGTCACGCTGGCTCAGGGCGCAGCATCCCGTACGGCGAGCTCGCACGCGACGCCGCCGTGCTTGCGCCGCCCCACGACATCGTGCTCAAGCCCGCCGACCAATGGCGGCTGATCGGACGCTCGCAGCCGCGCGTCGACCTTCCCGCCAAGGTTCGCGGCGCGCCCGTGTTCGGCATGGACGTGGTTCTGCCGGACATGCTCCACGCCGCGATCCGACACGGGCCGGTCTTCGGCGCCGGGGTCGACCACGTGCGCAACGAGGCGGCGGTCCGCGCTCTGCCCGGCGTGATCGATCTTGCGGTCGTCGACGGTCGCCACGTCGCCATCGTCGCCGCTTCGTGGTGGCAGGCCGAACAGGCGGCTTGGCAGCTCGACGTCGCCTGGACCCGCACCGAGGCCGACGCGGTTTCGAGCCTCGACCTCTCGACGCGGCTTCTCGGCGCGCTCTCCGCGGACGATCCGCACGAGCATCTTCTCGAAGGCGACGTCGACATCGCGTTCGGTGACCCGTCCGCATCGCTCGTGGAAGCGGACTACCGCGTACCGTTCGTCGCCCATGCCTGCATGGAGCCGCTTAATGCCACCGTCGTCCTGCGCGCGGACGGGTCGGCCGAAGCCTGGGTCCCCTCGCAGGGGCCGCTCAGCATCCGGGTCGGCGTCGGCACGGGCATGGGCTGGGCGGGCACCGAGCCGACCTCGGTCACCTGCAACGTCACGATGAACGGCGGCGCGTTCGGCCGCCGCAGCGACCAGGACGTGGTCACCGAGGCGGCCTTCCTCGCCGCGCGGCATCCGGGACGGCCGGTCAAGCTGATCTGGTCCCGGGAGGAGGATATCGCGAGGGGCCTCTTCCGCAGCCATGCGGCGGCGAGGCTGCGCATGGCCCTCGGATCCGACGGGCTCCCCATCGCCTACGACGCCACGGTGGCGGCGCAATCGGTCATCCAGTCCGTCGCCGAGCGCAACCTGCCCATCAAGCCCGGGCCGGACGGCGACAGGCTGACGGTGGAGGGGCTGGAGAAGGCGCACTACGCCATTCCCGCGCGCCGGGTGCGCAGCCGGGACGTCGCGAGCCACATGCCGATCGGCCTGTGGCGATCGAACGGCTACTCCTTCAACACCTTCTTCGCCGAGAGCTTCATCGACGAATGCGCGGCCAAAGTCGGCGCGGATCCGCTGGCCTACCGACGCGCGCTCCTGCGCGACGATCCGCGTCATCTCGCGGTCCTCGACACGGTGGCCTCGCTCGCCGGTTGGGGAACCGCGATGGCACCGGGGCGCGGACGCGGGATCGCGATCGAGGCGTGCTATCGCAGCGTCATCGCACAGGTCGCCGAAGTCACGGTCGCCGCGGACGGCGAGGTCACGGTCGACCACGTGTTCTGCGCCATCGACGTGGGAACGGTGATCAATCCCGATGCCGTGGTCGCCCAGATGGAAGGCGGCATCGTCTTCGGCGTCACCACCGCTCTGATGAGCACGATCACGCTCGACGACGGCGCGGTGGTGGAGACGAACTTCCACGATTTCCCCGTCCAGCGCATCGCCAACGCGCCCCGGATCTCCGTTGCGCTCGTCGACAGCACGCTCGGGCCCGGCGGCGCGGGGGAGCCAGGCATCGTTCCGACCGCCGCCGCGATCGGCAACGCGATCTTCGCGGCGACCGGGCGGCGCCTGCGATCGCTCCCCTTCGCCACGACCGAGACCATCGGCGTGAGACGCACCCGCTCCGTCCTGAAGACGGACGCCGCCGCAACTTGAGCGTCCGCGATGTCCGGCGCCGCAGGCCGGGCGCGAACGCCTTCCCCTCTCTCCCCGAACCGACACCGCAGAAGGAGACGACGATGAGCAACCATTGGACCGCCAGGAACATGCCCTCGCAACGCGGCACCACCGCCGTCGTAACGGGAACCGGGGGCCTCGGCTTCGAGACGGCACTGGCATTGGCGCGAGCCGAAGCGGATGTCATCGTCGCGGGTCGCAATCCCGCCAAGGGATCGGACGCCGTCACGCGCATCCTGCGGATCGTGCCCGACGCCAAGGTCAGCTTCGAACCCCTCGACCTCGGCGATCTCGCCTCCGTCGCCCGGTTCGGTCGGCGTCTCTCCGACAGTCGAGACAGCATCGATGTGCTGATCAACAACGCCGGAGTCATGACGCCGCCGCACCGGCAGACCACGAGCGACGGGTTCGAGCTTCAGTTCGGGACCAACTATCTCGGACATTTCGCCCTGACGTCGCATCTGCTGCCCCTGCTTCGCAAGGGAAGCGATCCGCGCGTCGTGTCGCTCTCCAGCGTCGCGGCGCGCAGCGGCCGCATCGATTTCGCCGACCTCCAGGCCGAGCGCAGCTACAAGCCCATGGCGGTCTATGCGCAGTCGAAGCTCGCCTGCCTGATGTTCGCTCTCGAGCTTCAGCGGCGAAGCGACGAGGCCGGATGGGGCATCGCGAGCATCGCCGCCCATCCCGGCGTCTCGCGTACGGATCTTCTCCACAACGCGCCGGGCCGTCGCAGCCCGCAAGGCATCGTGCGCTCGCTCCTGCCCTTCCTGTTCCAGCCCGCCGCCCAGGGCGCCCTGCCCACCCTGTTCGCGGCGACCGCAACCGAGGTTCGTGGGGGCGGCTACTACGGTCCGCACAGGCTCGCCGAAACGCGCGGCTATCCCACGGAGGCGAAGTTGCCGACGGCCGCTCTTGCCGCTCACGTGGGCAAGCGACTCTGGGACGTCTCCGAGGATCTCATCGGCCTTCGCTTCGGTGGACCCGACGTCACGCCGCTGATCGCCTTCCTCACCATCCCAGAGCATGGGGGCTGAGCATGGATCCGCTCGCAAACCTCATGGCCTGCATCACGGTCTACGGATCGCTCGGCCTCTTCGCCTTCGGCCTTGCCGAGCGCTTCGTGCCGATCATGCCGTCCTACGGCATGCTGCTGGCAATCGGCATCTCCTCCGCGGAGGGTGCCTGGGCCCTGCCGACGGCTTTCGCCGCCACCACCCTCGGCAGCGCCTTGGGGTGCGCCGCGTGCTTCTATGCCGTGAGAGGCGTCGGCGAAGAGCGGTCGCTGCGCTTCCTCGAACGCGCCGGCGGATACCTTGGAATGCCGGGCGACCGGGTCGAGCGCCGCATCGCGGCCTATCGCCGGAACCGGACGGCGCTGGCCTTCTCGTTCCAGCTGCTTCCCACCGTGCGCCTGTTCGCCCCGACCTTCGCGGGCCTTCTGCCGGGCCGCTCGCTCGGCTTCCTCCTCGCATCGAGCGCCGGCATCGCGGTCTGGAACGGGCTCTTCATCGGCGCCGGCTTCCTGGCGTCCCATTCGGTGCGCGACGCGAACACCACGGTTCTGGCGCTCGTGGCTCTCGGCTGCCTCCTCGCAGCGCAGGCGACGATGTTTCTGAACGCGCGACGCCTTCCCGGCCGGCGCCGGACCGGCGGTGCGTCATGGTGAGCCCGTCGTCGGAGCGCTGGTGCGCCCGGTCCACCGAACCCACGGCCATGGCCGCCGCGATCCCCTACGCGACGCCGCCACGGCCGCTCGCGGACGCCTTCGGCTTCTTCCGGGCATGGCTGCAAGACCCGCTGCGGGTGGCCGCCGTCGCGCCGTCGAGCCAGGCCCTGGGTCGCCTCATCACCTCCGGCCTGTGCGAACGGACCGGACCTGTGGTCGAACTTGGACCCGGCACGGGCGTCTTCACGCGGGCTTTGCTCGAACGCGGCGTCAGACCGGAGGACCTCGTCCTCGTGGAGGCGCAACCGGACTTTGCCGAGGCGCTGCGGCTCCGGTTCCCGGATGTGCGCACGCTCTGCATGGATGCCGCGCGGCTGCGAACGCACGCACCGTTCTGTGATCGGCCCATCGGCGCGGTCGTGAGCGGATTGCCCGTGCTCTCCATGCCGCCGCGCCAGGTTCTGGCGATCCTGAAAGGGTCGTTCGACCGCATGGCACCGGACGGTGCGTTCCACCAGTTCACCTACGGGCCCCGGTGCCCGGTCCGCCCCGAGATCCTCGCACGCCTCGACCTCGAAGCAACGCGCGTCGGCCGGACGCTCGCCAACATCCCGCCGGCCGCCGTCTACCGGATCCGTCGCAAGGGGGCGCCACCGCATGACCGCGCATCGGAGCGTGTGTCGGCGTCGGAAAGCGCGGCTAGCGCGTAGCCTCGTGATCGCCTTCGTCCCGAACGCCGACGTACCGGGACCGCTCGCGCACGAAATCGACGAACGCGCGCATGGCCGCGCTGCTGTGGCGGCGGTTCGGATAGTAGAGGAACCAGCTCGGCAGGCTCGGGCTCCAGTCGGCCAGAAGCTCGACCAGCCTGCCGTCCGCCAGCGCGTCGCGGGCGTAGTCCTCGAAGACATGCGCGATCCCCTGGCCGGCGACGGCCGCCTGCAGCTCCTGTTGGGCGGAGCTGAGCGTCAGTCGTCCTTGTGGCTCGATCTCGAGGGATTCCCTGGCTTTCTCGAAGGCCCAGGTCGAAAGCGTCCCGCCGGGATAGCGGCGTCGGATGCAGTCGTGGAGAACGAGATCGGACGGCACCACGGGGCGATCGCGCCGGTTCACATAGTCCGGAGAGGCGACGATCGCGTAACGCAACGGCGGCCCGAGCGGCACCGCGATCATGTCCTGCGCCAGCTGCCGGCCGAACCGTACGCCCGCGTCGAACCCCTGCGCCACGATGTCGACGATGGCGGCGTCGCTGACGAGTTCGATGCTGACCTCGCGATACCGGTCCATGAACGCGAAGGCGAGCGGGCACAGGACGTGGTCCACCGCAGGCCCCGGCGCGTTGATGCGGATCTGGCCGGAGGGAACGTCGCGCAGCTGCCCGAGCTCGACCAGCGCATGGCGGACGTCCTCCAGCGCGGGCTGGAGGCGCTGCAGAAGGCGCTCGCCCGCTTCCGTCGGCGCGACGCTGCGCGTCGTCCGGTTGAGGAGCCGCAGTCCGAGCGACGCTTCGAGCGCATTCATCGTCTGGCTGATGACGGACGAGGAGACGCCGCGCTCCGCCGCCGCGGCGCGGAACCCTCCCGCACGCACGATGGCGGCAAAGACCTCCAGATGGTCGAGACGGACGGGGACCATTGCTCACCTCAGGCGATCAGCTTGCTCGTGTTTGATCGGCTTATCGAAACGGAGCCACTCCGTCACCCTGCCCTCCAGCCGCAGCGACCGAAGCGGTCGGTGCAGTGCGACCATTCCGCAGAGAGGAGCGACGAATGCTCACGATGAACAGACGCAGGATCATGCTGGGCGCCGTGGCCGGCACCGCCGGCGCCCTGGCCGGGGCGCCCTTCGCGCCGGCCGCGCTGGCGCAGGACGCCAGGCCGCCGGCCGGAAACGCCGGCCTCTATCGCTTCCGCATCGGCGAGATCGCCGCCACGGTCGTCAGCGACGGCGTGATCGGCGGGCCGCCGAGGGTCTATGCCGGCGATGCGCCGGAAGCGGAGCTGGAAGCCGTTCTGCGGCAGGCTTTCCTGCCGACCGACTTCATGACGCTGAACCTCAACACGCTCCTTCTCGAAACCGGCGGTCGCCGCATCCTCCTCGAGGCCGGCGCCGGAACGACGATGGGTCCGAACGGTGCCCGGCTGTTCGACAACCTGCGCGCCGCCGGCGTCTCGGCCGCGGACATCGATCTCGTCGTGATCTCGCACACCCATCCGGACCACGTCGGCAATCTCAGCACCGAGGCGGGCGAGCGGGCTTTCCCGAACGCCACGGTCATGGTGCCGCGCGCCGACTGGGCCTTCTTCGTCGAGAGCGAGCCGGACCTGTCCTACATGCCGGTCCCGCCGGAGTTCCGACAGCGCTTCGCCGCCAACATCAAGCGCAGCGTCGAGCCGGTGGCGCGCCATGTCGAGTTCTACGAGGCGGGCGCGGAGCTCGTGCCGGGACTGTCCACGATCGTGGCGGCCGGCCACACGCCGGGCATGGCGGCCTTCCTCGTCCAGTCCGGCAACGACCAGCTCCTTCTGACGGCCGACCTCGCCTACCATCCGGTGGTCAACATCGACCGGCCCTGGCGGCCGGGTCCCGACCGCGACGGCGAGACCGCTGCCGCCGCGCGCCGCCGCATCTTCGACCGGGCGGCCGCCGACTGCATGCTGGTCCTCGGCTTCCACTTCCCCTTCCCCGGTCTCGGCCGGATCCTGCGGACGGACACGGGCTACGCCTGGGTCCCCTCCGGTTGGCAGTTCTGAAAACGGGAGCGACGCGCGATGACGACGGATTCGCTGCGAATGGACAGGAGACGCTTCCTCGGCGCCGCCGCGGGAGCCGCGGCGGCAGGTGCCACGCTGGCGGGTGCGGGGCAGGCCGGCGCCCAGGCACCAGCGCCGGCGCGGGCGCCGGAGCAGGAAACCACCGAACCCGTGATCACACGGCGGATCGGGCGAACGGGTCGCGAGTTGGCCACCTTGGGGCTCGGCACGTTCCTGACCTTCGATCTCCTGCCGGGAGACCCGCGCGACCGCCTGCGCGACGTGGCGGCGCGCTTCGTCGCGGGCGGTGGCGGCGTCGTCGATACCTCGCCGCTCTACGGCTCGGCGGAGACGACGGTCGGCGCGATCCTCTCGGAAATGCCAGATGCCTCGGACGTCTTCCTCGCCAACAAGATCTGGGCCACCGGCGACTATCTCGGCGACACCGGACACGCGAGCGAAAGTCTCGAGCGCTCCCAGCTGCGCGTCTGGCGTTCCACCATCGACCTCATGCAATGCCACAGCCTGACCAACGCGCCCGTCGTCCTGCCGCTTCTCCAGGCGTGGCGGAGGGAAGGGTTGATCGGCCATGTCGGCGTCACGCATCACGAGTCCGGCTACCAGGACGACCTCGCCGCGATCGTGGAACGAGGCGAGGTCGACATGGTCCAGACGAACTATTCGATCTTCAACCGGACGGCGGAGGCGCGGCTCCTGCCCGCGGCGGCCGAACGGGGCGTCGGGGTCCTCGTCAACCTTCCTCTGGAGAAGGCGCGGCTGATGCATGTGACCAGGGGGCATCCGGTGCCGGACTTCGCTGCCGAGTTCGGCACGCGGAGCTGGGCCCAGTTCTTCCTGAAATGGGTCATCGCCCATCCGGCCGTGACGTGCGTTCTGTGCGGGACCTCCGACCCCGACCACATGAGCGACAATCTCGGCGCATTGCGCGGTGCCCTTCCCGGTGCGGCCATGCGGCAGCGAATGGTGCGCCACATGGAGACCATCCCCGGCTTCGACGCGATCGGATCCATGGCGTGGTATCCCGGAAAGGATGACCTCTACCGCGGGCAGATCCGTCAGGCGCAGGCCGCGGCCCGCGAACGCCTCGCAGACTGACGGCAGCCGCATCAGCGAGGGCACGCAGCCGAGGCGAGCGTGCCCGACCGGCTGGCGGACGCCGGGTGCAGCGCCTCAATCCTTTCGAGGCGTGGATGTCGCGGCGATCAGGGCAGCCCTCGCCGCTCTCACGTGACGGCGCATGGTGAATTCGGCGGCTTCCGCATCGCGCTCGGCGAGCGCTTCCATGATCCGCACGTGCTCCCGCCAGGCCACGAGACCACGTCCCTTCACCGACCCGTGTCGCGCCCGGCACAGCTTGAGCCGCGGGTAGAACTGGTCGCACAGAAGCTCCGTCAGCACCGGGTTGCCGCAGCCCCGGGCGACGCGGACATGGAAGTCGGTGTCGAAGTCCTGCTGCAGGTAGGGTCCCGCCGGATCGGCTTCCAACGCCCGACCATGCATGGCGACGATCTCCTGCAACTCGGCAATCTCGCGCTCGCTCATGCTCGCGGCCGCTAGCCGGCAGGCCATCGCCTCCAGGGCCTCGCGCACGTCGAGGATGGCAAGAAACTCATCGAGGCTCGGCGAGACGACGCGAACGCCCTGATTGGGCACATGCACCACGATGCCGCGTTCCTGAAGCCGACGGATCGCCTCGCGGACGGGTGCCCGGCTCACCTGCAGCTGATCGGCGAGCGCCGGCTCGCTCAGCTTCGCGCCTGGGGGAATATCGCCCTGCAGGATCGCGCGGCTGAGCTTCTCGTAGATCGACGCGGACTGGTTCGAACGCATGCGTCCTCGTGACGAAACCTCTCGGACAACGCAATCTGTCGACAAAGAACGCGAAACCCGACATTTCCCGGTTGCAATCCTACCGATCTTGCGAAACTCTGTCGACACTTCATCACGCATCGTTTGGGAGGACGGTTCGCAATGTCACATGCGCCTTGGTTGACGGCCCTTGCCCTTCTCGTTTCCGGAGCGGCGGCTGCGCAGGATTTCCAGCCCCGCAATCCGGAATGCATCGCACCGGCCGCGCCCGGCGGTGGCTTCGATCTCACCTGCCGCCTGACCTCGCAGAAGCTCAACGAACTCGGCATCGTGGAGCCGACGATCCGCACCACCAACATGCCGGGCGGCATCGGTGCAGTCGCCTACAACATGATCCAGGCGCAGCGTCGCACCGATCCCAACGTCATCGTCGCCGTCTCCACGGGCTCGTGGGTCAACCTCGCGCAGGGGAAGTTCGGCCGTTTCTCCGAGAACGACGTCCGCTGGCTCGGTGCCGTCGGCGCCGACTACGGGGTCCTGGCCGTGCGCAAGGACAGCCGCTTCAAGACGATGGAGGACTTCGTCGGCGCGCTGAAGGAGAACGTCTCGTCCGTGGCGATCGGTGCCGGCGGCACGGTCGGCAGCCAGGACTGGATGAAGCCCGCGTTGGTGGCCAAGGCGGCCGGCGTCGATCCCAAGGGGATGCGCTACCTGTCCTACGAGGGCGGCGGCGAAGCTCTTGCGGCGCTTCTCGGCGGCACGATCGAAGCCCTGCCGGGCGACGCGTCGGAAATGCTCGGCCAGCTCGAAGCCGGCGAGATCCGGGTTCTCGCCACCTTCTCGGCGGAGCGCCTGCCGGGCGCCTATGCCGACGTGCCCACAGCCAAGGAGGCAGGCTACGACGTGGAATGGCCGATCGTGCGCGGCTTCTACGCGCCTCCGGGCATCGAGGACGCGCAATACACCTATTGGACCGATGCGCTCACGAAGCTGAACGCCAACCCCGAATGGCAGAAGGCGCGCACCGAGCAGGGTCTCTTCGAATACGATCTCGTCGGGCCCGAGTTCGACGCGTTCGCCAAGAAGCGTACGCAGGATTTCCGGGCGCTGGCGGCCGAGGTCGGCCTGCCCACCAGCGGGAAGTGATCCCATGGCCGCGAGCGCGATCTTCGACCGCATCAGCGGGATCGTCGTCCTTCTCCTCGGACTTGGAGCCGTCTGGCACGGCGTCAGCCTCGAGGTCGCCTTCGCGGCCGATCCGGTGGGGCCGAAGGCCTTTCCGATCATCGTCGGCCTGATCCTCCTGGTCTGCGGCGCCTCCATCGTGCTGCGGCCCACGGCCATGACCTGGGAGGCCGGCGACTACGGCCGCATTGTCCTCGTCGCCGCCGCGTCCCTCGTCTACCCGTTCATCCTCGTGCCGCTGGGCTTCGTTCCCGCCACCGCCATCCTCGGCTTCCTGTGCGCGCTCGCGTTCAAGGGGCGGCCCGTGCCCGCGCTCGTCGGCGCGGTGGCGACGGCCGCCGTGATCTTTGCCTTGATCGACCTCGGGCTCGGCCTCGGCCTGCCGCGCGGCCCGCTGGGAATGTGAGACCATGGACGCTCTCGCTTCGCTCGCCTACGGCTTCTCCGTCGCGCTGACGCCGTTCAACCTTCTGCTGGCGCTCCTCGGCGCGGCGCTCGGCACCGCCGTCGGCGCCCTGCCGGGCATCGGGCCGATCAACTCGATCGTGCTCCTTCTGCCACTCTGCTATGCACTGGGCCTGCCGCCGGAAAGCGCGCTGATCCTCTTGGCCGGCATCTACTACGGCTCGGGCTACGGCGGGCGCATCTCGTCGATCCTTCTCAACATTCCCGGCGATCCCGGTCTCGTGATGACGACCGTGGACGGGTTCCCGCTGGCGCAGAAGGGGCGCGGTGCCGCGGCGCTCGCCATCAGCGGCATCGGCAGCTTCGTCGGCGGCACGCTGACGGTCGTACTGCTCACCTTCCTGGCCGTGCCGCTCGCCCGCATCGCGGTGACCTTCGGTCCGGCGGAATACGTCGCGCTGATGACGCTGTCCTTCACGCTTCTCGCCACGATCGGCGAGGCGCGGCCCGCCAAGACCTGGACCGCCATCGCCCTCGGCCTGCTGCTGGCGATGGTCGGCATCGACGGCGGCTCGGGGATCGAGCGCTTCACCTTCGGCTCGCTGGAGCTACTGGGCGGCATCGACTTCACGACGCTGACCATCGGCCTCTTCGCGGTGAGCGAGATCCTAGTCGTGGCCGAAGGACTGCGCTCCGGGACGGTGACGAACTATTCGGGCGGCGAGCGCTTGAAGTGGTCCGAGATCCGCACCTGCACGCCCGCCATGCTCCGGGCGACCGGCGTCGGCTTCTTCCTCGGCATCCTGCCGGCCACGGGCGCGGCGGTCTCCTCCGCGCTGGCCTACACGGTGGAGAAGCGCATCTCGGACAAGGGCACGTTCGGCAAGGGCGACATGCGCGGCCTTGCCTCGCCCGAGACCGCCGACAACGCCGCGCAGACCGCCTCCATGGTGCCGATGCTGGCGCTCGGCATTCCGGGCTCGGGCACGACCGCCGTGCTGCTTGGCGCGCTGATGATGTACTCGATCACTCCGGGGCCCCTTCTGTTCACGCAACGCCCGGAGATCGCCTGGGGCCTGATCGCGTCGATGTACATCGGCAACATCATGCTGCTGGTGCTCAACCTGCCGCTCGTCGGGCTCTTCGCCAGGCTGCTGCTCGTTCCATACTGGATCCTGTTTCCGGGCATCCTCGGCCTCAGCTTCGCCGGCGTCTACGCCGCGACCAACTCGCCGTTCGAGTTGGTGCTCACCGTGCTCCTCGGCATCCTCGCCTATGTCATGCGCAAGGTCGGCTTCCCGCTGATCCCGCTCCTCATCGCCTTCGTCCTGGCGCGCCTCTTCGAGGACAACCTGCGCCGGGCCATGTCGCTTTCGGACGGCGACCCCACCATCCTTCTCCAGTCTCCCGTCGCCGTCGTTATCTGGCTCGTGGCACTGGCCGTGCTGCTCGTCCCCGTGATCGCGCCACGCCTGCGCAAGCGCGTCGCGCACATGGCCGACAGCGAGACCTGACGTCCAAGGACCGCATTCCATGACCTATCTCGTCGCCGCCGACCTTCCCCGAGCCACCGCCGGCGCCCGCTTCCGCGCCCTCATCGATCGCCCGGAGATCCTGCGCATCCCGGGCGCGCACAACGGCCTCGCGTCGATCCAGGCGCGCGACGCCGGGTTCGAGGCGCTGTATCTTTCGGGCGCCGCGGTCAGCGCCTCGATGGGGCTGCCCGACCTCGGCATCCTCACCGTCGAGGACATGAGCTTCTTCATCCGCCAGATCGCGCGCGCCTCGGGCCTGCCGCTTCTGGCGGACGGCGACACCGGATACGGCGAGGCGCTGAACGTCATGCACATGGTCCGCTCCTTCGAGGACGCGGGCGCGGGGGCCGTGCAGATCGAGGACCAGCTCCTGCCGAAGAAGTGCGGCCATCTCAACGACAAGCAGCTGGCCGCGCCGACGGACATGGCGGCGAAGGTGAACGCCGCGCGGCGTGCCTCGCGCGACCTCGTGGTGATCGCGCGCACGGACGCCGCCGCGAGCGAGGGCATCGAGGGTGCCGTCGCGCGCGCCAAGCTCTATCTCGAAGCGGGCGCCGACGCGATCTTCCCGGAGGCGCTGACCTCGGTCGAGATGTTCCGCGAGGTCGCGGGCCGCCTGCCCGGCGTGAAACTTCTCGCCAACATGACGGAGTTCGGCCGCACCCCGGCCCTCACCGCGCAGGAGTTCCAAGACCTCGGCTACGCCATGGTGATCTGGCCGGTGACCTCGCTGCGCGTCGCGGCGAAGGCGCAAGGGGAACTCTACGCCCGTCTTGCGGCCGAGGGCACGCCGGCTTCGCTCCTCGATCGCATGCAGACACGCGCCGAGCTCTACGAGACCATCCGCTACTACGACTACGAGGCGCTGGACCGCACGATCGTCGCGACCGTCCTGCCCGCGTAAGACTGGGGCCACCCGGACCGCGTTCCACGCCGATAGGGAGCATCGACGATCATGCGCAACACCATCGCCTCGCTCGCCATCGCGGCGGCTCTCGGGTTCGGAACGGCACCGGCTCTCGCCGGGCAAACGGCAGCCAAGTCCACAGCCTCGATCCCGGCGGAGCTGAACTATCTCCTGTCCACCCCGCCGGGATACGAGTCCTCCAGCCAAGCCTTTCCGCTGATCGTCTGGCTGCACGGCGGCGACCAGGGCGGCAGCGATGTCGACAAGGTGCGATCGAGCGGACTTCCCGCGATGATCGAGGGCGGACGCGAGGTGCCCTACCTCGTCTTCTCGCCGCAGAACCCGAGCGAGGAACTGCTTTATCCCATCGAAACGGTGAAGGCGGCGCTGGACGAGGTCGTCGCCAGCCACCGCGTGGATCGATCCCGCATCGTCGTCATGGGCTACAGCCGGGGCGCCTTTGCGGCCTGGGCGATGGCCGAGCAGTATCCCGAGACGTTTGCCGCCGTCGTGCCGATCGCGGGCGGCGGCAACCGGCACTATCTCAACCGCACCGGCGAGACGACCGCCTTCTGGGTCTTCCACGGGACCGACGACGACGTCATTCCGCTGTCGGACTCGGTCGTGCTCTACGAGCGGCTGAAGGCCTTGAAGCGCAATGCCAGCCTGACCGTGTTCGAGAACACGAGCCACGAGGCGGTCGAGGCGGCGGCACTCGGCGATCCGGCCCTCTGGGACTGGCTCGCCGATCAGCGGCTGGAGGCGACGCCGTCCGCCACCGCCCAGTAGGTGCGCGGATCGGCATCGCGATCAAGGATCGAAGGGAACCGGCGATGGTGGTCACACCTGCACGATGGCGGTGTCGCCTCGCGAGCCTGGGAGGAACAAGATGCGTCGAATTCTGATGACCGCGAGCCTCGCGCTCCTGGCGGGCACCGCGGGTGCGCAGGAGACACCCGTCGTGAACGCCGGCACGCCCGCGCCCGACTGCACCGCGCGCGTCAACTACGATCGCAACGCCGATCTTCCCGGTTACCGCGACGCGGCCGGCATCTGCCAGCCCTTCATGCCGCTGAACCAGCTCGTGCCGGACGGCTATGCCGGCGACTTCTACACCGCGGAGTTCACCGACGCGAAGATCCGCGAACGCTGGTTGGCGTGTAAGGCGGACGAGGCCTGCGCTGCGGCGGCGCGCAGGGGCGCCAAGGGGTTTGCCCGCGTCGAGACGCGCGAAACCGGCACGGTCGGCACGAAGGGCCGGATCGATCCCGAAGGCGCGGTCGATCTCGCCGACATCCGCCGCCCGGCCGACTTCGGCAAGGCGCCCTACGGCGAGCCGATCGCGAGCGCCGATGATGAGGCCTTCGTGGTCGAGTTCACCGCGCCGCGCGATGCCTACGAGCGGGTCCACCTCAAGACCGACGGCGAGATCAAGCTGCGCGGCTGGTACATCCGAGGTGACGGCATTCCGAGCGGGAATGGCGGAGGTCAGCGTGCGCTGGTCGTGATGAACAACGGCGGCGGCAACGAGATCACCGCCCTGGACGATCCGAACTCCGCACCTGTCACCCGCGACGAAACGAGCGGCAAGTACGTCCTGAACGAAAAGCCGGACGGCCTGTCGGAAGAGCCCGGCATGCGCCACTGGCGCGGGTTCGCCCATGCTTTCCACGAAGCGGGCTTCGACGTCCTCGTCACCGATCGGCGCGGCAACGGCCTCTCGGGCGGGCAGAACGGCTTCAACACCGCCGAGCAGGCGGACGACATGGTGCGCGAGTTCGAGCAACTGGCGTCCGGCGAAGGCATGCGGGCGATGGGGCCGGACGGCAAGACCCTCGAAGGTGCGCCGGCGGCATCCGCCGTGATGGACGGCGCCGACATCGCGGCGATGCCGATCGTCCTCATGGGCTACTCGCGCGGCTCCTACGCCGTCGCCTATGCCATGCAGAAGAACTTCGTCGAGACATGCGACCGCGACATGCCCGATAGCGCCTGCGGCCCGGCGCTCGGCCGCGCCAACATCAAGGGCGCGATCCTCTACGGCCCGAACGCCGGCGGCCTCGGCACCCGCGTCAAAGGTCACGACATGATCGAGGCGGCGCTGCGCGAGGAGTTCTCGACGACGTATTATCCCGATGGCGAGGTTGCGGCGGGCGTCGCCCAATGGCCGGCGCTGCAGATCGTCAAGGGCACGTGGGACTATGTGGAGGGGCTGGAGGGAAGCCTCGACGCGCTGGACCGCGCGAAGGGCCTCAAGGACATCTTCGTCTTCCACGGCCCGCACCAGCTCGCGACGCAAGCCACCGAGAACATGACGCTCGCCGGCAAGCGCATGGCCGCGTTCGCGCTCGCCGCCGCAAAGGGCGACACCCGGATGGAGGGCGCGGCCGTTCCCGCCGACCTGCGCTCGCTCGTGCTCTCCGCTCCGCCGCACTGGGATACGACCACCAAGCCCTCGGATGCGCCGTAAGCCGCACGACGGGCCGCCTCCCCTTCGCTATGGTGGAACCACGGCTGTGAAGTCGGATCGGGTCATTTTCGGCGCGCGTGCAGGTCTTGGAACAGACGCGCGTCGAAAAGTTCGACGACTTCGGAATGACGCCGAGCGATGCTATCCGACGCTTGCCCGGGGGAGGAAGTTCACGACATGCGGGTCCGCCACACCCCGGTATCGACCAGGATGAAGCCCGGTGTACTTTCGGGACCGTGGCAACGGCTCAAAAGAGCGTTGCCCGACCATGCCGGTCCTCGTCGATTGCGTGACCTTTGCAGCCATCTGCGCCGGCTCGATCGGCACGATGATCCCGTCGGCATGGATTCCGGCGCGACAGCGGGACAGAGCATGAAGCCGGTACGGCTCTAGCGGCGGGTACCGTTCGTGCCGAAGGCCTGGTAGGCGATGGCGCCCGCGCCCGAAAGGCCCGAATTGTCGCCGAGCGCGGCCGTCACGACGGGCACGTCGCGGAACGGGGCGAGCGCGGCTCCCCGCATCGCGCGCAGGATGCCCGCCTCCAGCGCATTGAACTCGCTCGACATGCCGCCGCCGACGACGATCAGCTCTGGACTATAGAGGTGAAGAAGGTTGGCGAACCCGAGGCCGAGCATCGTCGCCTCCTCGGCGACGAGTTCGCAGGCCAGTTCGTCCCCATCGCGGGCGGCGGCGAAGACCTCCGGCCCCGTCAACGCCTCGTTCAAGCCGGAGAGCGCGCTGTCGGGGCGGTGCATCGAGAGGCGCCGCGCCCGCGCGAGAAAGGCGGTACCCGAGGCATAGGCCTCGAAGCAGCCGTGGTTGCCGCAGACGCAGAGCTCCCCGCCGTGCATCACCGTCATGTGGCCGATGTGGGTTGCCATTCCCTTGCGCCCACGCAGCACATGCCCGTCCACGACCGCACCGCCGCCGATGCCCGTCGAGACGGTGACGTAGACCATGTGCGATTTTCCGCGACCGGCTCCGAAGCGCCACTCGCCGATGGCGGCCGCGATCCCGTCATTCTCCAGTGCGACCGGTAGTCCGGCTGCCGCCTCCAGGTTTCGTGCGAGCGGGAAGTCCGTGAAGCCCGCGATCGTCGGGGTCGCCAACGCGATCCCCTTTTCGGCATCGAGCGGCCCGGGGGCGGAAAGCCCGATGCCCACGACCGGCCGCGTGCCGGCCGCTGCCGCCGCGTCGCGGCTCACCTGCGCGAGAGCCGCCACCACCGCGTCGGCGCCTTCGCGCGCCGGGGTCCGGCGAACCTGCCGGGCCAGGATCGCGCCTGCCTCGTCGACGAGCGCGCCGCGGATCTGCGTGCCCCCGAGATCCAGAGCCACGGCCAGGTTGGGCATCGCGGCGGCCTCCGTCAGAGCGAGTGGAGCCAGCGTGTGCGCTCCCGAAGATCGGGCGCGCCGAAAGCGAGGGAGCCGAGCACGACCGTCTGCGCTCCCGCCGCGCGCAATTCGGGAACCGTATGCTCGCGAATGCCGCCGTCCGCCGCCAGCACGATGCGCCGCTCCCGGCCTTGCGCCTCGATGAGGCGCTTCGCCTCCCGCAGTCGATCGCAGGCGGTCGGGTCGAGACCCTGCCCCTTCACGCCGATCGCGGTGCCGAGGAGCGTGACGAAGGACAGGCGCGGCAGAAAGGGCTCGATGCCTGCGACCGGCGTTTCGACGCGCAGGACCATGCCCGCCGCGACCCGCAGTGCCGCCAGTCGATCGAGCGCCGCCTCGGCGACCGTTCCGTTCTCCAGATGTATCGAGATGAGGTCGGCGCCCGCTTCGGCGAACTGCTCGATCTGCGACAGCACGATCGCGTCCGCCACCATCAGATGGACGTGTATCGGCTTCGTGGAGACCTTGCGCAGCCCGGCGACGAGGTCGGGGAAGAACAGGATGGCGGGGGCGAAGTGCCCATCCGCCACATCGACGTGGAGGATGTCGGCGTAGGGGTCGATCCGCGCCATGTCGTCGGCGAGGCGCACGAGATCGGCCGACCAGACGGAGTATTCGGCGACCAGTCTGTCGCTCGGCAGGTCCCGGATCCAGGACGGGGCCGCGGCGGCCGTCATCGCTGGAAGCCCTCGAGAAAGGCGGTGAGAGCGTCGTGGACGTCGGCCAGGTACGCGGGCTTGTCGACGGCCTTCGGCGTGACCGTCACGAGCCTCGCGCCGGGAATGAGCCCGGCCAAAGCGAGCGCATGGGCGTGAGGGTGGATCGCGTCGCGATCGTGTCCGATCACGAGCGTCGGCAGCCGCAGCGCCCACAGTTCGTCGTCCGCGACGCGCGGACCGTCGGCGGATATGGCCGTCAGGAGCGCCGCCGTGACGGCGACCGGCTCGCGCGAGAAGAAGCCGCGGAGCGAGGCCAGGTTGTCGGGCGCCTCCGACTCCAGCCGGCGTGCCGTCGCGCCGGCCATGAAGAGCGCCAGCGCCTCGGCGGGCGGATGGCTTGCGAGAAGGCGGCCGACTTCCGCGTTCGGCTCCATGTTGTCCGGCGCGGCAGCGGTGACCCAGGCGGGGCGTGCGATGACGAGGCCTCGCACGAGGTCCGGGCGGGTCACGGCCAGGCGAAGCGCGATGGCAGCGCCCATCGAAATGCCGCCAACGACGAGTGGCCCTCGCCCCTCGGCCTCGATCGCCGCGGCAAGGTCGTCGGTGAAGACGGGGATGGAGAAGCGCGACGGGTCGCCCGCCTGCGATCTGCCGTGCCCGCGCATCTCCAGCGTCAGGCGGCGGAAGCGCCGATCCGCCGGGAAGGCCTCGCGCGTCTGGCCCACGTCGCCGCAGAGCCCGTGCTGGAAGAACACGGGCAAGCCGTCGCCGCCGGCGTCGTCGAGATGCAGCGACAGGCCGTCGCGTTCGAAACCGCTCATGTCTCGACCGGGATCCCCGCCCGATCCAGGGCCGACAGGAGGAAGGAGGCCGCGCCCGGCGCTTCCTCGGCGGACAGCCCGTGGGCCACCAGGGCGCCTTGGAAACCCGCCTCACGGAGGCAGGCCAGATAATGCGGATAGTCAAGGACGCCTTTGCCGGCGGTGGTGAAGCCGCCGTCCGGCGTCCGGTCCTTGGCGTGGCCCATCACGATGCGGTCGGCGAGGAGATCGGTCGCCTGCGACACCAGCCGCCGCTGTTCGCGTAGCTCGGCCCGCTCGAACAGATTGGCGGGATCCAGCACGATCTTGAGGCGGGGGCTCTTCAGCGCGTCGATCAGGCGCCGCGCCTTTTCGGCGGAATCGACGACGTTGGCGAGTTCCGGCTCGATCCCGAGGTCCACGTCGTGCCGCTCGGCGATGGCAACGGCGATCTCCATCGCCTCGACGAGATCGCGCCAGGCATCGGGCAAGTGGTTGCCGGGGTGCTCGCGCCACTGGTCCTCGGGGTCACGCGTTCCGGTGCAGAGGGTGACGAGGCGCGTTCCCATCGCCGCGCAACGCGACGCCAGGACGTCGAGCCGCCGATGTCCGGCCTCGCGCACCGTGCGGTCGGGATGGATCATGTTGTAGGTACCGGACACGGCGACGATCTCGACGCCCGTAGTGCGCGACGCCCGGGCGACCGCGACCGTCGCGTTCGGCTCGATGGCCTCGGGCATGGCCGCGAGACCCGAACAGGCCATGTTGTACTGCGCGGCCGAGAAACCCGCCGCCTTCGCGGCAACGAGCACAGCCTCGGGCGTCGAGCCCGGGAAGGTCTTGGCGAAGATCCCGAGCTTCATCAGACGCCTCCCGTCACCTCGGCCAGGGTCACCCGCCGGCCCTCATCGACCGAGCGGGCGATCGCCACCATCGCGCGCACCGATGCCGTGCCGTCGTGAACGTCCGCGCCGGTCATTGGCGCCCCGTCGAGCACGGTGCGGGCGAAGCCCTCGACCTGTCGGCGGTAGAAATGCCCATCGGCGCCCAGAACCCGGTGGGTCGCGCCGTCCGCCTCGCGGAAGATGTCGACTTCCGAGGACTTGTAGTACCAGGGATTGAAGGTCTTCCCGAGGATCGAGCCGTTCTGCCCGTAGATCTGGAACCCCTCGTGCCAGTCCATGCGGACGGCGACGGTCAGGTCGAGATGGCCGAGCGTGCCGTTCGCGAACTCGACGTCCACGAACCAGCACCAGATGCCCGCGCGCTCCGACAGGCGCGCTTCGACCGAGACGATGTCGCCGGCGAAGTAGCGAACCGTATCGATGAGGTGGCAACCGTGCGCCAGCATGTAGTAGCGGCGCAGGTCCGCCTTCGGGTTGGCCGAGGGTTTGCGCGCGTTGGCGCTAGTGACGATCAGGGGCTGCACCGCGTCGGTCATGGGATAGCGATGCGTCGAGTCGCAGTACCAGGCCTTGAGCGCGACCAGTTCGCCCATCTCGGTATCGATGAAGGCCTTGGCTGCCTGGAGCCCGGCATCGTAGCGCTTCATGTGGCCGACCTGGAACACCCTGCCGGACGCCTCGACCGCCCGCGCGAGGTCGAACGCTTCCTTGACGGTCAGCCCGACCGGTTTCTCGCAAAGGACGTGTTTTCCGGCCTCGAGGGCTCGGATCGAGGCCGGAACGTGGAAGGCGTCCGCGGTCGCGATGATGACGGCCTCGACGTCGGTATCGGCGAGCATGGCGTCGTAATCGGCGAACGTCTTCGCGGCGCCATGCGTGACGGCCATCCGCTCGCGCAAGTCGTCGGCGACGTCGCAGATCGCGAAGAGGTCTGCATTGGCGGCCTTGGTGCAACTTTCGAAATGCGCGGCCTGGGCGATCTGGCCGGCGCCGAGGACACCGATGCGCAGGCGTCGCTGTTCCTTCTTGGGCATGGTGCGATTCCCACTTGTCGCTCCGCGCGCCCGAGGCGATACCGCTAGGCGCTTGGTTTGTTTGGGTTGAAAACAAACATGCCGACCGCTACCCGTCAAGGCGTCACGTCGGTGCCGCTCGAACACCCCGTGAGGGGTGAGGCGAAAGGAGATCGATCGATGTCGATGCCGCAGGCGGTCCGCCACATCAACGCCATGCGCGCGCTCGAGACGATCTTTCGCGCCGGCCCGATGAGCCGCGCGTCGCTGGCGCGGGCGCTCGGATTGACGCGCTCGACGGTGGGCAACATCGTGTCGGAACTGGTTGCCGAGGGATGGCTGGCAGAGAGCCCGCCGTCGCACGAGGCCGAGCGTTCGGCACGAACCGGCCGACCGGGGACGCTGGTGCGCCTGCGCGCCGGTCACGCGACGTTTCTGGGCGCGGACATCGCCGTCGGGCGGATCACAATCGTGGCGATCGACCTGGAGGCGCGGATCGTCGCTTCCCTTGCGGAGGACATCCGACCTGTCGAGGAGACGCCCGAGAGGACAACCGCGCGCGTCGTCGCCCTCATCCGCGACATCCTCGCGCGGCTTCCCGAAGGACGGCGACCGCGGGGCGTCTGCGTGACCGTGCCCGGCGCGGTGGACGATGCCGGCAACGTCCTCCACCTGCCCCTTCTCAGCTGGCGCGATGTGCCGCTGAAGGCATGGCTGCGCGACGCCCTTCCGGCAGCCGAGGCGATCCTCGTGGAGAACGACGCCAACGCCTTCGCCATGGCGGAGCGTTACCCCGCGCCGATCGCGTCCGCGTCATCGCTGTCGATCCACATCCTGATGGACGCCGGGCTCGGCGGGGCGATCGTCGTCGACGGGCGGCTGCAACGCGGCGAGCACGGCTTTGCCGGCGAGTTCGGGCACATCCCCTTGGGCGATCGCGGCTTCACCGACACGGTCGGGCTTCCCGGGTCCCTCGAAAGCTTCGTCGGGCGCGAGGCGGTTCTCGCGCGGCACCGCTTCCACGGTGGGAACGCGGCGACGCTGGACGAACTCGTCGCCCGAGTGAAGATGGGGGAAGCGGCAGCCCGTGCCACGCTGGAGGACTGGGCCGGCGCGTTCGGCCGTGCGCTGGCGACGCTGGCGGCGATATTCGATCCTGGCGAGATCGTCGTCGGCGGGTCCGTGGCCGTCCTGTTCGACCTCGCCCGTGAACCCGTCGACCGAGCCATGCGGAGCCAACTGATGCCGGGTCGCCCGGCCCCGCACCTGAAGCGATCGCAGTTGGGACCCGACGGCGTCGCCTACGGTGCGGCCACACTCCTCCATCGCGACGCGATGGCGGTACGGGACGACCTCGTCTTTGGCGCCGGGCTCGGAATCGGCGTCAATACGCTCGCTGGCGGGCACGACGCGGCTGGTCCCCGCCGACGGACGGGAAACCGGCGGACGCTCTGACGGATGACGTCATCGGCAGGCGCATGGATGTAGCTGGCGTTCAGGCGACCCGCTCGTCCCTGTCCGAACGCGCCGCGGCATCGGCTCCCGTCAGCATGGACTGATGAAGCAGGAACGCTGCGCCGAGCGCCGGACGGCCCTCGCCGGGTCGTGTCGCCTGGATCATCGGAACGGGATAGCCATCGATGAGGCTCGCCGCGACCTGCTGCCGGACCTCGACCGACACGGCGTCGAACACGGGAGCGACCGACCCACCGAGAATGATGCGCTGGGGTTGAAGGATCGAGGTCGCCGTTGCCAGTCCACGCGCCAACCACGTACCCCATTCCCGTGCCGTATCGAGCGCGTTCGCCTCTCCCCTTCCCAACGCGTCTAGGAACGCCGCGAGGGTGCGCGGGGTCGCGCCGCGGCGATGGGCATCGCGTGCCAGGATCGCATCCTTGCCGATGTAGCTCTCCCATCGCCCGGGCCGCCGGCCGTCGAAGAGGAAGCCTTCCCCGCCGACCGGAATGTGCCCGATCTCGCCGGCACCGCCGAGGAGACCGCGATGGAGGCGGCCGCCGTTGATGATGCCGCCGCCGACGCCGTTCTCCAGAAGGACGACCAGTACGTCCTCCGGTCCGTGGTCCTCGCCGGTCCAACGGTATGTCTCGGCCACGGCGAAGGCGTTGGCGTCGTTCTCAACCAGGAACGGGCGCTCGGCGCCGAACTCGTCGGACAGGAGGTCCGCCAGCGGGACGTCGTGCCACCCCAGCCCCGTCGCCTGGCATAGGCCGCCGGACGCGTCGGGAAATCCGGGAACGGCGACGCTGAAGCCATGAACTGTCGCGCCGGGGGGCAAACGCGAGGCCACGTCGCGGATGAGGTTTCGTGTCGCCTGCACCGTATCCGCCGGTTCCGACGACGCTCCCGCATGAGGGCGCTCGGCGCTGACGCAGACCTCGCCCGCGAGGTCGATGGCGAGCGCCTCGATCCTGTCGACACCGATCTCGGCTCCGATGAAGTAGGCTCCGCCGCTCCGGATCTCCACCGACACCCCGGGTCGGCCGACCCTCGAGCCGACATCCCCGAGCCCCGGTCGCTCCTGCACATGACCGCTGTCGATCAGGCTCTGTACGAGGTTCCCTGCGGTCGAGCGCGTGAGGTCCAGGATCCGCGCAAGCTCGGCGCGGGTCTGGGGACCATGACGGAACAAGGCGTTCAGTGTTCTTGCCTCGTTCACCTTGAAGGGGCTCGGCACGGCCACATCCTCTTTTGTTTAAGCAATCTACAAATCAACGCAACGCAATGCGAAAAGAAATCGAGTTTTCATTTCGCATCGCACAATTGCCGCGGAAGTCTTCCTGATTGACGATACTCACCAGTCGTGTTTGTTTTGACCATCGACAAAATAGCGGTCGGGTGAGAAATGGCAGTGCTTGCCCGTCTCGAGGGGATCGTGAAGGACTTCGGCGCGATCCGGGCGCTGAACGACGTCTCGCTCGACATCCACGAGGGCGAAGTGCTCGGCCTCATGGGAGACAACGGCGCCGGCAAGTCGACGCTGGTAAAGACCATTGCCGGAAACTTCCTTCCGACGGCCGGGACCTACCTCCTGGAGGGAAAACCGCTCCAGCTGACAGGCCCCTCCGACGCGCGGCGTCACGGCATCGAGGTCGTTTACCAGGACCTTGCGCTCTGCAACAACCTGTCGGCCGCCGCCAACGTCTTCCTCGGGCGCGAGCTGATGCGTCGCTGGGGGCCGTTCAAGGTCGTCGACAAGAAGCGCATGAACGCGCGGGCCGACGAGCTCTTCAAGGAACTGAAGTCCGAGACCCGTCCCGCCGACCTCGTAGCCCGCATGTCGGGTGGCCAGCGCCAGGCTGTCGCCATCGCCCGGACACGCCTCGCGAAGTCCAAGATCGTGCTCATGGACGAGCCCACGGCCGCGATCAGCGTGCGCCAGGTGGCGGAGGTCCTCGCGCTGATCCGCCGGATGCGGGATCAGGGTCTCGCGGTGATCCTCATCAGCCACCGGATGCCCGACGTCTTCGACGTCTGCGATCGCGTCGTCGTCATGCGCCGCGGGCGCAAGGTGGCCGACAAGCCGGTCGCCGACTCGAGCCCGGAGGAGGTCACCGGCCTCATCACGGGCGCCATCGCCTCAGCCTGACGGGTCGGAGAACACCATGGCCAGCTCTTCCGATCCCCACGGGATGAACATCGACCTCCTCGCCGCGCCCGAGCAGAGCTTCGTGCGGCGGCTGGGCGGCACCCAGGAGGCCTGGATCGCGCTCGCCATCGTGGCGCTCGGCATCGCCGTGTCGCTCGTCTCGCCGAAGTTCGCGACGTCGGGCAACCTTCTCAACGTCCTCCAGAACGCCTGCTTCATCGGCATCATGGCGCTGGGCATGACGCCCGTCATCGTGAGCGGCGGCATCGACATTTCGGTGGGGTCGATCCTCGGCCTCTGCGGCATCACGCTCGGCATCCTGCTCGTCGCGGGCTGGCCCCTGCCGATCGCCATTCCCGCCGTTCTCGCGCTCGGCGCGCTGTGCGGAACGTTCAACGGCGCGATCATCGCCTACCTCAAGCTGCCGCCCTTCGTGGTGACGCTGGCAACCCTCTCCATGGGGCGAAGCCTTGCGCTCGTGGTCAGCCAGAACACGGTGTTCTACGATTTCGGCCCATGGTCCGCCGCTCTTCTCGCCATCGGCGGCGGCAAGACGCTGGGGCTGCCCAACGTCATCTACGCCCTGGCTGCCGGCATCCTCGTCCTGCATTTCCTGCTGACCATGACCCGGTGGGGCCGCTACGTCTTCGCGGTCGGCGGCAACGAGGACGCGGCCCGGCTCTGCGGTATTCCCGTGGAGCTGGTGAAGGTCTCGACCTATGCCTTCAGCGGGTTGATGGCGGCGGTCACCGCCGTGTTCCTGGTCGGCTGGCTCGGCGCCGTCACCAACGCGATCGGCACCGGTTACGAGCTTCAGGTCATCGCCGCCACCGTGATCGGCGGGGCGAGCCTCGTCGGCGGCTTCGGAACGGCGATCGGTGCGGCGATCGGCGCCGTTCTCGTCGAGGTCATCCGCAACTCCCTGCTGATCGCGGGCGTCAACCCGTTCTGGCAGGGCTTCTTCGTGGGCAGCTTCATCCTCGGCGCTGTCCTGCTCGAAAGGATCCGCTCCTCGAGGAGATGAGGGGCGGCACAAGAAACCACAACGGGAGGAAACGGACTTGAGCACGACACAGCATCTGAAAGCCGCCATGGCCGCGGCCTGCCTCGCCGGAGCACTCGCAGCCCCCGCCCAGGCCGCCGAGCGCGAGTTCGCCCTGGTCTTCAAGGTCCTGAACAACGCCTTCAGCCCGCCGATCGACGCCGGCTGCAAGGCGGCCGCCGCCAAGCTCGGCGACGTCACCTGCACCTATCTCGGCCCGACGGAATACGACGAGGCCAAGCAGGTTCAGCTTGCGCAGGACGTCATCACGCGCGGCGTCGACGGCATCGGCATCTCCGCGGGCAATCCCAAGGCGATGGCCCGCATCCTCAAGATGGCGAACGACGCCGGCATTCCCGTCGTGACCTTCGACACCGACGTCCTTCCGGAAGATGCAGGACTGCGGGCGACCTACATCGGAACGGACAACTACGAGTTCGGCAAGGTGCTGGCGCAGAAGGTCATCGAGAGCGGAAAGAAGGGCGGCACCGTCTGCATCCAGTCCGGCGCCCCGGCCTCGGAGAACCTCAACGGCCGCATCCAGGGCATCCGCGACACGCTCGCCGGGACCACGAAGGACAAGCCCGCCGGTGTGCTGAAGGACACCAACGGCTGGACCGAACCGGCGGGATGCCCCGTCTACAACAACGACGACATCGCGCTCGCCGCCCAGCAGATCCGCGACGTGATGACGAGCAACCCCGAACTCGACGCGCTGATCGCGGTCGGCGGCTGGGCGCAGTACGCCCCGCAGGCCTACACGCAGGCGATGGAGCCGCTGAAGGCGCGTCTCGACAGCAAGCAGCTCGTCGTCGTGTTCGGCGACAACTTCGGGCCTCAGCTTCCGCTGCTTGCCCAGGGCCTCAGCCACTTCAACGTCGGCCAGCGACCCTACGACATGGGCTACGAGACCATCATGGCGCTCGACAAGCTGACGAAGAAGGAGCCTGTCCCGCCGATGATCATCACCGGGACCGAGGTCTGCACGCCGGAGAACGCGCAGACGACTTGCGGCAAGACGGCCAACTGACCCCCCGAGAAGACCGGCGCCCGGAGACATTCCGGGCGCCGCCTCTTTCGACGTGAAGGCTCGGCTCCGATGCGAGCGGGCGGAGAAAGCGACATGGCTCGGCGACTGCGCCTCGGGATGGTGGGAGGCGGAGAAGGCGGCTTCTTCGGCACGGCGCACAGGGCCGCGGCACGATTGACCGATCGCTTCGAACTCGTCGCCGGGGCCTTCTCCTCGGACGCGTCGAAGGCCGCACGGAGCGCCGAGGCGCTGCTCGTCGCGCCGGAACGAAGCTACGGAGACTTTCGCGCCATGGCCGAGGCGGAAGCCCGCCGCGACGACGGGATCGACGTCGTCTCCGTGGTGCTGCCGAACCACCTCCATCATGCCGCGGCCCGCGCCTTTCTCGAGAACGGCATTCACGTCGTCTGCGACAAGCCGGTCACCACAACGCTGGCCGACGCCCGAGACCTCGGCGACCTCGCAAGCCGCGCCGGCCTCCTCTTCGCCGTCACCTACACCAACGCCGGTTACGGCATCGTGCGGGACGCGCGGGAGATCGTGGCATCCGGCCGGCTCGGGGAGATCCGGGTCGTGAAGGTGGATTTTTCGCAAGGCTGGCTGTCGTCGCCGGTGGAGCGCGACGGCAACAAGCAGGCCGAATGGCGCACCGATCCCGCACGGAGCGGCGCCGGATGCCTTGCCGACATCGGAACCCATGCGTTCCACCTGGCCGAGTACGTCTCGGGACTGCAATGCCGGTCGCTCCTGGCCGTCGTCGACACCCTGGTCCCCGGCCGACGGGTCGACGACAACGCCGACCTGCTGCTTCGCTTCGACAACGGTGCCCGCGGCGGCATCTGGGTCAGCCAGGTCGCCACGGGACAGAGCGGCGGGCCTGTCCTGCGGATTTTCGGCACCCGCGGTGGCCTCCAGTGGAAGGGCGACGACCCCAACAGGCTTCTCGTCTCCGAGCTCGACGGACGCACGCAGATCGTCGAGAGGGCCGGACCGCAATCACGCAACCCGGGACGGCTGCCGCCCGGTCATCCCGAGGGGTTCGTCGAGGCGCTGTCGCGGATCTACGACGACGTGGCGGATCGCCTGATGCACCGGCATGACGCGGCCCCCGTCCGCTCGCCACAGGCGCCGATGCCCGACATCGCCGACGGCATCCGCGGGCTCATGATGGTCGAGGCCGCGCTGCGTTCCGGCGGAGACTGGATCGACCTGTAGTTCGCAACGGCACGCCGACTTGGCGGAACGCCGAGACAGTGTCCGCCTCCATCGATCCTGGCCGGACACGAACGGGAGCTTTCATGACGAAGCCCGCCGCGGCGAACCGGGCGAGCTTCGTGTTCGTACCGCGTCCCGATCAGGCGATCAGGAGGCCGTCTAAGCTCGTTGGAGCGACGCCGCTCAGGACGATCGTACCGCCGCCGGAGAGGGTGAACAGGGCGGAGCCCTCCTCCTCGGAGACCATGCAGCTCTGGTCCTGGAAATCGAGCCGGTCGCCCTCGTCCTGCCGGAAGTCGGTGACCACGTCGTTCCCGAGCTCACAGCGAAGAAGAACGTGTCTGCCCCCTCGCCGCCGGTCAGCGTATCGTTTCCGAGATCGCCCCAGATGCGGTCGCTGCCCTTGTCGCCGAACACGACGTCATCGCCCGCGCCGGCGGTGATCGTATCGCTGCCGCCGAGCGAGATGGTATCGCTGGACATGGCGAAGGCGGAGTCCAGCCCCAATGCCGAGAGGTTCGCGGCTGCCGAAGGCGCGTCACCCGTCAGAACGTTGTTGCCTGTGGCGTCGATGTCGGCCTAACCCGTCAGCGTGACATTTTCGATGCCGTCCGTCAGCGTGACGGAGAACGGCGACGACACGCTGTCGATGCCGGCCGTCGCGAACTGCGCAAGCTGATCCGCCGTCCCCGACCGCCTGATGGCTCAACGGCGCCGCCGGAAGCGGATGGACGAATCGCTCGGGCCTATCGTCCACTTCAACGGGGAAGGCGTCGAGCGGCAGAAGCGGGCGTTCCAGGCGGTTTGCGTGGACGGGGAGCTGCGTGCTTCGGTCGTGCCGCACACGCTGCGCCATACCGCGATCACCTGCCTCATGCAGGCAGGGATACCGATCGAGGAAGTTTGGGGCTTCGCAACCGTTTCGATGGAGGCATTGCAGCGCACCTACTGGCACCATTCCCCCAAATTTCAGGAGGGCGTAAGCGCGACCAGAATGGGTAACCGGGCGCAAACCGCGCCGCAAACTGGAAAGGATGGCCTAGGTGCTTGAAAGAGTGGTCGGAGTGGCAGGATTTGAACCTGCGACCCCCTCGTCCCGAACGAGGTGCGCTACCAGGCTGCGCTACACTCCGTGGCCGAGGGGGTCTATAGCGGGCGAAAGCGCAGCGTGCAACAGGATTCGCACAGCGCGAAGCGTGCCGAAGACCACGGCATATCCTTCGCTCTCCCTTCCTTGCGTGGCTGTCGCCGAGCGATTATAGAACGGCTCGCCGACGGCAGGTTTTGGGGCGTAGCCAAGCGGTAAGGCAGCGGTTTTTGGTACCGCCATCCCCTGGTTCGAATCCAGGCGCCCCAGCCATCGTCCTATTTTCGCTATACTTCAAGTACCTACGGGACCGGCAAACATGTCGTGTGTCCTAGTCCTAAGTGCCAGTATGAGCGGCGAGAAAGACAAGAGGGAACTCATTCGCGACGAACGTTCGAACATGCCTGATCCTACGCCTCGCTCGAAGCACAGCGGCGCGTTGACGCGCGAGGAACAATTGGAAATCGCGCGTGCTGTTATGCGGAAGAATGGCATGTTCTCGCAGCGCGTGAAGCCGATGAGGAAGCCGCGCTAACGGAGCGCGAACTCTCTGAACGGTTCGGGATTGTCTTACGGCCAACCATAAACTAGGCAGCTGGAATCGACTTGACTGCAAGTAAGTTCGGAGTCCGTCAACGTTTCCTTTCAGGCGAGGATCCGACTCACAGAAGGAAAAAACGTTGTCCAACCAGCCGGTTAGATGTCAATAGTCGGAAGTTCACCGTTGGCTCTGCACAACCCGAATCGCCCAATAGCGTCCCAAAGTTGGGGATCGCGACTTACTTAGGATTTGAGCAACGAAAAACGTGTGCTAGATCGGAATGGTGACGGGACGGGTTTGCTTCCGACGGCGCCCGCCCCTGTCACTGGCAACCGGCCCCTTCCATAAGGGCCACAAGAGCAACTGGCCCTTCCATAAGGCTGGCTCTGCAAGGACGGCACGGTCTCCAAAACCGTGCCGTCCTTTTTTGTTGGTACCATTGAAAGTCCAACTTTCAAAGGGTCAAACGTCCAAACCGGCTTGACTCGGCGCTTCGCGCTTGTCCGTGCTGTGGAAAACACATGCGCCGAAGGTCGTCGAGCGACTGCAATATTCCCCTCTAGTGTGTCAACGCTTAGGTCATTGCCGGAATCGCGCAAGCTGCGTCGGGCAAGCTCGCGAAGGGTCTTCTTGGATGCGGACGGCCGCCAACCGCCTTTCTCGCAGGAGCATTCGTTGGACGTGTCCGATCCGCCATCCTCCGCACCGAGCGGCGCGCCGACCATCCGCACGATCGCCATGCCGGCGGATACGAACCCGGCCGGCGACATCTTCGGCGGCTGGTTGCTCGCGCAGATGGACCTTGCGGCGGGGACCGCCGCGGCGCGGCGAGCGCGGGGTCGTTGCGCCACGATCGCCATCGAGGCGATGCGGTTCCTGAAGCCCGTCTATGTCGGCGACGAGGTCAGCCTCTATGCCGCGATCCTTCATGTCGGGCGCACGTCCATGCGCATCGAGGTCGAGGCCTGGCGTCGAAGCCGCGAGGGCGAGGAGGTCGAGCAGGTCACCGAGGGCGTCTTCACCTTCGTCGCCATCGACGCGTACCGCAAGCCGAGGCCGATCGACCCCCTCCCCTGACGTCGTCGGTCCCCTTACGACGCGGCTCTTCGGAGCCGCTTCGCTCAGTCCTCCACGAAGGCGAAGCGATCGACGTCGAAGAGGCCGCGATCGGTCAGCTTGAGGTGGGGGATGACCGGCAAGGCGAGGAAGGCCAGCTGAAGGAAGGGTTCCGGCAACGTGCAGCCCAGCGCGCGCGCCGCATCCACCAACGCCTCGAGGTCGTGGACCACGGTCTCGAACGGATCGAGGCTCATCAACCCGGCCATCGGCAGCGCGAGGCCCGCGAGCACCTGGCCCTCGTCGGCCACGACGAACCCGCCGCCGCGCTCGATCACCCCGTTCACCGCGGCGGCCATGTCGCGTGCATTGGTGCCGACGACGGTGATGTTGTGGCTGTCATGGGCGACGGACGAGGCGATGGCACCGCGTTTCAGGCCGAAGCCGTTGACGAAGCCGAGCCCTACATTACCGTTGCGCCCGTGCCGCTCGACGACGGCCAGCTTGAGGACATCCTGTTCCAGGTCGGGCTGCAGTTGGCCGTCCCGGACCGCAAGGGTCGCGTCGAGCCGTGAGGTGAGGAGCAGTCCGGCCTTCACGCCGATCACCGGCACCGTTCGCTCCGCCCCGTTGCCGGGCTGGCGGAAACGTTCGGGCGAGACGGGCGCGGCCTTCATCGAGCCGAGCCCGACCGGGGCGATCCGCGGCCGGGCATCGAAGAGCGCGGGCTCGACCAGCCGGCCGCCCGCGATGACGTCGGAGACGCGGCAGGCCTCGAGATCGTCGAGAAGCGCGATGTCCGCCCGCCAGCCGGGCGCGACCATACCCCGGTCGGACAGGCCGAAGATGCGCGCGGCCGACAGCGAGGCGGCGCGGTAGACGTGATGGACGGGACATCCCCGGCCGATCAACCGCCGAATCATGGCGTCGAGGTGCCCCTCCTCCACGATGTCGAGCGGGCTGCGGTCGTCGGTGCAGAGCGCAACGAGAGCCGAGGTATCGGCGTCGAGGATTTCGGCGAGGGCCTCGAGGTCCTTCGAGGCCGACCCCTCGCGGATCAGGATCGCCATGCCCTTGCGCAGCTTCTCCATCGCCTCGGCGGCGCTTGTCGCCTCGTGGTCGGTGCGGATGCCGGCCGCGAGATAGCCGTTCAGCGCCGTCCCGCGCAGAAGCGGCGCGTGGCCGTCGACGTGGCGTCTCTGAAAGGCCTCGAGCTTGGCGAGGATGCCGGGATCGAGGTCGAGGACGCCGGGATAGTTCATCATCTCGGCAAGGCCGTGGACCTTCGGATGGTCGAGGAACGGCAGGAGGTCGCCGATCTCCAGCTTTGCCGCCGCGGTCTCGAACGACGTGGCCGGCACGCAGGACGAGAGGTTGATGCGGATGTCCATCACGCTCGCCTCGGCGCAGGCGGCGAAATAGGCGATCCCCTCCGCGCCAAGGACATTGGCGATCTCGTGCGGGTCGCAGAACACGGTGGTCACGCCGTGCGGCAGCACGCAGCGATCGAACTCCATCGGGGAGACCAGCGAGGACTCGATGTGCAGGTGGGTGTCGATGAAACCAGGTACGGCAAAGCGCCCCCGCGCCTCGACCACCCGCTCACCTTCGTATCGGGCATGCGTGCCGACGATCCGGTCGCCGACGATGGCGATGTCGGTCGTCTCGACGCCCCCGGTCACGAGATCCAGAAGCTGAGCATCCCGGATCACGAGATCGGCGGGCCGACGACCCTGGCCGGCCAGAATGCGGTGGGACAGGTCCGATGCCATGGGAACTCCTCGACGCGGCGCCGGATGCACCGGCTGGCCCCCAGCTCTAGCGCCCCCGGCGGCGCGGCGAAATCCCCTGCCCGTGATCCGCCTCGCCGCTTGAGAAGCCGACGCCTTTGCGATAGGCGTTCGGGTCCGGGTCGGGCCTGTAGCTCAATGGTTAGAGCCGGCGGCTCATAACCGCTTGGTTGCAGGTTCGAGTCCTGCCGGGCCCACCCGGATCTATGTTTTTCGAGCGCTTGCCGGCACGTTAGCCAAGGGCACGTGCGACCGGCCTGTCGCCTCCCGTAAGCTCTACTGCGACGCGACGAGATGTCCCTCGCCCACATCCTCGAGCCTTTGCCGGACGGGGGGATCGCCGACCGGCCGCACGGCGCTCGGGATGTCGCCGACGAGGCGCGGGAAGCCCGCGCGACGGCGGGACGGATCGGGCACGGGAACGGCCTCGATCAGGCGCTGCGTATAGGGATGGCGCGGGTTGCCGAAGACTTGGGCCCCCGTGCCCATCTCCACGATCTGGCCGAGATACATCACCGCCACCCGGTCGGAGATGTTCTCCACCACGGCCATGTCGTGGCTGATGAAGAGGTAGGCGATCCCGAATTCGCCTTGCAGTTCCTTCAGGAGTTCCAGGACGCGCTTCTGGACCGAGACGTCCAGCGCCGAGACGCTTTCGTCGGCGATGATGAGCTTGGGCCGAAGGGCGAGCGCGCGTGCGATGCAGATGCGCTGGCGCTGGCCGCCGGAAAACTGGTGGGGATAGCGGCGCATGGCGTCCGTCTGGAGCCCGACGCGCTCGAACAGGGCGGCCACGCGCTCCTCGCGCTCGCGCGGCGTTCCGATGCCGTGGATGGCGAGCGGCTCGGCCACGAGGTCGCCGACGCGGCAGCGCGGATCGAGCGAGGCGAAGGGATCCTGGAAGATCATCTGCACGTCGCGCCGCAGCGCCTTGCGCTCGGGCACCGTAAGGTCCTGGGCGGCGCGACCGGCGACGCGCAGCTGCCCCTCGTAGGGGACAAGGCCCGCGATGGCCTTCGCCGTCGTGGATTTGCCGCAGCCGCTCTCGCCGACGAGGCTGAGCGTCGCGCCGGCGGGCACGTCGAAGGTGATGCCGGCGACCGCGTGAACCTCGGCGACGGTGCGTCCGAAGAGACCGCCCTTCAGGGGGAAGCGCACGGCGAGATCCCGGATTTCCGCGACGGGCTCCGCTGCGCTCGGCGCCTTGCGTCCGCGCCCGTCGCCCATGCGCGGCACGGCCGCCAGAAGCGCTTTGGTGTAGTCCTCGCGCGGCGCCTGGAACAGCGGCACGACCGCACCGCCCTCCACCGCACGGCCCTGACGCATCACGATCACACGGTCCGCCATCTCGGCCACGACGCCCATGTCGTGGGTGATCAGGATCAGCGCGGTCCCGCGCGTCTCCTGGATCTCCTTGAGGATACCGAGGACCTGGGCCTGAATCGTCACGTCGAGCGCCGTCGTCGGTTCGTCGGCGATCAGAACGTCGGGTTCGAGCGCCAGCGCCATCGCGATCATCACGCGCTGGCGCATGCCGCCCGACAGCTGGTGGGGGTGCTGACCCATGCGGCGCTCGGCCTCGGGGATCCGCACCGCCTTCAGCGCCTCGAGCGCGAGCTGACGTGCCTGTGCGGCCGACACGTCGCGATGGGCCTCGATCGCCTCGATGAGCTGACGGCCGACCGTGAGCACCGGGTTCAGCGACGTCATCGGCTCCTGGAAGATCATCGCGATCCGATCGCCGCGCACTCCGCGCATGCGGCTCTCGGAAAACGCCGTCAGCTCCTCGTCGTAGAGCCGGATGGAGCCGGCGGACACGACCGGCCCAGGCTTGGGCAGCAGCCCCATGATGGCGAGCGAGGTGAGCGACTTTCCCGAGCCGGACTCGCCCGCGATGCAGAGCGTCTCGCCGGGCGCGATGTCGAAGGACAGATCCTCGACGAGGGCGCGACGGCGCGCGCCCTCCCCGATCGAGATCGTCAGGTCGCGCACCGACAGGACGGACGCGCGGGACGGCGCCGGAACGCTCGGTTGGCGCTGCAGCGCTTGCCCCATCATCACTCGAACACGACCCGCGGGAAGTAGAACGAGACGACCCAGTTCGGCATGTCGACGATCTCGGAAATCCGCAGATCGCCGCAGGTCGAGACGAGCATGTAGGCATCCACCGGGTTGATGTTGTAGCGGCCGGCGAGCAGTTCGACCATGTCGGCCACCGCCTGCCGCGCGCCCGTCATCAGGTCTGGCCCGACGCCGGTCGTCACCTCGTAGCCCTTGGCGTCGAGATGGCGCGTCACGGGGCCCGGCGTCGTGAAGCGAGGCATCGCGAGGTTCGCGCCCTTCACGAGGTCGAGCGTCAGCACCGCGTTCATCGGGCTTTCGATCGCGGTGCCGCAGACCTCGCCGTCGCCCTGCGCGGCGTGCGTGTCGCCCACCGAGAAGAGCGCGCCCGCCACCTCCACCGGGAGATAGAGCGTCGTGCCGGCCGCAAGATCGCGGATGTCGAGATTGCCGCCGACACGGCGCGGCGGCACCACGGAGTGGTGCCCTGGCTCCGCCGGCGCATTGCCGATGGTGCCGGCGAAGGGCTTCAGCGGCACGCGGCCGTGCGCGCCGAAGGCGACGGGCTCGAGGGAGTTCGCGTCATACGTCCAGAGCGTCAGCGCCGGGTCCGTGAACTGGTCCGCCAGGAGGCCGAAGCCGGGGATGTTGGCCGTCCAGCCGAAGCCGGACGGCTTGAAGCCCTCGATCGTGACCTTCAGCGCATCGCCCGGCTCGGCGCCCTCGACGAAGATCGGCCCCGAGACGGGGTTGATCTTGCCGAAGTCGAGCGTCGTGACGCTCTCGACGGTCGATTGCGGCGTCAGCTGTCCGGCGGACGAGTCGCGGCACTCGAACTCGATCGTGGAACCCGGCGCCACCCGCAGCGCCGGTTCGAGAGAGTTGTCCCAGCCGAAATGGTGCTGCCGGCCGTGAATGGTGTAGTCGCAGGCCTTGCACATCTCACTTCGTCTCGACGTAGCGGTAGTTCATCGGGGTGTTGACCGGATCGATGTAGAGCGCGTCGTCGCCGCCCATCCGGGCGGAGCGCATCGTGTAGCGCTTCTCGTTGAAGACCGGGACCCACGGCGCGTCGGCCATGACGCCCTTGTAGACCTCGCCCCAGGCGCTCGCCCGCTCGGCGGCCTTCGCCGGATCGACCATCGCGTCGGCGGCGGCCGCCTTCTCGTCGAGCGCCTCGTTGCAGTATTTCGCCCAGTTCCAGCCGCCTTCCACTGCGCCCGCACAGCCGAGGATCGGGCCGTAGAAGTTCGACGGGTCCGGGAAGTCGGCGATCCAGGCCATGCCGCCCGACCAGATCATCGGCGCGCCTTCCGCCGAGCCGCCGGCCGCGATGACGTTGGCCTGCGCGAGGCTCTGGAGCGAGGCCTTGATGCCGATCGCGGCAAGGTCCTGCTGGATCGCCTGCGCGATGCGCGGCTGCGGATCGACGTTGGCGACGAAGAGTTCGGTCTCGAAGCCATCGGGGTGACCGGCTTCGGCAAGCAGCTTCTTGGCGGCCTCTACGTCGTACTTGTAGCCTTCGAAGTTCTGGACGTAGCCCGGCATCGTCGGGGGCAACGGCTGGTTGGCCGGGGTCGCGCGGCCGTTGATGATCTGGACGATGCGGTCCTTGTTGATCGCCATGTTGACGGCCTGGCGTACCTTGAGATCGTCGAAGGGCGCGGACTTCACGTTCATGGTGATGTAGCCCGTATGGAGCTGCACGCCCTCGACCACCTGGGCGGCCTCGGCGGGATTGCCCATCACCTCGCGGAACTTGGCGGGCGGGATGCCGTCGCCCGGCACGTCGACTTCGCCGTTCTGGACACGCAGGAGCGAGACCACCGGCTCCTGGCCGATCTCGAAATTGATGCCGTCGAGCTTGGGCGCGCCCTCGCGATAATAGTCCGGGTTCTTCTCCAGCCGCAGGCGCTGCCCGAGCGTCCATTCGGCGAGCTTGAAGGCGCCGGTGCCGACGGGGTTGCGGCCGAAGTCGGCGCCCGACTTCTCGACCTCTTCCTTCGGCACGATGAAGGAGAAGTTCAGCGCCATCACCGACAGGAACGTCGCGTCGGGGCGCGAGAGCGTGACCTCGACCGTCTTCGGGTCGACGATCTTGACGCCCGAGAGCTCGGTCGCCGTGCCGCCCTGCATGGCCTCGAAGCCCTCGATCGAACCGAGGAAGCCCGCACCCGGCGACTGGGTGGCCGGGTTCACGGTGCGCTCGAAGGAATACTTCACGTCCTCGGCCGTCATCGTCCGACCGTTGTGGAATTTCACGCCATCACGAAGCTTGAAGGTGAAGACCTTGCCGTCGGGCGAGATCTCGTAGGACTCGGCGAGGCCCGGCCGCAGCTTTGCCGTGCCCGGCTCGTAGTCCATCAGCCCGTCGAAGATCGCCTTGATCATCGAGAAGTTCTGCCAGTCATATCCGATCGCCGGATCCAGCGTCGCGATGTCGTCCTTGTAGGTGACGGTGATCGTGCTGCCGTCCTGGGCGAGCGCTGCCGAGGGGGCCGAGAGAAGGGACGCGGTGATCGCGAGCGCGGCGGCGCTCCGCTTGAAGAGGGACATCATGGGCGGGCTTCCTTCCTAGTTGAGCTTGATGCGGGGATCGACGAAGGGCGAGACGAGATCGGCAAGGAGATTGCCGAGAACGATGGCGACGGCCGAGACGAGGGTGACGCCCATGATGATGGGCAGGTCGACGCGCTGGATCGCCTGCCAGGCGAGCTGGCCGATGCCGGGCCAGCCGAACACGCTCTCCACCACCACGATGCCGCTCATGAAGAGGCCGATGTCGATGCCGATCATGGCGATCACCGGCAGGATCGCGTTGGGCAGGGCGTGGCGGGCGAGGATCGTCCAACGCTTGAGGCCCTTGGCGCGGGCGGTGCGGATGTAGTCCTGGCGCAGGACGTCCACCATCGAGGAGCGCATCATGCGCGCGTACCAGCCGGCCCCGAGGATGCCGAGCGTCAGCGCCGGCAGGACGAGGTGGGAGAACGTCCCGTAGCCGCCGATCGGGAACCAGCCGAGCCGCACCGCGAAGACGTAGAGGAGGAGGAGACCGACCACGAACTGGGGCGCCGAGACGGTGACGAACGAGGTGACCATCAGCGCGTGGTCGCTCGCGCGCCCGCGCCGAACGGCGGCCAGCATGCCCATCGTCAACCCGAGCGCCAGCTCGCACAGGATCGCCGCCAGCATCAGGAGAAGGCTTGCGGGAAGCCTCGCCCAGATAAGGTCCGCGACCTGCGAGCGCTGGAGATAGGAGCGTCCGAGGTCGCCCTGCACGAGATTGCCGAGATAGCGCGCGTACTGGACGAAGAACGGCTGGTCGAGCCCGAGCTGCGTGCGGATGCCCGCAACCTGGGCGGCCGACGCCGTGCGCCCCGCGATCTGCCGCGCCGGATCGGCCGGAAGCAGATAGAGCAGCGCAAAGGTCACGAGGCTGACGCCGAGGAGAATGAGGACGGCCTGGAACAGGCGGCGTGCGAGATAGATCGCCATCAGCCGCGTCCCTCCTCGGTCGGATCGAGCGCGTCGCGCAGCGCATCGCCCACGAGATTGAAGGCGAGCGCCAAGAGAAGGATCGCCGCGCCGGGGAAGAAGACCAGCCAGGGCGCCGCCTGGAAATAGGTCTGGTTCTCGAAGATGATGTTGCCCCACGAAGCGTCCGGCGGCTGCACGCCGACGCCGAGGAAGGAGAGCGTCGCCTCCAGGAGAACCGTGGTCGAGATGCCGAGCGTGCCGTAGACGATCACGGTCGAGGTGAGATGGGGCAGCACGTGGCGGAACAGGATCCGCGACGAACTCGCCCCCAGCGTCACCTCCGCCTGGATGAACTCGCGCTCGGCGAGCGAACGCGTCTCGGAATAGACGACGCGCGCCACCTGCACCCAGTTCACTAGCGCGATCACGAGCGCCACGATCCACAGGCTCGGACGCAGCACCGCCGCGAGGCAGATGGCGAGCAGCAGAGCGGGAAAGGCCATCATCAGGTCGGTGAAGCGCATCAGAACGGTCCCCACGAGACCGCGATAGTAGCCCGCGACGACGCCGACCAGCGTGCCGATCACCAGTGCCGCGCCGTTGGCCACGATGCCGATGACGAGCGAGTTGCGCGCCCCGTAGAGAAGCCGCGACAGGAGATCGCGGCCGAGGAGGTCGGTACCGAGCCAGTAGGTGGCGGACGGCGGCAGCGGCGAGCCCTCGAGCGACAGCCCGTCGAAGAACTGCTCGTTCGGGTCGAACGGCGCGACCAGCGGCGCGAAGACGGCCGCCAGGACCACCAGCGCGATGATCGCGAGGCCGAGAACGGCAAGCTTCCGCGACAGGAGCCGACGCAGTACACCCTCCCCGCCCACCGGCGCGGAAGGGGGAACGGCGGAGGCCTCAGGCCCGACGAGGACGCTCATTCGAGGCCTCCCTGTTCTTGAGGTCGACGACGCGCCGGGCGGCCTCCTCCAGCGTCACCTGCCAGCCCATGGCGAGGGCACGAAGCTGCGCGTAGGCCTGTTCTTCGCCGATCCCTGCGCACGACAGGGCGACCACCGCGCGGACGACGGTCTGCCGCTCGGCGATGCGCTCGCGCAGCGCGGCGATCTCCTCGCCCAGCCGCCGACGCTCGTCGAACGCGCGACGGGCGATGAGGAGCGCGGAATAAACGCCGGCATTGCCGACGGGCTTCACGATCTGGGCGTCGGCGAGGCGCGACAGCGCCCACTCGATGCGGCCGGGCGCCTCCGAGCCGATCAGCGCGATCAGAGGCATCGGCGCTTCGCCGGCCTTCCAGGGGAACTGCTCGTCGAACCCGAGGTCGACGTCGAAGAACAGGAAGTCCGCCCCGGCAGCCGATGCCGGCAGGTCGGGCCAGGCCTGCACGGCATCGAGGCCGATGGCGCCGAGCTGACGGATCAGCACCTCGACGGAGGCGTGCTCGCGGTGGAGCACGACGGCCTTGGCGCCACCGAGGTTGGGAATGCGGGCGCGGCGCATCATCGCACGAGCCTCAGCGACGGCCGGAACGTCACGGCCGGGTCGTAGTGCGAGAGGTAGGGGTCCGCCTCGATGCGGCCCCGGCTTTCTTCCAGCACTTCGAAGCGCGAGCCGCGAATGCGGGCGATGCGTGCGGGCAGTTCGGCATGCTGCGTGCGCGGATCGACTCGGATCGCTCCGAGCGCGGTGTCGTGCGCGCGGACGCCCATTGCCCGGCGCACCGCCTCGGGTTCGTCGGTGCCGGCCGCCTCGATCGCGTCGGCGAGAACGGTCACGGCGGCATGGGCCGCCGCCTCGAAGGACGAGCGCGGGCCCGGCCCGCCGTCGTGGATGAAGGGCAGCGAGGACAGATGATCCTCGCCGAACGGTGCGATCAGCGGAAGTTCGGCTTCGGTCAGATTGCAGGACACGATCGGGCGCCGGTCCGGGCGAAAGCGTTCGTCGTCCCGCCCGAGCGCCGCATAGGCCTCGTAGAAGGCGTAGGACGACGGTCCGATCAAGGTGTTGAGAATGAAGTCCGGCACGGTGGCGCGGATCTCCGCCACGAGGCGGTTTACATCCGTATCGCCGAGCGGCAGATAGCGCTCGCCCCGGACCTCGCCCCCCGCATCGGCGACGAGATCGCGGGCGATGCGGTTCATCTCCCAGCCCCAGATGTAGTTCGAACCGACAAGGAACGCGTCGCGCCCGTAGCGGGACGCGACATGGGCGACGAGGGGCACGAGATGCTGGTTCGGCGCGGCGTTCATGTAGACGACGTGTTCGTTGGCTTCGAACCCTTCGTAGGGCGCCGGGTACCAGAGAAGCCCGCCATGCTTTTCCAGAACCGGGATCACCTCCTTGCGGCTCCAAGAGGTGATGCAGCCGACGACGTGGCGGACACCGGATCTGGTCAGAAGCTCCGTGCAGAGCGGGGCGTACTGGTCGGCCCGCCCGGCCGGATCGCGCTCGGCGACGTCGAACCGGACACGGCGCCCGGGATCAGCGTTGACGGCTTCGATCGCGCCGAACACCCCGGCGCGACAGGCTTCGCCGAGCCGGTCGTAGCTACCGGAGCGGGAAAACAGGACGCCGATATCGATGCGATGTTCCAAGGGCCAGGTCCGAAAACGAAAAAGCCCCGCAGCCGCGCCACGAGGCTGGGAAGCGTCGCGACGGACCTACGGGGCTTGGATGCCGCCCGGCGAACGGAGCCGGTATGTCGCGCGATCCTGCGTCAGCGCGGCGCGCCCGTCAACACAAATGATGCGTTCGAAGGCCTGCTCAATTTATACGCAGAAACGATGGCGGCGGTTGCGCATCTTCGGCCTGAACGCAAGCAGGATCACCGGGCGATGCGTAGCGCCGAAATCTCGTCCGTGATCGACGAGAACGCGGTCAGGAGGTCGCTCGAATTCTTCGCATCATAGTAGAGCTTGGCGCTCTTGCCGTCGATGCCGTTGGACGCGCAGGCGCGCAGCCGATCCTTGATCGGGCTCCCGTCCTTGAGGTCGAAGGCGATCGCGAAGATGACGACCCCGTCGCCGCCTTCGTCGTTGGTGCCGTCCTTCTTGATGTTCTCGCAGGTGAGACTCATCGTCTCGTTCATGGCCGCGGTGATGTTGGTGATGGCGGCTTTCGGTGTGGTCGCCTTCGTGGCCTCGAACATACGACCGGTGCGCACCTTTTCCTGCTTGGGAGCGGTCTGCAGAAACTGACCGTAACCATACGTGCCGAATTGAGAGCGGTTGGCGTTGGTGAGTTCGATCTGTTCGCCGGACGTATAGGCGGCGTTGTAGGTGTTTTCGCCATCGGTCATGAGGACGACGACCTTCAGGTTTTCCTTCGTACCGCGTGCTCTTCCTTCGGGGAACGGCTGTCCGCTGGTCAGCGTGCGCCAGCCCCAGGCCAACCCTTCCGCGATGTTGGTACCGCCGAGCGGCTGCATGTCGCGCACGGCGGACTGAACCGTCGATTGCGTGGCGGTCAGTGGCGTGATCGCGGACGTCGTGCAGCCGGAGTTCGGTCCGCCCTTGCGTGTGTCCATTGCGCCGGTTCCGAAGTACTTCGTCACGTCGCGTTGTTTTGCGAGAGCCGTTGCGTCCGCGCTGTTCGACGGTTTGCTGGCATCGGGAAGGTAGTCGTTCTTCACCGATGACAGCGTACCGCTCCAATCATATTCAGACGGCGCGAACATCGGGACGAAGAGGGTCGAGGGATAACGCGTGTCGGGGGTGTCGTCAGTGATTGCAAAACCTTCGGGCCTCGACTGTACGCACCCACCCCATCCCCAGTCCGAACGTCGCTGCCTGAGTTTTTCGAAGATCGTGAACTTCGTCAAAGGCGCGTTGGACAGCCGCCATGAGCCGTCGGCCGCCTGTTTGGCGCCGGCAAGCTTCGACCAATCGAGATCGTCGTGATGCGACGGGTTGATGCCCTTCGTATCCATCCAGTCGGCGTTGGCATAATCCTTCCCAATATTGACGGACGCCGCGAACGGGACGACCGAAATGCGCACAGGGTCCTTCGCGTTGGCCTGCGGCTGGGACTTGAGCATCTCCTCGACGAGCTTCTTTGTCGCGTCGCGCAAGGTCGTGATCTTTGCCGCCCCTCCGCCCGCGGGTGCCCTCTCCATCGACCCGGAATTGTCCAGCACCAGAGCCAGTTCGATCGACCGGTTGGCCACGACGACCTCGCTGAAGGCCTGAACCGGCCAGCGCTCCAGATCGAGCCGGCCGCCGGTCACCGCCTTCACGGCACCGCCGAAATAGGTCGGGATGTCGCGCGTGGCCGACACGCGAAGCACGTTGTTGCCGTCCTTTCGCGTGACGCCCTCGTAGGTGAAGCGCGTGTTGTCGGCCGGATTGCGCCCCTCGTTGGCGAAGAACAGCGACGAAGCCCAATGTTCGAGTTCTGCGCGGTCCTGCGTCCGGCCGAACTGCTTGGCCGCCCCCAGCGCCGCCGCGTCGAGCGATCGCTGCATGCTCCATTTCGACGATTCCACCTTGGACGTATCCACCGCCATGCCGGCGGTCACCACGATCACCGGCATGGTCAGTGCGAAGATCATCGCGACGTTGCCACTGGGGTTGCGAAGGAAAGAGCGGATGCGGCTCACGGCGTGCCCTCATGCGATGGGACGAAAGGGGAACGGGTCATTTCCAAGGGATGCTGTCGCCTTTGCGCGGGCGGTAGGAGAACGTGCGCTCGAACTCGATCGCACCGAAGATGCCGCCGACATCGAAGGTCGGGACGTACTGGTAGCGCACCTTGGCGAACACGAAGTACGAATCGTTCAGGCCCGTCAGATCGCTCGGAAGCGGGTAAGGCGTTCCCTTGGCGGCGCCCGACGCGGTGCCTATGCGCTCCCAGTCGCGGGTGGCCACCCCTTTGTCGTCGGTCTTCACGGTGGTGATCGTGATCTCCGGAACACCGCCGGCGTCCCCGACGATGGCGTCGGAGATCATCAGGATGTTGCGCAGCCGCGTGGCGCTCATTTCGGTGGATCGCGCGACGATGCCGCCGACCGTCTCGGCCGCATTGTCGACCTTGCGCTTGACGACGAGCGCGTGGGAGGCCTCGAACATGCCGAGATAGAAGATCAGCATCACGGGAACGATGATGGCGAACTCGACCGCCGCGACGCCCCGGCGGTCACGCAGCAGACGGGCGAAGCGGCTGCGCGACACCGCCTTGAGTTTCGCGCTCAGCACGTGGATTTTCCGGACGTCGCCCCGCCGAACGGCTCGTTCATGAAGGCGGCCATGGCGCCGAGGATCGCGTTGCCGTTGGTGTCCTCCTGCAAGGTGTTGAGCATCGACGTGGTCCAGGGCCACTCGTAATAGGCACGGATCACCGTGATCGTGTCCGCCGCACCGGGGTCGAAGCAGAAATTCTGGCTGTCCACGGCGCCGTCGCGCAGCGTCACCGAGGTGGGGATGGGCGAGCCGGCGGGGAACGTGCGCATGTCGAGGCTCAGCCGCTCGCACGACATCAGCATGTCGATGTCGCTGCAGATCATCCGGCGGAAGCCGTCGGCGTCCATGTCGGATTTCTGGATGCTGCCCGTCATCACCTGCCGCGCGGCCGAATTGACCGCGTTGTTCAGCATCACGCCCGCCGTGGTCGCGAGCGCCGTCTCGATCATCGCCATGAGAAAGAAGAAGAACGGAAGGGCGACCAGCGCAAATTCCACGGCTGCGGCGCCGGACGCATCGCGGCGAAACCGCCTGACGGCTTTCGGAATGCGACGCGGGATTGCTGGGGCTGACTTCTCCATGCTCGCGACTAGAGCGGCACGCGATCTAACGGCGGTTTAAGACGATCCGTCACATTTGCGGTATGCGGGATTTCCACCGGAAACTCCGTTCCGCGCCCCGCGGGATGGCATCCGGCAGGGGCATCGCGCCGGTCCGCGGCTCAGGGCCGATCGAAGGCGCAATCGAACAGCATGTCGCTGCCGAGATCGACCGTACGGCAGCGCGGCCGCAGTGCTTGCGACAGATGGGCGACGGGCGACAGGGAGAGGCCCGGCGCGCCGGAGCCGATGATGATCGGGGCGATCGAGACGTGGAGCCGGTCGACGACACCCGCTTCCAGGAAGTGGCGGATCGTCGCCGCGCCGCCCTCGACGAGGACGTGATGCAGGCCGTGCCCCGCAAGGGCGGCTAGGAGCGACCGGGGGCACAGGCGTCCCCCCTCGCCGCGCGGCAGGTGGATGGTCTCGCAGGGCGACGGCGCGTCGCAGCCCTCGGCGCGCACCAGGATCGTCCGCGCCTCGCCCGACAGGCACCGTGCCTCGGCGGGAACGCGCCCGTTCGGATCGATCAGAACGCGCACGGGCGACGGCCCGTCGACCTCGCGTACGGTCAGGCGCGGATCGTCCGCGGCGACGCAGCCGGCACCGACCACCACGGCGTCGGCCAATGCCCGCAGGCGGTGCAGGTGGCGGAACCCGTCCGGCCCGGAAATCGGCGCGGCGTCGCCCTCCACCGTCGCGACGCGACCGTCGAGGCTCTGCCCGACCTGTGCGACGACGAAGGACCCGCCGCGCCGCCGCGCGAGCGGCTCGTAGAGCGTCCAGAGCGGGTCGTTGCCAGGCGGCTCGTCGGCGGGCTGGCCGTTTCGAAGGGCCAGAAGCGCATTCCAGACCGACACTGACATTCGGGCCGCGCTCATTCCCTGTTCCCCTCGCCGCTCATGGCGCGCACGAAGCGCTCGCGAAAGGCGTCCATCGGCATGCTCGGTCCATCCGACGCCGGCACCATCCCGGACGCAAGACCCCAACCTTCGAGCCGGCGCAGGACGTCAACATCGGAGGACAGGACGTGGAACGGCACATCGCGCGATGCATCCGGGCCGGTCACGAGTTCGGCCGGCTGGTGGTCCCCCACCACGACGACGACCGCGTCCTTCGCGAACCGCGCAATGAACGAACCCAAGGCCTCCATCGCATAGTCGATCGACAGTCCGTAGTTCTCACGCACGCGCTCGGGATCGCGCCACAGCACTTCGGGCGCTTCGCCGCCGCGGGCCTGGACGTCGAAGATCGTGCCGTCGCCGACGGCGTTCCATGGCACCATTCGGGGGATCGGCGTCCAGGGGGCGTGGCTGGAAATCAAGGCGGTCTCCAGCATCACGGGTTGCGTGGACCGGTCCAGAACCTCGCCGATCCGGTGGAGCGTGAACTGGTCGGGCATGGTCACCCAGTTGAACGGCAGACCGGCATACCCGAGATCGTGCGCGGCCAGAACCTCGTCGAAGCCGAACCAGGCCGCCTCCGGCCAGGGCATGGTGATGGCGGGCATCACCGCGACCGTGCGCCAACCGGCCCCGCGAAACACGGCGTTCAAACTCTCCCGGTCGCTTCGCAGGAGGCTCTCGTAGCGGATCTGGTTGTCGACCAGGAGTCCCGACAGAAGCGTCCCGTGCGCGAGCCAGCTCTGCCCGCCGGCGATGGGCGAGCCCATCCAGCCGCTGCGCGCCGAAATCCCGGCAGCGGCGAGTTCCGCATCGACCGCCCGCAGGCGCCCGAGCGTACGCCGGGAGAACCGCGGGTTTTCCAAGACGCTGCGACCATAGGATTCCACGAAGACCACGAGCACGTCATGTCCGTGAAGCGCCGCGAGGAGGTCATCGGGCGGGTCCTGCCGCAGCGGATCGATCGCGACCTCGCGCGCGAAGGCGGCCTGTGCAACCCCGGAGCGTCGCGCGGCGCCGGCCTTGGCCTCGGCGTAGCGGGAAAAGTCGGCCACCACGGGCAAGGTGCCGGGTGGCATCCACGCCACGAGCAGCGTTCCAATGACCCCGGCGCCCAGCAGCGTCCCGGCGAGACCACGGCGCCCCCGCTTCGAAAGCTTGCGCATGCCGCTCATTCCCCAAGCGAGCAACGCCATCAGGGCAACGAACGATCCCAAAGCAGCGCCGATCACCAGGAGTGCCCGGCCGTTTCCGACCGTGCCGGACAGGAGATGCCAGCCCGCCACGACCACGGATCCGTCCGCCACCGGATCGAAGGGGCGGGAGAAGGCCAGAAGCGTTCCCCAGTCCGCCAGCTTCAGCACCGCGCTGGCACCAGCGAGCGCCAGCACGAGCGTCGTGAGGAGCGCCGAGAGCCGGCCGCGCACGAGCGCCAGGAGCCCGACGGCCCAGAACCATTCGAGCGGAAACCGAAGGTCGCCGACCGGTCCCGGCCGCGCGGGCAGCGCCAAGACGGCAAGGAGCAGAACGACGCCGATGGCAACGCGCAGCCTCGTCCCGCGTCCCGCCCGAACGGCGCCGTCGGAGTACCGCGTGCAAGGTTCGGCCGCGCCACTGCTCAAGTGCGGGGCTCCACGAGACGCGCATAGACGTCGCCGGAGCGCCGGTTGCGTTGCGCCTCGGCACTCAAGCTTGCGCGAAAGTCCTCGTCCCGAAGCCAGCGGGGAAGCCGGAAACGGGTGTCCTCGCCGACCACGAGGTTGAACTCGTATGCGCCGAGGTCCGCCAGCCGGTCGAGACAGCGATGCGTGAGGTCCAGCGTCGCCGGCGTGTATTCGATGGCGATGCAGCGCAAGGGGCGCGACAGCCCGGCCAGCACCTCGGCCTCGTGTCCCTCCACATCGATCTTGCAGAAGGCGGGTTCGCCGTATTGGGCGATGAGGAGGTCGAGCGTGGTCACCTCGACCCAGACGCGCTCACCCCATTCGACGCCCCGAAACCCTTCGTCGTCGGCGACACGCCCACGCCATTCGCGCGACAGCGTCGAGACCGTCGGGTGCCGGGCGGAGACGGCAAGTTCGGCGCGGCCCGGCGCACGGCCGACCGCGCGCCGGTCGAGACGCACCGTGGTAGGGTCGAGCCGCCGCGCGAGGTAGTCCGCCAGCAGGGGCTGCGGCTCGAAGGCGACGACCCGCGCACCGGCGCCCGCGAGGGCACGGCTTCGGCTGCCCACATGGGCGCCAATGTCGAAGGCGAGGTCTCCCGGTCGAACCAGCGTTCGCAGGAAGCGCTCCAGAGCCCATCGGCGCCATGGACGACCGTTGTAGATCGCGATCGACCGCCACAAACCGATCGTCGCCGCATCGACGCCGATGCGCGTCAACAGTCCGCCCGTCATGCACGTCGGCCCAGGAGCGCGCGGATGTCGGCCGCGAAGGACCATGTCAGGAACCCGAGCGACGCCAGCGCGAGGGCATCCGACAAGGGAGGCTCAACAGGCGGCAGCAGCGCAGCGCAGAGAAGCGCGATCTGCAGCACGCAGACCGTCTTGCGCCGGAACGAGGGCGCCAGCGGACGGCTGAGCCGCCGATCGACGGCGGCCCAGGCGAGGAAGCCGTAGCGCATCAGGCCGATCGCGAACACGAACGCTCCTGCCTTGCCGTCGGCGAAGGCCACCGCGCAGAGCATGAGAATCAGGAACGCGTCGACCTCCATGTCGAAGCGCTCCCCGAACCGCGAGACCAGCCCCGTGCGGCGGGCCAGCCATCCGTCCACGCCGTCGAGGGAAAGGGCCACGAGCGCCGTGCCGACCAGCATCCATCGATAATCGTCGGCGGTCTCGGAAGGCGCTCCGAACTGCCAGGCGCCGGCGCCGATCAACGCCGCAAGCCCGCCGCGTGCCGCGGTCACGACGTTGGCCGGACCGAAGCGGGAATGGGCATGGTCGCCGATGCGCCAGACCACGAACGCACCGACCGGGAGGAACAGAACGAGCGACAGCGGCAGCACCGGCCAGTCGACGCCGGCATGCGCGACGAGGAGGCCGGCCGCGATCGTGACGAGAAGCGCGAATGCGCCGAGCGTCGCGCAGGCGACGGGCAGCGACCGAACACCGTCAGACGCGATCCCCGGCAAGGGCTCCGGGCCGACGGGGCGCGCGTGGGCGGGATCGAGACGCATCCCCGGGTCAGCCGAGCTTGGCCGCGATCGTCGGCCAGTCGAGAAGGTGGCCGGCGCGCTGCGCCTTGGTGACGAGATAATCCCGGTTCTCCGCGGTCACCGTACCCAGCACGGCAGTGCGGGCGTGCACGTCGATGCCGGCGGCCTGGAGTGCGGCGATCTTGGCCGGATTGTTGGTCAGGAGTTCCACCGACGCAATGCCGAGTTCGCGCAACATAGCCACCGCCGCGCCGTAGCGGCGACCATCCGGCTCGAGCCCGAGTTGCGCGTCGGCATCGATCGTGTCGTATCCGTCATGCTGCAATCGGTAGGCGCGCATCTTGGCGGCGAGCCCGGTGCCCCGCCCTTCCTGGTCGAGGTAGAGAAGCACACCTCCGCCGCGCTGCGCGATGAGCTGCAGTCCGCCGCGGAGCTGATCCCCGCAGTCACATTTCAGCGATCCGAAGAGATCGCCCGTGATGCAGGACGAATGGATGCGCACCGGAACCGGGCGCGACGTGTCGGGCTCCCCGACGACGATGGCGAGTTGGTCGCGCTGCGCAAGGCCGCCGCGAAACACCACGAAGCGGCAATCCGAGACGTCGCGCAAGGGGACGGGCGTTCGTGCGACTTCGGTGAACCGGCTCTCCTGCGCCGGCGCCGAGCGAATCTCGCGCTCGCTCACGGAAAGGCAGCGCGCATCGTCCGCGTCCCGAACGGGGCGAACGAGGAAGGCGGGGAGCAGGAGAGCGAGGCGCGCGAGTTCGCCGAGGCAGGCAAACTCGGGCGCGGGGCGCCATCGCGCATCGGTTTGCAGATCCGGCGCGAAGGCAAGCTGGGACAGGTCCGTGAAATCCCGGCGGCCGGTCTCGAAGCAAACGGGACCGATCGTCGAGAGACCGAGCGCCCGCGCCCGCTGGGCGCTCAGGAACAACTCGGCCGCATCGGGCCCCGCGCCATGGAAGCGGGCGAGGTCGGCAGGCGCGGAGGCATCGAGCGCCAGGACGCTGGAGCTCGCGACGCGCGTATGGAGGATGACCGGCCGGCCGTATCGCAATTCCGACACCGCCCGCTCGACGTTGACCCTCGCGATCTCGAGGAGGGCTTCGTCTCCTTCGAACAGGACGTCGGAACGGCCCTCGCCCATCATCTGCTCCTCCCGAACGCAAAACAGCCGATCGCATCGAACGCGGACGCACGACGCCCGATCATGACAGCTAGACGACTGCGGATTTTTATCCAGATTCCCGAGGGAATCATGATGCGCGGCGGCCGGGAGGGCGATCGCCGACATCGGGCACAGTCATCGGGGGAGCGGACGTCATCACGGCCCGGCAAATCCAAGGGGACATCGACCGCGACGCTTCGACAAGCGAGCGCGCGCTCTGGATCGTGGGACGGGGCAAAGCCGAGTTGCGTCGAAGCGTCGCCCCTCTCGCGGGCGCGAGCGACTGCACCGTCCACACCCGTTACGGGGCCATCAGCCGTGGCACGGAACGTCTCGTCTTCGAGGGCCTCGTCCCCCCGAGCGAATACGACCGCATGCGCGCCCCGCGCCAGGCGGGGAATTTCCCGTTTCCGGTGCAATACGGCTACAGCGCCGTCGGCGTGGTCGAAACGGGACCGCCGGCGCTTCTCGGTCGCACCGTCTTCTGTCTCCATCCACACCAGGATCGCTTCACCGTCCCGGCGGATGCGCTGCGCGAGGTTCCCGCGGACGTTCCGCTGGAGCGGGCGGTGCTCGCCCCTTTCATGGAAACGGCACTCAATGTCGTCTGGGATGCGGCGATCGCGCCGGGCGATCGCGTCGCCGTGGTCGGCGCCGGCCTCGTTGGTTCCCTCGTCGCCTATCTGGCGACGCGCACGCCCGGCACGCAGGTCACGCTGCTGGAGCGCAACGCCGAGCGGCTGCGCCGCCTCGAGGGCTGGGGCTGCGCGCTCGAACCTCCGGCGCGGGCTCCCGGCGATCAAGACGTCGTGATCCATGCGTCCGGTCATCCGGACGGCCTCGCCCTTGCGCTGGACTGCGCCGGCGTCGAGGCCCGCGTGGTGGAGGCGAGCTGGTTCGGACACCGGACCGTTCCCCTGGCGCTCGGCGGCGCGTTCCATTCGCGGCGCCTGCGGATCGTGTCCTCGCAGGTCGGGAGCGTGCCGTCCGAGCGCCGGGCGCGGTGGACCAACGAACGGCGCCTCGACACGGCGCTGCGCCTCCTTGCCGACCCCGCACTCGACCGTCTGTTCTCCGGCGAAAGTGCCTTTGCGCGCCTGGACCGGGACTACGCATCGATCCTCTCCGATCCCGACACGCTATGCCACCGCATCCGCTACGCGGATTGACCCTTCCCCTCCTCGTTCGCCAGGGCCTGCCGATGTACGCCGTCGAAGTCCGTGACCACATCATGATCGCCCACAGCCTCCCCCGTCCGGTCTTCGGCCCCGCGCAAGGCCTGCACGGCGCTACCTTCGAGGTGGATGCCGCCTTCTTCACGGACGATCTCGACGCGGACGGGCTAGGTGTCGACATCGGCCTTGCCGCCACGACGCTGAAGGCCGTTCTCGCGCCGCTGAACTATCAGAACCTCGACGCGCTCGAGGTTTTCCGGGGCCGGGTCACCACGACGGAGGTGCTGGCCCGCCATGTCTTCGACGCGCTGGCCACGCGGATCGCGGAAGGCGCCTTCGGCCCCGGCGGCACCCGCATCCGCCGAATCCGCGTCACCCTGCACGAGAGCCACGTCGCGCGGGCCTGGTACGAGGGCGCGCTTTGATCGCAACGCCCGGACGAGCCCTCGTCTTCGCCATTCCCGGCGACCTTGCCTCCCCGAGTGGCGGCTACGGCTACGACCGTCGTATGATCGACGAACTGGGCGAACTGGGATGGCGGGTCCGGGTCCTCCCCCTTCCGGGATCGTTCCCAAAGCCCGACGTCGCCGATCTCACGGCCGCGACGGAAGCCTTCGCCCGGCTTCCCGACGGCGCGCTCGTTCTGGTGGACGGACTTGCGTTCGGCGCGATGCCCGACCTGGTTCGCCGCGAAGCGAAACGGCTGCGCCTCGTCGCGCTCGTTCATCATCCGCTCGCGTTGGAGGACGGCCTTGCGCCCGCCGACGCAGAGGTTCTGCGTTCGAGCGAGCGCGCCGCGCTCGCCGAGGCACGGGCGGTGGTTGCCACGAGCAACGCGACAGCACGGCTCCTCCGGGACGAGTTCGGTGTCGGCCGGTCGGTTTCCGTCGCGCCGCCCGGCACGGATCGTCCCGCGGTTGCGACGGGTGAGCGAGACGGATCGACACCCACGATCCTGTCGGTCGGAGCCCTGATCCCGCGCAAGGACCACGCCCTCCTCGTCGATGCACTGGCTTCCCTCGCCGATCGGCGCTGGCGATGCCGGATCGTCGGCAGCGAGACCGCCCATCACGCGACCGCAAGGGCTTTGCGCGCACGTATCGAGGCGGCCGGGCTCGAGCAACGGATCGCCTTGGCCGGTACCGTGCCCGACGTCGGTGCGGAGTATCGCAACGCCGACATCTTCGCGCTGCCATCCCGTTTCGAGGGCTACGGCATGGCCTTCGCGGAGGCCATGGCACACGGTCTCCCGGTCGTCGGCTGCCGCGGGCGCGCGGTGGCAGACGTGGTGCCGCCGAAGGCCGGACGGCTGGTGGAGCCGGGCGATCACGTCGGCTTCACGCAGGCCCTCCGCACGCTCCTCGACGATCCCGCCCTGCGGCGAACCCTCGGTGCCGGCGCAAGGGACGCCGCATTGGCCCTCCCGACCTGGGCGGCGTCCGCGCGCATCCTGTCCCAGGCACTCGAGGGGGCACGATGAGCGCGTTCGACACCACGTGGCTCGACCTGCGCGAGCCCGCCGACCACGCCGCACGCGACGAGACGCTGCTCGAAGCGGCGCGTGCGTTTCTGCGCGGCGGTGGCCCCTCCCCCCTCGCGGTCGATCTCGGCTCGGGAACCGGCTCGACGCTGCGCGCCTTCGGTCCCGACGCCGCCGTCCGCTGGCGGCTCGTCGACCACGACCCGCGATTGCTGGATGCCGCGCTCGTGCGCCTCGAAGGGTTCGATGCGGTGGAACGGGTGGTGGCCGATCTCGGCACGCTTCCAGCGGACGCTCTGGCCGGCGCACGCCTCGTCACCGCCTCGGCCCTCTTCGATCTGGCCTCGCGGGCTGTTGTCGAGCGGATCGCCGCACGGCTCGCCGCCGGGCGGATCGGGCTCTACGCCGCACTCAACTACGACGGATCGACAAACTGGGATCCGCCACTCGAACTGGACAGCGAAGTGCTGGCCGCATTCAACGCGCACCAGCGCGGGGACAAGGGCCTCGGGGCCGCCCTCGGGCCATCGGCCGCCGAAGCCCTGCGCACCGCGTTCGAGGCGCAAGGGTACGTCGTGCGGGTCGCGCCAAGCCCCTGGCGTCTCGGCGCCGACCAGCGCCCCTTGCGCGACGCGCTTCTGGCCGGGTTCGTCGATGCCGTCGGCGAAACAGGTGCGGTCGAGGCGACCGGGCTCGCCGACTGGGCGCGCGCGCGACGGGAGCGACCGGCCGCGGCCCGTGTCGGGCACTGGGACGTCCTGGCGCTGCCCCCGGAGGATTGACGCCGTACCGGGAACGCACGCCGAGCGCGGCATGGCGATACGCGCAACGGGACTCGCAATCACAACCGTTTGCGCAACGACAAAGGGGCGCGGGATCCTGGTCCCGCGCCCCCTTTTTCAAGGCTTTGCCGTGCGTCGCGACCGTCAGGCCGCGCGCGCTGGCCTCACGATCTGGATCGTCCTCGAGATCAGCGGCCAGGCGAGGAGCAGCAAGGCCAGCGCCATCAGCGTGCCGACGAGGCCGTTGGACCAGAAGATCGACAGCGATCCGCCGGAGTAGAGCATCGACTGACGGAAGGCGTCCTCGGCCTTGTCGCCGAGCACCATGGCCAGCACCAGCGGCGCGATCGGGTAGTCCAGTCGCTTGAACACGTAGCCGACGATGCCGAAGGCCACCGCCATCATCACGTCGAACTCGGCGTTCGCCACCGTGTAGGCGCCGATCAGGCAGACCACGATGATGATCGGCCCGATGATGCCGAAGGGGATGCGCAGGATCGAGGCGAAGAGCGGCACGGTGGCGAGCACCAGCACCACGGCGATGATGTTGGACAGATACATCGAGGCGATGAGGCCCCAGACGAAGTCGGGCTGCTCGACGAAGAGGAGCGGACCGGGCTGGAGGCCCCAGATCATCAGGCCGCCCATCATCACCGCCGCCGTCGCCGAGCCCGGCACGCCGAGCGCCAGCATCGGCAGGAGCGCAGACGTGCCCGCGGAATGGTCCGCGACTTCGGGCGCGATGACGCCTTCCGGCTCGCCCTTGCCGAAGTTCCTGCCGTACTTGCCGAAGCGGCGGCCGAGGCCGTAGCTCATGAAGGACGCCGCCGTCGGCCCGCCCGGCGTGATGCCCATCCAGACGCCGATGGCGGCCGAACGGAGGAACGTCACCCAGTAGTGCGGCAGCCGGCCGAGCGCGCGGAAGATCTCGCGCACCTCGATCTTCGACGAGACGCCCTTGAACTTCAGTTCCTCTTGAACCGTCAGCAGCAGCTCGCCGATGCCGAAGAGTCCGATCACGGCGACCAGGAACGAGATGCCGCGCAGGAGATCGGTCCAGCCGAAGGTGAGGCGCAGCTCGCCCGACACCGTGTCCATGCCGACGGTCGCGAAGGCGAGGCCCGCGAGCAGCGAGACGGCCGCCTTCATCGGATCGCCGCCGCCGAGTCCGATGAACGAGCAGAAGGCGAGAAGGTAGATCGCGAAGAATTCCGGGCTGGAGAACTGAAGGGCAAACTCGGCGATCCAGCCGGCGAGGAGCGTGATGACGATGACACCCGTCAGCGCGCCGATGCCGGCCGAGAAGAAGGCCGTCGACAGGGCTTCCGTCGCCCTGCCCTGCTTGGCCATCGGATAGCCGTCGAATGTGGTCGCGACCGACGAGGGCTCGCCCGGGATGTTGAACAGGATCGAGGTGGTCGATCCGCCGAACAGCGCCCCCCAGTACATCGACGACAGGAGGATGATCGCCGACACCGGCTCCATGGTGAAGGTGAGCGGCAGAAGCAGGGTCACGCCGTTGGGCGCACCGAGGCCCGGCAGGACCCCGACCAGGATGCCGAGCAGGACGCCCATGACGATGAGGGCGACGTGGTAGAACGAGAGGGCGACGGAGAAGCCGTGCAGGAGATTGGCGATATCGGCCATGGCAGCGCTTCCTAGTAGATGCCGAGGAGGGGCATGACGACGCCCTTGGCGAGCGGCACCTGGAACCAGAACTCGAACGTGACGAAGAACACGGCCATGGTGGCGACGGCGATCGTCACGGCCTTGACGATGCCGACCTTGCCGAGCGTCATCATGGAGAAGACGAGGAACAGCGCGCCCGAGAGGTAGACGCCGAGCCAGGGGATCAGCGCGGCCGAAACCGCCGTCGGCACGAACACCGATGCGATGCGTCCGAGCGCGCCATCTTCCAGGAAACGCTCGTCGAGCCCGGTCGGCTCGTGCATCGCGACAGCACCGCCGGCGGCCTGCGCCTCGAGGTTGGCGGGGGCGCGGCGGCGGCCGGTCAGGCCGTACTTCACGGCGATCGCAAGGCCGAGGATCGTCAGGATGACGCCGATGCGGAACGGAAAATATCCGGCGGACGGCCCGAAGTCGGTCCAGCCGATCCCGTTCTCAAGGCTGCCATAGGCCGTGACCAACCCAAGCAGCGTCGCGCTGAGGCCAGTGGCGACTTCGATGTGACGGCGGGTGACCATCGCACGTCCTCCCCATGTGGATCGGGTGAGAGATGGGGCGGCCTGTGTCGGGCCGCCCCGGTTCCCGGGATCGAGGGCTACTGGACGAGCCAGCCATCCGCCTCGAACTGCTTGCGCGAGCGCTCGACGTCCGCGGCGATCATCGACTTGAATTCGTCGCCGGTGACGAAGCGGGCCGTCTGCGAGGTGTTCTTCAGGTAGGTCTGGAACTCCGACGTCGCCGACGCGCGCTTCAGGAGATCCGCATACCAGGCGACCGCCTCGGCGGGCACGTCGGCCGGGGCGAAGACGGTGCGCGGCATCTGGTAGGCTTCCACCTGGAGCCCCTGCTCGCGGCAGGTCGGGATGTCGTTCCAAGACTGCGTCTCGGTGACCTTCGTCGTGTCGGCCATGCGCTCGTCCGCCATCACGCAGAGGGCCTTGGCCTGGCCTGCGCGCCACTGGCCGACGTTCTCGGCGGGGTTGTTGGTGTTGGCGTCGATGTGGTTGCCAGCGAGCTGGACTGCGGCCTCCGAGCCCGACTTGAAGGGGATGTAGAGGAACTTCGCCCCCGTCGCCGCCTCGATCCGGCGGACGAGCGTCTGGTCGACGTCCTTGGACTGCGAACCGCCGAAGCGGATCTTGCCGGGGTTCGCCTTGCCGGCCTCAACGAGGTCGGGGATCGTGTTGTAGGGGCTGTCCGCCTGCACCCAGATCACGAACTCGTCCACCGCGAGCGTGGCGACCGGCGTCAGGTCCTCGGACTTGTAGCCGAGGCGCGTGACGAGCGGCAGCTGCCATTCGTTGGAAGTGCCGAGGATCAGCTTGTGCTCGTCGCCCTTCGAGCCCGCGCCGTAGATGAAGGCCTCGGCGCCCGAGCCACCGCCCTTGTTGGAGACGATGACGTTGGTGGGCGACAGGTTCTCCTTGGCGACCGCGGCCTGGATCTGGCGGGCGAACTGGTCGGTGCCGCCGCCGGCGCCGCCGGCCGCGATGAACTCGACCGGCTTGGTCGGAGCCCACTGCGCCATCGCTGGCGCGGCGAGAGCGAGGGTGAGAAGAGCGGTGGTTGCGAAGAGCTTCATTGGATCATGCCTCCCAGACGGATCATTGAAGGAAAGGAACAATCCGGCCGCCAACGCGACCGGACGGGTGGACGGGCCGGCTAGCCGGCTTTGAGAACCTCGGCGGCGGTGCGTGCACAAAGCGCCAGCGATACGGCGCCGGCATCGGGGTGCCCGATGCTCTTGGCCGCAAGCGGGCGCGCGCGTCCGAGGCGGGGGGTCAGTTTGGCGGTCTCGTCGGCCGCACGGGTCGCAGCGGCGGCCGCCGCGTCCCAGGCGTCGCGCAGTCGCGCACCGCCCCGGACTTCGGCTTCCAGCGTTTCCGCGAAGGGCACGAGCGCATCCACCAGCGTCTTGTCGCCGGGCTTGGCGCGGCCGAGCGTCGTGACCGCCTCGCGGGCCGCGGCAGCCCCGCGCGCGGCGCTGGCCGCATCGACCGCGGCGTCGTCACCAAGGGCAGTGCCGAAGCCGCGCAGGAGCAGACCCCAGATCGCGCCGGACGTGCCGCCCGCGGTATCCGCCCAGCGGTCGCCCGCATGGGCAAGAAGAGAACCGGCCCCGGCACCCGCGGCGAGCGCACGTCGCGCGCTTTCCGCAGCCGACGCCGAGCCGCGACGCATGCCCTGCCCGTGGTCGCCATCGCCGGCCACCGCATCGATCCGTCCGAGTTCCTCTTCCGCGTCCGCCAGGACGGCGGCCAGTCGCTCGACGATCGCGCAGGCCCGGCGAGCGCTCTCGCGCGAAGCCTCGGAGGCCGCCGGGAAGGACAGCGCGTCCGCATCCGGCTCGACGGGCTTGATACTTGCCGCGCGCGGCTCGACGTTGCCGCGCCGGAAGGCCGCGCCATGCGCGGGCGCCAGCCAGAGCGGTTCCAGCTCGTCGTCGAGCCAGGTGAGGGTCAGGGAGCACCCGGCCATGTCGAGGCTGGTGACGAACTCGCCGACCTCCGGTTGGACCAGGGTCAGGCCGGCGCCGCGCAAGCGCCGCGCGACATGGGTCCAGAGGACGAAAAGTTCCTCGTACTTCGTCGCGCCGAGCCCGTTGAGAAGGACGGCGACCCGTCCGTTCGCGCCGTCGGGACGCTCGGCGAGCAACGGCTCGACCAGGAGGTCGGCCAGCGCCTTCGCCGACATCGCCTTTTCGTCGCGGATGCCCGGTTCGCCGTGGATGCCGAGGCCGACTGCGACGCCCCCCTTCTCCACCGTGAAGAGCGGCGCGTCGGCGCCCGGCAGGGTGCAGCCGGAAAAGGCGATGCCGAAGGACTGGGTCCGCGCGTTGGCGAGCCGCGCCAGGCGCTCGACCGCGTCGAGGTCCATCCCGGCTTCCGCCGCCGCGCCCGCGATCTTGAAGACGGGCACGTCGCCCGCCACGCCCCGGCGAAGCTCGGGCGTCGCCGCCGGCGCGCTCGCGACATCGTCGGTGACGGCGAGGACGCGCACGTCGATCCCCTCCCCGCGCAGCCGGGTCGCCGCCGCACCGAAGTTCAGGACGTCGCCGGCGTAGTTGCCGAAACCGAGCACGATGCCGCCGCCGCGATGGGCCTGGCGGCAGATGCGCGCGACCGACTCGGTCGACGGCGAGGCGAAGACGTCGCCCGCCACCGTCGCATCGGCCAGCCCGACGCCGACGTAGCCGCCGAAGGCCGGGTAGTGGCCGGAACCGCCGCCGATCACCAGGGCGACCTTGCCGTCCGGCGTTTGCGTGGAGCGCACCGCCCCACCGCGCACATGGTGCACGAGATGGGCGTTGATGTCGCAGAAGCCTTCGAGGGCGCTTTGGGCGAAGCGTTCGGGCTCGTCGTAGATGAGGGTCATGCCGTGGTCTCCGGTCGCGGAAGGATGCGGCGAAGATAATCGCGATTGGTGGCGCTGACCGACAGGCCATCGCCGCCGTAGTGCTCGACCAGGAAAGGCGAGCGGAAGCCGTGCGCCAGGGCCATGCGGATCGCGGTGCGGTAGTTGATCGTACCGAACTCGAGGGGCGCCGGTGCGGTCATGATCGCGCCCGTCGTCTCGTCCTCGATGCGCGTGTAGTTCTTGACGTGCCAGAAGCCCGCGAAGGGTGCGATCTTCTCCATCATCACCTGCCAGTGCTCGACCGGGCGATGGAGGCGGATGAGGTTGCCGATGTCGGCGTTGATCTTCACGTTCGGCAGATCGACGTCGGTGACGAGGCGCACCGCGCCGTCGGCGGTGCCGATCAGCGTGTCCTCGTACATTTCCAGCGAGATCTCGAGGCCGAGATCGGCGGCATGCCGACCGAGATCGCGCAGGCGATCGACGGCGAGCGCCCAGGTCTGCGGGTCGGTCGGATTGCGGTCGCCCTGGACGGTCCAGAACCAGAGCGCCTTTTTCTGGGCGTCCGTGAGCGGCCCGAAGAAGCCGAACGAGACCGCGCTCGCGCCGACCTTGGCCGCCGTCTCGAGCACGCGGTGCCCGTAGGCGACGTGTGCTTCGCCGTGCGCCGGATCGATCAGGTTCTTGCGCGCCGTCGAGATCGCCGGGATCCGCAGCCCGTGCGAGGCGACCACGCCGAGGAACTCGTCAAGGCGTGAGGCTTCGAGATCGGCGATCCGCAGCCAGCCGTCCGTCGGGTCGAGCTCGGTGAAGCCCGCGTCCGCGACGTCGGCCAGCGTCGCAGACCACTCCTCCGGACTCTGGTCCTGGGTGGACCGGCCGTCCGGCAGCGTGCCCGGATACTGGATCATCGCGGCCGCGATCGGCCAATTGGTTCGGTCGAGCGTTCGCCCGGCTCCGATGGACATGCGCATTCCTCCCTGACGCATGCGGAACTTCGTGCCTACTCGGCGGCGGCGGCCATGGCACGGCGCTGGTTGGCCATGCGCACGGCGAGACGGAAGGCCTCGCGGGTCGCGCCGAGATCGGCCTTGCCCGTGCCCGCGATGTCGTAGGCGGTGCCGTGCGCCGGGGTGCAGAGCGGGAACGGCAGGCCGCCCATCATCGTCACGCCCTTGTCGAAGCCGATCAGCTTCATCGCGATCTGGCCCTGGTCGTGATACATCGTCAGCACCGCGTGCCAGCCTTCCTTGAAGGCGCGCAGGAACACGGTGTCGGCCGGGAACGGCCCGTCCACCTCGTAGCCCGCCTCCTTGGCGGCGCGCACGGCGGGCTCGATGATCTCGATCTCCTCCATGCCGAAGGCGCCGCCGTCGCCGGCATGCGGGTTCAGGCCGTTGATCGCGATGCGCGGGCGCTCGATGCCGGACTGCTTCAGGCAGTCGTGCGTGAGCTTCACCTCGGCGAGGATCGCATCGACCGACAGGTGGGCCGACACGTCCTTCAGCGGGATGTGCGAGGTGACGCGCGCGTTCCAGACCTTCTCCAGAACGTTGAACTCGCGGACCTTGCCCTGGAAGCCCGTGACATCCACCACGAAGCGGATCTCGTCGTCGTAACCTGGGTAGGCGAAGCGCATCGCCTGCTTGTTGAACGGGGTGAAGATCACCGCGTCGGCCTGCCCGGCGTGGGCCATTTCGAGAGCGCGGCGGAAATTGGTCGTCGCGAAGGTGCCGCCTTCCAGGGTCGCCTCGCCGCGGCGCACGTCCTCGACGGCCAGATTCTTCAGATCGACCATCACCGGACGAGAACCGTCGCCGATCGACGCGACATCCGCGGCTTCACCGAGATCCAGCGTGACGCCGGCCTCCCGTGCGCCGCGGTCGAGGATGCGGCGATCGCCGAACACCACGACGCGGGCGCGTTCGTTCGTTTCGGAATCTGCCAGCAGTTTGGCGGTGAGTTCGGGGCTGATGCCGGCGGGATCGCCCATGGCGAGGGCCACGATCGGACGCTCGGTGCCGTTGGTCGCAAAAGCCATTTCATGTCCTCCCGAATGACGCTTGGACACACCGCTAGCCGATCCGCATTCACGCATCAAGCCTTTTTCATTTTGTATTCTGCATACAGCATTCCCGTTTGACCGCATTCGACGTTTGTGATGTTTGAAAGACTGCGTCTTCAGCCTCGGCCGCTGCGGACACACAGTGCTTCTGACGCCTTGGGAGGGATCGATGAGCGATACGTTGTCGGCACCGCGCGCGATCGACCCGGCGCCCGGTTCGGACATGGGCCGCATCTCGCGCACTTCGTTGCACGACACGATCGTCGGCAGGCTCCGGGACATGATCATCGAGGGCTCGTTGGAGCCGGGCACGCGGCTTCACGAAGGCCAGCTCGGGGAGCAGCTCGGCGTGTCGCGCACGCCGCTGCGCGAGGCGATCAAGTACCTGGCGAGCGAAGGACTGGTCGAACTCGTCCCCAGCCGCGGTGCTGTGGTTCGGCGCTTCGACCGCAAGGATGTCCACGACATGCTCGTCGTGATCCGGGAATTGGAACACCTGGCGGGTCGCCTGGCCTGCGAAGCGGGGACCGACGCCGGCATCGCCGGCGTGCGCCGCGCCCACGACGCGATGCTGGAGCGCTATCGTGCGGGTGATCGGCTCGCCTACTACAAGCTCAACCAGGAGATCCACAGCCGCATCGTCGAACTGACCGGCAATGCGGCGCTGGCCCATGTCCACGCCGGCCTGCAGATGCGGCTGAAGCGCGTGCGCTTCATAGCCCACGAGGGGCCGGAGAAGTGGGCGGCGGCGGTCGCCGAGCACGAGGAGATGATCGCAGCCCTCGAACGGCGCGACGGCGAAGGCCTCGCCGAGATCCTCACCCGCCACCTGTCCCGCGCCTGGGACCGGGTGGCCGACATGATCTGATCCGTCAGGCGTCGGGCGCGGCGGGTCCCCCGAGACGCTTGTCCCAATCCAGCATGCGCCCCGTCAGCGCCGAGCGGAACCGAGCGGCCTTCGGGAAGTCCCAGTTCGGGTCGCCGCCGAGGAACAGGTCGAGGAAGGGGATCCCGAGATCGGGGTCGGAGGCGACGTTCTCGCGGAACGAAGCCCAGGATCGCAACTGCAGCGCCTCCGCCGACAGGTGGATGCCCTCGAGGTCCTGCTCGGCCAGCACCTTGTCGAGCACGGTGATGCAGAACTCGAAGTAGAACACACCCTCGGGCCAGAAGGAGACGAGCGCCTCTTCCGGTCGCGCAAGATCGCCCGCCCTCCCCTTCGCGCCCGCCCCCACCTCGGCCGGACGGTTGCGGATCAGGCTGGACAGGAGGATGCCGGCGGCGAAATGGCTGAAGTCGCGCCGATCGCGATCGGCCAGCGCGCGCTGCGCGTCGAAGCGGCGCATCCATTCGAGGAAGGCGCGCGTCAGACTGCGCTGCGTCAGCCGCAGCTCGACGCCGTAGCGCGCGTTGAACTGCTGCAGGGCGAGGTCCACCGTACGCGAGAAATCGCCGAGCCGGCGGATGGAGCGCCGCAACGCCTGCCGCCCGTCGGTCGCGGGCGTGTCGAGACTGAGCGTCAGCACTGTGTCGTCCACGGGATGCGATCCCTCTCCTGCGAGCCGGTCACGGCAGATAGGGGATGGTCGCTCGCCAGGCGGCGGCAAGGTCGTCGAGGCGATCGTCGCGCAGCATCGCCCGCCATTCCGCGCCCTCCGCCTCCACGGCGCGCTGCGCGCCGAGGATCGCGAGGTCGCCCGACGCGGCACTGTCGCGACGCACGAGGACGCCGAGCCAGACCGCCAGCGCCATGTGGTCGTTGATCTCTGCCGCCTCTTCCGGGTCCACCGGCCCCAGCGCGCTCGTCAGGCAGGGGCGCGCCGCCCCCACCGTGGCGAGCTGCGACGCCGCGCGCGCCGCGGCCACCAGCGGATCGGGGTCGCGGCTCCGGCGGCCGGGATCCTCCGAGGCCATCGCGAGGCGCAGTTCCGAGACCACGGCATCGCCGGGACCGGCGAGCGCAAGCACGCTGCGGCATGCGGCGTAGAGGTCGGCGCTCTCGGCCGGCGCGCTCCCCACCCGGAGCGATGCAGCGAGCCGGTCCAGAACGCGTGTGATGTCGGTCTCGCCGCGCGGCAGGACCCGACCGGCGACCTTCTCGGCGCGGCTCAGGACGCCGTCGGCCATGCGGGCCAACCGTCGCGCCGGCTCCGGCGTTCCGAGCAGGCGAGCGGACATCGTCCCGGATGCCGCTTCCAGCCGAATTGCGGTGCGAAGGTCCCTGATCCCTTCCTTGAACGGCAGCGTCAGATTATGGGGGTGAGGCAACATGGGACTCTCCGGGCTGGAGCAACGATTACCATACGATCGGCGGAAGCATGAGACGTTTTCCTGACATCGCGCAGGCCATATCCACCAACGCACGTAACCGCGTCCGCGATGCCCAAGAGCGAAGGGTCTCGTGAAGGGTCGGTCGCGAAACGGCGCCGAGGCGCCTGCATCCGGAACCCGCGCGGACCGGATGCGCGTGCGCGCCGCGTGGATGTACTACGTCGAGGAGATGACGCAGAGCGACATCGCCGCCAAGCTCGACATCGGCCGCGTCAGCGTCGTGCGGCTTCTGGCGGAAGCGCGTGCCCGCGGCGAAGTGCGCATCTCCGTGTCGGGCGCCTTGGCGGACCTGACGGCGGCGGAGCGGGCGCTCGAAGCCCGTTACGGACTGAAGAGCGCAATCGTCGCCCCCGCGCCCGGCAAGGGCGAAGACCCGACGCCGGTGATCAGCGCGGCGATCGGGGGTGCCTTGTCGGACGCTGTCGACAGCGGCATGACGGTGGGCCTCGGATGGGGACGCACGCTCTTGGAGTCCCTTCCCTTTATCGAGCCTCGGGCGCTGGAGGACATGCGGGTCGTCTCGCTGCTCGGCGGCATCTCCGAAGCCCATCGCTTCAATCCGGAGGAATTCGTCTGGCGCTTCGCCCAGATCTTCAACGGCGACGCCTTCCTCCTCAGTGCCCCGGCGATCGTGGACAGCCTGGAGACGAAGACCGCGCTGCTGCACCGCTGCGGACTGCGCTCCACCCTGGACATGGCGGAGAAACTCGACGTCGTGGTCCTCAGCGTCGGCGGCATCGAACGCAACTCGACCACCTATCGCACCGGCTACATCGCGGAAGCGGAACGGCGTTCCCTCGAAAAGGCGGGGGCCGTGGGCGATATCCTGTTTCATTTCCTGGACCGGGACGGCGCTTTGGTGGATCATCCGATCAACGAACGCATCGTGTCGGCCGACATGGAGGCGATCCGCCGGGCTCCGGAGCGCATCCTGGCATCGGGTGGACCCGAGAAGATCGACATCATCCGCGCCGCCTTGGCATACCTGAGGCCCACGATCCTGGTGACGGACGAAACGACGGCCGCTCGCCTCCTCGACTGATCGTTCGCGACGCCGCTACGGGGTGGCAGAACACATTGACTTCGGTGAAGTCAAATGTTCATCTGACGTTACGAGGCAGGGAGGCCCGGGTCTCGTGGGAGGATTGGCATGACGGGTTGGCAGGCTGCGCTGGCGCTTCTCGCGCTGGCATGGGCGCTTCAGTGCGTCGGAACGGTGATTCAGGTCGGCCGCTATCGCGCGGCGTTTCGTGACGTCGGCAGTTCCTCGACGGACGGCTGGATGGGCGTCGGCAAGGGTGGCGGCGCACTGCGGGGCGGGGCGATCGCGATGATCGTCGTCGCACCCGATGGACGCGTGCGCCGGGCGACGAGCCTCCAGGGACGCACGGTCTTCGCCAAGGCGCGGCGCCTGCACGAACTGGAAGGCCGCCTCGCGTCCGACCTGCGAAACGACGCCGAAGGGCGCCGGCGCGAACCACTGGCGGCCGCCATCCTCAGCGCTCTGGATCAGGTGGCGCAGGCGCGCTCGCGGCAGGCACAAGCCGCCGACCTCGGCGGCGGTGAGCCGGTCACCGCCTGATTCGGCGCCGCCCGCCCGGGCCGCCCGACGACTTTCGAACGTGCAACGTCGCAACGCCCTCTGGGGGCACGGCTGGGAGGGCCGAACATGCTGACGATGATGATACTGGCGCAAGCGACGGCGGATCTCGCCGCGCACGGCGCCGCGCATGTCCAGGCCCTGAGCGATCCGGCGCTCGCCGTGCCGCTCGGGGATCTCGCCGCCCACCATGCGGGGGCCGCGACGGACGCCGCCCATCACGGCGCGACGCTCCTGGCGCAGGCGACCGATCCCGGCGCAGCCGGCACCGCGGCGGCGACCGCTCCGGCCACCGCGGGCGGACCGATCTCGGCCGACGAATACGCCCGGCGCGTTCAGCAACTCTCCGCCACCGGCAACCAGGAGGAGCAGCTCGGCTGGCTGGCGACCATCGGCCGACACTTCATCGGCGTCTTCCAGAAGGGCGGCGAGGTGTTCCTCGGCTTCGTCACCGGCATCATCCCGACACTGGTGGTGCTGATGACCGCCTTCTACGCGCTCACCGGCATGATCGGCGAGGAGCGCGTCCACGGCCTCGCCCAGAAGGCCGGCCGCATCGCGCTGACGCGCTACACGGTCCTCCCCGTCCTCTCGATGTTCTTCCTGACGAACCCGATGGCATACACGTTCGGCACCTTCCTGGAAGAGAAGCACAAGCCGGCCTTCTACGATTCGGCCGTGTCCTTCTGCCATCCGATCCTCGGCCTGTTCCCCCATGCCAATGCGGGCGAATACTTCGTCTGGGGCGGCGTGCTGGTGGCGCTTCTCGAACTCGAGAACCGGGGCGTCATCCCGGCCGGATACCATATCAATCTCGCGATCTACTACTTCATCGTCGGCGTGGTGGTGATCCTCCTGCGCGGCATCGTCACCGAACGCATCACCCGCTTCCTCGCCCAGCGCGAAGGCGTGACCCTCTAAGGCCCGGGGAAGAGGATCGATCGATGAGCAAGGTTTTCAGAGCCATTCGCGTCTCGCAGGGCAAGGGCGGCTGGGGCGGCCCGCTGGTGATCCAGCCGACGCCGGAGCGCGACAAGATCGTGGCGGTGACCGGCGGCGGCATCCCGCCCGTCGCCCAGCGCCTCGCCGAGCTGACCGGCGCGACCGTGGTGGACGGGTTCCGCAACCCGCCGCTGGAGTCGGAAATGGCGGCGGTCGTGATCGACTGCGGCGGCACGGCCCGCTGCGGCGTCTATGCCCGCAAGCGCATTCCGACCATCAACATCATGCCGGTCGGCCAGAGCGGCCCGCTCGCACAGTTCATCACGGAAGACATCTACGTCTCCGGCGTGACGCCGGCCGACATGGTGCCCGCCGACGGATCGGACGCGCCGGCCGGACAGCAGTCCGCCTCGCCCGCCGCGATGGGTTCTCCGACGGCCGCGCCGCGTTCGTTCTCTTCGCCAGCGGAGGCGACCGCGGCCCTCGGCGGCGCGATGCCCGCCTCGAACCAGGGCGGACTGATCGGCGCGATCACGAGCGTCGGCCGCGTCATGGGCCGGGCCGTCGGCATCTTCTTCAATGCCGGCCGGCGTACCATCGACATGGTGGTGCGCAACGTCCTGCCGTTCATGGCCTTCGTGACCATGCTGATCGGCATCATCCTCTACACCGGCATCGGCGACCTTCTCGCCGCGCCGCTCGGGCCGCTAGCCAACAACATCCTCGGCCTCGTCGTCCTGTCGGCGATCTGCGGCCTGCCCTTCCTGTCGCCCATTCTCGGACCCGGCGCGGTGATCGCACAGGTGATCGGCGTCGCCATCATCGGCCCGCAGATCGCCAACGGCACCATCGCCCCGGCGATGGCCCTGCCGGCGCTCTTTGCCTACAACGCGCAGGTCGGCTGCGACTTCGTGCCGGTCGGCCTCGCGCTCGGTGAAGCCAAGCCGAAGACGATCGAGATCGGCGTGCCCGCCGTCCTCATTAGCCGGCAGATCACCGGACCGATCGCGGTGCTGATCGCCTGGGGCGCGAGCTTCCTGCTCTGATCCCCTCGGCCGGGCGGTCGGAGCCGCCCGGCAACTCCCCTACCCGCGGGCGATGCCCGCCCGAGGACTGCCCAAGGACTGCCATGACCCAGTTTCTGCGCACCACCGTCACCGCCGTCGGGCCCGACGTTCCCGACCTCCTCGAGGGCGGCGTCCTGATCCTCTTCGCCGACGGCGCCCCGCCCGAACTCGCGGAAGTCTCGGTGATGCACGCGGTCGATGGCGAGCCTGCGGCGAGCGCCCCCGCCCCGGGCGCCGCCATCCGCGTCGGCCCGGTCGAGGCGAGGCTCACCGGCATCGGCGAACTCGCCTGGGCCAAGGTGCGCGACATCGGCCATGTCGTCGTCAACTTCAACGGCGCGGCGGCGCCCGAGCGCCCCGGCGAGCTGGCGGCCAGCCCCGTGGACGGAGCGGCACTCGCGGCGGCCCTCGTGCCCGGCGCCGTCATCGTCATCGGCGACTGAACCGTAGACCCTTCTTCGAACCTGGAACCCGAGCCATGATCGAGCGCTCCGTCGTCGTGCGCGTGCACGACGGTCTTCATGCACGCCCGGCCACCCAGTTCGTGAAGCTCGCCAAGAGCTTTGCGAGCGAGGTCGAGATCCGCTGCAACGGCCGGGGCGCCAGCGCCAAGAGCGCCGTCAAGCTGATGCTGCTCGGCGTGAAGGAGAATGACGAGGCGACCCTGCGGGCCGAGGGCACCGATGCGGCGGACGCGGTGTCAGCCCTCGCGACCTTCCTCCAGACGCCGGACGCCGGCGATATCGATCTCGCCGCCCCCGCCGCGCCGACGGCCGCGAAAGCGCCGACCGCCGCGCCGGACATGGGCCACGCCGGTGAGCGCGGCGTCGCGGCGAGCGAGGGCACCGCGATCGGTCCGGCCTTCGCATTCTTTCCGGCCGCCCTCGACATCCGGCCGCGAACCGTGGCCTTGGGCGAGATGGAAGCCGAACGCCTGCGCTACACGCAAGCGCTGGCCTCGACCGTCCATTCGTTTCGCGAAGCGAAGGCCCGCCCGAGCCTCAAGCGCGACGACGCGGCCATCATCGATGCGCTGGTGGAGGTCGCCGAGGACGCCGAGTTCATCGGCGCCGTCGAAACCGGGATCCGCGCGGGGCGCGACGCCCCGAGCGCTGTACAGGAGGCGGGCCGGACGATCGCGGCAAGCTTCGAAGCGCTGGCCGACCCTTACCTGCGCGCCCGTGCCGAGGACATCCGCTCCGTGACGCGCGCGATCATCCTCGCCCTCCTCGACATGGTGGATGCGACGCTCGCCGACATGCCGAAGGGCTCGGTGATCATCGCCGACGAGATCGCCGCGCTGGACCTCGCCAAGGCGACGCTCGCCGACATCGGCGGCATCGTCTGCCGCAAGGGCGCGGCGACGAGCCATGTCGCCATCATGGCGCGTGCCCACGGCATTCCCGCCGTCCTCGGCTTCCCGGCGGATCCGGCGCGCATGAAGGCCGCGCGGACGATCGGCCTCGACGGTGCCAGCGGCGAAGTCGTGCTCGACCCCGATTCGGAGACCGCCGCCCGCCTGCGCGGGGCCATCGCGCGCGAGGCGGAACAGCGCACGGCGCTCGATGCCTACCGCGCGGTCGAGCCGACGACGCGAGACGGACGGCGCATCGAGATTGCCGCCAATCTCGGCTCGCTCGCCGAGATCGAGACCGCGCGACAAGCGGGCGCGATGGGCGTCGGCCTCTTCCGCACCGAGTTCCTGTTCATGGAGCGCCGCGCCCTGCCCGGCGAGGACGAGCAGTCCGAGACCTACACCGCGCTCGCGAAGGCCTTCGCGCCCCACCCCGTGGTGATCCGCACGCTCGATATCGGCGGCGACAAGCCGGTGGCCGGCATCGACTTCGAACACGAGGACAACCCGTTCCTCGGCTGGCGCGGCGTGCGCATGTGCCTGGAGCGGCCGGACGTCTTCAAGCCGCAGCTCCGGGCGCTGCTGCGCGCGAGCGTCGTCGGCAACGTCAAGATCCTCCTGCCGATGATCGCCGATGTCGGCGAGGTCCGCGCCGTGCGTGCCCTCATCGACGAATGCCGGGCGGAGCTCGACGCTGCTGGCCACGCGCACGGCGCGTTCGAGCTCGGGGTGATGATCGAGACGCCGGCGGCCGTCTTCGTGGCGGACGAGATCGCCGGGGAAGTGGACTTCTTCTCCGTCGGTACCAACGACCTCACGCAATACGTCATGGCGGCCGACCGGCTGAACCCGCGCGTCGCCAAGCTCAACCGCACGGAGCATCCGGCGGTGCTCGCCGCGATCCGCATGGCCGCCCGGGCCGCGCGCGAGGCCGGCATCTGGATCGGCGTCTGCGGCGAGGCGGCCGCTCGTCCCGACCTCATTCCGTTCTTCGTCGAGAACGGCGTCAGCGAGCTCTCGATGAGCCCGGCCTCGATCCCGCGTGCCAAGAAGTGCGTGACGGAGATCTAAGAAAGTCGAAATCCAGCAAGGGGCACTTTGGGGTAATTTCCAGAAAGGCCGCTACGGGGCGTGTTTCAATCCCGCACTCTTTTCTACTCGCAGTGATCACATACCCTGCTTCGGAACGCTCGGCTTGCACTTTTCGTATTCGTTTGGATGGCCCTTATAGGATGCATCGCAGGTTACTCGGTCCATCTCGTCGCTAAGTGATAGGGCACAATAGTAGAGAAGAGGGCACAAGAGCAGTACGACGACGACCCCGCGTAGCATCTGGCGTCCTTTCAAAATCAGAGAATACAAGTTCTTGAACGCGCGCGGAGCGTCCTCAAGAGGTTAAAACTCGCCGGAACGTTGCAAAGGGACTGTCAGCCAGCTATCTCGGCCGTGATCTCGTCATAGGTGCGGGCGACGAAGTCCGCGCCGGCCTCGCGCAGCGCATCGCCGGTGTTGGCGAGGAGATGCGCGCCGCCGAGGAAGCCGTAGGCCACCATGCCGGCGGCTTTGGCGCCCATCACGCCGAAGCGCGAATCCTCGATCACCAGGCTGCGGGACGGTTCGAAGCCCATGCGAGCGGCGGCGTGGAGCACGAGATCGGGCGCCGGCTTGCCGTGCTTCACGTCGTGCGAGGAGAAGATCGCGTCGTCTGAGAAGAACCGGTCGAGGCCGGTGACCTTCAGGCTGTGTCGGATGCGCTCGTGGTCGGACGACGAGGCGACGCAGCGCGGAAGCGACGAACGCTCGAGGAACTCGACGATCCCGGGCGTGGGTGCGAGTTCGGCGGTGAACAGCGCCTTGGTCTCGGTCCAGAAACGGGGATGGTATTCTTCGGCGAGAGAGCGCCCGGTGCGCGCCTCGATCCCCTGGAGGATGTCGGCCATCTTCATGCCGACCATGGCGTTGACCATGTCGGCCGTCACCTCGATGCCGGCCTGGCGGTAGACGGACTGCATCGCGCGCCGGGCGAGAACCTCGCTGTCGACGAGAACCCCGTCGCAGTCGAAGATGATGCTGTCGATCTCGGCCATGGTCGCCCTCTGAAGGTTCCTCCCCCGCGCGGACCGAAAACGGCTAGCGCGTCAGTTCGCGGAGAAGGCGGGCGACGTCGCCCTTCTGTTCGATCTGCGGCATATGTCCCGTCCTCGGGAACACATGCAAGGCGATCCGCCCCGGCAGACCGGTGAAATGGCGTGCCGGCACGACGCGATCGTCCGCCCCCGCGACGATCTTCACCGGCATGGACAGGCCGGAAACGAGATCGCGAACCGAGACGTGCTGCGTTCCGTTGGAGAAGAGCGCCGCACCGAGGCGCGTCTGCGCCTGCGAATGACGGCCGTCGGCACGCGCGCGGGCGGCCGCCCGCACGAAGCTGTCCGTCAGCACGGCGGGGTCCACCACAAGATGGCAGAGCCAGGTCCGGATCGGCGCCTCCTCCGTCGCGCGGGCGAACCCTTCGGTGAAACCCGTGTCGATGTCCGGTCCAAAGCCGGCCGGCGAGATCAACAGGAGCGAGCGCACGTCGCTCGCGGTGCCGCTCGCCACCGCGGTCGCCACCGCGCCGCCGAGCGAATGTCCGACGAGGTGGCAGGTGGCGAGCCCCAGCGCGATCAGCGTCTCCTCGACGCCGGAAACCAAAGCGTCGAAGCCGTCGGCCACGCGGTCGAGCGATGCACCGTGGCCGGCGAGATCGAGCCCAAGCACCGGGCCGCCCTCCACCATTTCGGCCAGAAGCGGACGCCAACTGGCCGATTCCGATCCGAAGCCGTGGATCAAGACGACGGGCACGCCCTCCCCTTCGCGCAGCCGGACGACGGCCAGCGGTGTTGCGACGTCGGCCCTTTCGGCGGGCGCACGCGGTGCGGGCCGAGCCTCGGGTTCGCGCGCCGCGGGCAGCGGAGGCGGCGTCAGCGGGACGGGCGTCGCCCGCGCCGTCGCCGCCTTCTCCACGTCGTCGCGCCCGATACGGCCGAGCGGGCCGCTGCCGGCGATGGTGGCGAGGTCGATGCCGCGCTCGCGGGCGATGCGCCGGGCCAGCGGGGTCGCGCGCACGCCCCGGCGCTCGCTTCCCGTCTCGGCACTGTCGGCGGCATCGACGCTTGCGCGTGCCGGGACGCTGTCGCCGGAAGGAAGCTTGGAGTCCGTCTCGACGTCCGGGTCGGGACCGACCACGACCGGGGCACCGGCGCCTGCAGTCGCGGCGTCGAACGCTTCGCCCTCGGCGTATATCCAGGCGACCGGCGCGCCGACCGCGATGTCGACGCCCTCGGCGCCTGTCACGTTGCGGAGCGTGCCGCTCGCGGGCGCGTCCACCTCCATGGCCGCCTTGTCGGTCTCGATCTCGAAGAGCGGTTCGCCCTTCTTGATGGCGTCGCCTTCCCTGTAGAACCAGCGCGAGATCTGGCCGGTCGCCATGTCCATGTCGACCTTGGGCAGGATCACTTCGGTCGGCATGGCGATCAGCGCTCCCTCTTGTGGAGCGCGCGCACGGCGCGGACGATGTCCGGAACCTGCGGCACCACCGCCTTCTCGAGTTCGGGATTGTAGGGGATCGGCGCCTCGGCGCCCCCCAGGCGGACGATCGGCGCGTCGAGATAGTCGAAGGCCTCGCTTTCCGCGATCATCGCCGAGATCTCGGCGCCGACGCCCAGCGTCTTCACGCCCTCGTAGACGCAGACGAGGCGGCCCGTCTTCATCACGCTGGCGACGATGGTCTCACGGTCCATCGGGCGAACGGTTCTGAGGTCCACGACCTCGACGTCGATGCCGTCCTTCGCCAGTTCCTCGGCGGCGGCAAGCGACTTGTGGACCATGATGGCCGAGGCGACGATCGTGAGATCCCGCCCTTCGCGCACTACGGCCGCCTTGCCGATCGGCACGGTGTAGCGGCCTTCCGGCACGATGCCCTTCGACTTGTAGAGGATCTTGTGCTCGAAGATCATCACCGGATCGGGATCGTCGATCGCGGCGAGCAGCATGCCCTTGGCGTCGTGCGGCGTCGAGGGCTGGAGCACCTTCAGGCCGGGCACGTGGCCGAGCCAGGCCTCGAGGCTCTGCGAGTGCTGCGCCGCCGCGCCCGTACCCGACCCGGCGGGAAAGCGCATGACGAGCGGCACCGAGACGTTGCCGCCGAGCATGAAGCGAAGCTTGGCCGCCTGGTTGACGATCTGCTCCATCGCCAGCGTCGCGAAGTCCGAGAACTGGAACTCGTAGATCGGCTTCATGCCGGTGAGCGCCGCGCCGACCGCGACGCCCGCGCCTCCCAGTTCGGCGATCGGCGTGTCGATCACGCGGTCCGCGCCGAAGCGATGGACGAGATCGCCCGTCACCTGGAAGGCGCCACCGTAGACGCCGATGTCCTCACCCATGATGAAGACGCGCGGGTTCTCCTCCATAGCGATGGCGATCGCTTCCTGGATCGCCTGGGCATAGGAAAGCTCGCGGCCGCCAGCCGCGTCGGCAAGTTCGCTCATCCCTGTGGTTCCTTGGGGTCTTGTGCGGCTTCAGGCCGTGTAGACGAAACGCGTCGCGTCGGACGGGTCGGGCGACGGGGAGTTCTTGGCGAACTCGATGCCGTCCGCGATCTCGCGCTCGACGCCGGCGCGGATCTCCTCCACGTCGTCAGCCGACACGATCCCGTACTGGATCATCTCGGCCTCGAAACGGCCGATCGGATCCTTGGAGATCCAGTCGTCGATCTCCTCCTTCGTGCGGTAGCGGTTGCGGTCGCTCTTGGAGTGGCCGCGGTGGCGATAGGTCTTGCACTCGATCAGCGTCGGGCCCTCGCCCCGGCGCGCGCGCTCGATGGCGGCGACGGAGGCTTCCGAGACGTCGGACAGCGAGTTGCCGTCCACCGTGACGCCAGGCATCGAATAGGCCACCGCGCGCTCGGCGATGTTCTTCACTGCCGTGGAGCGTTCGGTCGAGACCGACATGCCGTACTTGTTGTTCTCGCACACGAACACGACCGGCAGCTTCCAGATCGAGGCCATGTTGAGCGCCTCGTGGAAGGCACCCTCGTTGTTGGCGCCGTCGCCGAAGAACGACACGACGACGTCGGGCCGCTTCTGCATCTTCATGGACAGCGCCGCGCCGACCGCGATCGGCAGGCCGCCCCCGACGATGCCGTTGGCGCCGAGATTGCCCTTGGTGACGTCTGCGATGTGCATCGAGCCGCCGCGGCCGCGGCAGTAGCCCGTCTCCTTGCCGAAGAACTCGGCGAACATCCGACCCACCTCGGCGCCCTTGGCGATGCAGTGGCCGTGGCCGCGATGGGTCGAGGTGATCTGGTCGGTGTCGGTGAGGGCGAGGCAGGTGCCGACCGCCGAGGCTTCCTGGCCGATCGACAGGTGCATCGTGCCGTGGATCAGCCCGCGCGTGTAGCTCTCCTCCGCCCCTTCCTCGAAACGGCGGATCAGATGCATCTGGCGCAGCGCGTCCTTCAGGATCGCCGGTGCGAAGTGGCGGAAGGCGAAGGGGCGGTTGTCGCCCTCGCGCCCGCCGGCCTGCGGCGCGGCATCGGCGACCTCCGAAACCCTGGGGATGGCGGACATGGATGCGTCTCCTGATCCGGTCACTCGGCGGCGGTGGCGAAGCGCCCGTCGGCCTGGTCGAGGCGACGGCGGATCTGAGTGATCACCAGGCTGTCGTCCGGCTCGCAATTGGCATAGGTCAGCTTCTCGCCGGCCTTGATCGGCTTGATGACCCGCGCCTGTTCGGCAAGGCCCAGCGGCAGGGCCCCCTCGTCGCGGGCGTCCTCCCAGGTCATCGCGAAGCCGCGATAGTCGTACTCGCCGATCTTGCCGAGCGTATCGCCGGGGTTCAGGTCGCGCTTGGCGAGCGTCACGCACTCGGCCACCGGGCGGTCGGCGGGAACGAGGTCCGGAGCGCCCTTCACCACCGCGCGCACCGCCGACAGCGGCACTTCGAGCGAGGTCAGGTGATAGGGGCGGAAGATCGTGTAGTTCGGGCCGGGGCCCATCTTGAGATCGCTCATGCGCTCCAGCACGCGGTCGTGCCTCGGCTTGACGATGCAGAACACGCCGGGCGCGACGCCCTTGCCGATGGAGTAGTCGACCTTGCCGGTGCCCGACAGCACGCCGCCGTCTTCCTTCGTGCAGAGGACGGAGGCGAGTTCGTCGCGCGTCGCGGCCGGCCCGTGCATGCCCGGAACGTCCGGAACGAGGCCGGTGGCGTTGGCGACGGCGACCATCTCGATCATCGTCTTGGAGCCGTCCACGAACTCGACCAGCATGCGTGCGTTCATGTTACGCTGGCGGGCCTCCTCCTCGTAGGCGTCCGGCGTCGCATCGAACTTCAACGGGTTGTTCTTGCCCTTGCCGGCGCACACGATGTCGAAGCCGAGCGACTGTGCGAAGCCGATGATCTCGATCGTGGCCGCCGGTTCGTCGCCCGCCGCGCCGGTATAGACGACGCCGGCCTTGGCCGCCTCCTCGCGCAGGAAACGGCCGATCGTTATGTCGGCCTCGACGTTCAGCATCACGACGTGCTTGCCGTTCCGGAAGGCTTCCAGCGCGATCAGCGTGCCGACGTTGGGGTTGCCCGTGGCGTCGATGATGACGTCGATGCGGCCGGAGGCGCATAGCGCCTTGTAATCCTGCGTCAGCGCGACCTTGCCGCCCTCGATGGCGCGGTCGATGTCGTTGAAGCCGGACGCATGCATGAACTCGGTGCCGGCCATGCGCAGCGCGGCCTCGGCGCCCGCGACGTTCAACTCCGACAGCGCCCCGAGGCGCACGCCCGGCATCAGGGTGAGCTGCACCACCATGTCAGTGCCCATCTGGCCGGAACCGGCGAGGCCCACGGTCACCGGGCCGTTCTTGTTGGCATAGGCCTGGAGCTCGGCCGCGAGGCCAACCTGAAGAATCGTCATCGAGTTTCCTCCCATACGAAAGGTGATACATTTGTCTTCTCTTGAAGACAAGAGTTCATAATCGGTCCGCTGCGCTTTTTCAGCCGCCCAGGAGGCGTTCGGCCGTGCGCTCGTCGGTCACGAGGATTTCCGGCGAGAGCAGTGTCATCGCGGCGCGGATCGCGGGGAATTTCGACCAGCCGCCGCTCGCCAGCACCGTTCGCCGCGCATCCACCAGCCGGCGCGGATCGACGGCCAGCACCCGGTCGTTGACGGAGTGGTCGAGAACGCGCCCTTCCGCGTCGATGAAGCGGCAGAGGATGTCACCCACCGCCCCCGCCCGCTCCAGGCTGTCGAGGTCGGCGCGCTCCAGAAGCCCGTAGTGGACAAAGATCGAATCGCGCGTGAAGTCGCCGACGGAGAGGATGGCGAGGTCCAGCCTGTCGGTGCGGCGGAAGACTTCGGCGATGCCGCGATGGGCGAGCAGCGCGTCGCGCGTCGCGCCGTCCGGCGCAAAGACCGGACAGGCCAGCATGTAGCAGTCGCCGCCGATCCGATCGGCGAAGCGCCAGGCGAATTCCGACGGGTTGGACAGGGTGACGTGCGTCAGACCGCCCAGCATCGAGATCGTGGTCGAACGCGCATGAACCATCGGCTCCACGAAGGGAAGCGAGGAGGAGAGCGTGCGCCCCCAGCCGAGGCCGATCGTCATGCCGTCGGCGAGGAGATCGGGCAGCAGCTGGCCGAGCGCCGCTCCGATCATGGCGGGCAGTTGCGCCTCGTCCTGCGGGTCCGGCACCACGACGACGCGCTCCATGTCGTAGCGCGCGCGCACCTCGCGCTCGAGCTTCGCGCAACGCGCGATCGGCGAGGTGACGCGGATCTGCACCGTGCCGTCCTCGCGCGCCGCCGCCAGCATGCGCAGGACGCGCGTGCGGGTGAGCCCCAGGATCTTGGCCACCTGGTCCTGCGTCAGCCCTTCCATGTAGTAGAGCCAGGCGGCGCGCGCCTTGATGTCGTCGCTGTCGATGGAGGACACGGCCTGTCTTTCGGCGGAGGGAGGGGTCTGCCTTGCGTTTAGCCCCTCGCCGGCGTGCAGGGACAGCCCCGGCGCGCCGACGCGTGCGCGCCAGCCCATCGATCAGCCTCCGATCGCAGGCAGGGGGCTTTCGATCGGGGTCATCCCCTGGCTCTCAGGCCGCGGTCCGGCTGACGCCGTCGATACGGATCTCCGATGGGCGGGTCGCGTGCTTGGTGAAGGCCAGCGTCGCCTCGAAGGAGGTGACGCCCGCCTGGCTGCCGAGACCGGTAGCGTTGAGGGCCGAGGTCGCCTGGGCGAAGCGCACCATGGATTCGGGGTCCATGCCACGCACGAGACCGGTGGCGATGCCGGCATTGAACGCGTCGCCGCAGCCGCAGGAGCAGACCATGTCGATCGCGAAGGCCGGCATCAGGAAGCGGTCGCCGTTGGCGTGACGATAGTAAGCCCCGTTCTCGCCGAGCGTCAGGATGCAGCAGGTCACGCCCTTGTCGAGAAAGAAGCGCGAGACGTCCTCGACGTCCTCCAGCCCCGACAGGACGCGCGCCTCCTCAATGGAAGGCAGGAAGTAGTCCGTGTGCGGCAGGAGGCCGACGACGTTGGCGAGATCCTTCTCGGCGGCGGCGAAGACGTCCACCGTGGTGATCGCGCCGCGCCGCTTGGCCTCCGCGAAGAGCGTGGCGCTCGGCTCGCCGTCCATGCGATCCATCAGCCCGACGCCGCCGATGTGGACGACGGTGGCGTCCAGCACCTGGTCCCACATGTCCGGCGTGATCACGAAGGCGCCGGTCGCGCCCTTCATGTGGAGCGCCGGCCGCGAGCCGTCGGCGCGGGTCAGAACGATCGAGGTCGAGGTGCCGACGCCGGTCAGGCGCTGCATGGTCGAGATGTCGACGCCGAAATGCGCCATGCGGTCCAGCACCCAGCCGGCCATCAGGTCGTCGCCGACGCCGCCGACCGCAAGGCACTTGAGGCCGTGCTTGGCGGCCGCGACGACCGCTGCGCCCGCCGCGCCGGAGACGGCGAGGTCGATCTGTTCGATGAACTGCGTGCCCCCGCCCGGCGGGATGGCGCCGACGGGCCGGCCGAGGCAATCGAACGTGTAGAAGCCGATCGACGAGTAGTCGTAGCGCATGGCGCATTCCTCCCAAGGGTGGCGGACCCCTTCCCGATCCGCCGGACTGTGGCTTCAGGCGGCGGCGAGGCGGATCGCCTCCACCTCGCTCGCGAGCGCGGGCGTCACACGGCCCGACAGGGCCAGGTCCGTTCGTCGGCGCAAAATATCGTCCGCTGTCCGGACCCGTTCGTTGGCGGCGATCCAGGCGATCTCGGCGACGTGATGGTCGGGCGCAGCGTTCAGGGTTTTTCGATCCGATGCGCCGATCGCGCGGGCGATCGCGCGGGCGCGGGTGCCGTAGCGGCGCAGGAGCCGTTCGCCGACCGGTTCGGGCGATCCGGCAAGGGCCGCGAGCTCCCGGGCCAGCGCGACGCGCTCGCTTTCCTGCGCGGGAAAGCCTTGCCCCCCGCCGATCGCGAGCTCGGCCGTCGAAGCGCGGCGCGTGCCACCGAGCCGGGCCAGCACGCGGTCGGTGACCTCCTCGGAGAAGCCGCGATAGGTCGTCCACTTGCCGCCGATCAGGGACAGGACCGGCACGTCGCTGCCGGGCAGCCGCTCTTCCGCGACCGAATGGTCGCGGCTGATCGCGCCGGGATCGTCCACATCGGCGTTGGGCAGCGGCCGCACGCCGCAGAAGGCGTAGACGACGTCCTTGCGCGCGATCGCGATCCCCGGGAAGACCTCCGAGACGACCGCGATCATGTAGGCGATCTCCTCCTCGCTCACTCTCGCTTCGTCGGGATGGTTTACCGGAATGTCGGTGGAGCCGATCAGCACCCGCCCCTTGAACGGATAAAGCAGGTTCACCCGTCCGTCGGCCGAACCGAAATACACCATGCGTTGCCCGAGCGCTTCCAGAAGCTCGGGATGCTCCACCACGACATGGCTGCCCTTCGTGCCGCCCATGTGGCGCGTGTTGAGGCCGAGCGCGGCGTTGACGCCGTCGATCCAGGCGCCGCCGGCGTTGACGACGACATCCGCCCTCACCCACTCGCGCGCGCCGGTGAGGACGTCCTCGATCTCGATCGCGCCGCCGGCCTGCGAGCGGACCTTGGTGTAGCTGCGGGCCTCGCTGCCCGGATTGTCCTTCAGCGCGTCGAGCACGAGTTCCAGTCCGAGCCGCTCGGCATGGTCGAGGCGGGCCTCGTAGTAGAGGCCGACCGCGGTGATCGCGGGGTCGAGGCCCTTCAGCTCGGCC
>NZ_BBWJ01000013.1 GCF_001463745.1 Aureimonas sp. AU22 | reverse complement strand
CCTCGTAGTAGAGGCCGACCGCGGTGATCGCGGGGTCGAGGCCCTTCAGCTCGGCCCGGGCCCTTGCGCCGCCGATGAAGCGGTGGACCGGCATGGTGCGGAAGCGTCGGCCGAACGCGTCGTACATCGTCAGGCCGAGCTTGGTGATGATCGCGCCCCGATCGTTGAGCTTGGCCTTCAGGCCTAGGAAGCGCTTGATCGAGGGCACGATGCCGCCGAACCAGGAGCGCACGGGCAGCGCCGTCTCGAGGGGCGTCACGAAATGCGGCGCGTTGCGCAGGAGGATGTTGCGCTCCTCCGCCGACTGCCGCACCAGCCGGAACTCGCCCGTCTCGAGGTACTTCAGCCCGCCGTGCATCAGGCGCGAGGAGGACTCGCTCGCCCCCGAGCAGAAGTCGCCCCGGTCGATCAGCAGGCAGTCCACGCCCTGCAGGGAGAGGTCGCGGAAGGTGCCGATGCCGTTGATCCCGGCGCCGATGATGACGACCGGGAAATGGCGGATGATGGCGGGAGCAGCGTTCATGATCAGGATACGATGGCGACCTTGATGGCATCGCCGCGCGCGGCGGTTTCCAGCGCCTCGCCGATCGCTGGAAGAGCGAAACGATGCGTCAGGAACGGCTTCGTGTCGAGTTGCCCCGACGCGATGAGGTTCAGCGACTTCTCGAACTGCAGCCGCGTCAGGCCGAAGGAGCCGGTGACGATCAGCTCGTTGTAGTGGATGGCGTTGACGTCGAGCGGGGCCATCTCGCCCTTGTTGAAGCCGGCGAACAGCGAGACGCGGCCGCGAAGGCGGGCAAGGCCCAGCGCGTCGTTGGCGAGCGAGGGCACGCCGATGGCGACGATCACGACGTCCGCCCCGATGCCTCCCGATTCGGCCTGCACAACCGCATGGAGATCCTCGCTCACGGGGTCCACCACCACGTCCGCTCCGGCGGCCATCGCGGCCGCGCGGCGGCCGGCGTTCGGCTCGGACACGATGATGCGGCGCGCGCCCGACAGGCGGGCCACCTTCACATGGAGAAGGCCGATCGGCCCGGAGCCGAGGATGGCGACCACGTCGCCGCGTTCGACACCGACCTTCTCCTGACCGTTGATGACGCAGGCCAGCGGCTCGGCGAGTGCGGCCTCCTCGAAGGACAGGCCCTCCGGCATAGCGAAGACGTTGCCGGTCTCGAGTGCCCGACCGGGAATGCGGATGTATTCGGCGAAGGCCCCGTCCACCTCGTAGCCGATGGCGGTGAGGTTCTCGCAGACGTTCTCGAGCCCGCGCTTGCAGTAGGCGCAATGGCCGCAGGCGATCGCCGGATCGACGCAGACCGCGTCGCCCGCCTTGAAGCGGCTGGAGCCGCCGGCATCGACGATCTCACCGGAAAACTCGTGGCCGAGCACGGAGGGGTAGCGCACGCCCATCGTCTTGCGGCCGGAGACGATGCGAATGTCGGTGCCGCAGATCGTGGCGGCGCGCACCTTCAGCACGAGGTCGCCGCGCTCCGGGGTGGGGTCGGCGACGTCGCCGAACAGGACGTCGTTGGGAGCGCGCAGAAGGGCAGCTTTCATGACAGTCCATCCGGAACGATTGACGAAGCCTCTACTGGGCAGTGCGGCGGATGTAGGCCGCATATTTGTGTTTTGTAAAGCGCAAAAATTCACAGCAATCGATTGCTGCAATACCGAATGGCTCGCTCTTATCAGCGTTAAGCGCGGTTGAGGTGGCTTTACGGCCTAATGTTGAGTGTGTCGCTAGACCCGTGCTGCGATACAAGCGAACAATTGCACAGTCGAAGATCAAATGTGTTGACGTTCCGCGCAAAGTGCGCGAGATCGATGAGGACATACGGTCCGGGAGGAACGGGCCGCGTCGGGTGGCTGGAGGGCTGCCCGTTCCGGGGCGGGAGGCGCCCCTATCGGGAGGAAGACGACATGCGCAAGGGATTCTGGTCCGCCCTCGTTCTCGGCTCGGTGCTCGCGGGCTCCGCCCTGCCGGCGCTGGCCGAGGGGCAGGAAGACCTCATCAAGCCGATCGACAAGGAACTGACCTTCGTCTTCATCCCGAAGGTCATCCACCCCTGGTACGACGTGGTGCGCCAGGGCGGGCAGTTCGCGGTGGACGAGTTCGCCAAGGACGGCATCAAGATCAACATGATCTGGGACCAGCCGCCCCAGGCCGACGTCGCCGATCAGAACCAGCGCATCGAGGCCAATATCGGCCGCGCTCCCGACGGTCTCGCCGTCGCCTGCCTCGATCAGGCCACCAACGTGCAGCTTCTCGGCGAGGCCAGGGAAGCCGGCGTCAACACGATCACCTTCAACTCGTTCTGCTCGCCCGACTTCGCCTTCGTCGGCCAGAAGGACAGCTACGGCGACGGCTTCGATCTCGGCAAGTTCCTAGCCGAACACATCGGCGGCGAGGGTGAGGTCGGCATCCTGTCGGGATCGTTGACCGCGACCGACCACGTCGAGCGCATCAAGGGCTTCAAGAAGGCGCTGGAGGACTTCCCGAACGTCAAGATCGTGTTCGAGCAGCCCGACAACGACGTGCTGGAGGAAGCCGTCTCGCTCACCGAGAACGCGCTCCAGGCCCACCCGAACATCAAGGGCTTCTTCGGCTGCAACGCGTCCAATCCGATCGGCATCGCACGGGCCGTCCAGAACGCCGGCAAGGCCGGCACCGTCGCCGTGGTCGGCATGGACGACCTCCCCGAGGCGGTGGATTTCGTGAAGGAGGGCGTCATCACGGCCCTCAAGGCGCAGCGCCAGTGGGACATCGGCTACTGGGCCGTGAAGTACATGGTGGCGATGAACCAGAACCACACGATCCCGATGGACCACAACACCGGCTCGCGCCTCATCACCAAGGACCAGCTCTGACAGCGACATGCGGGGCCGGCTTGCCGGCCCCCTTCCCACAAAGGTTGCAGGGAGAGCCCGCCATGGACGCGATCGCCACCGCCTTCGAGGCGCGCAACGTGTCGAAGAGCTTCGGCGTCGTGCATGCGCTGAAGGACGTCTCCGTCTCGATCGGCCCCGGCGAGGTGCACGCGATCATCGGCGAGAACGGCGCGGGCAAGTCGACGCTGATGAACATCATCTGCGGACGCCTGCGCCCCACCGCCGGCCAGCTTCTCGTCGGCGGCGCCGAGGTGCACTTCCACTCGCCGGGCGAGGCGCAGGGCGCAGGCATCGCCATCGCGCCGCAGGAGATCAACCTCGTGCCCGCACTCTCCGTCACCGAGAACATCATGCTCGGCGCCGAGATCACACGCGGCCCCGCGATCGACTGGAAGGCGACGCGCGAGGAGGCGCTCACCCATCTACACGCGGTCGACAACATGATCGAGGGCGACGCCGTCGCCGGCGACCTGTCGAAGGCACAGCAGCAGCTCGTCCAGATCGCCCGCGCGGTGGCGACCAAGGCGAGAATCCTCATCTTCGACGAGCCGACGGCCGCCCTAACGACGCGCGAGACCGAAAAGCTCTACGCCTTCATCCGTCGCTTTCGCGAGGGAGGCGGCTCGGCCTTCTACATCTCCCACCGCCTGGACGAGATCCTGGCGCTGTCGGACCGCATCTCGGTGCTGCGCGACGGCGCCCATGTCGGCGAACTGGAGCCCGGCCGAACCTCCAAGCATGAGATGGTCGCCCTGATGGCCGGCCGCGAGGTGGCGCTGTCCACCCACACGCCGCGCCGGCTGGAAGATCGACCGGTCGTGCTGCGCGTCAGCGGCCTCACGCGCCCCGGCGAGTTCGAGGACGTGTCCTTCGACCTGCACGAAGGCGAGGTGCTCGGCGTCTCCGGCCTCGTCGGCGCCGGCCGCACGGAGGTCGCCAAATGCATCTTCGGCCTTGCCCGAGCGAAAGCAGGCACGGTCGAAATCTTCGGCGACGCGCGCCCGGTCTCGGATCCCGCCGACGCCATCGCGCGCGGCCTCGTCTACCTGCCGGAGGAGCGCAAGCAGGAGGGCATCTTCCCGCTCCTCTCGATCGCCGAGAACCTGACCATCGCCACGCTCGACCGCTTCCGCGGCCCGGCCTGGATGGACTTCCGGGGCATGGCCGCGACGGTGGACGACTATGTCGACCGCCTGCGCATCAAGATCGGCGCGGCGTCCGACCCGATCACCTCGCTCTCCGGCGGCAACCAGCAGAAGGTCATCCTCGGCCGCTGGCTCGCCAAGAATGCCCGCATCCTGATCCTCGACGAACCGACGCGTGGCATCGACGTCGCGGCCAAGTCCGAGATCCAGGGCGTCCTCGACAGCCTGACGGCCGCCGGGCTTTCCATCGTCTACATCTCCTCCGAACTCGAGGAGGTGCTGAACGTCTCCGACCGCATCCTCGTGATGCACGAGGGCCGCGTGAAGGGCACCCCGCGCACCGAGGAGATGACGCAGGAGTCCCTCCTGCGCCTCGCCATGAGCTGACGCGCGATCAGCGCCCCGTTTCCCGACCGAAAGGCACCCGAGCCATGACCAACGCCGCTCTTGGGTCTCCCGCGCGGGCCCGCTCCGCTCCCCCGTCGCTGTGGTCCCGCTTCAAGGGCTGGGAGGCGAGCGGCATCCTGATCGCGCTCGGCCTCTTCGCGGTGATCCTGTCGATCGCCGCGCCGAACTTCCTGTCTGCCTACAACCTCACCGTGGTGGCGCGCGCGGCGGCCTTCGTCGGCCTCGTGGCGCTCGGCCAGACGCTCGTGCTGCTTCTCGGCGGCATCGACCTTTCGGTGGGCGCGGCGTCGGGGCTGTCGGCCATCGTCGGCTCGTTGCTTCTGACGTCCGCGGGCGTCCATCCCTGGCTGGTGATCCCGCTCGCCTGCCTGTTCGGTTTGTGCCTCGGCCTCGTCAACGGCTTCTTCATCGCCTACCTCAAGCTCAATCCCTTCATCGTCACGCTCGCGTCCGGCGAGATCTTCGCCGGCATGACCCTGGTGATCACCGAGGGCTACCCGATCCGGCCGCTCGGCGCCGGCTTCCGGGTATTCGGCCAGGGCGAGATCCTCGGCCTGCCCGTGCCGGTCTGGTTCTTCCTCGTCTCGGCGGCGATCCTGATCTGGGTCCTGCGCAACACCAAGTTCGGCCGCAACATCTTCGCGATCGGCGGCAACCGCGACGCGGCCGTGCTCGTCGGCATTCGCATCCGCCGCGTGGAGCTTCTGGTCTACGGCCTCGCCGGCATGTTCGCGGCGATGGCCGGCATGCTCTACGCCAGCCGCATGGATGCCGGACAGCCCTCCGTTGGCGAAGGCTGGATGCTGCAGGCGATCACGGCGGCCATCATCGGCGGCACGAGCCTTCGCGGCGGCCAGGGCACGATCGTCGGCACGGCGCTCGGCGCCCTCCTTCTGGCGATGCTGGCCAACGGCACCGTGCTCCTCAACGTGTCGGGCTTCTGGCAACGGGTGATCGTCGGCCTCGTGGTGCTCGTCGCCATCCTCGTCGACCTCGCGCGCCGCCACCGCCGCTGATCGATCCTCCTAGCCGTTCAATCCCCGCCCGGACGAAAGTTCGGACGGGGAATTCGATCGACGCCCCTCGGCCGTCTGGACCCGATGGGCCGCTTGGTCCTACACCCTTGGGCATGCTCGATCAGGAGGGACCGACATGAGCCACGCCCTGCAGTTCTACATCGACGGCGAATGGGTGGACCCGGCCCGGCCCGCAACGCTGGCCGTGATCGATCCCTCCACCGAAGAAGCCTATGCGGAGATCGCGCTCGGCAGCGGGGCCGACGTCGACCGGGCGGTCGCGGCTGCCCGCCGCGCCTTTCCGGCGTTCTCGCGCACGACCCGCGAGGAGCGGCTCGCCCTCATGCGTCGCCTCCTCGCCGTCTACGAGGCGCGCCTGCCCGACATGGCCGACGCGATCAGCCGCGAGATGGGTGCGCCCCGGCCGTTCGCCCTCGCCTCCCAGGCCGGCATTGGCACCGCACATCTCACCAAGATGATCGAGACGCTGGAAACCTACTCGTTCGGGGAACGGCGCGGCACGATGCTGATCGCCAAGGAGCCCATCGGCGTCGTCGGCATGATCACGCCGTGGAACTGGCCGATGAACCAGATCATGTGCAAAGTCGCGCCGGCGCTTGCGGCAGGCTGCACCATGGTGCTGAAGCCCTCCGAGATCGCCCCGATGAGCGGGCTGCTGTTTGCCGAGATCTGCCACGAGGCCGGTCTGCCGAAAGGCGTCTTCAACCTCGTCAACGGCGACGGACCGACGGTGGGCGAAGCCATGTCGCGCCATCCCGGCATCGACATGATGTCGTTTACCGGCTCGACGCGCGCGGGTATCCTGGTCGCCAAGTCCTCCGCCGACACGATCAAGCGGGTCCACCAGGAACTCGGCGGCAAGTCGGCCAACATTCTTCTGCCGGACGTCGATCTCGAGACGGCGGTCACCAAGGGGGTCCAGGGCTGCTTCGGCAACTCCGGCCAGAGCTGCAATGCGCCGACGCGCATGTTCGTACCCGCCGACCGCCACAACGAGGCCGCCGGCATCGCGGCGCGTGCCGCCGACGCCTTCAAGGTCGGTCCGGCCGACGCGGAAACGACTGAGCTCGGCCCCGTCGTCAGCCAGGCGCAGTACGACAAGATCCAGGGGCTGATCGAGACCGGAATCCGCGAAGGCGCGCGGCTCGTCGCCGGAGGTCCCGGACGGCCCGACGGGCTGAACCGCGGCTACTTCGTACGTCCCACCGTGTTCGCCGACGTGACGCCCGACATGACCATCGCGCGCGAGGAGATCTTCGGCCCCGTCCTGTCCATTCTCTCCTACGAGAGCGAGGACGAGGTGGCAGACCTCGCCAACGACACGGTGTACGGGCTCGCCTCCTACATTCAGTCGGCGGATCTCGGCCGCGCCCGGGCGCTTGCCGCGAGGATGCGCACTGGCAACGTCTACATCAACTATCCCGCCTGGGACGCGGGGGCGCCGTTCGGCGGCTACAAGCAGTCCGGCAACGGGCGCGAGTATGCCGACTTCGGGCTCGACGAGTTCCTGGAGATCAAGGGCATCGTCGGCTACGGCGCCTGACGCGTGGACAGGGCGGAGGCTCCGGCCTCCGCCCCTCAGGCGGCGAAATAGTAGTTCACGAGGTGGAAGAAGAGCGGCGCGGCGTAGGTGACCGAATCCATTCGGTCCAGCGCTCCGCCGTGCCCGGAAATCATCGTGCCCCAGTCCTTGGCGCCCATCGAGCGTTTCACCGCCGACAGCACGAGACCGCCGCAGAAGCCCGCCAGCACGATCGCCGCCGCCATGCCGGCCGCCTGCAAGGCGGTGAAGGGCGTGGCGAAGGACAGGCCAGCACCCAGAAGCACGGCCGTGGCGCCGCCGCCGAGAAACCCTTCCCAGGTCTTGTTGGGGCTGACGACCGGCGCGATCTTGCGTCGGCCGAAGAGCTTGCCGAAGACGTATTGCAGGACATCGCTCGCCTGGACCACGGTGACCAGGAAGAACAGAAGCAGGAAGTTGCGCCCCTCGAAGCCGGGAATGTCGAGGATCAGAAGCGCCGGTGCGTGGCTGACGCAGTAGACGGTCAGCATCAGCGCCCATTGCACCTTGGCGGTGCGCGTCAGGAACTCCTCCGTCTCGTGCCGCAGAACCGCGAGGACCGGCAGAAGGAGGAAGGCGTAGACCGGTATGGCGATCGAGAAGAGCGAAAGCCAGTCCACCCAGATCAGGACGTATTGCAGCGGCAGGAAGACGTAGAAGGCGAAGGCGAGCGCCCGGTGGTCGGCGGGGCGCGTGGGGGTGAGCGAGATGAACTCGCGCAGGCAGTAGAACGAGGTCAACGCGAAGAGCACCAGCGTCACCGCCGGCCCGAAGGTGAAGGCGGCGGCGAAGATCGCGACCATCAGCCACCAGGCGCGGATGCGCGCGTTGAGGTTCTCGACGGTCGCCTGGCCCTCGGGCGAGTGCACGCGACGCCTGAGGACGTGGCCGACGGCCGACGCCACGGCGAGAACGGCGACGAGGCCGGAAAACAGGATCAGAAGCTGCGGGTCCATCAGGGCCTCATGCGAGCGCGGCGACGGCATCGCGGGCGCGGGTCAGGAAGGCCTCCTTCGCCTCCCCCTCCTCCAGCCGCATCCCCGCGCCGAAGCGGACGTGGCAGGAGATCGGCACCGGCAGATACGCGCCGCGCGGGAACGCGCGGGCGAGGTTTCCCAGATACACCGGAACGAGCTCGGCCTGCGGATGCGCGCGCGCGAGCCAGTAGAGGCCGGACTTGAAAGGACCCGGCAGGACGTCCTGCCCACGTGTGCCTTCCGGAAAGATCACCAGCGAATGGCCGCGCCGCAGTTCGGCCTCCAGCGGCTCCAGGAGTTCGTCCTTCGCCGCGCGCCCCGAACGATCGACGAGCACGGAGTTGAGAAGGCCGACCGCGATCCGACGCCTCAGCTTGCCCCGTCCCCAATAGTCGGCGGCGGCCACGGGATGGGTGGTGGCGCGCAAGGGTTTGGGGAGCGCGGCCCAGATCAGGATCGTGTCGAGATGGCTGCCGTGGTTGGCAAAGTAGATGCGCTGGCGCGTCGTCGGCTGCGAACCGATCCATTCCGGCCGCCCTCCGACCAGAAAACGCGTCAGCCCGACGAGGAGATGGTCGATCATGGTGCTTCCCGAAGCCGCGCGGCCATGCGAGCGATCCGCGCCCACGCCGTCCAGGCGGCCCCGAGGACGACGACACACAGCACCGCCCCCGGCACCCACAGCGTTCCGACGGCGAGGACTTCCACAAAGGCCAGCACGGCACCGACGGTGACGGCCGCCATGCGCTGGGGTTTGGCCATCGGCCCGGAGAAGTCCTGGCCCTGGCCGAGCGACGCTCCCATCGCCCTGAGATAGGCGGTCAGCACCGCCAGAAGCGCGGCCGCGAAGCCGAGTACGGGAAGCCCTGCCCCATAGCCGAAGCCGATCAGGATGAAACTGTCCTCGAAGCGGTCGGGAATTTCGTTGAAGAGGACGCCGGTCGGACCGCCCCGACCACCCTCCACCGCGACCATGCCGTCGAAGAGGTTGCACAGGAGGCGAAGCTGCACGAGAAGCGCGCCGAGAAGGAAGAGCCAGGGTCGCTCCGGCGCGAAGGCGAAGGCGAGTCCCGCCAGGGCGGCGAAGGGAATGCCGGCGGCCGAGATCGCGTTCGGTGTCGCCCCGGCTCTCGACAGGCTCTGTGCGATCCGCCGTGCCCAGCCCGTGTCGCGCGATGCGAGCGGTCTCCGATCCCCCAACCGTCCCTCCCTACGTCCCGCCCCATTCCGCCTCACCGGGCCGAAGCTCACCGCTTGTGATGCCCTCCGACCCAGGCTCCTGTCCAGAGCCAGTCGAATGGCCTCGCGCCTGTGGATCGTGGGGAAACGTCAGGGCGCCCCCTGCGAATGTCGGGAACACCGAACGGCCGTGATGCCTTCTGCCCCCACACGACGGGTGTAGCACGGAGGGCACCGGAACCCTCGTGCCGGAGTATCCCGGCGTTGCTATGAGGGGTTTGCCTTCGCACCGGTTTGGTGACAAAGGAGCCCGCCTGAAACCTTGGCAGACGGTCGCATCCGCGATCCGAAGCGCATGACGAGGCCGCATGCACATCGAAATCGAGCGCAAGTTTCTTGTGGTCGGCAACGCCTGGCGCGCCGGTACGGTTGACGTCAGGACCTTCCGCGACGGGCTTGTCAGCCAGGGGGCGAACGGCAAGGTCCGCGTCCGCATCGACGGGCAGAAGGCGTGGCTCACCGTGAAGGGAGCGCGCTCCGGCATCTCGCGGGCGGAGTTCGAGTACGAAATCCCCCTCGACGACGCCGAGCGGCTCCTTGCGGACATCTGCGGTCCCATCATCGAGAAGGACCGGCACATCGTTCCCCATGAGGGCCGGACCTGGGAGATCGACGTCTTCAAGGGACCGCTCGCCGGCCTCGTCTGGGCGGAGGTCGAGCTCGATCATCCCGACCAGGTCTTCGCGATCCCCGAATGGGTCGGCCGCGAGGTGACGGGCAACCCGCGCTTCCGTCACGCCAACCTTCTCAACGCCTGCGCCGCCAACGACGGAACGAGCGAACTGCGCGGACTGATGGCGGAGCGCTGAGCGCGACGCTCGCCGGACTGGCGTTTTGCCGCAATCGCGCGCCAGAACCCCGAACGTCGTCAACCCCTCAGGAGAATCGGCCCGTGTCCGCAGTCCGCCTTTTCGCCCCTCTCGCCCTCGTGACCGGCCTCGCCCTCGCGGCCCCGGCATTTGCCCAGGGTGCCCCGTCGCCCTCCCCGCTTCCCGCTCGCGTCAGCGTCACCGGCGAGGGCCATGCGAACGGAGCGCCGGACCTGGCGGTCACGCAGTTGACCGTGATGCGTGCCGCGGCCACGGCGGCCGACGCGCTCGAGCAGGCCAACACGGCGATGGAGGCCGTTCGCTCCGCGATGGCGTCCTTCGGTGTCGAGGCGCGCGACCTTCAGACCTCGGGCTTCCAGATCACACCGCAATACCGATACGACAACCGACCCGACGGAACGCAGGCCCCGCCCGTCGTGACCGGCTACGAGGCCCGCAACACCTTGTCGGTGAAGGTGCGGGACCTGCCCAAGCTCGGCGAGCTTCTCGACCGGGCCGTGCAGCTCGGCGTCAACGAGGGCGGCTCGATCTCCTTCCAGATCGAGGACGACGCGGCCTTGCGCGATTCGGCGCGGCGCGATGCGGTGGCACAAGCTCGCTCCAGCGCCGAGGCGCTCGCGGGCGCGGCCGGTCTCAAGCTCGGACGCGTGATCACGATCGAGGACGCGGCCAACGCCTATGCGCCTCCGCCCCCGCCCATGCCCTACGGCGAGATGCGGATGATGGCGGCCGGCAGCGCGGCGAAGGTGCCGGTCGAAGTCGGCGAGAACACCATCACCAGCCAGGTGCGGATCGTCTACGAGCTGCAGCCCTGAAAACCGAAAAAAGGGGCGGTCCGCGAGGACCGCCCCTTTTTCATGAACGAGAGCTCGTGGTTCAGCGATAGCCGAGCACCGGGCAGCCGCGATCCTGCGCGAAGCGCACGGCGGTCGGGTGACCGCGCTTGTAGCCCGCGACGACCACGGACCGGCCGTTTGCACGGACGATGTCGGCGCCGCGGACACCCATGTCCCGTGCCTTGCGCAGCGCCAGTCGCGGCGAGCAGTCGCCGCGGCGCGATCCGCGATCCCAACGGTCGCCATGGCGCGGACCCCGATCGTCCCAGCGGCCGTCTCGGTGGTGACGCTCGCCGCGGTAATCGATCTGGGTCGCACCGGCGGGCTCGCGCGGCGCGGCGCTCGCCATCCCGAGCGAGCCGAGGAGCGTGGCGGCGACGAGCGTGGAACGGATGAGGCAGGACAGCATGGAAGTCTCCTGACGAATGGCCCGCACCGGCGGCGCGGCGTGGGATACGTCTTAGGGCAGCCTTCCTGAATTGCAGCCGGCCGCGGCGTTCATCGGCCGTTCAGCATGCAGGCAGAACCCCAGGGTGCGGAGTGCAGTGCGGCATTGTCCGACGCGAAGGCTTCACACACTTCACGTAGCGTGCGTCCGGGTCACAGGTGCAGCAGGCAGCATGCTCAAGGTCACGTCGTTCTGGAAGGAGCAGACAGGGGTTCTGCGCGAATTGGGCATGCGTCACGGCGGCTTCGCGCTGGCCTGGACCGTGTTGACGGCCCTGAGCCTCCTGGTCTCGCCCTGGTTCGGCCCGATCTCGCTCATCGCCTTCATCCTGACGTTCGCCTATCTCGGACGGCTACACCGGAAGCTCTGCCGCGCGGAGACGGAACTTGGGCGCCTGCGCGCGCACCAGGAGGAACTGGTCGAGCGGCACGTCATCGACGAGATCACCGGCCTTCTCACCCGGCGCGCCTTTCTGGAAGCGGCGGACGGAGCGCTCAAAACGCGCGAGGCGGGGGCCTCCCTCGCCTTCTTCGCCCTCGACATGGACAACCTGAAGGTCCTCAACGACAGCTTCGGGCATCGCGCGGGCGACTTCGCCCTTTCCCACATTGCCAACACGCTGACGCGGCTGGCGCCGCGAGCGGTTGCGGGACGGCTGGGCGGAGACGAGTTCGCCTTCATCATGCCCTGCGCCGGCGAGGCGGACGCCGTCGCCTTCGGCACTCTGTTCGCCCATGCCCTGAACAAGCCCGTCATGGCCGGCGGGCGCCGCCTGTCGCTATCGGCGAGCCTCGGCGTCGTGATGGTCCCCGATCGCACGGTGTACCTCTCGGAAGCCATGCAGTTCGCCGACGTGGCGCTCTATGCCGCCAAGACCGCCGGGCGCAACAAGACCTGCGTCTTCGATGCCGAGATGCTGGCCGAGCTCAAGCACCGGCGGCTGATCGAGCGCGAGCTCAGGGCGGCGATCCTCTTGAACGAGCTGGACCTGCACTACCAGCCGATCCACGGGCCGGACCACAAGCTCGTCGGCGTCGAGGCGCTGCTGCGCTGGCAGAGCCCCTCGCGGGGCGCCATCTCGCCGGCCCGCTTCATCCCCATTGCCGAGAGCACGGCGTTGATCGACCAGCTCGGCGAATGGGTGCTGCGCCGGGCCCTCGCCGATGCGCGCGAGCTTCCCGAGGTCGTCATTTCGGTGAACGTGTCGGCCAACCAGCTGAAGCGGGACGACGTGGTCGACATGGTGACTCGGGTTCTGGCGGAAAGCGATTTTCCGCCGACGCGGCTCGTCTTGGAGCTCACGGAGTCGGCCGCGATCAACGCCACGCCCGACATCTGCCGCCGCCTCCAGGCCCTTCGCGATATGGGCATCCGCATCGCGCTCGACGATTTCGGCACCGGCTTCTGCGGCTTCGATTACCTTCGCCATCTGCCGGTGGACTCGATCAAGATCGACCGCAGCTACATCGCGCGGCTCGGCGACAGCGAGACCGACAACGTGTTCGTGTCCGCCCTCGCGAGCCTTGCCAGCGCCATGCGGCTGTCGGTGGTCGCGGAAGGCATCGAGACGGAAAAGCAGATGCTCCTCGCCAAGACCGCCGGTTGCACCCTGTTCCAGGGCTACCACCTCGCCCGCCCCATGTCGAAGCAGGACCTCGCCCGGCAACACAACCAGGGGATGAGGAAATGCGCATGAAACGTGCGCTCGATATGCCTCCCTTCGACCCGGCCAAGACGCGCCGGCCCGAACGGGGAACGCCCTCATGCCGTCTGCCATCGCCCAGCTTCTCGACACCCGCTGGTTTGCGCCCTTCGCGCGGGTGATCCTCACCTTCTGCTTCTGGGGCAGCGGCCTCGCCAAGCTTGCCGACCTCGACGCGGCGACGGCCGAGATGGCCTATTTCGGCTTCTCGCCTCCCACCCTCATCGCGATCCTTGTCGCCGTGGTGCAGATCGTCGGCTCCCTGCTCGTGATCCTCGACCGCGCCGCCTGGCTCGGTGCTGGCATGTTGGCGGTCTTCACGGGACTGACGATCCTCCTCGTCCACGACTTCTGGAACATGACCGGCCCGGAGGCGGTCGGCCATTTCCACACGGCCACCGAGCATGTGACGGTGATCGGCGCGATGATGGTGGCCGCGCTCCTGTCGCGCCGCAGCCGCACCGCCCCCGCGACCGACCGCATCCGCAGCGCAACCGCCTGAGCTAGAAACGAAAAAGGGCGCCCCATCGGGCGCCCTTTGATCCGTGGTCCGTGCGCGCGGCCTCAGCTGTCGAGGAACGAGCGCAGCTTGCGCGAGCGGCTCGGGTGCTTCAGCTTGCGCAGCGCCTTCGCCTCGATCTGGCGGATGCGCTCGCGCGTCACCGAGAACTGCTGGCCGACCTCTTCCAGCGTGTGGTCGGTGTTCATGCCGATGCCGAAGCGCATGCGCAGGACGCGTTCCTCGCGCGGCGTGAGCGAGGCCAGCACGCGCGTCGTCGTTTCGCGCAGGTTGGCCTGGATCGCCGCGTCGATCGGCAGGATCGCGTTCTTGTCCTCGATGAAGTCGCCGAGGTGCGAATCCTCCTCGTCGCCCACCGGCGTTTCGAGCGAGATCGGCTCCTTGGCGATCTTCAGGACCTTGCGGACCTTCTCCAGCGGCATCGCCAGCTTCTCGGCCAGCTCTTCCGGGGTCGGCTCGCGGCCAATCTCGTGCAGCATCTGGCGCGAGGTGCGCACGATCTTGTTGATCGTCTCGATCATGTGCACCGGAATGCGGATCGTGCGCGCCTGATCGGCGATCGAACGTGTGATCGCCTGCCGGATCCACCACGTCGCATAGGTCGAGAACTTGTATCCGCGGCGGTACTCGAACTTGTCGACGGCCTTCATCAGGCCGATGTTGCCCTCCTGGATGAGATCCAGGAACTGCAGGCCGCGGTTCGTGTACTTCTTGGCGATCGAGATCACGAGGCGCAGGTTCGCCTCGACCATCTCCTTCTTGGCCTGCCGGGCCTCGCGCTCGCCCTTCTGCACCATGTGGACGATGCGGCGGAACTCGGTGATCTCGAGGCCCGTCTCGGTGGCGAGGTTCTGGATCTCCTGGCGGAGGTTCCGGATGCCGTCCTTCTCGTTCTGGACGAACTTCAGCCAGCCCTTGCCGGCGAGGTTGGCGATCGACTGCGTCCAGTTCGGGTCGAGCTCCGAACCCTGGTAGGTCTGCAGGAACTCGTCGCGCTTCACGCCGTGCGATTCGGCAAGGCGCAGGAGCCGGCCCTCGTTGCCGACGAGGCGCTTGTTGATGTCGTAGAGCTGGGCGACCAGCGCGTCGATGCGGTTCTGGTTGAGGGAGAGGCCCTTCACCGCCGCGACGAGGTCTTCCTTCAGCTTGCGGTAGGAGCGCTCCTGCGACGAGGACAGGGTGCCCTGCGCCGCGAGGCGGTTCTCGACCTGCTGGTCCTGCAGCTTGCGCAGCCGCTTGTAGTTCTCGGCGATCGCGTCGAAGGTCTCCATGACCTGCGGACGGATCTCGGCCTCCATCGCGGCGAGCGAGAGCGAGTTCTCGAGGTCGTCCTCGTCGTCCTCTTCCTCCTCGCCGGGGCGAAGCTCGCCGTTCGGCGCCGGTGCGGCGCCGGGCTCCACGCCTTCGGCGGGGGCCGTCGGCATCTTGGCCTCCGGTCCCGCATAGGTCGCCTCGAGGTCGACGACCTCGCGGAGCATGATGTTGCCCTCGTTGAGTTCCTCGCGCCAGATGATGATCGCCTGGAAGGTCAGCGGGCTCTCGCAGAGGCCCGCGATCATCGTCTCGCGGCCGGCCTCGATGCGCTTGGCGATGGCGATCTCGCCCTCGCGCGACAGGAGCTCGACCGAGCCCATCTCGCGCAGGTACATGCGCACCGGATCGTCGGTGCGGTCCGAGGCTTCCTTCTTCGTCGTGGTGGCGACGGCGCCCGTGGTGGTCTCGGCGACCTCGGTCGAGCCGGCCTCCTCGGACTCCTTCTCCTCCTCGTTATCGCCTTCCTCGTCCTCGACGACGTTGATCCCCATGTCGGAGAGCATCGACATCAGGTCTTCGATCTGCTCCGAGGTGACGTCCTCGGCCGACAGCACCGAGTTCAGCTTGTCCATCGACACGAAGCCGCGCTTCTTGGCGGCCTTGATCATCTTCTTGACGGCGTCGTCCGACAGGTCCAGCAGAGGACTGTCAGGCGTCTCCTGACGCTCTTCGACCGCCGCCTCGCCTTCCTTGACTTTCGTCGCCATGTGCATTCGTCTCCATCTGGCGCGGTGCGGCTTGCGGATAGCGACGCCTCCCGCGCCCATTCCGCCAGCCTTAACCGCCGGCCGTGAATGATCGATTAACCATGACCACTCTCGTGGCCTCGGTCGATCGCTCGGTCCATTCCATCTCCAACCGGCGGAAGCGGCCGGCCCGGTGCGAGCCGACACCGGCGTCCGGCCGATGCGTGTTTCTTCTAATCCGCCACGAAGTCAAGGGCTTGACGCGTAGCGGCGCATTTCGCGGGACCGGTGGACGCGCCGCGAGACGGACCACCGATGGGACTCAAATACCTTTGGCCGGCCGGCCAGACAGCAGTCCAAACCCGTCTATCAGCGCCTCGGTTCCAGCCAAATTGTTGATTTCCCGGTGGATCTCGACGAGTTGCGCATGGGCGAGTTCGTCGCCATCGGTCGCCAGCGCAGCCTCGGCCGCCCGAAGCTCCCTATGTAGTGACAGGTATCGGTGCTGCAAGTGCAGCGCCTGGCGCACCGCTTCGCGTGCATCCTCCAATGCCGCACCGTCGAGAAAGCTCCACAGCCGCACGGCCTGGAGCTTGGCCTCGCACGCCTGGAACGGCTCCAGCAGCAACCGTCGGTCGAGCTCGGCCAGGATCTCCTCGCGTGAGTGAGGCTGGCCGTCGGCGTAGACGTCGATCACCGCCGAGCGCAGGCGCTCGAGTTCCGGGCTCGTGAGTTCGAGATCGGCGAAGTAGTCGAAGGCCTCGCGCAGCAGCAGCGGGTGGTTCACGAAGCCGACGAGGATCGACATCTCGCGCATCGGCGCGGCACTGACGCGCGCGCCGCCGCCAACAATCGAGCTTCTCGCCATCCGGTCCGACACGGGCGAACGCCGCCCGGCGCCGGGCGCCGCGTTTCGCCGGGCGTTGCCGGCACCGCCCCGGCCGTCGTCGCGACGCCGATTGTTCCAGTCCCCTCGCCCCCCGCCGCGCGCCGGTGCCGGGCCGAAGAAACCGGACAGGCGCTCCTCGACATCCTGGAGGTAATGCCGGCGCACGCTCTCGTCGCCGATCTGGCGCATCATGGCCTTCAGCCGGCCTTCCAGCTCGGCCCGCCGCTCCGGCGTGTCGAAGCTGCCGCCGCCCGTCTCGCGCATCCAGATGAGATCGGCGAGCGGGCGCGCACGGTCGAGAACGTCGCGCATCGCCTCCGCGCCCGCATCGCGCAGGAGGTCGTCGGGGTCCTTGCCTTCCGGCAGAAGGGCGAAGCGCAGAGAGCGGCCGGGGCGCAGCAGCGGCAGCGCCAGTTCCGCCGCGCGGTTGGCGGCCTTCAGGCCCGCCGCGTCGCCGTCGAAGCACAGGATCGGCTCGGGCACGGTGCGCCACAGGAGGTCGAGCTGGCGCTCGGTGAGCGCCGTGCCGAGCGGCGCGACGGCATTCTCGAAGCCGCCCTGATGAAGGGCGATCACGTCCATGTAGCCCTCGGCCACGATGAGCGTGTTCGAACCCTTGGCGGCGCGCCGGGCCGCCGCGAGGTTGTAGAGCACCTGCCCCTTGTGGAAGACCTCGGTCTCCGGCGAGTTCAGGTACTTCGCCGGCACGCCCGGCGCCAAGGCCCGCCCGCCGAAGGCGATCGCCCGCTCGCGGATATCGAGGATCGGGAACATCACGCGGTCGCGGAACCGGTCGTAGGAGACCGCGATCCCCTCGCCGTGAACCACGAGGCCCGCGCCTTCGATCTCCGCATTGCCGACGCCCCGTCCCGCCAGGAACTCCTTCAGCCGGTTGCGGCTGTCGGGCGCGAAGCCGAGGCCGAACGCCTTCTGCACGATCGGGTTGATGCCGCGATCGCGCAGATACGCCCGCGCCTTGGCGCCGTCCGCCTCCTGCAGTGTCTGGCGGAAGAACTCGGCCGAGAGGCGCAGCGCGTCGAGAAGGGTCGCCTGGTTCTCCTGCCGCTTTTCCTCCTCGCGGTCGCGCGCGGGCATCGGGAGTCCCGCCTCCCCGGCCAGCCGCTCGACGGCTTCGGGAAAGCTCATGCCTTCCAGTTCGGTGAGGAAGCGGAAGTGATCGCCCGACACGCCGCAGCCGAAGCAGTGGTAGCGGCCCTTGGCGTCCTCGCAGTGGAACGAGGGCGACTTCTCGCCGTGGAACGGGCAGCAGGCCCACCAGTCGCCCTTGGAGCTCTGCGTCTTGCGCCGGTCCCAGACCACGCGGCGGCCGATCACGTCCGAAATGGGAACGCGGGCACGGATCTCGTCGAGGAACTGGGGCGGAAAGCGCATGGCGGACATATCGTCATCCGGACGGTGGAATGCCACAGGTTTCGCTGGTCGGGCGGGCTTGTCCACCTCGTTCCACAGGGCGCGGCGGCTTTGACGGATCGGGCCGAGGCGCTTAAGTCCTCGGACCGGAGCCAAAACGCCGGACACCAGAACCCATGGACCAGACCCCCGCCATCCTGCCCGAGCTGCAGTCCCTGCGGAACTCGATCGACAACATCGACGCGGCGATCGTGCATATGCTGGCCGAGCGTTTCCGCTGCACCCAGCGCGTCGGCGTGCTCAAGGCCGAGCACGACTTGCCGCCCGCCGACCCGGCACGGGAAAAGCGCCAGGTGGCGCGCCTGCGCGATCTCGCGGCCTCCGCGCAACTCGATCCCGACTTCGCCGAGAAGTATCTCGCCTTCGTGGTTCGTGAGGTGATCCGCTACCACGAGGCCGCCGCGCGCGAGTTGGCCGAGAAGACGGCGGGATGACGACGATGGGCGGTTTCGATCCCGGCGCGACGCTGGTCGGTCCGCATCTGACCGTGCGCAAGCTCGTCGCCGGCGACCTCGACGGCCTTCACGCCGCGGCGTCGGACCCCGAGACCTGGGCCGGCCATCCGGCCACGGACCGCTGGAAGCGCGAGGTGTTCGAGCCCTTCTTCCGAACGTTGATCGCGCTCGGCGGGGCGGTCGCGGTGGAGGATCGACGGGAAGGCCGAATCGTCGGCAGCTCGCGCTTCTATGTCCCGCCCGACCAACCGCGATCCCTGGCGATCGGCTTCACCTTCCTCGATCGTTCGCACTGGGGCGGACCGGCGAACTTCGAGATGAAGTCGCTGATGCTCGGCCATGCCTTCGATCACGTCGACGACGTCTGGTTCCACATCGCCCCGAGCAATGTCCGCTCGCAGAAGGCGACGGGAAAGCTCGGCGCGGTCCACGTCTACGACGCCCGTCTCGACCTCTCCGGCCAGCCGACGGACTGGCAATGCTTCCGCCTCCGAAAGGCGGACTGGGAGCGCGTGCTGGAGGGGCGCGGCGCTAGCTGAGCAGCCCGCGCATCACGCTGCCGGCCTCGATGAGGTTCAGCTTGTCCTGGTAGCGCTCCTTCAGCGCGTTCATGCAGCGACCGACGTCTCGAAGCCCCTTGGAGCCGGTATCCGAGACGATCTGGCGACACGCCGCCTCGATCTCGCCCGTCGGCACCGGCGCCGGCAGCAGGCTGCGGATCACATCCATGTCGGCCCGCTCGGCGGCGGCTTCCTCGACACGGCCGAGAGCCCGGAAACCATCTTCCGCGGCCTGGCGGTGGCGCAGCATGCACTGGAGAAACGACACGATGTCGGAATCCTGCGGCTGTCCCCGCCCCGCCTCGCGGAAGGCGGCTTCCTTGTCCTTGAGGCCGGCCGCGACGAGGCGAAGCGTCGCGATGCGGCGCTTGTCGCCGCTTTCCATGGCCGTCTGCAATGCATCTGCGATCTGACCGCGCATTCCAATTCGTCCTGTTCGTCCGCCGGGTCGCTCGAAAGGCGCCCCGCCGCGGTCCGGCTCCCGTCCAGGAAGGACGAGATTAAACCGTGTCAGCTTGTGGGAAGATGGTGAGGTTTCAGATGACCGGAAGCGGCCCGGAGCTCTGCGCTTGACGAATCCCGTGGATAACTCGTGCGTCCGCCGGTCTGTCTGCCGGCCCCCATCGAAAAGGTTGATGAACGATTAATGACGCTCCCCGGCTTTGGCAAGTGCATGCGTGCCATGCTCCACAGGCATGCATCGACGAAGGGTTGCGCGCAAAGCCGGTTGGCGCGATATGGACGCTCCGGAAGGGTGCGCCCGCCACCTGCGCAGTTGGCCCCCGATGGATCTCAAGGAGTAGACACGATGAGCGACGCCTGGACGCAGAGGAAGCCCACGGCCCTGCTCGTGTTGGCCGACGGCACGGTGATCGAGGGCGACGGCATCGGCGCGGTCGGCGAGGCGCTGGGGGAAGTGTGCTTCAACACCTCCCTCACCGGCTACCAGGAGATCCTGACCGACCCGTCCTACGCCCGGCAGATCGTCACCTTCACCTTTCCCCATATCGGCAATGTCGGTGCCAACGACGAGGACATCGAAGACCTCGTGCCCGACAACACGATCGGAGCGGTCGGCGCGATCTTCCGCGCCGAGGTGTCGGCGCCCTCCAACTACCGCTCGGCCGGCGGCCTCGACGCCTGGCTGAAGAAGCGCGGCGTCGTGGCCCTGTCCGGCGTCGACACGCGGGCTCTCACCGCCCTCATCCGCGAAAACGGCATGCCCAACGCCGTGATCGCGCATCATCCCGACGGCGTCTTCGACATCGAGGCCCTGCGGGCCAAGGCCGCCGACTGGACCGGCCTTGTCGGGCTCGATCTCGCCAAGGACGCGGCCTCCGACCGCGCCGAGGTCTGGACGGAAGGGCCCTGGGTCTGGAACGCCGGGTATGGGTCCGGGCGCGAACCGGCCTACACGATCGTCGCGATCGACTACGGCGCCAAGCGCAACATCCTGCGCCTGATGTCGGGCCACGGCGCGCGTGTCGTCATCGTCCCCCCGACCGCGACTGCCGCCGAAGTCCTCGAGCACAAGCCCGACGGCATCTTCCTGTCCAACGGCCCGGGCGATCCTGCCGCCACCGGCGACTATGCCGTTCCCGTGATCCGCGAGCTTGCGCAGTCCGGCATCCCGATGTTCGGCATCTGCCTCGGCCATCAGCTTCTGGCGCTGGCGCTCGGCGGGCGCACGGAGAAGATGCACCAGGGCCATCACGGCGCGAACCACCCGGTGAAGGACTTCACCACCGGCAAGGTCGAGATCGTGTCCATGAACCACGGCTTCGCGGTGGCCGCCGACTCGCTGCCGGCGGGCGTCGAGGAGACCCATGTCTCGCTCTTCGACGGCACCAATTGCGGCTTGCGGGTGAAGGACGCGCCGGTCTTCTCGGTGCAGCACCATCCGGAAGCCTCGCCCGGGCCGCAGGACTCGCACTACCTCTTCGCCCGCTTCTTCGAGATGATCGACGGGCACCGCGCCAAGACGGCCGCCTGACGCCTCGATCCCACCGCTGAAACGAACAAGGGCGCCGGAGACGATCCGGCGCCCTTATTCTGTCGTGTCTCCCCCAAACGTCGTCGTTCGGGTGCCTGTCATGCGGTCTTGAACAAGTGGAGCACTCGGCGCAGCATCGCGCGGAAGCCGCAGGAGAACGTGGCATGGCGGTGGAGATCGTCACGGCCGCGGTCGGCGCCAAGGGCGGAGCGGCTGACGATGAGATCGGCAAGCATGGCGGCGGGTTCCTTTCGGGGTTTTTAGTCCTCGCTGAAAGAAGGTCGAACGGGCCTTCACCACTATAAGATGTGCACTTCGTGCGCTTTTGCAATGCGCTTGAAGCGCACAGCGTGCATTTTTCTTGTCCCCTCTCAACGATCTGCTATCGAGAATGCCCGGGACGACGGGAGCTTGCGCCCCGGAGTTTAAGCGGGGCTGAACGAGGCCAATCGAATGGTGCCGAGAATGGATTCCGACAGCTTCCGCCAGTGGCGCCGCGCTCTCGGCTGGAAGCAGAAGGACGCCGCCGATCGGCTCGGGCTGAAGAAGCGCGTGATCCAGTATTACGAGAAGGGCGACCGCGACGGGAAGCGCGTCGAGATCCCGCGCTCGGTGGAACTCGCCTGCCTCGCCCTGTCCATGGGCATCGAGCGCTACGACGGCCGCGCCCTGCCGCGTGATGCATCGGATCTTCTCGGCCGTGGACGCCTCGCCGTCGATCCATCCACAATCGCATCGCTCGACTGACGGTTCACCCTTTCGCCGCGGCTCGGGTTTCCCTATAAGCCGGCCTTAGCCTGAAGAATGCTCTGCCCGAGACCTTCGACCGCTCCTTGCGGCCGGGGTTTATCCGCGCGCACGAAACGAAGACGGACCGCCATGCCCAAACGCGACGACCTCCAGACGATCCTCATCATCGGCGCGGGTCCGATCATCATCGGGCAGGCGTGCGAGTTCGACTATTCCGGCACGCAGGCCTGCAAGGCGCTGCGCGACGAGGGCTACCGGATCGTCCTCGTCAACTCGAACCCGGCGACGATCATGACCGATCCCGATCTCGCCGACGCCACCTATATCGAGCCGATTACGCCCGAGGTCGTCGCCAAGATCATCGCCAAGGAGCGGCCGGACGCGATCCTGCCCACCATGGGCGGCCAGACGGCCCTCAACACCGCGCTCTCCCTCAAGCGCATGGGCGTCCTCGACAAGTACGATGTCGAGATGATCGGGGCGGACGCCACGGCGATCGACAAGGCGGAGGACCGCGCCCTCTTCCGCGAGGCGATGGCCAAGATCGGCCTCGAGACCCCCAAGAGCTATCTGGCCAACGCCACCGAAGCGAAGCAGGCCGACCGGCTCGCCCACGAGGAGAAGCGCGCCGAGACGATCCGCGCGACGGAAGCCGGCCCCGCCCGTGACGAGGCGCTCGCCCAACTCGAGACCGAGTGGAACCTCGGCGAGACCGATCGCAAGCAGCGCTACATGGCGCGCGCCATGGGCGCGGCGGCCGAGGCCCTAGAGCATGTCGGCCTTCCCGCCATCATCCGCCCGTCCTTCACCATGGGCGGCACGGGCGGCGGCATCGCCTACAACCGCTCAGAGTTCTTCGAGATCATCGAGGGCGGCCTCGACGCCTCGCCGACCACCGAGGTGCTGATCGAGGAATCGGTGCTCGGCTGGAAAGAGTACGAGATGGAAGTCGTCCGCGACCGCGCGGACAACTGCATCATCGTCTGCTCGATCGAGAACGTCGATCCGATGGGCGTCCACACCGGTGACTCGATCACCGTCGCCCCGGCCCTGACGCTCACCGACAAAGAGTATCAGGTCATGCGCAACGCCTCGATCGCGGTCCTGCGCGAGATCGGCGTCGAGACCGGCGGCTCCAACGTCCAGTTCGCGGTGAACCCGGAGAACGGCCGTCTCGTCGTCATCGAGATGAACCCGCGCGTCTCGCGCTCCTCGGCGCTGGCCTCGAAGGCCACCGGCTTCCCGATCGCCAAGATCGCCGCCAAGCTCGCGGTCGGCTACACGCTGGACGAGCTGAAGAACGACATCACCGGCGGTGCGACGCCCGCCTCGTTCGAGCCGTCGATCGACTACGTCGTCACCAAGATTCCGCGCTTCGCCTTCGAGAAGTTCCCCGGCGCCTCGCCGGTTCTCACCACCGCCATGAAGTCGGTGGGCGAGGTCATGGCGATCGGCCGCACCTTCGAGGAATCGCTGCAGAAGGCGCTGCGGGGCCTGGAGACCGGCCTCGACGGGCTCGACGAGATCGAGATCCCGGGCCTGGGGGAAGGCGACGACAAGAACGCCATCCGCGCCGCGCTCGGCGTGCCGACGCCGGACCGCCTGCGCATGGTCGCGCAGGCCCTGCGCGAGGGCGCCACGAAGGAGCAGGTCCACCGCTCCTCCAAGATCGACCCGTGGTTCATCGACCGCTTCCAGGCGATCATCGACCTCGAAGCCCGCATCAAGGAGCACGGTCTGCCGAAGGACGCCGACAACCTGCGCTTCCTGAAGTCGGTCGGCTTCTCCGACGCGCGCCTCGCCAAGCTCTCGGGGACCTCCGAGGCCGAGGTCAAGGCGCAGCGCGACCGGCTCGACGTCCATCCCGTCTTCAAGCGCATCGACACCTGCGCCGCCGAGTTCGCCTCGCCGACGCCCTACATGTACTCGACCTACGAGCGGCCGTTCGCGGGCGAAGTCCGCTCCGAGGCCGGGGTTTCCGACGCGCGGAAGGTCGTCATCCTCGGCGGCGGTCCCAACCGCATCGGCCAGGGCATCGAGTTCGACTACTGCTGCTGCCACGCGGCGTTCGCCCTGCGGGACGCCGGGCTCGAAGCCATCATGGTCAACTGCAACCCCGAGACCGTCTCGACCGACTACGACACCTCGGACCGCCTCTACTTCGAGCCGCTGACGGGCGAGGACGTCCTGGAGATCCTGCGCGTCGAGAAGTCCAAGGGCACGCTCCACGGCGTCATCGTCCAGTTCGGCGGCCAGACGCCGCTGAAGCTGGCCGAAGCCCTCGAAGAGGCCGGCATCCCGATCCTCGGCACTTCGCCGGACGCGATCGACCTCGCCGAGGACCGCGACCGCTTCCAGAAGCTGCTGCACGACCTGAACCTGCGCCAGCCCAACAACGGCATCGCGCGCTCGGTTGAGGAAGCGCGCGTCATCGTCGAGCGCATCGGCTACCCCGTCGTCATCCGCCCGTCCTACGTGCTCGGCGGCCGGGCGATGGAGATCGTGCGCGGCGACACGCAGTTCGAGCGCTACATGAAGGAGGCCGTCGTCGTCTCCGGAAAGTCGCCGGTGCTGATCGACAGCTACCTGTCCGACGCGATCGAGGTCGACGTCGACTGCCTCTGCGACGGCACCGACACCTTCGTCGCCGGCATCATGGAGCATATCGAGGAGGCCGGCATCCATTCGGGCGACTCGGCCTGCTCCCTCCCCGTCCATTCGCTGAGCCGCGAGATCACCGACGAGCTGGAGCGCCAGACGCGCGAGATGGCGCTGGCGCTGAAGGTCGGCGGCCTGATGAACGTCCAGTTCGCCATCAAGGACGGCGACATCTACGTGCTCGAGGTGAACCCGCGCGCCTCGCGCACGGTGCCGTTCGTCGCCAAGACGATCGGCTCCCCGGTCGCCAAGATCGCCGCGCGCATCATGGCGGGCGAGACGCTGGAGGCCGCGTTCAAGGCCTATGGCGGCAAGCCGGACGTGAAGAGCCTCAAGCACATCGCGGTCAAGGAAGCGGTCTTCCCCTTCGCCCGTTTCCCCGGCGTCGACACGCTGCTCGGCCCCGAGATGCGCTCCACCGGCGAGGTCATGGGCCTCGACACCGACTTCGCCCTCGCCTTCGCCAAGTCGCAGCTCGGCGCGTCCGTCGACCTCCCCCGCGAGGGCACGCTCTTCGTCTCCGTGCGCAACGGCGACAAGGAGAAGATGCTGCCGACCGTGCGCCGCATGGCCGAACTCGGCTTCCGCATCTCCGCGACGGAGGGCACCCAGCGCTTCCTCGCCGAGAACGGCGTGGAGGCGGAGAAGGTCAACAAGGTGCTTGAAGGCCGCCCGCATATCGAGGATGCTATCCGCAACCGGCAGGTGCAGGTGGTGCTCAACACGACCGAGGGTGCCAAGGCCCTGTCCGACTCCCGGTCGCTGCGCCGCGCCGCCCTCATGCACAAGGTGCCGTACTACACGACGCTGGCCGGCATGGAGGCCGCGGCCGAGGCGATCGCGGCCCTGAAGGCCGGCAGCCTTGAAGTTCGGTCCCTGCAATCCTACTTCTCGGCAGCCTGATTTTCAGGAAAGGCTCCGGTCTTTCGGCTCGGGCCTCATGCGGTGTTCCGGCTGGTCCCCCAGGGGGCCGGCCGTTCTTATGTCCCCCTGGCCCATCGAGACGGGCGGGACTCCACGAGAGAGCGTCCGGCCCCCAAGCCGGATGCCGTGACAGGTAAGGGTTGAGGGCATGGAAAAGGTCCCGATGACGAGTGCTGGCTTCGAGTCCCTGAAGGAGGAACTCCGCCGCCGTCAGCAGGAAGAGCGTCCCCGGATCGTCGAGGCGATCTCGGAGGCCCGCGCCCATGGCGACCTCTCGGAAAACGCCGAGTACCATTCCGCCAAGGAAGCGCAGAGCCTGAACGAAGGCCGTATCTCCGAACTGGAGGACTTCACGGCCCGTGCCGAGGTGATCGACGTCTCCAAGCTCTCCGGCGACAAGGTGAAATTCGGCGCCACGGTCAAGCTGATGGACGAGGACACCGAAGAGGAGAAGGTCTACCAGATCGTCGGCGACCAGGAGGCCGACGTGAAGAAGGGCCGCATCTCCATCTCCTCGCCCATCGCGCGCGCCCTGATCGGCAAGGGCGAGGGCGACACGGTGGAAGTCGCCGCGCCGGGCGGCGCGCGCTCCTACGAGATCCTGGAACTGCGCTGGGTCTGATCGGTCCCGACTGAGCCCGGTGCGGTTCGAATACGATCCGGAAAAGAGCGACTCGAACCTGGCCAAGCACGGCATCGGGTTCGAGGGCGCTTAGCGTCTCTGGGACGACCCACGGTTCGTCGTGTTTCTCGCCAAGAGCGAGGTCGAGGTCCGCTACATCGGCATCAGCAGGATCGGCGACCTCCACTGGTCGGCGATCTTCACTCCACGTCACGGCAGGATACGGCTCATATCGGTTCGGCGAGCGCGCAAGTTGGAGGTGGAACGCCATGAAGGCCAGTGATTTCGACCGCGCCTTTGATGAGGGCGAAGACATCGACGCCCACACCGACTGGTCCAACGCCCATCGCCCTAATCTCGACCGGCAGCGGATTGAAATCGACGTTCCGCGCTGGATGATCGAGGGCCTCGACCGTCAGGCGCAAACGTTGGGGGTGAAGTCTCAGGATCTCATCAGGCTTTGGATCGCCGAGAAACTGTCGTGATCCCGCTTGGGTCGCGGCGGATGCCACGCCTTTCCGGGACGTCCAGATGAAAGCGTCCGCCATCCTCGTCGTAGCGCCCAACTTCAAGCGCCGCCTGTCGGGCGTGACCTCCACCATCGTCCAGCTCGTCCCCGAACAGGCCAAGCGCCTGCCCATCGCCGCGCTCGGCCCCGGTCTGCCCGCCCATCTGCCGAAGCTCCGCTCGCGCGACCTCCTCCGGTTCTGGCGCCGGCCGGACGCCAAGCCGTTCCGCATCTGGCACGCGCGGCGCAACGTCGAGATGCTACCCGGCCTCCTTCTGCGCGACGTCCTTCGCATGCCGCTGCGCCTCGTCTTCACGTCCGCCTCGCAGCGCCGCCACACCGGCTACACGCGCTGGCTGATCGGCCGGATGGATGCCGTGATCGCGACCTCCGCCCGGTCCGGCGCCTATCTCACGGTGCCGCATACGGTGATCCACCACGGCATCGACCTCGCCCGCTTCCGCCCGCACGCGGAGAGCGCCGCGGCGGCACGCGCCGAACTCGGCCTCGATCCCGCCAGCCGCACGGCCGGTTGCTTCGGCCGCGTGCGTCACCAGAAGGGCACCGACCTCTTCGTCGACGCGATGATCGCCCTCCTGCCCCGCCATCCCGGCTGGCAGGCGGTCGTCGCCGGCCGCGCGACGGCCGAGCACGTCGCCTTCGCGGCGGACCTCAAGGTCCGGGTCGCGGCAGCCGGTCTTGCGAACCGCATCCTCTTCGTCGGCGAGCACCGCGACATCGAGCGCTGGTATCGCGCCCTCGACCTCTTCGTCGCGCCCCAGCGTTGGGAAGGCTTCGGCCTGACGCCGCTGGAGGCGATGTCCTGCGGCGTGCCGGTGGTCGCCGCCGATGTCGGCGTCTTCTCCGATGTGGTGACGACAGGCTGCGGCACGGTTGTCCCACCGAACGATCTGCCTCAGCTCACGGGCGCGATCGAGCCCTTCCTCGCCGACGAGCCGCGCCGCGTGGCAGCTGCCGCGGCCGCGCTCGCGAAGGCCAACGCCGAGTTCCCGCTGGCGCGCGAGGCGGACGAGATCATCGCCGTCTACGAGCGCCTCTGGGCGAAGGGTTAAGCGAAGTCCTCGTCCGCGATGGGGGTGCGTTCGTAGCGCGCCGGCCCCAGCCGCATCAGATGATACCGCGCCAGCTTGAACTGCGTGCCGACGCGGCGCAGCAGAAACGGCAGGTTGTCGGGGGTCAGGCTCGAGCGCGTGCGCACGGCCTGGATCGAGGTCGCCGGATCGATGCCCGCCTTGCGCCCTCGTGCCTCGAGGATATGCGCCTGCACCGCCAGAGCCGGCTCCGCCTGCCAGGAGGCAAGCCCGGCAAACCCGTGCAGGAAGGCGTCGACCGGTGCCGCGCCGCGCCGCTGCGTCCGCTCCACCAGCTTGCGCGCGCCGGACGGCCACAGGAGATAGGCGGCCGATCCCGACTTGTCGCGATACATCCGCCGCACCGCGATCCCGTCGCCAAGATCCTGCGCCCGCCGCGCCGCGAAGCGTTTACGGTCGAAGCTTTCGAGGTTGAGAAAGTCCGCCCCCTCGAACCCCGTGAGGACGGGCAGCGCCGCCCCGATCCGCCGCGACAGCACCGCGTCGTCCTCCAGCACCAGCACGGGCTCGGCCCCCGCCGCGATCTCGCGCCAGAGCCCGTGATGCGACAGAAAGCAGCCGAGCTCCGGCGCGCTCAGGCGTCGCTCCCAGCGCCCGTTCAGCTGCGCCTCAACCTCGGGGGAGATGTCTCCCGCCTCGACCGCGCGCACCCGGTCCAGCGCCAGTCCCAGCCGGGTACCCTGCCCTTCCATGAAGGCGCGCCGCTCGCTCGCCCGGTCGAGATTGATGAAGACCGCCCGCATCAGTCCCTCCAGAAGCCCGGCGAGAGGATCACGAGCACGGTGACGATCTCGAGGCGTCCGATGAGCATCAGGAACGACAGGATCCAGAGCGCCGGCGCGGACAGCGAGGAAAAGTTGCCCGCCGGCCCGACCACCTGCCCGAAGCCCGGGCCCACGTTGCCGACGGCCGTCAGCGAGGCAGAGAAGGCGGTGAGAAGCTCCAGCCCGCAGATCGACAGCGCCGTGGTGCCGAGCAGCAGCGACAGGAAGAACAGGAAGATGAAGATCGTCACGCTCTGCAGCGTCTCGATCGAGATATCGTCATGACCGTATTTCAGCCGCTGCACCGAATGGGGCCGGATGACCCGCGCGAAGTTCGCCCGAACCAGCGCGTAGAGGATGATGATCCGGTTGACCTTGATGCCGCCCGCCGTCGAACCCGCGCAGCCGCCGATGAACATGGCGAGAAAGAAGATGCCGATCGCCGCGTTCGACCAGAGCGTGAAATCCTCCGACACGAAGCCGGTCGTGGTGATGACCGAGACGAGGTTGAAGACGGACGAAAGGAGCGCCTCGCCGGGCGGCATGTCGTTGATGACGACGCGCGTCACCGCCAGCGCGAGAGAGAGTATCACGCACAGAACGAGGAAGAGCGTCACCTGCGGGTCGCTCCAGCGCTGGAAACGCCGCGGCAGGAAGAAGCGGATGTAGAGGACGAAGGGAAGCGAGCCGGCGATCATGAACACCGTCGCGACCATCAGGATCGCGTCGCTGCCGAAGAAGCCGAGGCTTTCGTCGTGGGTGGAGAAGCCGCCGGTCGCCAGCGTCGACATCGCGTGATTGAACGCGTCGAATAGGCTCATGCCGAGCGCGTAGTAGAGAAGCGCGCACACCAGCGTCATCACGCCGTAGACCGCGACGATGCCCGAGGCGAGCTGGCTGACGCGTGGCAGGAGCTTTCCCGAGCGGTCCGAGCTTTCCATCTGGAACAGCGCCATGCCGCCGACCCGCAGCGACGGCAGGATCAGGAGGGCCATGACGACGATCCCGATGCCGCCGAGGAAATTGAGGAGCGAGCGCCAGAGGAGAAGGCCGCGTGGCAGGGCGTCGAGACCCGAGATCGTCGTCGCGCCCGTGGTCGTGAGACCCGACATCGCCTCGAACACGGCGGCCGCGAAAGACAGCTCGGTCTCGGCGAAATAGAGCGGCAGGGCCGCGACGAAGGTCGAGACCAGCCAGATCGTCGTCACGAGCAGGAAGCCGAATCGCGGCGTCGGGCGCACGCCGGCGCCACGCGTCGCCACGGCAAGCAGGGTGCACACGGCCGCGACGACCCCGCCCGTGCCGACGAACACGACCCAGTCCCTGTTGCCGTCCGACAGGTCGACGAGAGCGGGCAGAAGCATCGCCCCCGACAGGATCAACCCGAAGATCGCGGCCACATGGCTGATGGTCCTGAAAATGGCCCTGCGTCCCCCGATGGCGGTCGCGCCGCCCCCCGCCGGCCGAACCCTTGCGATAAGCTTCTAGATGCGCCGGCGCGCGGGACACAAGCCCGACGACGCACGGTCGCTCGCCGGAGATCAGCCGCCGATCATTCCCGCCGACTGTTGTTCCACCAAGGCGCGGTAGAGCCCCCCGGTCCGCAGCATCAGTTCGCCCGGCGCACCGTCCTCGACGATCCGCCCGCGGTCGAACACGAGGATGCGGTCGAGGGAACGCATCGTGGAAAGCCGGTGGGCGATGACGAGCGCGGTGCGTCCCGCCATCAGTCGCTCGGTTGCGGCCTGGATGAGGCGTTCGGATTGCGAGTCCAGCGCCGAGGTCGCCTCGTCCAGAACGAGGATCGGCGTATCCGCCAGAAAGGCGCGGGCGAGCGCGATGCGCTGCCGCTCGCCGCCCGAGAGCTTCACACCCCGCTCGCCGACCAGCGTGCCGTATCCGTCCTGCATGCGCTCGATGAAGGCGTCGGCATGGGCGAGCCGCGCGGCCGCCTCGATCTCGGCGCGGCTCGCCTCCGGCCGGCCATACGCGATGTTTTCCGCCAGCGTGCGATGGAACAGGATGGATTCCTGCGGCACCACCGCGATCTGCCGGCGCAGCGACACCTGCGCCACGGCTGCCACGTCCTGGCCGTCGACGCTCACGCGGCCCCCGGCCACGTCGTGGAGCCGCTGGATCAGCTTGACGAAAGTCGTCTTGCCCGAACCGGAAGGACCGACGAGCCCGACCCGCTGGCCGGCGGGGATGGTGACCGAGAGACCGTCGTAGAGCGGCTGGGCGTGCGCCCCGTAATGGAAGCGCACGTCCTCGAAGCGGATCTCGCCGGGGCCGGGGAGGATCGCAGGGGCATTCGGTACATCCCGGATCTCCGGCCGCTCGTCGTGAAGGTCCACCAGTTCCTCCAGCTCGTTCACCGAGCGCTGGAGATTGCTGACATGCATGCCGATGTCGCGCAGGTATCCGTGCAACACGAAATAGGTCGTCAGGATGTAGGTGACGTCGCCGGGCGATGCCTGGCCGCGCCACCACAGGACCACCGCAACGCCCGCGATCCCGATGCGGATCGCCCAGAGGACGACGGTCTGCAGGGTGCCGAGCCAGGTGCCGCGCATCCAGGTGCGGCGCGTGCCGGCGGACCAGTCGGCCAAGGCATCGCCCAGACGCGCTTCCTCCCGCTCCTCCGCGCCGAACGCCTTCACCACGCCGTTGCAGGCGAGCGCGTCGGCGATCACGCCGCCGACGCGCGTGTCGAGCCGGTTGGAAACGCGCGAAATCGGCGCGACCCATCGGGTGGAGAGGAGCACGGTGGTCGCGACATAGACCAGCGCGCCGAACCCCATGGCGGCTCCCATCACCGGCCACTGGACGCCGAGAAGCGCGACCGTGCCCACCAGCACCACGGCCGAGGGAAGCAGCGCGAGAAGCAGGATGTCGTGCAGGAGGTCGAGCGCCCACATGCCGCGCGTGATCTGGCGCACCACGGAGCCGGAAAAGCTGTTGGCGTGCCAGCTGGCGGAAAAGTGCTGCACGCGGCCGAACGTGCCCTGGCCGACATGGGTCATGATCCGCAGCGTCATCGGCACGACGCTCGCCCATGCGCAGTGCCGCGCGATCACGAAGACCACCCCGAGCCCAGCCATGGCGCCGAGCGCCTGGAGAGCCGGCGTCAGGTCGCGCTCGCCGCCCGACGCCGCCAGCGCATCGACGAGGCGGCCGGCATAGAAGGGGATTAGGATGTCGGCGAGCGTCGCCAGCGTGATGCAGCCGGCGACGGCAAAGGCGAGCGGGCGCTCGTCCCGCCAGTTGGCGAAGGTGAACGCCAGGGTTCGACGGATCGCACCAGTGCGATTTGCGGGGGTGGTCACGGACATGGATCGATCACGGCGCCGAACGCCGTCCCTGCCCGCCGGCGCATGGTGGGCGCGGACGGGCGACGAATGATGGAATGGCCGGAGGGGCCGGCGACGAAGGGCGGCTGGCTTTGGAGGCTCAGCTCAGGCGGAGGGTGCGAAGGCTCGCAGTCCGGCCGGAAGGGCGGTCGACGACTGGATTTTCATGCGCCCTCCCCCGGGTTCGTCGCTGAAAGAACGCGGACCATATCGACGGCCCCGAATCGCGTCCAGCCCGGGGGATGTTCGGAAGCCCTGTGTTGCGCGCCTGCAACTCATCGTGTTGTCGCCTTGCCCGTCGTCCTCTATTGAAGATGACGAGGGCCGCGCCCATGTCGGCGGCACGTTGCAACCCGAGTCTCGTCATGACCCAGCGCCACGCGGAAATTCTCGTCATCGGCTCCGGCCCGGCCGGATACACGGCCGCTATCTATGCGGCGCGCGCCATGATGAAGCCGCTGCTCGTCGCGGGGCTGCAGGAGGGCGGACAGCTCACCATCACCTCGGATGTCGAGAACTATCCCGGCTATCGCGACCCGATCGCCGGCCCGTTCCTGATGGAAGAGATGAAGCAGCAAGCCTTGAATGTCGGCGCCGAAATGGCGGCCGACCTCATCGTCGAGGCGGACCTGTCGCGCCGGCCGTTCACCTTCCGGGGCGATACCGGCACGGTCTACACCGCCGACGCCGTCATCATCGCGACGGGCGCGCAGGCGCGCTGGCTCGGCCTCGATTCGGAAGCCGCCTTCCAGGGCTTCGGCGTTTCGGCTTGCGCCACCTGCGACGGTTTCTTCTATCGCGGCAAGGATGTCGTGGTGGTGGGCGGCGGCAACACGGCCGTCGAGGAGGCTTTGTACCTCTCCAACATCGCGCGCTCGGTCACCGTGGTGCACCGTCGCGACGGGTTCCGCGCGGAACGCATCCTGCAGAACCGTCTGTTCGCCAAGGACAACGTCTCGGTCGTGTGGAATTCGGAAGTCGCCGAGATCCTCGGATCCACGAAGCCGATGAAGTCGGTGACGGGCGTGCGCCTTCGCAGTCGCATCGACGGCGAGGCCCGCGACATCGCGACCGATGGCGTCTTCGTCGCGATCGGCCACGCGCCGGCGACGGAAGTCTTCGGCGACCAGTTGCGCAAGAAGGACGGCGACTATCTCTGGGTCGAGCCGGGCACGACGCGCACCTCGATCGAAGGCGTCTTCGCCGCCGGCGACGTCGCCGACGACGTCTACCGGCAGGCGGTGACGGCGGCCGGTCTCGGCTGCATGGCCGCGCTCGAGGCCGAGCGCTGGCTGATGATGCAGGCCGTCTCCGACACGCGGCAGGCTGCCGAATAACCAACCGCGTTTGACGCTTCGGGGGAGGCTGGGAATACGATGGCGCTCGACTGGGACAAGCTGCGGATCTTTCACGCAGCCGCCGAAGCCGGGTCGTTCACCCATGCCGCGAACGTCCTGAACCTGTCGCAGTCGGCGATCTCGCGGCAGGTGGCGGCGCTCGAGCAGGAGATCGGAGCGCCGCTCTTCCATCGCCACGCGCGCGGTCTCGTCCTCAGCGAGCCGGGCGAGCTCCTCTATCAGACCGCCACCGACGTCCTGAAGCGGCTGGAAACGGTGCGCATGCAGCTCACAGAGACGCGCGAGAAGCCGACCGGCAAGCTGCGCGTCACCACCACGGTCGGCCTCGGCTCCGGCTGGCTGACCCAGCGCGCACAGGAGTTCCTGGAGCTCTATCCCGAGCTCGAACTCCAGCTCGTCTTCGACAACGAGGAAATCGACCTCACCATGCGCAAGGCGGACGCGGCGATCCGCCTGCGCCAGCCGCAGCAGCCGGACCTGATCCAGCGCCGCCTCTTCACCGTGCATCTCCATGTCTACGCCGCGCCCTCCTATCTCGCGCGGCACGGCACGCCCGAGACGGTGGAGGATCTCGACCGCCACCGCGTCATCACCTTCGGCGAGCCGGCCCCCAACTACCTCCGGAACCTCAACGCGCTGGAGACGGCGGGACTGCCGGAGGGCCAGAGCCGTGCCCCGATCCTGCAGATCAACAACCTGATGGCGATGCGCTCGGCGATCGAACGCGGCATCGGGCTCGCGCTTCTGCCGGACTACATGATCGACAAGGACACCAAGCTGGTACAGGTCCTGCCCGACCTCGACCTCGCGTCCTTCGACACCTACCTCTGCTACCCCGAGCAGCTGCGCGACGCGGCCAAGCTCAAGGTCTTCCGCGATTTCCTCATCGGCAAGGCGCGGACCTGGTCTTACTGACGATCGATCGCGCGACAGCGGCTCGCGTGCGCGAACCTTGCACACACGCCTATGTTGCATGCGCTCACTGCATGGCTGACATGCCGAATGAACGATGGTCGCTTGTCATTCGATCTCTATATTGATCATTAGTCGGGTCGCGGAGAGCTTACCTCCTCCCAAGCTTGTTCGCTCCCGGCTGTTTCCTCCCAAGGGTTTGCTTTTTCGAAAGCCCCTTATTTTTCGGCCGGGTTCTTCGTGAGCCCGGCTTTTTTCTTGCCCGATCATCCGCCGGGCCGGCTGTCATCCGCCTCTCATCCTTCCGTCATATGAGAGCCCGATGACCGCGCTTCCTCTCGATCGCCCGACTTCGGCGGGTTCCGTCTTCCTCGCCTTCCTGACGCTGGGCCTCACCTCCTTCGGCGGGCCGATCGCGCATCTCGGCTACTTCCGGCGCGCGTTCGTGGAGCGGCGGCGCTGGATGGACGATGCCGCCTATGCCGACCTCGTCGCGCTCTGCCAGTTCCTGCCGGGGCCGACCTCGAGCCAGGTCGGCTTCGCCATCGGCCTACGGCAGGCGGGCCCGATCGGCGCCTTTGCGGCCTTCGCGGGCTTCACCCTCCCCTCCGCCGTCCTGATGTTCGCGATCGCGATCGGCACCGCCGGCTTGAACGATCCGGTGAGCACCGCGCTGCTGCATGGTCTGAAGCTCGCCGCCGTCGCGGTCGTGGCGGACGCCGTCCTCGGCATGGCCCGCACGCTGACGCCCGACTGGCCTCGTATCGGCATCGCCCTTCTCGCCGCCGCCGTCGTGCTCCTGGTGCCGAGCGCCTTCGCGCAGGTCCTTGCCATCGCGGCGGGCGCCCTCGTCTTCCGCCTCGCGGGCCGCAACGCTGCGCTCCCGAGCGCGCCGCCGGATGCCGGGTCCGCCATCTCGCCGCGCACCGGCTGGATCGCGCTCGGCGTCTTCGCGCTGCTGGCGATCGTTCCGCCCCTCCTGGCGGCGGGACGGCCATGGCCGAGCCTCGATCTCTTCGACGCCTTCTTCCGCAGCGGTGCGCTGGTCTTCGGGGGCGGCCATGTCGTGCTGCCGCTTCTGGAAGCCGAACTCGTCGCGCCGGGCTGGCTCGACATGTCCTCGTTCCTCGCCGGCTACGGGGCGGCGCAGGCGATGCCGGGGCCTCTCTTCACCGTGGCGGCTTTTCTCGGCGCGCTGGCAACGCCCGCCCCCTTCCCGCTAGCGGGCGCGGCGATCGCGTTGGCGGCGATCTTTCTCCCCGGTTTCCTGCTGCTGGTCGCAGCGCTGCCCGCCTGGGCGCGCCTCGGCGCCTCGCCCGCCGCGCGCGCCGCCCTTACCGGCGCCAACGCCGCGGTGGTCGGTCTTCTCGCGGCGGCGCTCGCCTCGCTCGGCCTGTCCGGCACGATCGGCTCGGCGTCCGACGTGCTGATCGTCGCGGCCGCCTTTGCGGCCCTGCGCCTCGGCAGGATGCCGCCTCTTCTCGTCGTCGCGGGCTCCGCTCTCGCGAGCCTTGCCGCCCATTTCGCCATATGAAAAAGGCGGCGGATCGCTCCGCCGCCTTTTCCGGAATTCGCGTCGCGGGAGCTTACCGCTGCAGGCTGCCGCAGAAGCGCTGGATGCGCGAGCAGGCCTCCTCCAGCAGCGTGTCCGAGGTCGCATAGGACAGCCGGAAGTTCGGGCCGAGGCCGAACGCCGAACCGTGCACCACGGCGACGCCTTCCTGTTCGAGAAGCGCGGTGACGAAATCCTCGTCCGTTGAGATCACCTGTCCCTTCTGCGTCTTCGAGCCGATCGTGCCCTTCACCGAGGGGTAGACGTAGAACGCCCCCTCCGGCGACGGGCACTCGATCCCGCTGGCCTGGTTCAGCATCGAGACCACGAGATCGCGGCGGCGCTCGAACATGGCGCGGTTGGTCGGAATGAAGGCCTGGGTGCCGTTCAGCGCCTCGACCGCGGCCCATTGGGCGATCGAGCAGGCGCCCGACGTCTGCTGGCCCTGGATCATGTCCATCGCCTTGATCAGCTTGAGCGGGCCGCCGGCATAACCGATGCGCCAGCCGGTCATCGCATAGGCCTTCGACACGCCGTTGATCGTGATCGTCCGATCGTAGAGCGCCGGCTCGACCTGCGCCGGCGTGGCGAAGGTGAAGTCGCCGTAGACGAGGTGCTCGTACATGTCGTCGGTCATGACCCACACATGCTCGTGGCGCATGAGCACGTCGGTCAGCGCCTTCAACTCGGTATGCGTATAGGCCGCGCCCGACGGGTTCGACGGGGAATTGAACAGGAACCACTTGGTGCGCGGCGTGATCGCGCGCTCCAGCGCTTCCGCCGTCAGCTTGAAGCCGTCTTCCTGGCGCGTCTCGACGACCACGGGCGTGCCGCCGCAGAGCGCGACCATCTCGGGATAGCTCACCCAGAAGGGCGCGGGAATGATCACCTCGTCGCCGGGGTTCAGCGTCGCCATGAAGGCGTTGAAGAGGACGTGCTTGCCGCCGGTCGAGACGATGGTCTGCTCGGGCTTGTAGTCCAGCCCGTTCTCGCGCTTGAACTTGGCGGAGATCGCCTCGCGCAGCTGCGGAATGCCGGAGACCGGGGTGTACTTGGTCTCGCCGCGTGCGATCGCCTCGACCGCCGCCTGCTTGATATTGTCGGGCGTATCGAAGTCCGGTTCGCCGGCACCCAGGCCGATCACGTCCATGCCCTGCGCCTTCAGCTCCCGCGCCTTCTGCGACACGGCGATCGTGGCGGAGGGCTTCACGCGGTCGAGGGAAGCGGCGAGAAAGGCCATGGGATGGCTCCGGTCTGAACAGGACGAAGCGGGTCGAAAGGATCGGGAGCCGCTCGCCGGACCCGCTGCCGACGAAGGCGGGCGGACCCTAGTCGCGCCCCGTTTGCAGTGCAAGACGAAAGGGCCGGAACACCATCAAACCATTTGATGGCAGGGTTTCGCCTTTGGAATTGGCGTTTGACGCCGGGACCGGTCAGAAGCAATCGGCATCCAGCCAGGGGAGCCCCGCCATGATCACCATCCACGGCATGCAGGACAGCGGCAACTGCTACAAGCCGCGCCTCCTGATGGCGCTTCTCGATCGTCCCTTTCGTCACCAGGAAGTGTCCGCTCGCGACGGCTCCACGCGCACGCCGGAGTTCCTGCGGCGCAATCCGTCCGGCCAGTGCCCGCTCCTCGACCTCGGCGATGGGCGCCTTCTGCCCGAATCCAACGCCATCCTCGTCTATCTGGCGGAAGGCACGCCGTTTCTTGCCGACGACCCGTTCGAACGCGCGCAGACGCTGCGTTGGATGTTCTTCGAACAAAACGCGCACGAGGTCTCGATCGCGGTGCGCCGCTCGCTCCGTGTCTATCCCGAACGGGCCGCCGCGGCGACCGGCGAGCGGATGGCGCTGACGCTGGAAAACGGCACCCGTGCGCTCGGGGTGATGGAGACGCATCTCACCACGGCGCCCTTCTTCGGCGGCCCGCGTGCGAGCGTCGCCGACATCGCCCTTTATCCCTATACGGCGAGCGCGCCGGAAGGGGGGTTCGACCTCGCGCCGTTCCCGGCCGTCCAGAGCTGGCTCGCGCGGATCGAGGCGCTTCCCGGCTTCCGGTCGCGCGATTGGCTGCCGGAAGGCTGAAAACGAAGAGGCCCGCGTCGTTCCCGGCGCGGGCCTCCATCGATCCTATGGAACCGATCAGTCGTGGTCGGGGAACACGGTGTCGAGGTCGGTGTCCGGCGCCGAGGTCAGGAGTTCGCGCGTCAGCGTCGGGGCGTTGATGCGCATCTTGTCGCCATCCATCGCCATCTGGAGCTCGCTGAAGTTGACGAGCACGTCCTTCTCGCCGATGCCGAGGAAACCGCCGACTTCGATCACGGCCGCGGCGATCGTGCCGTCCGAGTTGATGACGAAATCCTCGATCTCGCCGATCTTCTCGTTGTTGGCGCCGTAGACATCCTTGTCGTCGAGATCGCTGGCGAGGTGGCTCATCGCCATCTGGCCGCTCGCGGGCGGCTGCACCGTGTAGAACGGGCCGCCTGCGGCGGCGGTGGCAGGCGTGGTCGTCGTGGTCGCGGCGGGCGCCATCGCGTCGCCGGTCGTGGTGGTTGTGGAGGTCTGCGCAAGCGCGGCGCCGCTCATCATTGTGGCAAGACCGGCGGCGAGAACGAAGGACTTCATGAACAAACCTCTTGTGTGATGTATCCGGGCGCACCCGTCGGGGTGCGTCACGATGTCAGCTAAAGCGTGAGCCCGGCGATCGGTTCCATGGAACATATCCGTCGCGTCTCGCTCCGTTCGCGCCACTCGCGAGCCCGGCGGCTCATCGACGGGGTCGTGCTGTTTCCGGCGGCCGCCGCCGCAACGATCGGCACCGTCGATCCCGCACGGTAGCCGGTTGCACCCGCGCGCCTCTGACAATCCCGTCACGGCCGAGTAGGGTGCGGACCACGAAACGGAGCCGCCCGAATGTCTGATTCCACGGAAATTCCCACCGGAGACCTCATCATCCGGGTGCAGGCCATGCCCGCCGACAGCAATGCGGCCGGCGACATCTTCGGCGGCTGGGTCATGTCGCAGATGGATCTGGCGGCGGGCGTTCGCGGCGCCGAGCGTGCCGGTGGCCGCGTCGTGACGGCCGCGGTGCAGTCCCTCGCCTTCCGCAAGCCGGTGAAGATCGGCGACACGTTGTGCGTCTATGCCCGGATCGACAAGGTGGGGCGCACCTCCGTCACGCTCCACGTCGAGGCGTGGGCGCGGCGCTACCTGTCCCAGCATCGCGAGCTGGTGACCGAGGGCAGCTTCGTGATGGTGGCGCTCGACGCCATGGGCCAGCCGACACCGGTGCCTGCCGACCCCACCTGAGGGGAACGCCCCAGACGAAAACGCCCTCCCGAACGGGAGGGCGCTGCCACGATCAGTTGGCCGGTGCCGGAGGCGTATCGCCGGCCGGCGGCGGCGCATCGGGACCGCCGTCCGGCGGCGTCACGAGGTCGGCGGGCGGCGGCGGAACGCGCGTCACCGGACGGTCCGCACCGTTGGCGGCAACCGGTCCCTCGCGAACCATGTCGCGTGCCGAATCGAGGACGGGTTTGGCCGCGTCGATGCAGCGTGCGAAGGCTTCGTCGCCGCACTCGACGCGGACGGTCTTGCCTTCGCCGAGATTGATCTCGAAGCCGGCGCGCGGCGGCGGGGGCGGCGGTCCACGACGCCAGTCCGGGCCACCACGGCCATGCAGGCGCGGGCCGCGGTCGTCGCGGTCCCAACGGGGACCACGATCCCGATCGCGGTCGCGCATCTCGGCACGGTCGCGATCCATCTTGCGGTCCTCGTCCTTGCCGCGATCGCGATCGTCGTCGCGATCGGCCGGACCGCGGTCGTCCGCACGTTCCTCGCGGTCCATCGCCCAACGGTCGCCGCGACGCATGTCGCGCATCGGCGGATCGCCACGTTCGTCGCCCCGGTCGACGCTTTCGTAGCGGTCACCGTTGTCGTCGGAGTCTTGCGCATGCGCCATCGGCGCCGTGGTGGCCATCATGATGGCCACAAGGGTCAGGGGCTTCAGCATCGATGTATCCTTGCCAAGGCGTGCGGCGGCATACCGCACGCCGTCGGAAACGTGGTGCGCGACATTTCGTTGCCTGGGAACCGGCCGTGTTCGCCCGCCGTGGGTCGGGATCGGCCTCTGCGTGTTGGGCCTCGCGGGCCGCGAAAGTCCCCTCGCCGGCGGCCCGCGGCTATTTGCAGACCGGTCGCAGCCGCACCTTGGAGTCGAGGTGGAGGTGGTCGGCATGGGCGCGGTTGTAGCCCGGACCCAGCACCGTGCCGAAGTGACGGCAACTCGCACGGCGGATCTGGTTCTGGAACGGCTTCTCGCGCCAGCGGAACGCACCCTTCGGTTCAACCTTCACCACCGATCCGTCGGCGAAGCGGAAGCCGCCGACGTCGAGGGCGTTGCCGCCCGCGTGCTCCGAGATGCTGCGCGAGCCGGCGATGCGCGAGCAGCGATACGAGGACAGGTTGATCAGCGCCGTCGGCTGCTTCCACAATTTCCAGCGCGCCGCGGGCTTCACGTCGTCGCGCAGCCACCGGGCGACGTTGAGCGCCGTCTGGCAGTTGAGCGTCGCCGGCGGCGACATGGCGATGCCCTTCAGCGCCTGCGTGACACGCACGGGATCGTCGATACCGCAGGATCGGCCGGACGAAACCGACGCGACATCGGTGAAGCGCACGCCGAGCGACTTCAGCTCGCGCCGGCACATCGCCTCCGACTTGGCCATCGGCCGGTAGCCGTCCGGCGTCTCCCGTTCCAGCGCCCCGCGCGGCGGGCGGGCGATCGGCGACAGCGGCCGGTCGCCGCCGAGCGAAGCCCAGCTCGGCACCGTCTTCCCGCGCAGGGCTGGACGCGCCGGCTCCGGCGGCGCCGCCACCTCGGGATCGGTCAGGCCTTCCCATGGATCGAAGCCGCTGTCCGGCATTTCGGCGTCGGGCAGCGCGCCGCCGTCGTCGACGACATCCGGCACGGCCAGCGGCGCCAGCGCCGCTTCCTGCATCGCGGGCGCCGCCTCCTGCACCTCGTAGGTCCGCCCATAGTCGCCCGGTCCCCGCTCGGGGGGCGGTGCGGGCGCGGCATAGGTCGGTTCGGGGGCGGAATAAACGGGCTCGGGCGCGGCGTAGACGGGTTCGGGAACGGGATCGACGGCGGAAGGGCTCGGCGCATAGGCCGGCACGTCGGCGGGGGGCACCGGTCCGCCCCAGACGAGCCGCGCGCCCGTGCGCGCGTCGCGGGCAACGGGCAAGGCACCTGGAATGTCGGCGGGCGGAACTGGCTTGAAGTCCCTCGCCTGGAGCGGGCGATCGGCGCTCGCCGCCGCATACACGGCGACGGCGAGCGTGACGATACGCCATCCGGTTCGACTCGATACCATCCGGCTGGCCTCTCAGGTCCGCGAAACTCGAGCGGATAGGCAGAGAGTAGGGTCGGCTTGGTAAGCGAAAGATGAACGGCCCGAAGACAATTCGAAAAGCACCCCGCGCGCTCCCTCCGTTCCCCCTTTATTCCGCCCCGCTCGCAGCCCATATTCCGCCGCATGGCCGATCCCAAGAAGTCCCCCAAGCGCTCCCCGATCCTCGACTACTCCGACGCCTCCGAGCGCCTGCATCCGGGACTCAGTGAGGCGCCGCAGCCGGACCTCGACGGCACGCCGCTGACCGGACCGCTCTCCGGCTGGGCCGACCAGATCGCGCAGGACCTGGAGGAGCAGGCCGAGCGCAAGGCCGGCGCGCCCGCCAAGAAGGCGAAGAAGCCCGCCGCCCCGGCCGATGCGCCGCAGTCCAAGCCCGGCAAGACCGCGCGCGGCACGTCGATGGGCGTCGCAAACTCGCCGGCCGAGCGCGCCCGCGCCGGCCTCAACCCCGTGTCGGGCATGAACGTTTCGCTGGAAGACGCCGCAGCGCTCCCCGAAAGCGGCGTCACCGCCACGGTGCAGGCGCTGCAGGACCTCATTACCTCCGGCAACCCGCTGTTCAAGAACGGCGAGCTCTGGATCCCGCACCGGCCCGAGCGCCCTTCGAAGTCCGAGGGCGGCCACGCCTTCCGCATCGCCTCCGACTACGAGCCGAAGGGCGACCAGCCGACCGCCATCGCCGACCTCGTCTCCGGCATCAAGGACCAGAACGATCAGACGCAGGTGCTCCTCGGCGTCACCGGCTCCGGCAAGACGTTCACGGTCGCCAACGTCATCGAGCGCACCCAGCGCCCGGCGCTGATCCTCGCGCCCAACAAGACGCTCGCGGCCCAGCTCTACGGCGAGTTCAAGAACTTCTTCCCCGACAACGCCGTCGAGTACTTCGTCTCCTACTACGACTACTACCAGCCGGAGGCCTACGTCCCGCGCTCCGACACGTTCATCGAGAAGGAATCCTCGATCAACGAGCAGATCGACCGCATGCGCCACGCCGCGACCCGCGCGCTGCTCGAGCGCGACGACGTCATCATCGTCGCCTCGGTCTCCTGCATCTACGGTATCGGCTCGGTCGAGACCTACACGGCGATGACCTTTCAAATGAGCGTCGGCGACCGGCTCGACCAGCGCCAGCTCCTCGCCGACCTCGTCGCCCAGCAATACAAGCGCCGCGACATGGATTTCGTGCGCGGCTCGTTTCGCGTGCGCGGCGACACGATCGAGATCTTCCCCGCCCACCTCGAGGACCGCGCCTGGCGCATCTCGCTCTTCGGCGACGAGATCGAGGCGATCCACGAGTTCGACCCGCTCACCGGCGCCAAGTCCGACGACCTCAAGTCGGTGAAGATCTACGCCAACTCGCACTACGTCACGCCGCGCCCGACGCTGCAGCAGGCGGTGAAGTCGATCAAGGAGGAGCTGAAGAACCGCCTCGTCGAGCTGAACAAGGCCGGCCGCCTCCTCGAGGCGCAGCGGCTGGAGCAACGCGTCACCTTCGACATCGAGATGATCGAGGCGACGGGCTCGTGCAACGGCATCGAGAACTACTCGCGCTACCTCACCGGCCGCCAGCCTGGCCACCCGCCGCCGACGCTGTTCGAATACCTGCCCGACAACGCCCTCGTCTTCATCGACGAGAGCCACGTCACCATCCCGCAGATCGGCGCGATGTACCGGGGCGACTTCCGCCGCAAGGCGACGCTGGCCGAATACGGCTTCCGCCTGCCCTCCTGCATGGACAACCGCCCGCTCCGCTTCGAGGAGTGGAACGCGATGCGCCCGCCCACCGTCGCGGTCTCGGCGACGCCCGGCAAGTGGGAGCTGGAGGAGGCCGGCGGCGTCTTCGCCGAGCAGGTCATCCGCCCGACCGGCCTCACCGATCCCCCGATCGACATCCGCCCGGCGAAGTCCCAGGTCGACGACCTCCTCGGCGAGATCCGCGAGGTCGCCGCCAACGGCTACCGTGCGCTCGTCACCGTGCTCACCAAGCGCATGGCCGAGGACCTCACCGAGTATCTCCACGAGCAGGGCATCCGTGTGCGCTACATGCACTCGGACATCGACACGCTGGAGCGCATCGAGATCATCCGGGATCTGCGCCTCGGCGCCTTCGACGTCCTCGTCGGCATCAACCTCCTGCGCGAGGGCCTCGACATCCCAGAGTGCGGGCTCGTGGCCATCCTCGACGCCGACAAGGAAGGGTTCCTCCGCTCCGAGACCTCGCTGATCCAGACGATCGGCCGCGCCGCGCGCAACGTCGACGGCCGCGTCATCCTCTACGCCGACCAAGTGACGGGCTCGATGGAGCGCGCCATCGCCGAGACCAACCGGCGCCGCGACAAGCAGGAGGCCTACAACCGCGAACACGGCATCACGCCGGAATCGGTCAAGGCCAAGATCGCCGACATTCTCGACAGCTACTACGAGAAGGACCACGTCCGCGTGCCCACCGGCGCGCACGCCGCGTCCGGCGCGATGGTCGGCAACAACCTCAAGAGCCATCTGGAGCATCTCGAGAAGGAGATGCGGCACGCCGCCGCCGATCTCGACTTCGAGACCGCCGCTCGCCTGCGCGACGAGATCAAGCGCCTCCAGGCGACGGAGCTTGCGGTCGCCGACGACCCGATGGCGCGCGACCTCGACATCAACATGTTCTCCGACGGCAGCGGGTCGTCGGGGAAATCCAAGGGCGGCCGCCGGAAGCCCGGCGCCAACCGCGAGAACCCGCGCTTCGGCCCCAACGGCGAGCCGCTCGCCGCGCGCATCAAGCCGGTGTCGAAGAGCGGCCACGCCGCCATCGGCGAGGTCCAGGGCCTGCGCTCCGACCGGGGCGACGGCGCCTCCTACTTCGCCAAGCCCTCGCTCGACGACATGGGCCCCGGCACCGACACGGCGACGCCCAACCGCACCCTGTTCCGCAAGAACACGCTGGACGAGATGACCGTCGGCCGCACGGAAAAGCCGGTCACCGGCAAGCTACCGCCCAAGCCCGGCGACGACCTCAAGCCCATCCGCCGCGAGAAGATCGGGCTGGGGAGCTACGAGGACCCGAGGGACGAGAAGAAGCGCGGGCGGCGAAAGGCGAAGACGGGGCGGCCGGGGCGGTAAGTCAGGGCCTAAGTCGTCGGCGCGACTAACTTTTGTGAACGCGACATTCCAGCATCTAATATGCGTGACACTATCGTCTTCGTATTATCCGACAGTATATCGACAAGAATGCCTCTAGCATACGCTTCAGCGAGGGACGTCCTTAGCGATTTTTTTGCGGAGGAGCCTTCTCCAAATTCGGCTTCGATTTTCTCTTTTGTCGCGCCGTCGAGAATTGTTTCCAATCCCTTTCCCTCCATTCCATCGACTACCTCATGAACACAGATGACACTCTCACCGTCAAGTAGATATCTATCAATATACTTTTTCTTTGCACTAATCCCTGCTGCATCCGAGTCTAATATTATGAGAAAATCTGATCCTTGAGATAGAAGAAGGCTTATAAGCGGGCCACTTGCGCCCGCCCCGGATCCTGGCATAACGAACAATTCTCTTCCGAAATTTTTCGCAACAGAACTGAAGACAAAATAGTCTGTAATGCCCTCCACCAAAACATATGGCCCATGACCTATGAGAACAGGTGCGACATACTGAAGCTTTTCAATTATCGGCTGAAAATAAGACGATCTCGATGGCGTTTGGGCTGCGAAGTTTCTGTAGCTCACAGCGCGTATATCGGTATGCCTACCAAACTGACTGACATCATCTTCTGAAGAGTCGTAATCAATTGCTTTATTTTCAATGACGTAAGCGCCAGCCAACCATGCCGGGTCGATCATGTGATGGCTATGAGTAGAGAATATGAGCTGATTATGTTGAGACACTTGCGAAAATGCTTTCAATAACTCCTGTTGAGCTTTCGCATGAAGATTAGATGCTGGCTCATCAAAAAGAAAAATAGTCTTTCCGTCGGTCTTTTGTTTGAACTTCACAAACAACAGAAACGCAAAGAACCAGCGGAACCCGAGCGAGCGCTCATGAATTTTATAAGGGTCGGGACCGTCGGAAATCTCAATGCTAAGATACGGCACATCGTTATTTTGCGTATCGACCTCCCAACTCACGACCAGGCTACTCGCGTTGAGTGGTCTATTAAATATATTTTTCCAATTTTCGATTATTTCTTTAGAAATCAGGTTAGAAATTCTTTGAAATACAGCGTTTACCTGTCGCCTATGCGGACTAGATGAAAATTTTTGACCGTCAAACCGATTGCCGTTGTTTTTTTTGAAGTCATCAATTCGGTCGATAATATGTTTCTCAACGGTAATACCTCCACCTTCAACGTCCAAGACGTCTTGCATTATCGATCTATAGTACGACGACGATTCTGGCTCCCCCGCCACCTTCCGAAGATAAATTCGGTCAGGAATGTCCACGATGAATGTCGGGAAGTATGCGACCTTGGGTATCATACCCCGCACATGATTGACGACCTCGCGCCACACGTCTCTTCCGGTCGCCCCATTCGGCAAAGGGTTGGCCGGTATCGCTCTCCTCTTCGTCCCCTTCCCAATGAAAACAGAAAATGAAATTGTCCAGATATTTTCCGTGGAAACTTGGTTACTATCCTCAAACCTAAAGCCCTTTTTAATGTAAAAAGATTTCGATATTGTATTGATATCTATATCAATAGCTTTGTTTGCGCAAAACGATTTGATGCTTTCAATATCTTTTGGCGAAAGTCTAACTCCTCCCTCAATAGATGTTGACCCCGTGAAGTTTGCGAGATGCTTGAGGGGCACTATATCCGAGATATTATTACTTTTTTCTCCCTTGGAGAAAACACTATCTAGCGTATCGTCCCTTGATACGAAATGGGATACTGCTTCTAATATTGTCGTTTTACCGGACTCGTTAAGTCCAAGAAGCATTATGACAGGAAAAACATTTCCGTTCTTATTGATTAGGTCAATCGTAAGATCAGAAATACCTTTGAAATTTTTTACTCGGAAATACTCGATGTCCATCAAAAATCCATGAGTAGCAGCGATAGTGGTATCTTGTTTGATCTTAAACGTACCTGCAAGGGCCATGCTCGGGGGTCGTAGGGTAAACGTTGTCACCAGCGCCCCCGCCGCCGCTCTTCCCTCTCCCACCGCCGCCTGTCCTCCCGCTCCCAACGCTGATCCGCCCTCTGCCGGCGCTCATACCGCTCCTGGCGCCGGATCTGGCCGGGGCTGTAGAACCCGCGCTCGCGGTTGATCTGGATCTGCGTGTCCACGCGGTCCTGCAGCCGCTGCTCCATCGCGTTGCGCGGCGGACCGGAGGGCAGCACGAAGTCCTGCGCGGGGGCCGGCAGGCTGGTGACGGCGAGGACGAGGGCGGAGAGAAGAAGGGTCGTCTTCATGGATCGGCTTCCCCAAAAGATTGGCTGGGTTGACGAGGAGACGCCCCGCCGCCTGAACGGTTCCTGAAGGCACCGGGCGCGTCGGGGCGGAAGGCAAAGGGTGCAGGCCGGGATCGTGCGGGCGAACGACCTTCCCAACGGAAAGGGGCGCGGCGACGGCTCCCCGCCATCCCGCGCCCCTCGTCGCATCGCTGGCCGCCGGGGCGGCGCGATATCCCTAGCGGTAGTAGCCGTTGCGGTTGGCGCGGCGGATGTTGTGGTTGGCGCGCTCCTGCATGCGCTCGATCTTGCGCGCCGAACGCGGGTCGATATGCCCGTTGTTGTAGTAGCGCGCGCGGCGCTCGACCTGGCGGATGCGGTGCTGCTGGCGAGCCAGGCGATCCGCCTCGCGCGGCGAGATGCGGCCGCGGTGGATGCCGCGCTCGATGCGCTCGTGCTGGCGATACTGGCGCGCGTCCGACCGGTAGGTCTGCGCCATTGCCGGCATCGAGGTCGCCAGCAGGATGCCCGACAGGGCGAGGATCACGGTCTTCTTCATGGGGACACTCCGTCCATGGATCGATGGACCGAGTTAAGCGCCGGGCACCTGAATGGTTCCTGAACCCTATGTTCACCCTTCCTTACGGTCTGTGATCAAACCGGGATGGCGGGGCCCCTTCCACTCGAACGTGAGCGACGGCCGCCGCGTCGCTCGGCGACGACAAGGGGCTTCGGCATTTTGCCCCGCCCGCCGAAGCCGCAGGCAGCCTTAGCGCGCGCTGCCTCAGTACGGCAGCCCGTTGGTGGAGCGCGTCGCCTTCTCCCGCCACGTGTCGTTCGGCGTGATCGGCTTGTTGATCTCCGCGCAGCCGGCGAGCAGTGCGAGGGCGGTGACGAGAAGAAGGATACGGGGCAAGAGCGGTTCGCCTGGGCTGGGCGCGGCGGCGAAGCGGAACGGCTTCGCGCCGGCGCGCGAAAAAACACGACCGGCCGGGCGCCGCCCCCGCGAACGCGTGTTCGGCGGATCGGCATCCCGGTTCGGACCATGCGGTCATACCCCTCTCCCCGCGCGATGGCGAGGCACCGCGAGCCGGTCCCGGCCGAGGCGGGTCCGCGTCGCCCGCCGCCGGCCTTCGGTCTGCCCGCCGGACTTCTTCCGGCGGCGCGGAACATCGTGGTTCTTCTCCCCCGGTGCGCCGCGTGCCCCTACCCTTCAGTCATCGCCGGCCCGATCTGAATGGGCGCGAATGATCACCGGGATCGTTCGGAAGGGTCGGCGGGCGGTGTCCGCGACACGTCTCCTGCCGGAGGAGGCGCTGGCCCGGACGGTTCTGGCAAGTCCGGTTTCGCTCCCACTACGAGGGGCGCTTGGAAAGCCCGTGCCTGAGAAAGCCCAAGGGACCGTCGGTGTGATAGCCGGGGGGACGCATCGGGCCGAGGCACCGGCAAACGGAGAAGCCCATGGCCCGGCGTGGAACCCGGGTCGAGCTGGACAACACCGCGCGGGTCGCCGGAGGCGGACCATTTTGTTTACACCACTCGGAGGTTCGCCTCCGGCGGCCCGTCGCCCGTTCCATCCGGGCGACACGACGAGACCAAACGCAACAGCCCGGCCCCTTTCGGGGCGCGGGCCGCTTTCGCGCGTTCAGCGTCAGGATTGCGCGCTTATTCCGGCTCCTGCCCCGGCACCAGGCCGCCCGACGGCGTCGAGCCTTCCACCGAGGGCGTCCGCCCATTCACCAGCGGCACCGACGAGGCCTTGCCCGTCGCATCCCCGAAGCCGAACGCGGCCGGGAAGCCGTAGTTCTCCGTCTGCAGCACCACGCGTCCGTCCGGCAGCCGCACCTCGCGCACCACCTGTTCGCGCTCGCGCGGCGACAGGATCGTGCCCGTCTCGCGCGGGTCGTTGGCGAGCGCCGGAAACGCGGCGAGGAGCAGCGCGAGCCCGGCGCTGGCGTAGAGACATTCCTTCATGACCATTCACCTCGAAAACAGGGGCGCCGGGCCGGCAACGGCCGCGGGCGCCGATTGTGTCGTTGAGGTGGCAACGGCCGGGCAAACCCTCGGGTTCCCGCCCCTTCACCCAAGAAAAAGGCCCGCCGCAGCGAGCCTAGTTCACGTGTTCGGGAGGGGCGGCGCGTCGCCTCAGCGGCCGTTGTTCGCCGGCCCGCCGAGCGGAATGCCGAAGCCGCTGCTGCCGCCTTCCGGGATCGAACCCGGCACGCGGGTCAGCGTGTTGCCTGCCGAGCCCGACGCGTCCGGCGTCATGTTGCCGTAGGCGCCGACGCCGTTCTGCAGCCCGCCCGGACCGCGCGTACCCCGATCGCCGCCGAGCGAGCCGGTGCCCATGCCGACGCCCGGCAGTCCGCTCGCCGGCTCCGAGACGCTGCGTCCCTGCCCGAAATCGTCCGGAGCCATAGTCTGCGCGCCGGCGGGCACGGCAAGCGCGGCGGCAAGAAGGAGGGCGGAGGCGATGGGCCGGAGCATGGCACTGTCCTTGGGAATCTATCTGCCAGCACAATGCGGCGGGCACTCCCAGCGTTCCCACGAAAAACGCCGCCCCGCTAGTGCGGGACGGCGACGGTTCACGTCTTAGTGTGCGACGATTATTCCGGGGTCTGCCCCGGGACCAGGCCGCCCGACGGGGTCGAGGTGTCGGCCGCCGCGCCGGATGCCGGGTCCATGCCCTGCGTCGGCGTGCCGTTGGCCGTCGGGGCCTCGGGCGTCGTCGAGCTGGTGGACGTCGAGTCCGTGCCCATCGCGCCGCCCGCCGGGGCCGCCGTGTTGCCCGTGCGCGCCGCATCGCCCATGGCGTCGGTGCCGCCCGTGGCGGTGCCGGACGCGCCGGTCTGCGGCATCATCGTCGTCCCGCCGGAGGTCGAGCCCCCGTCCGTGGACTGCGCGAGGGCCGGGGCGGCGAGGAAGGCCAGTGCGGCCGTGGCGGTCAGAATCCGCTTCATGGTGGATCTCCGTATCGGTTGGTCCCCGTGTGGGGTTCGTGAAGGGGAAGCCCTCGGCCGGAGGATCGTTCCCTCGTTTTTTCCGCACACGGCCAAACGTCGCCCGCCCGCAGCGCCTCCCGACACCCCTCTCCGCGCGGGCTCACATACGGCGGAAATGGGGCACCGGACGGATCGTCAGTCTAACGATCTATCTCCACTTGCCCGCGACAGAGCAGACCAAATGGACCGGTCGGGAACGAAGGAAGGGAGCCCCTGAAACTTTCGCTTGCAAAGTCAAGCGAGTGCTTGCACACTTTTCTTGTTCGGGCAATTTCGCGAACTCGGGTGATGGACGAATTGCGTATCGAGGGCGCATCCCTCGGGTGGGCCGTGCAAGCGGACCGCGATGTATCGGTTCCTTTTCCTCGCATCAAGACTTGCCTGCAAACCCCGCAAGGGGATCATACATAGCCCAAGGAAAAGGGTGCATCACATGTCACAGACCGGCACGGTCAAGTTCTTCAACACCGAGAAGGGTTTTGGTTTCATCAAGCCCGACAACGGTGGCGCCGACATCTTCGTCCACATCTCCGCGGTACAGGCTTCGGGCCTGCCCGGCCTGGTCGAGAACCAGAAGGTCTCCTACGAGACCGAGCCGGACAAGCGCGGCAAGGGCCCGAAGGCGGTCAACCTCGAAGCGGCCGACTGACCTCGCGCCCTTCCGGCCGGGGAAAAGTCCCGGCCTCTCAAGACTTCCAAACGGCCTGCCGATCCCTCGGCGGGCCGTTTTGCATGTTAACCCCGTTTTAACTCTCGTCCCCCGAGCGTTTGACTTAGCCCCGCCTGCACACAATCCTTAACCGAGGATTAACGTGGCAGGACGCGAGATGAAGCGGATTCTCCAGGCGATCGGCGTCGCCGGCATAGCGGCCATGCCCCATGCCTCCTTCGCCTTCGACGCAGACATGGCGCTCGACCTGTTCCCCTCCGTCGGCGGGCGAGCGGCCGCGAACGTACAAGTCTACCGCGAGGGCCGCATCGGCGACACGCGGACGGGTGCCGGACACGCCTATCGGGATAACCCCTTCCCGGACAGCCGCCGCACCTACCGCGACGACCGCCGCGGCCGCGAATGGGGAGCCGCGCCGGAATGGCGGGAGTCCCGGCGCTATCGCTCGTCGGGTTCCGTGATCGACGTGCGCAACTATGGCGGGGCGGTGGATCGCGGCAGCTTCTACGGCACGGCCGGCACCGCCAACAGCTCCTTCATTGTCATTGGCACGCCGGACATGAACGGTGCGCCCTCCTCCGTCTCCTATGGCGGAATGGCGGGCGGCCCGAAGATCCTCGATGTGGAGGCCGATCGCCTGGATCGTCGCCCCTATGGGCGGGACGGCCTTGCCGTCGCCCATGTCGGAACGGCCAAGATCATCCGCATCTCCCCGGATTTCCGACCTGGCATGGGGCGCGAAGCGGCGGAGCGCGAAGCCTCCGGTGCCGTGGAGACGCCCTTTGCGGACCTGCGCCCCGAGGAGCGGGCGGTCAGCGTCTATCCCGATACCGACATGGCGGAACGCCCGGTCGATCCGCCGGCACCGCGCGTCGCGCAGTCCGCCCCGCCTGCGGTCGTCCCCGCGCCCGCGCCGCCGATTGTCGAGGCGCCGGCAGGCTTCCTCGAGCCCTGGACGCCGGACTGGCTGCGCGACTGCGTGGCGCGCCATGCCGACTTCGACGCCTCCCTCGGCACCTACACCGCGGCGGACGGCAAGCGGCGCTTCTGCACGGGCGAACCCTGAGCGGGTTCAGCGCAGGAACGGATTGGTCCGGCGTTCCACGCCGAGCCGGCTGCCGGGCCCGTGGCCACAGATGAAGCCGATCTCGTCACCGAGCGGCAGGATCTTGCGGCGGATCGTGTCGAGAAGCTGTGCGTGATCGCCGCCCGGCAGGTCGGTGCGCCCGATGGATCCGGAAAACAGGACGTCGCCCGCATGCAGGAACTGGGCGTCGCGATTGAAGAAGACGACATGCCCCGGCGCATGGCCCGGCGCGTGGATCACCTCGAAACGATGGGTTCCGAAGGACAGGATCTCGCCCTCCTCCAGCCAGCGGTCCGGCACGCAGTTGCGGACCGCCCCGGTGAGCCCGAACATGCGGGCCTGATCCTCCAGGCGGTCCAGAAGCATGGCGTCCGCCCGATGCGGCCCGACGATCGGGACCCCGAGCGCCTCCTTCAGGTCCATCGCACCGCCCGCGTGGTCGATGTGCCCATGGGTGATCCAGATCGCCTCGACGGCCACGCCCAGCCGCTTCACCGCCTCCTCGATGCGCTCCACGTCGCCGCCGGGGTCCACGACCACGGCCGACTTGTCCTCCGTGTCGTAGAAGATGCAACAGTTCTGCTGGAACGGGGTGACGGGAACGATCTCGGCGGCAAGGGTCATGATGCGGGCGGGTCCTGGAAGCGACGTTCGAGGCAGCATGTTTGCTGAGGAGCACGAAAAGAAAAGGGCCCGCCGCTGCGGCGAGCCCTCGATGAACCGGAAATGTGCGCCGCGCTATTCGGCGGCGAGGCGCTTCGGCTGCACCTCGGCCGCGTAGTCCTCCACCAGACGGCGGGTGATGTCGCCCGGCGTGAAGCGGTAGGGCCCGATCTCGGCCACCGGCGTCACCTCGGCGGCGGTGCCGCACAGGAAGCACTCGGTGAACCCTTCCAGTTCCTCTGGCATGATGGCGCGGACCTGCACCTCGTAGCCACGCCGCTTGGCGAGGTCGATCACCGTGCGGCGGGTGATGCCGTCGAGGAAGCAATCCGGGTCGGGCGTGTGGACGACACCGTCCTTGACGAAGAACACGTTGGCGCCGGTCGCTTCCGCCACGCGGCCCCGCCAGTCGAGCATCAGCGCATCGGCATAGCCCTTCGCCTCGGCCGCGTGCTTGGAGATGGTGCAGATCATGTAGAGGCCGGCCGCCTTGGCTCGCGACGGCGCGGTCATCGGGTCGGGACGGCGGTATTCGGCGAGATCGAGCCGGATGCCCTTCATCCGCTGCTCGGGATCGAAGTAGCTCGGCCACTGCCAGATCGCGATCGCGAGGTTGATCGTGTTTCGCTGCGCGGAGACACCCATCGATTCGGAGCCGCGCCAGGCGATCGGGCGCACATAGGCGTCGCGGAAGCCCTGGCGCCGCAGAAGCTCGTTGCAGGCGTCGTCGATCGTGTCGGCGCTGTAGGGAATGTCGAAGCCGAGGATGCGGCCCGACTCGATCAGGCGATCGGTGTGCTCGCGCAGCTTGAAGATTTCGCCGCCATAGGCCCGCTCGCCTTCGAAGACGGCGCTGGCATAATGCAGCCCGTGCGTCAGCACGTGGACCTTGGCGTCCTTCCAGGGCACGAAGGCGCCGTTGTACCAGATCTGGCCGTCGAGTTGGTCGAAGGGAACGCTGCTCATCTTGGGGGATCGCGCCGAAGGCGCCCTTTCCTGTCTTCTTCGCGCATCGACCCGGCGATCCGCCGAACCCTCCCAACCGCCCGGGCGCGGTGGCATGATCGCCAGTCCTTCCTCAGGATGGGGCGATCATGGGATGAAATTACGGCAGGGCCCCTGGAAGCACCGCGATAACGGACGGTTGCACGGCCTGCCAGGTCCGTCCGCTGTTCCCGACCGCTTGCTCCGGTGTAACAATGGGAGATAGATACGTCAACACTACTGACCTATTCAGATGGACATGCCCTTGGCCGATGCCCCTGCCCCGGATGGCGACGAGATCGTCGAGGACGCGCTGCCGACGCGAGGCGAACTCGATTTTCGCCTGATCGAGCTGTTCTTCTTCGCCTATCGCGAGTTCACGGGCGATGCGGACTCGATTCTGGAGCGCTATGGCTTCGGCCGCGCGCATCATCGTATCCTGCATTTCGTCAATCGCGATCCCGGCATGACCATCGCCGAGATTCTGGACCTTCTCGAGATCACCAAGCAATCCCTTTCGCGCGTCCTTCGGCAGTTGATCGACGACGGCTTCATCGCGCAAGTGCAGGGAACCGACGACCGGCGCCAACGCCGCCTATATCCGACGCAGAAAGGCCGCGATCTCACGTTGGAACTCTCGCGCGCCCAGGGGCGCAGGATCGACGCCGCCTTTCGCGCCGCCGCGCTGGACGATCCGGGCCTCGTGAACGACTTTCTTCTGGAAATGGGCGCGGATCGCAAGGCGACGCGGGACTGGTTCGCGCGCAAGGGCATCGGTAGGGAGAATCGCTAGATGACGATCGTCGAGGACCATGTCACTGCCGAATCCATGGACGATGCGCCCCATCTCCTGGTGATCGACGACGACCGGCGCATCCGCAGTCTGTTGTCGCGCTTCCTGTCCGAGCGCCGGTTCCGCGTCTCGGTCGCCTCCGACGCCGCCGAGGCGCGACGCATCCTGCAGGGGCTCGAGTTCGACCTGATGATCGTCGACGTGATGATGCCAGGCGAGAGCGGCCTCGATCTCGTGCGCGCCGTCTCGCCGCATCGCGAGATCCCCATCCTCATGCTCACGGCGCGCTCCGAAACGGACGATCGGATCCTCGGGCTGGAGGCGGGTGCCGACGATTACCTCGCCAAGCCCTTCGACCCGCGCGAGCTTCTCCTACGCATCAACAACATCCTGAAGCGCGGCAGTTCGGCGCCGCTCCAGAAGGTCGAACATGTGCGCTTCGGGCCGTTCTCCTTCTCGCTCTCGCGCAAGGAGCTGCGGCGCGGCACCGAGATCATCCGCCTGACCGAACGCGAGCAGGAGATCATGACGCAGTTCGCCCAGAAGGCCGGCGACACGATCCCCCGTCAGGACCTCCTGACCAACGAGGCCGAGGTCGGCGAGCGCACGGTGGACGTCCAGATCAACCGCCTGCGCCGCAAGATCGAGAGCGATCCCGCCAATCCGCTCTGGCTCCAGACGGTGCGCGGCATCGGCTATCGCCTGAATGTCGATTGACCGCCCGATCGAGCCGGGCGCGATCGCAGCGTCCGATCCCGGCGTGCCCACCGCCCAGACGCGCCCGCCGGCACCCCGGCGAAGCGTCTGGTCGGTCCTGCGCAGCCTCTCGCGCCAGGTCCAGCGCTTCGTCTCGCGCCGAACGCCGAAGGGGCTCTACGCCCGCTCGCTGATCATCATCATCGCGCCCATGGTGCTGCTTCAGTCGGTGGTCGCCTTCGTCTTCATGGAGCGGCACTGGCAGACCGTGACTCAGCGCCTCTCGGCCTCGGTGGTGCAGGACATCGCGGCGGTCATCGACATGATCGAGACATTCCCCGATACGCCCGACTACGCGCAGGTGACCCGGATCGCGCGCGAACGGCTGGCCCTCAACGTCCTCGTCCTGCCGCCGGAGCCGCTGCCGGCGCCTGCCCCCAAGCCCTTCTTCAACATCCTCGACGGAATCCTGTCCGAGGAGATCACGCGGCAGATCAACCGGCCGTTCTGGATCGACACGCTCGGCGAGTCGCGGATCGTCGAGATCCGCATCCAGCTGCCCGACCGGATGCTGCGCATCTTCGCGCCGCGCAATTCGGCCTATGCCTCCAACAGCCACATCTTCCTGGTCTGGATGGTCGGCACGTCGCTGGTGCTGATCCTGATCGCCATCCTGTTCCTGCGCAATCAGATCCGCCCCATCCAGAAGCTCGCCCAGGCCGCCGAGGGGTTCGGACGCGGCCAGCCGATGCCGCCGGACTTTCGCGTGCGCGGCGCCTCGGAGGTGCGACGCGCCTCGCTCGCCTTCATCCAGATGCGCGACCGCATCGAGCGCCAGATCGAGCAGCGCACGCAGATGCTCAACGGCGTCAGCCACGACCTGCGCACCGTGCTCACGCGCTTCCGCCTCCAGCTCGCCCTCCTGGAAGAGGACGAGGACCGGCGCGAACTGGAGCAGGACGTCGATGAGATGGGACGGATGCTGGAAGGGTACCTCGCCTTCGCCAAGGGCGAGGGTGGCGAGGAGGTGGGCGAGCTCGACCTCGAACGCGTCTTCGCGCGCTTCGAGAACGAGGCCGCGCTGAAGGGCCGGTCCATCGAGACGGATCTCGTCGGCGACCCGCGCGTGTCCGTGCGCCCGGACGCCTTCGTGCGGTGCCTCGGCAACCTCGTCGCCAATGCGCTGCGCCACGGGACGGCGGTCCGGCTCGTCGCGCGCCACGACGACCGGTGGCTGTCGGTTTCGGTGGAGGACGACGGACCGGGCATCGAGGCGGCGCAGCGCGAGGACGTGTTCAAGCCCTTCGTGCGCCTCGACGAAGCGCGCAACATCGATGCCGGCGGCACCGGCCTCGGCCTCGCCATCGCCCGCGACGTCGCGCGCAGCCATGGCGGCGACATCCTCCTGTCGGAATCGGCACTCGGCGGATTGAAGGCGCTGGTGCGAATACCGGCCTGACGATTGCCCCGGCGAGGCGATGCCGCCTCGCCGCCGGACGATCGCGCCGACTGCCGGACCTAGAACAGGCGCCCGCCGTTCGGCACGGGATGCGCGAGCGCCGCCAGAACCACGTTGCCCGCCTCGTCCGGGAATCCGAGGGTCAGGACCTCCGAGCGCATCGGCCCGATCTGGCGCGGCGGGAAGTTCACCACCGCCATGACCTGCCGGCCGACGAGCTCGTCCAGCGAGTGGCGCACGGTGATCTGCGCGGAGGACTTCTTCCGTCCGATCTCCGGCCCGAAATCGATCACGAGGCGAAAGGCGGGCTTTCTGGCTTCGGGAAAGGGCTCGGCCTGGACGATCGTGCCGACACGGATGTCGACCGTCATGAAGTCGTCGAAGGTGATCTCCGGCGCGACCGCGGTGGTCTCGTTGCTCATGCTCAACCCTTGGAGAGTTCGATCGCCCGGTCGCGCGCGGCGGCCACCGCCTTCGTCATCAGGGGCTGGAGACCGTAGTCGCCCATCAGGACGCCGAGCGCCGCCTCGGTCGTGCCCTTCGGCGAAGTGACGTTGCGGCGAAGCTGCGCCGGTTCGTCGTCGGAGCGGATCATCAGCTCGCCTGCGCCCGCAACCGTATGGCGCGCGAGGCGCATGGCGAGATCGGGCTCGAGCCCTGCGGCGACCCCGGCTTCGGCCAGCGCCTCGGCGAGCAGGAACACATAGGCCGGGCCGCTGCCGGAGACCGCGGTCACACGGTCGATGTCGTCCTCGGAGGGCACCCATTCCACCGGACCGCTGGCGGACAGGAGATCGGTCGCCGTCGCCTTCAGGCCCGGCGTGACGCGCGCGTTGGCATAGGCGCCCGTGATGCCGCGGCCGATCAGCGCCGGCGTGTTGGGCATGGCGCGCACCACCGGCCGCTCGCCGAGGCGCTCCTCGATGAAGGCGACGGTGCGACCGGCCGCGACCGAGATCAGCAGCGTTTCGTGCTTCAGTGCGGCGCGCAACGGCGCGACGGCATCCGCCAGCACCTGCGGCTTCACCGCGAGGATCACGACGTCCTGCGGCTCGGCCGGCGCCGCGGCGGCGTGCCGCACGCCGCGATCGAAAAGCGGCCCGAGCGCCGGGGACGGATTGGGATCGAGGATGGTGACGGAGGCGGGGTCGAGACCGCGCTCCATCCAGCCGCGCAGCATCGCGCCGCCCATGTTGCCGCCGCCGAGCAGCAGAAGCCGGCCGACCGGCGCGATGCCCTCGCTCATGCGTTGCCGACCGTATCGAACACCGCGCAGGCCATCGCCTCCTCGGCACTCTTCTCGGCCCAGACCACGAACTGGAAGGCCTGGTAATACCGCTCGCAGGCCTCCAGCGCCGCCGACAGCAACCGCTCCGCCTGCTGGCTCGTCGGCTGGACGCCGCCCGACAGAAGGATGGCGTGCCGGAACATCACCGCGCCCTCGGACGACCAGAGGTCGAAATGACCGACGAGCATCTGCTCGTTGATACGCGACAGAAGCCGCAGCACCTCGACCTGCCGCCGGGCCGGCACCTTGAGCGTGAAGGCGCAGCCCAGATGCAGTGCCTCGGAAGCCTCCATCCAAGAGAAGGAGACGGAATAATCGGTCCATGCGCCCTGTACCGAGACGGCGATCTCGTCGTCGCAGGGCCGCTCGAAGGACCAGTCGTGATGGGAGGCGACGGTCTCGATCACATCCACCGGATGGGATTGTCGCCTGATATCCAATTCGCCGAGTTGCATGGTTTGTTGTCCCCGTGCCGCATCCGACGCGGGACCGCCGGGGTGCCGCACGCACCCCGTCGTCAAGGGTCGAATTCCTCGTAAGACCCTTGGCTCCGCGCCTCCGGAAAACCGCCGCCGTGGCGAATCACCGTTGAGAATCAGTGTATCGACGCGGACTCGCGATTCCAGAGGCGGAAACCGGATTTTAACGTTCGCCGGGGGCGGGCCATGATCGGGAGCCGGGACCCGCCGCGTTAAGGGATTCAGCCCTCACGCTTTTCGGATTCCACTGCCGGGCGACGGGCACGTGACAAACCTGTGCACGGCCTGTGGAAAAGCCTCAGACCGAAGGCGCGGAGGTGCCGGACAAACGGGCTTCGAGGTCGGCGACGCGCTTTTTCAGAGCTTCGTTCTCGACGCGTGCACGGGTCGCCATTTCGCGGACGGCCTCGAATTCCTCGCGCTGGACGAGATCCATCGAGTTGATGAAACGCTCCCCCTGGCTGCGGAACACGGTTTCCATCTCGCGACGCACGCCCTGCGCCGCGCCGGCCGCATCGGTCATCATGCGTGCGAACTCGTCCAGCATGCGGTTCGGGCCTCGGTCGGTCATGATCTCGCTCCTTCAGGTTCGGCCCCTTCGAGGTAGGCTCTCGCCCCCCCATTGGCAATGGAGCGACTTGACCCCGCTCCTCCCCCGGCGCACACCCCGCCGCGACGAGCGAAGCCCGAGGGGAAGCCACGAAGCCATGACAGCCTCAGCCTTTCTCGGTGTCCTCACCTACCCCGCGATCGACCCGGTCTTCCTGCAGATCGGCCCGATCGCGCTGCGCTGGTACGGCCTGGCCTATGTGGCCGGCATCCTGTGCGGCTGGCTCTACGGCCGCCATCTCGTCGGCACGGCGAAGCTCTGGCCGAACGGCGTCTCGCCGATCACCAAGACGGACATCGACGACTTCATCGTGTGGATCACGATCGGCATCGTGGCCGGCGGGCGGATCGGCTCGATCCTGTTCTACGACTTCGACCGCATCGTCGCCGACCCGCTCTCGGCCCTGCGTATCTGGGAGGGCGGCATGTCCTTCCACGGCGGTCTTCTCGGCGTGACGATCGCGATGATCCTGTTCTGCCGGTCGCACAAGGTGCCGTTGCTCAGCCTGATCGACGTGGTCGCCGCTTCCGTGCCGTTCGGCCTGTTCTTCGGGCGCATCGCCAACTTCATCAACGGCGAGCTTTGGGGGGCACCGACGGCGGTGCCCTGGGCCATGGTGTTCCCCCATGCCGGCCCCGAGCCGCGCCATCCGAGCCAGCTCTACGAGGCGGCGCTGGAGGGAATCGTGCTGTTCCTGATCCTGCGGCTGCTGACGCATCGGTTCAAGGCGCTCGGGCGCCCGCGCCTCGTCGGCGGGGCCTTCATCTTCCTCTACGGCTCGGCGCGCATCTTCGTGGAGTTCTTCCGCATGCCGGATGCGCAGCTCGGCTATCTCCTCGGCACCGGGTGGCTGACCATGGGCATGGTGCTCTCCATCCCCATGCTGCTCGTCGGCCTCTGGGCGATCGCGACCGCGAAGCCCCGCGCCTACGAACCCCGGCCGGTCGAGCCCGCGGCCTCGGCGTGAGCGACCTCGCCCAGCGCATCCGCGCCGAGATCGAGGCATCGGGCCCGATGCGCCTCGACCGGTTCTGGAACCTGGTGCTGTTCGATCCGGCCGCCGGCTACTACACGAGCCGCGACCCGATCGGCGCGGACGGCGACTTCACGACGGCGCCGGAGATCAGCCAGATGTTCGGCGAGCTTCTCGCGGCCTGGGCCTTCGCGGCCTGGGACGGGCTCGGCCGTCCCTCGCCCTTCACTTTCGCCGAAGCCGGGCCGGGGCGCGGCACGCTGATGGCCGACATGCTGCGCACGCTGCGCCAGTTCGACCCCGCCTTCCTCCAGGCCGCTCGTGTGTGCCTCGTCGAGGTGAGCGATCGTCTGGCGGCCGTTCAGACGGAGCGCCTGGCGCGCTTCGACTTGCCCATTCGCCGCGTGCGTCGGATCGAGGACCTCGACGAAAGCCCGCTCGTCCTCGTCGCCAACGAGCTCCTGGACGCGGTGGCGATCCGCCAGTTCGTGTTCCGCGACGGTGCCTGGCGCGAGCGGCATGTCGCAACGTCCGGCGAAGGCCTCGCCTTCGTGGACGGTCCGCAAGCCTCCGAAGTACCGGCCGCGCTCGCCCGCCTTCCGCCGCCCGACGAAGGGGCCGTCTTCGAGGCCTCGCCCGAGCGCGACGCCTTGGCTGCAGGTCTTGCCGACCGCCTGTACCGGTTCGGCGGGGCGGCGCTCCTGATCGACTACGGTCACGCCCGCTCGGCCTATGGCGACACGCTGCAGGCGCTGCGGCGCCACCGCGCGGCGTCGAGCCTCGACGCGCCGGGGACCGCCGACATCACCAGCCATGTCGACTGGGAGCAGGTCGCCCGCGCGATGACCGCGGTCGCGCCGCTCAGGTTCGGTCTCGCCAGGCAAGGCGATTTCCTCCTGTCGCTCGGTCTGCCCGAACGCGCCGGACGGCTCGGCGCGCATGCGGACGCCGCGGCGCGCGAGGCGATCACCGCCGCCGTCCACCGGCTGGCCGGAAAGGGGCCGGGCGAGATGGGAGCGCTGTTCCAGGTGTTCGCGGTGGCGTCGGCGCCGCTCGCGCTGCCACCCTTTGCCCGCCCCGCGGTCGATTGACTTCGATTCCCCCCTCCCCCACCATCCCGGCCCATGCTCGATCATCGCCTCACCTCGGCCTCGCACATCCGCGACGGCGACACCGTTCAGGACCCCGCTCTGAAGGCGGACAAGCGTCTCGCCCACGCCTTCTTCACGCGAAGCGGCGGCGTCTCGAGCGGCCTCTATCGCGGGCTCAACGCCGGCATCGGCTCGCACGACGCGCCGAAAGACGTGCATGAGAACCGCCGGCGCGCCGTGCACTTCCTCGGGCTCGACGGCGCGCGGCTGGCGACGCCCTGGCAGACCCATTCGGCCGATGCGGTCGTCGCGACCGACCCCTCCGGCGGCGAACGGCCGAAGGCCGATGCCGTGGTGACCGCCGTGCGGGGCCTTGCCGTCGGGGTGGTGACCGCGGATTGCGGACCCATCCTCTTCGCGGACGCTGACGCGGGCGTCGTCGCCGCGGCCCATGCCGGATGGCGCGGTGCCGTCGGCGGTGTCCTGGAGCGCACGGTGGAGGCAATGGAGGGGCTCGGCGCGCGGCGCGAGCGGATCGAGGCCGTGCTCGGCCCCTGCATCACGCAGCCGAACTACGAGGTCGGCTCCGACATGGCGGAGACGTTCCTTCGCCAGAGTGCCGAGAACGCGCGCTTCTTCGCGCCGGGCGCCTCCGAGGCCAAGCGTCTGTTCGACCTTCCCGCCTTCATCCTCGCACGCCTCGAACGGCTCGGGCTGTCCGCCCGCTTCGTCGGCCGCTGCACCTATGCCGAGGAGGACGCCTTCTACTCCTTCCGGCGCACCACCCATCGCGGCGAGCCCGACTACGGTCGCCAGCTCTCGGCCATCGCTCTCGCCTGACGCGCCCCAAACCGGACGACGCAATGCTTCATTTCACCGCCGACGAATTCGAACGCCGCCGCGCGCGCCTGTCCGCCGAGATGGCGGAACGCAAGCTCGACGCCGTGCTCCTGTTCGCACAGGACTCGATGTACTGGCTGACGGGCTACGACACGTTCGGCTTCTGCTTCTTCCAGTGCCTCGTGGTGAAGGCGGACGGCGAGATGCGCCTCCTCACCCGTTCGGCGGACCTGCGCCAGGCGCGGGCGACGTCCAACATCGAGACCGTCGTGGTCTGGCGCGACCGGGGCGGCGCCAATCCCGCGATCGAGCTACGCGACATCATGGACGACATGGGCCTTCTCGGCGCGCGGGTCGGCGTCGAATGGTCGACGCACGGACTGACGGCGGCCAACGGCAAGCTCGTGGAGGAGAAACTCGGCTCCTTCGCCGCGCTCGTGGACGCCTCCGACCTCGTGCCCGCCCTGCGCGTCGTCAAGAGCGAGGCCGAGATCGCCTATGTCAGGGAGGCTGCGCGTCTCGGCGACGAAGCGCTCGAAGCGATGTGGCCGCTGGTGCGCGAGGGGGCCGACGAGGGCGTGCTCCTTCATGCGCTGCAGGGCGACATCCTCTTGAAGGGCGGCGACTATCCGGCCAATCCGTTCATCCTCGGCTCTGGCGAGGACGCCCTCCTCTGCCGCTACAAGTCCGGCCGCAGGCGGCTTGGCGCACAGGATCAGCTGACGATCGAGTGGTCCGGCGTCAAGGCGCAGTACCATGCGCCGCTGATGCGCACGCTCATCGTCGGGCGTCCTCTCATGCGCCACGAGGAACTGTTCGCGGCCGGTGCGGAGGCGCTGACGGCGGTGGAGGCGGCGATGCGCCCCGGCCAGACCTTCGGCGACGTCTTCGACGCCCATGCGCGCGTGATGGAAAGCCACGACCTCGTCCGCCACCGCCTCGCCGCCTGCGGCTACTCGGTGGGCGCGCGCTTCGCGCCCTCCTGGATGGATCCGCAGATGTTCGTCGCGGGCAATGCCGAGCCGATTCGTCCGAACATGACGCTGTTCGCCCACATGATCATCATGGATTCGGACAGCGGCGCCGCCATGTGCCTCGGCCAGACCTATCTCACCACGGAAGACGGCCCGGAGTGTCTCTCGCGGCTGCCGATCGAACTGATGGCGACCGGCTGAAGCGAGGGCAGGCCTTAACTGCGCCGCGGTGTTTCCCGCAGCGCAACCTTGAATCTTTCCACCATCTTGCTTAGAGCCCGCCCATGCGACCGGCCCCTCCGTTCCGAGGGCCGGCGAGCCCCGTAGACGGATGAAGCGGTCAGCGATGAAACTCTTTGTCGGCAACTCCAACCGCACTCTCGCCGAAGCGATCGGGCGCTACCTGGAGCTGCCACTTGGCGCGGCCTCCGTGCGCCGCTTCGCCGACCAGGAAATATTCGTCGAGATCCAGGAGAACGTGCGCGGCGAGGACTGCTTCGTCATCCAGTCGACGTCCTATCCGGCGAACGACCACCTGATGGAGCTCCTGATCATCATGGACGCGCTGCGCCGGGCCTCGGCCCGCCGCATCACGGCCGTGCTGCCCTACTTCGGCTATGCCCGACAGGACCGCAAGGCGGGCGGGCGCACGCCGATCTCGGCCAAGCTCGTCGCCAACCTCATCACCCGCGCCGGCGCCGACCGCGTGATGACGATGGATCTTCATGCCGGGCAGATCCAGGGCTTCTTCGACATCCCGACCGACAACCTCTTCGCCGTGCCGCTGCTCGCGCGCGACATCAAGGAGCATCTCGAGACCGACCGCGTCATGGTGGTCTCGCCCGACGTCGGCGGCGTGGTCCGCGCCCGGGCGCTCGCCAAGCGTCTCGACGCCCCGCTCGCCATCGTCGACAAGCGCCGCGAGAAGCCGGGCGAGTCCGAGGTGATGAACATCATCGGCGACGTCGAGGGTCGCCACTGCATCCTGATCGACGACATCATCGATTCCGGCGGCACCCTGTGCAACGCGGCCGATGCCCTGATGGCGGCGGGCGCCAAGGGCGTTCGCGCCTACATCACCCACGGCGTGCTCTCGGGCGGCGCGGTCTCGCGCATCGCGGCCTCGAGCCTCGAGGAACTCGTCATCACCGATTCGATCGAGCCGACGAAGGCGATCCGCGAGGCGCGCAACATCCGCGTCGTCAGCACGGCGACGCTGCTCGCCGAAGCGATCTCGCGCACCACGACGGAACAGTCGGTCTCCTCGCTCTTCGACTGAGGTGGTCCACGGGGGGCGCTTCGCTTGCCTCTCCAGCCGATCGCCGCTATAGCCAACCCGCCCGCGCGGACACCCTTGGAGGCAGCGCGGGCGTGAAGCGGCCTTTGCGCCGCTTTTCGTCGTTCCGGCGCAAGCATGGCCGGTCCGGCATCCTCTGAACGAAACAAGGATTGAAACCATGAGCGAGAGCTACACGGTCAAGGCCGAAGCGCGCGAGAAGGTCGGCAAGGGGGCCGCCAGACATCTCCGCCGCAACGGAATGGTGCCCGCCGTCATCTACGGCGACAAGCAGGAGCCCCTGCCGATCGCGGTCCCCTACAAGGAGACCTTCCTGAAGCTGCACGCGGGCGGCTTCCTGACCACGGTCATCACGATCGACGTCGGCGGCAAGCAGATCCAGGTCCTCCCGAAGGACTACCAGCTCGACGTCGTCAAGGATACGCTGACCCACGTCGACTACCTCCGCGTTTCCGAGCGCACGGAAGTCACGGTGCGCATTCCCGTTCACTTCGAGAACGAGGACGCGGCGCCTGGCCTGAAGGCCAAGGACGGCTCGCTCAACGTCGTGCACCACGACATCGAGGTCGTCTGCGCTGCGCAGTCGATCCCGGAGGGCTTCACCCTCGACCTGACGGGCCTCGACATCGGCGATGCGCTGCATGCCTCGAACCTGGCGCTGCCGAAGGGCGTCCGCCTCACCTCCGACGAGGATTTCGTGATCGCCACGATCGTCCCGCCGATGGCCGAGGAGACCGACGAGCTCGACGCCGAGACGCCGACCACCGAGGTCACCCAGCAGACCGACGCGACCGCCGAGGACGAGCCGAAGTCCGGCAACTGATGGACTGTGCGGCGGACGGGCTCCGGCTCGTCCGCCGCATCCGCTTATGCCGGATCCGTGGTCGCCCGGCTCCGGATCGCTGGAGGACGGGCACATGCTCCTCATGGTGGGCCTCGGCAATCCCGGTGCGCAATATGCCGGTAACCGGCACAATATCGGCTTCATGGCCGTCGACGAGATCGCGCGCCGCCCCGGCTTCTCCCCGTGGTCGAAGAAGTTCCAGGGCGAGATCGCGGAAGGACAGGTCGGAAGCGAGAAGGTCCTCCTCCTGAAGCCGCAGACCTTCATGAACGAGAGCGGCCGCTCGGTGCAGGCCGCAGCCGCCTTCTACAAGATCGCGCCGGCGCAGATCGTGGTCTTCCACGACGAACTCGACCTTCCTCCCGCCAAGGTGCGCGTCAAGATCGGCGGGGGCCATGGCGGCCACAACGGGCTGCGCTCCATCGACGCCCATCTCGGCAAGGACTACCGCCGCGTGCGCCTCGGCATCGGTCATCCCGGCTCGAAGGAGCGGGTCAATCCGCATGTCCTCGGCGACTTCGCCAAGGTCGATCGCGAATGGCTGGAGCCGCTGCTGGAGGCCGTCGCGCGCAACGCCGAAGCGCTCGTGGCCGGCGAGGACGCCGTCTTCATGAACAAGGTGACGCTCGCGACCGGCGGCTCGGAGGAGCCGAGCGGCGCCAAGGGCGGCGCCGCGAAGGCCAAGGCGCAGAGCCACGTGCGCCAGGCGCGCCCGGCAGAGGTGCGTCCTGCGCCGTCCGCCGGCCCGATGGCGGGCATGCTGCGCCGGCTCCTCGGCGGCGGCGACCCGAGCTGAACCGATCCCCTTCCCTTTTTCTGGGGCCCTCGACCGGGCCCGCCTCCCATCCCGAGACGTAAGGCAAGACACCCATGGGCTTTCGCTGCGGCATCGTCGGACTTCCCAATGTCGGCAAGTCCACCCTCTTCAACGCGCTGACCAAGACCGCCGCCGCGCAGGCCGCGAACTATCCGTTCTGCACGATCGAGCCGAACACGGGCGACGTCGGCGTGCCCGACCCGCGCATGGCGCCGATCGCCAAGATCGGCAAGTCGGCGCAGCTCATCCCGACGCGCATCACCTTCGTCGATATCGCCGGCCTCGTGCGCGGCGCTTCGAAGGGTGAAGGGCTCGGCAACCAGTTCCTCGCCAACATCCGCGAGGTGGACGCGATCGTCCACGTTCTGCGCTGCTTCGAGGACGACGACATCACCCATGTCGAGGGCCGCATCGATCCGGTGGCGGATGCCGAGACCGTCGAGACAGAGCTGATGCTCTCCGACCTCGAGAGCCTGGAGCGCCGGATCGTCGCCGCGCGCAAGAAGGCGCAGGGCAAGGACAAGGAAGCGCTGGCCCAGGTGCCGGTGATGGAAGCCGCACTCGCCAAGCTGCAGAACGGCGAGCCGGCGCGCACGCTTCTGGCGAGCCTCGACGCCGACGACCGCCAGCAACTTCGCAACCTCAACCTCCTGACCTCGAAGCCCGTGCTCTACGTCTGCAACGTGGCGGAAGGCGATGCGGCGACCGGCAACGCGTATTCGAAAGCGGTCGCCGCGATGGCCCAGCGCCAGGGTGCGCGCAGCGTCGTGATCTCCGCTGCCATCGAAGCGGAAATCGCCCAGCTCGGCGAGGACGAGGTCGGCGAATACATGGGGGTGATGGGCCTCGACGAGCCCGGCCTCGACCGCCTGATCCGCGAAGGCTACGCGCTTCTCGACCTCATCACCTACTTCACGGTGGGGCCGAAGGAGACCCGCGCCTGGACCGTGAAGCGCGGCGCCAAGGCGCCGCAGGCGGCCGGCGTCATCCATACCGACTTCGAGAAGGGCTTCATCCGAGCCCAGACGATCGCCTACGACGACTTCGTGTCGCTGGGCGGGGAAGTCGCGGCCAAGGAAGCCGGCAAGGCGCGCGACGAAGGCAAGGAATACGTCGTCCAGGACGGCGACATCATGCTCTTCAAGTTCAACGTCTGAGCGGCCGAGCGGCCCTGGCCGCTCAGGCCGCCGCCTCCCCTGGACGGCTCAGCGCGCCCGACGACGACAGCGCGGACGCTCCGAGCTGCATGATCGTCGCGTTGCAGAGACGCACGCGGTTTCGCCCGGCGGCCTTGGCCTCGTAGAGCGCTCGGTCGGCAATGTCGAAGAGCGTGGGCCAGGCCGCGACGGGACCGACCTCGTGGGCGAGCCCGAAGCTCGCCGTGATGCGGATCGTGCCGGCGCTGGTCTCCACGACGAGCGCCTCCACCTCGGCGCGCAGATCTTCCGCAAAGGCCAGCACCGCTTCGAGCTGGTCCGAGCGCATCACGATCGCGAATTCCTCGCCGCCATAGCGCGCGACGACGACGTCGGGGCTGGCGCGGGCGCGCAGGCACTCCGAGAAGGCGGCGAGGACCTCGTCGCCGGGGCCATGGCCATAGGTGTCGTTGACGGCCTTGAAGTGATCGATGTCGCCGAGGATCGTGACGTAGTCCCGGCCCTGCTCGCCGAAACCGTCGAGCCGCGCGAAGAGGCCGCGGCGGTTGGGCAGAGCGGTGAGCTCGTCCGTCTCCGACAGGGTCCGAAGCCTCTCCGACAGATCGGCGCGCTCCAGTTCGAGGACCATGCGCTGACGATCGCGGTCTTCCAGCGTCTCCAACGCCTTGTAGAGACTGGCGACAGCCCGGACGGAGCCCAAGTAGGGTCGTCGCTCCAACGGCCGCCGTTCGCAAAGGGCGAGGATCTGGTCGCGGACCCCGAGAAGCGGTCGCAGCATCTGCCGATACAGGACCCAGGCCGCGATCGCCGTCATCACGAGGATCAGTACCGTCAGGCACACCACGAGCTTCATCTGGAGAAGGGTCGATTCCTGGATCGTCACCGCCTCCTTCATCATCGCATCCACATACAGATTGCGCATGCGCAGGATGGGCAGCGTCGTCGGCGCGTAGACCTCGGAAATCCGCTTGGCCTGCTCGACCGAGTTGAGGGGGCGACGCGAATGGGTCTCGATGGCGCGGCTGAGGAACGGGAAGCCCTTGCCGAAATAGACGGAGCGGATCTCCTCGTGCGCCTGGCTGAGGCGGGGCGAGTCCAGGCCGAACTCGAGCTGCGAGACGCCGACGTCCCACAGGGCCAGGATACGCTGCTGGACGCGCATGCTGGTCATCACCGCTTCGGGCGGAATGACTTCGGACCGCTTGAGCGCCGGCATCACTTCGGAAGGCAGGCGCGTCGCCGCCTCGTAGAGCGCCCCGAGCAATCGCGCGACGTTCACGCGCCCAGCAAGGCTCTCGTCGGCTTCGATCACGCGCTGCGCCGTCTTGTCGACGAACGGGACGAAGGTCTGCGAGATCGACGACATGCCGCGCGCGACGCGAAGCTGGAGGCTGACCTGACGTTCGGCCAGCGGCAGCGCCAGGAGCGCGTCCGCCGCACGTCGCTCGTCCCGCAGCAGCGCTGTCAGGAAGTTGAAGTTCATGCTGCTTGCAAGCGCGCTGCTCTCGACGAGCTGGCGAAAGCGCGCGATGGACCGGTCGGCGTCTGCCCGTGACGCCTTCAGCTCCGCCGTCAGGCCGGCCGCATCGGCTGGCTCGGCGCTCAGGGCGAGCTCGAGCGGCCGGCGCTCCTTCGTGATCGCCGTCGCCGCGGCCGTCGCGAGTTCAAAGAGCTGCAGCTCGACGAGCGCGGCGCCGGCGCGCTGGTGTTGGTCGAGAACGCCGCGCAGCGCGATCGATCCGATGATCATGCTCGAAGACAAAGCGATGATCGAACTGATGCGGATCAGATCGAGTGACGGAAGTCGGAACATCGCAATCCCCCAGAGACTGGAGAAGGCTAGTCCGGTAATCGTGAAGGTTCCCTCAACCCAAGGGTGAGTTTCGTAGGGGAAGGCACAACGAAAGAAAGGGGCCCATGGGCCCCTTTTTCCAATCGTCGCATTCTCGTCCTCCGCCTCAGTGCGGCGTGTCGGCCCAGACCCGGCGTTTGACGAGGTAGAGCATGATCGAGAAGCCGATCAGGAAGATCATCACCACGAACCCAGTCGCCTTGCGCTCGACGAGGTGCGGCTCGGCCGCCCACATCAGGAAGGAAGACACGTCACGCGAGTACTGCTCCGCCGTCTGCGGGGCGCCGTCGTCGTAGGTCACCTGACCGTCGCTGAGCGGCGGGGCCATCGCGAGGGCCGGACCGGAGATGAAATGCGGGTTGTAGTAGGTGCCCGGCTGGATGGTGACGCCGGCAGGCGCTTCCTCGTATCCGGTCAGCAGCGAGTGGATGTAGTCCGGCCCGCCTTCCGCGTACTGGCTCCAGGGAAGGATATCGAGGAGGAACCGCGGGAAGCCGCGCTCCACCGAGCGAGCCTTCGCGATCAGCGACAGATCCGGCGGATGCGCACCGCCGAGTGCCGCTGCCGCTGCCTCCGGGTTCGGATAGGGCGACGGCAGGCGATCGGACGGGATACCCGGGCGCTGGAACATCTCGCCCTGCGCGTTCGGCGCGGGGTCGGTGATCTGGTACTCGGCCGCGAGGGCCCGCACCTGCTCGTCGCTGTAGCCGAGAGCCTCGAAGTTCCGGAAGGACACGAGGTTCATCGAGTGGCAGTTCGAGCAGACCTCCTTGTAGACCTTCAGGCCACGCTGAAGCTGCGCGAGGTCCCAATGTCCGAAGGGGCCGGCGAACGTCCAGGACAGCTCGGCCGGCTTCTTCAGCGGGTAGTGCGGGGTGTGGGTCGCCGCTTCCTCGCCGCCGTGGGTCGCGTTGGTCGAGGCCTCCGCGCCGCTTCCGGAATCGGGCGCCGCACCCGGCGCATCGCCTTCGATCTGCGCGGCCGGCGCCGCCGGCTCCTGGGCGAGGCCGAGAACCGGCGTCAGCACGGCACCGGCGACCAGGAAGGCTGGAAGAAGCTTTCTCATTGCAAGGTCCATAGGTCGCTTCGTCAGCCTTTGGTTTCGGGAGAGGCCGCGGCCCCTGCGGGCAGCCCACGCGTGGCACCGCGCTTGGCCAGAACCGCTTCCGTGATCGAGTTCGGCAGCTTCTTCGGCGTTTCGACGAGGCCCAGGACCGGCAGGACGATGAGGAAGTGCGCGAAGTAGTAGATCGTGCCGACGAGCGACAGGAGGGGGTAGATGCCCTCTGCCGGACGGGAGCCGAGCCAGCCGAGCACGACCGCGTTCGCCGCGAAGACCCAGAAGAAGATCTTGTAGATTGGACGGTAGGCGGTGGAGCGGACGCGGCTCGTGTCCAGCCAGGGCAGGAAGAACAGGATGATGATCGAGCCGAACATCACGAGAACGCCGCCCAGCTTGGAATCGATCGGGCCGATGTTGAAGGTGATGGCGCGCAGCATCGCGTAGAACGGCAGGAAGTACCATTCGGGCACGATATGGGCGGGCGTCTGCAGCGGGTTCGCCGGAATGTAGTTGTCCGGGTGGCCCATGTAGTTCGGCATGTAGAAGACGAAATAGGCGAAGAAGACCAGGAACACGACCATCGCGAACCCGTCCTTGATGGTCGCATGGGGCGTGAAGGGCACCGTGTCCTTCGACGACTTGATCTCGACGCCGGTCGGGTTGGTCTGGCCCACCACATGCAGCGCCCAGATGTGCAAGATCACGACGCCCGCGATCATGAACGGCAGGAGGTAGTGCAGCGAGAAAAAGCGGTTGAGCGTGGCGTTGTCCACCGCGAAGCCGCCGAGAAGCAGCGTCTGGATCGGACCGCCGATGCCGGGGAACGCGGTGAAGAAGCCGGTGATGACCGTGGCGCCCCAGAAGGACATCTGGCCCCAGGGCAAGACGTAGCCCATGAAGGCGGTCGCCATCATCAGAAGGAAGATCACGACGCCGAGGATCCACATGATCTCGCGCGGCGCCTTGTAGGAGCCGTAGTAGAGGCCGCGGAAGATGTGGAGATAGACGGCGATGAAGAAGAACGACGCGCCGTTGGCGTGCATGTAGCGCAGCAGCCAGCCCCAGTTCACGTCGCGCACGATGCTCTCGACGGACTGGAAGGCGATGCCCGAATTGGCCGCGTAGTGCATGGCCAGGACGACGCCGGTCAGGATCTGGATGGCGAGGAACAGCGCCAGGATGCCGCCGAACGTATAGGCGTAGCTCAGGTTTCGCGGCACCGGGAAGGCGACGAACGAATCGTAGAGGAGCCGGGGCAACGGCAGGCGGGCGTCGAGCCAGCGCATGACGCCGTTGTTCGGCACGTAGGACGAAGGACCACTCATGTTCTTTGTGCCTCTTGCCTCAGCCGATGCGGATCGTGGTGGGCGTTGGGAAGGTGAAGACGGGAACGGCCATGTTCTCCGGCGCCGGACCCTTCCGGATGCGCCCGGCCGTGTCGTAGTGCGAACCGTGGCACGGGCAGTACCAGCCGTCGTAGTCGCCGGACTGGCCGAGCGGCACGCAGCCGAGATGCGTGCACACGCCGACCATCACGAGCCACTGCTCCAGCCCCGGCGCGGCGCGGTTGACGTCGGTGGCGGGCGCGTCGGCGGGCAGGTTCGCGTTGCGCGCGATCGGGTCCTTCAGGTCGGACAGATCGACGCCCTTGCCCTCTTCGATCTCCGTCGGCGTGCGCTGACGGATGAAGATCGGCTTGCCGCGCCACTTGGCGGTGATCGACTGCCCGGCCGCGATCTGGCTGATGTCGACATCCACCTGCGCGAGCGCGAGCGTCGCGGCGTCCGGGTTCATCTGATCGATGAAGGGCCAGACTGCCGCGGCGGCACCGACGACGCCGGCCGCCCCCGTCGCGATATAAAGAAAGTCCCGGCGTGTGGGTTCGCTGCTGTGATCGACGCTCACGGAGAAATGCGCTCCTTCAGGGCCAGCGCGCCGATGCGGCGCGCCTACCTCAGTCCCATCACGACCTCGCGGAGCACACCGAGCGCCGGAGCGACCGCGCCCTCCCCTAGAGCCGTTTCGGCCGCGATTTCTAAGCGCCCGCTTGGAACTTGTCCAGACTGTGGCGGCGGTTCAGGCGGTTATGTCGCTTCCGGAACACGGCGCCCTATTCCGCAGCCGCTGCCGGCAGGAAGCCGCCCGACTGTCGCTGCCAGAGCGAGGCATAGAGACCGCCGCGCCGCACGAGTTCGGCGTGAGTCCCCTCCTCCACGATGCGCCCGGCGTCGATCACCACGAGGCGGTCGAGCTGCGCGATCGTGGACAGGCGGTGCGCGATGGCGATCACCGTCTTGCCCTCCATCATGCTCGAGAGATTTTCCTGGATCGCCGCCTCCACCTCCGAATCGAGCGCCGAGGTCGCCTCGTCGAGGACGAGAATCGGTGCGTTCTTCAGGAAGACGCGCGCCATGGCGATGCGCTGGCGCTGGCCGCCCGAAAGCTTGACACCGCGCTCGCCGACATAGGCATCGAGCCCCTCGCGTCCATTCGGATCGCGGACGGTCTGGATGAAACCGAGCGCATCGGCTCGCCGGGCGGCGGCGACGATCTCCTCCTCGCTGGCGTCCGGGCGGCCATAGGCGATGTTGTCGCGGATGGAGCGATGGAAGAGCGAGGTATCCTGCGTGACGACGCCGATCTGGTTGCGCAGGGACGTCTGCGTGACGGCGGCGACATCCTGCCCGTCGAGAAGGATCGCGCCCTTCTCGACGTCGTAGAGCCGCAGAAGAAGGTTCACGAGCGTGGTCTTGCCCGCCCCCGAGCGCCCGACTAACCCGACCTTCTCCCCTGCCCGGATGCGGAGCGAGAAATTCTCGATGATGCCGCGGCCCTTGCCGTAGTGGAACGTGATGTCGCGGAATTCGACCAAGCCGCCGGCGGTGCGGATGGTCGGCGCATCCGCACGGTCTATGAGCGCCGGCACGGCGGCGACGGTGGCGACCGCGTCCTGAACCGTGCCGTAGTTGCGCACGAGGCCGTTGATGTTGAACATCATCCAGCCGCTCATCTGGTTGAGGCGCAGCACGAGGCCGAGCGCGGCGGCGACATCGCCCGTGGTGGCGGTGCCGTTCGACCAGGAATGGAGCGCGAGTGCGCCGATCGCGGTCATCATGAAGCCGTTGAGGACGGCGACCGCCGTGCGCACGGTGGTGATGGCGCGCGTCATGGCGCGAATGGCCTCGACATAGCGGCGGAAGCCGCCGAGCACGAAGGCGTCCTGCCGGCGGCCGGGGTCGAAGAGCTTGACGGCGAGGATGTTGGTGAAGCTGTCGACGACGCGTCCCGACATGACCGAACGCGCCTCGGCGCTCTCACGGCCCGAACGGCGGATCCGAGGCAGGAGGTCGCGGACGATCCAGCCGTAGCCGGCCGCCCAAGCGAGGAGCACGAGGCCCATCCGCCAATCCATCGCGGCGAGGATCGCGACGGCCAGGAGCGCGAAGGTGACGAAGCTCCAGAAGGTCTGCAGCGTGGTGACGATGAAGTCGCCCGTCGCCTCGCCGACCTGCTGCACCTTCTGGGCGATGCGACCGGCGAAATCGTTCTGGAAGAACGTGTAGGACTGGTCCATCAGCCGGCGATAGGACTGCCAGCGGATGCGGTTGTAGAGCGAGGGGACGATGACCTGCTGCTCGAGAACGGACGCCCCGAAGAGGACGATCGTGCGAAGCAGCAGCGTCGTGACCGCCAGCACGACCAGCAGCGCGAAATGATCGGCGAGAAGCGTCGCCGGCGAGGAGCGTCCGAGCGCATCCACCACCCAGCCGACCGCGGCGTAGAGGAACGCGTCCACCGCACCGGTAAGACCGCCGGTGACGAGGAGCGCCAGGAACGGTCCCTTCGCCTCGCGCGCGAAATGCCAGATGAAACGGTTGGTCTCGCGCGGCAGGGGCGGCAGCGCGCCAACACGGCGCGGGTCGGCGCCGTCGGGCTCGACGTCGCCGTAGGGATCGATGATCCGCTCGAAGCGGCGCAGCAGCCTCTCGATCATTCGGCCGCGTGCGCCTCGGCTGCCGGCGAACTCGCCTCGTCGTCTCCCGCATCGAGGAAGCCGCCGACCTGGCGGCGCCAGAGATCGGCGTAGAGACCGCCCTTGGCGAGGAGATCGGAATGGCGCCCCTCCTCGAGGATGCGCCCCTTGTCGAGCACCACGAGGCGGTCGAGCGCGGCGATGGTCGAAAGGCGATGGGCCACCGCGATCACCGTCTTGCCCTCCATCAGGCGATAGAGGTTCTCGGCGATGGCCGCCTCCACTTCCGAATCGAGTGCCGAGGTGGCTTCGTCCAGAAGCAGGATCGGCGCGTCCTTCAGCATCACGCGGGCAATGGCGATGCGCTGGCGCTGGCCGCCCGACAGCTTGACGCCGCGTTCGCCGACTTCCGCATCCAGCCCGCGCCGCCCTTCGCGATCGACCAGGGCTTCCACGAAGTCTTCCGCCTCCGCGCGGTGCAAGGCATGGCGAACCTCGTCGTCGCTCGCGTCCGGACGACCGTAGAGGATGTTCTCGCGAATCGTGCGGTGGAGCAGCGAGGTGTCCTGCGTCACCATGCCGATATGGGCGCGCAGCGAGTTCTGCGTGACGCCGGAGATGTCCTGCCCGTCGATCAGGATGCGGCCGGACTGGACGTCGTAGAAGCGCAGGAGGAGGTTGAGGAGCGTCGACTTGCCGGCGCCCGAGCGACCCACGAGGCCGATCTTCTCACCGGGCTGGATGACGAGGTCGAAGTCTTCGACGACCGGGCCGGCGGCGCGATGCGGCCGCGCGGACGCATAGGCGAAGCACACGGCGTCGAAGCGCACCTCGCCCTCGGCGACGACCAGCGGCTTGGCACCTGCGGTGTCGGTGAGCTCCACGGGCTGGGTGAAGGTGGCGATGCCGTCGCGGATGGTGCCGACGTTCTCGAAGAGCGCGGAGACTTCCCACATGATCCACTGCGCCATGCCGTGGAGGCGCAGCACGAGACCGATGCCGACCGCGACCGCGCCGACCGACACGAGCCCGTTCACCCACAGGCCGATGCCCATGGCGCCGACGCCGAAGAGCAGCAGCGAGTTGAGGGACAGGAGGCACACGAAGAACATCGTGATGAGCCGCCCCTGGCCATAGACCGGCTTCAGGAACAGACGCATGGCATCCTGCGCGTAGGTCACCTCGCGCGGCGTGTGGGCGAAGAGCTTCACCGTTCCGATATTGGCATAGGCGTCGACGACGCGGCCGGTCATCTCAGCCCGGGCGTCCGCCTGGGCCTCCGCGATCGAGCCCAGCCGCGGAATGAAGTAGCGCAGCATCACGACGTAGAGCACCAGCCAGCCGGCGAAGGGCAGCATCAGGCGCCAATCGGCTGCCGCCAGGAGGAAGATGATGCCGGTGAAGTAGACCGCGACGTAGAGGAAGACGTCGATCGACTTCATGATCGTCTCGCGAACGGCGAGCGCGGTCTGCATGAGCTTGGTGGACACGCGGCCGGCGAACTCGTCCTGGAAGAAGCCGAGCGACTGGTCGAGGAGCCAGTTGTGCGCGCTCCAGCGAAAGCGCATCGGCAGGTTTCCGAACAGCGCCTGGAACGAGATCAGCGATTCGAAGAGCGCGAGGGCCGGCAGAAGAACGAGGATCACCACCGCCATGCCGGCGAGACGCCATCCCTCGTCCTGAAGGAAGGTGTCGGGATTGGCCGCCGACAGCCAGTCCACGATCGATCCGAGGAAGCCGAAGAGCGAGACCTCGATCACCGCGATGATGCCCGACAGCGCGGCCATGCCGACAAGCAACCAGCGCACAGGCCGCGCATAGTGCCAGACGAAGGGCCAGAACGTGTTGGGCGGGCTCTTCGCCGGCCCCGACGGGAACGGATCGACGAGCTTCTCGAAGAAGGCGAACATAGGCAATTCCGTCCGGCGGATCGGGCAAGCGGCACGTGAAGCGCCCGGCTCGCCAGGAGTGTCGCCAGCATATAGGCCGCGCGGCGACGATTTCACGAAACGCACCGTTTCCAGCCGCGCCCCGCTTGGGTATCGGGAGGGGATGACCCTGTCCATCGCCCTCTACCAACCCGACATCGCGGGCAATGCCGGCACGATCCTGCGGCTCGGCGCCTGCCTCGGGATCGATGTCGAGATCATCGAGCCCGCCGGGTTCGACCTCACCGACAAGGCGCTGCGGCGAGCCGGGATGGACTACGTGGCGATGGCGCGCCTCGTTCGGCACGTCGATTTCGCGGCCTTCGATGCGGCCCGACGGGCAGCCGGCCGACGGATGGTGCTCATGACCACCAAGGCGGACGGCGGCTACTGCGACGTGGCCTTCCGGCCGGACGACGTTCTCCTGTTCGGTCGCGAAAGCGCGGGCGTGCCGGACGCCGTCCATGCGCTGGCCGACGTCCGGGCGACGATCCCGATGGAGGCCGGCGCGCGCTCGCTGAACCTCGCTGTCAGCGCGGCCATGGTCGCGGGCGAGGCGTTGCGGCAGCTGCGGTGGGGAGGAGCGGCATGAGTCTCGACGAACCGCGCCTCGGCGCCGGTGTCGCGATCCTGCGGGACGGCCGGCTTCTGCTGATCCGCCGGCGCCGCGAGCCGGAGGCCGGCGCCTGGGGCCTGCCGGGCGGCAAGGTGGACCTGTTCGAGACCGCGGCCGATGCGGCGAGCCGCGAAGTGCTGGAGGAGACGGGGCTGCGGATCGAGGCGAGCGAGCTTCTGTGCGTCGTCGACCAGATCGACCGGAAAGCTGGACACCACTGGTTCGCGCCGGTCTACGTGGTGGAGGGATCTTGCGGCGAGCCGCGCATCGTGGAGCCGGAGAAGCACGACGGCCTCGAATGGTTCGCGCTGGACGCCCTGCCCGCGCCGCTCACCGCGCCGACGTTGGGCGCCCTGCCCCACCTCCGCGAACGCCTCAGTCGGCGCTCGGCAGACGCCGCATCGTGAATTCGACTTCGTCGCCAGGCAGCACACGCCAGCTCTCGACCTGCGTCCAATAGGCGGCCTTGGGATAACGGGCGAACCACTCGCGCGCCACGGTGCGCGCTTCCGGGCGCGGCAGCGTGAAGGTCTCGCGCACGAAGCTGTCGCGAAGGGGCTGCTCGCGCCGAGCGCGCAACTGGCGGCGCAGACCATCCAGCGGAGGCGGGGGAAGCGGGGCCATCGAACCGTGACGCTCCTGTTTCGGCGGGCTCCTGTCGCAGCACAATATAGGCCGTCCCCTCGGTGAATTCGAGTCCGATCCGCCGCCGGGCAAGCAACGGATCGCTTCCGAAACGCTCCCGCAACTGCTAGCCAAGACGTATGTGTTTCCGGGCTCCCGAGGCTGGCCCGGCCTGGAGGATCGTCGCGCGCCATGGAACGTCCCGAACTGCCCCAGGGCCTCCCCGAGAATCTGGATGCCAAGAAGGCGGAGGCCAAGGCCTGGTTCGAGGCGCTGCGCGATCGCCTGTGTAAGGCCTTCGAGGATCTGGAGGACGAGTTCGGATCGGACGGGGGCCTGCCCGCCGGCCGCTTCGCGCGGACACCCTGGACGCGCGGCGAGGATGGCGGCGGCGGCACCATGTCCATGCTGGAGAACGGCCGTGTCTTCGAGAAGGCCGGCATTCATACGTCCACCGTCTACGGACAGCTGTCGGAGGACTTCGCCGGGCAGATTCCCGGCGCCGGCGCCGATCGGAGCTTCTGGGCCTCGGGCATTTCGCTGATCGCCCACACCCGCAATCCGAACGTGCCCGCCGTGCACATGAACACGCGCATGGTGGTGACGACCGGGCAATGGTTCGGCGGCGGCGCGGACCTCACCCCGATGCTCGATGCCCGCCGCACGGCCGAGGACCCGGACACGCGCGCCTTCCACAGGGCGCTGCAGTTCGTCTGCGACCGGCATTCGGGCGTTGCCAGCTTCGAGCGCTACAAGACCTGGTGCGACGAGTATTTCTACCTGCCTCATCGCAAGGAGCCGCGCGGCGTCGGCGGCATCTTCTACGACTGGCTGCATTCGCCGGACGAGGCCGGCGGCTGGGAAGCGGACTTCGCGTTCACGCGCGACGTCGGCAAGGCCTTTCTGGTGGTCTATCCGCATCTCGTGCGCCAGAACGCCGAAACACCATGGACGGAGGAGCAGCGCGACGAGCAACTGGTGCGGCGTGGACGTTACGTGGAGTACAACCTCCTCTACGATCGCGGCACCCTGTTCGGGCTGAAGACCGGCGGCAACGTCGCCTCGATCCTGTCGTCGCTCCCGCCCTTGGTGAAGTGGCCCTGATTTAATGTTTCGAGGCTGCGGAATGGCGCTTCCGGCCCTGTTTCCGCACGCCGTGCGCCCCACATGATCCGTGCGGACAGGAATTGGTTAAACGACCAAGAACATCCTGTTCACAGAGCGAAAAGTCCTGATAAGGTTCGTGTAACCGGAACTGTCGAAGTGCGGCATCCGGGTTTCGCGAGACCCGCAGTCCGCGAACAGACGTGCATTCCGACCGCATGGTTTCGAAGGGCAGACGGCCAGCGCAAGAGCGCGGTCGAAGGATCGACCAGGGAGGACTGTAATGTATGAACTCGATTGCCACGGCGTGATTCCAGGCTGCGAGCGCGTGATCCGCGCCGAGTCGCAGGCGGAGGTCATGCGCCGCGCCGTGATGCAGGCCAAGCAGCTCGGAGTGGAGACGATTTCCCAGCGACTGATGGATGCCATCCGCGACGGAATGCACGAGACCGTCAAGCACTGAGCCATCCCCAGCGGCTGATGGGCCGAACGGCAGATGAATCGAAGCGCGGCTCCACCGGCAGATGGGGCCGCGCTTTTCGTTGCGACGGCGGTCAGACCAGTTTCAGAAGCGCGTCCCGGTCGAGCACGAAGCCGCTTTCGGCGAAGCTGCGCTTCAGCCGGTCCAGCGTGCGTCCGATATCCGGGCCCGGCGCGACGCCCGCATCGGCGAGGTCATGCCCCGACACGGGGAACGCCGGCGGCGCGAAGGCCGCCGCCGCGTCGCGGCGACCGGCGAGGAGCGCCACCTGCGGCAGCCTATCCGGACTCTGCGCCGCTGCCGTGCGCTCCGAGTTGAGCGCCAGCGACAGGCGGTCCACCAACGCCTCGCGGTCGCCGAGATAGAGACGGGCGCGAAAGGCAGCGTCGCTCTCGCTCGCAGGCGCGTCCGTCATCGCCCATGCGACCAGCCGGTCGCGATCGAGGTTCGACAGGCGCAGTCGACTTGCCATGTCGCGCAGGCGTGCGGCATCCGGCGGCACGATCGCTTCCAGCCGGCGGATCGGATCGGGGGCCCAGCCGTAGAGGCGCTCGGTCTCCACGAAGCCGTGGATCGCGTCGATGCCCCACTTCTCGCTTTCCGGCAGCACGCGGCTGAGAACACCGGCCTGGCGCATCCAGAGAAGCGCGCGCGCCGGATCTGGGGCGCCGAGAAGCTTGCGCAGCTCGTTCCAGATCCGCTCGGCCGACAGGCGGTCCAGCCCTTCCTTCAGCCGCGAGGACGCGCGCAGGCCCTCGCCGTCCGGCCGACCGCGCCCGTACCAGGCGAAGAAGCGGAAGAAGCGCAGGATACGCAGGTAGTCCTCCTCGATGCGATGCCCCGCGTCGCCGATGAAGCGCAGCGTGCCGCTCTCGATGTCGGCGAGCCCGCCGACGAGGTCGAGGATCTCGCCCCCGGCGTCGCAATAGAGCGCGTTGATGGTGAAGTCGCGCCGGGCGGCGTCCGCACCCCAGTCGCGTCCGAACAGGACCCTAGCATGCCGTCCGTCGGTCTCGACGTCGCGGCGCAGCGTCGTCACCTCGAAGGGGCGTCCATCGGCCACCACCGTCACCGTGCCGTGCTCGACGCCGGTCGGAACGGCCCGGAGCCCGGCGGCCTCGACGCGGGCGATCGTCTCGGCCGGCGTCGTCGTGGTGGCGACGTCGACATCGGTGATCTCGCGGCCCATCAGCGTGTTGCGGATCGCCCCGCCCACGACGCGCGCTTCCTCGCCCGCCGCCGACAGGGCGGCGAGGATGGTCTGGAGGGCGGGGTCGCGGATCCAGTCCGCCTCGATGCGCGTCATGATGCGTAGAGCCTTTCGTACAGCGTGCGCAGGATGCCCGCCGTCACGCCCCAGATATATCGATCGCCGAAGGGCATCGTGTAGAAATAGCGCGGCTTGCCCTCCCACACGCGGCTGCCCTTGGCATGGTTGGCGGCATTCATCAGGAAGCCGAGCGGCACTTCGAAGGCGTCGGCGACTTCCGACGGATCGGGTCGGGGCACGAAGCCGGCCTCGATGATCCCGATCACGGGCGTGATCCGGAACCCGGTCGTGGTGCGGTAGCGCGGCAGGCGGCCGATCACTTCGACGCGATCGGGGTCGAGCCCGACCTCCTCGTGCGCCTCGCGCAGGGCGGCCGCTTCCACCGAAGGATCCGATGCGTCCACCGAGCCACCGGGAAAGGCGATCTGGCCGGAATGCTTGCGAAGGTGCGCGGCGCGCGTCGTCAGGATCACGCCGGCCTCCCCCGGCCGGTCGACGACCGGCACGAGCACCGCCGCCTCGCGCGCGGTGGCCCGCTCGGCGAGTTGCTCCCAGTCCGGATTGAGGACGTGGTCGCCCGTATCGTGTTCCAGCGCGCCCACGCCCCGCGTCACGAGGCGCGCCCGAAGGTCCGCGGCGTCGAAGCGGCGCTCAGGCATCGAGGCCTTCCGGCAGGGGCACGGGGAACCACGCGGCACCCGACGCGATGCCCGTCTCGCCGCCGCGCTCCTCGATGCGCTGGGCGAGGTCGAAGGCGAGCGAGCGGGTGAGCCGGGCCTCCAGGCCACCACGCACCAGGAGGTAGGGTCTGAAGGCGTCGTCGCCGGCGTCCGCAAAGCGCAGCGGATGGGCTTCGTCGGCCTCCACCACGTCGCCCATGTTGGTGCGAAAGCGGAGCCGCCCGTCTCCCGCGCTCATCTCCACGGCAACGAAGGGCACGTCGGCCACCCGGATCGACAGCTTCTCGGCCGGCGTCACCAGCACGAACGTGCCGTCAAGCTCGCGCCGCAGGACGCTGGAGAACAGGCGGGTGAGCGCCGGGCGCTCGATGGGCGTGCCCCCGTAGAACCAGCGGCCATCCTCGTCGATCGCCATGTCGATCGCGCCGCAATGGGGCGGGTTCCACCGATCCACCGGCGGCGCGGACAGGCCGGCCCGCTCCGCACGCGACACGAGCGCCTCGAGTGAGACCGATGCCGAATTCGTGTCCTGTGCATCAGGCATGGTGCGGTGCGCTCCGAAGGGCTATGCCCGGCTTCGGGCGGCGGCCCCGTCTTATTTTGGCCGGGCTTGCTCGTCACCAAATAGTCGCGCACCGCAGCGCTTGCCAGACGACCGCCGCCTCGATTCTATGAGGCTTCTTCCCGTCGTCGGCCTTCCCGACGCGACTCATCGAAAGGCCCCGAAGGATGACGATACTCGCCCAAACGGAGCCAGCCCTCGATTCGCGCGCCATGGTCGAGGAGGCCGAGCGCGCGCTCGCCGACATCGCCAAGGCTCGCGAATCCGTCGCGCGCGTGATCTTCGGCCAGGAAAGCGTGGTGGAGCAGACGCTGGTGGCGATCCTGGCCGGCGGCCACGCCCTGCTCGTCGGCGTGCCGGGCCTTGCCAAGACCAAGCTCGTGGAAACGCTGGGAACGGTGCTCGGTCTCGACGCACGCCGCGTCCAGTTCACGCCGGACCTCATGCCGTCCGACATCGTCGGCACGGAGGTGATGGACCAGGACGACACGGGCCGGCGCTCCTTCCGCTTCGTGCGCGGCCCGGTCTTCGCGCAGCTCCTGATGGCCGACGAGATCAACCGCGCCAGCCCGCGCACCCAGTCCGCCCTTCTCCAGTCGATGCAGGAATATCACGTGACGGTCGCCGGCGAGCGGCACGACCTGCCCGCGCCCTTCCACGTTCTGGCGACGCAAAATCCGCTGGAGCAGGAGGGCACCTATCCACTGCCAGAGGCGCAGCTCGACCGCTTCCTCTGCCAGGTGGACGTGCACTATCCCTCGATCGAAGCCGAGCGGCGCATCCTGATGGCGACCACCGGCGTCGCCGAGGACAAGGCCGTCGCCGTGATGACGGCCGACCGCCTGCGCGAGATCCAGACGCTGGTTCGCCGCATGCCGGTGCCCGAGAGCGTCGTGGACGCGATCCTCTCGCTCGTGCGCTCGGCCCGCCCGGGTCAGGGCTCGACGGAAGCCGACACCCATGTCGCCTGGGGTCCCGGCCCCCGCGCATCCCAGGCGATGATGACCTGCGTGCGCGCCCGCGCGCTTTATGAAGGACGCCTCGCGCCCTCCATCGACGACGTGCGCGCGCTCGCCGAGCCGATCCTGCAGCACCGCATGGCGCTGAACTTCGCGGCCCGCGCCGAGGGGATCGGCGTGCGCGAGGTGATCGCACGACTGGCACGGCAGGCCGCTTAGAATCATGGCAGCCATCGGGCGCATCACGGAAACGGTCGGCGGTGGCGAGGCTCTTCACCGCGCGCGCCAGAGGGCCGCGCTTCTGCCCGACCTTCTGGTCGAGGCGCGACGCGTCTCGGCCTCCGTGGCCTCCGGCTGGCACGGCCGGCGTCGGCGGGGAACCGGCGAGAACTTCTGGCAATTCCGGCCCTTCGTGGACGGCGAGCAGGTGTCGCGCATCGACTGGCGCCGCTCGGCCCGCGACGACAACGTTTATCTCAGGGACCGCGAGTGGGAGGCAGCACAGACCGTCTGGCTCTGGGCCGACCCCTCCCCCTCCATGCTCTACCAGAGCCGCGATGGGCTGGTGTCGAAGGAAAGCCGGGCACTGGTCCTCGTCCTGGCGCTGGCCGAGCTTCTGGCGCGATCGGGCGAACGGATCGGCTATCCCGACGTGATGGCGCCCGTTTCGGCGCGCAACGCGGCCGAACGCATCGCCGCCGCCCTTCAGACCAACCGGCCGGCCGGCGGGTTTCCTGCGACCGACCGGCTCAAGCGCTTCAGCGAGATCGTGCTCGTCGGCGACTTCCTCGATCCCGTGGAGGAACTGACCGGGCGCATCGACCTCCTCGCGCGCCAAGGCGTACGGGGACACGTCGTGCAGGTGGCCGACCCGGCCGAAGTCGCCTTTCCCTATTACGGCCGCACCGAATTCCAGGATCCCGAGACCGGCGCCAAGCTTACCGCGGGACGCGCCGAGGCGCTGCGCGATCTCTACCGCGACGCCTTCGAGGCGCGTCGCCAGTTCCTCGGCGAGCACTGCCGGCGGCTCGGCTGGAGCCACACGTTCCACGCCACCGACCGTCTCGCCTCCGAGCCACTGGTCGCCGTCCACGGCCATCTCAGCGGCCAGCCGCAGACGATGAAGGCACGCGCCTGATGGGCGCCCTGTCCTTCGGCGCGCCGCTCATCCTCGCGGGTCTCCTGGTCCTGCCGGCGATCTGGTGGCTGCTGCGCCTCACCCCGCCTCGGCCGCAGACGGAGACCTTCCCGCCGCTGCGCATCCTGGAGCGCGTCCTCAAGCGGGAGGAGACGCCCGCCCGCAGTCCCTGGTGGCTGACGTTGCTTCGGCTGCTCCTTGCCGCCTTGGTGATCCTGGCGCTCGCCGCGCCCATTCTCAATCCACGTGAAAGCGCGCTTTCTGGCGATGGGCCCGTGGTGGTGATGCTCGACAACGGCTGGGCCAGCGCGCGCGACTGGGACGAACGCCGCCAGGCGGCCGAGGACCTGATCCGGGAGGCCGGCGAAGCGGGACGCCCCGTCTCGCTGCTGCTGACCGCCGAGGACGCCGCCAACGACGCGGCGCCCGTGGAAGCAGCCACTGCGCTCGAACGCCTCGCCGCCGCGGAACCGCGCGCGATCGCGCCCGATCGCGCGGCCGCTGCCACGCGGCTGTCGGCGGTGCTGACGGGTCAGGGCGGTGCGAGCCTTGCTTACCTCAGCGACGGCCTCGATGGCGGCGGCCTCGAGGCAGCCACGGAGACGTTGCGCAGGTTGGCTCCCGCCCAGACCATCCTCTACGCCCCGCCGATCGCAACCCTCGCCGGGCTAACGGGTGCCGAAAACGCCACCGACGCGCTGGTTGTCCAGGCCGTGCGGCCCGAGGGCGAAGCCGGCCCGGCGACCTACCAGCTTCGCGCCCTCGATGCGCAGGAGCGCGAGATCGGCCGCGCCCCGCTCGTCTTCGCGGCCGGTTCGGCGAAGGCCGAGGCGCGCTTCGCCATTCCGGTAGAATTGCGCAACGACGTCGCGCGCATCGAGCGCGAGGGCCTCAACGACGCAGCCTCGGTGCGCCTCGTCGACGAGAGCTTCCAGCGCCGGCGCGTCGCGCTCGTCTCCGGCGAGGCGGCCGACATCGCCCAGCCGCTCCTGTCGCCGCTCTACTACATCACCCGCGCGCTGGAGCCCTTCGCCGACCTCGTGCGCGCCGGGAGCGCCGATCTCGGCACCGCCATTCCCGCGCTCGTCGAACAGCGCCCGTCGGTCATCGTCCTCGCCGACATCGGCGTGCTGCCGGAAGCGGCGACCGAAGCGTTGGACGGCTTTCTCCAGAACGGCGGCACGCTGGTGCGCTTCGCCGGCCCGCGCCTCGCCGCCTCCACGGCGGAAGACACGCTCGTGCCGGTGCGCCTTCGCGGCGGCGAGCGCCAGCTTGGCGGCGCATTGTCGTGGTCGGAGCCGCAGCAACTGGCGCCGATCGCGGACGGAAGCCCGTTTGCCGGCATCACCGTTCCCGCCGACGTCACGGTGTCGCGCCAGATCCTTGCCGAGCCCTCGGCGGACCTTTCCGAGCGCACCTGGGCGAGCCTTGCCGACGGCACGCCGATCGTCACGGCCGCCACCCGTGGGGCCGGCACGATCGTGCTCTTCCACACCACCGCCGAGGCCACCTGGTCGAACCTGCCGATCTCGGGGGCCTTCGTCGACATGCTGCGCCGCATCGTCTCCCTGTCGCGTGGGGCCGTCGGCGCGGACGGCGGTGCGGCCGAGACCAGCCTGCCGCCCTATCGCGTGATGGACGGCACGGCCCGGCTCGTGCAGCCCGGACCCGAAATCCGCCCGCTCGTGTTCGGTCCCGACGCCGCGCCCGGACCCAGCCTCCAGAACCCGCCCGGCCTCTACGGGACCGCCGAGGGATACCGCGCCTTGAACCTTCTAGGCTCCGACGCCACCCTGCGTCCCCTTCCGCCGCTCGATCTAGGCGCACCGCCTTCGCTGCGCGCCTACGGCACGGCGGGATCGACCGACCTGACGCCCTGGCTTTTCGCAGGAGCGGTGGCGCTCTTCGCGCTGGACGCGCTCGCGCTCCTCTGGCTGCATGGCGGCTTCGCGCGTCTGCGGCGCAGCGTCGGGCGACGTGCGGCCCCGGCGGCGCTAGTTCTGGCCTTCGTGCTGGCCGGCGCGGGCGCCCCGATCGACCGGGCCTTCGCGCAAGGATCACCCTCCCCCGCCGCTCTTGCGACGCAGGGGCTGGAGGGCGTCGATGCCGCGCGCGCGATCGCCGCGACCGAGACGACCCATCTCGCCTATGTCGAGACCGGCGAGGCGGCGACCGACGAGATCTCGCGCCAGGGGCTCGACGGCCTGTCGCAGTTCATCGCCTCGAAGACAGCGCTAGAGCCGGGGCCGCCGATGGCGGTCGACATCGCGACGGACGAGCTGTCCTTCTTCCCCATCCTCTACTGGCCGGTCCATCCCTCGGCCCCGATGCCGAGCGAGGAGGCGATCAGCCGGGTCGACGCCTACATGAAGCAGGGCGGCACCGTGCTGTTCGACGTGGAGGGCGACGCGATGGGCGATCTGTCCGGCACGGTGGTCTCCGAAGGACAGCGACGCCTGCGCGACATCCTGGCCGACCTCGACATTCCCCCGCTCGAGCCGGTGCCCGCCGACCACGTTCTGACCAAGGCCTTCTACATCATGGACAGCTTTCCCGGCCGCCACACGGGCTCGGACCTCTGGGTCGAGTCGCTCGTGCGCTCGGCCGATGCCGAGGCGCGTCCGGCAAGCGCGGGCGACGGCGTGTCGTCCATCATGATCACGTCCAACGATCTCGCCAGTGCCTGGGCCGTCGACGACAGCGGGCTCTTCGTCTTCCCCACCGACAACGCCGACCCCTCGCAGCGCGAATACGCCTACCGGGCCGGGGTCAACATCGTGATGTACGTCCTGACCGGCAACTACAAGGCCGATCAGGTCCACGTGCCGGCCCTTCTCGAACGCCTGGGGCAGTGACGCGATGAGCTGGTCGATCGACGTCTCGCCGTTCTTCTCCTGGACGGTCATCGCGATCCTCGCAATACCGGCGGCGGTGCTGGCGATCGCGCTGCTTGCCGCGCGCATGCGCGGCGCCGTGGTGCGCAGCCTCGCACTTGCCGCCCTCATTCTGGCCCTTCTCAACCCGGTGGTTCTGCGCGAGGACCGCGATCCCCTGAAAAGCGTCGTCGCCGTGGTCGTGGACCGCAGCCAGAGCCAGACGATCGGCGAACGCACGGCGCAGACCGACGCGGCGGTGGAGCGCCTGCGCCAGAACCTCGCCGCCTATCCGCAGTTCGAGGTTCGCACGATCGAAGCCCGCTCGGCCGGCGAAGGCGATGCCACCACCGCCCTCTTCGGGGCGCTGCGCGACGGATTGCGCGACGTCTCGCCCGCCCGCGTCGGCGGCGCGATCATGGTGACGGACGGACAGGTTCACGACATCCCGGAACAGGCCCAGGCACTCGGTTTCGACGCTCCGGTGCATGCGCTCGTCACCGGCCGGCCGGACGAGTTCGACCGGCGGCTCGACCTCGTGACCTCGCCGCGCTTCGCTCTGGTGGACCAGCCGCAGACGTTGACCTTCCGCGTGGTCGAGGAGGGCCAGGGGGCGTCCACCAATCCGGTGGAGGTGCAGATCTTCCTGAACGGCGACCTCGTGGAGCGCCGGAACGCCGTGCCCGGCCAGGAGGCGCTGGTCCAGATCACCCTGCCGCGTGCCGGCAAGAACATCGTGGAGCTTTCCGCCGCCCGGACCTCAAGCGAGATCACGCCGGTCAACAACCGCGCCATCGCCGTCATCGACGGCATCCGCGAGAACCTGCGCGTGCTCCTCGTCTCGGGCGAGCCGCATGCGGGCGAGCGCACCTGGCGCAACCTCCTGAAGTCGGACGCGGCGGTGGACCTCGTCCACTTCACCATCCTGCGCCCGCCCGAGAAGCAGGACGGCACGCCGATCAACGAGCTGTCGCTCATCGCCTTCCCGACCCGCGAGCTCTTCGTCGAGAAGATCGAGGACTTCGACCTCATCATCTTCGACCGCTACCAACGACGCGGCGTGCTGCCGACGCTCTATTACGACTACATCGCGCAGTACGTGCAGAACGGCGGCGCCATGCTGATCGCTTCCGGGCCGGAATATGCCGGGCCCGACTCCGTCGCCAACTCGCCGCTCAGCGCCATCCTTCCGGCCCTGCCGACGGGCCAGGTGGACCAGCGCGCCTTCCGGCCCGTCCTTTCCGAGCTCGGCCGCAAGCATCCCGTGACCCGCGACCTGCCGGGTGCCCAGGCGACGCCACCGGACTGGAGCCCGTGGTTCCGCTCGATCGACGTCGGAGAGACGCGCGGCGAGACCGTGATGACCGGGCCGGACGGCAAGCCGCTTCTCGTCCTCGACCGGGCCGGAGAAGGCCGCGTGGCGCTTCTCCTGTCGGATCAGGGCTGGCTCTGGTCGCGCGGCTTCGAGGGCGGCGGGCCGCACGTTCCGCTGTTCCGGCGGCTGGCGCACTGGCTGATGAAGGAGCCGCAGCTGGAGGAGGAGGCGCTGGACGCCGAAGGCCTCGGCAACGAGCTGACCGTCACGCGCCACACGATCGGCGACGATCCCGGCCCGGCCACCGTGGTGACGCCATCGGGGCGTGCGGTGCAGCTGCCGCTGGCCGAGAGCGGCGAAGGCGAATGGCGCGGCACGCTCAACGCCGACGAGCTCGGCCTCTATCAGGTCGCGAACGGGGACCTGCGGGCCCTCGCCAATGTCGGCCCCGTGAACCCGCGCGAGTACCGCGAGGCGATTTCCACCACGGCCAAGCTCGAGCCGATCGCGGACGCCACGCGCGGCTCGGTGCGCCGGTTGGCGGAGGCGACGGGCGACGTGTCCGTTCCGCGCATCGTGCCCATCTCCGGCCGGGCGAGCGCGGAGGGGCGCGACTGGATCGGCCTGAAGACCACGGAGGAAAGCGTCCTTCGAGGCGTCGACCGCACCCCCCTCTTCGCCGGGTTCCTCGGCCTCGCCGTCCTGCTTCTGGCGCTATCGGCCACCTGGTATCGCGAGGGCCGCTGACCTATCTCGCAGATGCAGCATGACGAGCGGGCATCATCGTCCCGGGTCACGCGTCGATTGTCGGGGGGACCGGATGGAAGGCTCGGAAACATGGTCCGCATCTGTCTCGCGCTGCAAGGCGGCGGCGCGCACGGCGCCTTCACCTGGGGCGTGCTCGACCGCATCCTCGAGGACGGCACGATCGACATCGCAGCCGTCAGCGGCACCAGCGCCGGCGCGCTGAACGCAGCCGGCCTGTCTGCCGGCATGGCCGGCGGCGGGCGCGAGCGCGCCCGCGAGGCGCTGCATCGCCTCTGGGAGACGGTCTCGGCCCGCTCGCCGCTCGGCGCCGTGGAGAGCAGCTTCCCGTTCTTTCCGTTTCCGCGCACCATGGTGCATCAGGCGATCGAGCAGGCGCGCTCGTTCAGCCAGTTCGTCTCGCCTTATGGCCCCGGCCGCTCCGCCGCCAATCCGCTGCGCGCCGTCGTGGAAGAAGCGATCGACCTGCCGCTTCTCCAGACGCAGACGGCCATACCGACCTTCGTTTCGGCGACGGATGTCGAAGCTGGCAGCGTGCGCGTGTTCACGGGCAGGGAGTTGACCGCCGACGCGCTCCTCGCCTCCGCCTGCCTGCCGGACGTCTTTCGTGCCGTCGAGATCGACGGGCGGCACTACTGGGACGGCGGCTATCTCGGCAACCCGATGCTGACGCCCCTCTTCACCACCGACCACGGCACTTCCGACCTTCTGATCGTGCAGGTGACGCCCTTCGTGCGGCCTGGCGTGCCGGACACGGCGGAGGAGATCATGGCACGCGTCAACGAGATCACCTTCAACACGTCGTTGATGCGCGACCTGCGCATGCTGACGGAGACCAAGCGGCTGGTGCGCGACGAGGACCTGGAGAACCCGGTGATGCGCCGGATCGCGGACCTGCGCCTCCACATGATCTCGGCCGGCGAGGAACTGACGCGGCGTGGCGCGGTCGGCAAGCTCGACACCCGCTGGTCGGAACTCACCGACCTCCGGGATCTCGGCCGGGCGGCGACCGACGCTTGGCTGGAGCGTCACCGCCGGGATCTTGGACACCGCACCTCGCTTCCGACCGACGTCGAGAGGTTGGTCTAGAGCCGCCTATCCTTCGCGTTGCGCGGTCGTGAAACCGGCTCGGCTCTCAACGGAAATGCGTCAGCGGGGCTCCACCGTGCCGGCAACGCCTTCCCAGGCACCGGCAACGAGTTCGAGCCCGAGGATGCGCGCTTCGTCGACCGGGCCGGGCATCCGCACCGATCCGACGGGCAATGGCCTGTAGCCGAGGGGCATGTAGTAGGCACGGTCGCCGACGAGGAAGATCGCCCGCTCGCCCGCGATCCGCGCCGTCTCCGCCGCCATTGCGAGCAGCGTGCGCCCGATGCCCCGCTTCTTGAACCGCGGCCGCACCGCGAGCGGGCCGAGCATCACGACGTCCGTGCCGCCGATCGAGACACGTGTCTGGCGCACCGATCCCACGACCTCGGCGCCGAGGATCGCGACCAGCGACAGGGCGGGATCATGGGGCGCGCGCTCACGCACCCGCTCGGCCGCACGCGTGAAGCGGCCCGGGCCGAAGGCCTCGGCGGCGATGTCGTCGATGACGGCGGCGTCCTGGCGAGTTTCCGCGCAGAAGCGCAGGTCGAGTTCCCTGGCGATGGACAGCATGGACGGGCTTTCGAAGATGAGGCGCTGCGGCTTCGCCCCCGCTTGCCCGCATTCCCGGGTCAGGCGTTGGCGGCTTGGATACCGGCGGCTCCTGCCGCCCTCTGGCGTCGTCGTCGCAGCATGGGAAAACCCGTGGTCCTCGGGGCCTGCCTATCGGCCGGCACGCTCCATATCATCGCTTCGAGCCTGCGTCGAGAGCGAGGCGATCGGCGGCGCGAATGCATGAGGGAATGATCGGATGGGCCTTCTGGTGGACGGCAAGTGGCAGGACAAGTGGTACGACACCAAGGCGTCCGGCGGCAGTTTCCAACGCTCGAAGACGGCGTTCCGGCGCTGGGTGACGCCGAATGGCGAACCGGGCCCGGACGGGCAGGACGCCGTACCGGCCGAGCCCGGGCGCTACCATCTCTACGTCTCGCTCGCCTGCCCCTGGGCGCATCGCACGCTGATCCTGCGCAAGCTGAAGAAGCTCGAGGACGTCGTCTCGCTCTCCGTCGTGGACTGGTTCATGGGGTCCGAAGGCTGGACCTTCTCCGACCGGCAGGGGACCGTGCCGGACACCGTCAACGGTGCGAGCCGGCTCTACGAGGTGTACCTGAAGGCGGACCCGACCTTCACCGGGCGTGTGACCGTGCCCGTCCTCTGGGACAGACACGACGGCACGATCGTCAACAACGAGTCGGCGGAAATCCTGCGCATGTTCAACTCGTCCTTCGACGCGTTCGGCGATGCCACCGTGGATTTCTGTCCCGCCGACCTCCGGGGCGAGATCGAGGCGGTGAACGAGGAGGTCTACGAGGCGGTCAACAACGGTGTCTACAAGTGCGGTTTCGCGACGACGCAGGACGCCTACGAGAAGCCGTTCCACGCGCTCTTCGAAACGCTGGACCGTTTGGAGGATCGCCTGTCGCGCCAGCGCTATCTCGTGGGCGAGCGGATCACCGAGGCCGACTGGCGTCTGTTCACGACCCTCGTCCGCTTCGACCCGGTCTATGTCGGGCACTTCAAGTGCAACTGGCGCCGGATCGCCGACTATCCCAACCTGCAGGCCTACCTTCGGGAACTCTACCAGTGGCCGGGCGTGCGCGAGACCGTGGATTTCCATCACATCAAGCATCACTACTACGAGAGCCACGACATGGTGAACCCGACGCGTATCGCGCCGCTCGGTCCCGAACTCGACCTCGACCGACCGCACGGGCGCGAGCGGCTCCGGGCCGCGTGACTACCAGTCGGGCGTAGGCTCCGCACCGTCCAGGACTTCCGCGAGGCGCCGCCTCGTGGCGGGCGTCGTGGCGGGCGGCAGCGCGTCGAGCGCGAAGAAGCCGCTCTCGGCGATCTCCCAGTCGGGCCTGCGCGGCGTCGTCTGCCGCGCACGGTCGCAGCGGTAGACGAGCACGTGGTCCCGGCCTTCCCTGCGATTGTAGTAGACGCCGACGAGCCTCGGCGTCTCGTCGCAGACGAGGTTGCCCTCTTCGCGAGCCTCGCGCTGGACCGCCTCCAACGCCGTCTCGCCGGGGTCCACGGCGCCGCCCGGCATGTACCAGCCTTCGCGGTAGCCATGACGGACGAGGAACACCCGGCCCTCCGCGTCCAGCGCGACGATGCGCGCGCCGAGCGTCATCGACCGCGTGGCGAGACCCCAAACGCGAAGCAACCGTCCGAGTGGCCCGGCAATCCACGACCTCACGCGCGTCCTCTTCCCAAGGGCCGACGACCGGCTAGTTCATCCGCCATGTTTCGCATCGCTCATCTGTCCGACATCCATCTCGGCCCGCTGCCCGAGCTTTCCTACCGCGAGCTCGCCACCAAACGCATCACCGGCTACATCAACTGGCAGCGCAATCGAAAGCGCGCGATGTTCGGCGACACGTTGCTGAAGCTCGTCGCCGACCTGAAAGCCCAGGCGCCGAACCATGTGGCGGTCACCGGCGACCTCGTGAATCTCGCCACCAAGAGCGAGATCACCGGCGCGCGGATCTGGCTGGAGGACCTCGGCGATCCCGCCTGGGTCTCCGTCGTGCCGGGCAACCACGACGCCTACGTGCCGGGCGCCCTGAAGCGCGTCTACAAGGAGTGGCACCCCTACCTCATCGGTGACGCCGGCAGGACGCCTCATCATCGGCACTATCCCTACATGCGCGTGCGCGGACCCGTCGCCATCATCGGCACGTCGAGTGCCGAGGCCACCGCGCCGTTCTTCGCGACCGGCACGTTCAAGCGCGGCCAGGCGCTGGCGACAGCACGCCTCCTTGAAGAAGCGAAGGCGCGCGGCCTCTTCCGCGTCGTGATGATCCACCACCCGCCGATCGCCGGTGCGGCGGCCTGGTCGAAACGCCTGATCGGCAAACAGTTCTTTTCGAAGGTGATCCACGACGCCGGTGCCGAACTCGTGCTGCACGGTCACACCCATCTCGACACGCTCTACTGGCTCAACGGCCCCGACGGCGAGAAAGTGCCGGTGGCCGGCATTCCCTCGGCGAGCCAGAACGCCGGCGGCTCCAAGCCCGCCTCGCGCTACAGCCTGTTCGAGATCGAGGGCGAGCCCGGGAACTGGTCGCTGATCCAGCGCGAACGCGGTCTGCGCGCCGACGGGACCGCGATCGACTGGATCCGGCAGCGGCGGCTCCTGCGGGACGGCACGGCGGCGGAGGTTCGGGACGAGGCCAACCCGTAGCGAGAGGATCGCCCGCGCCTGGCTTACGCGAACCGTGCACCGACGCACGACTTGCCACGCCGGGAAGATGAGCGCTAAGGGCGCGGCAACGCCTGCCGGCCCTGCGAGACCCATTCGATGCGCTTCCCTCCCCTCGCCGCCGTTTCCGCGGGCTTCCTCGCGGCCTTCGTCGGGTTCGCGAGTTCCTTCTCCGTGGTCCTGCAGGGGCTCGTCGGCGTCGGCGCGACGCCCGAGCAGGCAGCGTCCGGCATCCTCGCCCTGTCGCTCGCGATGGGCGTCTGCGGTATCCTCGTCTCCTGGCGCACGCGCATGCCGATCTCCGTCGCGTGGTCGACGCCGGGAGCGGCGCTGCTGGCGGGCGCCGGCGTGCCCGACGGCGGCTTCGCGGCAGCGGTGGGCGCCTTTCTCCTCGCAGGCGCGCTGGTGGTCCTATCGGGCCTCGTCAAGCCGATCGGCCGCGCCATCGCATCCATCCCCGTCTCGCTCGCCAACGCGATGCTGGCTGGCATCCTCCTGCCGCTCTGCCTCGCGCCGGTGAAGGCGGTCGCCTCGATCCCGCTTCAGGCGCTCGCCGTGATCGCGGTCTGGTTCGTGGTCGGGCGGTGGAACCGGATCCTCGCCGTTCCGGCCGCCGCCGTCGCGACCTTCGTCCTCATCTTCGCCGCCCACAGCGCTTCGAACGGCGCGGCGGCGGTCGTTCCCAGTCCGATGTTCGTCGCGCCCGAATGGTCGGCGACGGCGATGATCGGCATCGCCCTGCCCCTCTTCCTGATCACCATGGCTTCGCAGAACATTCCGGGCCTCGCGATCATGAAGGTGAACGGCTACGCGCCGGAACCCGCGCCGCTCTTCACGGCGACCGGCGTCTTCAGCATGCTGTGCGCCCCCTTCGGCGGCCATGCCGTCAACCTGGCGGCGATCACCGCCGCGATCTGCGCGGGCGAGGAAGCCGGACCGGACCATACCCGGCGCTGGTGGGCCGGGATCGTCTCGGGCCTTGCCTATATCGGCTTCGGACTGGTGGCCGACTGGGCGACGGACTTTGCCGGCCAGTCCCCGGCGCTGGTCCAGACGGTTGCGGGGATCGCGCTGATCGGCGCCTTCACGGGCGCGCTCGGCGGGATGGTCGCCGAGGTCAGGGATCGCGAGGCGGCGATCCTGTGCTTCGTCACCACGGCGTCCGGAACGGCGTTCCTAGGGATCAGCGCCCCTTTCTGGGGTCTCGTCGTCGGCGGCATCGCCCTTCTGGCGAGCCGCCTGCGGCGTTCGCGTCAGACCAGCGGCGCGCCGCGATAGGCGGCGATCGCCATCAGGATACCGGCGCCGACCACGATGCCGATCATCAGCCAGGACAGGGCGATCACGAAATCCGTCGAGCGCGGGCGTGGCGCCAGACGGATCGGCTCCAGCGTCGCGGCGGCGGCGATCGCTGCCGGGCGCTCCGTCGGGCGCAGACCGATCCCGTCGGAGGCCGCGAAGGCGCGGTCGCGCTCCACCATCCGCTCCGCGACGTATTCGGTCACCTTGTCCACGATGACGTGGCTCTCGCTCGATTCGGCGAGCGTGACGCGCCCGAGGCGCGTGTCGCGCACGAAGCGATAGGTGCGCCGGTCTCGCGCCATCAGCACCTGCGCCGTGCCGTCGATCCAGAACCGCGGCTGCGGTCCGCCCGACAGGGTGAAGTCGAAGAGGTCGTCGCCTGCGGGAACGGCGTCGATGATCGGCTGCAGTTCCTCGGCGAAGATCTCGAGACGCGCGCGGTCGGCCTCGCGGATATCGATCACGATGTCGGTGCGCTGCGAGGACGCGATCTTGGCCGCACGCACGGCGTCGGCCAACCGCTTGGTGCCGCTCGCCACCGACAAGGCGCCCTTGGACTCCATCATCATGCCACCTCAACCTCGCGCGGCGGGCCATCATGGCCCGCCGTACGGTTTTCACGCGTAGCGCTCCTGGCTTTCGCGAAGCCGGAACGGTCCGTCGCCCCGAAGGTTTCGTTAACCGTCTTTATCGACGATCCGATTGACGGCTGCAACGATGGCGCGCAGCGAAGCGGTTGTGGCGTTCTGGTCGATGCCGGCGCCGAATGCGCGCCCGCCTGCATGCTCGATCTCCATGTAGGCGATGGCCGAGGCGTTGGAGCCGCGCTGGAGCGAGTGTTCGGAATAGTCGGCGACCGAGAGCTCGAGCCCGAGGTGCCGCGACAGGCCGTCGATGAACCCGTCGATCGCGCCGGTCCCCCGGCCCTCGATCTCCACGGTCTTGTCGCCATCGCGAATCGTCGCCGTCACGCTTCGCCGCGAGGGGCCCTGCTCCGGCCGGGTGAAGTGCTCGACATAGGAGAAGCGCGCGCCCGGCTGCTCCACGTATCGCTCGATGAAGCGGTCGTAGATGCGCTTGACGGGCAGTTCCTTGCCTTCCTCGTCGGTGATCCGCTGGATGTCCTCGCGGAAATCGACCTGCAGGTTGCGCGGCAGATTGATGCCGTGATCGGCCTGCAGCACGTAGGCGATGCCGCCCTTGCCGGACTGCGAGTTGATGCGGATGATCGCCTCGTAGGAGCGGCCGACGTCCTGCGGGTCGATCGGCAGGTAGGGCACCTCCCATTGCGGCTTGTTGGCGACCTTCGCCGCCTTCATGCCCTTGTTGATCGCGTCCTGATGCGAGCCGGAGAACGCCGTGTAGACGAGCTCGCCGACATAGGGGTGCCGCTCGGGGATCGCGAGCTGGTTGCAGTGCTCGTAGACCTCCTTCATCCGGTTGATGTCGGAGACGTCGAGCTCGGGATCGACCCCTTGCGTGTACATGTTGAGCGCCAGCGTCACGAGATCGACGTTGCCGGTGCGCTCGCCGTTGCCGAAGAGCGTTCCCTCGACCCGGTCGGCGCCCGCCATCAGGCCGAGCTCGGTCGCCGCGATCGCGGTGCCGCGGTCGTTGTGCGGATGGAGCGACAGGATAATGCAGTCGCGCTTGTCGAGGTTGCGGCTCATCCACTCGATCTGGTCGGCATGGACGTTGGGCGTCGACATCTCGACGGTGGCCGGCAGGTTCAGGATCAGCCGGTTCTCGGGGGTCGGCCGCATCACCTCGGTGACGGCGTTGCAGATCTCCAGCGCGAAATCGAGCTCGGTGCCGGTGAAGCTCTCCGGCGAATACTCGAAGCGGAACCCGCCGCCGGCCTTGTCGGCCATCTCGGCGATCATCTCGGCCGCGTCCACCGCGATCTGGCGGATGCCGGCGCGGTCCTTGCCGAACACGACGCGGCGCTGCAGCTCGCTGGTCGAGTTGTAGAAGTGGACGATCGGATTCTTCGCGCCTTCCAGGCTCTCGAAGGTGCGCGTGATCAGCTCCGGCCGGCACTGGACGAGCACCTGGAGGGACATGTCGTCGGGCACGCCCCCTTCCTCGATGCACCAGCGGGTGAAGTCGAAGTCGGTCTGCGAGGCCGAGGGGAAGCCGATCTCGACCTCCCGGAAGCGCATGTGCTTGAGGAGCGCGAACATGCGCGACTTGCGCTCCTGGCCCATCGGGTCGACGAGCGCCTGGTTGCCGTCGCGCAGGTCCACCGAGCACCAGATCGGCGCCGTCTCGATGCGGCGCGAGGGCCACTGGCGATCCGGCAGGTCGACGGCGGGATAGGGCTGATACTTTTCGGCGGCCTTGGGCATCACCGGCATGGATGCGGACATGACGAAACCTTGCTCGTTCGGCGAAGACGGTGCGGCCACGGGCCGGCTTACGCGCGTCTTTCAGGAATTGGGAGGAGATGTAAAGCCGAAGAGACTGGACGCTGCCGAGGGTGTCGCGCGCCGGCTCGACCGCCGGGCGCCCCTTCGATCAACGGGCCCGACGATCGCCGCTAAGGACGAGAAGAAGCGAGCGGAGAAGCAGACGCGCGTCGGCGCCGCGCGAGCGCGCGGGCGTCGGGGCCATGGGGCCGAAAGGGGCGTGTGCTTCGATCATCTGAGAGAAGGATGGCCTGCGCCGCGCGGGAAGGCAAGTCCCATAAGCACCAGAAACGAAAAAGGCCCGGTCCTTGCGGATCGGGCCTTCGAGGAAGAGGCGGTCGGAGCCGCCTCGCCGTGCGATCAGAACGAGTCGGAGCCCGGGACGATGCGGACCACCGTCGGCGCGCCGGCCGTGTAGCCACCGCCATAGTTGCCGCGGATCACCGAGTTCACGGCGTTCGAGTCGGCGGCGTGCGTCTCGAAGCGCGAACCGGGGACGAGGTTCACGGCCTCGCCCGTGGCGGCCGGGTAGCCGAAGGAGCGGGTCTCGGTGACGGTCGCGCTGGGGGCAGCGGCGGTCTCGCCACGGATCACGCTGTTGACGGCGATGCTGTCGGCCGCACGATCGGAAGTATCGGAGCCCGGAACCAGGCCGGAAGCAGAAGCCGCGCCGGTAAGAGCGGCAAGCGATACCGCAACGGCCGAAGCAAAGACGGAAATCTTCATTGTTCTTGTCCTTATGAAATATTCGGCGCGCCAGCACATCGTCTCTGCAAATTGGGAGGAGGCAGAGGTTTTTGTATGTGTCGTCCGATGCATCCCATTTAGGCACTGACAGCCCGCGTTTCGAGCAGCCAATGTTGAACAGTGCGTCGTTAAAGTAAGTGAACCTGCCTTTTTGCCGCCCAACAGGTTGACGCGGCGTGATGCGCAGCGCCGACCGGCCGCTCGGGTTCAGAGGACCGGCACGCCGACCTGCTTCGCCTCCTCCTCCGGCTCGACGTGGATCAGCACCCGCGCGCCGGCAAAGGCCGCCTGAAGCGCGTCCTCGATGCGGTCGCAGATCGTGTGCGCATCGACGACCCGCATATCGCTCGGCACCACCATGTGGAACTCGATGAAGACGGCGCGGCCGGCGATGCGGGTGCGCACGTCGTGGACCTCGATCGCCCCTTGCGCGGAAGCCGAGATGATCTCTCGCGCGCGCGTGTCATCAGCCGGCTCCAGGGCCTGGTCCATCAAACCGGAAAGGGAACTGGCCACGACCTTCCAGCCCTCGCGCAGGATGTTGAGCGCGACGAGGGCGGCAAGTGCCGGATCGAGGATCGTCCAGCCGGTGACGCTGGCGACAGCCAGGCCCGCGAGAACGCCGACCGAGGTCACGACGTCGGCCATGATGTGACGGCCGTCGGCGTCGAGCGCAGGTGAGCGGTGCTTGCGCCCCTCGCGGATGAGGTGCAGCGCCCAGCCGAGATTGATCACGGTCGCCACGCCGTTGATCGCGATCCCGAGCATCGGTGCCTCGATGTCGCGCGGGGCGAGATAGGCGCCGTAGGCCTCGCGCAGGATGAGGAGCGCGGCGACCACGATGAGGACGCCTTCCACCACGGCCGAGAAATACTCGGCCTTGGTGTGCCCGTAGGGGTGGTCGACGTCGGCTGGCTTGTAGCTGACGCTGACCGCCCAGAGGGCGATCAGGCCGGCGACCACGTTGACGATCGATTCCAGCGCGTCCGAGAACAGCGCCACCGAGCCGGTGACCACGTAGGCGGCATACTTGATGCCGAGCACGAGACAGGCGACGGCAACGGTCATCACCGCCGTGCGCTTCACCAGGCGGCCGGAATCGTCGGCAATCGTCATCGTCGATGCCGTCATCAGGCCGCCTTCACCTTCGCGCGGCGCGGCAGGTGCGCCACGACGTTCTCGATCATGCGCATGCCGGCCTCCGAGCCGAGGCTCATGATGCTTTCGGGGTGGAACTGAACGGCCGCCACGGGCTCGTGACGGTGCTCGAACGCCATCACGATGCCGTCCTCGGTTTCCGCCGTTACCTCGAACTCGCGCGGCAGGCGCACGGGATCGGCGAAGATCGAGTGGTAGCGCCCGACGGTCACCTCGTTCGGTAGGCCGGAGAAGATGACGCCGGGGGTGGAGACGCGCACACGCGACGGCTTTCCGTGGACGGGAACGTGCAGCGTGCGCAGCGTGCCGCCATAGGCTTCGGCCAGCGCCTGGAGCCCGAGGCAGACGCCGAAGATCGGCATCCCGCGCTTGCGCGCTTCGACGATCGTGCCGCGGCAGTCGAAGTCGTCCGGCTTGCCGGGACCGGGCGACAGCACCACGAGATCGGGCGCGACGCGGTCGAAGATCTCCTCCGGCACGGGCGTGCGCACGGTGGTGACGTCCGCGCCGGTCTGGCGGAAGTAGTTGGCGAGGGTATGGACGAAGGAGTCCTCGTGATCGACGAGCAGGATGCGCACGCCCTGCCCGACCTTGGCGCGCTCGGCCGCCGCACCGCCGGCATTCGGCTTGCCGGCCTCGCGGATGGCGGCGATCATCGCCGACGCCTTGAGCTCGGTCTCGGCCTCCTCCTCCTCCGGATTGGAATCGTAGAGAAGCGTCGCGCCGGCACGAACCTCGGCGACCCCGTCCTTCAAGCGAATGGTGCGCAGTGTCAGGCCGGTGTTCATGTCGCCGTTGAAGTGCATCATGCCGACGGCCCCGCCGTACCAGGCGCGCGGGCTCTTCTCGTTCTGCTCGATGAAGCGCATGGCCCAGAGCTTGGGCGCGCCGGTCACCGTCACCGCCCAGGCGTGGGACAGGAACGCGTCCATCGCGTCCATGCCCTCGCGCAGCCGACCCTCGATGTGGTCCACCGTGTGGATCAGGCGCGAATACATCTCGATCTGGCGACGGCCGATGACGCGCACCGAGCCCGGCTCGCAGACGCGGCTCTTGTCGTTGCGGTCAACGTCCGAGCACATGGTCAGCTCGGACTCGTCCTTCTTGGAATTGAGAAGCTTGAGGATCTGCTCGGAATCCGAGATCGCGTCCTCGCCGCGCCGGATGGTACCGGAAATCGGGCAGGTCTCGACCCGGCGGCCGGAGACGCGGATGAACATCTCCGGCGAAGCGCCGATCAGGAACTCGTTGGAGCCGAGATTGATGAAGAAGGAATAGGGCGACGGGTTGATGCCCTTCAGCCGGCGCGAAACCTCGGACGGCTTGTGCTCGACGCGCTCGTAGAAGGTCTGGCCCGGCACGACCTCGAAGAGGTCGCCTCGCATGAACTTCTCCTTGGCACGGCGCACGAGGGCAGCGTATTCGCCGGGCTTGTGGTCGCCGCGCGGCGGCACCGTCTCGGACCGCTGGAAAGGCGCATCCGCGCCGCCGCCGGCCAGCCCCTCCGTGGACCGACCGTCCCTGGCGAACTGATACTCCTCGACATAAGCCTTGGCCGCGTAGTGATCCACCATCAGGATCTCGTCCGGCAGGTAGAGCACGATGTCGCGCCGGTCGGCGCCACGCGCCAGCGTTTCCTCGACACGATCGAACTGGAAGGCGAGGTCGTAGCCGAAGGCGCCGTAGAGGCCGAGATCGGAATCCTCGTCGGACTTGAACAGCGCGACGATCGTGCGCAGCACCGAGAAGACGGTCGGCATGCGCGAGCGCTCTTCTTCAGTGAAGGCGCGCGACGGCAGGGCGATGGTGATGTCGAGCCGATCGTCGGTGCGGGTGGCGGAGGCGATGTCCTCGTGCCCGTCCAGCGCCTCGGCGACGAAGCCGAGCAGCACGCGTCCGCGGTCGTTCAGCGCCTCCACCACGACTGCCCGGCCCGACGACGTGACCACGAGAGGCGGATCGACGATGGCCGTATCCCATCGGGTGTAGCGGCCGGGATACTCGTAGTTCGACGAGAAGACCGCGCCGCGCCGGGTGTCGAGGCGATCCACGAACGGCTCGATGGCACCGGCATAGGCGACGTCGCGGCGACGCCGCGTGATCTCCACGCCGCCCTCCGTCAGGTAGACATGCGCGTGGTCGCTTGCGGTTTCGAGGGTCATGCCATCCACTCCATCTTGAGCGCCGGCCCCGGGGCCCCTCAAAAGGAAAAGGCCGCCGGGGGTCCGGAGCGGCCTTTGTCGATCGAACGCGCACGGGTTCGCAAAGCCGCTAGAAGCGGGCCTGCCACCAGTTCGTGAGGTTGCGTGCGTGGTTCATGCGGCATGGGTAGCCGAAGGCCTTTTTCGCCGCAACGGAAAAGTGCTCCGCCCCCCTATTTGCCAGTGGTTTGCACTTGCGGGGCGCCGCTCAGGCTCCTCGCGCCTTGGCCTCGGCGATCAGCCGGTCGTCGGCTTCCGCCGCGCGTCGGAAGGCTGGTCGCTCGCTCAGGCGCGCGTGATAGGCCTCGAAGGCCGGCCGCTTCTCGTAGGACCCGAACTGGAGGCCGAAGCCGACATGGGAGCCGACATAGAGGTCGGCGGCGCTGAAGCGGTCTCCGGCGATGTAGTCGCCGCGCGACAGGGCCTCCTCCAATGCGTCCATGACGCGCCCGAACGAGCCGTATCCGACGAAGGCCGTCTGGTCCGGCTTGACGTCGACGCCGAGCGCGCGGTTTACGACGGCGGCCTCGAGGGGGCCGGCCGCGAAGAACATCCAGCGGAAGTAGTCCGCCCGCGCCGCGCCCGGTTCGGGCACGAGACCGGCCTCGGGAAAGGCGTCGGCGAGATAGGCGCAGATCGCGGCGGCTTCCGTCACCACGGCGCCGCAATGGACGATCGCGGGCACCTTCCCCATCGGATTGACAGCGAGATAGGCCGGGGACTTCATCGACGTGCCGTAGCCGAGCACCTCGACCCGATAGGGCTGGCCGACCTCCTCCAGCATCCAGCGCGCGATCCGCCCGCGCGACATCGGGTTGGTGTAAAGCAGGATGTCCTCGGCCATCGCATTCCCTCCGCAAGTGTCGGCGGCAAGACTACGCCGGAAACACGAAGGCCGCACGACGGATCGTGCGGCCTTTCCGGCGGGTGGGCTGGACGGTTCAGTAGTTCGGCAGACCATGGCTGCGCGGATCGTGCGTCACCGGCGAATAGATGACGCCGTCCGTCGCCTGGAAGACCCCGAGAAGGCCCGGATCCTTGTTGGGCGTCTCGCTGATGATCCTGACCGGCACGGTGCGTGTCGGCTCGGCTCTCATCACGACGACGCGGTGGACGGGATGCCGCACGACGGGCGTGGCTGCCGTCGCGGCGGATGCCGCGGCGAGGGAACCGAAGACGACGAGGGCGGCAGTGAGGGAGGACTTCATGGCTTAACTCCTGGTTCGATCGGCGCCATCGATCCCAAGTCGCCCGAGGGTCGGGGTGCGAGCCCGGCAGTCCGTGGCTTGGTGCGCCAGGAGCGAGACTGCTCCCATGCTCGTCCTTGATCGAGTTACAACGGGTTCATGACGTCGAATTCATCTTCGCGACCGGCGGCCCCGGCCCACCCGCCTCGCGCTTGCGCAGGCTTTGACGGTGGCGCATAAGCCCGCCGCATGACTCCGCAGATCAGCATCCGCCGCCTCGCCGTGGTTCACGGCCGCCAGCCGGGCACGGCCCTTCGTCGTGCCGACGCCGGCGACAGCCATCATGCGATTCGCGTCGCGGGCGATGGCACGGTGGCGCTGATCGACGTCGATCTCGACGTCTATGCCGGCGAGATCCTCGTGATCCTCGGGGGTTCGGGGTCGGGCAAGTCGAGCTTGCTGGCCGCGCTCGCCGGTGCTGTCCCGATACAAAGGGGATCGGTGTCCTTTCTGACGGCGGGCGGCGCGTTCGAACTTGCGACCGCGACACGCCAACATTTAAAGCGGCATGCGGCGGAGACCGTGGCGGACCGGCGCGCGCCCGTTCGGTTGTCTTCGCGGCGCACGGTCGCCGCCGTGGTCGAGGCCGCGCTTGCCGATCATGGCGTTTCCAGACGCGACCGGGCACCCCGTGCCGTTCTGGAGCTCGCCAATGCCGGCCTGCGCGACGCGGCCGGCGCGAGCGTTGCGGACCTCGGCCCCGGCCTGCGCTCGCACCTCCAACTTCTGGTCGCCTCGCTCGGCAACGAACCCGTGGCTCTGTTCGACGGAACACTCGACACCCCGGACGCCTGGCGCGACCCGTCGCTCGTCGCCTCGCTCCGACGCCTGCGCGAGCGCACGGGCAAGACGGTGATCCTGACGACGTGCGATCCCGCCGAGGCGCTGCGCGTCGGCGACCGGATCGCGGTTCTCGACAACGGCCGACTGGTTCAGGCCGGTCCGCCCCGCGACCTCGTGCTCGAGCCGGCGACGGGCCATGTCGCGGCGTTGCTGTCGGAACTCAACCCGGTCGGATTCCTCCTGGCGGAAGACGTGATGGCACCGATCACCCCGGCCGACGAGGCCGCCGGCTTCGCCGGTCTCGTCCAGACCGGCACGCGCCTGTCGGACGTGCTGCCGGTGCTGCGACGGGGCGACGTGGTGGTGGCCGAGCGCGGGCGCCTTCTCGGAAAGATCGACGCCCACCGTCTCTGGAGTCTCTTCGTCTGACCGTCAGGCCCGCGCGGCGACCCGTCGGCGGATGCTCTCCACATCGGCGCGCGGCGTCGAGGCGAACAGCTTCTGCGTGTACTCGTGGGACGGCGCGTCGAACACTTCGTCGCGCGTGCCGTACTCCACCACCTCGCCGTAATACATCACCATCACCGTGTCGGCGATGTAGCGCACCACCGACAGGTCGTGGCTGATGAAGACGTAGGTGAGACCGAGTTCGTCCTGCAGGTCGGCGAGGAGATTGAGGATCTGCGCCTGAACCGACAGGTCGAGCGCCGAGACCGGCTCGTCGAGCACGAGAAGGCTCGGGTTCAGCATCAGCGCACGGGCGATCGCGATGCGCTGGCGCTGGCCACCCGAGAACATGTGGGGATAGCGGTTGTAGTGCTCCGGCCCGAGGCCGACCTTCACCAGCATCGCCATGGCTTGGCTGCGCCGCTCGCCGGCGGGCATCTCGGTGTTGAGCACCAGCGGCTCGGTCAGGACGTCGCCGACCTTCTGGCGCGGATTGAGCGAGCCGTAGGGGTTCTGGAACACCATCTGCACCTTGCGGCGCATCTCGCGGGTCACGCCCTTCTCGATGCGCATCGGCTGGCCGTCGATGAAGAGTTCGCCCGCCGTCGGCTCGTCGATCAGCGTCAGGATGCGCGCCAACGTGGACTTGCCGCAGCCGGATTCGCCAACGATCGCCAGCGTCTTGCCCTTCTCCACGGAGAAGGACACGCCCTTGACCGCATGCACGGCCTTGGGCGCGGAAAAGATCCCTTGCGGCACGAGGTAGTCGCGCTTGATCCCGCGCGCTTCGAGGACGGGGCTCATCGCGCGGTCTCCAGGGCGAGGGCGTCGGCAACGGTCGGCAGACGGTCGCCCGTCGCATTCTCCGGCAGAGCCGAAAGCAACGCGCGGGTGTAGGGGTTCTTCGGGTTCTCGAAGAGTTCGAGCACGCCCGCCTCCTCCATCTTGCGGCCCTTGTACTGGACGACGACGCGATGGGCCGTCTCGGCCACGACGCCCATGTCGTGGGTGATCATGATGAGGCCCATGCCGTGCTCGCGCTGCAGCCCGACCAGAAGGTCGAGGATCTGCTTCTGGATGGTCACGTCCAGCGCCGTCGTCGGCTCGTCGGCGATCAGGAGCTTCGGATTGCAGGCGATCGCCATGGCGATCATCACGCGCTGGCACTGGCCGCCCGACATCTGATGCGGAAAGCTCGACATGCGCGCCTCGGGATCGGGGATGCCGACCGACTGGAGGAGCTCGACGGCGCGCCGCTTGCGCTCCGCCCGGCCGAGGCCAAGATGGAAGCGCAGCGTCTCGGTGAGCTGGAAGCCTACCGTGAAGCACGGGTTGAGGCTCGCCATCGGCTCCTGGAAGATCATGGCGATGTCGCGCCCGACGATCTCGCGTCGCTGGCGCGAGGTCAGCGTGAGAAGGTCGCGGCCCTCGAAGGTGAGCTTGTCCGCGGTCACCGTCGCGGTCTTCGGCAGGAGACCCATGGTCGCCAGCATGCCGACCGACTTGCCGGACCCGGACTCGCCGACGATTGCCAGCACTTCCCGCTGGTCGACATGCAGGTCGATGCCGTCCACCGCCTTGAAGGGGCCGGAAGCGGTGTCGAAGGAAACCGTGAGGTTGCGGATTTCGAGAAGGGACATCGGCCTCAGCTCCGGCGCATCTTCGGGTCGAGCGCGTCGCGCAGACCGTCACCGATGAGGTTGATCGCCAGCACGGTGACGAGGATGGCGAGACCCGGGAAGGTCACCACCCACCACGCGCGCAGCACGAACTCGCGCGCTTCCGCCAGCATCGTGCCCCATTCGGGCGTCGGGGGCTGCGCGCCGAGGCCGAGGAAGCCGAGCGCCGCCGCATCGAGGATGGCGTTGGAGAAGGACAGGGTCGCCTGGACGATCAGCGGACCGAGGCAGTTCGGCAGGATCGTCTTGAACATCAGCCGGATCGGACCCGCGCCCACGACACGGGCGGCGGTAACGTATTCGCGCTCCTTCTCGGCCATGACCGAGGCGCGGGTGAGGCGCACGAAATGGGGCTGCAGCACGAGGGCGATCGCGATCATCGCGTTGACGAGACCGGGTCCGAGCACCGCCACCAGCACGAGCGCGAGAAGCAGCGACGGGAAGGCGAGGATCACGTCCATCACGCGCATGATGACGGTGTCGACCCAGCCCCGCAGGTAGCCCGCGACGAGACCGATGACGATACCGGTCGACACCGCCAGGACGACGACGAAGGTGCCGATGAAGAGCGAGTACCGGGCGCCGTAGATCAGGCGGGAGAGGATATCGCGGCCGACCGCGTCGGTGCCGAGGAGGTAGCTCCACTGGCCGCCTTCGAGGAAGACGGGCGGCATGAGGAGCGCCTCGCGGTTCTGCGCCACCGGATCGTAGGGGGCGATGACGGGCGCGAGGATCGCCACGACCACCACCAGTGCGAAGACCACGAGGCCGGCGACGGCCCCGCGATTGACGGAGAAGTAGTACCAGAACTCCGACAGCATGCGCCGCCGCTGGCCACCCTCGGGAATGCGGTCGGGCACGATCGCGCCGACCCCGGCTTCGGCCTCTTGGGCTTGGATATGGGACATCGCGGCTCTCCTATCAGGCCCGGACGCGGGGGTTGATCAGGCCGTAGAGAAGATCGACCACGAGGTTCACCACCATGACGACGATGGCGATGAGCAGAAGCCCGCCCTGGACCACGGGGTAGTCGCGGCGGAAGACCGAATCCACCATCCACTTTCCGATCCCGGGCCAGGAGAAGATCGTCTCCGTCAGGATCGCGCCGGCCATCATCACGCCGATCTGCAGGCCGATCGTGGTGATGACGGGGATGAGCGCGTTGCGCAGGGCGTGGATGCCGACGACGCGGCTGGACTTGAGGCCCTTGGCGCGGGCCGTGCGAACGTAGTCCTCGCTCAACACCTCGAGCATGGCCGAGCGTGTCTGCCGTGCGATCACGGCGAGCGGGATCGTGGCGAGCACGATGCCGGGGAGGATCAGGTGGCTCAGCGCCGACTTGAACGCGCCGGCCTGCCCCGACAAGAGCGCGTCGATCGTCATGAAGCCGGTGACGGGCGGGAAGAAGTAGAGGAGCGAGATGCGCCCGGAGACGGGCGTCCAGCCGAGCGTGCCTGAGAAGAAGATGATGAGGAGCAGACCCCACCAGAAGATCGGCATGGAGTAGCCGACGAGCGCCGTTCCCATGATCGTCTGGTCCGCCCAGGAGCCGCGCTTGACGGCGGCGAAGACGCCGGCCGGAACGCCGAGGGCGACCGCGATCAGGATGGCGAAGATCGACAGCTCGACCGTTGCCGGGAACAGGGTCAGGAACTCGGTCAGCACCGGACGTCGCGTCACGAGCGAGGTGCCGAAGTCACCGCTGAAGAGGCTGGTGAGATAGTGCCAGAACTGGATCGGCAGCGGCTGGTCGTAGCCGAGCGCGGCCGTCAGCTGCGCATGGCGCTCGGCGCTGATGCCGCGCTCGCCCGCCATCAGAAGGACGGGGTCCCCGGGCAGGAGGCGAATGAAGGAAAAGGCGACGATCGCCACGCCGACGAATGTCGGAACAAGCACGCCAAGGCGAGCCAGGATGAAGCGGAACATGGGTGGGGCCCCTGAAGGTCCGTAAGCCGCCGGCGGCGGCGCGAGCCGAAATGTTTATGTCAAACAGCAGCTTCGGCCAAACGAAAAGGGGAACGGCGCCGGGCGCCGCTCCCCTTCCCTGCGATGATGGTCTGAATTACTCGGTAATGTCGACGCCGTCGAACGTGTAGTCGCCGAGCGGGCTCTGCACGAAACCGGTGACGTTCTTGCGCATCGGAACGTAGACCACCGAATGCGCGATCGTCGCCCAGGGCGCCTGCTGCTTGAAGATCTCCTGCGCCTGCTTGTAGAGCTTGGCGCGCTCTTCCTGGCTGGAGACGCGCTTGGCCTCCTGGACGACCTTCTCGTACTCCTCGTTGCAGAAGGCGGCAGCGTTACTGGAGGTGCCGACGCCGTCGCAGCTCAGGAGCGTGGCGAGGAAGTTGTCGGGATCGCCGTTGTCGCCGGTCCAACCAAGGAGGACGGCGCCGTCGTGCTTGGGATCGGCGGCACGCTTCAGATACTCGCCCCACTCGTAGGAGACGATCTCGGCCGTCACGCCGACCTTGGCGAGGTCCGCCTGCATCAGCTCGGCCATGCGGGCGGCGTTCGGGTTGTAGGGACGGGCCACCGGCATCGCCCAGATCTTCATCGACAGGTTGGAAACGCCGGCATCCGCCAGCGCCTTCTTGGCCGCTTCCGGATCATAGGCATCGTCCTTCAGCGAAGCGTCGTAGCTCCACATGGTCGGCGGGATCGGCGAAACGGCCTTCTGTCCGGCGCCCTGGTAGACGGCCTGGATGATGGCGTCCTTGTTGATCGCCATGTTCAGCGCGCGACGAACCTCCGGCTTGTCGAAGGGCGGCTGCGTGGTGTTCCAGGCGAGGTAGCCGATGTTGAGGCCTTCCTGCTCGGACACTGTCAGGTCGGCGTTCTGCTGGAGCGCCGGCACGTCGGCCGGGTTCGGGTAAGCCATGAGGTGGCACTCGCCGGCCAGGAGGCGCTGCTGGCGGACGGCGGCGTCCTTCGTGATGGCGAAGACGAGGTCGTCGATCGGCTGCTTGCCACCCCAGTAGTCGGCGAAGGCCTTGTAGCGGATCACGGCGTCGGGCTGATAGGCGACGAACTCGAACGGCCCGGTGCCGATCGGCGCCTGGTTGAGCTGCGCCTGTTGGCCGGTTTCGGCGAGCTTGTCGGCGTACTCCTTCGACACGATGGAGGCGAAGGGCATCGCGATGTTGGCGATGAACGGCGCATAGGGCTGGTTCAGCGTGAAGCGGACGGTCAGGTCGTCCACCTTCTCGATCGACTTCACGAAGTCGGGCATCGACATGGAAGTGTAGTACTCCCACGAGGCGCCGGCGACGTACTGGTTCCAGGGATTGTCCTTGTTGCCCTGACGGTCGAACGAGAACACGACGTCGTCGGCGTTCATGTCACGCGTCGGGGTGAAGTTCGCATTGGAATGGAACTTGACGCCCGGGCGCAGCTTGAACGTGTACTGCAGCCCGTCCTCGGAGACGTCCCAGGTCTCGGCGAGGCCCGGCTCGGTCTCGGTCGTGCCCTTCTTGAACTCGGCCAAACGGTTGTAGACCGGGTGAGCCGAGGCGTCGAAGGTCTGGCCGGCCGTGTAGAGGCCGGGGTCGAAGCCCTCGGGCGACCCTTCCGAGCAATAGACGAAGGTTTTGGCCGAGGCGGCCGTGCCGAGCGCGAGGACGATCGCCGTCGCCGCAAGGAGCTTCTTGGTCAGACCCATGAAACGCGTTCTCCCATGAACGTGCCTAGGACGGCTGCACTGCCGTCGGAAGGGCACATTTCGACCACGACATGGTCCTGACGCAAGCGTGTTTTTTGGTTTCTCACTCAAAAACAATAGTCGGTGCCTTGCCGGCGGCCGATCCCGCTGCCTCGATTGACGCAAGCGTTCGCTCGGCGATGGCGGCGTAGACGCGGGCGTGCGGCCCGTCCGGCTGCGCTGCCATCACCGGCGCGCCCGCATCCGACCCCTCGCGGATCGCCATCTCCAGCGGCACTTCCCCGAGGAACGGCACGCCGAGCCGTTCCGCTTCCGCGCGTGCGCCGCCATGGCCGAAGATGTCGTAGCGCTTTCCCGTATCGGGGGCGATGAAGTAGCTCATGTTCTCGACGATGCCGAGCACCGGCACCTCGACCTTTTGGAACATCGCGAGCCCCTTGCGCGCATCGATGAGGGCCAGATCCTGCGGGGTCGAGACGATCACCGCGCCGGCGAGCGGAACCTGCTGGGCCATCGTCAGCTGCGCATCGCCCGTGCCGGGCGGCATGTCGACGACCAGCACGTCGAGTTCACCCCAGGCGACCTCTCGCAGCATCTGGTTGAGCGCGGACATGACCATCGGTCCGCGCCAGATCATCGGCGTGTCCTCCTCGACGAGGAACCCCATCGACATCGCCTTCAGCCCATAGGCCTCCATCGGCCGCATCACGCGCCCGCCCTCGAGTTCCGGCCGCCCCTTCAGGCCGAGGAGCCGGGGAACGGAGGGACCGTAGATGTCGGCATCCAGGAGCCCGGTGCGGAGCCCCAGCGCGTGGAACCCGAGCGCGAGGTTGACGGCCGTCGTCGACTTGCCGACCCCGCCCTTGCCGCTGGCCACCGCGACGATCCGCCCGACGCCGGGAACGCCCTGGCGCGCCGCGCGCGGTGCGGCGGGCGGCGCGGCGGACCTCGCCGCGGGTGGCGGCACGGGGCGCGGC
>NZ_BBWJ01000012.1 GCF_001463745.1 Aureimonas sp. AU22 | reverse complement strand
GCCGCGGCCGCAACGGAAGCCGCCACCGCCGCGCGCGACACGGCCGCGCGGGCCGAGACGGCCGCGACCGCCGCGCGCGACACGGCCAGCGCCGCTCAAAGCGCGGCGGACGAGGCGCGCGGGGGCGTTTCCGCCGCCCAGCAGGCGGCCCAGAACGCGCAGACCGCCGCGAACGAGACGCGCTCGGCGATCGACGGGTTCGCGCAGCGCCTGTCGGCCATCGAGGAGGCCAACAAGCGTGCGGCCGTCGCCCTGTCGGCGGCCGGACTGAAATCCGCCATCGATCGCGGCACCCCCTTCATGTCGGAGCTGGAGAGCTTCGCGCAGGCGTCCGGGGGCGCCGAGGCCGTCGCGCCCTTGCGCGACTTCGCGGCCTCCGGCGTGCCCACCGCGTCGGCGCTTGCCGGCCGTTGGCCGGACGCCGAAACGGCGATCCTCGCCGCCGTGCGCCCGGCCGTCTCCAACGAGGACGTCGGCACGCAGGTCCTGTCGGGCCTGCGCTCGCTGGTCCAGGTGCGCCCGGCCGGAACGAGCGTCACCCCCGATGCACCCGGGCCGGAAGCCGCCGTCGCCCGCATGGACGCCGCCGTTTCGGCCGGCGACTATGCCGCCTGGCTCGCCGAATGGGACAAGCTGCCCGATGCGGCCAAGACCGCTTCGGACGCGTTCGCCCGCGACGTGCGGGCGCGCGTCGAGGCCGACCGCCTTATCCAGGACACGATCAACCGCGCCGTCGGCGCCTCCTCGCAGGGCTGACATGCTGGCTGTTCTCGCCTTCTTCCTCGTGGTCCTGGCCGCCGGTCTCGGCTTCGCCTGGCTCGCCGACCATCCCGGAACCGTGTCGCTGATCTGGCAAGGCCAGGAGGTCGGCACGAGCTTCACCGTCTTCGTAGTGCTGCAGATCGCGCTCGTGGTCGCGGTGATTCTCCTGTTCTGGCTGGTGCGCGGCTTCTTCAAGGCGCCCGACCGCGTGTCGCGCTTCTTCTCGACGCGTCGCCGCGACAAGGGCTACCGGGCCTTGTCCGCCGGCATCATCGCGGTCGGCGCGGGCGACGCGGTGACGGCCCGCCGCATGACGAGCCAGGCCGCCAAGCTCCTGCCGGGCCGCTCCGAGCCGATGCTGCGCTTCCTCGATGCGCAGACCGCGCTGATCGAGGGCGACAACACCCGGGCCCGCGCCATCTTCGAGGAACTGGAGGCGCAGCCCGAGACCCGGCTCGTCGGCCTGCGCGGGCTGTATCTGGAGGCCGAGCGCCTCGGCGACCGGAGCGCTGCGCGCAACTACGCCGAGCGCGCGGTCCGCATCGCGCCCCATGTCGGCTGGGCCGGCGGCGCCGTGCTCGACCTCAAGGCCGCGCAAGGCGACTTCGACGGGGCGCTGGCGATCCTGGAAGCGCAACGCGATTCGCGCCTGATCGACAAGGCCGAAAGCCGTCGCCTGCGCGCCGTGCTCCTCGCCGGCAAGGCGCAGACGCTGGCCGACGCCGATCCGGCGGGAGCCCGCACGCTGGCGCGCGAGGCGCAGAAGCTCGCGCCCGACCTCGTGCCGGCCGCCGCCATCGCCGGTCGCGCCGCCATCCGCCTCGGCGATGGTCGGGCGGCGACGAAGGCGCTCGAGGCCTCATGGAAGGTCGCGCCCCATCCCGAGATCGCCGCGCTCTATATCCATGCGCGCTCCGGCGACGGCGTGGAGGAGCGCCTGCGCCGGGCGCGCGCGCTCGCCGCCCTGCATCCCGGCCATGTCGAGTCGCGCCTTGCGGTCGCCCACGCGGCGCTCGATGCCCGTGACTTCGCGACCGCCCGCGCCGAGGCGGTGGCGGCAGCCGAGGCCGAGCCGCGCGAATCCACCTATCTCCTCCTCGCCGATATCGAAGACGCCGAATCGGGCAACGAGGCTCTGGTGCGCCAGTGGATGGGCCGGGCCCTCCATGCCCCGAAGGACCCGATCTGGACGGCGGACGGCGCGACCAACCGCGACTGGGCACCGGTTTCGCCCGTGACCGGGCGGCTCGACGCGTTCCGCTGGGTGTCGCCGCCCGCGACGCCGCAGGTGGCGACGCTGTCGGAGCCCGGCTCGATCCGCGCCATCGCCGACCACTATCCGCGAAGCCCGGCCACGTCGGTCGAGGCCTCCCGTCCGGCCTTGGGCGAGGTCACGTCCTCGCCGGCCGGTTCCTGACCGCCTGCCGCCTTTCCGCTCGCCTGGACCGAACCGGACGCTCACCATGCTCGAAGCGCTGAAGGATTTTCTCGCCACGTTGTCCGGCGTTCCCGCCGGCCAGCGCGATGCCGACGACGTGCCGGTCGCGGCCGCAGCGCTTCTGTTTCATGTGGCGGAGGCGGACGGGGCGGCGTCCGCCCTCGAGGTCGAGACCCTTCGCAGCGTTCTTGCGGAGGAATACGGGCTCAGCCTCGACGCCGCCCGCCGGGTCGAGGCCGCGGGCGAGGCGGCCGATGCGGAGGCGGTGGACCTCTACCGCTTCACCAGCGTCCTGATGCGGCATCTCGACGAGGCGCAGCGCGTGCGGTTCGTCGAGCTGCTCTGGCGCGTCGCTCTTGCGGACGGCACGGTCCACGAGCTGGAAGACAACGTGGTGTGGCGCGTCGCCGAACTTCTCGGCGTCTCGACGCGCGATCGTATGCGCGGCAAGCACGAGGCGATGCAGGGGACCGGGAGCGTCGAGGCGTGAGCCTTGCGCCCGCCGGCGTTCCCCCGGTGCCGCACGAACCCCCGCGCTTCCGCCTCGAGGGCCTGGACGATCCGCGCCCGGTCCTCGTCGTCCTGCATCAGGAAACCTCGACCCCCGGCCGCGTCGGCCAGGTGCTGGAAGCGGCCGGCGTCGCGCTCGACGTGCGGCGACCGGTTCTCGGCGAGCGCCTGCCCCAAACGCTCGAGGCGCATCGCGGCGCGATCCTGTTCGGCGGCCCACCGAGCGCCAACGACCCCGATCCGCACCTTCGCCAGGAGATCGACTGGCTGAACGTACCGCTGCGCGAGAACCGACCGTTTCTCGGCATCTGCCTCGGCGCCCAGATGTTGTCCAAGCACCTCGGCGGCACGGTCGCGCCCCATGCCGAGGGTCTTGTCGAGGTCGGCTACTATCCTCTACGCGTGACGCCGGAAGGGCGAGATCTGATGGGCTCGTGGCCGCCCATGGTCTACCAGTGGCACCGCGAGGGCTTCACCCTGCCGGCCGGCGCGACGCTGCTGGCAACCGGCGAACGGTTCCCGAACCAGGCCATGCGCTACGGGGACAACGCCTACGGTATCCAGTTCCATGCCGAGCTGACGCTCGCCATGATGCATCGGTGGACGACGCGCGGCCATGCCCGCCTGTCGCTCCCCGGCGCGCAGAGCCGTCGCGAGCACTTCACCGGCCGCGCCATCTTCGATGCGCCGGTCAAGCAATGGCTGGGTGACTTCCTGGCTCTCGTCTTCGGTCGGCGCCTCGACGCGTCCTGACGGACGAGGCTCGCCTCGCGAAAGCTCCTGCGGCTATGCAGCATGAGGCGGCCGGCCTCCGGCGCCGGCGCAGGTCAGGAGCGCGCCCGTCGGATCCACATCCGCGGGACATGCTCCGGCTCTATGAAGTTGCGCATTGCCAGGCAAGGCGCGCCCGCTCCGCCTGGACATGCTCTGGACGCGAACGGGACATCACATGCAGCGCTACGACATGATCGTGATCGGCAGCGGACCCTCGGGCCGGAGGGCCGCCATCCAGGCCGCCAAGCTCGGGCGCCAGGTGATCGTGGTGGAAGCCCAAGCGCGCGTCGGCGGCGTGTCCGTGCACACCGGCACCATCCCCTCCAAGACCATGCGCGAGACGGTGCTGAACCTGTCCGGCTGGCGCGAGCGCGGCTTCTACGGCCGCGCCTACCGCGTCAAGGAGGACATCACCAGCGCCGACATCCAGGCGCGCATGGTGAAGACGCTGGAGCACGAGGTCGACGTGCTCGACCACCAGTTCGCCCGCAACGGCGTGAAGATCGTCCATGGCCGGGCGTCCTTCCGCTCGGCCCACGAGATCGACGTCGAGCTCGCCTCCGGCGAGGTGCGCACGCTGCGGGGCGACACGATCCTGATCGCGGTCGGCACGCGCCCGTTCCGGCCGGACTACGTTCCCTTCAACGGCACCAACGTCTTCGATTCCGACGAGATCGTCGAGGTGCCGAAGCTTCCGCGCTCGCTGATCGTGATCGGCGCGGGCGTCATCGGCGTCGAATACGCCACGATCTTCTCCGCGCTGGAAGTCCAGGTGACGCTGATCGAACCGCGCCCGACCTTCCTCGACTTCGTCGACAAGGAGCTGATGGAGGAGTTCGTCCACGACCTGCGGGACCGCAACGTCGCGCTGCGGCTCGGCGCCGAGGTGACGAAGATCGAGTTCGACGGTGCCGGGCGCCCCGTCTGCCGGCTGGCCACGGGCCGCGACGTCACCGGCGACGTGCTCCTCTTCGCCGCCGGGCGGATGGGCGCGACCGACGGGCTGAACCTTGCCGCCGCCGGCCTGTCGAGCGACCATCGCGGCCGCATCACGGTGGACCCGAAGACGCTGCAGACGGCGGTTCCCCACATCTATGCGGCCGGCGACGTCATCGGCTTCCCGAGCCTTGCCTCCACCTCCATGGAACAGGGACGCATCGCCGCCTGCCACGCCTTCGGCGTCGCGACGCCCCCGTCGCCGGAGTTCTTTCCCTACGGGATCTATTCGGTGCCGGAGATCTCGACCGTGGGCATGAGCGAGGAGGACGTGCGCAAGCGCGGCATCGCTTACGAGTGCGGCATCGCCCGCTTCCGCGAGACCTCGCGCGGCCACATCATGGGCCTGCAGAGCGGCATGATGAAGATGATCTTCTCCAAGAAGACGCGCCGCCTGCTCGGCGTGCACATCGTGGGCGAGGGGGCGACCGAGCTGATCCACATCGGCCAGGCGGTGCTGAACCTCAAGGGCACGATCGACTACTTCATGGAGAACACGTTCAACTACCCGACGCTCGCCGAGGCCTACAAGATCGCCTCGCTGGACGCCTGGAACCGCGCCTTCGCGCCGCTGCCGGGCGCCGTGCCCGTGGCGCCGCCCGAAGGCGCGGGCGAGGCGCTCGAGTAGGGTCGCCTCCGGCAAACCATCCGCCTGGGCCGCCGGGCGGAGGACCTTCCCTGCGCTATTCGCGTGCAGCCAGGCTCCTCGCCCGCCGCAGCTGCGGGAAGGCCCAGGCCCAGAGGCCGGCGATCGCCACCGTGCAGGCGCCGCCGATCACGGTGGCCGGCACCGCGCCGACGACCGACGCCATGACGCCGGCACGGAACTCGCCGAGTTCGTTGGACGCCCCGACGAAGATGCTGTTGACGGCATTCACCCGGCCGCGCACGTCGTCGGGCGTCCAGAGCTGGAGCAGGATCTCCCGGATATAGACGGAGATCATGTCGGCCGCCCCCATCAGCATGAGTGCGGCGATCGACAGCCAGGGCGAGGTCGACAGGCCGAACAACATCGTGAAGCCCCCGAACAGGGCGACGAAGGCGAACATCACGAGGCCCGCATGGTCCTTGACCGGATGGGCGGCGAGCCAGATCGCGGTGAGAAGCGCGCCGACGCCGGGGGCTGCGCGCAGGAGCCCGAGCCCGAACTCGTCGACTTGGAGGATGTCGCGCGCGAACACCGGCATCAGCGCCACGGCGCCGCCGAGCAGCACCGCGAAGAGGTCCAGCGACACGGCACCGAGCACCACCTTCTCGCGCCAGATGTAGCGAAAGCCGGCCAGCACCGTCGACAGGCTCGCCGGCTCGCGGCTGGCCCGTTGCGCCGGAGCGGGCACCGACAGGATGAGGATGCCGGCCGCCACGAAGAGCGCGAGCGCGACCGAGTAGGAGAGGTGCGAGGACACGCCGTAGAGAAGGCCCCCTGCCACCGGTCCGACGATCGAGGCGATCTGCCACGAGGACGAGTTCCAGGCGATGGCGTTGGCGAGTTCGTCCTTCGATACGAGGTTGACCACGAGCGAGGAGGCCGCGGGCCCGAAGAAGGCGCGTGCCACCCCGAAGAGGACGAGGACGGCGAAGACCGGAGCCGGCGAGACGAGACCCGCGTAGGTGAGGGCGAGGAGGACGCCCGCGCCCGCCGCCTCGACGAGAATGGCCAGCGCCATGATGTGGCGGCGCGAATAGCGGTCGGCCACCGTGCCGGTGACGAAGACGAGGAGCAGCGCCGGCAGGAACTGCGACAGGCCGATGAGGCCGAGATCGAGCGGATCGCGTGTCAGGTCGTAGATCTGCCAGCCGACCGAGACCGCCACGACCTGCACCGCGAAGGCAGCGAGGAACCGCGCCAGCCAGTAGCGCAGGAAACGCGTGTTGCGGAACGCCGCGAACCGGTCCTCGGCGGGCGCCTCCACGGCGGGTTCGCGTTCCAGGTTGCGTGGATCGTCGGTCATGGCGTCGCCCGGGGCCGAGAGACCGGCCCGCTTGTCTGCCAGTGGCCGCTCGGGACGGGGGAAGCCGCGATCGAGCGCCGCCACCCCGTCGTCCGCCGTCGTCCATGGCCGTATCGAAATGCCTGCGGATGCGGGCGGCTCATCGGTCCATCGTCCGTCGCCCTCCGACGTCCCCTGCCGCGACCCCGCTTGCGTGGGGCGGCTCGGGCGCGGATCGAAGGCATGCGATGGGTCGCGGGGCGCACAAGCTCACGGAGACCGTCGCCAAGTCAAGCGGTCCGAAGCGTGGCCGGCGCTGGAGGTTCCCGGGGCGCCGCGAACTGCTGCCGATCCGGCCTGCAGACGGCGTCGACATCGAGTCCTTTCCCCTGACCGCGCCGCCCCGCCACGCGCATGGCGGGCGGCAGAACTCGGTGCCCGCCAAGGCGCCGTCGGACGCTCGCCGAACCGTGACCTCCGCGGTTCATCGCCGACATCTTGACGAACGACGGCCGCACGCTTCAGTAGAGCCGGCCCCGAATCCATCAATCTGAGCGTTCATCGAATGCGTATCGACGTCGCAGCCTTCGAGTTCATCGATCGCTTGAAAGGCTTGAGCCGCGTCGATTCGGTCCTGGCGGATCTGCAGCGCGAGGTTGCCAAGGTCGGTCTCGACCACTTCCTCGTCACCGGCCTGCCGATGCCGAACCAGCCGCTGTCGCCGCTCGTCCTGATGAATTCCTGGCCGGATGGCTGGTTCGAGCGATACTCCGAGCAGAACTTCTTTCACCGCGACGGCGTCGGGCAATGGGCTCTGCGCACCACGGAGCCGTTCGCCTGGCGGGAGGTGCCCCCGCTCCTGATGCGCCAGCCGATCGCGCAGCAGGTGATGAACGAGGCGTCCGACTTCAAAATGGCGGATGGTTTCGTGGTGCCGATGTTCTCATCGCGGCACTGGCAGGCCGCGGTCTCCTTCGCATCGCCCGACGCTCTCGAACTGCCGGAGAGGTCTCGCTCGGCGGTGCACTTGATGAGCATCTACGCGGTGAACCGCGTGCGTCAGATCCTCGGCGAGGTGCCGTCGCCGGAGCGAGTGCTGACGTCGCGGGAAGCCGAGTGCCTGACATGGATCGCGGCCGGCAAGAACGCCGAGGACATCGGCGACATTCTCGGACTGTCCACCCTGACCGTGCAGACGCATCTGCGAAACGTGCGCACGAAGATGGAGGTGGCGACCATCGCGCAGGCCGTCGCGGAAGCCATGCGCAGCGGAGAGATCCGGATCTGAAGCGGTTCCGGCCGGGCCCTCGCCATCGCGATTGCCCAGTGGGCGACGGGGTCGCAACGAGGTGCGCCCTGTCCGGGACACCGCTGGCTGTCGATGGCGGTCCGTGGACACCGCTCTCCCCGTCGGCCTCGTTCCAAACCGCTCCCGGCATCCGCCTACCTGAATACAGGTATTCGAAGAACCGTCCGCTCCGCGTAGCATCCACGCTGTTCAACGGAGAGGGACATGCTCGAGGTCCAGGTCGTCACGTCGGCGAACCGCCATCTGTTTGCCGATCGCCTGGACGAGTACGCGCGCGCACGTTCCGGGTTGCCTGCCGAAACGGTGAACCGCTCCGCCCATCGTGTCGGCGAGCGGCGGGCGGGGCCGCTCCAGCCGACCGGTACGGTCCACCTTCTCGGATACCGGCATGGCCGGTTCGTATCCGCCACGCGTCTGAGGCCGTGCGCGGGCTTCTCGTTTCAAAGTCAAGGCGGCTCGCGATCGCAAGACGATCGCATGGGTTTCGACCAAGAGCGTTGGGCGTACTGGGCGCGGCTGTTCCTGATCCCGTCGGCGTACGAGGGCAGTCACGACAGTGTGACAAGTGCCATGTGTTGCGCCGTGATGGAATATTGCGTCGATGAAGGGATTCGCTGGGTCGGTGGCTTGCAGGACGCTTACTGGCTCACGCGATGGGCGGACTTCGGTTGGGACGTCGAGGTTCTCGGCTTGCCGGAGAGGATCGACGGACGCTCCAAGCTCGCCGCCTACATGAGGGTGTCCGAACGGAATCTGACGACGGTGCGCGCCGCAACCGGCATCGCTGCTAGCCAGATCGTCCACGTCGGTCCGCGAAAGCCGTTTCTGTCCGTGCCCGCGAATCGGGCCGGCCACTATCCACCACTGAAAGGCGCGAGATGACCGACGGGAACTGCAACATCGTCGACAGCGAAGTGCGGGAGAACCTCGAGGCCCTCGCGCGTCTTTGCGAGTATGTCGCACGGGAGGCGGTGATCCTCAACGTGCCGGAAGCCGAGCGGCTCGGCACTGCCGTGTCCGACCGGATCGAGAAGCTCCTGCGCGTTCTCAACTGACGGGAGGGTAGCACGTTTCAGCCGGCGACGGGTGGGAGCCAAGCCCTGCCAGGCGTTGCGTCGCGCGCGGGCAGGACAGACGAAGGATCCGATCCCCGCTTGCGCAAGCATCGAATGCCTGCGTCGCGACGGCGTTCGCCCACCGCACGGCGCATGTCTCGGAATACGAGATGACGGATCAGGTCGCGAGCGACGGCGATTGCGGGGCGATCGAACCGCCGCGAAAACCATGTGCCGATAAGCGAGGAATGGTGGAGCTGAGCGGGATCGAACCGCTGACCTCGTCATTGCGAACGACGCGCTCTCCCAACTGAGCTACAGCCCCGTCCACCAGTCGGCGGCATTTAGGATAGCGGCGCGGGACCTGTCAAGCGCCATGTCGGGACCCGGCGGCGCCGGCATCACGAAGCCGTATGCGGCGATGGGAAACTGGCATTCGTTAGGGAAATCCCCATTTCGTCGTGCGAGCCTCGCGCCACGCTTCCGCTGGCTAGAGTGCCCCAACCGAAAGGCCGCCGACCGACATGCTCGCCGTCATCCAAGTCGTCCTTCTGATCCTCAACATCCTGTGGTGGATCATCATCGCGTCGGCGATCCTGTCCTGGCTCTTCGCCTTCAACATCGTCAATCCGCGCAACCAGTTCGTGTCGGTGATCGGCGATTTCCTGTACCGGATGACCGAGCCGCTCTATCGGCCGATCCGGCGCATCCTGCCGAACTTCGGCGGGCTCGACCTGTCGCCGCTGGTGGTGCTGCTCCTCATCTTCTTCCTGCAGCAGATCATCTACATCTACGTCATCCCGGCGGCCTACCGCGCCGGCATCTGACGTCTCACGGCTTGGCGAAGGTCGAGGCGGTCAGCGTCAGCGGGCCGACCTCGGTCGGAATGCGAACGCGCACCGGCGCATAGATGCCGGTGTCGCCAATCTCGGCGAACCAGAGCCTGATCGTCCTGCCTTTGAGAAACTTCAGCCCGTTGGACGAGGTGCGGTAGCCGCTCACCGGTCGAACCGTCGTGGTGCAGACCGTCGCCTCCCCCTCGAACCCGTCCGTTCGGAACGATTCGGTGCCAGCGGGCTCCAGCGGCAGGTCGATGCGGCTCCAGCCGTCGTAGATGTTGAGCGTGCGGCGGCAAAGATCCTGTGGCGCTCCAGGCTTGATCATCAGCCCGCTGAGCGGATCGACGACGCCCGTCAGCTGCGCTCGGCGCACCGGCACGAAGTCGGCGGGGGCCGGTGTTCGCGCGGGCGGCGCGACCTTGGCCGAAACCACGCTGCCCGCCCGCAAGGCGAGGTCGCTCGCCCACGACTTTCCGTCGCTCGTGTAGGCGAGCGCGTAGCGGTCGGCGAGGAGCCGGCGGCCGGCGATGCGTCCCGACACCGAACTCGTGCCTCGCGTCGAGGAGACGAGTTCGGCAAGCCCCGCCGACGCCAGCGTGCCGGAGACGACGAACCGGGATCCGTCGATCGTGGTCTGGAACTCGGCGCGACCGACGGGCAGCCCGATCAACGAGATCGTGTAGTTCGTCCGGACAGGGCGCGTGTCGGCGCCGGCCGGCGCGGCACCGGCCAGAAGCGCAAGCAAAAGGAGGCTGGGGGCGGCGCGAAGCATGGGGCAGTCTCCGGGCAAGGCTTTGCGGCACGGCGGGGCGCGTCCCCCGGTCTTGCGGAGCAAAGGCGGCGGGATCAAGCCCGGGGCCGTCTCCGGCGATCCTGCGGCTTGACGTCGCCGCCGCCGGCAACTATAGGGGCAGTCGATTTTCCGATCATGCCATGGGGTCGATGATCGCGCTGCCGTTCCGGTGGCGGCGCGCCCCGGAAGGCCGTATCGAACGTTTGAAAGGTGATCCCATGTCACGCGCTTGCGAACTGACCGGCAAGGCCGTCCAGACCGGCAACAACGTCAGCCACGCCAACAACAAGACCCGCCGTCGCTTTCTGCCGAACCTGTGCCAGGTGACGCTGATCTCCGACGCGCTCGGCCAGCGCTTCCGTCTTCGCATCTCGGCCCATGCGCTGCGCTCGGTCGAGCACCGCGGTGGCCTCGACGCCTTCCTCGCCAAGGCCGCCGAGCACGACCTGTCGCAGAAGGCCCGCCTTCTGAAGCGTCAGATCGCCAAGAAGACCGCCATGGTCGCCGAAGCCGCCTGAGGCGTTTCGACCCGCTCGAATTCTTGAGAACGCCGCCCCTCCGGGCGGCGTTCTTGCGTCAACACCCGACCCGACGCTGGTGCCATACCCCAGCCTAAAAAAATGGAACGCCCCGCCGTGACCCTGTCCCGCCGCACCGTCCTGCCGGTGATCGCCATGACGATCATCGTCCTCGCCTCCAACATCGCCGTTCAGTTCCCCGTCCAGGGCACGCTCGGGCCCCTGTCGCTGGCCGACCTCCTCACCTGGGGCGCCTTCGTCTATCCCTTCGCCTTCATCGTCACGGACGTGAACAATCGTCTCTTCGGCCCGGCCGTGGCGCGGCGCGTCGTGTATCTCGGGTTCGCGGCCGCCGTCGCGAGTTCGATCCTGCTGCCGCCGATCCTCCACAAGCTCGGCCTCACGCCGTTCGAGACGGAAGCGGGACGGCTCCTGCGCATCGCGCTTGCCAGCGGTACGGCCTTTCTCGTCGCGCAGCTTCTCGACATCCTGGTGTTCAACCGCCTGCGCCGCCTGTCCTGGTGGAAGGCGCCGCTCGCGAGCGGCATCCTCGGCACCATCCTCGACACGCTCGTGTTCTTCTCGGTGGCCTTCGCGCCGGTCTTCCTGGTTCTCGGTCCGAACGAGCCCTTCGCGCTGGAATCGGCGCCGCTCTTCGGGCTGCTGGCGCTGGATGCGCCGCGCTGGGTGTCTTGGGCGCTCGGCGACTTCGGGGTGAAGCTCGTGATCGCGGTCTTCGGCCTCGTGCCCTACCGCGTCGTCGTCAACGCCTTCCTGCCCTATCGCGAGGCCCCGGCGGCGGCGGCTTGACGGTTCAACGCTCGCCGGCGGTCGCCTGCCGGTCCTCGGCGAGGCGGAACTCGAGGTAGAGGTTGCGCTGGATAAAGGAGCCGTTGTCGTCGGAGACGAGCGACAGGTAGATCTGGCCGTCGCTGCCCTGCCAGGCGTCCAGCCCCTCCATGTTGTCGATCTCCTCGCCGAGATCGGCCTCCATCAGGACCGGCCCGTCGACCAGAGCGCCGGGGCGTATGGACGCGCCGTCGATGCGGCGAATGCGCATGCCGACACGCCCGAACCCCTCGAACCGACGCTCCAGGAGCAGGAGATCGCCGTCGGGTAGGAACGTGCCGTCGGTCACGGCCCAAACCTCGTCGCGCCTCACGGTGAACGGCCCGCGCCCGAGGATCGCCGCCAGGAGATTGCCGGCGTCGTCGATCGACCTCTCGGCCACGATCACGACGGCCCCGCCGAGCGGCGAATCCTTCGGTGACGCGGCGATCGTCTCGATTCCCCCGTTGCCGCGCAGCTCGCCGCGCGGGATCGGCAGGGGAACGCGCCGACCCCTGGCTTCGAACGGCGCCCAGGCGGGAGAAAAGGCTTCGATGCGGTGGTCGCGCTCGAAGCTGACCAGCGCTTCGTCGCCCGAGATCGCCAGCCCTTCGGCATCGGCCTGGCCCTTGTTCGGCATGGTGCGCCCGGCCGGGTTGAGCATGGGGGCGATGCGCGCATCCGCGATGCCGACGGGTCGTCCGTCCGCGTCGCGGCGGATCGTGCCGGCGAACCAGAACCCGGTATCGGTGAGCGCCAGGAAGCCGGCACCCTCCGGCCGCATTCGGATGGAGGAGACGCCCTTGAGGCGCCGGTCGGACGAGCTGTAGGAAAAGCCGCCGACATAGTCGAGCGCGCCGAAGCGCACCGTGTCGCGCCCGATGGCGAAGCGCGCGATCGGCTGCGCGCGGACCTGCGTCTCCGCCGACAGGGCGCGCGGGGCGGGGCTCAGCGTCGCCCCGGCGACGAGAAGCGCGGCAACGAGCCCCCAGCGGCCGACCGCGGCCAGACGCAAGGGCACCGTCAGCGCCGGCCGGCGGCGCGACGCAGGCGGACGGGCATCTCCCCCTCGTCGGCGAAGAGGGCGGCCAACTGCTCGGTCATCGCCCCGGCGAGTTCCTCGGCATCGGAGATCGTCACGGCGCGGCGATAGTAGCGCGTCACGTCGTGGCCGATGCCGATGGCGAGCAGTTCCACCGGCGAGCGCGTCTCGATCTCCTCGATCACCGCGCGCAGGTGCCGCTCGAGGTAGTTGCCGGGGTTCACCGAGAGGGTCGAATCATCGACCGGCGCGCCGTCCGAGATCATCATCAGGATGCGGCGCTGCTCGGGGCGGCCGAGCAGCCGGTTGTGCGCCCAGATCAGCGCCTCGCCGTCGATGTTCTCCTTCAGGAGGCCCTCGCGCATCATCAGGCCGAGATTGCGACGGGCGCGGCGCCAGGGTGCGTCGGCCGATTTGTAGATGATGTGGCGGATGTCGTTGAGCCGTCCCGGCCGCTGCGGCTTGCCGGCCTTCAGCCAGGCCTCGCGCGACTGGCCGCCCTTCCAGGCTCTGGTCGTGAAGCCGAGCACCTCGACCTTGACGCCGCAGCGCTCGAGCGTCCTCGCCAGGATGTCGGCGCAGGTGGCGGCCACCGTGATCGGCCGGCCGCGCATCGAGCCGGAGTTGTCGATGAGGAGGGTGACGATCGTGTCGCGGAACTGGGTGTCGCGCTCCATCTTGAAGGAGAGCGGCTGCATCGGGTCGGTGACGAGCCGCGTCAGGCGTGCGGTGTCGAGATAACCCTCTTCGAGGTCGAAGTCCCAGGCGCGGTTCTGCTGCGCCATCAGGCGGCGCTGCAGGCGGTTGGCGAGGCGCCCGACCGCGCCCTGCAGCGACACGAGCTGCTTGTCGAGGAAGGCGCGCAGGCGGTCGAGCTCCGCCTCGTCGCACAGTTCCTCCGCGCCGATCGTCTCGTCGAAGCTCTCGTCGAAGACGCGGTAGTCCGTGTCGCCGAGATCGCGCGGCATCGCCTGGTTCGGCCGACGCGAATCGCCCGGGGTCTCGGAATCGGGTTCCTCTTCGTCGGATTGCTCCTCGGCGGTGACCTCGGAGGTCTCGGACTCCGACATGTCAGTCGATTCGGCTTCGCCCTCCGATTGCTCGGGCTCGGCCTCGTCCTGCCCGGCGTCCTTCTCCGCGCCGCTCTCCTCGTTGTCGCGGCTCTGGTTGTCGCCGGCCTCCTCGGGCGATTCCTCGTCCTCGGACTGCTGGTCGTCGGCGAGTTCCTCGGCCATCTCCATGGAGACGAGCATGTCGCGGATGGCGCGCGCGAAGAGGCGCTGGTCCTCGACCGTTGCCCCGAGCCGCTCGAACTTCGGCCCCGCCTTGTCCTCGATCCAGTCGCGCCAGACGTCGACCAGCGCCTGCGCGCTCGGCGGCACGGGGCGGCCCGTGAGCTTCTCGCGCACCAGAAGCGCCAGGGCGTCCTCCAGCGGCGCCTCGGCCCGGTCGGTGACATCAGCGAGGTTGGAGCGGTGGTACTTGTCCTCCAGCATCGCCGCGAGGTTGTCGGCGACGCCCGGCATGGCGTTGGCGCCGATCGCCTCGCAGCGCGCCTGCTCGAGCGCGTCGAACACGGCGCGCGCACCGCGCCCGTCAGGCGAGAGCGTGGCATGGACGCGCGCGTCGTGGCGCGCCTTGCGCAGCGCCATGGCGTCCGAGAGGCCGCGCACCACCGAGACGTCGCTCGCGCCGGCGCGCTTGGGCAGTTCGGGCAGGCGGGCGCGGTTTCCCGTCAGCCCCGGCCGCTCGTTGCCATAGGAGATCTCGAGTTCCCCGTCCCCGGCGATGGCGCGCATGCAGCCGGCCACCGCGCGGCGGAACGGCTCGCGGTCAACTGTCTTGATCTGCCGCGGGCTCTTGGTGTTGCTCACTTAAGTCCCCGCCCTTAATCCGTTTCAATCGATCAAGTCGTTCCCGCAATACTTTCTCATCGTAGAACTGAGAGAAAACGGTATCGTACTTCTCAGCTAGTAATTGTACAGTTAACGCATAAACCCCAACGAGAAGCATAAGTAAGATGAATGATAATAATATAAATGTAACAAACGGATTTGCAGATGTAAACTCAATGAAACCGAATGGATCTTGCAAAGATGCTGGAACCAGTCTCCTGTCTATTGACGAACCGCTTTCAGTAAGAATTATATCATTAAAGGAAGGAAAATAATTACCATCAATTATTACATAGATTTTTAAGTTAGATGAGGGAAATAGTTCCCCAAACGTGTAGTAGGAGTCTGTTGGCTCAACAATTTTTGGCCTGTAGCAGTTTCCATCAGGGCAAAGGAACGCAACTCTTACATTTTGCGCTCGCAATTCTATCTGGCCTGAGCGACGATTTCCTGCGTTCTCTACAGAAATTTGAATGAAGGTAGGTGTCGAAAAGGTGAATGTAGTTTGATTTGCTCTGATGTCGCGATAGGGAAAACCCTCAACCTCTGGAATTGGAAAACTTACTGCTTCCACAGCATAAGATAGTCTCGGCTGAGACGATGATTGTAAGTATGCGCTGAATAACGTCGAAAGAATAACGCCAAGGACCGTGAAAAAAACGCCTTTTAAAGTTTCCATCAGTCGAGGACGAGATTCGACGCCGCCTCCGGCAGGTCCTCGCCGAAGGCGCGCTGGTAGAACTCGGCGACCAGCGGGCGCTCGAGGTCGTCGCACTTGTTGAGGAAGGTCAGGCGGAACGCGAAGCCGATGTCGCCGAAGATCTCGGCGTTCTCGGCCCAGGTGATCACCGTGCGCGGGCTCATCACCGTCGACAGGTCGCCGTTGACGAAGGCCGAGCGCGTGAGGTCGGCGACCCTGACCATCTTGGAGATCTGCGTGCGACCTTCCTTCGTCTGGAAGTGCTTGGCCTTGGCCTGGACGATGCCGACCTCGTTGTCGTGCGGCAGGTAGTTCAGCGTGGTGACGATGGACCAGCGGTCCATCTGCGCCTGGTTGATCTGCTGCGTGCCGTGATAGAGGCCCGTCGTGTCGCCGAGGCCCACCGTGTTGGCGGTGGCGAAGAGACGGAAGGCCGGGTGCGGGCGGATGACGCGCGCCTGGTCGAGGAGCGTCAGGCGGCCCGACGATTCCAGAACCCGCTGGATCACGAACATCACGTCCGGCCGGCCGGCGTCGTACTCGTCGAAGACGAGCGCGACGTTGTTCTGGTAGGCCCAGGGCAGGACGCCGTCGCGGAACTCGGTGACCTGCATCCCGTCCCGGACGGTGATCGCGTCCTTGCCGACGAGATCGATGCGGGAGACGTGGCTGTCGAGGTTGATGCGAACGCAGGGCCAGTTGAGCCGGGCGGCGACCTGCTCGATATGGGTCGACTTGCCGGTACCGTGGTAGCCCGACACCATGACGCGGCGGTTCTTGGCGAAGCCCGCCAGGATCGCCAGCGTCGTCTGCCGGTCGAACAGGTAGTCCGGGTCGATCTCGGGGACGTGGGGATCGGCTTTGGAGAAGGCCGGGACCTTCAGGTCGCTGTCGAAACCGAAGGTTTCGCGGACGGAGACCATGGCGTCGGGAAGGTTCGCCACTTCCAGTTCCGCTGCACTCATCATACCTCCAGGGGCGCTGCCGCGTCTCGGCAGGCCGTCATCTCGCATGGCGCGTCGCCGGTCGGCGTGCGTCGAACAGGGCCGACGTCAGGCCTTAACAGAAGCCCGACGCCTTCAAAAGCTTGTAGGACTGGATGACCTCGCGAAGCCGGTCCTCCGAACTGCGGTCGCCGCCGTTGGCGTCCGGGTGATACTGCTTGACGAGAGCCTTGTAGCGCACGCGGATCGCCTCGCCATTGGCGTTCTCGGCGAGGCCGAGCGTGGTCAGCGCCTTGATCTCCAGCGTCCTCGCCTTGCGGCGCGGGGCCGCAGCCGCCTCGCCGTCGCCGAACAGGTTGAAGCTGTCGCGCGGACGCCCACCGTTAAAGCGGCGCGGGCGCCCGCTCGGCTTGGTCGAGGGCGTCGGCGAGACCTTCGCCCCGCCGGAATTGTTGGAGCCCATCGTCCAGGTCGGCCGGTGGCCGGTGAGCGAATCCTTGAGGTACTTCTGGATGTCGTCGTCGCCGAGCCCCGAGAAGTAGTTGTAGGACTTGTTGTAGACGCGCACGTGGTCGACGCAGAAGTGGAGGTACTGGCCCTCGTGGTCGCGTCCGCGCGGGGCCTTGTGCGACCCCGGCTCCTCGCAACCCTCCCACATGCAGACCGGCGCGCGCTCGGGTTCCGGCCCGGAGCGGGCCGGGCGAACCCGGATCTTGTCGAAATATTTGGAGTCGAGCTTCATCAGACCGCGATTATGGGGGCCGGCCCCCGTGCGAACAAGAATTGACAGAACGGAAAACCCGACCAAAACCGAAAGCCGGCGACGCGCCGTGGTTCGGCGCGGGGCCGAACGGGTTCACAGACCGGCGAGGCGACATCATGACCAAGACAGCCGAGATCGAGGCGAAGCTGACGCGAGGGTTGGCGCCCGAGCGGCTGGAGGTGGTGAACGAGAGCCATCTCCACGCCGGGCATCACCACGAGGGCAGCGGCCATCACGGGGCCTTCGACGGAACCGGCGAGACGCATTTTCGCGTGCGCATCGTGTCGGCGGCCTTTGCCGGCCGCAGCCGCCTGGAACGGCACCGCGCCATCAACGCGCTCCTTGCCGCAGAGCTGGACGGTGGCGTCCACGCGCTCGCCATCGAGGCCGCCGCGCCGGGCGAGCCCACGCGCTTCTGATCGGCCGCGCCGCAGGGATCCGGGAAACCGGCGCCCGGCGGCGCCCTGATGTCGATCTCGTCGCGTCAAAAGGGCGCGCCGGCAGTCGCCTCGGCCGGCCTCAGGCCCGGAGCTCGTCCAGAAGGAAGTCCCGCAAGGCGTCGGGGGACACGTCGCGGGCGACGAACGCCTGGCCGAGCCCGCGCGTCAGGATGAAGGTGAGGGCGCCGCGCGAGACCTTCTTGTCCTGCGCGATCCTGTCCATCAGGGCGTCCAGCGTGAATCCGTCTCCGGGAATCTCCTGGATGCGGGTCGGCAGGCCCGCCGCTCTCAGGTGCGCCTCGGCGCGCCCGGCATCCTGGCCGGGACAGAGGCCAAGCCGCACCGAGAAGCGGTGCGCCAGCGCCATGCCGATCGAGACGCCTTCGCCATGCACGAGCCGGGCGGGATCGTAGCGGGCGACCGATTCGAGCGCGTGGCCGAACGTGTGGCCGAGGTTGAGGAGGGCGCGGTCGCCGTCCTCGCGCTCGTCGCCGGCCACCACGGCGGCCTTCGCCCGGCAACTCTGCGCCACCGCCTCGACCCGCGCCGCACCGCCCGCGAAGATCGCGGCCCGGTTGCGCTCCAGCCACTCGAAGAAGTCCGGCCGGTCGATCAGGCCGTACTTCACCACCTCGGCGTAGCCAGCGCGGAACTCGCGCTCCGACAAGGTATCGAGGACGTCGGTGTCGGCCAGCACCAGCGCGGGCTGGTGGAACACGCCGACGAGGTTCTTGCCGCAGGGCGAATTGATGCCGGTCTTGCCGCCGACCGAGCTATCCACCTGCGCCAGGAGCGAGGTCGGTACCTGGATCAGATGCATGCCGCGCCGCGCGATGCCCGCGGCAAACCCCGACAGGTCGCCGATCACCCCGCCGCCGAACGCCACGACCGCATCGCCCCGCTCAAGCCGTTCGGCGAGGATGCGGTCCACCACGGCGATCAGATGGTCGAAGGACTTGGTCGTCTCGCCGGGCGGCAGCGTCAGAAGCGAAGCCGCGATGCCGGCTTCGGAAAGCGCGGCAAGGAGCCGATCGGCGTGGAGACCCGCCACCGTCTCGTCCGAGACCACCAGCGCGCGTGCGCCCGGCAGCGCGGCGGCGAGATGCCGTCCGGCTTCGCCGAGAAGCCCGGGCCCGATCAGGATGTCGTAGCTGCGGGGCCCGAGGTCCACACGGACGCGGACGGGGGCGGCGACAGGTGTCTGGCTCATGCCTCAGACCTTGAAGAGGGGATGGCGTTCCAGGAGGTCGAGGATCTCGCGCGCCACCGCCTCGCGGCGCACGTTGCGCGTCTGGACGTGGAGATCGGCAAGCGCATAGACGGGATAGCGCTGGTCCATGAGCGCCTTCAAGGTCGCGCGCGGATCGGGCGTCTGCAGGAGCGGGCGCGTCGGCTTCTTGGAGACGCGCTCCATCAGGACGTCGAGCTCGGCCTTCAGCCACACCGTCACGGAGCGCTCGGCGAGAAGCTTGCGGGTGCCCTCGTTCATGTAGGCGCCGCCCCCGGTCGCGATCACCCGCGGCCCGTCGTCGAGGAGCCGGGCGACCACCCGCGCCTCCAGCGCCCGGAACTCGGCCTCGCCATAGCTGGCGAAGAGGTCCGAGATCGTCATGCGCGAGGCATCCTCGATCTCGTGGTCGGTGTCGACGAAGGGCAGGTCCAGCATCTGGGCGAGCTTGCGCCCGACCGTGGTCTTTCCCGCGCCCATCAGTCCCACGAGCACCACCGGCCGTCGAGCGGCGAGAGGGCTCTGCGAGGAGGGGACGGGCAGCGTCCCGGCGGTCTCGATCATCGGCTCAAGGGTCAGGAACGAAAGGCTGGTTCGCCCTGGGTGAGACCAGAAAAGCCCAGGGCCGTCAAGCAAGCGGCGATCGACCCGTTCGCCTCGGCCCCGCCTTGTTCGCCCGGCAATGGGGCGCGCGGGCACTGTCCCTGGCCGACCGCAGCCTCTAGTGTCCGCCCCGCCTCATCGTCGAAAGCCGTGCCGCCCGATGCCCACCCTGACGCGTCTTCTGACCTTCCTCGCGCTTCTCGTCGGCGCGGTCTATGCGGTGATGGCGGCGCTGGTGGCCTTCGTGGAGCCGCAGCCCGTGCCGGTCACGGTGAAGGTGCCGATCCCCGCCCTCCAGCCGGCGCCCGTCGCGCCCAACACCCAGACGGGCGTCGCGCCATGACGCGCGACGCGGCCCATCTCGACGCGTTCTTCGAAATGATGGCGGTGGAGCGCGGCGCTTCCGCGAACACGCTCGCCGCCTATGGCCGCGATCTCGACCACGCCCGCGCGGCGCTGAAGGCCGGCGGCACGTCCCTGTCGGAGGCGACGACGGACGCCCTGCGCGCCTACATGGCGGGCCTCGATACGCAGGGGTTCGCCGCTTCCTCGCGGCAACGGCGCCTGTCCTCGCTGCGCCAGTTCTTCAAGTTCCTGTATGCGGAGGGGCGGCGTCCGGACGATCCGACCTCGCCGATCGAGGGCTCGCGCAAGGAGCGGTCGATCCCCAAGATCCTCTCGGAAGACGAGGTGGACCGGCTGATCGGCGAGGCCGAGGCCTCTGCCGGCAATCCCGAGCTGCATGGGGCAGCGCTGGCGCGGGCCCGCCGGATGCACGCTCTCGTCGAGATCCTCTATGCCACGGGTCTGCGCGTCTCGGAGCTCGTCTCCCTGCCGCGCGCGGTCCTGCGCTCGCGCGGCCGGCTGATCGTGGTACGCGGCAAAGGCAACAAGGAGCGGCTGGTGCCGATCGGCGAGCGGGCGCGCGATGCGATGGACGCGTTCGCGCTCTCGCTGAAGGACCTGCCGGGATCGAGCGAGACGTGGCTCTTTCCCGCCCTGTCGGACAGCGGGCACATGACGCGCCAGGCCTTCGCGCGCGATCTGAAGGACCTCAGCGTCCGCGCGGGGATCGCGCCGTCCCGCGTCAGCCCCCATGTCCTGCGTCACGCGTTCGCCAGCCACCTCCTCCAGAACGGCGCGGACCTGCGCGTGGTGCAGGAACTCCTCGGCCATGCCGACATCGGCACGACCCAGATCTACACCCATGTCCTCGAGGAGCGGCTCCTGGCGCTGGTGACCGACCATCACCCGCTATCCAGCCTTGCCGAGGACCGGGACACCGGCCTTTCTTGACATTCGGATGGCGGATCGCCAGTTTGCGCGCCGACGCGAACCCCATGGTTCGGCGTGCGGCCGAGCCAGCCGGTCGGCCGTTTCGGCCGGCGGGCGCGAGGGGTCGCAGCCGAACCGTCCCAGGACGGCGCAAGGCCCGGCTGAATGCACAACTATCTCGACTTCGAAAAGCCCGTCGCTGATCTCGACAGCCAGATCATCGAACTGAAGAAGATCGGCGATGCCGAGGGGCGGATCGACGTTTCGGAGGACATCCAGCGCCTGGAGACACGCTCCGCCGACGCGCTGGCCGATCTCTACCGCAAACTGACGCCCTGGCAGAAGACGCAGGTCGCCCGTCATCCCGACCGGCCGCACTGCGTCGACTACCTCTCGACCCTCGTGACCGACTTCACGCCGCTGGCCGGCGACCGGTACTTCGCCGAGGATCACGCGATCATCGCGGGCTTCGGACGCTTCAAGGGGCAGCCCGTGGCCGTGATCGGCCAGGAGAAGGGCTCGGATACTCAGACGCGCCTCAAGCACAATTTCGGCATGGCCCGGCCGGAAGGCTACCGCAAGGCCGTGCGCATCATGGAGATGGCCGAGCGCTTCGCGCTGCCCGTGGTGACGCTGGTCGACACGGCCGGCGCCTATCCCGGCATCGGCGCGGAAGAACGCGGCCAGGCGGAAGCCATCGCCCGCTCGACGCAGGTCTGCCTCGGCCTCACCGTGCCGCTGGTCTCGCTCATCATCGGCGAGGGGGGATCGGGCGGAGCGATCGCGATCGCGGCGGCCAACCGCGTCCTGATGATGGAGCACGCGATCTATTCGGTGATCTCGCCGGAGGCGGGCGCCTCCATCCTGTGGCGGGACTCCAGCCGGGCGAAGGACGTCGCGCAGGCGATGAAGATCACCGCGCAGGACCTCAAGGGCTTCGGCATCATCGACGAGATCGTGTCCGAGCCGCTGGGCGGCGCCCATCGCGGACGCGAAAGGGCGATCGAGACGGCGGGCGAGCGGATCGAAGCGGCGCTCGCCGAACTCTCGCCCCTCTCCGGCGACGAGCTGAAGCGCCAGCGCCGCGAGAAATTCCTCGCGATCGGCCGCGATCTGAAGGTCTGAGCGGGCCCACCGTCGCCGCGGCTGCGACCTCCGCCTTCAAACGGTCTTCGATCCGCGCTATGGAGCCTTCCCGAGGGGAAGGAATTTTCGGACGTTTCCCACCCGGTCGTTAAGCTTCCGGTAACCGTCCCGGTCCGAAAAGAGGGTAATGTCCCCGAGCCGCGTATGCCGCGGACCCCAGGGGGCGCATGGATCGGTTGGAGGGTGCGGACCCCTTGAGGGTCGGCCCGCATCGTGGGGATCGGAATGACGGCACGACGTCTTGGGACGATGGCCATGCTCGGGCTTGGTCTCATGGCCTTGTCGGCCTGCCAGCAGGACGACGTGTTCGCCGATCTCGTCGGCCCCAACGCGCCCCTGCCGCCGGCGCTCGTCAAGGTCATCCGGGCGAAGGAGATGGGCGAGAACTCTCCTATTCTCGTGCGCCTCTACAAGGAGGAGTCCGAGGTCGAGGTCTGGAAGCAGAAGACCGACGGCACCTTCGCGCTCCTCAAGACCTATCCGATCTGCGCCTGGTCCGGCCAGCTCGGACCCAAGCGCAAGGAGGGCGATCGGCAGGCGCCCGAGGGCTTCTACCATCTGACGCCCGGCCTCATGAACCCCGCCTCGAACTACCACCTCGCCTTCGACATGGGCTATCCCAACGCCTACGACCGCGCGAACGACGCGTCGGGCACCCATCTGATGATCCATGGCTCGTGCAACTCGTCGGGTTGCTACGCCATGGACAACTGGCAGATGGAGGAACTCTATTCGCTGGCCAACCACGCCTTCCAGGGCGGCCAGAAGGCGATCCAGATCCAGGCGCTGCCCTTCCGCATGACGCCGCAGAACATGGCGCGCCACCAGAACTCGCCGCATGTCGCCTTCTGGAAGATGCTGAAGGAAGGCACCGACCGCTTCGATCTCACCCACAAGCCGGTGGCGGTCGCGGTCTGCGAGAAGCGCTACGTCTTCGACGAGACCCTGACGGACGGCCGCAAGCTCGACGCCGAAGGCCATTGCCCGGCGATCCAGACGCCGGCCGAACTGGTGGCCAAGCAGATGGCCGACGAGGAACTGCAGAAGAAGATCGCCGCCACCATGGCGCCCGAGGACTTCGCCATCACCACCGCCTCGACCTACAAGACCGGCACGCCGATCTCGGCGGAGGCCTATGCCGCCGAGCAGCATCGCCGCCAGGGCTACGACCGGGACGGCAAGCCGATCCAGACGGCGAAATCCTCGATGTTCAAGAACCTCCTGCAGAAGAAGCCGGCCATGCCGGGCGGCGGCGACTGAGCCCCGGCCGCCTTCGCACGATCTTCCATGGAAAAGGGCCGGTCGCCTCACAGCGACCGGCCCTTTTTACATTCAACGCTCGCCCCGCCTCAGGCGATCTGCGCGTAGGCGCCGTGGCAGTGCTTGAACTTCTTGCCCGAGCCGCAGGGGCAGGGCTCGTTGCGCGAGACCTCGCCCCAGGTTTCGGGGCGCGCGGGATCGCGCTGCAGCGGATCGGTGCCGGGCGGGTTGAAGTCGGCGGTGAGGCGCGCGGCGCCCCGACCGAACTCGTCCTCGCCGGTGGTGGCGTCGATGTGGTGCGCCTGCATCTCCGGCAGCACCGGCTCGTCGGTCTCGGGACGCACCAGCTCGACGCGCATCAGCTGCTGCGTCACGCGCTCGCGCAACTGGTCCAGCATCACCTGGAAGAGCTCGAAGGCTTCCGACTTGTACTCGTTCAGCGGATCGCGCTGGGCATAGCCGCGGAAGCCGACCGCCGAGCGCAGGTGGTCGAGGTTGACGAGATGCTCGCGCCACAGGGCGTCGATCGTCTGCAGCACGACGGAGCGTTCGATGTAGCGCATGATGTCGCCGCCGAACCGCTCCTCGCGGGCGCTCGCAGCCTGGTCCACGGCCTCGAAGATGCGCTTCTTGACATCCTGATCGTCGATCCCCTCCTCGTCCGCCCAAGCGGCGATCGGCAGGTCGAGGTTGAGGAACTCGCGGATCTCCTCCGTCAGCTCCGCCGTCTCCCACTGCTCGGGATAGGCATTTTCCGGCATGCGCTTGGCGACGAGCGTCTCGATCAGCTCGTGACGCATGTCGGCGACGGTCTCGGCGAGCGAGGCGGCGTCCATCAGCTCGAGCCGCTGCTCGAAGATGACCTTGCGCTGGTCGTTCATCACGTCGTCGTATTTCAGAAGGTTCTTGCGGATGTCGAAGTTGCGCGCCTCGACCTTCTTCTGCGCCTTCTCGAGGGCCTTGTTGATCCAGGGATGGACGATCGCCTCGTCCTCCTTGAGCCCGAGGCGGGTCAGCATCGTGTCCATGCGCTCGGACCCGAAGATGCGCATCAGGTCGTCCTGGAGCGACAGGTAGAACTTCGAGCGGCCGGGATCGCCCTGGCGACCCGAGCGACCGCGAAGCTGGTTGTCGATGCGGCGCGACTCATGGCGCTCGGTGGCGAGCACGTAGAGGCCGCCGGCGGCGAGCGCTTCGCCCTTGAGGCGCTGGATGTCGGCCTTGATCGCCGCGATCGCAGCCTCGCGCTCGGGGCCTTCGGGCACCTCGGCGAGCTCGTGCTCGATGCGCATGTCGAGATTGCCGCCGAGCTGGATGTCGGTGCCGCGGCCGGCCATGTTGGTGGCGATCGTCACCGCACCGGGCACGCCGGCCTGTGCGACGATGTAGGCTTCCTGCTCATGGTAGCGCGCGTTGAGGACCTGGAAGTCCTTCAGGCCTTCGCCGCGCAGGCGCTCGGCCAGCATCTCGGACTTCTCGATCGACGTCGTGCCGACGAGGATCGGCTGACGCCGCTCGGCCGACGCCTTGATCTCCTTGGCGATGGCGCGGAACTTTTCTTCCGCCGTCCGATACACCTCGTCGTCCTCGTCGAGGCGCAGGACCGGCAGGTTGGTCGGGATCTCGATCACGTCGAGCCCGTAGATATCGGCAAATTCCGAGGCTTCCGTCGCCGCCGTGCCGGTCATGCCGGCCAGGCGGTTGTACATGCGGAAGTAGTTCTGGAAGGTGATCGAGGCGAGCGTCTGGTTCTCGGGCTGGACGGTGACGCCTTCCTTGGCCTCCAACGCCTGGTGCAGGCCTTCGGAGAAGCGGCGGCCCGGCATCATGCGGCCGGTGAACTCGTCGATGATGACGATCTCGTCGCCCCGGACGATGTAGTCCTTGTCGCGCTGGAAGAGCTTGCGGGCCTTCAGCGCGTTGTTGACGTGGTGGACGATCGTGACGTTCTCGATGTCGTAGAGCGAGGGGCCGTGCAGGTGGCCGGCCGCCTCGAGCATGCGCTCGAGCTTCTCCGTGCCGTCCTCGGTGAAGGAGACCTGGCGCTGCTTCTCGTCGACCTCGTAGTCTTCCTCGCTGAGCTGCGGGATGAAGCTGTCGATCGTGCGGTAGAGGTCGGACCGGTCGTCGAGCGGGCCGGAGATGATGAGGGGCGTGCGCGCCTCGTCGATCAGGATCGAGTCCACCTCGTCGACGAGGGCGTAGAAGTGCCCGCGCTGGACCATCTGGTCGCGCTCGTACTTCATGTTGTCGCGGAGGTAGTCGAAGCCGAGCTCGTTGTTGGTGGCGTAGGTGATGTCGCAGGCGTAGGCCGCACGGCGCTCCTCGTCCGACATGCCGTGGACGATGACGCCGACCGACAGGCCGAGGAAATTGTAGACCCGGCCCATCTGTCCCGAGTCGCGCGTGGCGAGGTAGTCGTTGACGGTGACGACGTGGACGCCCTTGCCTTCCAGCGCCTTCAGGTAGACCGGCAGGGTGCCGACCAGGGTCTTGCCCTCGCCGGTGCGCATCTCGGCGATCGCGCCGCCTGCCAGCACCATGCCGCCGATCATCTGGACGTCGAAGTGGCGAAGGCCGAGAGCCCGCTTGGAGGCCTCGCGCACGGTGGCGAAGGCCGGCACCAGGAGGTCGTCCGCCGTCGTGCCGGACGCCAGCTGGGCGCGGAACTCGTCGGTGCGGGCGCGCAGCTGGTCGTCGGTGAGCCCGGAAAGCTCGGCCTCCAGCGCGTTGATCGCCTTGACCGTGGGTTCGAACTTGCGGACCCGGCGCGAGTTGGAGGACCCCAGCAGCTTGCGGGCCAGACCGCCGAAACTCACCATCCGAAACGTCCTTCCAGGAAAACCAGATTGTCGCAGGCGCGAACCGCCTCGCGGGTCCGCCGCCGGGGATCGTCGCCGATCCGCAAGCCCGCGCTCCGGGACGCGGCGGCTGGACTTTGGGAACGCCCGAGAGATAAGAGGGCCCCCGGAGGAAGTCAACGCCGCGTCCCGCGCGTGGATTTGGCCCTCAAAACACCGCAAAGTCGGCTCTTTGCGAAGCGCGGGAGCTACGACGCGCATCCGCCCCGCCGGGCTTCAAGGCCCGGTTCACCCCCCTTGTTTTCCGTCGACGGGAAGGCTCAAGCCTCATGCTCACTTCGCTCCGCCTGGCGCTCGCCACCTCCGGTCTCGTGCTCGCCGCACTGGCGGGCAGCGCCCAAGCGCAGGACGCCGCCGCGCCGGTCGCGCCCGCTGCGGCCCCGGCCCAGGCTCCGGCTCCTGCCCCCGTCGCGCCCGACACGGTGCTCGTCACGGTCGGCGGCGCCAAGATCACGCAGGCCGACCTCGAGGCCGCCAGCGCCGATCTCGGCTCGCAGTTCGCCCAGCTGCCGCCCGAGCAGCGCCGCCTCGCCACGCTCGCCGCCCTCATCGACATCAAGGCGCTGGCCGCCAAGGGCGAGGCCGAGAAGCTCGCCGACGATGCCGAGACGGCGCGCCGCATCGCGTTCCTGCGCGAGCGTGCCCTGCACAACGCCTATTTCGAGAAGCACGGGATCGCCGCGATCACCGACGCCGAGGTGCGCGCCCGCTACGACAAGGAAGTGGCCGCCATGACGCCGGTCGAGGAGCTGCACGCCAAGCACATCCTCGTGCCCACCAAGGAAGAGGCGGAAGCCGCCATCAAGGAGCTCGACGCCGGCAAGGACTTCGACGCGCTGGCCGCCGAGAAGTCGACCGGCCCGACCGGACCGCAGGGCGGCGACCTCGGCTTCTTCGGCCCCGGCCAGATGGTGCCGGCCTTCGAGACCGCGGCCTACGCGCTCGAGCCGGGCACCTATACCAAGGAGCCGGTCCAGACGCAGTTCGGCTGGCACGTCATCAAGGTGCTGGAGAAGCGCCCGCAGCAGCCGCCCGCCTTCGAGCAGGTCGCCGACCAGGTGCGCCAGGTCGTGATGCGCGAGAAGTATGTCGAGCTCGTCCAGGCCGCCCGCGCCGAAGAGGCGGTGACCTACGAGGATCCCGCGCTGAAGGCGCAGATGGAGACGATGGAAAAGGCCATGGCCACCGGCGCCGACGAGCCGGAGGCCGCGGCCGACGAGGCCGAGACCGAGGCGGCGCCCGCGCCCGCGCAGTGACGGCTCAATTCATCCCATCCTGAACCCGAGGGCGCCGGAGCCGATCCGGCGCCCTTTTCGCATCGCTCCCCGGCCGTCGCGCAATTGTCGCTTGCCGCTCGGGCGCCGCTTGGGGCACAGGGGGGGGGATCAGCCGACCACCCCTGCCGTGAAGGGCCGCGCCATGTCCCATCCCGTTTCCCCGCTCGCTCCCCGCACCGCGCCCGACATGCCGGCCGTGGCGGGCGTCTCCATCGCGACGGGCGCTGCGGGCATCAAGTACCGCGGCCGGACCGACGTTCTCACCATGACCTTCCGGGAGGGCACGAGCGTCGCGGGCGTCCTGACCACCTCGAAGTGTCCCTCAGCGCCGGTGGACCATTGCCGCGCGAGCCTCCCGGGGGGCCGGGCCCGGGCGCTCGTCGTCAATTCGGGCAACGCCAACGCCTTCACCGGCCGCAAGGGCGTCGCCACCACGGATGCCACCGCGGCGGCGGCGGCCGAAGCCGTCGGCTGCACGCCCTCCGAAGTCTTTCTCGCCTCGACCGGCGTAATCGGCGAGCCGCTGGACGCCGCCAAGATCACGCCGCTTCTCGCCGGCCTCTTCTCGGGAGGCGAGGGCGCGCGCTGGCGCGAGGCGGCGGACGCCATCATGACCACGGACACCTATCCGAAGGTCGCCACGCGCGACGTGGCGCTGGGCGAGACGAGCGTGCGCCTCAACGGCATCGCCAAGGGCGCCGGCATGATCGCGCCGGACATGGCGACCATGCTGTCGTTTCTCGCCACCGACGCCGCGATCGAGCCGGCCGTGCTTCAGGCGCTCCTGTCGGAAGCCGTCGGCCCGACCTTCAATTCGGTGACGGTGGATTCCGACACCTCGACCTCCGACACCCTGCTTCTCTTCGCCACCGGTGCGGCCGGCAACGCGCCGGTCGCCGACGTCGCCGATCCGCGCCTCGGGCCGTTCCGCGAGGCTCTCGCCGCCGTGCTCCTCGACCTCGCCCGGCAGGTGGCGCGCGACGGCGAGGGTGCGCGCAAGGAGATCATCGTCACCGTGGAGGGCGCGGTCGACGACCGGTCGGCAAAACGCATCGCGCTCTCGATCGCCAACTCGCCGCTGGTCAAGACGGCCGTGGCGGGCGAGGACGCCAACTGGGGCCGCGTCGTGATGGCGGTCGGCAAGGCCGGCGAGCCCGCCGAGCGCGACCGCCTCGCGATCTCCTTCGGCGACGTGCGCGTGGCCGTCGACGGCGAGCGCGACCCGGCCTACTCGGAGGCCGACGCGTCGGCGCAGATGAAACGCGACGAGATCGCGATCCGCGTCGAGCTGGGCTTGGGGACCGGGCGCTGGACCGTCTACACCTGCGACCTCACGAAGGAGTATGTCGCGATCAATGGCGATTACCGGAGCTGAACGGGTGCCGCGGCTGACGGTGGTCCGACGGCTGGAGGCCGCGGGTTTCCGCGCCTGGCCCGCGAGTTCGACCTATTACGACGGCACCTGGGCGGTGCGTCTGACCACGAGCTTCCCGGCCAAGCGCCTGAACTCGGTCAACCCGCTCGACCCGGCCGACGACACCGCCATCGAGGCGCGCATCGAGCGCGTGGGCGAACGGTTCCGCGCCGCCGGCCGGCCGCTCGTCTTCCGCCAGTCGCCGCTCGCCCCGCCGCGCCTGATCCGCTACCTCGACGACGCCGGCTGGTCGAGTTTCGGCGAATCGATCGTCTATACCGCCGATCTCGCCTCCCTCGACCTGAAGGAGGCGATCGATCGGATCCCGCTTCAGGACGCCCGCCGCTATCTCGAGGCGTCGCTTGCCGTGCACCGCCGTCCCGCCGCCCTTCGCGAAGGGCTGGAAGCGGTCCTGACCTCCATCCGGCCGCCCGCCGCCTTCTTCGTGCGCGAGAGCGAGGAGGGCGTGCCGGTCGCCGTCGCGCTGGCGATCACGGACAACGATCTGGCGGGGATTCTCGACGTCGCGGTGGCCCCGTCGGCCCGCCGCCAGGGCATCGGCATCGACCTCGTGGCCACCGCGCTCCGCCATACCCTGCACAAGGGTGCGCGCACCGGCTGGCTGCAGGTCGAGGCCGAGAACGCCGCCGGCCGCTCGCTCTACGCGCGCCTCGGCTTTTCCGAGGCCTATCGCTACGTCTACCGCGCCCCTCCGGGCATCATCGTCTGAACCCGTTCGCGCCGCATCGATCCGGCCGCCGGGCGTTTCCGCCTCGCCGGACATGCTTCATGGAAGCCGCCGCCCATGCCGACGCCACGCCTGCTTCTCGTCGCGGCCTGCGCGCTGCTCGACGCCGACAACCGCATCCTCCTGGCGCAGCGTCCGCCGGGGAAGTCGCTGGCGGGGCTTTGGGAGTTTCCCGGCGGCAAGGTCGAGACCGGCGAGACGCCGGAGGAGACGCTGATTCGCGAGCTGCGCGAGGAGATCGGGGTCGAGACCAAGGCCGACTGCCTCGCCCCGCTCGCCTTCGCCAGCCACACCTACGACGACTTCCACCTCATGATGCCGCTCTATGTCTGCCGGCGCTACGAGGGCATCCCCCGCTCGATGGAAGGCCAGGCGCTGAAATGGGTGCGCGCGGCGCATTTGCGCGACCACCCCATGCCGCCCGCCGACCTGCCGCTGATTCCCTTCCTGACCGATCTCCTCTGACGCGAACCGTGGGAGGACGCCCCGTTAAGCATGTCGCTTAAAGCGACCTTTACGTCCGCGCCGCATGATCTCGGACGTTCGGGCGCTCGGCCGGCCGGACGGGACCGGAGCCGGATCGCATGCGCAACACGTCCAATCGATCGCCACGCCGCGCCGGGGTCGCCGGGGCTCTTCTGCGCGCCGCGCTTCTCGTCGGCCCGCTCGCCGGCGCCATCGCTTTCGGCATCGCGCCGCGCGGGGCCGATCGCCTCGTGGCCGCCAACGGCTCGGAGGGCATCGATACGATGACCACGGGCTCCGTTTCCGCCTCCCGCTTCACTTTCGCTCCCGGCGGCGGATGTCTGCGTCTGGCCGTCGGCCGCCAGGGGGGCGCATGCTGAAGCCGGCCCCGCTTCGGACCCGGCCGGCCCATCGGTTCCTGCGCGATCGCTCGGGCGCGACCGCGATCGAGTACGGGCTGATCGTCGGCCTCGTGGCCGTGGTCCTGCTCGCGGGCCTCGGCAACACCAGCAACAGCGTCGCCGCCATGTTCAACAACGTGATGGAACGGGTGAGCGAGGCGATGAGCAGCAGCTGACGCAGCGCGTCAGCTTTTCGGCTTCAGCGCTTCGGCCAGGCTGTGCGTCGCGCTGCCGGGCTTCAGCGGCTTCTGTTGGCTCTCGTGCGGCTTCCATCCCGAGAGGTAGATGACATCGAAGGTCGCGCGCAGCCGTCCGTCGGGGTCGGCGAAACGCTCGGCATAGATTTCCGCCGCCCGGAAGAACAGGCGCCGTCCGGCCGGTCGTCGCACGCGGGCATGCAGCATGTTGCTCATCCCCATGTCGCGCAGGTCCCGCATCAGCTCGAACATCGACCCGTAGCGCACCGTGAGCCGATCCTGATCGATCACCGGCAGAGCGAAACCGGCGCGCTGGAGGAGCCCGCCCGCTTCCCGGAGGTCGGCGAAGGGCGCGACGCGCGGGCTCGCGCCTCCCGAGATCTCGGCCTCGGCCGCCAGAAGCGCCGAGCGCAGTTCGTTCAGCGTCTCGCCGCCGAGCAGCGCCGCCAGAAGCAGCCCGTCGCCCCGGAGCGCCCGCCGGATCTGCACCAGAACCCCCGGCGTGTCGTTGGTGAGGTGCAGCGACAGGGACGACACCACGAGATCGACGCTCTCGTCGGCGAGCGGCAGCGCCTCCTCGTCGGCCACCACGCCCTCGCCGGCATCGAGAAACCGCGCGTCGCGCTCGATGCGCACGAGCCGCTCTACCTGTCCCCCGACCCGCAGTCGCTCAGCCAGCACGCCGGTATGGCCGGCGAGTTCGACACCCACCGCGAACTGCCGCTGGACCAGCGACAGGCGCTCGGCGAGTTCGCCGCCGACCGCATCGAGCAGGAAGGATGCGCCGGACGCCCCGCGCCGCGCCGCGCGCAGTCGCCGGCGGTCGAGGAGGGCGCGGTCGAAGGGGGCGTTGGCGGTCATCGCGGGGCTCCGGCTCAGATGGGCGAAGAGGGGTCTTGTGGTGCGCCCGGGCGGGAGTATCGTCGGGCGGGGTGGAAGGAAAGCGCTGGGGGAGGCGTCGGGGGGAGGCATGGGCATGGAGTTCGTCAGACGGGGCCTGTCCCGGTTCGCGCGGCCGATCGGCCGGATCATCTATCCGCCCGTCTGCGCCGGCTGCGGGGGAGCGCTGGCCGAGGCGCCGGCCGTGTGCCCCGGCTGCTGGCGCTCGCTGCGCTTCATCGAGCGGCCCTATTGCGAGGTACTCGGCCTTCCCTTCTCCTACGATCTCGGGCGCGGTTTCCTGTCGGCGGAGGCGATCGCCGATCCGCCCGTGTTCGCGCGCCTGCGCGCCGCTCTGGTCTACGAGACGCTGGCCGCGCGCATGGTGGCTTCCCTGAAATACGCCGACCGCGCCGATCTCGTTCCGTTGATGGCCGCCTGGATGCGGCGGGCCGGGGGGGAGGCGATCGCGGATTGCGACATCGTCGTGCCGGTGCCGCTCCATGCCCGGCGCCTCATCGCGCGCCGCTTCAACCAGTCGGCCGAACTGGCGCGCGCGATCGCGCGGGCCGAGCGCCTCGCCTATGCGCCGCTGTGCCTCCGTCGCAAGCGTGCGACGCTCAGCCAGGTCGGCCTCGGGCCGGCGGAGCGGCTCGAGAACGTGCGCGGCGCCTTCGAGGTGACGGCGGGGCGCGAGGCGGAGGTCCGGGGGCGACGCGTCCTCCTCGTGGACGACGTCTTCACCACCGGGGCCACCGTCTCGGCGGCGACGCGCGCCCTCAAGCGGGCGGGCGCCGCCGAAGTCAGCGTCCTCGTCTTTGCGAGGGTTGCGGCGGGCGCGGGATGATCGCATATCAGCGCTCGCCCCATCTGGAGGACGCCCGATGCCCCCCGTCACCATCTACACCCGGCAATTCTGCGGCTACTGCGCGCGCGCCAAGGACCTCCTCACGAAGAAGGGCGTCGCCTTCGCCGAGAAGGATGCCACCGTCGAGCCGGCGTTCCGCCAGGAGATGATGACGCGGGCGCCGGGCAGCACGACCTTCCCGCAGATCTTCATCGGCAGCACCCATGTCGGCGGCTGCGACGATCTCTATGCGCTGGACCGGGCCGGCCGGCTCGACCCGCTTCTCGCGTCCTGAGGGCTGATCCGATGACCGTTTTTCGAGCCGCCGTGGTGCAGATGCGTTCCGGGCAGGACCCGGCCCGCAACATCGAGGCGATGGAAGCGCTGGTGACCGAGGCTGCCGAGCGCGGCGCGACTTACGTCCAGACCCCGGAAATGACGGGCATGCTGGCCCGCGACCGGGAGCTCCTCCGCGCCCGGCTGATGCCCGCCGAGGCCGATCCGGTTGTGGAGGCCGCCCGCGCGCTCGCCCGGCGTCATGCCATCGTGCTCCATCTCGGCTCGACCGCGATCGCCGCCGACGACGGCATGGCCGCCAACCGCGCCTTCCTGTTCGGGCCGGACGGCGAGACGATCGAGACCTACGACAAGATCCACATGTTCGACGTCGACCTCGACGGCGGCGAGAGCTGGCGCGAATCGGCGACCTACCTGCCGGGCACCCGCTCGGGGCTGGCCGACGTCGCCTTCGCCGACGGCACGGCGCGCATCGGTTTCGCGGTCTGCTACGACATGCGTTTTCCCGAGCTCTTCCGGGCAGAGGCGCTGGCGGGCGCCGAGGTGCTGACCGCGCCGGCCGCCTTCACCCGCCAGACCGGCGAGGCTCACTGGCACGTGCTCCTGCGCGCGCGCGCGATCGAGAACAACGCCTTCATGATCGCGGCCGCCCAGGGCGGGCGACACGAGGACGGGCGCGAGACCTTCGGCCACTCGCTGATCGCGGACCCCTGGGGCCGGGTGATCGCCGAGGTGAAGGGCGACGAGCCGGGCGTGGCGCTTGCCACGATCGACACGGAGCTCGTGGCCAGCGTCCGCGCCAAGATCCCGAACCTGAAGAACCGGCGGCCCTTCGAGGCATCGACGGCGCGCGTCCCCGAGCAGGCATGATCCGCTACGCGCTGAAGTGCCGGGGATGCGGCCACGGCTTCGACGGCTGGTTCCGATCCTCCGCGGACTTCGACACGCAGGGCGCGCGGGGTCTCCTGACCTGTCCCGTCTGCGACGGGCACGGCGTCGACAAGGCCTTGATGAGCCCGGCGGTCGCTGCCGCACCGCAAGGGCCGGCGTCGCCGGGCGGCGTAGTAACGAGCGCGCCGTCAGGGGAAGCCGCCGCGCTCTTCCGTCAGTTGCAGGACCTGGCGCGCAAGGTGCGCTCGGAGGGCACCTATGTCGGCGCGGCGTTTGCCGAGGAGGCCAGGCGCATCCATCACGGCGAGGCGGAGGGCCGGCAGATTTACGGCGAGGCGAGCGGGCACGAGGTGCGCAGCCTCCTTGAGGAGGGGATCGCCGCCCTGCCGCTGCCGCCTTTGCCCGAAGACAAGAACTGACAGGACCTTCGAAGCCGGATGGCCAAGACCTTCGCCAAGGCGCCGAGCCCCTGCATCTCGGTCTGCAAGTTCAAGATCGACGGCCAGTGCATCGGCTGCCGCATGACCAAGCCCGAGAAGAAGCGGTTCAAGCGGCTGGAGGGCAAGGGCGAGAAGCGCGCTTTCCTCGTGATGCTCAGCGACCGGCTGCAGGCGGCGGGGCGCTACGCCTACTGGTCGCGCATGTACCGGCGCCGCTGCGAGAAGAAGGGCCGTCCGTGCCCGCTCGACAAGCTGGAAGCCGGCCTCGACAAGCATCGCGAGGCTGCCTAACTCCAACGGTTCCAGTGGGAGCCAGAGATCCGTCCATGAGCGTATCGCCAGCCTGGGCCGATGCCCCGAGCCCCTGTGTCGACGTGTGCAAGTACAAGCGCGCGGGGCGCTGCGTCGGCTGCATGATGACGAAGATGGAGAAGGACTCGTTTCCCCATTCGGGCAGCGCCGAGCGCAAGAAGGCGTTCTTCGACGCGCTTCTGGCGCGCCTTCGGGCCGAGCACAAGAACCCGGCCTTCTGGGCCATCGCCTATCGCCGCAAGTGCCAGATGGAAGGCGTGCCCTGTCCGTTGGACGAGGAGGAAGCCGGCGTCTGACGCCGGGTCGTCAACGACGAAGGCCCGCCGGATCGCTCCGGCGGGCCTTCGTTCTGTCGGACGGACGCGCTCGCTCAGGCGGCGGTCGACTTCAGATGGGCGCGCAGCATCCAGGCGAACTTGTCGTGCTTCTCGATGCGGCCGGTGGCCATGTCGTTGGTCGCCCAGTCGCCGTGCTCTTCGGCGACCTGCGCCAGCGAGGACAGGGTGGAGGACAGGGTCTCCTGGTCCTTCATCAGGACCTCGATCATGGTCTTGGCGTCGGTGCGACCGTCATGCTCCTCGACGGCGCTGCGCTCGAGATAGATCGAGTAGCGGCCTTCGGCATGGGCGTCGAACGCCTTGATGCGCTCGGCGAGCAGGTCCTGCGCCTCGAAGTGATCCTCGTAGATCTCCTGGAACAGCTCGTGCAGCGAGCCGAAGCTCATGCCCGTCACGTTCCAGTGGAAGTTCTGCGCCTTCAGCGTCTCGATGGCGGTCTCGGCCAGGGCCTGCGTCAGGCCGTTGACGATCTCTTCCTTGGCGCTCGGCTCGATCTTGGCGGCAACCAGACCCATGGTGGTTCTCCTCGGTGCTTGATGCGCTTTTCAACGCGATGCCTCGCCGGTAGTTGCGAGGCTGGATTGGAATGGTTCTAAACTAGACCCGGAGCGCTCCGGTTTCAACTCTCTTTTGAATCATTCTAAACTGGCGAACGGCCAGGGTCGAGCGGCCGCGCGACATCGTGACGGCAAACGCCGTGGAGGTCGAGGCTGCTTGCCGGGCCGCCGTTCGGCCGGACGCATCGCGAGGAGGGGTGTGCGTGTTCGAACAAGTGGGCTGGCGACTGGCTGGAAGCCGGCCGCCGCCCATGCGTCAGGCGGCGTCCAGGGCGCGGACCATCGCCGCGGAGAGGAACCGCATCCAGCGGCGCGCCGACGGGGTGACGCGCCAGGCGACGAGGGCGCCCGCCGCGGCGTCCTGCCCGTTGCGACAGGCGGCGACGAGGCGCAGCAGCCAGCATTCGTCGTCGCTGACGGCCACCGCGCCGGGCCGGTAAATCACCATCTCCGAGGACGCACGCTCCGAGAGGCCTCGAAAGAACACGGTGGCGAGACGGTCGAGCGAGGCGGCCGGCTGGCCCGCCAGGACGTAGCAGGCCCGCTCGAGATCGGCGCGGGGGGCGAGCTGCGAGCGCAGCGCCAGCCAGCGAAGACGCTCGAGGTCGAGCCGCTGGTCGGCCGAAAGGCTTCGCGCCGCGGTGATCCGTTCGGCGGTGGGGCAGCGCGGAAAGGCGACGACCCGGCGATCCGCGTCGTGGGAAAGGGGGAGCCGCGCAAGGGATGCTGACATCGAGAATTCCCGGCTTTCGCCGGGCCCGGAAGCCCCGCGAAATCAAACCTGACTTTCAACGGAAGCATTCCCTATCAGATCGCGGCGGCGACCGGAAGGGCCCGATTCAGGGCCGGCGGTAGAGGACCATGTAGTTGACGTCCATGTCGCGCGAGCGGCGCCATTCGTCCGCCAGCGGATGATAGACGACCCCGGTTTCGTCGACCGACGTCAGGCCCTCGGCGCGCAGGGGCGCCTCGATCTCCGGAGGGCGCACGAGCTTGGCGTATTGGTGCGTGCCCTTCGGCAGCCAGCCGAGGACGTATTCCGCCCCGACGATCGCGAAGGTCATCGCCTTCATCGTGCGGTTGATGGTGGCCACGAACAGGAGCCCGCCGGGCTTCACCATACGCGCGGCCGACGTGAGGAAGAGGTTCACGTCCGAGACGTGCTCCACGACTTCCAGCGCCAGCACGACATCGAAGCGCTCGCCTGCCGCATCCAGCGCCTCGGCCGTTTCGGCGCGGTAATCCACCGCAACGCCGCTTTCGGCCGCATGGAGGCGCGCCACCTCGATGTTGGTGGCGGAGGCGTCGGCCCCGACGACGGCGGCGCCGAGACGGGCGAGCGGCTCGGCGATCAGCCCCCCGCCGCAGCCGATGTCCAGCATCCGCAGGCCCTCGAAGGGCTTCAGCGAGTGGAGATCGCGCCCGAAGTTGAGGCCGACCTGCTCGCGGATATAGGAGAGGCGCACCGGGTTGAACTTGTGCAGCGGCTTGAACTTGCCGCGCGGGTTCCACCACTCGGCGGCGAGCCGCGAGAAGCGCTCCACCTCGCCGGCGTCGATCGTGGTCTGCCGTGCCTCGCTCATGATGTCCGTCCGTTGCCGAAAAAACCGTGTTGGTCCCGCATGTTCCGCTTGGGCGCGGGAAGTCAAGCGCGGCAGGGTGGCGCCGGTCGCCTTGCGCTTCACGCCCGCTTCGGCTAACCGGGGCCGCCTGCCGCCCGGCTCGCCAGAGCGTGCGCGCGGGCGCTCGTGTTTCCTCCAGAATGGACGGGCTCCCGCGCCGATCGGCGGGCCGCCCGCTCGGCATCGGTCTTTTCCATGGCGCGTCTCGTTCTCAAATTCGGCGGCACCTCCGTCGCCGACATCGACCGGATCCGGAACGTCGCCCGCCACGTCAAACGCGAGGTGGACGCCGGCCACCAGGTGGCGGTCGTCGTCTCCGCCATGTCGGGCAAGACCAATGAGCTGGTCGGCTGGTGCACGCAGGCTTCCGCCATGCACGACGCGCGCGAATACGACGCGGTGGTGGCGTCCGGCGAGCAGGTGACCGCCGGGCTCCTGGCGATCACGCTGCAGAACATGGGCATCAACGCCCGCTCCTGGCAGGGCTGGCAGATCCCGATCCGCACCGACGGCGCCCACGCCTCGGCGCGCATCCAGGAGATCGACGGCTCCGAGATCGTGCGCCGCTTCGGCGAGGGGCAGGTCGCCGTGATCGCGGGCTTCCAGGGGCTCGCCCCGGACAACCGCATCGCGACCCTCGGGCGCGGCGGCTCCGACACCTCGGCGGTGGCCGTCGCCGCGGCGCTGAAGGCCGATCGCTGCGATATCTACACCGACGTCGACGGCGTCTACACCACCGACCCGCGCATCGAACCCAAGGCCCGCCGCATGGCCCGCGTCTCCTTCGAGGAGATGCTGGAGATGGCCTCGCTCGGCGCCAAGGTGCTGCAGGTGCGCTCCGTCGAGCTCGCCATGGTCCACAAGGTGCGAACCTTCGTGCGGTCCTCCTTCGCCGATCCCGACGCGCCGGGCATGGGCGACTTCCTGAACCCTCCGGGGACCCTTATTTGCGACGAGGATGAAATCGTGGAACAGCAGGTCGTCACCGGCATCGCCTACGCCAAGGACGAGGCGCAGATCTCGCTGCGCCGCGTCGAGGACCAGCCGGGCGTGGCCGCCGCCATCTTCGGGCCGCTGGCGGACGCCGGCGTCAACGTCGACATGATCGTGCAGAACGTCTCGGAGGACGGCACGCGCACCGACATGACCTTCACCGTGCCGGCCGGCGATCTCGCCAAGGCGCAGAAGGTGATCGAGGACGCCAAGGCCTCCATGCGCTTCGACGTCGTCCAGTCCGAGCGGGGCCTCACCAAGGTGTCCGTGATCGGCATCGGCATGCGCTCGCACACCGGCGTCGCCGCCACGGCCTTCAAGGCGTTGGCCGGACGGGGCATCAACATCCGCGCCATCACCACCTCGGAGATCAAGATCTCCATCCTGATCGACGGCGAGTACACCGAACTCGCCGTGCGCACCTTGCATTCCGTCTACGGTCTCGACAAAGCTTGAGTCCGACGCGCCGATCCGGCGCGCGAATCCCCTCCGGCCTGATTCTCGACGCGGGCCGGGATCGTTCGCCGACCGACGGAAGACGTGCCTGATGCGAAGCGACTCCTCGGGACCGCGCATCCTTCTGCGCCGGATCAGGGAACTGATGGCCGAACCCATCGAGGCGCAAGCGCGCCTCGACGAGATCGTGCGCCAGATCGCGGCCAACATGGTGGCCGAGGTCTGCTCGCTCTATGTGCTGCGCGCCGACGGCGTCCTCGAACTCTACGCCACGCAAGGCCTCAATCCCGGCTCCGTGCACCTTGCCCAGCTTCGCCTCGGCGAGGGGCTGGTGGGCACGATCGCGGCCACCGCCCGCGCCCTGAACCTGCAGGACGCGCAGAAGCACCCGGCGTTCACCTACCTGCCCGAGACCGGGGAGGAGATCTTCTACTCCTTCATGGGCGTGCCGATCCTGCGCGCGGGCCGCACGCTTGGCGTCCTCGTCGTCCAGAACAAGGAAAAGCGGGTCTACCGCGACGAGGAGACCGAGGCGCTGGAGACGGTGGCCATGGTGGTTGCCGAGATGATCGCGGCCGGCAGCCTCGAAGGGTTGTCGCGTCCCGGCGTCGTCCTCGACCTGTCGCGTCCCGTGCATTTCGACGGACTGGCGCTCGCCGACGGCATCGGCCTCGGTCACGTCATCCTCCACGAGCCGCGCGTCGTCGTCACCAATCTCTTCAACGAGGATGCCGAGGCCGAGGTCGTGCGTCTCGAGAAGGCCGTGTCCTCGCTGCGCATCTCGATCGAGGACATGCTGCAGCGCCGCGACATGGCGGTGGAGGGCGAGCACCGCGCGGTGCTCGAAGCCTATCGCATGTTCGCCCACGATCGCGGCTGGGTGCGGCGGCTCGAGGAAGCCGTGCGCAACGGCCTGACCGCCGAGGCCTCGGTGGAGAAGGTGCAGAACGACATGCGCGCCCGCATGGTGCACGCGTCGGATCCCTTCCTGCGCGAGCGCCTGCACGATTTCGACGACCTCGCCAACCGCCTGCTCCGCCAGCTGATGGGCCGGGCGGGCGACATGTTCGGCGATGGCGTCGCCGGCGACGTCGTGATCGTGGCGCGCTCGATGGGCGCGGCCGAGCTTCTCGACTACCGCCGCGAGCAGATCCGCGGCCTGGTCCTGGAGGAGGGCGGCCCGACGAGCCACGTGGTGATCGTGGCGCGCGCGCTCGCCATCCCGGTGGTCGGGCAGGTCAAGGGCGCCGTGTCCATGGCCGAGAAGGGCGACGCCGTGATCGTGGACGGCGAGGAGGGCGCGGTGCACCTGCGCCCGCCCGCCGACGTGGAAAAGGTCTTCGTTGAGCGCGTCCAGTTCCGCGCCAAGCGCCAGCAGCGCTACCAGGCCCTGCGCGACGTGCCGGCGAGGACGCGCGACGGGCAGGACATCGCCCTTCTCATGAACGCGGGCCTCCTGGTCGACCTGCCGCAGGTCGAGGCGGCGGGCGCGGCGGGCATCGGGCTGTTCCGCACCGAGCTGCAGTTCATGATCGCCTCCACCATGCCCAAGACCAGCGACCAGGAGCGGCTCTATTCGGCGGTCCTCGACGCGGCGGACGGCAAGCCCGTGACCTTCCGCACGCTGGATGTCGGGGGCGACAAGGTCCTGCCCTACCTTCATCAGAGCCCGGAGGAGAACCCGGCGCTCGGCTACCGCGCGCTGCGCCTGGCGCTCGACCGGCCGGGCCTCATGCGCACCCAGCTGCGCGCCCTCCTCAAGGCCTCGGCGGGCCGCGAGCTGCGCGTCATGTTCCCGATGGTCACCGATCTCGAGGAACTGCGCCAGGCGCGCGATCTCATCAGCCGCGAGTTCAAGCACCTCACGCGCTTCGCCCACGCGATGCCGCGCCGCCTGAAGCTCGGCGCCATGATCGAGGTGCCCTCGCTCCTGTTCCAGCTCGACGAGCTGATGCAGCTGGTCGACTTCGTCTCGATCGGCTCGAACGACCTGTTCCAGTTCTTCTGCGCGGTGGACCGCGGCAACGCGCAGATCGCCAATCGCTTCGACGACCTGTCGACGCCCTTCATGCGGGCGCTGCGCGAGATCCTCGATGCCGGCCAGCGTCATTCCGTGTCCGTCACGCTGTGCGGCGAGATGGCGGGGCGGCCTTTGTCGGCCATGGCGTTGATCGGGCTCGGCTTCCGGTCCATATCCATGACTTCGTCGGCGATCGGGCCGGTGAAGGCGATGCTGCTCGACCTCGACGCGGGCGAGCTTCACCGCGCCATCACCACCCATCTCGCCGAGCGTCACCCGCGCCAGACCTTCCGGCAGATGCTGGAGGCATACGCGCAGGCGAACGCCATCCCTCTTTGAGACGCGCGCGATCCGGCCCGACGGTCCGGCGCGCCCGCACCGGACGACATGCATGGCCATTCTTCCCGCCGACACCATGACCGAGATCCTGCGTCGCGCGGATCAGCTGGTCTCGGAAATGGCGTCCGGCCCCGATCACGAGACCTATGCGAAGCTCGCCGCCGAATATGCGGGGCTGGAGGACGTCGTGGCCGGGATCCGCGCCCACCGCGCGGCCGAGGCCGAGCTGGCGGGCCTGCGCGAGATGCTGGCCGACCCCGCCGCCGACCGCGAGATGCGCGACCTCGCCAGCACGGAGATCGGTGAGGTCGAGGAGCGGCTGGAAGGGCTGTCCCGGGACCTCCTGATCCTGCTCCTGCCGAAGGACGCCGCCGACGCCAAGGGCGCGATCCTCGAGATCCGCGCCGGCACGGGCGGCTCGGAGGCCGGGCTCTTCGCCGGCGACCTGTTCCGCATGTACCAGCGCTATGCGGAAGGAAAAGGCTGGCGCGTCGAGGTGATGGAAGCCTCCGAAGGCGAGGCCGGCGGCTACCGCGAGGTGGTCGCCTCGGTGACGGGGGTCGGCGTCTTCTCGCGGCTGAAGTTCGAATCCGGCGTCCACCGCGTGCAGCGCGTCCCCGCCACCGAATCGTCGGGACGCATTCACACGTCCGCCGCGACGGTCGCCGTGCTGCCGGAGGCGGAGGAGGTCGACATCGCCATCCGCAACGAGGACATCCGGATCGATACGATGCGTTCGTCGGGCGCCGGCGGCCAGCACGTCAACACGACGGATTCGGCGGTGCGCATCACCCACCTGCCGACCGGCATCGTCGTCACCTCGTCGGAGAAGTCGCAGCACCAGAACCGCGCGCGCGCCATGCAGGTCCTGCGCGCGCGCCTCTTCGACATGGAGCGCTCGCGCATCGACGCCGAGCGCTCGGCCGACCGGCGGGCGCAGGTGGGGTCGGGCGACCGCTCGGAGCGCATCCGCACCTACAACTTCCCGCAGGGGCGCGTCACCGACCATCGCATCAACCTTACGCTCTACAAGCTCGACCGCGTGATCGAGGGCGACATGGACGAACTGGTCGAGGCGCTGGTTGCCGACGACCAGGCCGCCCGCCTCGCCGCCATGGGCACCTGAGCCGGCCGTGACCGCGATCCTCGTCGGGGCGATCCTGGCACGGACGCGCGCGCGCTTTCGCGCCGCCGGGATTGCCAGCGCCGATCTCGACGCGCGCCTTCTCGTCGGTGAGGCGCTGGGACTGGATGCCGCCGGCCTGATCCTGCGTTCCGACCAGCCCGTCCCAGCGGATGCCGCCGATCGGATCGAGGCGATGGCGTCGCGGCGGCTCCTCGCCGAGCCGGTGCACCGCATTCTCGGGCGCCGCGCCTTCGGCGAGCACGAGTTCGCGCTGTCGCCCGAGACGCTGGAGCCGCGGCCCGACACCGAGACGCTGGTGGATCTCGCTGCCGAGGCGTTGGCGCGACGGGGCGATGGCGCCGCGCTCTTCGCCGATGTCGGCACCGGCACGGGCGCGATCGCCGTCTGCCTCCTCGCCCGCTTTCCGCAAAGCCGGTGCATCGCGATCGACCTGTCGCAAGGGGCGCTCGAGACCGCGAAGGGGAACGCTGCGGCCGCGGGCGTCGCGGACCGGTTTATGGCCTTGCGCGCGGACTATCTCTCGGCCCTTCGCCCGCCGCTCGACTGCGTGGTGTCGAACCCGCCGTATATTCCGACCGCCGATATCGACGAGCTCGATCCCGGCGTGCGCCGCTTCGATCCGGCGCTGGCGCTCGACGGGGGCCCCGACGGGCTCGTCGCCTACCGCCAGCTGACGCGGCAGGCCGCACGCTGCCTGCGGCCGGACGGGGATCTCCTTTTCGAGATCGGTCGGGGCCAGGACGGGGACGTCAGCCGGCTGGCGGAGGCGGTGGGCTTTCGGAGTGTCGAGGCGCGTGCCGATCTGTCCGGTATCGTACGGGCGCTGTGGTTCCGGCGCGACAGCGAGGCGGGATTGACCGTGGAAAGCGCCTGATTTCCGGCGCTTGGAACCCTTTGCCTCTTGTGAGGGGGCGGGCGAATCACTAGTGTCTTGCGGCAAAGGCGGATGCCGCGAGGGTGTGTCCCTCGATCACTGCGTCGGAACGCGCCCCAGACGGGTCGCTCGAATGCAGCCGCCCCGTCCGGCAAGTCGGCAAGGGATAGCGCCGCGCCGGACATGAAGCTTCCATGCAGGGCGTTGCGAGCCGGCTCTCCCGAGCCCGGCGGCCGAACGCCAGACAGTTCCCTGCGAGGTGACGCGATCGCGCTCGCAACGAAAGGAAGAACCGGCCAGCGGCCGGGCGATCCAGAAACAGGATGAGCATGCGGCCAGGACACCAGCAGCAGCAGAATAAGCAGCGCATGCGCGGGCGCGGCGGGCGCAAGGGACCCAATCCGCTGTCGCGGAGCTTCGAGTCCAACGGTCCCGACGTCAAGATCCGCGGCACGGCCCAGCATATCGCCGACAAGTACACGACGCTGGCGCGCGATGCCGCCGCTGCCGGCGACCGGGTGATGGCGGAGAACTATCTCCAGCATGCCGAGCACTACGGGCGCATCGTCGCCGCCGCGCAAGGAGCGTTCCAGCCGAGCCAGCCGGAGCGCGACTACGCCGACTTCGACGAGGAGGACGGCGAGGAGGGCCAGGGGCCCGAGATGGGGCAGCCCTATGCCGGCAATGGGGACCGCCCTCAGAATAATTTCAACGGCGAGCGCCAGCATGCCGGCGATCGGCAGGGCGGCGAACGGCAGGGTGGAGAGCGCCAGCAGGGCGACCGCCCGCCGTTCCGCGATGGACAGAACGGTCAGAACGGCCAGAACATGCGCGGCGACCGCCGCGACAATCGCGGCGACCGGCCCTTCCAGAACCGCGACAACCAGAACCGCGACAACCAGGGTCGTGAGGGGCAGGGTCGTGAGGGGCAGGGTCGCGAAGGCTTTTCGCGCGACAACGGCTACCGCGACGGCCAGAACCGGGACGACCGGCGTGACCGCGACAATCGCGATAACCGGCAGCCCGGAACCGGCCCGCAGCCCTTCCCGCAGGGACCCGAGTTCGAGGGCGAGGGCGCCGCGCCCCGCCAGGACGCCCCGCGTTTCGAAGGCGGGCGTCGCGAGAGCCGCCGCGAGCGCTCGCGCATGAACGACCGGAGCGGCGAGCGCCGCTTCGAGGAACGCTTCGGGCGTCAGCGCTCTGGCGACGAGGAGCGTGGCGACGCGCCGGTGGCTGAAGCGCCGGAGCCGCGCGACGAGATGCCCGCACCGATCCCGTCGGCGCCGGTCGCCGTGAACGAGCCGGCGGTTCAGGACGTCGCGCCGTCGGTGTCCGCGGGAACGGGCGACGAAAACAAGGCCGGCGAGACGCGTGGACGCGGACGCCGCCGCCGCGACGTCGCCTCGGACGATGCCGGAACACCCGTGGCGGTGGCTGCCGTGGTCGAGCCTCCGGTTGCCGCCGAGACGCCGAACGAGAGCGCTGCTCCCGCGCCCGCTCGCCGCCGGGCCGCCAAAGCCGCGCCAGTGCTGGAAACGCCGGTCGTTGCCGAGGACGAGGCAGCGCCCAAGCGCCGCGCTCCGCGGCCCCGCCGCAAGAAGGAGGATGGCGAGGCGGACGGTAGCGCGGATGGTACGCCGGCGCTTCTGACCTCGGACAGCTGAGCTGCGACCCAGCGCAACCTCTGTGAATGGTCCAAGAGCCCGGCACCGTGTGCCGGGCTTTTTCGTTCCGGGGGACGCCATGGCTTCCCTTGCGATCGCCTTGGTCGACGGGCCCGCCAGGACACATCTGCCTGATCCCCGGTCGGAGGGACACTGCGTCCCGCCGATGGCGAACGCGGCAACGATCGGGAAAACGGGAGCTGTTGCGGGTGCGCCACCGCATCCCGGTGCCGGGGCTTAACCTTCGGGAACCATTCAAGAACCGGTTGCATTCCATTCGTGGTGCAACCTATTGTTGTCGGCAAGAGAGCAAGGGGATGGACGCATCGATGGTCTTGGATCTGCATGGGAACCCGGTCGGCCGGGAAAGCGATTATCTGCGGTCTGGTATGTTCTCAACGAATGCGGGAGGAGCAGGTATGACGACGGAGCCGAGGCTGGGATCGAACAGCCAGACGCTCAGGGCTGCCGGTACGCAGCCGGATGCTGTGGATTCGTCGGATCCGTCCCAGTCGCCGCGCGATGTCGACGAGCGCACCGCCGTCTATCTCCTGTCCTTGGCGCGCGAGCTTCTGCGCCGCGATCACAGCGCCATCGCCGGCATGATCGATTACGCGATCGCCGAGATCGAGGACGGCACGGACGAGTAATCGGGACCGCCGCTCCGACGGGCGGCGATATCAAGCATGATGCTCTTGGCGCCGGCGTTTGCCGGCGTTTTTTTGTCCGGAACTTGCGGTGCCGAAAGCCTCTTCGCGGCATCGCGCGGAACGCGGGATCCGTCGGCCCAAACGAATGCGCTCGCTCCCTTTGGGCAGGAGCGAGCGCGCAAGGCGACCAGTCTTGAGAGTAGTGTGGGGCTCCTAGGTCGGCGCCTTGAGGGGAGGCGGGCCACAGGATGGCCCGCCCATCAGCTGTGCGTCAGACGATGTCCGTCGCGTCGAGGTTGGTGACACCAGCCAGCTGGACCACCAGATCGGCCGTGCCGTTCTGGTCGCTGTCCACGAACAGGTAGCCGTTGGAGCCGACCGCCTGGAAGCTGTAGAGCGTCGGCCCCGTGGCGCTGGCGAAGGCGGCGTTGGCGTTGATCAGCGCCGCGTCGTAGGTGACCGCCGAACCGGAGCCGAAGGTGACGTCCGAACCGGCCGCAAGGCCGAAGTCCAGGATGTCGTCGCCGACGCCGAAGCCCTCGATGCGGTCCCAGGCGTTCAAGGCCGTGCTCGAGGAACCGGCCCCGAACACGAACGTATCGATCCCGGCACCCGCGACCATGGTATCCGCGCCCGCGCCGCCGATGATGGTGTTGTCGCCATCACCCGAGACGATGCGGTCGTTTCCGCCGTTGCCGTAGACCAGCGAGTTGCCGGACCCGAGCAGGATCGTGTCGTCGCCGTCGGTCGGATCGAGCGCGCCGGTTCCGCCGTAGACGGTGGCGGTGACGCTGGAGTCACTGAGGTCGATGAAGTCCGCGTCCTCGCCGCCGTAGATCGTCACGTCCTGTGCGGCTGTCCCGTCGAAGACCGTGATCGTGTCGTTTCCGACGCCGCCGTAGATCGTGGACTGGCTGGAGTCGACGTCGTCTTCCTCGGAGAAGTCGAAGTCGAGCGTGATGTCGTCGGCACCGCCGTTGCCGAAGATTAGGGCGTTGCCCGCACCGTAGACGTCGACATAGATGTCGTCGGCCGCGTCCGTCGGGTCGACGCCCGTCTGGCCGCCGTACACGGTGAGGTTGCCGTCGCCGATCTCGACATAGATCTCGTCGGATCCCTGATCGCCGGAAACCTGCGAGTTCGACCCGACGGCATCCGACACATAGGCCTCGATCGTGTCGTTGCCGACGCCGCCGAAGACAGTGGCCGCGCTCGCGTCGACGTAGATGTCGTCGTCGCCACCGTTGCCGAACACGAGGGCGGTGCCCAGCGTCTCGACGAGGATGTCGTCGCTGTCGTCGGTCGGGTCGACCGGGCCGTTGCCGCCGTAGACGGTCACGTCGTCATAGGAGCGGATGTCGATGACGTCCGCGCCGGCGCCGCCGTAGACGAGGGAACGGCCGGTCAGGTCGAATCCACCCTCTCCGAAATCGTTGCCGCCGTAGATCGTGTCGTTGCCGGTACCGCCGTAGACGGTGGCCTCCTCGGCATCGAACTCGATGAAGTCATCGCCGCCGTTGCCGAAGATCAGCGCGTTGCCGCCGACATCGACGAAGATGTCGTCGTCGCCGTCTTCCGGATCGACGTCGCTGCCGCCGCCGTAGACGGTGGCGTCGCCCTCGCCGGTGACGGTGATCTCGTCGTCGCCTTCACCGCCGACCACAAGCGCCTCGGCGCCGAAGGAAACGGTGAGGAGGTCGTCGCCCGTGCCGCCGTAGACCGACGCGCGATTGGAGTTGACGAGAACCTCGTCGTCGCCTTCGCCGCCGTAGACGGTGTTGTCGCCGTCGCCTTGGCCGAAGGTGGAGCCCGAGACGACGATCAGGTCGTCGCCGCCGTTGCCGGTGACGAGGTTGTCGCCTTCGCCGAGCACCAGGATGACGTCGCCGCCGTCTTCGGCATCTTCGGCGCTGTCGCCGCCGTAGACGGTGTTGTCGCCGTTGGAGCGAACGGCGATGACGTCGACGCCCGCGGTCGGATCGACGCGATCCAAGATCGCTTCGATGTCGATGGCGCCGAGGTTGAGGCCCTCGGGCAGGAGGTTGGTATAGCTGTCGCCGTCGTTGTCGCCGCCGACCACGAGGTTCGAGCCGTTGCCCGCCTCGCCGGATCCCAGCAGGCCGTCGAGCGTGCCGGCCAGAAGCACGTCGCCCCCGAGGCCGCCATAGATCGTGTTGTTGCCGGTGCCGAGCACCGCGACGATGTCGCTGCCGCCGTTGCCGTAGAGAAGGTTGTCGCCGTTGCCCTGGACGAAGATGACGTCGCTGCCGTCCTCCGCGTCGTCGGCACCGTCGCCGCCATAGACGGTGTTGTTGCCGTTGCTCTCGACGAGAATGACGTCGATGCCGGCCTCGTCGATGTTCTCGGCGAACGTGTCGAGGTTGAGCCCGGATTCGATCAGGACGTCGATGGCGGGACCGAGCGTGGCCTTGTCGTTGCCGCCGCCGTAGATCAGATTGTCGCCGTTGGAGCCTTCGGAGCCGACGATGATGATGTCGTTGCCTTCGCCGCCATAGACGGTGTTGCTGCCGATACCGTCGATCTGGATCAGGTCGTCGCCGCCGTTGCCGTAGACGAGGTTGTCGCCGTTGCCGTCGATGGTGATGTCGTCGTCGCCGTCGGTCGGGTCGTTCGGACCGGTGCCGCCGTAGACGGTGTTGTCGCCGTCGCCCACGATGGTGATCGTGTCGTCGCCTTCGCCGCCATAGATCAGGTTGTCGCCGTCGCCGGCGGTGATCGTATCGTTGCCCTGGCCGCCATAGACGGTGTTGTCGCCGTCGCCAGCATTGATGAAGTCGTCGCCCTCGTTGCCCTCGATCGTGTCGTCGCCGTCGCCACCGATGATCGTGTCGTCTCCGTCGCCGCCGATCAGCGTGTTGTCGCCGTCGTCGCCGATGATGATGTCGTCGTCAGGAGTTCCGTCGACTTCCCCGTCGACCGGCAGAAGCACGAGCTGTCCACCAACCTGCAACAGCCCATCCAGAGCATTAAGATCCACATCAACGAGGAGGATCTGGAGCCCGTTGTTCAGTGTCAGTCGGACGTCCCCGTCGACTTCGGCAAGGCCAAGGATATTAAGGCTGTCGATATCGAGATTCAGGATGTCGCCGCCTGGTACAAGCCCGGTGACTTCGACAACCGCGTCCGGGTCAACGTTGACCAGATCGAGAACGCCGTCGACAATGGGATCCACGACCCCGTCAATGATGACTGATAGCGGCATAACGCCCCCACGATACGCACCCCACCACACGCATGAAGGGCGCAGTTGCGATTAATGAACCTACTATAGGTTGCAACCGCAGATAAGTCCGAGTCCGGACAGCATTGCAACTGAAAATTGCGTTTGCAATCTATGATTGCGGGGAGGTGGTATTCCTGCAACGGAATGCGTGATTGCGGTAATCTGACATCGGCTGCGGCAGAAATCGGAGATCGGCGCTGTTCGGAACAGGCAGGCACGGGGGGCGTTTGCGTGTCAGTCGAAATGCGCAGGAGGAAGCCGATGTCCGATATCCACTACACGATCGTCGAGCACGACGGCGGTTGGGCCTACAAGGTGGGAGGCGTGTTCTCGGAAACCTTCCCGACTCACGACCACGCGCTGGCGGCCGCCAAGGACGCTTCGGCGCGGCAGGAACTCGCCGGGGAAACGTCGGGGATCCGATACCAGGACGGCAGCGGCGTCTGGCACGACGAGGTCGCGCGCGGCGACGACCGGCCGCATGCCGACGTCGTGGACGTTGGGGCGGCTCGCTCCTGACGGAGCGGGGCCCCGGCCTGGTGATCAGGAATTGGGTGCGGGCTCGCGGTGCGGGGTCTTTTCCCACATGTGCGGCGCGTGCACGAGCTGGCCGATCGCCCGCAGCCCCGCGAGGCTGACGATCAGCCAGTAGAACCAAAGTGACCAGAGACGGTGCAGGAGTGGGCGTTCCGCGTCGTTGGCCACCAGCCTCGCCGTCAGGATGAACACGGCATAGGCGAGCACGATGTTGAGGAAGTCGACCGCCGCCAGGATGCCGGCGGACATGTAGATTTCGCCGGACGCGAGATAGGCATGGATCGCCGTGATGAGATGTCCGGCGAAGACGACATGCATCAGGCTCGCCGCGATCATGCCCCCGAACAGGATCTGGAAGGTCACGAAGGCGCGCAGGCCGAGCTGCCGACAGGCAAGGCGCGGATCGCGCATGTGGACGAGCCAGGTCTGACACCAACCCTTGATCCAGCGGGTGCGCTGGTTGCGCCAGTCGATGAAGCGCGAGGGTGCGATCTCCGAGGTCGGAGACGAGATCGTGCCGATTCGGTAGCCGAGCCGCGACAGACGGATGCCGAGATCGGCATCTTCGGCGACGTTGTGGCTGTCCCAGCCGCCCGCTTCCACGAGAGCCGAGCGGCGGAAATGGTTGGACGTGCCGCCGAGCGGCAGCGGCAGGCCCTGAGCCGCGAGCCACGGCAGGACGGCGCGGAATAGGACGGCATATTCGAGGGCGAACAGGGTCTCGAGCCAGCCGTTCGCCGCGTTGCGGATGACGAGGGGTGCCTGCACGCAGGCAAGGGTCGCCGGCGCGGTCCGGAAGGCGGCATGCGCGGATCGGAGTTGATCGGGCGCGGGCCGGTCCTCGGCGTCGTAGAGCACCACGTATTCGCCACGCGTCAGCGGCAGCGCGAAATTCAGCGCCTTCGGCTTGGTGGTCGGATTGCTGCGCGGTGTCGCGATCACCGAGAAGTTCGCCTCGTCGGCGATGGCGCATTCCACCGCCGCGATGGTCTCCGGATCGTTGGCCTCACAGACGAAGAAGACCTCGAGGCGTGAGCGCGGCCAGTCCAGCGCAGCCATCGCGCGGGCGAGCGGCTCGGCCATCGCGGCCTCGCGGTGAAGCGCGACGAGAACGGAATAGATCGGCAGTGGAGCTTCAGTGGGGTTTGGCACCGGCCGGCGGGAGGCATGCCGGGAGGTGATGGTGCCGATCAGGATCCGCAGCCGGAACAGCGTGAAGCAGAAGGCGCACAGGCTGGCCGTCGCGTGCGCGGCCGGCCAGAACAGATCCGGGAAGGCCAGCCAGAGGTGGGCGAGGGCCACAGCCACGAGAACCGCCACGACGGCTTGGGCCGCCGTCACGACGTCGCGGGCGGACCATCGGTTGTGGTCGGCGGCGAGACTGAGACGCGCGCGGGTGGAACGCTCCGATGCATCCGCGCCCGCCCGCAGGCGTGCGATGCCGGACAGGGTCGTGATGCGAAGCGTCGCGGCGAGGTCGGGCGAACGGGCGAGGCGTTCGGCGAGCGAGGCCAGGCGATCGAGCCGCGGCGCGAGGTAGAGCCGCGGCCGCATGGCGCTGTCGCAGGTCTTGGCGTGCCGCTCGGACGCGTCGAAGGCGCCTCGGCCGTCGCGCAGCAGCGAGGCTCCCGGCGCGACGGGCTCGGCACGCAGGCCGAGGACCGCGCCGAACACTTCCGCCAGCGTCGCCTCGTCGACGAGGCCCGCGGCAATCAGTTCCTCGTCGACGCTCGACCCGTTCCGCGCGGCCGCGCGGCAAGCCGCATCGTAATCGTCCGGCCCGAGCCGGAGGCGGTCGAGGGCGTGCTGGAGGACGGCCGGCGGGGCAAAGGCGGCGGAAGCCGCCGGCACGATCGCACCGTCGAGAGGTGGAGCCACGAGCGACACGCCATTCCGGCTGGCGTCCGCATCCGCGAGGGCATATTCCGATACACGCAGCACACTGCCCCCAAATACGGGCCGAGCCCCGAGATGGGTACATCCTGGACTCGCAATCCGCCACGGAGAAGAAACCTTTGCGTGCATTTTCAACCCTGGCGCTTGTCGTGATGCTCCTTTCGGTTGTGCCGAATGCCGGGCATGCACAGGCACCCGCGCCGGCTGCTGCGCCGGCTGTGCCGACTCCCAACTTCTGGGACCAGGGGCAGCGCTTCACCCAGCCGGACCTCGCCGGCCGCGCGCGCATCCGGTTTCTCACCTCCGTGGACTTCGCGCCGTTCAACTTCCTCGACCAGCGTGGCCGCCTCGCGGGCTTCCATGTCGATCTCGCGCGCACGATCTGCGAGGAGCTCGACGTCGCGGCGCGGTGCCAGATCGAGGCCCGCCCCTTCGCCGAACTGGGGGCCGCCCTGGCGGCAGGCGACGCGGAGGCGGTGATCGCGGGGCTTGCGATCAATGCGGACAACCGCTCGCGCTTCGCCTTCACCCATCCCTTCTTCCGCTACCCCGCACGGTTCGTGACGCTGGCTGCCCAGCCGATGGACAGCGAACTGCAGACGGGCCTTGCCGGCATCAAGGTCGCCGTCGTCTCGGGCAGCGCGCACGAGGCCATGCTGCGCGCCTTCTTCCCGCGTGCAGAGGCCGTGGGCCTGCCGACGCGCGAGGCGGCGCTCGATGCGTTGCGGGCGGAGCGAGTGCGGGCCGTCTTCGGCGACGGGGTCGGGCTGTCCTTCTGGTTATCCAGCGAGGCGGCGGCCGATTGCTGCGCCTTTGCGGGCGGGCCCTATCTGTCCGACCATTTCCTCGGCGAAGGGCTGGCGATCGCGGTGAAGCCCGAGGACGAGGACCTGCGCGACGCGTTCGAGTATGCGATCGGGCGGATCGTGGCGAGCGGGCGCCTGTCGGAGCTTCTCCTGCGCTATTTTCCCGTCAGCGCCTTCTGAGGCTCCGTCTTGCGTTGACGGCGGCGCGCCGCAAACCATAGACCGTGCCATGAGATGCGAGCCCCGCCCGTCTTCAGTGCGCGAGGCCGCGGTACGAAAAGGTTGATCCATCATGACGATCGAGGGCGGAACGGTGTCGGAGTTCTTCGAGGCCGCGCAGACCTCGCAGGCCTGGCCCTTCGAGGAGGCGCGCAAGATCGTCGCCCGGCTCGGGCGCACGGGAAAGCGCGAGGCCCTGTTCGAGACCGGCTACGGCCCGTCCGGCCTGCCCCATATCGGCACGTTCGGCGAGGTGGCGCGCACCACCATGGTGCGCAACGCCTTCCGCGTTCTCACGAACGACGAGATCCCGACCCGGCTGATCTGCTTCTCCGACGACATGGACGGGATGCGCAAGATCCCGGACAACGTGCCCGACCGGGCCGCCCTGGAGCCTCACCTCCAGCGGCCCCTGTCGGACGTGCCGAACCCGTTCGGGGGCGGGGAGGCGACCTTCGCGGGCCACAACAACGCGATGCTGCGCCGTTTCCTCGATACGTTCGGCTTCGACTACGAGTTCGCGAGCGCGACCGAGTACTACCGCTCCGGCCGCTTCGACGAGGTGCTGCTGCGCGCGGCGGAGCGCTACGACGACATCATGGGCGTGATGCTGCCGACGCTCGGGGCCGAGCGCCAGGCGACCTACAGCCCGTTCCTGCCGATCTCGCCGACCACGGGCCGCGTCCTCTACGTGCCGATGCGCCACGTCGATGCGAAGGCGGGTACGATCACCTTCCTCGACGAGGACGGCACGGAAACCACGCTGCCGGTCACCGGCGGCCAGGTGAAGCTTCAGTGGAAGCCCGACTTCGGCATGCGCTGGGCCGCGCTCGGCGTCGACTTCGAGATGTTCGGCAAGGACCACCAGACCAACGCCAGCGTCTACGACCGGATCTGCGAGATCCTGGGGGGCGAGGCCCCCGAACACTTCGTCTACGAGTTGTTCCTCGATGCCGAGGGCGCCAAGATCTCGAAGTCCAAGGGCAACGGCCTGTCGATCGAGGAATGGCTGACCTACGCTTCGCCGGAAAGCCTCGGCCTCTACATGTTCGGCAAGCCGCGCGCGGCCAAGCGGCTCCATTTCGACGTCATCCCGAAGGCGGTCGAGGACTACTACGCCTTCGCCTCCGCCTACGAGCGGCAGGACGCCAAGTCCCGGCTGCAGAACCCGACCTTCCACATCCACGGTGGCGCGCCGCCGGTGACGGGCATTCCGGTCTCCTTCGCGCTGCTCCTCAATCTCGTGTCGGCGTCCAACGCCTCGGATCCGAAGACGCTCTGGGGCTTCATCTCGCGCTATGCGCCGGGCGTGACGGCCGAGACCGATCCCGAACTCGACCGGCTGGTCGGCTATGCCCTGCGCTACTTCGAGGACTTCGTGCGCCCGACGAAGCGCTTCCGCGCGCCCGACGAGGTGGAGCGGGCGGCGCTCGAAGACCTCGACCGTCGACTGGCCGCGCTGCCCGAGGGCGCTGACGCCGCCGCGATCCAGGATGCGGTGCTCGACGCGGCGCGTCCCATCCCGCGCTACCAGGACGAGAAGAAGAAGGGGCCGGACGGCGGTCCCGGCGTGTCGCTGGAATGGTTCTCGGCGCTCTACCAGATCCTGATCGGGCAGGAGCGGGGCCCGCGCTTCGGCTCCTTCGTCGCGCTCTACGGCGTGCCGGAGACGCGGGCGTTGATCGCAAGCGCGCTCGACGGATCGCTGGCCTCAACCACCTGAGCGAGCCGTGACCTCCTCGTCGAGGCCATAGGCCCAGATGCCGCGCCGCGCCTCGCGCGCGTCCCGCTCGGCGTCCTCGTAGCGACTGCCGGGCGCGGCGTGCGCCCAGCCGTTGCGCACGACCCATTCGCCGATATCTTCCTCGCCGATGCGGCAGGACGCCTCGATCTCGCGGGCGTCGGCGGCGTCCGGCGGCACGGAGCAGAGCACGGAGCGCCCGCGCAGCCAGCTGCGCAGCGCGGTGCGGGCCCGCGTCGCGCAGGGCCAGGCCTGCGCCCCGTCGGTGCAGCGCGCATCGCTCGCCAACGGCGCGACACCGGCCACCACGAGCGTGAACTCGCCGGCCTTCAGCGTGCCCGCGTCGACCGCGATGGGCCGGGCGAAGACGCGCATGGCCGGGCCGTCGTTGGCAGGGGCAGGCGCGGGCTCCGTTGCGGCGTCGGGTCGGGTTTCAGTCGCGGCAGTCTCCACCTCGGCGGCAGCGGCCTGGGTGCCCGGTTCCTCGGCGGTCCGCGGCGTCGCCGCTCCGCTCGCGACCGGCGGCAGGCGCGTCAGCGCCGTGGTCTCGATCGGGGTCGAGCCGATGGTGCGCACCGGGGCGGCCACGACGGGCTCGGGCGCGGGTTTTTCGGCAGGCGACGGTGCAACCGTCTCCGCCGTCGCGATCGCAGCGTGTTCGATGCCGCCATGCGCGGCAAACAGCGTCGGCTCCGCCGGCAGGATCAGGAAGAACGTCGCGACGAGAAACAGAAGGCCGAGTGCGATCCGCAGCGATTGCATGGGCGCCGTCCCTCCTGTTCTCCGCCGGCCGTCCGGCCGCCTGGCCGGTCCGGTGCAAACTAGCGCCTCGCGCGCGCCGACGACAGACCCGGCGACGACTGCGTCGCGCCGGCGATGACCGGCGTCACCCCGGCGACCTGCCCGTATCCCCTTCGCTTCCTAGCTAAGGCCGAAGGCTCAAGCGGGAAGGCGGCGGATGCAGAACCTCTGGTACAAGAACGCGGTGATCTACTGCGTCGACGTCGATGCGTTCAAGGATTCCGATGGCGACGGGGTGGGAGACTTCCGCGGCCTTGCCGACCACCTCGACCATATCGAGGCGCTGGGCGCCACCTGTATCTGGCTCCTGCCGTTCTACCCGTCGCCCAACCGCGACAACGGCTACGACGTCGCCGACTACTACAACGTCGATCCGCGCTACGGCACGCTCGGCGATTTCGCCGAGTTCATGCAAGCGGCGAGCGACCGGGGGCTTCGCGTCATCGTCGACCTCGTGGTGAACCATACCTCGGTCGAGCACCCGTGGTTCCAGGCGAGCCGCTCCGATCCCGATTCGCCATATCGCGACTGGTACGTCTGGCAGAAGGAGAAACCGGCGGACGCCGAGGAGGGCGTGATCTTTCCCGGTGTCCAGAAGACCACCTGGACCTTCGACCGGAAGCGGCGGGAATACTACAACCACCGCTTCTACGAGCATCAGGCCGACCTCAACATCGCCAACCCCGCAGTGCGCGAGGAGATCCAGCGGATCATGGGCTTCTGGCTGGCCCTCGGCGTCTCCGGATTTCGCATCGACGCCGCGCCCTTCATGCTCGAAGGGCTGGAGGGCGACCCGCACGCCTATCTCGCCGAGCTCCAGTCCTTCCTGTCCTGGCGGCGCGCGGAAGCGATCCTGCTCGCGGAAGCCAACATCCCGATGGACGAGGCCGACGAGTATTTCGGCGACGGGGACCGGCTGCACCTCATCTTCAACTTCCCGCTGAACCAGCGGCTGTTCCTGGGCCTCGCCCGCCACGATGCCGGCCCCGTCGCCGAGATGCTGCGCAGCCTTCCCGCCATTCCCGCGATCGCCCAATGGGCGACCTTTCTGCGCAATCACGACGAGATCGACCTCGGGCGTCTGACCGACGCCGAGCGCGAAGAGGTCTTCGCCGCGTTCGGTCCCGACGAGAACATGCAGCTCTACGAGCGCGGCCTGCGCCGGCGCCTCGCGCCCATGCTGGGAGGCGACGAGCGACGGATCCGCCTGGCCTTCAGCCTGATGCTCGCCCTGCCGGGCACGCCGGTCCTCTGGTACGGCGACGAGATCGGCATGGGCGAAAACCTCGACCTGCCCGAGCGCCATCCCGTGCGCACGCCGATGCAGTGGACGCCGGAGGGTGCCGGTGGCTTTTCGGTCGCCGACCCCGGCGCCTGGGTGCGCGCGCCCGTCCTGCAGGGCCCGTTCGCGCCGGCCTTCGTCAATGCCGAGACGCAGAAGGTGGAGGGGGATTCGCTGTTCTCGACCATCCAGCGGCTGGTGCGCGCGCGTCGCGCGGCCCGCGAGATCGGCTGGGCGGAAGCGGAGGTGCTCGATCTCGGCGCTCCGTCGATCCTTGCCCTTCGTGCCCGCTGGCGGGGCGGCGAGGTGGTGACGCTGCACAATCTCGCGGACCGACCGGCGACGGTGGACCTCGCGTCCGTGATCGACGGTCGGCGCTGCATCAACCTGCTGCGGCAGGGTGCCGGCGAACCCGGCACGTCCGGCGGCGAATGGCGGCTCGGACCGTTCGGCTTCGAGTGGCTACGCCTCGCCTGAGGCACGGCCCGCCGGGCGCGACCCATCGGGAAGGCACCGCGAGGCGGAACCGGGATCAAGTCCTGCCTCGCAAAAGCGTCACAGGGCCGAACGGAACGTTCCTACTTGCAAACCATTCGCAGTTGCATATCTTGGTCTCGTCCCAGGCCCTCAGGAGTTCCGTGTGACCTTTCTCCGGCGAACCCTCGCCCTCTCCGCCCTCGCGCTGGCCGCCGCCTTCGCAGCGGCGCCCGCTCGCGCCGCCGAGAAACTCAAGGTCGCCACGACCTTCACCGTGATCGCCGACATGGCGCGCAACGTCGCGGGCGACAAAGCCGACGTCGTCTCCATCACCAAGCCGGGCGCCGAGATCCACAACTACCAGCCGACCCCGCGCGACATCCTCTCCGTGCGCGATGCCGATCTCGTGCTGTGGAACGGGCTCGGGCTCGAGCTCTGGTTCGAGCGCTTCTTCCGCCAGCTCGGGGACAAGCCCTCGGCGGTGCTGACGCAGGGCATCGAGCCGATCCTGATCGCGGAAGGGCCCTATGCCGGCAAACCCAACCCGCACGCCTGGATGTCGCCGACCCTCGCGCTCACGTATGTCGACAACATCCGCGACGCGCTCGTCGCGCAGGACCCTGCGAACGCCGGCACCTACGCCGCCAATGCCGGCCGCTACAAGGGCGAGATCATGGCCAGCGTCGAGCCGCTGCGCGCGGGGCTCGCGGCGCTTCCAGAGGGGGATCGCTGGCTCGTCACCAGCGAAGGCGCGTTCTCCTACCTCGCGCGCGATTTCGGGCTGCGGGAACTCTACCTCTGGCCAATCAACGCGGATTCGCAAGGGACACCCCAGCAGGTGCGCCGCGTGATCGATACGGTGAAAGCGGAGAAGATCCCCGTCGTCTTTTCGGAGAGCACCGTCTCGCCCGATCCGGCAAACCAGGTCGCGCGCGAGACCGGCGCGCGCTACGGCGGCGTCCTCTACGTCGATTCCCTCAGTGCCGAGGGCGGGCCCGTTCCGACCTATCTCGACCTCCTGCGCGTGACGACCGAGACCATCGCCGCGGGTTTCTCTTCGTGAGCGCGTCATCCCTCGGCATCGAGGCGAGCGGCCTCACCGTCGTCTACCGCAACGGCCACGTCGCCCTACGCGAGGCGTCCTTCACCGTTCCGCGGGGATCCATCACGGCGCTGGTCGGCGTCAACGGCGGCGGCAAGTCGACGCTCTTCAAGTCGGTGCTCGGCCTCGTGCCCCAGTCGGCGGGCCGCGTCTCGATCCTCGGCGCGCCGGTTACCCAGGCGCTCACGGGCAACCGCGTCGCCTACGTGCCGCAGAGCGAGGAGATCGACTGGAACTTCCCCGTCCTCGTGGAGGACGTCGTCACCATGGGCCGCTACGGTCACATGGGCTGGCTGCGGCGAGCAAAACCCCGGGACCGTGAAGCAGTGAGCGCGGCGCTCGCGCGGGTCGGCATGGCCGACTTCCGCAAGCGCCAGATCGGCGAGCTCTCGGGAGGCCAGAAGAAGCGCGTCTTCCTGGCCCGCGCGCTGGCGCAAGGGGCGGAGGTGATCCTTCTCGACGAGCCCTTCACCGGCGTCGACCTTCGCACCGAAGAGGCGATCATCGCGCTTCTGAAGGATCTGCGCAGGGAAGGCGCCGCGATGCTCGTCTCGACCCACAACCTCGCCGCCGTGCCCGATTTCTGCGACCGGGCGATCCTCGTCAACCGCACGGTGCTGGCCGTCGGTCCGACCGCGGAAGTCTTCACGCGAGCCCACCTGGAGCGTGCGTTCGGCGGGGCACTGCGCGGCGGCGTCCTGCCCGGCGCGGTGCCGCCGATGGACGGCGCCACGCCCGAGCCGGTGGGTGCCTACGCGTGAGCGCCGTGCTCCTCGAGCCCTTCACCTACGACTACATGCGCAACGCCATCTGGGTCTCGACCCTCGTCGGCGGCGTCTGCGCCTTTCTCTCCGCCTTCGTGGTGCTGAAGGGCTGGTCGCTGATCGGCGACGCCCTGTCCCATTCCATCGTGCCGGGCGTCGCCGGCGCCTACATGCTGGGTCTGCCCTTCTCGGTCGGCGCCTTCCTCTCCGGCGGCCTCGCCGCCGTCGCCATCCTCCTCATCTCGCGCGTCTCGCGGCTCAAGGAGGACGTGGTGATCGGGCTGATCTTCACCTCGTTCTTCGGCCTCGGCCTCTTCATGGTGTCGATCTCGCCGGTGCCGGTGGACATCCAGGCGATCGTGCTCGGCAACATCCTGGCCGTCACCCCGGCCGACACGGCTCAGCTCGTCATCATCTCGGTCGTGACGCTGGCGATCCTGCTCCTCGCCTGGCGCAGCCTCATGGCCGTGTTCTTCGACGAGAACCACGCGCGCACGATCGGCCTCAACCCGACGCTCTGGCGCGCCCTGTTCTTCACGCTCCTCAGCGCCTCGACTGTCGCCGCCATGCAGACGGTGGGCGCCTTTCTCGTGGTCGCCGCCGTGGTGACACCGGGCGCGACGGCCTATCTCCTCACCGACCGGTTCGACCGAATGATCGCGCTCTCCGTCGCCATCGGTGCCGTCACGAGCGGGGTCGGCGCCTACGGCAGCTACTTCCTCGACGGGGCGACGGGCGGCGTCATCGTCGTTCTCCAGACCGTTCTCTTCCTTCTCGCCTTCGTCTTCGCGCCCCGTCACGGCATGCTCGCCGCGCGGCGGCGCGCGGACGCGGCGACGCGCGGGGCAGGGGCATGAGTGCGGCCGATCTCGTCTTCCCCTTCCAGATCGATTTCCTGCAAGTCGCCTTCCTGGCTGGACTGCTGATCGCAGTGCCGTGCGCGCTCCTGTCCTGCTTCCTGGTGCTGAAGGGCTGGTCGTTGATGGGGGACGCCGTCTCCCACGCCGTCCTGCCCGGCATCGTGCTGGCCTATGCCGCCGGCCTGCCGCTGGCGCTCGGCGCGTTCGCCGCCGGCCTCTTCTGCGCGGCAGGCTCGGGGTTCCTCAAGAACAACAGCCGCATCCGGCAAGACACCGCCATGGGCGTCGCCTTCGCCGGCATGTTCGCGCTGGGGATCGTGCTCCACGCCAAGGTGCGCTCCGGTCTTCATATCGACCACATCCTGTTCGGCGACCTCCTCGGCCTCGTGCCCGGCGATCTCCTCGAGATCTCGCTGATCGTCCTGCCGGTTCTTCTCTTCGTGCTCCTGTCTTGGCGCAGCCTCTTGCTTCACAGCTTCGACGGGGTTCAGGCGCGCGTATCGGGCCTGCCGGTGCGCTTCCTGCATTACGGACTTCTCGCCGCGCTGTCGGCGGCGATCGTCGCATCGATGCAGGCGGTCGGCATCATTCTCGTGGTGGCCCTCCTGATCGCACCGGGCGCGACGGCCTTCCTCCTCACCCGTTCCTTCGGCCGCATGCTGGTAGTGGCGAGCGTCGTTGCCGCCTTCGCCTCGACGCTCGGCATCTACCTTTCGGTGTTGCTCGACAGCGCGCCGGCTCCGACCGTGGTTCTCGTCATGTCGGCGGGCTGGATCCTCGCTCTCCTCTTCGGCCACCGGGCGCCGCGTGAAGTAGAGGAAGCCGCGGGGTCCTGATCCCGGCTGACGATTTTGCAGGAAACTCGGGTGGTCCGCAGCCGTTGGGAGTTTCCGACAGGGTTTAGCGAAAGGGGCATCATGCCAGAGGGAAAGCGGACGCGGGGTCAGGCGACGGTTCTGATCGTGGTGGCCATACTAGTGGCCCTGTTCCTGATCGGGCTCTGGTCGGACTGGTTCGGCCTGATGGGCACCGAGATGGCACCGGGCACCACGACCCCGCCGAACAACCCGACCTGAGGCTCGTCGGGCTTGGCGGGGGGCGCGTTCCCTCGCTATGACTTGTGCCGGCGGCGCCGCTCGGCGTCCGGGGCGGAGACATGGAGACGCATGAGCGCCGACAGGCAGAGCCGGGCGACGATCAAGGATGTCGCGCGCGAGGCCGGCGTCTCGGCGATGACCGTCTCCAACGTCATCAACAACAAGACGCAGTTCGTGGGCGCCGCGGCCCGCGCGCGCGTCGAGGCGGCGATCGAGCGGCTCGGCTATCGGAGGCAAGCGAGCGCAAGAAACCTGCGCGGCGCGGGACCACGGTCGATCGGCATGGTGATCGTCGACGAATCGCCGGCCTTCCTCGCCAACTTCTTCACCGCCCAGCTGGTGGCCGGCCTCGCCAACGTCCTCAACCGCGCGGACTGGACGCTCACCCTCTCCGGCCTGCACCCGGATGCGCTCGCGAGTTCCGGCCTCATGCGCAACTACGATGTCGGAGGGCTCTGCGCCATGGTCTCGGGCACGCGCGACGCGCGCCTCGACGTGGTCAGCCGTCTCTGCGGCCTCGGGCAGCCGGTGGTGCTGTTCCAAGAAGTGATCGACCCCGCCGGGCTCGACCTCTGCCTCGTGCGTCAGGACGACGAAGGGGGAGGGCGCCGGATCGGCGAGCATCTGGCGCGGCTCGGCGTTTCGTCCGTCCTCGCCATGCTGCCGCGCCAGACCTGGCCGGCGATCGAGAATCGCTTGGCGGGCTTGGCGCAGGGGTTCCGAGCCCCTCCCATGGGCATGCTCCCGGTCGATCACGACGATTTCTCCGCCGTGCAGGAGGCGCTCGGGGCCTGGATCGGCGCCCATGGCCTGCCCGGCGCGGTGTGGGGCGCCAACGACCAGATCGCCTCCGCCGCGCTTCTCCATCTCCTCGACCGGGGCGTCGCCGTGCCGGGCACCGTGCGCGTGGTCGGCTTCAACGACTTTCCCGCCCACCGCCACGCCCGCCCGCGCCTGACGACGCTGGCGTCCCCGGCCTACGAACTCGGCGAGCGGGCGGGCGAGGCGATGCTGAAGCGGCTGGAAACGGGGCGCTTCGACGCGCAGGATCTCTGCCTTCCCGTCGCCTTCCTGCCCGGGGAGACAGGTTGAGACTGGCTTGCCGCACAAGGCGTGTAACGTTAAACTAGGGGCATCGCGACCTTGGGAGGGGAAGCCATGAACCGTATAGACCTCGACGGGCAGGTCGCCGTCGTCACCGGCGGCGCGCAAGGCATAGGCTTCGCCGTGGCGCAGCGCCTGATCGCGTCCGGCGCCCGCGTCAGCCTGTGGGACCTCGACGCCGGCCTTCTCGAAGACGCCAAGGCGGCGTTGGGCGAGGCCGCATTCTCGCAGACCGTGGACATCACCGATCTCGAGGGTCTCGGCCGCGCCCACGTGGCGACGGAATCCGAGGTCGGGCCGGTCTCGATCCTCGTGAATTCGGCGGGCGTCGCCGGCAACAACGCGCCCGTCGACGAATACGACCCGGCGGAATGGCGCCGTGTCGTCGAGATCAACCTGAACGGCACGTTCTACGTCAACCGTACGGTGGTGCCGGCGATGAAGGCGCGCAACTACGGGCGCATCGTCAACATCTCGTCGGTCGCCGGCAAGGAGGGTAACCCGAACCTCTCGGCCTATTCGGCCGCCAAGGCCGGCGTCATCGGCTTGACGAAGTCGCTCGGCAAGGAACTCGCCAAGCACGACATCGCCGTCAACGCGATCACGCCCGCGACCGCCAAGACGCGCATCCTCGAGACGCTGACGCCCGAGTTCATCGACTACATGCTGGTGCGCATCCCGCGCGGCCGGTTCCTGGAGGTCGAGGAGGCCGCCGCGATGGTGGCCTGGCTCGTCTCCAAGGACAATTCCTTTACCACCGCCTCGGTCTTCGACCTGTCGGGCGGCCGAACCACCTACTGAGGGACGAACCCATGAAGCTTCTCCGCGTCGGTCCGAACGGTCAGGAACGCCCGGCCATCCGCCTGGAGGACGGCAGCATCCGCGATCTGTCCGGCATCGTCGACGACATCGCCGGCGAGGCGCTGTCGGATGCCGGGCTCCAGAAGATCCGCGCGGCCGATCTGAATGCGCTCCCGGCGATCGAGGGGAGCCCACGCATCGGCCCCTGCGTCGGTCGCGTCGGCAAGTTCATCTGCGTCGGCCTGAACTATGCCGACCACGCCGCGGAAAGCGGCATGGCGGTGCCGGCGGAGCCCGTCCTCTTCATGAAGGCGACGAGCGCCATCGTCGGCCCGAACGACGACGTTGTGATTCCCAAGGGCTCGATCAAGCCCGACTGGGAGGTCGAACTCGGCGTCGTGATCGGCACCGAGGCGCGCTACGTCTCGGAAGCCGACGCGTTGAACCATGTTGCCGGCTACTGCGTCGTCAACGACATTTCCGAGCGCCACTTCCAGGCCGAGCGCGGCGGCCAGTGGGTGAAGGGCAAGTCGGCCGATACGTTCGGCCCGATCGGCCCCTGGCTCGTGACGCGAGACGAGGTCGCGGATCCGCAAGCGCTCTCGATGTGGCTGGAGGTCGATGGCCACCGCTACCAGGACGGCTCCACGAAGACGATGGTTTTCGGCGTCGCTCATCTCGTCCACTACATCTCGCAGTTCATGAGCCTGCAGCCGGGCGACGTCATCACCACCGGCACGCCGCCCGGCGTCGGCATGGGCATCAAGCCTGAGCCCGTCTGGCTGAAGCCCGGCAACGTCATGCGCCTCGGCGTCGAAGGCCTTGGCGAGCAGCGCCAGAACGTGAAGGCCTATCAGGGCTGACAGCGGCGGACCGAATCGAAAGGCCGGCGGAGCGATCCGCCGGCCTTCTTCGTTGGGAGCCCATGATCGTCTTTCTCGACTTCGAGGCCTCGTCCCTCAACCGCAAGAGCTTTCCCGTCGAGGTCGCCTGGGTCTTCGAGACGGGCGAGGGGGAGAGCCACCTGATCCGCCCGGAGCCGGACTGGACCGATTGGGAAGCCGAGGCCGAAGGCATCCACGGCATCACCCGCGAGCGGCTGGAACGGGAGGGGCTCGCCGCCGAAGCGCTCGCGGGGCGGATGCTGGAGGTGCTGGCACCGCACGCCCTTTATGCCAGCGCCCCCTCATGGGACGGCAAGTGGCTGAGCGTCCTCCTGCGTGGTGGCGGCCAGCCGCGCCATGCATTGCGCCTGAAGGATACGGAGGAGGCGCGGGCGGACATCGTCGCGCGTCATCTCGGGTCCGATCGCGCCGAGGAGGCCCAGGCGATCCTCAAGGAGATCGAGCGCATGGGCCGCGAGGCGACCCCGGATCACCGGGCGCTGGGCGATGCCGAACGCGAGCGCCAGCTCTGGTGTGAGGCCGCACGGCGCGCGGAAGCCGCCGCGCGGAACCCGGCTTAGCTTTTCGTCAGACCGGCCTCGGCCGCAAGACCCTTGAGCGCCTTCAGGCCCATCGACTGGTATTCGAACGGGTTCCGCTTCAGCGGGTCCTGCTCCGCCTCGATCACCAGCCAGCCGTCGTAGCCGTGTTGGGCCGCGATCTCGAGGACGGGCTGGAAGTCGACGCCGCCCTCCGGGTCACCCGGCACGGTGAAGACGCCGCGCCGCACGCCTTCGAGGAACGAGAGGTCCTCCGTCTCGACCTCGCGCGCCACCGCCGGCCGCACGTTCTTGGCGTGGATGTGGCGCACGCGGCCCATGTGGCGCCGGGCGAGCGCCGCAGGATCTGCGCCGCCGAAATAGGCGTGGCCGGTGTCGAGCAGAAGCTTCGTCGCGGGACCCGTCTCGGCCATCAAGCGGTCGATCTCGGCCTCGCTCTCGACGATCGTGCCCATGTGGTGATGGTAGACGAGGTGAATGCCCTGGGCTTCGCAGAAGGCCGCGACCTCCTCGAGCTTCCGCCCGAACTCCGCCCATTGTCCGTCGTCGAGGACGGGCCGGTCGCGCAGCACGGCCTTCGTGTCGTCGCCGTGGATGGCGTTCGAGCATTCGCAGACGATGCAGACCGTGCAGCCGTTGGCCTTCAGCATGTCGAGATGCGGCTGGATGGCGGCCTTCTCCGCTTCGACGCTCTGCGTGAGAAGGTTCAGAGAGTGCCAGCCCGAAACGAAGACGAGGCCGAACTCGGCCAGCTTCGCCTTCAGCGCGGCGCCGTCGGAGGGCATCTTGTGGCCCTTCTCGATCCCGTCGAAACCGATGCGCCGGCAGTCGTCGAGGCATTCCTCCAGGCTGATATGCGCCCCGATCGTCTGGTCGTCGTCGTTGCTCCAGGCGATCGGGTTGGTGCCGAAACGGATCATGAGTCGGATCTCGAATGAGGCTGCGAAAGGAGAATTAGCCGGCGGTGCGGCGGGCGAGGGCGGTGTCGTAGGCGGCGCGCGCAGAGCGGACCGCCTCGCGGTCCGAGACCTCGGGCACCGCGACGTCCCACCAGTTGCCACCGGCTTCGGTGGTTGCGAGCGGATCGGTGTCGATGACGACGAGCGTCGTGCCCGTCTCGGCCTTCGAGCGCTTCAGCGCCTCTTCCAATTCGGAGATCGACGCGACCTTTTCGGCTTTCACGCCCATCGACGCGGCGTGCGCGGCGAAGTCGATCGGCGGCAGCTCGACATGGGTCGTGTCGGAGAGGAGATTGTTGAAGTTGGCGCCGCCGCAAGCCATCTGCAGCCGGTTGATGCAGCCGTAGCCGCCGTTGTCGAGGAGCACGACGGTGAGCTTCACGCCGAGCATCACGGCGGAATACAGCTCCGAGTTCAGCATGAGATAGGAGCCGTCGCCGACCATGACGACGACGTCCTGCGCGGGCTTTGCAAGCTTGGCGCCGAGGCCGCCGGCGATCTCGTAGCCCATCGTCGAGAAGCCGTATTCCATGTGGTAGCCGCCCGGCCGCTCCGCCTGCCAGAGCTTGTGCAGCTCGCCCGGCAACCCGCCGGCGGCGCAGAGCAGGATCGTCTCCGGGCCGCCGAGCGCGCGCTGCACCGCGCCGATCACCTGCGCGTCCGACGGGGCCGGCGCGTTGGTCGGGGCGGTCGCGGCATCCGCGGCAGCCATCCACTCGCGCTTCAGCGCCTCCGCCTTCTCGGTCCACCCGTCGCCGGTCGAATAGCCATCGAGCGCGGCCGAGAGGACGTCGAGCCCGACCCGCGCGTCCGTCACCAGCGTCTCACCGCCGTTCTTGCCGGCGTCGAAGGGCTGAACGTTGAGGCCGACCGTCTTGTGGCCGGGCTTGCGCAGGAGATCCCACGAGCCGGTGGTGAAGTCGGCAAGCCGCGTTCCGACGGCGAGGATCAGGTCGGCATCCGCGGCGAGCGCGTTGGACGCCGAGGAGCCGGTGACGCCAACGGCGCCCATGTTCAGACGGTGGCCGTGCGGCAGCGCGGACTTGCCCCCGTGCGTCTCGGCGACGGGGACGCCGTGCGCTTCGGCAAAGCGCGCGAGGGCATCCGATGCGCCGGAATAGAGAACGCCGCCGCCCGCCACGATCAGCGGGCGCTTCGCGTCCTTGATCAAAGCGGCGGCACGCGCGAGTTCGTCCTCGTCGGGCCGGATGCGGCGGGGTTCCCAGACCTTTTCGGCAAAGAAGCTCAAGGGATAATCGTAGGCCTCCGCCTGCACGTCCTGGCAGAGGGCGAGCGTGACGGGGCCGCACTCGGCCGGGTCGGTCAGCACCTGCATGGCGCGTCGCAGCGCCGGCATGATCTGCTCGGGCCGCGCGATGCGGTCGAAGTAGCGCGACACCGGCTTGAAGCAGTCGGTCGCCGACATCGTGCCGTCGCCCCAGTCCTCGATCTGCTGGAGCACCGGGTCGGGCAGGCGGTTGGCGAAGACGTCGCCCGGCAGGAAGAGAACGGGCAGGCGGTTGGCGTGAGCGAGCGCGGCCGAGGTCACCATGTTGAGTGCGCCGGGGCCGATCGAGGTCGTGCAGGCCATGAAGCGGCGGCGGAAGCTGGCTTTGGCGAAGGCGACGGCGGCATTCGCCATGCCCTGCTCGTTCTGCGCCCGGTAGGTCGTGATCTCGTCGCGAACGCCGTAGAGCGCCTCGCCGAGGCCCGCGACATTGCCGTGGCCGAAGATCGCGAAGACGCCGCCGAAGATCGGCACTCGGCGGCCGTCCTCGATCACGAACTGCTTCGTCAGGAAGCGGGCGAGAGCCTGCGCCATGGTCAGGCGAACCGTTGTCGCGCTCATCGTGTCTCGTGCCTCCCGATCATGCTGTCGCCGCGCAAGCCTTCAAGCCGTCGCGCTCGTTCCGTCCCAGGCCTCGACCAGCGTGCCGAACCGATCGGCCATCTGGGCGACGGCTGCATCGTCGTCGATCTCGCCGTTCAGCCAGGCGCGCGCGGCATCCACCCAGACCGTGCGCCCCACCGCAAAGCCCTTGACGGTTCCGGCATGACGCGAGGCCGCAAAACCCTCGCGCAGCGCCTCGATCGGCGCCTCCAGTCCGAGCAGCACCACGCCCCGGCACCAGGGATCGCGCGCCGCGATCACGGCATCGACCTGCCGCCAGGCCTCCGCGCTCGCCTGGGGCTCCAGCTTCCACCAGTCAGGCTTGAGGCCGGCATCGTAAAGCTCGGTGAGGGCCCGCGCCACCGTGTCGGGTCCGAGCGTGCCGTGCTTGCCGGCGATGATCTCGATCAGGATCTCGCGGCCGACCTTGCGCGCCGCCTCGAAGGCCGTGCGTAGCTTGTCGATCTGGGCCGCCTTCATCTCAGGCTGATCGTCCGGATGGAAGAAGGCGAGGACCTTGATGCAATGGTCCACCGGCCAGTCGACGAGCCGGCTGCCGAGGTCCTGCCCGAACTCGAAGCGCAGCGGGCGCGAGCCCGGCTCCTCGATCGGCTTGCCCACCCAGAAGCCCTGCTTGCCGGCGTCGAACAGCGCCTCGCGGCCGTGCTTGTCGTCGATCAGCATGCCGAAGCCGGGGCGCCCGTCCGCGACCCTCGCCGCCGCCTGGACCGCCAGCCGCTTGAAGGCGGAAATGCGCGCGAGGCGCTCCGCGTCGTTGCCGGCGAGTTCCTCCAGTTGCACGCGGTGGTCGATGGCGAGCGCCCGCAGGCTCGGCCAGTCGCCCCGGCGCGTCGTCGCCCAGTGAATGTGGTTGATGTCGTCGTCGCGGCGGAGCGCGCGGTGCGGGCTGCCGTGCTCCAGGAAATACTGCAGCTCGTCCCATGTCGGGATCTCCGGCGAACACAGGAGGCGCGAGACGGCGAACGCGCCGCAGGCGTTGGCCCAGGTTGCGGACGTCGCGTGCGGCTCGCCCCGCAGCCAGCCGCGCAGGAAGCCCGACATGAAGGCGTCGCCGGCGCCGAGCACGTTGTAGACCTCGATCGGGAAGCCCTTGCCGACGATGCCCCGTTCGAGATCGTCGGGGATGGCGCCGTCGTAGACGATGCAGCCCATCGGCCCGCGCTTCAGGACGATCGTAGCGCTCGAATGGGCGCGGATGGTTTTTAGCGCCGCAACGAGGTCGGCCTCTCCGGAGGCGATGAGAACCTCTTCTTCCGTGCCGACGATGAGGTCGCAGTCGGACAGCACCGTGCGCAGGTGCGCCGAGACTTCGGCGGAGGCGACATAGCGGTTGTCGCCGGTGTCGTGGCCGCCGAGGCCCCAGAGGTTGGGGCGGTAGTCGATGTCGAAGAC
>NZ_BBWJ01000011.1 GCF_001463745.1 Aureimonas sp. AU22 | reverse complement strand
GTCGAAGACGATCCGCCCGCCGTTGGCCTTGGCGAGCCGCATCGCCTTGCGCTGCGCGGCGTCGGTGTTGGGCTTGGCGAAGTGCGTGCCGGTCACGAGGACGGCCCCGGCGGAGGCGATCAGCGCCTCGTCGACATCGCCTTCCTCCAGGGCGTTGTCGGCGCAGTTGTCGCGATAGAAAAGAAGGGGAAAGGACTTGTCGCTTTCCACCGAGAGGATGGCGAGCGCCGTCAGCCTCTCCGGGTCTGTCTTGAGGCCGCTGACCTCGACGCCCTCGCGCACCAGTTGCTCGCGGATGAAGCGGCCGAACTGTTCGTTGCCGACACGGGTGAGGAGGGCGGATTTCAGCCCCAGGCGCGCCGTGCCGATCGCGATGTTGGCCGGGCAGCCGCCGACGGATTTCGCGAACGAGCCGACGTCTTCCAGCCGCGTGCCGATCTGCTGTCCGTAGAGGTCCACCGAGGCGCGGCCGATGGTGACGATATCGAGCACCGCCTCAGTCGATCCCATGGCCCGTCTCCCGGCATTCCATCCCAATGTCCTTCTATCCGAAACACGGATACCGATGGAAAGTCAACGTGGAACCTACGTTCTGTTTTTGGTCGCAGGTTGCAGTCGTTCCCGCTCCTGTGCGACGGCGACCGTCATCGCCATCGCGAAGGTCATCGAGGCGGACAGAAGGCGGAAGCCGGCGTGATCGGCCTCCACGATCTCGAACCATTCGGCGGAGAGTTCGGCGAGCGGAGAGAACAGGCTGTCGGTGAGCGAGACGAGGGGCACGCCGCGGCCGGCGAGGGCGCGCGCCTGCACCACCGTTTCCGGCGCATAGGGCGAGAAGGAGACGGCGAAGCCGATGTCGCGCGGGGTGGCGAGTGCCAGGATGTCCTCGTCGATGCCCGCCGCGGTGCCGACCAGCTGGCAGCGGATGCCGAGCTTTCCGAAGGCATAGGCCATGTACGCACCGATCGGATAGGAGCGGCGCTTGGCGATGAGATAGATCGTCTCCGCACCGGCGAGGCGCCCCGCCGCGCGTCCGAACGCAGCCGGATCGATGCCCTGTGCGAGCGCGTCGAGCGAGCGATGCCCGGCCTCGGCGAAACCGTCGAGGATGCGCACGGCGTCCATCGCGCCACCCTCCGCGCGCAGCACCTCCATGCGCTCGCCATAGGCGGTCGGGCGTCCGCGCAGCCGCTCGCGAAACAGCGACTGAAGGCTGGAGAAGCCCTCGAACCCGAGGTGCTGGGCGAAGCGGATCAAGGTGGAGGGCTGCACCGCGGCCGCCCCCGCGATGCTCGCCACCGTGCCGAAGGCGATGTCGTCGGGATTGCCGAGCGCATATTCGGCGACCTGCCGCAGGCGTTTGGGAAGCCTGTTCTTGCGCTGGAGAAGGTCGGCCTTCAGCGCCTCGAAATCCGCCGGAACGGCGCTTGTGTCGGTCGGGTCCATGAAGCCGGCACCTCTCACGTCGGGCGGGGCCCCCGCGATTCGCCGCTGGCGGCCCTCTCGTGGAATATCCGTTCCAGTGGAAGGAGGCCACACCTTCACCGTTCGGGAAAGACCGTCTATGAGGGAAGCCTGACGCACGAGGGGGAGCCAAGCCATGTCACGCCTGAAGGTCCGACCGAAGGCCGACCGGGGACTCGTCCACGACATCACGCCGGAAAGCGCGGGCTGGACCTATGTCGGCTTCGCGCTCCACAAGCTGGCGCCGGGCGAGGGGGCAAGCGGCGAGACCGGAACCCGCGAGGTCTGCCTCGTCCTCGTGTCGGGCCGGGGACGCATCCGCGCGGGGGGTGAGGACTTCGGCCTCGTCGGCGAGCGCATGAGCCCGTTCGCCGGCGCGCCGGACGCGGTCTACGTGCCGATGGGAACCACCTGGAGCATCGAGGCCGAGACGCCGTTGGAACTCGCCGTCTGCTCGGCGCCCGGCGCACCCGGCTTTTCGGCACGGCGCATCGCACCCGGCACGCATCCGCAGATGGCGCGCGGCAAAGGCACCAACACGCGCCATGTCACCAACATCATGCCCGAGGACGACGGAGCGGCCCATGCGCTCCTCGTAGTCGAGGTGATCACGCCCGGCGGCCACACCTCGTCCTATCCGCCGCACAAGCACGACCGGGACGCTCTGCCCGAAGAGAGCTATCTCGAGGAGACCTACTACCACCGCTTCGACCCGCCCCAGGGCTTCGCCTTCCAGCGCGTCTACACGGACGATCGCCAGCTGGACGAGGCCATGGCGGTCGAGGACGGCGACGTCGCCCTCGTGCCGCGCGGCTATCATCCGGTGGCCGCCATCCACGGCTACGACGGCTATTACCTCAACGTGATGGCCGGCCCGGAGCGCGCGTGGAAGTTCCACAACGCGCAGGAGCATGCCTGGCTGTTCACGGGCATCTGACTGTCGCCGAACGCCGCGCGGGAGACGCGGTATGGCTCCGGCAAAAAGGGGAGAAGCATGCAGGCGATCCGTCTGGAGGGCGTCGGGCAACTGGCCCTGCGCGAAGTCAAGAAGCCCGTGCCAGGCGTGGGAGAACTCCTTGTGCGGGTCGAAGCCTGCGGCATCTGCGGCACCGACCGGCACCTCCTGCGCGGCGAGTTTCCCTCGCGCCCACCGGTGACGCTGGGCCACGAGTTCGCCGGCATCGTCGAGGCGATAGGGGAAGGCGTATCGGGCTTCACGCCCGGCATGACGGTGACCGGCGATCCCAACATCGCCTGCGGCCGCTGTCCCGAATGCCATCGTGGCCGGGTCAACCTGTGCCGCAACCTCCAGGCCATCGGCATCCACCGCGACGGCGGCTTTGCCGATTACGTCGTCCTGCCCGAGCGCCAGGCCCATCGCCTGCCCGATGGCCTCGATCCGGTCCATGGCGCCTTCGCGGAGCCGCTCGCCTGCTGCCTCCACGGCATGGACGTCGCCGCCGTTCGACCCGGCGAGACGGTGGTGGTGCTGGGCGGCGGGCTCATCGGCCTTCTCGTGGTGCAACTCGCGCGCCTTGCCGGCGCCGCGCGCGTGGTACTCGTCACCCGCAGCGCGGGAAAGCGCGAGCTCGGGCAGCGGCTCGGCGCCACCGACGCGGTGGACGCGGGCGCCGGCGCCGTCGTCGAGAGGCTCGTGGGCGAGGGTGGCCTGCTGCCCGGCGGGGCGGACCTCGTGGTGGAAGCGGCCGGTGTGCGCGAAACGGTGACCCAGGCACCGCGCATCGCAGCGCGCGGCGGACGCGTCCTCCTGCTGGGCGTCCTGCCGCAAGGAGAAACGATCGAGATCGAGCCCTTCGACCTCCTGTTCCGGGAGATCCAGTTCCTGACCGCCTTCGTCAACCCGTTCACGCATGCCCGGGCCGCCGAGATGATCGCCTCCGGCACCATCGCGGTCGAACCGCTCGTGTCACGCCGCATCGGCTTTGCGGCAGGTGTCGAGGCGATCGCGGGCGAGCCGCCCGGCGGCGAGATCCGTGCGATCGTCGTGCCCTAGAGGCCCAAGGCCGAGAGATCGGGTCCAAGCGGCACGATGCCGTTCGGGTTCAGCGCCTTGATCGAGTAGTAGCCGCGCTTGATGTGGTCGATCGACACCGTGTCACGGAAGGCCGGCATCTCGAGGAGGCGGTGGAGATAGGCCATGAGGGCGGAGTAGTCCGAAAGCCTCTGTCGGTTGCACTTGAAGAGACCGTGATAGGCCGCGTCGAAGCGGATCAGCGTCACGAAGAGGCGGATGTCCGTCTCGGTCAGACGGGTGCCGAAGAGGAGGGGGCCGCCCTCCGCCAGTCGCCTCTCCAGCGTGTCCAGCGCTTCGAATACGGCGCCGTAGGCTTCTTCATAGGCCGCTTGCGTCGTCGCGAAGCCGGCGCGGTAGACGCCGTTGTTGAGACGGGGATAGATCCAGTCGTCGAGGGCGTCGATGTCGGGCGCGAGGTCGGTGGGATACAGATCGACATCGCCGGTCGCCAGGGCGCCGAAGCCGGAGTTGAAGATGCGCAGGATATCGGCCGATTCGTTGTTGACGATCGTGCCCCGCCTGATGTCCCAGAGGACGGGCACGGTCGCGCGCCCGTTCACGTGCGGGTCTGCCCTGGTATACAGCTCGTGCAGAAAGGTGGCGCCGTTCACCGCGTCGTCGGTCGAACCCTGCCCTTCTCCGAAGCGCCAGCCCTCCGGCCCGAGCTCGGGGCGCACCACCGATACGGACACCACGTCCGCCAATCCCTTGAGCTTTCGCGCGATCAGCGTTCGCGAGGCCCAGGGACAGATCAGCGCGACATAGAGGTGGTAGCGACCCGCTTCCGCCTCGAAGCCGCCTTCGCCGGTCGGGCCGGGCCCGCCGTCCGGCGTCACGAAATGGCGGAAGCTCGAGGTCTGGCGCAGGAAGCCGCCTTTTGCGTCCGTGCCCTGCACCGGCTGCCAGTTCTGCGTCCAACGTCCGTCGACGAGCATGTCACCCTCTCCGCAGCGCGATGCCGACACCGGCGGGATCGACGAGGTGGATCGCCTCGCCCTGCCGGGCGGCGGTGACGCCGGACGCCAGGATCGCGGTCTCGGCCGCCTCGAAGGCCGCCTCGTCGCGCGCCAGGAACTCGAAGCCCTTGAGCCCCGTCGCTTCGGGGTCGCGCGGCGGCGCGCCCCGGCTGTTCCAGATGTTGGCGGCGACGTGGTGATGGTAGCCGCCGCTCGACAGGAACGTCGCGCTCGGGACTAGCTGCATGACGTCGAGGCCGAGCGTCTCGGTGTAGTAGCGCTGCGACGCCTCCACCGCGCCGGTCTGGAGATGGACATGGCCGATCGTCGTGCCGTCCGGCGCCCCGTCGAAGGTCGCTTCGCCGCCGGCCGCCAGAAGCGCGTCCGCGTCCAGGGGGTCGGTGACCATGCGCAGCCCGTCGCCGGAGCGCGGCCATTCGCGCCTCGGCCGGTCGGCATAGACCTCGACGCCATTGCCTTCGGGGTCGGCGAGATAGATCGCCTCGCTGACGCCGTGGTCCGACGCGCCCTGGAGGGACGTGCGCGAGGCGGCGGCATGGCGCAGCCAACGCCCAAGGCTCGCGCGGTCCGGCAGGAGGATTGCGGTGTGGAAGAGACCGGCCGCACGGGGGCCGGCAACGGGCGCGTCCGGTCGCCCGATCAGCTCGAGCAGCGTCCGGGAGCCGGCGCCTAGATGCAGGACATGCGTGTCGCTCGCCGTCTCCGCGAGGCCGATCACCTCGCGATAGAAGGCCGCAACGCGCGGCAGATCGCGCACGACGAGCGAGACGGTGCCGATGCGCAGCGGCGTCAGGTCTTGGGCGAGAGGCAGGCTCATGGCGGCGCTCCGGGCGAGGCCGGCGGTTCGCCGCCGGCTCCCTCCAGATACGACGCCGACCGCCTTCCTGCCGAGAGCGGAAGCGTTGAACGGTCAGTCGTCGACGAGGATCGTGTCGGCGACCTCGATGCCGAAGCCGGTGAGGCCGACATAGGCGCGCTCGTGCGTGGCGAGCACGCAGATGGAACGCACGCCGACGTCGCGCAGGATCTGTGCGCCGATGCCGACCTCCCGCCAGCGCTGGCGGCGCGCCTTGGCGCTGCCGTGGCGCTCGCCGTCGGTCACCGGCTCGCCGGGTGTCGGCGCCGCCTCGAACTGGTCGACCTCGGGCGTGCGCAGGAGCATGAGGATGCCCTGGCCGCGGTCCCGCAGCTTGTCGACGGCCAGTTCCACCCAGCTCGGCCGGCCGCGCACCTTGGCGAAGAGGTCGCTCACCGGCTGCTCGCGGTGGATGCGCGTCGGCACCCTCTCGCCGTGGCGCACGTCGCCGAAGAGGGCGACCACGTGCTGCATGTCGTCGAAGGGCGTCTCGTAGACGCGGATGCGCCCCCGGAGCCCGCCGATCATCATCTCCTCCTCCCGCACGCAGGTCACGAAGCTTTCGCGCCGGATGCGATAGGAGATGAGGTCCTCGATCGAGATGATCTTCAGCCCGTGCTCGCGGGCGAAGGGGATGAGCTCCGGCAGGCGCTTCACCGTGCCGTCGTCGTTGACGACCTCGGCCAGGACGCCGACGGGCGGCAGGCCGGCGAGGGTCGCCAGATCGGTTCCCGCTTCCGTGTGGCCGGACCGCGTCAGGACGCCGCCCTCGCGCGCGATCAGCGGGAACATGTGGCCGGGGCGCAGGAACTCCGAGCCCGGAACGTTGTCGTTGGCGAGCGCCCGCGCGGTCGCCGCGCGCTCCTCGGCGGCGATGCCGGTCGTCATGCCGACGCGGTAGTCAACCGAGACGGTGAAGGCGGTGCGCATCGGGTCGAGATTGTTGGCGACCATCGGCGGCAGGTTGAGGCGCTGCGCCCGCTCCCCCTGCATCGGCACGCACAGGATGCCGCTCGTATGGCGAATCATGAAGGCCATCTTCTCCGGGGTCGCGCGCGCGGCCGCCATGATGAGATCGCCCTCGTTCTCGCGGTCGGTGTCGTCCACCACCACCACGAGCTCGCCCGCTGCAATCGCGGCGATCGCGTCCTCGATCTTGTCCAGTTCCATGCGCCGATCCCCTGCCTTGCTTCATGCCGCGTGTAGACGGGCGCGCGCCGCCGATCAACGGCGGCGCTTGGCATTCCCGAAGTGTCAGCCGCGGCCGCGATAGCCCGGCACGCCCTGATCGGGCAGGAAGACGCCCTCCGGGGGCAGGCCGGTCTGCCAGAACACGTCGATGGGAATGCCGCCGCGCGGATACCAGTAGCCGCCGATCCGCAGCCAGATGGGCTGCGTCGCCTCGACGATCCGCCGGGCCACCATCACGGTGCAGTCCTCGTGGAAGGCGCCATGGTTGCGGAACGAGACGAGGAAGAGCTTCAGCGACTTCGATTCCACGAGGCGGGCGTCCGGCGCGTAGTCGATCACGAGATGGGCGAAGTCGGGCTGCCCGGTGACGGGGCAGAGCGAGGTGAACTCGGGACACGAGAAGCGCACGATGGCAGGCGGCCCCTCGCGCCTGACGTAGGGCACGGTCTCGAGGACGGCTTCCTCGGGGCTGCTGGCGGGGCGCGCCTCCGCGCCGAGTTGGGTCAAGGTGGTCGTGGACATGGGCGCTTCTCGCGGGTGGGGTGCGGTTGCGCGGGTGACTAGACCCCTATGGGATCGGACTCAACCGCTCCCGCCATCCATCACGGCGCTTGCAAGTTTTCGTGAGCCTCGCTATGGCCCAGGGGCCAGGCCGGGCCCCTCTGGCAGCCGTCCTGCGGCTGCGATGTCGGACTGGCGGACGAATTCTCCATTCGCGACCTGTCGCATGCGAGCCCCGTCCGCCGACTGATCACCAGCCGCGCGTGCCCGGACCTCTCGCCGCCAGCGTTGCCCGTCAACCGCGGGAAAGGCCCCCATGTTCGAACTCCTCACACCCGAAGGCTGGCTGGCGCTCGGCCAGATCATCATCATGGACGTCGTCCTCGCCGGCGACAACGCGATCGTCATCGGGCTCGCGGTCGCCGGACTGCCGGCCGAGCAGCGCAAGAAGGCGATCTTCTGGGGCATCGCCGCCGCGACGATCCTGCGCATCGCCTTCACCGTGGTCGCCACCCAGCTTCTCGGCATCTTCGGCCTGTTGCTCGCCGGCGGTCTGCTGCTTCTCTGGGTCTGCTGGAAGATGTGGAGCGAGCTGCGCGCGCCCGAGCATGACGATGCGGCCGACCTTGCGGGCGCTGCCGCCAAGCCGCGCAAGACGCTGGGTCAGGCGACCCTGCAGATCATCCTCGCCGACGTGTCGATGTCGCTCGACAACGTGATCGCGGTGGCCGGCGCCGCCGAAGGGCATCACTGGACGCTCCTCGCCTTCGGCCTGCTGCTGTCGATCGCGCTGATGGCGCTCGCCGCCAACTTCATCGCCAAGCTCCTCAACCGTCACCGCTGGATCGCCTATGTCGGCCTTGCCGTGATCCTGTTCGTGGCGGTCGAGATGGTGCTGAAGGGACTGGTGCAGGTCTACCCACCGGTCGGCGAGTACATCCCCTTCGCGGTCGAGGACACGGCCCATCCCGCTCTGCCGGCCGGCTCGGCACGGGGCGAGGGCGCCGCTCCCGCGACCGCTCCGGCCACGGCGCCGGCACCCGCCCAATAGGGCCGCAGACCGGCCCGTTCCTTCGGGGACGGGTCACTCGACATGGAAAAAGCCGGCGGCCCGTTGGGGTCCGCCGGCTTTTTCGTTGGTTCGGGCTTAGGTTCAGGACCGTTCGTCGTCGTCGGGGATCCCGCCCTCGTCGGCAGGGCCAGGAATGACGTAGGCGCCCGAAAGCCAGCGGTTGAGATCCACCGCCTTGCAACGGGGCGAGCAGAAGGGGAAGGTCGCCCGCTCCGAGGGGCGGCCGCATTCCGGGCACTTGCGGGCCGGGCGCAGGCCGGTGATCGCGGCGCTCATCGATCAGAAGAGGGGCGCGGCGCCCGGCCGGGGCGCGACGAAGCCCTCGCCCGTCAGGAGCGACAGGGTCTCGTAGAGCGGCAGGCCGACGACGTTGGAATAGGAGCCGACGAGGCGCACCACGAAGGCGCCGGCTAGGCCCTGAATGGCGTAGCCGCCGGCCTTGCCCTGCCATTCGCCGCTCTCGACGTAGCGCTCGATGTCGTCGCGCGACAGGCGCTTGAAGCGGATGCGGGTCTCGACGAGGCGCTGACGCGCCTTGCCGCCGGGCGTGACGACGCACACGCCGGTGAAGACGCGATGCGAGCGGCCGGACAGGATGCGCAGGTTGGTGACGGCATCCTCGGCGATCTCGGCCTTCGGCACCACCTGCCGTCCCAGCGAGACCACCGTGTCGGCACCGAGCACGAACGTCTCCTTCGTCTCGCCGCGCGCGGCCAACGCCTCGTGGGCGGCCAGAGCCTTGGCGCGCGACAGGCGCTTGGCGAGCGAGCGCGGGTGCTCGGAGCGTTCGGGCGTCTCGTCGATGGCGGTGGCGAGCAGGCGCGCGGGCTCGATGCCGACCTGCTGGAGCAGCTCCAGCCGGCGCGGCGAGCCCGAGGCGAGCACCAGCGCGCTGTGCGAGGCGGCCGGCATCGACGCGGCTTACTTGAAGCGGTAGGTGATGCGACCCTTGGTCAGGTCGTAGGGCGTCATCTCGACGAGCACCTTGTCGCCCGTCAGCACGCGGATGCGGTTCTTGCGCATCCGGCCCGCCGTGTGGGCGATGATCTCGTGGTCGTTCTCGAGCTTGATGCGGAAGGTCGCGTTGGGCAGCAGTTCGGTGACCGTGCCGGGAAACTCGAGAACTTCTTCTTTCGCCATGCGTGTATCAGGCCTCGTTGCGGGATCGGACGCGCTTCGCGTCCCCCCTTCGAATATGGGGTCGCCGGACTCGGCGACCTCGTCAATGGGTGAATTTGTGCCCTAGATCGGATTTCGCGCGGCAAAAAGCAAGCCTGCGCTCCGCTTTCCGCCCCGGGAGCGCCATGGCTCAGCCCGAGATGCGCTCCACCTCGGCCCCGCAGGCGCCGAGCTTCTCTTCCAATCGCTCGAAGCCGCGGTCGAGATGGTAGACGCGGTTCACCAGCGTTTCGCCCTCCGCGACGAGGCCCGCGATCACGAGGCTGACGGAGGCGCGAAGGTCGGTCGCCATGACCGGCGCGCCGACGAGCCGCGGCACGCCCTCGACCCGCGCCATCTGCCCCGACAGCGAGATCTTGGCGCCGAGGCGCGCAAGTTCCTGCACGTGCATGAAGCGGTTCTCGAAGATCGTCTCGGTGATGTGCGAAACGCCATCGGAGCGCGTCATCAGCGCCATGAACTGGGCCTGGAGGTCGGTCGGGAAGCCGGGGAACGGGTCGGTGACGACGTCCACCGGTCGGATGCCGCCGCCGTTGCGCACGATGCGCATGCCGTTCGCGGTGTCGGTGATCTCGGCGCCTGCGTCGCCGAGCGCGGTGAGGGCCGTCTGCAGGAGGCCGGAATGCGTGCCTTCGAGCGTGACGTCGCCGCCCGTCATCGCGACGGCCATGGCATAGGTGCCGGTCTCGATCCGGTCGGGCAGCACGCGGTGGCGCGCGCCCGACAGGGCGGAAACGCCGTCGATGGTGATGGTGGCCGTGCCGGCGCCCGAGATCTTGGCGCCCATGGCGTTGAGGCAGGCGGCGAGATCGGCGACCTCCGGCTCGCGCGCGGCGTTCTCGATCACCGTCTGGCCCTTGGCGAGCGAGGCCGCCATCATCAGGACGTGCGTCGCGCCCACCGAGACCTTCGGGAAGGTGTAGCGGTTGCCGACCAGGCCGCCCTTCGCCTCGGCGACGATGTAGCCGGCGTCGATGTCGATCGTGGCGCCGAGCGCCTGAAGGCCCTCGATGAAGAGGTCCACGGGGCGCGTGCCGATGGCGCAGCCGCCCGGCAGCGAGACGCGCGCCTTGTGGCAGCGCGCCAGGAGCGGGCCGATCACCCAGAAGCTTGCGCGCATTTTGGACACGAGCTCGTAAGGGGCGGTCGTGTCGACGATGGTGCGGGCGGTGAAGTGGATGGTGCGGCCCGAGGAAGGCTGCGTCGCCAGGCGCTTGCCCGACACGGTGTAGTCGACGCCGTGATTGCCGAGGATGCGGATGAGCTGCTCGACGTCGGCCAGATGCGGCACGTTCTCCAGCGTCAGCGTGTCGTCGGTGAGGAGCGAGGCGATCATCAGCGGCAGCGCCGCGTTCTTGGCGCCGGAGATCGGGATCGTCCCGTTGAGGGCGTTGCCGCCGCGAATGCGAATTCGATCCATGGGGAAGGTCCAGCGCCTTGGCCGACATGAGGGCCGACGGAGTTGTGAAAGCGCGTGTCCTACACGAGCCCTCCGCCCCGATCAAATCGCGTTCAGTGGGGTCGAAGAACGACGTCGAGCCCGAAGACCACCATGGCGAAGATGGCGAGCTTCCAGAAGTCGCCGCGCCGCTTCAGGCCCGGCAGCCCGATGGGGCGGATGATCTGGAACGCCATCACGAGGATGATCAGGAAGGAAAAGAGCTTGTTCATCAGAGCCGGCTCTTAGCCCAAAGGCCGGGCCCTGTCCCGCCCTTGGCTGCCTTCAGCGCGAGACCGAGCTGACCAGCGGCTCCGGCAGGCTCTCGATCTCCAGCCACTCGCCCGCATTGACCGGCGACTGGCGCTTCACGAAGCGGTAGGGCACCTCGCTCCAGTGCCGGACGCGCCAGTCGAGGTTGTCCAGCACGAAGTCGCCCGACGCGGTGCGCAGCGTCAGGATGGCGTGTCCCGTTCCGTCGCGCTTGTTGACCACCGTCAGGAGAAGATCGGACAGGGGAATGCCGGCGTCGTGCAGCCGCGCCCGCTTGAGAAGGGCGTAGTCCTCGCAATCGCCCTTGTTGTCCGTCGGGAGGGTCCAGTACTCCTCCTGGCCGTAGAGGATCTGGTCGCTCACCGGCTGGATCTCGGCGTTCACCGCGAGATTGATCTCGGCGACCTTGGCCATCAGCGCGTCGTCGAGAGCCGGGGGCGAATTCCCCGCGTCGTTCGTCGGGCCGCACTGATCGGGCTGACGCAGGCAGAAGGCGTGGTGGCCGAAGGGCTGCTTGATCGGATCGCCGACCGTCATGCCGCCGCCGAGGCTCGCGGCGTCCGTTGCAAGGGCGGTGGCTGACTGAAGGCACAAAGCGACCGTCACGCCGAGAAAGCGCCGAAAAATCATCACGATCTCCGTCGAACGAGCGACCCGTCTTCGCTCGGGGGACATCGTGTTTGCAGTGCGGAAGAGTGTCAATCACCCAAAAGCCGTGGGCGAGATGGGAAGCTTCGTGAAAGCGGCAAGGGGCGTCGTTCGCGAAAATCGCCGACACCGCGAAAGTCCTTTGCGAGCAGGCCTGCGCAGCACCGAGAGCGCCCGACGTGAGGCTGTTGCACAAACGTCACGAGAGCGTCGCATGTTTGCATCGTCGGCGGTCGGCGCCGATCAGCGCGTCCGGTCGACCTCGGCCAGAAGGGCGAGCACAGCCCGCTCCATGCGCTGGAGATCCTCCGGCCGGGACAGGCGGTGGTCGCCGTCCTTCACGAGCGTCAGGGTGACGCCGGCCGAGGGCAGGAGCGAGACCAGTTCCAGTGCGTGGGCGTAGGGCACGTCGGGGTCTTCCATCCCCTGGATCACATGAACCGGCAGGTCGAGCGCGATCGGGCCGGTCATCACGGCGGCCGCGGCGCCGTCCTCGATCAGCCTGCGCGTGTAGATCGTCGGCTGGTCGGAATAGGGCGAGGGTTCCGCGATGAAGCCGTCGCGCGCCAAGGCCGCCCTGTCCTCGGCCGTAAGCTTCGGCTCCACCAGGCGCGTCGTGAAGTCCGGTGCGGGTGCCAGGAGCAGGAGGGAGCATACCCGGCCGGGCAGGCGCTGGGCGAGGCGAAGGGCGATCCAGGCACCCATGGAGGAGCCGACGAGGAGGAGGGGTCCCCGCGTGCGCGCCGCGATCACCGCGGCGGCGTCTTCCGTCCAGCCCGAGATCGTGCCGTCGGCGAAGCGCCCCCCGGACTCGCCGTGGCCGGAATAGTCGAACCGCAGGAAGGGCAGGCCCTCGCGCCCGCAAAGCGTCGAGAGCACCTCGGCCTTGGTGCCGCGCATGTCCGAACGGAAGCCGCCGAGCCACACCACCGTCGGCCCCGCCTCGCGCCCCTCCACCGTGAGATAGGCCAGGCGCTCGCCCGAATGGGGCATGGTCTCGAAGAGCGCGGACGGCGGCGTGTCGGGCGCTTGCGTCATCGGACCTCCATGGCGCGGCTGTGGCGGGAATCAGGCGTTTTTTCTGGCGGCCGGCGTGAAATCGGAGCGGGCGTGTGTTATATGAGGCTTCAGTCTCCTGGCGAAAGGGTGCTGGTCGCGTCTTCGTGCGTGCCTAAGCCGTTCCGCTTCGAGCCAGCATTCGCGACGCAAGCATCGATCGTCAACAGCCGGAGTCAACGACCATTCGCAGACCATTTCGTGCGCCGCCCACTCAGAAGGAGGGGCCGCGCTCCAACCGGGAAATCCGGGTCCCCCAGGTTCAGCTGATCGACGCCGACGGCCAGAATCGGGGCGCAATTCCCACCGCGGAGGCGCTTGCGCTGGCCGAGGAGGCAGGGCTCGACCTCGTGGAGATCGTGCCGACCGCCGTTCCGCCGGTCTGCAAGATTCTCGACCTCGGCAAGCTCAAGTACGAGGGGCAGAAGAAGGCCTCCGAACAGCGCAAGCGCCAGAAGGTCATCGAGGTCAAAGAGATCAAGATGCGTCCCAACATCGACGATCACGACTACGAGACCAAGATGAAGGCGGTCCGCCGCTTCTTCGACGAAGGCGACAAGGTCAAGGTGACGCTGCGCTTCCGTGGTCGCGAGATGGCGCACCAGGAACTCGGCATGCGCCTTCTCAACCGCGTGCGTGAGGAAACGGCCGAGATCTCCAAGGTCGAGGCCGAGCCCAAGCTCGAAGGCCGGCAGATGATGATGGTGCTGTCGCCGAAGGGCTGACGCGGCGCCGGATCGTCGAGACGAGATGGGAGGGCGGCTCGAAGGGGCCGCCCTTTTTCGTGTCGGCCGCCCCGCCCAATCGACGCATCTCCTGTTCGCTCAGCCGGGCAGGCCCCGCGCCGCGCCGATGGCGCGCAGCGTGATGAGAACCCGCGCGGCACCGCGTTCGGCGGCGACTGGGCCGACGGGGCGGGCGTGGATCACCAGATGGAGGCCGTCCGGTCCTCGCACGACCCACCGCGCGCCGGGATCGCTTTCGTCCAGGATGCGCGTCAGCGCCTCGTCGAGCGCTTCGTCGGCCTTGCGCCGCGTCGGTCTGAGGCGCGCGCCCCGCCGGGCGGGGCGTATGAGGC
>NZ_BBWJ01000010.1 GCF_001463745.1 Aureimonas sp. AU22 | reverse complement strand
GGGGCGTATGAGGCGGCGACTGGCGAGGACGTCCTCGCCCGCCGCATTGGCAAACAGAAGGCGCCCTTCGTCGTCCAGGAGGACGGCCGCATAGGGAAGGGGATCCAGCACCGCCTCGAGTTCCGCGCGGCTCGGCGGCAAGCCTTCGCGAAGGCGCAGGGCGAGCGCCAGGGATTCCCGAAGCGGCACCGCCAGGGCGAGCGCGCCGCCGGGGCCGTCGGGCAGGTCCACGATCCAGGTTCCAAGGCCCGTCACGCGAAGCACGGCACGGCCGGTGCTGCCCGTTGGAGAGGCGCCGCCCGTCGTCCCCTCGGCCTGGAACCGCAGCGCGAAGCCGGGACCCGCCTCCGCCTGAAGCGCCTCGGCGACGGCGTGCCAGCCGGAGGACTCGAGCGCGGCCTCGCTCAGTCGAAGGGCGAGGGACGCTTGATGTCCGGCAGGGCAGGGTGTGTGGGTCATGGCGGGACAGCGAGAGTGAGGCTATGCAAAGTATCGCGCGCAAATCTCTGCAAAGGATCAACTGGCAGTGGAAATTTGGCGGCAAACGGCCCCGTCTTGCGTCCAGCCTTTCCGATCTGTATAAGCCGCCCGTTCACGCGAACCGGCCGGCAGGGCATGCCGTGCCGGTTCTGATGCTGTCGTGGTCCCCCGATCCTGGTTCAGGATTTGATTCGCTCTGGTCTTCGGGCCGATCGATGCGGGGCGCGATTTTCCGATCGAGGAGAGCAAAATGCCCAAGATGAAGACCAAGTCGGCCGCCAAGAAGCGGTTCCGCATGACCGCCGGTGGCAAGGTCAAGGCGGGTGCCGCCGGCAAGCGCCATGGCATGATCAAGCGCTCCAACGACTTCATTCGCAACGCGCGCGGATCGATGATCCTCAGCGAAGCGGATGCCAAGATCGTCAAGGTCTACATGCCCTACAACCGCTGAACGCGGTCGGGCCTTAAAGATTTCAAGGAGATAAGATCATGGCACGCGTCAAGCGGGGCGTTACGTCCCACGCCAAGCACAAGAAGGTCCTGAAGGCCGCCAAGGGCTTCTACGGCCGTCGCAAGAACACGATCCGCGCCGCGAAGGCTGCGGTCGATCGTTCCAAGCAGTTCGCCACGCGCGACCGCCGCGTCAAGAAGCGCAACTTCCGCGCCCTGTGGATCCAGCGCATCAACGCCGGCGTGCGCGAGCACGGCCTGACCTATGCCCGCTTCATCGACGGCCTGAACAAGGCCGGCATCGAGGTGGACCGCAAGGTTCTGTCGGACATCGCGATCCACGAGCCGGAGGCCTTCGCCGCCCTCGTGGGCCAGGCCAAGACCGCTCTCGCCTACATCAAGGACGACAGCGACACGGCCTATGCCCGCGCCGTCGGCGAGAAGCAGGCCGCCTGAAGGCAGCGCCTGCGACCTTAGTATTCCAAAGGCCCGCGACGGACACCGTCGCGGGCCTTTTCGTATCGGGCGCTTGCCGCTCTTTTGCGCTGGAAACCGCATCCTTGTCGTCCGCGCCTTTCCTTGCGGGCGGCGAGCGGCTAGGAAGGCGCCGCCGGACGGAACTGTCCCGCCGGCATCCTGCCGCCTGCCCGTGAGGACCTGCCGTGACGGACCTGTCCGCGATCGAAGCCCGCTATCTCCAGGACGTGGAAGCCGCCGCCGACGAGGCATCGCTCGAGGCCGTGCGCCTTGCGGCGCTGGGCAAGAAGGGCGAGATTTCCGAACTCCTGAAAGGCCTCGGCAAGATGGACGCCGAGGAGCGGCGGGAGTTCGGGCCGAAGCTGAACGGCCTGCGCGACCGCGTGCAGGAGGCGCTGTCGACGAAGCGCGAGCGGCTGGCGGACGCGGCCATCGAGGCCCGCCTTGCCGCCGAAACGCTCGACGTGACGTTGCCCGTTCGTCCCTCGCCCGTGGCGCGCGGGCGCATCCACCCCATCTCCCAGGTGGTCGACGAGATCACCGCGATCTTCGCCGACATGGGCTTCTCGGTGGCCGAGGGGCCGGACATCGAGACCGACCGCTACAACTTCACCGCGCTGAACTTCCCCGAAGGCCACCCGGCGCGCGAGATGCACGACACGTTCTTCCTCAAGGCGAAGGACGGGGCGGAGCGCAAGCTTCTGCGCACCCACACCTCGCCCGTGCAGATCCGCACGATGGAGACGCAGAAGCCGCCGATCCGCATCGTCATTCCCGGCAAGACCTACCGGCAGGATTCGGACGCGACCCACACGCCGATGTTTCACCAGGTGGAGGGGCTCGTCATCGACAAGTCCGCCAACATCGCCAACATGAAGTGGGTCCTGACGGAGTTCTGCAAGGCGTTCTTCGAAGTGCCGTCCCTGAACATGCGCTTCCGGCCGAGCTTCTTTCCGTTCACCGAGCCTTCCATGGAGGTCGACATCCAGTGCGACCGCTCCGGCTCGGAAGTGCGCTTCGGCGAGGGCACCGACTGGATGGAGATCCTCGGCTGCGGGATGGTCCATCCCAACGTCCTGCGCGGCGTCGGGCTCGATCCCGACGAGTATCAGGGCTTCGCCTGGGGCATGGGCATCGACCGCATCGCCATGCTGAAATACGGCATGCCGGATCTCAGGGCCTTCTTCGACGCCGACATCCGCTGGGTCGAGCACTACGGGTTCCGCCCGCTCGACATGCCGACCCTGTTCGGTGGCCTGAGCCAATAGGGCGTTACCCTCGTGAGGGAAGCCGCCTTCCCCTCGACGGACGAGGCCGTTCTGCGACGCCTCGCGCGGCCGTCCTTCGCCGAGCGCCTGGGTCTTCTATGGCGCGAGCGACGCTTTCGCCGACGGGCGCGCCCCTTGCCGACCCTCCGGCCGGCAGGGGCCGCGCCCGTCGCGGTCGCGCCGGATGCGATCGTGCTCGTGTGCGTCATGCGCAACGCGGCGCCCTATCTGCCGGCCTTCCTCGAGCATTACCGCAGGCTCGGGATCGCGCGTTTTGCGGTGGTGGACGACCGTTCCGACGACGGCACGCGCGAGCTTCTCGACGCCGCGCCCGATGTCGACCGCTTCGAGTCGCAGTTAAGCTTCCGCGAGGTGGGCGGCAGCATGGGCTGGCGCGACGCCCTCGTGGCGCGATACGGCCGCAACCGCTGGTACGTTTCGGTGGATGCCGACGAGTTCCTGCTCTATCCCGACAGCGAGACGCGGCCTCTTGCCGCCTTCGTCGCCGATCTCGAACGCGCCGGCCTTCGCCGCTCGCTCGGGCCCATGCTCGACCTGTATCCGCGGGGAGCCCTCGGCGCGGCGGTTCTGCACCCCGGGCAGCATCCGCTGGCCGTCTCGCCGCTGATCGACGGCGAGGGCTACCGGATCTCGCGCGAGCGGATCGGCACCTCGATCTGGGGCGGGCCGCGCACGCGCCTGTTCGGCGGCGAGAACCGCCTGTCGAAGTTTCCGGTGATCTTCGTGGACGAGGCGACGCAATTTTCCGGCGGCACGCATCACGCGCCGTTGCCGCTTGCCCGCAACTTCGCCGTTCCGACCTGCGCACTGCTCCATTTCAAGTTCTCGGCCGCCTCGCTCGGGGAGTTCCGCGCCTTCGTTGCGGAGGGTGCCCATTTCGGCGGCTCGGCCTTCTACCGGCGGATCGTCGAGTCGGGGGTCTTCGGGGCGGACCTCGACCTCGCCTACGAGGGGTCCCTGCCGGTCGGGGCGACGCAAGAACTCGTCCGGCGCGGCTTCATGACCGATCTTGCGCGGGGCGCGGTTTGACGCCGCGTCGGAAGCCGGGCATCAAGCGGCCCATCGGATCGAAGCGAAGGGGCCGTGCATGACTGCCAGGAGCGTAGTGCTGGACGCGATCGCAGTTCTCGCCGGTGCGGTGATCGCGACGCTCGTCGCCGGCCTCTTCGCGTGGATCTTCGCCGGCGTCGATCTCCAGGTCTCGCTGGCGTCGATAGGACCCTGGATGGTGGCGCTCGTCACGGTCGCCGTGTTCGCCGTCCTCTACGCCTACCTGCCGAAGACGCCGGCGGCGCTCGCTTCGCTCGCCTTCGGCATCCTGTTTCCCGGCATCCTGATCCGCTTCGCCTTCGACGGCACGCTGACCTGGGCCACCATCCTCCTCGTCGCCCTCGTTTTCGCGCTGACAGCCCTGTCCGTCTACCGCTTCATCCACGCCGACGGCCGGGTGCGGGCGGCGGCCGAGCGCCTGTCCGACCGACCCTGACCCATCCGCTTCCGATCGCGCCCGCCGCGCGACGTCTCCTTTCGAGTTCGCCATCATGAAGTTCACCCTGTCCTGGCTGAAGGATCACCTCGACACCGATTCCACGCTGGCCGAGATCGCTGACCGCCTCACCGCGATCGGCCTCGAGGTGGAATCGCTCGACGACAAGGCGGCCATGCGCGCCTTCACCATCGCCCGCGTCCTCGACGCGCGCCGCCACCCCGACGCCGACAAGCTGCAGGTGCTGACCGTCGATGCGGGTCCCGGCGTCAACGACGGCAAACCGTTGCAGGTCGTCTGCGGCGCGCCGAACGCACGCGCCGGGCTCGTCGGCGTCCTCGGCCTGCCCGGCACCTACGTGCCCGGCCTCGATGTGACCCTCGGCATCGGCAAGATCCGCGGCGTCGAGAGCTTCGGCATGATGTGTTCGGAGCGCGAACTGGAGCTGTCGGACGAGCACAACGGCATCATCGACCTGGCCGCCGATGCGCCGGTCGGCACGGCGTTCGCCGACTACGCCGGCCTCGCCGATCCCGTGATCGAGATCAACCTGACGCCGAACCGGCCGGACGCCACGAGCGTCCACGGCATCGCGCGCGATCTCGCCGCCTCCGGCCTCGGCACGCTGAAGGGCGGCGCGGTGGAGCCGATCGCGGGGCAGGGGCCTTGCCCGGTGGCCGTCGAGGTCGAGAGCGCCACCTGCCTCGGCTTCGCGCTGCGCCGCGTGTCGGGCGTCCGGAACGGCCCGTCGCCGGACTGGATGCAGAAGCGGCTGAAGGCGATCGGGCTTCGACCGATCAACGCCCTCGTCGACATCACCAACTACGTCACCTTCGACCGCGGCCGCCCGCTCCACGTCTTCGACGCCGCCAAGGTGTCGGGTGACCTCGTGGTGCGCCAGGCACGGGACGGCGAGGAGATCCTCGGCCTCGACGGGCGCGCCCACGCGCTGAACCCGAAGGTCTGCGTCATCGCCGACCGCAACGGACCGGAATCCATCGCCGGCATCATGGGCGGCGAGCATTCGGGCTGTGACGAAGGCACCACGGACGTTCTGATCGAATCGGCGCTCTGGGAGCCGATCGCGATCGCCCGCACCGGCCGGTCCTTGGGCATCATCACCGACGCGCGCTACCGCTTCGAGCGCGGCGTCGACCCGGCCTTCATGGAGCCGGGGATGGAACTCGCCACGCGCATGGTGCTGGATCTGTGCGGCGGAACGCCCGGCGAGGCGACCGTCGTGCCGGCCCGCGTGGAAGCGCGCGAGCCGATCCGCTTCCCCTTCTCGGAGGTCAAGCGCCTGACGGGCCTCGAGGTCGAGACCGCCGCGCAGGTCGAGCTTCTGACGCGCCTCGGCTTCGCGGTCGACGAGCGCGGCGATCATGCCACCGTCGTCGCGCCCTCCTGGCGGCCCGACATCGAAGGCAAGGCCGACCTCGTGGAGGAGGTCATGCGTCTCGTGGGCGTCGACAACATCGAACCCCAGCCGCTGCCCGCCATTGCCGGCGTCAACGGCCGTATCCTCACGCCGCGACAGATCCGCGACCGCGCCGCGCGCCGCACGCTCGCCGCACGCGGGCTCGCCGAGGCCGTGACCTATTCCTTCGTCTCCGCGGAAGCCGCGAAGGCCTTCGGCGGCGGCGAGGCGCATCTCAGCCTCGAAAACCCGATCGCGGCCGATCTGTCGGACATGCGCCCCTCGCTCCTGCCGAACCTCCTCCAGGCGGCCCAGCGCAATGCGCAACGCGGGAACAGTGATCTCGCGCTCTTCGAGGTGGCCTCGATCTATCGATCGGACGAGCCGGACGGCCAGCGGCGCGTCGCCGGGGGCCTGCGCCGGGGCACCGCCACGCATGCAGGCGCAGGGCGCGACTGGGCCGGCAACGCCGGAAGCGTCACCGTCTTCGACGCCAAGGCCGATGCACTCGCGGTTCTCGAAGCCGTCGGCGTCCCGGTGGAGCGACTGCAGTTCGAGACGCCCGCAAGCCCCTGGTACCACCCGGGCCGCTCGGGGAAGATCAAGCTCGGTCCCAAGACCGTGCTCGCAGAGTTCGGCGAGTTCCACCCGCGCGCCTTGAAGGCGCTCGGCGTGTCGGGCGCGGCGGCCGGTTTCGAGGTGTTCCTGGACGAGGCGCCCGAGGGCAAGCGGAAAGCCACGCGCACCAAGCCGGTGCTGCAGCTTTCGTCCTTCCAGCCGGTGCGGCGCGACTTCGCCTTCGTGGTGGATCGCGACGTCCCAGCGATCAAGCTGATCCGCGCCGCCGAAGGGGCCGACCGCAAGCTGATCGGCGACGTCCGCCTGTTCGACGTGTTCGAGGGGGCGGCGCTCGGGGACAATGCCAAGTCGGTGGCGATCGAGGTGACGCTTCTGCCGGCCGAGAAGACGCTGACCGACGAGGATCTGGAAGCCGCCTCGAAGAAGATCGTGGCCGCCGTCGAAAAGGCGACCGGCGGTCGACTGCGCGCGTAAGCGGCGAAGAATAAGGGGAGGGGTGTCATGCTGCGTTGGGGAATCCTGTCAGGGGCGAAGATCGCCCGCGAGCACGTCATACCGGCCCTCCTGAAGGCGGAGGGCTGCGTGCTCGAGGGCATCGCCAGCCGCGACGAGACGCGGGCGCGGGACCTCGCCCGCCACTTCGGCGCGCCGCGCTTCTTCGGCTCCTACGAAGCGCTGCTCGCCAGCCCCGACATCGACGCGGTCTACGTGCCGCTGCCGACGGCCGCCCACGTGGAATGGGCGGTTAAGGCGGCCGATGCCGGCAAGCACGTGCTGGTGGAAAAGCCGCTGGCGCTGAAGGCCGCCGACATCGCACCCGTGATCGCGGCGCGCGACCGCGCGGGCGTCACGGTGGCGGAAGCCTTCATGGTCCGCCACCACCCGCAATGGGCGAAGGTCCGCGAATGGATCGAGGCCGGGCGCATCGGCCGGCTGCGGCTCGTCCAGGGCGCCTTCTCCTATTTCAACGACGACCCCGCCAACATGCGCAACCGGATCGAGCTCGGCGGCGGCGCGCTGCCCGACATCGGCGTCTATCCGGTCGTCGCGACACGCCTCGTCACCGGGCTGGAGGGGGTGGCCGCTCGTGCGCGCATCGAGCGCGACGCACGGTTCGGCACCGACATCCTCGCCGAATGCGAGGTGGAATTCGAGGGTTTCCGCCTGAGCTTCTATGTCGCCACGCAGCTCGCGGCTCGACAGACCATGGTGTTTCACGGCACGGACGGCTTCATCGAGGTGGACGCGCCGTTCAATGCCGGGCTCTACGGCCACGCCGCCGTGCATTGCCACGACCGCTCGCACGGCCACGCCGAGACGGTCCGCTTCGGCGGCGTCGACCAGTACCGGCTGCAGGCGGAGGCGTTCGCACGCGCCGTCGCCGGATCGGGCGAGACCCTGTTCACGCTCGAGGAATCCGTCCGCAACCAGCGCGTGATCGACGCCTTTTACGCATCGGCCGAGACGGGAACCGCGGTTCCGGTCTGAGCGCCAACTCCGCGCAAGCTTCAGGCCAACCGCCGGCCTTAGTTTCGGCCGATCTGTCGGGCTGATCGCAGCCGAACGGAGGGCCGAGCGCATGGTGGGATCGATGGGGCTGCGAATGGCGCTCGGGCTGGGGTTGGCGCTGGGCCTTGCGCTGACCGGTGCGGCACGGGCCGAGCCGGCGGCCAAGGACCTGTTCTCCGCCAAGCAGTTTCCGTCGGCCGCCGCGCCGCAGAGCATCGGCTTCTATTCCAAGGGATGCCTCGCCGGCGGCATGGAGATGCCGAAGGACGGCCCGACCTGGCAGGTGATGAAGCCCTCGCGCGATCGCGCCTATGCCCACCCCGCCCTGATCGCACTTCTCCAGCGCCTGTCGGTCGACGCCCGGCGCGAGGCCAACTGGCGGGGCCTCCTGTTCGGCGACATGGCCCAGCCGCGCGGCGGCCCGATGAAGGATGGCCACGCCTCGCACCAGATCGGCCTCGACGCCGACATCTACCTCACCGAGATGCCGAACCGTCGCCTCACCGACGACGAGCGGGACAACATGCCGCTGCCGTCCGTGATCGACAAGCGCACGCGCCATATCGACGAACGGCGCTGGCGGCCCGAGATGCTGAAACTCCTGCGCACCGCCGCTGAGGAGCCGGAGGTCGAGCGCATCTTCGTCCATCCCGGCATCAAGGAGAAGCTCTGCAAGACGGCGGGGCGCGATCGCGCCTGGCTGAACAAGGTCAGGCCGATGTACGGCCACGACTACCATTTCCACGTCCGCATGGTCTGCCAGCCCGGCTCGCCGAACTGCAAGCCGCAGGAATCTACGGGCGAAGGCGACGGCTGCGACAAGCTCGACTATTGGTTCGACGTGGCGCTTCAGCCGCCCAAGCCCAGCGCCAAGCCCTACAAGAAGCCGCCCCCGATCTTCCTGTCCGCCCTGCCGCGCGCCTGCGCCGCGGTGCTGAAGCAGCCGGACGCGGCGGGCGCGCGCGTAGCCGCTCCCGCTCGTGCCACGCCGGCCGCGGCGCCCGTCGCAACAGCGATGTCGGACGATTTCGACACGGGGGCGCCCATCGCCCTCGCTCCCGAGCCTGCCGTCCCCGCTCGGCCTGCGCTGGCGGCCCCGGTGCCGCCCGCGCCGATTCCGCGCGGACGGCTGCCGATGCCTCGTTTGCGCCCCAACGGCTGAGCGATCGATCCCTGTCGGGCAAATGGCGCCCGGCGTCTTTTGCCCGATAGGGGGCGATGGTATGGCCCGATCTTCAAACGATGTGATGGGTGCCCCAATGGTCCATGTCGCCGACACCACCGACGTTCTGAAGTTTCCCATCCTGGTCGGGGACATCGGCGGCACCAACGCCCGCTTCGCCCTGCTCGTCGACGCCTTCGCCGATCCCAAGACCTTTCCGGTCGTCCAGACGGCCGACTTCCCCAACATCGACGACGCCATCCAAGCCGCCGTCCTCGACAAGACCTCCATCCGCCCCGCGACCGCGGTCCTGGCGATCGCCGGTCCCGTGGACGGCGACGAGATCGACCTCACCAACTCCCCCTGGGTCGTGCGTCCGCGCACCCTGATCGACGGCCTCGGCTTCGAGGAGGTCATCGTCCTCAACGACTTCGAGGCGCAGGCGCTCGCCGTCTCCGCGCTGCCGGAAAGCGGACGCGAGAGCATCGGCGGCGGCACCGTTCGCGAAGGGGCGAGCCGCGTCGTGGTCGGACCCGGCACGGGCCTCGGGGTCGCCGGCCTCGTGCGGGCGCGCAAGATGTGGATCCCCGTCGCCGGCGAGGGCGGCCATGTCGATCTCGGCCCCCGCACGGCGCGCGACGCTGCCATCTGGCCGCATCTCGACACGATCGGCGGGCGCGTCTCGGGCGAGCAGATCCTGTGCGGGCGCGGGCTCGTCAACCTCTACCGCGCCCTCTGCGCCGTCGAGGGCGTCGCGCCGATCCATGCCGATCCCGCCGCCGTCACCGAAGCCGCGCTCAACGCCCGCGACCCGCAGTCCACGGAGGCCGTCCAGCTCTTCGCCGTGTATCTCGGGCGCCTTGCCGGCGACCTCGCGCTCCTCTTCATGGCGCGCGGCGGCGTCTATATCGCCGGCGGCATCTTCCAGCGCATCATCCCCGTCATCAAGGCTGCCGAGATGCGCGCCGCCTTCGAGGACAAGGCGCCTCACGAGGCGCTCCTGCGCGACATCCCGCTCTTCGTCATCACGCAGCCGCTCGCCGCCCTCGCGGGCCTCGCCGCCTTCGCCCGCACGCCCCGCTTCTACGGCCTCGAGACCGCAGGCCGGCGCTGGGTGGCGTAAGGGGCTCACGGGGTTCCACCCCGTACCCCGCCAGGGAAATGATTTCCCTGGACCCTCCTTATTTTTAGGGTGTGTCCGAATGTCGGGAGGGCCGCTGGCCCTCCCGACATTCGGAAAAGTCTCAAAACAAAGCAGGGGTTCGGGGACGTCAGGCCCCGAGCGGGGGTCCGAAGGACGGGCGAGACCCGTGGCTTGCCCCGAAGGGCGGCAGCCCCGCCAGTTCCTGCGCCGCTGCACGCCCGGTAGGCAGCCTCGCCGCGACGCGCTATAGAGCCGCCGAACGAAGGTGGGTTGCGTTGGTCGGAAAGAAGAAGAGCCTGTCCCTGTCCGACGGGGCCGAGCGCGGCGAGGCGCTGCGGCTTCTGAAGCGAATCTTTGCGGAGAACGGGCGCGAGCACATTCGCGGCTATGCCTTCGCGAGTCTGTGCCTCGTTCTCATCGCGCTATCGACGGCCTTTCTCGCCTGGATCATGCGCGACGTGATCGACGAGATCTTCGTGGAGGGCAATCGCACGGTTCTGTTCTCGCTGCCGTTCGCGATCTTCCTGTCGTTCCTGATCCGGGGGCTCGCCTCCTACGGCCAGGGCGTTGTGCTGGCGCGGATCGGCAACGACATCGTGGCGCGCTACCAGCGCCGTCTGTTCCGGCATCTGACCGAGCTCTCCGTCGATTTCTACGGCGAGAACCGCTCGGCCCAGCTCGCCGCGCGCATCAACCAGAACGTCTCTGGGGTGCGCGAGACGCTGAACCTCACCGTCACCTCGATCGCGCGCGATCTCCTCACGCTGATCTTCCTGATCGGCGCGATGATCTGGCAGGACTGGGTCCTGTCGCTGATCGCGCTCACCGCCGGTCCGCCGATCGCGATCATGATCTCCAACCTGTCGCGCAAGCTGCGCAAGGCGACGCGCCAGTCGGTCGATCTCAATGCGCGCGTGCTCGGCTCCATGCAGGAAACGGCGCAGGGGATCCAAGTGGTGAAGGCCTTCACCATGGAAGAGCTCCTGCGCGAGCGCACGGAGGGGTTGATCCAGCAGGCGGAGGAGCGCTCCAACCGCATCGCCGTGATCACCGAGCGCTCGGGTCCGGTGACGGAAACGGTGGCGGGGCTGGCGGTCGCGGCGGTGATCGCGTGGTCGGGCTACCGGTCGATCGTCTACGGCTATTCGCCCGGCGCCATGTTCGCCTTCATCACGGCGCTGCTCCTCGCCTACGACCCGGCCCGGCGGCTGGCGCGGCTGCAGGTGCAGCTGGAGAAGGCGCTGGTCAACGCCCGCATGATCTATGAAATTCTCGATGAACCGCCCCGGCAGCAGGACGCGCCGGGCGCTCGCTCGCTCGAGGTGACGCGCGGCCAGATCGCGGTCGAAGACGTCACGTTCGCCTATCCCGGCGGCGACGACGTCCTGCGGGGCTTGAGCTTCACGGCGCCGGCGGGGCGCACCACGGCGCTGGTCGGCGCGTCCGGCGGGGGCAAGTCCACGGTGCTGGCGCTTCTGGAGCGCTTTCACGATCCGAAGTCGGGCCGCATCCTCATCGACGGGCAGGACATTCGCGGCGTGACCAAGCGCTCGCTGCGCCTGCAGATCGCCTATGTGCCGCAGCAGCCGGTGCTGTTCGAGGGCACGATCCGCGACAACATCCGCTTCGGTCGGCCGGACGCCGGTGACGCCGAGATCGAGGAGGCCGCGCGCCGTGCCCAGGCGGAGGAGTTCATCCTCGCCCAGCCGCTCGGCTACGAGACGCCGGTCGGCGAGGGCGGCGCGACCCTATCGGGCGGCCAGCGCCAGCGCCTGTCGATCGCGCGCGCGCTCGTGCGCGATGCGCCGATCCTGGTGCTGGACGAGGCGACCTCGGCGCTGGATTCGCGCTCCGAAGTGCTGGTCCAGCGCGCGCTGGAGGAGGCGATGCGCGGGCGCACGGTGCTGGTCGTCGCCCATCGCCTGTCGACCATCGTCGGCGCCGACCAGATTCTCGTCGTGGATCGCGGCCGCGTGGTGGAAAGCGGCACCCATGCCGAGTTGAACCGCCGCGCCAACGGCCTGTATGCACGCTTCCATGCGCTCCAGTCGGGCGCGGGCGAGACGGTGGACTGAGGAAGGGCGGACGATGGGCGCGATGCGGCTGGTGATCCTCGGGGCGGCGGGCCGGATGGGCCGGACGCTGGTGCGTCTCGTCCACGAGGCGCCGGACCTCGAACTCGCCGCCGCGCTTGAGCGGCCGGGATCGAGCGCGCTCGGCAGCGACGCGGGGTCACTCGCGGGCGTCGGCGAACTCGGCGTTCCCGTGACGGACGATATCGACGCTGCGCTGTCCGGTGCCCACGGGGTGATCGATTTCACGGCGCCCGCCGCCAGCGTGGGGTTGTCGCGCGAGACGGCGCGGCGCGGGCTGGTGCACGTCATCGGCACGACCGGCTGCTCGGCGGACGACGACGAGGCGATCGCCAGGGGTGGCGCGGACGGCGCCCGGATCGTGAAGTCCGGCAACATGAGCCTTGGCGTCAATCTCCTCGCCGTCCTCGTCGAGCAGGCGGCGCGCGCGCTTGGGCCCGACGCCTTCGACATCGAGGTCCTGGAGATGCACCACCGGCACAAGGTCGACGCGCCGTCGGGCACGGCGCTGCTTTTGGGGCAGGCCGCAGCCGCGGGGCGCGGGGTCGGGCTGGCCGAGGCGTCCGTCCGGGTGCGCGACGGCCATACGGGCCCCCGTTCGGCAGGCACCATCGGCTTCGCCACGTTGCGCGGCGGCTCGGTGGTGGGCGACCACGAGGTCATCCTGGCGGGCGAGGGGGAGCGCATCACCCTCTCGCACCATGCCGAGGATCGCGCGATCTTCGCGCGCGGGGCGCTGCGCGCGGCCCTCTGGGCCCGGAGCCGGCCGCCGGGCCTTTATTCGATGCGCGACGTTCTCGGCCTGTGATCGACGTTTCAACCCGCTAAGGAAGCCAACGCCATGTCCCGAACCCTCGTCCTCGTCCGCCACGGGCAGAGCGAATGGAACCTCAAGAACCTCTTCACCGGCTGGCGCGACCCGGACCTCACGGAGCAGGGCGTGGAAGAAGCGCGCGAGGCCGGCCGTCGGCTGAAGGACGAGGGCCTTCGTTTCGACGTCGCCTTCACCAGCGTCCTGTCGCGCGCCCAGCGCACGCTGGCGCTGATCGAGGGCGAGCTGGGCCAAGGGGCGATCGAGACGTATCGCGACCAGGCGCTGAACGAGCGCGACTACGGCGACCTGTCCGGCCTCAACAAGGACGACGCCCGCGCCAAGTGGGGCGAGGACCAGGTCCATGTCTGGCGCCGCTCCTACGACGTGCCCCCGCCGGGCGGCGAATCGCTGAAGGACACCGGCGCGCGCGTCTGGCCCTACTATATCCATCGCATCCAGCCGAAGGTGCTGTCGGGCGGCACCGTGATCGTCGCCGCCCACGGCAACTCGCTGCGTGCGCTCATCATGGCGCTGGACGGGCTGACCGGCGAAGAGATCGTGGCGCAGGAACTCGCGACGGGCGTGCCGATCATCTACCGGCTGAACGCCGATTCCTCCGTGGCGTCCAAGGACGTTCTCGCCGGCTGAGCGCAGCAATCCGCTCTTTCGAACGAGGCGGACCGGCGCGACGGCACCGGTCCGCGACATCGAATTGTCTATAACATGACCTGATTTGGTAGATCTTTCCTGTCCGGCACCCGTGCTAGCCTCTAGCTTCAAGCCATCGAAGCTTGGCTCCGGCCGGAAAGGACCTCGGGAATGCGCCTCTCCCTGTCTCTTGGAATCGCCGCCGCCGCGTTGATGGCACTGGCGGTGCCGGTCTCCGCCCAGACCCTCCTCAACGTTTCCTACGATCCGACGCGCGAGCTGTATCGCGACTTCAACGCCGCCTTCGCCGAGCACCAGAAGGCCGAAGGAAAGGACGCGCCGACCGTGCGCATGTCGCATGGCGGCTCGGGCGCCCAGGCGCGCACCGTGATCGACGGTCTCGACGCCGACGTGGTGACGCTTGCCCTGGAGGCGGACATCAACGCGATCGCCAAGGCGACGGGCAAGATCCCGGAGAACTGGCGCACGCTTCTGCCACACAACTCCTCGCCCTACACGTCGACCATCGTGTTCCTGGTGCGCAAGGGCAATCCCAAGGCGATCAACGACTGGGGCGACCTCGTGAAGGACGGGATCCAGGTCATCACGCCGAACCCGAAGACATCAGGAGGCGCGCGCTGGAACTATCTGGCCGCCTGGGCCTGGGCCAACAAGGAGTACGGCGGCGACGCCGAGAAGGTGAAGGCCTATGTCGGCGACGTGTACCGGCATGTGCCCGTGCTCGACACCGGCGCGCGCGGCTCCACCACGACCTTCGTCCAGCGCGGCATCGGCGACGTGCTCCTGGCCTGGGAGAACGAGGCCTTCCTGGCGCTCGAGGAACTCGGTCCCGACCAGTTCGAGATCAAGGTGCCGTCCATCTCGATCCTCGCCGAACCGCCGGTGGCGCTCGTGAAGGGCAACACCGACACCAAGGGCACGACCGCCGTGGCCGAGGCCTATCTCCAGTACCTGTATTCGGCAGAAGGGCAGAGCCTGGCCGCCAAGCACTTCTATCGTCCGGCGGAGCCCGAGAAGGTCGCCGACAAGGCGCTGCTGGAGCGCTTTCCGCAGCTCGATCTCGTCAAGATCGACGACGCCCAGTTCGGCGGCTGGGCCAAGGTTCAGCCGGAGCATTTCGGCGACGGCGGCATCTTCGACCAGATCTACAAGCCGGCCAACTGAGACATCGGCCCCGCCGCCTTCCGGCCGGCGGGGCCGGCCCCAAGGCGATCGGCGGATCGGCGCGTCAGGCTGGCGGTATCGCTGCGCGATCCGCCGCGCTATCGTGTCCTTCGATCGTGCCTGTTCCCTACTGCCTATCGTCAGGACCCCCATGGCATCGAGCGTATCTGTCCGTCCGGGTTTCCGCTTCCGCCAGCCGAGCGTCGTGCCGGGGTTCGGCTTGTCGCTCGGCGTGACGTTGGCGTACCTGAGCCTGCTGGTGCTGCTGCCGCTGTCGGCGCTCGCGGTTCGCGCGGCGGGCCTCGGGCTGACGGAGTTCGTGGCGCTCGCCGGCGACCGGCGCGTCCTGTCGGCGCTGGGGCTCTCGTTCGGCGCGTCGCTGGTGGCCGCGCTCGTGAACGCGGTGTTCGGGCTGCTGCTCGCCTGGGTGCTGGTGCGCTACCGCTTTCCCGGGCGGCGCCTGGTGGATGCGGCGATCGACCTGCCGTTCGCCCTGCCCACGGCCGTCGCCGGCATCGCGCTGACCTCGCTCTACGCGCCCAACGGCTGGGTCGGCCATCTGTTCGCGCCGGGCGGCCTGTTCGCGCCCCTGTTCGGCGACGCGGGCCTTCGCATCGCCTATTCGCCGCTTGGCGTCGTGGTGGCGCTGACCTTCGTGTCGCTGCCCTTCGTGGTGCGCACCGTGCAGCCGGTCCTCGAAGAGGTCGACGCCGAACTCGAGCAGGCGGCTGCGACCTTGGGCGCCAACCGCTTCCAGACCGTGTTCCGCGTGGTGCTTCCCACCGTCACCCCGGCGCTCCTCACCGGCTTCGCGCTGGCGCTCGCGCGCTCGGTCGGCGAGTACGGCTCGGTGATCTTCATCGCCGGCAACATCCCCTACGTCTCCGAGATCGCCCCCCTCCTCATCGTGATCCGTCTGGAGGAGTTCAACTATGCCGGCGCGACGGCCGTGGCGGCATTGATGCTGATGGTCTCCTTCACGATCCTTCTTCTCATCAACCTCGTTCAGACCTGGAGCCGGCGCCGATATGGCCTTGGTGCTTGAGACCCCCGTGGCGGCGGATGCCGAGAACGAGCGCGCGCACCGTCGGCGGCCGTCGCCGACCGACGAGAGCCCTGCCGTCAAATGGGCGCTGATCGCGCTGGCCATGGCGTTCCTCGCACTGGTCCTGTTCCTGCCGCTCGTGGCCGTCTTCGTCGAGGCGCTGCGCGGCGGCGTCAGCGCCTTCCGGCAGGCGGTCACCGATCCGGACGCGCTCGCCGCGATCCGCCTGACGCTCACCGTCGCGGCGATCGCGGTTCCCGTGAACCTCGTCTTCGGCCTGTGCGCCGCTTGGGCGATCGCCAAGTTCGAATTCACCGGCAAGACGCTGCTTACGACGCTGATCGATCTGCCCTTTTCCGTCTCCCCGGTGATCGCGGGCCTCGTCTTCGTGCTTCTGTTCGGCGCGCAGGGGTATTTCCACTGGATGGTGCAGGCGACGGGCATTCCGATCGTCTTCGCGCTGCCGGGCATCGTGCTCGCCACCGTCTTCGTGACGCTGCCCTTCGTGGCGCGCGAGCTGATCCCGCTCATGCAGGAACAGGGCACGGGCGACGAGGAGGCGGCGATCTCGCTGGGCGCCAGCGGCTGGCAGACCTTCTGGCGCGTGACGCTGCCGAACGTGAAGTGGGCGCTCCTCTACGGCGTCCTCCTGTGCAACGCGCGCGCCATGGGCGAGTTCGGGGCCGTCGCGGTCATCTCCGGCAAGATCCGGGGCGAGACCAACACGATGCCGCTGCATGTGGAGATCCTCTACAACGAGTACGCCTTCTCGGCGGCCTTCGCGGTGGCGACGCTTCTGGCCATGCTGGCGCTCGTGACCCTGTGCCTCAAGACCTTCCTCGAATGGCGCTATGCCGGCGACATCAAGGCCAGCCGCGGCGGCCACTGAGTACGGAGCCCACCCCATGAAGATCGGCGTGCGCAACATCCGCAAGGAATTCGACCGCTATCCCGCCCTCCACGACGTCTCGCTCGATATCCGCTCGGGCGAGCTGATCGCGCTGCTCGGGCCGTCGGGCTCGGGGAAAACGACGCTCCTGCGCCTCATCGCCGGTCTCGAGTTTCCGACCTCCGGCCAGATCCTGTTCGGCGACGAGGACGCCTCGGGCAAAACCGTCCAGGAGCGCAATGTCGGCTTCGTGTTCCAGCACTACGCTCTGTTCAAGCACATGACGGTGGCCGACAATATCGGCTTCGGTCTCTCGGTGCGCGAGCGTGGGAGCCGGCCTGCGGGCGCCGAGATCCGGCGCCGGACGCAGGAGCTTCTCGACCTCGTGCAGCTGCCGGAGCTGGGCAAGCGCTACCCGATGCAGCTCTCGGGCGGCCAGCGACAGCGCGTCGCGCTCGCCCGCGCGCTCGCCATCGAGCCGCGCGTCCTGCTGCTCGACGAGCCCTTCGGCGCGCTCGATGCCAAGGTGCGCAAGGACCTCCGCCGCTGGCTGCGCGAGCTGCACGAGCGCACCGGCCACACCACGGTCTTCGTCACCCACGACCAGGACGAGGCGGTGGAACTCGCCGACCGGGTGGTGGTGATGAGCCAGGGGCGGATCGAGCAGGTCGGCTCGGCCGACGACATCTACGATCGGCCGCAGAGCCCCTTCGTGTTCTCCTTCATCGGGCAGTCCAACGAATTCCCCGTCGAGGTTCGCGGCGGCGAGATCGCCCATGACGGCGTGTCGCTCGGGCGCACGCAGGAGCGCGACGGGGCGTTCCGCATGTTCGTGCGCCCGCACGACTTCGAGGTGCTGCCCGCCGGCAGCCAGGGCCTGTCCGGCCACATCTCGCTGACGCGGCGCGTCGGCAGCGCGCGCATGGCCGAGTTCAACTCCGGCAACCCCGCCCGCCGCATCGAGGTCGAACTGCCGGCCGAAGCCCCGAGCCAGACCGGAACCCCCATCACCGTCCGGCCGAAGCGCTGGCAGCTTTTCGCCTGAAGGCGGGACGCGACGCGCGACAACGCGCCGTCTGCCGGCCATTCCCGATCCGGTCCATGGAACCTCCGCAAGAAGCCGGGGCCGGGGAACGGGGAGGCGACGGGTGGGCGCGGACGAACTCGCCGAACTGATCGAGGACTGTCCCGTCCTCTACCACATGGCGGCCGCCGGCTCCTGGCCGTCCATCCGGCGGCACGGGCTCTGGGGTACGAACGCCCTTCTCGACCTTTTCGAGGTGGCGGCCAAGGACCGGCGGGCGATCGAGGCGCGGCGGTCGGCGTCGGTCGTCATCCGGCATCCCCGGCTCGGCGAGGCGACGATCCGCGACCAGAAGCCGATGAGCGACCGGAGCCTCCGCGCCTGCCTTGAGGACGGCTTGCGCCCCGCCGACTGGTACGCGCTCCTCAACGCACGGGCCTTCTTCTCGTTGACGCGCACCCGCCTCCTGCGGATGCTGAACGCCGGTTCGTACCGGCGGGAGGCGCACGACGTGATCGAGGTCGATACCGCCTCCCTGGTCTCGGCCCATGGCCCCGACATCACCCTCTGCGCGATCAATTCGGGATTTGCGCAGCGCCGGGCCGTGCCGCGCGGGCGCTCCACCTTCCTCTCCATCGCGGACTACCCTTACGCCGAATGGCGGGCGAAGCGGTCGCGCGGCGAGCGGGTGGTGGAGCTGGCCGTCTCGCCGGGCGTGCCGGACATTTCGCTTCATGCGCGCCGCGTCGTGCGCATGCGGGGAGACTGCGAGGTGGAAACGCTCTGGTCGCGCGGCTGAGCGGTCCGGACTGGTCTTCGCGCGCCGCGCCTCCTAAAGCTTGGCACGGTCCGCCTTCGAGGAGCCCCCATGAACGAGCCCGACGAACCCTCGGTCCCCGAGCGCCGGCGCGGCTCGGGCGCGCGCCTCGTCTACGAGCAGCTGCGCGACGAGATCCTGGACCTGCGGCTGGCACCCGGCAGTCCCGTGGACGAGGTGGCGCTGGCCGACCGCTTCGGCCTCTCGCGCACGCCGATCCGCGAGGCGCTGGTGCGACTGCAGGGGGAGGGGCTGGTCACCGCGCTGCCCAACCGGTCCACCCTCGTCGCCGCGCTCGATGCCGCGAGCCTTCCGCCGTTCTTCGACGCGCTGGTGCTGATGTACCGGGTGACGACGCGGCTGGCCGCCGAGCACCATCGTCCCGACGATCTCGGCCCGATCCGCTCGGCGCAGGCCGAGTTCGCGGCCGCCGTCGCCGCGCAGGACGCGCTCGCCATGATCGCCACGAACGCCGCCTTCCACGCGGCCATCGCGGCGGCCGGGCGCAACCCCTACTTCGCCGGCCTCTTTGAGCGGCTCCTGAACGACGGCCGCCGCCTCCTGCGCCTCTACTACGACTCCTACAACGACCGCCTGCCGCCGCGTTTCGTCGAGGAGCACGAGGATCTGATCGCCGCCGTCGCCGTGCGCGACATCGAGGCGGCGGACCGACTGGCCCGGATCCACGCCGAGCAGATCGTCGAGCAGGTCAACCGTCTCATGGCGCGGCGGTCCGATCTCGCCATCGACCTCGATCGCATCGTTGTCGACAAATAGAATGCAAGGTGGTACTGGTGGCCCATGGAGCGTGAAGGCGCCGTTTGGCGCCCGCCCGAACCTTTGGGAGCCAGCCATGTCCTCGTCCATCTTCTCCGGCGTCGTTCCGGCGCTCATGACGCCTTGCAAGGCGGACCGCACGCCGGACTTCGACGCGCTGGTCGCGACAGGGCAGCGGCTGATCGCGGCCGGCATGTCGGCGGTGGTCTATTGCGGCTCGATGGGTGACTGGCCGCTCCTGACCGATGCGCAGCGTATGGAAGGCGTCGAGCGTCTCGTGACGGCCGGCGTGCCGGTGATCGTGGGCACGGGCGCCGTCAACACCGCGTCCGCCGTCGCCCATGCGGCGCACGCCGCGAGCGTCGGCGCCAAGGGGCTCATGGTCATCCCGCGCCTCCTGTCGCGCGGCACGGTGCCGGCCGCCCAGAAGGCGCATTTCAAGGCGGTTCTCTCCGCCGCGCCCGGGCTTCCCGCCGTCATCTACAACAGCCCGTACTACGGCTATTCCACCAAGGCGGAACTCTTCTTCGCGATCCGCGCCGAGCATCCGAACCTCGTCGGCTTCAAGGAGTTCGGCGGGCCGGACGACCTGCGCTACGCCGCCGAGCACATCACCAGCCGCGACGACGACGTGACGCTGATGGTCGGCGTCGACACGGCCGTCGTCCACGGCTTCGTCAATTGCGGCGCGACGGGCGCGATCACGGGCATCGGCAACGTCCTGCCGCGCGAGGTGCTGCATCTCTGCGCGCTCGCGCAAGCCGCCGCCAAGGGCGACGCGGACGCGCGCCGCCAGGCTCTCGAGCTCGAAGCCGCGCTCGCCGTCCTGTCCTCGTTCGACGAAGGCCCGGATCTCGTCCTCTACTTCAAGCACCTCATGGTCCTGAAGGGGCACGCCGAGTTCGCGCTTCAGTTCAACGAGGGCGATGTCCTGTCGGATTCGCAGCGCGGCTTCGCCGAAGCGCAGCTCAAGCTCTTCGACGCCTGGTACGCCAGCTGGTCGAAGACCGCCTCCCATGCGCCGCGCCTTGCGGCCTGACGGCAGCGGGAGCATAGCTCTGGCATGAGCGAAGCAGCGCAGCCGGATGTGATCGTGATCGGGGCCGGCGTCGTCGGCCTTTCGTCGGCCCTCGCCCTGCAGGCGCGGGGAAAGACCGTCACCGTGCTCGACCGCGAGGGGCCCGCGGCCGGCGCCTCGGCCGGCAATGCCGGGGCCTTCGCCTTCACCGACATCCTGCCGCTCGCCTCGCCCGGCCTGATGCGCAAGGCCCCGCGCTGGCTGCTCGACCCGCTGGGGCCCCTCACGGTGCCGCCCTCTTACGCGCTGCGCATCGCACCCTGGATGCTGCGCGTGGCGCGGGCCTGCTCGCCCGCCCGCGTCGAGGCGGCGACCACGGCGCAGACCGCGCTGATGGACCTCTCCAAGGCCGAGCTCGAGCCGTTCCTGGCCGCCACGGGAACGCTGTCCATGCTGCGGCGCGACGGCAATCTCGAGGTCTACGAGAGCGACGCCGAATGGCGCGCCTCCTTGTCGGGTTGGGACGCGCGCGAGCGTCACGGCATCGCGTTCCGCCACATGCGGGCGGACGAGATGGCGGAGGTCCAGCCCGGCCTGTCGCCACGCTTCGTGCGGGGTACGTTCACGCCCGGCTGGTTCTCGATCGCCGACCCGAAGGACTATGTCCTGGCGCTGGCCGAGCGGTTCCGCGCGGACGGGGGCCGGATCGAGCGGGGCGAGGCGCTTCGGCTTCGCCCCGACGCCAGCGGCGTCACCGTCGAGGGCGCCGGGCTGCGCGCGACCGAGGTCGTGGTGGCGGCGGGCGCCTTCTCCCATCGCCTCGCGGCCACGATCGGCGAGCGCGTTCCGCTGGAGACCGAGCGCGGCTACAACACGACCCTGCCAGCCAATGCGTTCGACCTGCGCACGCAGGTCACGTTCGGGGGGCACGGCTTCGTGGTCACGCGGCTGGCCTCCGGCATCCGCGTCGGCGGTGCGGTGGAGCTCGGCGGTCTGCAGCTGAAGCCGAACTTCAAGCGCTCCACGGCCATGCTTGCCAAGGCCGAGAGCTTCCTGCCGGGTCTGCGGACCGAGGGCGGCCGGCAATGGATGGGCTTCCGCCCGTCGCTGCCGGACTCGCTGCCGGCGATCGGCTTTGCGCGCGGCAGCCGGCGCGTCGTCCATGCCTTTGGCCACGGCCATCTCGGCCTGACGCAATCGGCCGGAACCGCGCGGATCGTCGCGGACCTCCTGACCGGCCGGACCCCGCCGGTCGACCTCGCCCCCTTCTCCCCCCAGCGTTTCGCTTGAGGCGTTCCATGGCCAACCGCACCTTCTCCTGCCTCGACGGCCACACCTGCGGCAATCCCGTGCGCCTCGTCTCCGGCGGCGGCCCGGTGCTGGAGGGTGCGACCATGCTGGAGAAGCGCGCGCACTTCCTGGCGGAATACGACTGGATCCGCACCGGCCTGATGTTCGAGCCGCGCGGCCACGACATGATGTCGGGCTCGATCCTCTATCCTCCGACACGCCCCGACTGCGACGTCGGCGTCCTCTTCATCGAGACCTCGGGGTGTCTGCCGATGTGCGGCCACGGCCTCATCGGCACCGTCACCATGGCGATCGAGAACGGGCTGGTGACGCCGCGCGAGGCCGGCAGGCTGGCCGTCGATGCCCCGGCCGGCCGGGTGGACGTCACCTACCGGCAGGAAGGCCGCTTCGTCGAGGAGGTGCGCCTTCGCAACGTGCCGGGCTTCCTCCATTCGGAAGGGCTCACGGCCGAGGTCGAGGGCCTCGGCGAGGTCGTGGTGGACGTCGCCTATGGCGGCAATTTCTACGCCATCGTCGAGCCGCAGACCGTGTTTCGCGACATGGCGGATTTCACGGCCGGCGAGCTGATCGGCTTCTCGCCGAAGCTCCGCCGCGCGCTGAACGAGAAGTACGAGTTCGTTCATCCCGAGCATCCGGCGATCCGGGGCCTCAGCCATATCCTCTGGACCGGCGCGCCGCGCCATGAAGAGGCGCACGCGCGCAACGCCGTGTTCTATGGCGACAAGGCGATCGACCGCTCCCCCTGCGGCACCGGCACCTCGGCGCGCATGGCGCAGCTCGCGGCCAAGGGACGCTTGAGCGTCGGCGACGACTTCATCCACGAGAGCATCATCGGGTCCCTGTTCCGAGGCCGGGTGGAGGCGGCGGCCGAGGTGGCGGGCCGCCCCGCGATCGTGCCGTCGGTCGCCGGCTGGGCGCGCCAGACCGGCATCAACACGATCTTCATCGACGACCGGGACCCCTTCGCCCACGGCTTCGTCGTGGTGTGATCAGGCAAGGCCCTCTTCGCTGAGCGCCTGCGCCACGCCCGGACGCGCGTTCGCGGCGGCCATGAAGCGGGCGATGTTGGGGAAGGCCGACATGTCGAGCTTCATCGCATTCGCCCAGCGCAGGACGGTGAAGGCGTAGGCGTCGGCCGCCGTGAATTGCTCGCCGGTGAGATAGGTCCGGCCCTCCAGCGCGCCGTTCACGAAGGCGAAGCGCTTGGCGAGAAGCTCGCGCTGGATGTCCTTGGTGGCGTCCGGCGTGTTCGGCTTGAACAGCGGGCTGAACTGCTTGTGCAGCTCCGTCGAGACGAAGGCGAGCCATTGCTGCACCCGGTAGCGCGCCGTGGTGCCCGCCGCCGGCATCAAGCCGGATTCCGGCTTCCGGTCGGCGAGATACTGGACCACCACCGAGGCCTCGGTCAGCACCGGCCCTTCGCCGATGTCGAGCGCCGGCACGTAGCCGTTCGGGTTGACGGCGAAGAAGTCGCCGCCGTCCTCGAGCGTCTTCCTGGCCAGATCCACCGGCACGAGATCGACGGCCAGGCCCGCCTCGCAGGCGACGATGTGGGGCGCGAGCGAGCAGGCGCCGGGCTTGTAGTAGAGCTTCATCGGTTCGATTCTCCCGTTGCGGTCGATCGCCTCATGCCATGCCCCGACGCATCGCGCAGCCTCGCTCCGTGGCGACGCAGCGTTCATGCCGCGAAGGCGCCGTCATGTTCGGGCAGGTGAGACGGCGGGCGGCAGCTGCTATGAGCGGTCCTCCGCACGAGCCTTGAGGGAAGACAAGCGACATGAGCCAGACGCAGAACGCCATCGAGACCACCATCGCCGGCGAGATCGGTGCCCGCGCCCCCCAGGTCGCGGCGGCGGTGGCGCTTCTCGACGGCGGCGCGACGGTGCCCTTCATCGCCCGCTACCGCAAGGAGGCGACGGGTGGCCTCGACGACACGCAGCTGCGCACGCTGGAGACGCGCCTTGGATATCTGCGCGACCTCGAGGCGCGCCGGGCGGCGGTGCTGAAATTGGTGCGCGAGCAGGGCAAGCTGACCGGCGAGATCGAGCGGGCGATCCGGGCCGCGGCGACGCGCGTCGCGCTGGAGGACGTCTATCTCCCCTTCCGTCCGAAGCGCCGCAACCGGGCGGACGCCGCGCGCGAAAAGGGGCTGGGGCCGCTGGCCGAGCGCATCCTCGCCGACCGCCGGGTCGATCCGACGGCGCTGGCCGCCGCGTTCGTCACCACTGAGGTGCCCGACGTGAAGGCGGCGCTGGAAGGCGCGCGCGATATCGTCGCCGAGGGCATGGTGGAAAAGCCGGCGCTCGTCGGCGAGATCCGCCGCCATCTCGTGGCGAAGGCGAAAGTGCGCGCCCGCGTCGTCGCCGGCAAGGAGGAGGCCGGCGCCAAGTTCTCCGACTATTTCGACCACGCCGAGAAGTGGGCGACGGCCCCCAGCCACCGTGTCCTGGCGCTCCTGCGCGCCGAGAAGGAGGGCGTCGTCACGCTCGACGTCGAGGTGGACGCGGACGATCCGTCGCCTGTGAAGCCGGTCGAGGCGATGGTGGCGCGCCATTCCGGCGTGAAGCCCGTCGGCGGCTCGCCGGCCGACGCCTGGCTGATGGGCGTCGCGCGCTGGGCCTGGCGCCAGAAGCTCAAACTCAGCCTCACCACGGAGATGATGGGGACACTGAAGGAAGGCGCAGACGGCGAGGCGATCCGCGTCTTCTCGCGCAACCTCAAGGACCTGCTGCTCGCCGCGCCCGCCGGGGCGAAGGCCACGATGGGCCTCGATCCCGGCGTGCGCACGGGCGTCAAGGTCGCCGTGGTCGATGCCACGGGCCGTCTGGTGGACCAGGCGACGGTCTATCCCTTCCAGCCACGGAACGACGTCCAGGGCGCCATGGCCAAGCTCGCGCAGTTGATCCAGCGGCACGATGTCGAGCTCGTGGCCATCGGCAACGGCACGGCGAGCCGGGAAACCGAGGCGCTGGCCGCCGAGGTCATCAAAGCGCTGCCGGGCAGAAAGCCCGTGAAGGCGGTGGTCAGCGAGGCGGGCGCCTCGGTCTATTCGGCTTCGGAGCTGGCGTCCAAGGAGATGCCGGACGTCGATGTTTCGATCCGCGGCGCCGTGTCGATCGCGCGCCGCCTGCAGGACCCGCTGTCGGAGCTCATCAAGGTCGATCCGAAGGCGATCGGCGTCGGCCAGTACCAGCACGATGTCGACCAGGGGCGCCTGTCCAAAGCGCTCGACGCCGTGGTGGAGGACGCGGTGAACGCGGTCGGCGTCGATCTCAACATGGCGTCCGCCGCGCTCCTGTCGCGCGTCGCCGGCCTCGGGCCGTCGCTGGCGGAAGCCATCGTCGCCCATCGCGACGCGCAGGGGCCGTTCCGGACGCGCCGCAAGCTCCTCGACGTGCCGCGGCTCGGGCCGAAGGCCTTCGAGCAGTGCGCCGGGTTCCTGCGCATTGCGGGCGGCGCGGAGCCGCTCGACGCCTCCGCCGTCCATCCGGAGGCCTATCCGGTGGCGCGCCGGATCGTCGCGGCGCTCGGCCGCGACGTGCCGGCCGTGATGCGCGACCCATCGGCGCTGAAGTCGCTCGATCCCGAGCGCTTCGTCGGCGACGGGTTCGGCCTGCCGACCGTCCGGGACATCATCGCCGAGTTGGAGAAGCCCGGCCGCGATCCGCGTCCCGCCTTCCGCACCGCCGCCTTCGCGGAGGGCATCAACGCGATCACGGACCTGAAGCCCGGCATGAGTCTGGAAGGCACGGTCACCAACGTCGCGGCCTTCGGCGCCTTCGTCGACATCGGGGTCCACCAGGACGGGCTCGTCCACGTCTCGCAGCTCGCCGACCGTTTCGTGAAGGACCCAGCCGAGGTGGTGAAGGCGGGGCAGGTCGTGCAGGTGCGGGTGGTGGAGGTGGACGCGAAGCGCAAGCGCATCTCTCTCACCATGCGCCGCGAGATGCCCGATGCAGGCCAGACGGCAGGCCGGGAGCGCGCGTCCGATCGCCCGCCCGCCAGGGCGGCAGCGCCGAAGACCGAGCCGGCGGCGCGCGAGGGCGCGTTCGGTGCCGCCCTGTCCGCCGCCATGAAACGAAAGTGACGAGGGGCGGACGCTGCAGCCCGGCACTCCCCCTTCGGCATTCCTCCGTCGGGAACGTCGCGTCGACGGAGCGTCCGTGCCGGCACGCCGATGGTTGACATGCCGGGACGGCGACGTAAGGTCCGGCCCGTGAGGTAACGTCCTCATCCCGCTGCGGGAACAAACGTCCGGGAACGGCCCGGCCCACCTAGGGTCAGGGGCCGTCGGATGGCTTGGTTGTATCTCGTTCTTGCAGGACTTCTCGAAATCGGCTGGCCGGTCGGGCTCAAGCTCGCGCAGAACCCCTCGTCCCGGTGGGGCGGGATCCTCATCGCCGTGGCGTTCATGGGCGCCAGCGGGTTCATGCTCTGGCTGGCGCAGCGTCAGATCCCGATCGGGACGGCCTATGCGATCTGGACCGGGATCGGCGCCGCCGGGACCTTCGCGGTTGGGGTGGCCTTCTTCGGCGATGCGACCTCGCTTGGCCGCTTCGCGGGCGTCGCCATGATCGTCGGCGGCGTCGTCACGCTGAAGCTCGCCAGCGCCTGAGCCCGAAGAGGGCCGGCCAGTTTCGAGAAGAGGCGGCGCGGACCGCGGCTGCGTGTCGACGGGCGATGCGTGTTCGGTTCGGTGCGGAACGTCGCCCATGCCGGCCCGCTGCAGTGGCGCACCCGGACGTCGACCTCGCCGTTGCGCCCGGCGGCGACATTATACGCGTTGGGCTCGCCGCGCAGCCGCGTCGAGACGGCGCTCGCGGCCTGCACCACGAGAAGGGGGGCAGAGGCCGACCGATGCCGCTGGCGCGGACGGCAACGGACTTCCTCCTTGGTTTCGTCGGGATCGGCGAGGTCGTCTGGACCGCTGAGCGACGCTCGATCGCCTCCGCGCGGGACGACGCGCCGGGCTTCATCCTGACACGATCGGTCGACAAGTACGGCCGCGTCATCGCCTTCGCCTTCGCGGGCGAGGCGTCCGAGGGGGACGGCGACGAGGTGTTCCTCGACGCCGAGCGGCTCGGGGTGAGCTACAATCAGGCTGCCCTCGCGGCGGGGCTCGCCTACCCGACCTTCCACTGGGGTCTCTTCGCCGACCTTCGCGCCGCGCTGGCCGACGCCGCGCGGGGCGCACGGGCCGAACGCAAGGGCGTCTTCGCCGCGGACGCGACGCAGGACGGCGTTCGCGTGGCGTCCCTCTACTCCATCACCGACGACGCGGTGATCCTGCCCAAGCTGTTCCGTCGCCTGTCCGACTTCCTAGTGGCCACCGGTTCCGGCGACGGCTTCCTGGCTGCAATGGAGGCCAACCGCGAGCCCGTTCTGGACCTGACGACCAGCAACTTCACCCATTTCGACACCTTCATCGAGCAGGACGGCGACACCGTCAGGCTGACGCGCCTGCCCGAGGAGATCGTCTTCGATCCGATGCCGACGCGCGAAACCGCCAGCCTCGGCGCCATGCTGGAACTGGCGATGGCCGAGTCCGATTGGGTCGAAGACACCAGTCAACGCACGGGAGGCATCGCATGAGCAACACACCGGGCATCAGCCCCATCACGCCCGACATCGAGGATGTCAGGCACTCGGACGAGGACGGGTTCTTCGGCGACGAAGCGGAGAACGGCTCCGGCGACGAGGGCGCGGGGGAGGACAAGGCTCCGCGCGACGACGAGGAGCGCGCGCCCGAGCGTTGAGCACGGATCGGGAGCTGCCGATCCGGCGTTGCGCCATCGCCGCAGCACCACGCGGGGCACTGAATGGTGCGCAATGCCGATGCGATGACGGCTTCGGCGATCGGCTGGCGCGACCGCCACCCGGCAATCGCGCCGGGCGCCGGTCGCGTCCCCCCTCGATCGGTCAACTGCGCAGCGCCTCGGCCGGCGACTGGCGGTAGGCGAGGAGCGCGGGAACGAGGGTCGCGACGGCCGCGGCGGCGAAGATCACGGCCAGCGTGCCAAGGTCCGCTCGCTGGAACGCCACCGGCATGGCGACGCCGCTGGCCTCGGCGAGGCGGCGGGATAGGACGCGAACCGCGCCGTAGCCGATGGCGAAGCCCGCAAGGACCCCCGCCGCCAGGATCACGAAGGCTTCCAGCCAGACGATCGAGAACACCACCGCGCGCGGGGCGCCGAAGGCGCGCAGGGCCCCGATCTGGCGGCGCCTCTGCAGGACGTGCACGGCGATGACGAGGAGGATCGCGGCGGCCACGAGCGATTGCGCGCCATAGGACACGGCGGCGAGGATCTGGCGCGCGTCGCCAAGCGTGCCGTAGAGACGTGTCAGAACCTCGCCCGGGAACACCGCGAGCGTCGCCTCGCGCCGATAGTCCTGCCGCAGCTTGTAGGCGTCGGCGATGGACTTCGGCTTGACCACGATCGCCGGCACGCCCGGATTGTCGGCGCGATCGAGCGACGTCGGTGCGATCGCACCGGCCAGCGGACCCTCGTGGGCATGCCCGCCGTGATCGCCGCCGTGGTCGTGGTCGCCGACGGAAGCGGCATCATGGTCGGCTGCGACGCCTGTCGTCCCGGCGCTCGCCTCGTCGTGGTCGTGATGCGCGTGCACTTCCCAGACCGCCTGGATCGGGACGAGGATCGCGCGATCCCACGGCGTGCCGGTCGGAGCCATCCGGCCGACGACCTCGTATTCGAATGCTGCGTGCACCTCGCCCGCCGTGCCGACCGTGCCGTGGAAGGGGCGGAAGTGGTCGCCGATCGACTTGCCGACCGAAGCGCCGACGACCGCATCGCCGAGGTGGCTGAAGCCCGCGCCTTCGGCGAGTCCGCCGAGCCCGTCGATCACGTCCCCCGTTGTTCCGACGATCGGGTGGCCGTCGGCGAAATCGCCGAAGCCTACGGGTGCGGCCCAGTCGACCCGGGGATCGGCTCGCAGGTCCGACAGGACATGGCTGGGCAGGAGGGGCAGGGGAGCGGGCTGGAGGAAGACGGATGACAAGACGAGCTGCGTCTCGCTTCCCGCCGCGCCGACGAGAAGGTCGAAGGCGGCGGCCGAGCGCGCGCTGCCGAGCCGCAGCGCGCGCTCCTGAAGCGTGACGGCGACGCCGAGCGCGGTGGCCAGGGCGATCAGCAGCGTGACGGCGAGGACGCCGATCCAGTTGCGGCGCAAGTCCGCGGCGATGAAGCGGATCATGCGGGCACCGGCTCCGATCGGGCGAGGCGGCCGCCTTCGAGACGCAGGACATGGGTGAGGCGATCGATCAGCCGCCGGTCGTGGCTGGCGACGATCAAGGTCGATCCGGTTTCCGCGGCGAGTTCCAGAAGAAGGTCGGCGACCGCCGCGCCGGCGTCCGCGTCGAGGCTCGCCGTCGGCTCGTCCGCGACCAGCAGACCTGGCCGGCCGACGAGCGCGCGGGCGACCGCTACCCGCTGCATCTGTCCGCGCGACAGGGTCTCCACGGGCTGGTCCAGTCGTTCGATGCCGACGCGCGCCAGGAGCCTTCTGCCTTCGTCGCGAAAGTGGGGAGGCAGCCGCAGGCGCGAAAGGCGCTGGGGCAGGAGCACGTTCTCCAAGGCGGACAGGCCGGGAAACAGGTAGAAGTCCTGCATCACCAGCCCGACATGGCCGGCGCGCCAGCGGTCTCGGCGGCGCTCGGACAAGGTGCCGAGATCGCAATCGCCCCAGCAGACGCGCCCCTGCGTGACACGCGCGAGCCCCGTCAGGACGTTGAACAGCGTCGTCTTGCCCGACCCGGAGGGGCCGGTGATCGCGACGCGCGCGCCGGGAGCGAGTCGGAGTGAGGGGATGTCGAGGGCCGGCGCGGTCAGTCCGGCAAAGCGCACCTCGACGCCGTCCAGTGCAAGGGCCAGCACGGTTCAGGCGGCCCGGAACTCGGCATCGACGATGCGCACCAGGCTGACGAAGCCGGTCTGGGGATCGGTCCAGGATCCGACTTCAAGCCGCCCTTCCACCTCGATCGTGGCGTTCGCCTGCTCGAAGGTCTGCGCCTCGCCGAGATAGACGACCACGATGTTGTCGGGCCAGTCGGCGTCGGAGGAGCAGAAGGGGCAGAGCGCCATCGGGATCTGCGTGAGGACGAAGAAATTCGCCTCGGCCTTCAACGGCGGCGCCATGAAGCCGCGCATCGCCACCGCCTGTCCGTCGAGCCGCTTGAGCTTGTCGGAGAAGGTGAGGCCGAGCACGCCGACCGACCCGTACATCTCGTCGAAGGTCAGGTTGTCGGCAGCCAAAGCGGGGCCGATCCCAAGCCCCAGCCCGGCCAGAAGCGCCGCCGTGCCACGCAGCATCTGCCGGCGGTGCAGGGCCGGGAACCGGGGCTGATCGTACATGGAACGGACCTTGGCGATGATCGGGAAGGATGGTCGGACTCGGGCTTTCGCGAGCCCTGCGTCCGACCCTTGCGGCGTGGCCTTACTGCGTCTGCTTGGTGCCGAGCGCCATGACGTCGGCGAGGACGCGGTAGACGTCGCTCTGCTCCATGTAGCCCTTGAAGCTCTCCGAGCCGGGGCCGGTCGCCTGCAGCACGATGTCGTCGACCGAATGGACGCCGGAATCGCCGCTGCGCGGGATGTTGCCCTGAACGAGCACGGCGCCCGGCACGTCCTTGTAGGCCTCGTTCGCGACGTATTGCTTGGCCTCGTTCTGGATCGCCGGCACGAACGGACCGTCGAGCTTGGGGCGGAAGGTCTCGTAGTGGTCCGGGCCGTTGTTGGCCGACAAGAACAGGCGGCGCGACACGTCCACGCGGTCGGGGTAGCCGTCGCCGTTCTCGTCGGTGTAGTTCGGGAAGCCGGCTTCGGCATAGGTGCCGACCTTCTCGCGCATGTCGTCGCCCGGCTTCTCGTCGTCCACCGTGCCGATGATCGAGACGCCGTGGGTGTGGTCGCCCGTCGCCACGACCAGCGTGTCCGGATTGTTGCGCGCGAACTCCATCGCGACGCCGACCGCCTTGTCGAACTCGATCGTATCGACGACCGCGCGATCCCAGTCGAGCGGATGGGACATCTTGTCGATGTTGGCCGCTTCCACCATCAGGAAGAAACCGTCCTGGTTCTTCGAAAGCTGTCCGATCGCGATCTCGGCCATCTCGGCGAGGCCCGGCTGGTTCGGGAACTTCTCCACCGTGCCCTTGCGCAGGAACTCGCGGTCGAGCGTCGTGTCCATGTTGGCGGTGTGGAAGAGGCCGAGGATCTTGCCGCTGTTGGTTCCCTTGGCGCTCTCGAGCTGCGTCTTGTCGGTCGCCAGCGTGTAGCCGGCGTCCTGGAACATCTTGATGTAGTCCTTGTCGTCCTTGCGCTTGGAGCCCGGGGTCGACTGCGGCAGGAAGTAGGCCGAACCGCCGCCCATGATGACGTCCGGCGTCACGTCGAACAGCATGCCGGTGATCTCGGCCTTGTCGGCGCGCCGGCGGGTGTGGGCGGCGACGGCCGCCGGGGTCGCGTCCTGGAGCTCGGAAGTCGTGACGATCCCGATCGAGCGGCCGGTCTGGCGGCGCAGCGCCTCGGCCATGGTCTCGACCTTCGGGTCGTCCATCGAATCCTTCGTGCGGTCGGCATAGACGCCGAGCGCGTTCACCGCCGTCTTGTGGCCTGTCATGTAGGCCGACATCGTGTTGGCGCTGTCCGTCGCCACCGCTTCGGTGGACGAGGTGCCGATGAAGGCCATGCGGTCGAGGCCGTCCATGTTGAGGCGGCCGTTTGCCTTGCCCTCGGTCATGCCCTTGGACATGATGCGCGCCGCGGTGCGGTGCGCCACCGACAGGCCGTCGCCGACCAGGAAGATGACGTTCTTCGCCTTCGGGGTCTCGGCCGTGCCGTAGACGTCCCAGGTCACGGTCCTGGTCTCGTCGCCGGCCTTGGCGACGACCTCGTAGGACCCGGGCTGGACAAGCGCGACGCCCTTGATGCGGACGGCGGAGGCTTCGGCGTCCGGCTCCTTCTCGATGAACTCGACCTGGCTCCCCAGAACCTCGGCGGCGGGCTTGCCGTTGATCGTGACCGAAACGTCGCCCTCGGCGACGACGCCGTCGAATTCGACCTTCATGTCGAAGGGCGACTGCGCCAGGATCGTGGCGCGATCGAGCGGGTAGATCGTCGTGGCCTGGGCGGCTGCGACGGAGGCCAGACAGGTCGTGGCGGCGAAGAGGGCGAGAAGACCGCGCATGGTCCAGAGACTCCGGAAAGGGGCTGATGCGCCCCGCTCGCTAGCGCCTGCTCATGTCACCTGCATGACAACGGCCGCGAGCATCCAGGAAGGGCGTCGCCCTCCGCGGCTCCGGGTCTCAGATGCGTCGTCTCGAAATGGCCGTTCAGCTTCCGTTTTCGAAGCCTATGTAGGGGCGACGCCCGCCGCAGCCTTGTGGCTTGGGCCAATATGCACGGAGTTTTCCATGACCCAGCACCCCACCGTTTCCTTCAACGACGGAAGGGCCATCCCGCAGGTCGGCCTCGGCGTCTGGCAGACACCGGACGACGGGGCGGCGGCGGCCGTCTCCACCGCCATCCATGCCGGCTACCGGCATGTCGATACCGCCGCGGTGTACGAGAACGAGCGCGGCGTCGGCGAGGGCCTTCGCCAGTCGGGCGTGGCGCGGGAGGAGCTCTTCGTCACCACGAAGGTCTGGAACGCCGACCAGGGCTTCGACGCGACGCTGAAGGCCATGGACGCGAGCCTCGGACGCCTCGGCCTCGACCATGTCGATCTCTACCTCATCCATTGGCCCGCGCCTGCCAAAGGGCTCTATGTCGATACCTGGCGGGCGCTCGTCCGGCTGAAGGAGGAAGGGCGCGCCAAATCCATCGGCGTCTCCAACTTCACGGCGGAGCACCTCGACCGGCTGATCGCGGAAACGGGTGTGACGCCCGTCCTCAACCAGATCGAGCTGCACCCGCGCTTCCAGCAGCGCGCTCTGCGCAAGGCCCATGCCGAGCGGGGCATCGCGACCGAGTCCTGGAGCCCGCTCGGCCAGGGAAAACTGCTGGAGGATCCGGTCATCACGAAGATCGCCGGGAAGCACGGCAAGACCCCGGCGCAGGTCATCATCCGCTGGCACATCGACAACGGGCTGGTTGTGATCCCGAAGTCGGTGACGCCGAGCCGCATCGTCGCCAATTTCGATGTCTTCGGCTTCCGCCTGGACGCCGATGACATGCGGGACATCAAAGGCCTCGACTCGTCCGGGGGCCGGCTCGGCCCCGATCCGATGACCGCGACCTTCTGATCGGGCGCTACGGGCGGGAGCTGCGGGCAGGCCGCTCCCGCCGGGCGTCGCGGGGCATCCTCTCGCGGCCGGATTGCAGCACCGCGACACCGAGGATGATCGCCGCCATCGCGGCGACGTCGAGCGGTGCGACGGGTTCGCCGACGAGCGCGGCTCCGATCGCCAGCGACACGACGGGCGGGATATACGTCACGCCCGATGCCGCCACGGCGCCGAGACGCCCCACGATCCGGTAGTAGAGGATGTAGGCGAACCCCGTGCCGCAGAGGCCGAGACCCAGCACCAGGCCGAGCGACGCCCACGCGTCGGAAAACACCGCGCCGATGCCTTGCAGGTCGGTGGTGGCCAGGAGCAGCACGAGGGCGATGCCGATCTGGTAGGTGGTCAGCGCCAGCGGCAACAGGCCCAGGGGGCTGATGAACTTCCTGGCGTAGACGAAGGACGCGCCGACGCTGAAGGAGCCCGCGATCATCCAGAGGATGCCCGCCGGATCCACGCCGCCGATGTCATCGTTCCAGGGACGGGCGATCAGAAGGATGCCGAGGAAGCCCAGAAGCGTGCCCGTGACCGAGCGGGCGTTGATGGGCTCCGAGCGTAGGAAGACGAGCGCCGTGACGAAGGTGAAGAGCGGGATCGCCCCGCTCAGCATGCCGGCGACGCTCGACAGGAGCAGCACCGTGCCCTTGGCGAAGGCGACGTAGTAGAAGGTCGTCGCCAGAAACGACATGACCAGGAAGTGGTGAAGGTGCCTGATGTCGCGCCAATGCAGCGCTCCCATCGCAAGGGCCGCCACCAGAAGGGGAAGGAAGCCGAACAGGACGCGCAGAAGCACGATCTGGCTCGGGGAGATCCAGACCGCCGCCCATTTCACGAGAATGAAGTTCGAACCCCAGATCACGCCGAGGGCGACGAAGGCCGCGTAGGCGAGCGCGAGGCCGGACGAGGCGTCGCGAGGAACGGGTGGCCGCGGGACTGTCCTGGCGCGCATCGACGTCAGACCGATCGCGTCACGCCGCCGTCGACGCGGATGTTCTGGCCCGTGATGTAGCCGGCCCCGTCGGAGGCCAGGAACGCGATCGTGGCGGCCACTTCCTCCGCCCGGCCGTAGCGACCCATCGGCACGCCCTGTCGGCGCTCCTCCGTCGCCGGGAGGCTGTCGATCCAGCCCGGCAGGACGTTGTTCATGCGCACGCCGTCGGCGGCGAAGGCGTCCGCGAAGATCTTGGCGTAGGCCGCGAGCCCCGCCCGGAAGACCCCCGAGGTCGGGAACATGGCGCTCGGCTCGAAGGCCCAGGCGGTGGAGATGTTGACGATGGCACCGCCCCGCTGCTCCCGCATGATCGGGGCGACGAGCCGAACGGGGCGGACGACGTTGAGGAGATAGACGTCCATTCCCTTGTGCCACTCTTCGTCGGTGATCTCGACGATGGGCGCGCGCGGCCCGTGACCGGCGCTGTTGACGAGGACGTCGATCCGGCCCCAGCGGTCCATCGTGCCGTCGACGAGGCGCCGGAGGTCGTCGACGGACTGGTTGGAGCCCGTCACGCCGAAGCCGCCGAGTTCGGCGGCGAGCGCCTCGCCCTTTCCGGACGAGGACAGGATGGCGACCTTGTAGCCGTCGGCGGCCAGGCGCCGCGCCGCGGCCGCTCCCATGCCGCTGCCCCCTGCGGTGACGATGGCGATCCGGTCGGTCATGGCACGGGCTCCTGCGGTCCTGTTGATGAGCGATTTGCGGCTCGACCCCCGAGCTATGGCATTGCGGGGTCGCGCCCACTATGAAGAAGTTCGCTCGCGACACTGTAGGAAATCTACTGGGTGACCAGTTCGCCGAACCGACGTCCGCCGCTCAACGCCCTGCGCGCCTTCGAGGCGTCGGCGCGCCATCTGAACTTCCGGCTCGCCGCAGAAGAGCTCGGCGTCACGCAGGGCGCCGTGGCGCAGCAGGTCCGGGGGCTGGAAGCCGCCCTCGGCATCCGGCTTTTCGAGCGCCTGCCGCGATCGCTGGCGCTGACGCCGCCGGGACGAAGCTACGCCGCGCAATTGCGGCGGGCCTTTGAGCTGATCACCGAGGCGACCGAGGCGCTCAGGCCCGAGCCCACGCGGCTGACGATCAGCGTGACGCCGACCTTCGCGTCGAAATGGCTGCTGCCGCGGCTGCCGGATTTCGCCGGAACCTGCCCTGGTATCGAACTGCGCATTCTTGCCACCGAGGCGCTGTCGAATTTCCAGACCGACGGCGTCGATATCGCGGTGCGCCAGGGGCGCCCGCCTTTCGGCGCCGCGCTCGTCGCCGATCTCCTGTTCGAACAGGAGGTCGTCGCCGTCGGCAGCCCGGCCTTGCTCGGCGGCGGATCGTCCCGGCTCGATGCGGAGGACCTCGACCGCTTCACGTTCCTCAACGACGCGCACGACCTCTGGCCGGAGTTTGCGGAGCGCGTCCTCGCACGCGCCTTGCCCGCGTCCGCCCGGCAGGTGCGGTTCAGCCAGACCTCCCTGGCGATCGACGCCGCCGTCGCGGGGCAGGGGCTGGCCGTCGCAAGCCGCTTCCTGGTGGAAGGCGACCTTTGCGCTGGTCGTCTAGTGCAGGCGCTTCCCGCCGGCATGCGGGGCGGCTTGAGCGCCTATGTCGTGACCCTGCGCAAGCCGCGATACCCCGTTCCCACCATGGCGGTCCGCGAATGGCTGCTCCGCCATCGAAGGCTCGAAGGCACCGCCGAGGACTGACCGCCGCATCATACGGGCCGGCGGCGGGGAACCGCTACGCCATCCAGGTCGGGAGCCTTGCGGGGGCCCGGCCCGACAGAAGGGCGTCGGCGCAGTCCGTCAACGTGCCGAGACGCACCGCGCAGCCCGACAGGCCGGGGCCGTAGTGCGCGTACTTGCCCGATGTCGTGATCACCGTCCTCGCGGTCGTCGGGAAGACGGGGCGCGAGATCGAGCACCAGCAGAGATCGGGGATCATCTCGACGCCCGCTGCGGCCAGCGCCCCGCGCGTCCCGTCCGCCTCCGCTTCGGCGAGGACCTGGCGTCCGGCGGTTACGATGGCGGCGACGCGCGGGTGGCGGGGTTGTCCCGCCAGCACCGCCGCCAGCGCGCGGCATTCGGCAAGCGAGGCATGGGGACTGCCGATCGCGACGAGATCGATCGCCTCCGGCCCGTCGTTCAGCTTGCGCCAGCCCTCCGCGAGTTCCGCCCGGCCGATCGCGATGTGCGGTGCGTCCGGCGCGGCCGCGCCGTCGGCTTCGGGCGTGACCCCTTCGACGTGCAGCATCGGGGCCGCCGAGGTCGTCCCGAAGGCGGCGCAGAGGGCCTTGAGGTCGTCGGGCGTCGGCGCTGCGTCGGCGAGGCCGCGCAGAAGCGGGATCCGGTCGGGCGCCAGCGAGCCCGCGAGATAGCCGATCAACGGCCAGGCCGCGGCGTCCGCGCCCGCCGGCAGGTCGACCGTGATCACGACGCGGGCGCGCCGCTCGGCCTCGAGGAACGGTCCCGCCAGCGGCGCGCGCCCGGTGATGGCGATGCAGAGGTCGAGGAAGTCGGCGTGCTTGGCCGTCCGGGCGCCGAGCACGCTGTTGGCGAAGATCACGGCGTTCGACTCCGACCAGCCGATCGGCTCGCCGCGGTCCGGTGCGCCGGGCAGGAGGTAGGGTGCGCAGGTGAAGGTCGGGCGGCATCCCATCCGGACATAGGCGTCGGCAAGTCGGGCCGCGGGCTCCCCGAAGTCGCGGGCCACACCCTGGCGCTGCCACCCCTCGCGATCGACGGAAATCGCGTTGGTCGTCGTCGGCACGCGGACCCGGCCCCCCTTGGCCTCCATCGCCTCGGCGAAGACGAGGTTGGCGGGGCCGGCATAGATGCAGCCGTCGATATGGGCACGTGTGACGTCGATGAGCCGGGCCGCGCCCTGCTGGCGCGCCATGGCGACGAGGATACGCATCGCCTGTGCGACGGCCTCGCCCTCGGCGCCCGCGAGCATCCCCTGATCGCGGTCGTCGAGCTCGAGCTCGCCCTCGGACGGACGCGCCACCGGGATCTCCAGGCCATCGGCCCGGATCGCCGCCGCGTCGATCGTGGCGGTCCCGGCCGCCGCGAGGGCTTCGAACTCCGCCGGCCCCAGCCGCAGGACGGGGACGGGCCTGGCGAACATCTCGGCGGCCACGAGCGCTCCCAGCGTCGCGACGTCTTCCGCTTCCCGGAACACCAGGGCGGCGGGGGCGAGGCCGGCGAGCGCCATCTCGAGGACGACGCCGGACCCCGAGCAGGAGCCGCGCGTGGTCGGCATGAGGACCACGGCGCCGGAAAGGCGCGCCCCGTGCTGCGGATGGCGTGTGTCGATCACCTCCGCCGTCGCCGCGTCGACGCCGCCCCAGAAGCTCAGGGGCTCGGTCAGCCGGAGGATCGGACCCGCGGCGTTTCCGGCAAGGATCGAGAGGGCTGTGCCGTGGGTCGTCATGGGCTCCTGCTCCGTGCCTGGGCGGTGTGTCGAGGCCGCTTTGATTTTTGGCGGCTGAGGTCGCGAGCGCGGCGACCCGACCGAAATACGCCCTTCGGATCGGAATGCCGAGGCACGTCGGACGCCCGAACCGCTCCCATCAGGTCCCTTTCACGATCGGCGTAAGCGCGGGGTGCGCCGCGGCTCGGATCGATCACGATAAGCCACTGGCTGCTCCTTAGGGATCTCCACGCCGGGATGGGTGCCGTCGCCCACCCGCGACGAGAAGCTGCCGTCCGGTCAGCGTGATGGCCCGGAGTTCCACCAGCGGGGACTGCGCAAGGGCGGGCTGTGCGAAGCCTCGCCGCGCATCGACGCGCGGACACGAGGGTGCCGCGTCCGCGAGAGGCGCCAGGGCACGGCCGCCCACCCAGCCGCCGACGGTCTCACTCTCGGCGTGGCGCGTGACGACACGGAAGATCGCCGACATGCGCATGGGATGATCCCGGAACGCGCCGTGTCCGCTTCCGAGCCGGGACTGCCGGAAGCGGACGGGATCGGCCGCCGACGATCGCGGCTAGACCTGTTGCATGCCTCCATCGACGCACAGCTCCGCGCCGGTGATGAAGCTGGCTTCGTCGCTGAGGAGAAACAGCGTTGCGGACGCCACTTCGTCGGGTCGTGCCATGCGGCCCATGGGGATCGGCGCGACAAGGGCTGCCCGCCCGTCCTCCGGTACTGCCGCCATCATGTCGGTATCCGTCGGACCGGGGGCGACGACGTTGACGCGGATGCCCCGCGGCGCCAGTTCGGCGGCCCAGGTCCGGGCGTAGGAGCGGACCGCCGCCTTCGTGGCCGCGTAGGTGCCGTAGGGCGGGATGCCCATCGTATCCGCGATCGATCCCATCAGAACCACCGAGCCGCCATCGCCCATCGCGCCGAGCGCCGCCTGAAGGCCGAACACCATCCCGCGCACGTTGACCGCGAAGTGGCGGTCGAAGTGCTCGGGCGTCTCGTCCGTGAGTGGGGCGGGCTCCGACAAGCCGGCGTTGAGGACGAGAAGGTCCAGGCGCCCGTGGGCTTCCCGCACTGTCGCGACCATACGCGAAAGGTCCTCCGGCGAACCGGCGTCGCCGACGAGCCCATGCCCCTGTCGGTTCAGTTTCCGAGCCGCCGCCTCGACCTCGCCGGCGCGTCGCCCGGTCAGAAAGACGGTCGCACCTTCCTGCGACAGCCGCTCGGCGATCGCCAGACCGATGCCCTTTGCGCCCCCGACCACGAGGGCAATCTTGTTCTCAACCCGACCCATCGCACGTTCTCCTTGTGCAGCGATGGCATCGAGATATACGACGGATATCTAGTCGCAAGAACGCACTTGGATGAGCCTAGATATGACGGACGATACCGAGCTCGAGATCCTGTCGGAAAAGGCGCGCGCCGACATGGTACGCATTCGGCCCGTTCTCGACCGGATCGCGGACAAATGGACGATCATGATCCTGACCGTGGTGTGCCCCAGGCCGGCGCGGTTCAACGAGATCAAGCGGCGATTGAACGGGGTCACCCACAAGGCCCTCGCCGACGCCTTGAAGCGGTTGGAACGCAATGGCCTCGTGACGCGGACGGTGCTGCCGACCGCGCCGATCGGCGTGGAATACGCGATCACGCCGCTGGGCCACTCGCTCCGCGAGCCCTTCGAGGCGCTTTGCGTCTGGGCGCTCACCCATGGCCCGGATATCGAACAGGCCGGCACCCGCTTCGACCACGCGAAAGCCGAGCGCTAAGCGCGACGCGCACCATCCGCGAGGTTCATCGAGGCGTCGAAACGGCGGGTGCGGTCCTCGTCGCGCTGCGGGACGGGGAGGCCAGCACCCAGCGCGTCGTCCTGACGGACGCGGCGCTCGCGCGCCTGCCGGAAGCGATCGCCGTGCTGTTCCAAGGCAACCGCGATGCGCTGGCGGGCTTCACGGACGAGGAGGCGGCGCAGTTCTGCGACGTCCTGACCCGGCTCCTCGCCAACCTCGACCCACTGACGGAGGCGCGATCCGGCCGCGGGTGAGCGGTCGCGCGGAGAAGCGGAAATCGATCGGTTCGGCGGTGTTCCAAAGTGGCGCGCAGTCTCGAACGGCTGCGCGGTGGGGAAGCCACGGATGTCGAACGCGTGAAGCAGGCGGTCAGCGCGTCGGGGCCCGCCGACGGTTTCGGATCGATCGCGGCTGAGCGCCCGCTCCGGATGTCCGTGTGCGCACTTCGCCCAGGTCGGAGCCTGGGGTTGGGGTCACCGCACGCCCAAGGCGATACGGGAGCGCAGGACGTGGACGGGCGAGGGAACCTGCGCTCGTCCCGTATCGGCGTCCGGCGGCAGCTGAAACCGCTGGAGCAGGTCGCGAAGCCGCGTCGCCTCGTTGGCAAGGTCGTTGCTGGCGGCGGTCGACTGCTCCACCATCGCGGCGTTCTGCTGGGTGCCCTTGTCGAACGTCTCCATGGCGATGCTGATCTCGCTCAGCGCGATCGACTGGGACTTCACGCCGGCGACGATGCCGCGGATGTTGCCGTCGATCTCGGCGAACTTGCCCAGCATCCCGTCGAGCGCGGACCCCGTCTTGCCGACGAGCTCCACGCCGTGCGCCACCTGGCGCCGGGAACCCTCGATCAACGACTTGATATCCTTGGCCGCTTCCGTCGAACGCTGGGCGAGGCCGCGCACTTCCTGGGCCACCACCGCGAAGCCGCGCCCCGCGTCGCCCGCACGGGCCGCCTCGATCCCCGCGTTCAAGGCGAGAAGATTGGTCTGGAAGGCGATTTCGTCGATCACGCCGATGATCTTGCCGATCTCGGCGGACGAGCGTTCGATCTCGGCCATCGCGTCCACCGCTTGGCGAACGACGTCGCCGGAGGCCATCACGACGGACCTCGTGTTAGACACGAGCGATCCGGCGTCGTCGGCCTGGACGCTCGACTGACGGACATTTCCGGAAATCTCGGTCATCGCGGCGGTGGTTTCCTCGACCGCGGCAGCCTGCTGCTCGGTTCGCCGGGCGAGGTCGTCGGCCGCCATCCGGATCTGGTTGGTTCCCGCGTGCATGACCCCGCTGCTCTGCAGGACGGCCTGCATCACCTCGCCGAGCGAATCGAGAGCCCCGTTGAAGCTGTGGCGGATGCCTTCCAGCGACGGGACGAACGGTGTGTCCAGGCGCTGGGTAAGATCCCCGTCGGCCAGTTTGGACAACGCGGTCCCCAGCGTGTCGAGCGCCGTCATGCGGTCGGTGAGGTCCGTGGCGAATTTCACGACCTTGACGACCACCCCGTTCTCGTCGCGGATGGGATTGTAGGAGGCCTGGATCCAGACCTCGCGGCCCCCCTTGCCGATCCGCTTGAAGTCGGCCGCCCGGTACCGACCCGCCCGCAGATCGTTCCAGAATGTCGCATAGTCGGGATCGGCGACCTGCGCCGGGTCGAGGAACATCCGGTGGTGTTCGCCGACGATCTCCTCCAAGCCATAACCCAGCGTCGCCAGGAATTTGTCGTTCGCCCTGAGGATCGTGCCGTCGGGTTCGAATTCGATGATGGCCTGCGAGCGCGACAGAGCCTCGAGCTTTTCCGCGTTCTCCATCGCGGCCCGCTTCGTCTCGGTGATGTCGGACGCGAGTTTCACGATTTTGACGACACGGCCCCGGGAGTTCAGGACGGGATTGTAGGTTGCCCGGATCCAGATCTCGCGTCCGCCCTTCGCGATCCGCTTGAAGGCGTCGGATACGTAGGCGCCCTGCGCGAGAGCCGTCCAGAAGTCCTGGTACTGGGCGGACGATGCGACCTGCGGCTCGACGAACATCCGATGATGTCTGCCGACGATCTCGTCGGGCTCGTAGCCGAGGGCCGCACAGAAATTGGCATTGGCCGAGAGGATGTCCCCTTTCGGCGTGAACTCGATGACCGCCAGCGATCGGCCGAGCGCTTCGAGAACCCGCTCCGCATTTCCAGAAAGCATGCGCATGAACAGCCCTCCGCCCGACCTGGTCCAACTCGTCCGAGCACCACTCCAGGTTACGCTTCCAACCGTTAAGGAGGACTTGGCGGCATGTCTTGGATCGTCGGCGAAGCGACCCCGGCATAATGGCCGTGAGCCTTGAGATGACTCGAGCAAGAGTTCCCGGAGCGTGGGTATCGCTTGGCCGGTTCCCAGATGTCGGCGTCGCCTCCTCGGAACCGCGTGCTCGACGCGGCGCCAATGCATGTGCTTTCGGAGGGGGATCCCGGGTTCGCGCCCTCGGGGGCTCGGAATCCCGGGTCAAGAGGAGAACTCTTCGAACTATCGGCTCCCGCGGATCGAAGGCTGCTCCCGGTGAGCGGATGGAAAGCGTCGGCGGGTCGCCAGCTTCAAGGCGTCCCCGACGCCGGTTCCCATTTCGGCCGGGGTGACGAGGCGAGGAGGGTTCGGGTGTAGTCGTGTCGGGGGGCCGCGAACAGGGTCTCGGTATCCGCCTCCTCGACGACCTTGCCGCCGCGCATGACGATGATGCGGTCGGCGAAGTTCCGGACCACCGGCAGGTCGTGGGTGATGAAGACGTAGGCGAGGCCTAGGCGGTCGCGAAGGTCGGCCAGGAGGTCGATCACCTGCATCTGGACCGACACGTCGAGCGCGGAGACGGCTTCGTCGCAGACGATGAGTTCGGGATCGCAGGCGAGTGCCCGGGCGATCGCGATGCGCTGGCGCTGTCCGCCGGAAAACTGATGCGGGTGACGGCCCGCCCAGTCCGGGTTCAGGCCGACGAGGTCGAGAAGCTCGCGCACACGGGCGCGCCACTGCGCCTTCGGCAGGATGTCGCCATGAATGCGCCAGGGCTCCGAAATGATCGCCTCGACGGTCATGCGCGGGTTCATCGAGCCGTAGGGGTCCTGGAACACCATCTGCACCTTTCGGCGCAGCGCCATGAGATCCGACCCTTCGAGGCCGTAGATGTCCGCGCCCCGGAACAGCGCCCGACCGGCGGTCGGCTCGACGAGCCGGAGCAGCATCTTGGCGACGCTGGACTTGCCCGATCCCGACTCGCCGACGATGCCGAGCGTCTCGCCGCGCCCGACCCGGAACGACACGTCCTCCACCGCCGCCACGCTCCGCGGCGCGGCGAAGAGCCCGCTGGTGACCTGGTAGACCTTGGTGAGCCCCTGAACGTCGAGAAGCGTCTCCGCGGCCGGCGCCCTGGAGCGACGGCCGCCCTCGCCGTCGTGCGAGGGGATCGCGGCCATCAGCCGGCGCGTGTAGTCGTCGCTCGGCCGCGTGAAGACGGCACGCGCCTCGCCCGCCTCGACGATACGCCCGCGCCGCATGACGATGACGCGATCGGCCATCGAAGCCGCGACTTCGAGATCGTGGGTGATCATCACCAGCGCCATGCCGAACTCGCGCTGGAGGTCGGCGAGGAGCGCGAGGATCTGCGCCTGCACGGAGACGTCGAGCGCGGTGGTCGGCTCGTCGGCGATGAGAAGCGAGGGCTTGAGGGCGATCGCCATGGCGATCATGACGCGCTGGCGCTGGCCGCCGGAGAACTCGTGCGGGTATCGGTCGAAGCGCGCCTCGGGTTCGGGAATGCCGACCCGGCCGAAGAGTTCGATGCCGCGCCGCCGCGCCTCGGCCCCGTCGCAGATGCGGTGGGCGCGGAACACCTCGCAAATCTGAGCGCCGACCGTGTAGACCGGGTTGAGATGGGCGAGGGGGTCCTGGAAGATCATCGCGATCTTCCGGCCGTTGATCCGCCGCCGCTCCTCGGGCGTCATGCCTGCGAGGTCGCGGCCCTCGAAGAGCATCTGCCCCGAGACGATCTCCGCCGGCGGCGTGTCGAGGATGTCGAGCACGCTGGAAGAGCTGACGCTCTTGCCCGAGCCGCTTTCCCCCAGGATGCAGAGCGTTTCGCCGCGCCGCACCTCCAGGCTGACGCCGTCGACGGCGCGCACCGGCGCCTCGTCCGACAGGAAGTCGACGGTCAGGTCGCGGATCTCGAGAACGGGAGGTTCGATCGCGGTCATTTCGGCGCTCTCCTCAGCGACTGGAGCCGCCAGCGCTGGTGGGGATCGGAGGCGACGCGGGCCCAACTCGCAACGATGTTGAGCGACAGCGTCGTCAGCATGATCAGGAGCCCCGGCCAGAAGGCGATCCACCACGCGGTCTGCAGGTAGCCGCGCCCCGTCGCCACCATCGCGCCCCAGGTGAAGGCCGGCGGCTGGATGCCGAGGCCGAGGAAGCTCAGCGCCGATTCCGCGAGGATCACGGCGGCAAAGTCGATCGCGCCGATGGTCACCAGTGTCGGAATGGTGAGCGGCGCGATGTGCCGGAACAGGATGCGCCCGTGCCCGGCGCCCATCGAGCGCGCCGCCTGCACGAACATGCGCTCGCGCAGCTCCAGCACCTCCGCCCGCGTCGTGCGCAGGTAGATCGGCACGCGCGTGACGGCGAGGACGATGATGAGATTGGTGATGCTGGGACCGAGGAGATAGAGGACGATCAGTGCCAGCAGGAGCGAGGGAAAGCTCATGATGACGTCGGCGACGCGCATGATGGCTTGCGCGAACCAGCGCCGCGAATAACCCGCCACCAGGCCAAGGCAGCCGCCGAGCACCATCGAGCCGAGCACCGCGCTCGCCGCGATGCCGAGCGTCGTGCCGGCGCCGACGAGGAGGCGCGCCAGCATCGGCCGGCCCAGCGTGTCGGCACCGAGCACGTAGAGCCAGCCGGCACTTAACGTGAAGGGCGCGAGATTGCGCTGGCGAAGGCCCGGACGCGTGGCCGCGGCATCGAGGAGGAACGGCGACAGCGCGGCGGCGACTGCCAGCACCACGAGGAACAGCACGGCGGCCAAAGCCAGCTTGTCGCGCCGGAGCCAAGCAGCCCAGGTGCCGAGCTGCGCCGTGCGCGATGCCGGCCGATCGGGGAGGGTCGTGATCTCGCTCATGGGGTCAGTACCGGATGCGCGGGTCGAGCGCGGCATAAAGGAGGTCGATCAGGATGTTGAGGATGAAGATCGCGCAGGCGGTGACGAGGATCGTGCTCTGGACCACCGCGAAGTCGCGCTGAACGATGCTGTCGATCATCAGTTTGCCGATGCCGGGCCAGCCGAAGATCGTCTCCACCACCACCGCGCCGTTGACGAGGCTGGCCGCCAGATCGCCGGCGACGGTGACCACCGGCAGCATCGAATTGCGCAACCCGTGGCGCAGCAGGATCGTGCGTGGGGCAAGGCCCTTCGCCTTTGCGGTCTTGACGTGCGCTTGGGCGAGGACGCCGATCATCGTGCCGCGCACCACCTGGACGAGGAGGCCAAAGGGGCGGAGCGTCAGCACGGCCACCGGCAGGATCCAGTAGGCGAGACCCCCGGTGCCCGACGTCGGCAGAAGGCCGAGGCCGACCGAAAAGACGAGGACGCCGACGATCGCCACCCAGAAGTCCGGGGCGCTGGCGCCTGCCAGCGAGACGAAGCTCGACAGGCGATCGAACCAGCCGCCGGGCCGGGCCGCGGCAAGCGCCCCCACCACGAGCGCCAGCGAGAAGGACAGGAGGATGGCGAAGAACGCGAGTTGAAGCGTGCGCGGGAAGGCTTCCAGCGCCACTTCCATCGCCGGCCGGTTCTGCCGGAGCGACATGCCGAAATCGAGGCGGAGGAGGTCGCCGAGATAGGCGAGGAACTGGCTGACGACCGGCTGGTCGAAACCGTTCAGCCGGTTGAACTCCTGGCGCGCCTCCAGCGAGGAGTCGAGCGGCAGGAACAGGGCCGCCGGATCGCCCGTCAGGCGCGTCAGCACGAAGACGAGGACCAGGAGACCAAGAATGGAGACCGCGCTGTTGAAGGCGCGCTTGCCGATGAAACCGAGCATGGGGTGCGTGCGTCCGGAAAGGCGACGGTCGGCCGGAGGGCGGGAGGCCACCCTCCGGCGCGCGACCTTGCTACTTGAAGCGGATCTGCGAGAGCGGAATCTCGCTGTTGGTGGCAAGGCTCGGACGCCAGTCGATGCGCGGGCCGACGGCGGTATAGCCGATCATGTGGAACATCGGCACGTCGGCGGCGATCTCGTCGTGGACCTTGCCGAAGACCGCGCGGAACGCTCGTCCGCGCTCGTCCCCGGTCGCCGCCAGCGCCGTGTCGATCTCGGCGTCCATCGCCGGGTCGTTCAGCGTCGAGTAGCTGCCGGACGAGCGATAGAGCAGCGGCACGGTGAAGGCGGCGTCGCCCTTGTTGTTGTCGTGCTGGATCTGAAGAAGCGTCGGGCCGCGCTCGGCCGGGAACGGCTTCTGGAGGTAGCGGGTCCAGTCGGCCACGTCGAGCATGGTCAGCTTCACGTTGAAGCCGGCATCGTTCCACATGGCCATCATGGCTTCCATGGCCTCGGTGCCGTTGGGATAGATGCCGTTGCGCCCGACGAGGTTGATCTCGGTGTCGACCGGAACGCCCGCCGCACGGGCTTCCTCCAGGAGCTTGGCCGCCCCGTCGGGATCGAAGGCCCAGGGCTTCAGGTCCTTGTCGTGGCCGTTGATGCCGGGCGGCACCATCTGCGAGGCGCGCAACGCCTCGTCGCCGAAGAGGCCGGCCATGCCGTCCCAGTCGATCGCCATGTTGAGCGCCTTGCGCACGCGCACGTCGTCGAGCGGGGGATAGTCCATGTCGATGCGGACCGCCGTCGTCTCCGAGTTGAGGTAGGAGACGTCGCGGGCGGGGTCGGTCGCGTCCTGGAGCGCGATCGTCGGCGTTAGGTCGGCCTCGCCGGTCTGAATCATCGCGATCCGCAGCGAGGATTCGCCGCGCCAGACATAGGTGGCCTTCGTCACCGCCGGCGCCTCGCCCCAATAGCCGTCGGAGCGCTCGAGGACGATGCGCTCGGGGCTCGCCTCCTTCAGCACATAGGGCCCGGTGCCGACCGGCGCGTTGGTCGCCTGCGTCGCCGCGGTCTTGGGCGAGACGATCATCGCCACGCTGATCAGCGTCGGCAGGATCGGCTGCGGCTGCGTGGACTTCACGTCGACGGTGGCGGGATCGACCACCTCGACGGTGATCGTGTCGTTGCCGAACTTGGCGAGGTTGTTGCAGGTGAAGGCCTTGGACGTCATGCGGTCGATCGAGAACTTGACCGCCTCGGCGTCGAAGGTCTCGCCGTCTCCGAACTTGACGCCCTCGCGCAGCTTGAAGCGCCAGGTCAGCGGCTCGACCTGTTCCCAGGACGTCGCGAGCTTGGGGTCGACCGAGCCATCGGCCGGATCCACCACCGTCAGGGTCTCGGTGATGTTCTGGCTAAGCACCTGCCCGACATCGGTCAGGATCGAGCCGCAGGGCTCCAGGTTGCTCGGCTGCTCCGGCAGGACGATGGTGATCTCGCCGGGCGAGCCTTGCGCGAGGGCGGGCTGCGCGATGGTGCCGGCCAGGGCCGCGAGGGCCATCCCGGCAATCGTCGTTGGTCTCATGATGATCCTCCCGTTCGTGTCGTCAGGTTCGAGACGGCCGACGCCTCCCGCGCGGCCGCCCGGACGTGTTGTCAGGCGCTCTCAGGCGTTCTTCTCGATCAGGGCGGCCAGCATGCCGCGCTCTTCGTCGGTGAGGTCGGTCAGCGGCGGGCGCACCGGGCCGGGCGCCTGGCCGACGATGGCCGCGCCCGCCTTGATGATCGAGACGGCATAGCCCGTCTGGCGGTCGCGAATGGTGGCGAAGGGGTAGAAGAAGTCCTTCAGGATCGCTTCCATCGTGGCGCGGTCGCCCGCGCGCATCGCCTTGAAGAAGCGCACGGCGAGCGCCGGCACGAAGTTGAACACGGCCGAGGAATAGGTCGTCACGCCCGCGGCGTTGAAGGCCTCGGCGAACAGCTCGTGCGTCGGCATGCCGCCGATGTAGCAGAGCCGGTCGCCGAGCTTGGCGGAGATTTCGCGCACCAGCGAGATCTGGCCCGTGCCGTCCTTGAAGCCGATGAGGTTCGGGCAGGCGTCGGCAAGGCGCGCCAGCGTGTCGGCGTTCACGACGGAGTTGGAGCGGTTGTAGACGACGACGCCGAGGTCCGTCGCCTGGCACACCGCCTTGATGTGCCGGAAGAGCCCTTCCTGCGGCGCGCCGATCAGGTAGTGCGGAAGGAGAAGAAGGCCGTCCGCGCCCGCCGCCTCGGCCCGCCGGGCGACGTCCTTGGCCAGTTCCGTGCCGTAGCCGCATCCGGTGACGATCGGCACCGACCCGGACGCTTCCTTGGCCGCGCGGGTGACGCTGCCGACCTCTTCGGGCGACAGCGAGAAGAACTCGCCGGTGCCTCCCGCCGCGAACAGCACGCTGGCCTCGAAGCCCGAGAGCCATTCGACATGGCGGCGATACGTGTCGAGGCTCAAGGCCCCGTCGGTGTCGAAGTGGGTGACGGGGAAGGACAGGAGGCCGGAGGACAGGGCGACCTTGAGGTCATCGGGAGACATTGCAGCTCACATCATACGACTCGATGCGGTAGTCGTATGATGACGACGTGCAGGGGTCAACCGGTCTTTTCGACTGGCCGGATGCGAGTCAGCGCGCGGTAGCGCTTGATCCCGCCCTGCAGATGATGGCGCATGGCCTCCCTTGCGCCCTCGGGGTCGCGCCTGGAGATCGCGTCGGCCACCGCCTCGTGCTCCTTGAGGATGAGGCGGTCGCGGTTCGGAAGCGGGTCGACGCCACCCATCACGGTCCGGAACTTCACGCGCGGGATGATCCGCTTGCCGATGTGCTCCAGAAAGGCCTGGAAGCGCGTGTTGTTCGTCGCCTTGGCAATGGCCATGTGGAAGGCGAAGTCGGCCTCGTCGGTCGGCTCGCCGCGATCCACCCGCTCGCGGAACTCGTCGACGAGCGACAGGATTTCTGCCTCCTGTGCGGGCGAGGCGCGCAGGGCCGAAAGCCCGGCAGCCTCCACCTCGACGCCGATGCGAAGTTCCAATTCCTCGATGATGTCCGAGATCTTGTCGGTGGCTTGCCGGAAGAGTTCCAACTCGGCGCTCGGCCGCTTCGGACCGATCACGAAGACGCCGACGCCGTGGCGCGAATCGACCAGACCGTCCGCGCGGAGCGCTGCGATCGCCTCCCGGATGACGGTCCGGCTGTAGCCGAAGCGCGAGACCAGGACCGGCTCGGTGGGGAGCTGATCGCCCGGGGCGTAGTCGCCGTCCACGATCTGTTGCCGAAGCGCGTCGATGACGACATCCCGCAAGGAACGGGCTTGGGATGCAACGGGTGCTCGAGCCAATGTCTACCTCCGCCACTGCGCGGTGGCCCTGCTCGCGAAACCTTCAGATGGTTCGCCCAATCATCATATGACTGCCCCGCGCGGATGTCTAATGCCGAACGCATGGGAGTTCCGCGCGGTGGTCGCGTAGGCCTCGAGGCGCCGTGCGGTTGGGCACGCCGGAAGCCTATGGTACGCGCTTTCGATGGACGCCGTGGTGCGAAGAGACCGATCGATGCGAATGCAAGCCACCCCAGCCGCCGATCGTCCAGAACCGGGCAGGGTGGGCTCCGGCCGGTTCGCGGCCATGGCGCGGTTCGCTGTCCTCACGGCGGCGCTATCGGGCGTCATGCCTGTCGTCGCTCCACGCGCCGCATCGCCGAGCGCCCGCGAATGCACGCATGCGGCTGCGACCTCGCAGCCCACCGAGCGCCTCGTCCTCGAGGCCGTGACGAACGGACAGTCCGGGCGCGACATGGTCGCGGCGGTGTTCTCCGGCGATCGGGCGACCGTACGTGCGCTGTCGCAACGCGACCCGGCGCTCCTGACGACGCATGTGCCTCCGGCCCGCTACCCGGATTTCCGTCCCGATGGCCAATGGGGCGACCTCCTGTCGATCGCCGTGGCGCGTTGCGACACCGCGATGCTCGAGGCGTTGCTCGCGGCAGGGGCGGCGCCGAACGGCTCGGTGCCGGGTCTGCCGCTGGACACCGCCGTCGCCGCGCACGACCTGACGGCCATGCGAATTCTGCTGGCGGCGGGGGCATCCCCCGACCCCGGCGGCCCGGACGCGAAGTGGCCGCTGCGCACCGCTGCGCGCGTCGCCGATCCCGAGGCCGCGACGTTGCTGATCGCCTACAAGGCGCAGTTGGATCGCGTCGACGCGACCGGCAGCACCGTGTTGCAGGACGCGGTCGACATGGATTCGATGCAGGTCGCCGAGGCGCTGATCGAAGCGGGGGCAAACCCCTGGGCCGTCGGTGCGGGCGGCGCGTTGCCGGCCTATGGGATCGGCCAGCCGCTGGCGCTGGGATCGCCTGCCGAGGAGGCGGCGCGCAGGCGGCTGGAGGCGAAGTTGCGCGCCGTGGCGACGACGTGGCCGGCACCCAGTCCCGTCGAGGTGAAGGCGGCGATCCGCGACGGGCGCTGGCCGCCGGGCGCTCTTGCCAGGGCCGGCGCCACCACGCCGCCCCCGGCGGTTCTCCAAGCTTTGGGTGCCCCACGCTGAACGCCTGCACCGGGCGACCGAACGCGTTCCCCTCTCGACAAAGCGTAGCCGCCGGCGCGTCCGTCTCCTCCCATGAGGCAGCAAGAGGTCGCGGCCGGCGGTCGTCGATGAGAGGCCTCATGCCTTGCTGAAGAGATCCTCCTCCGCCGGTAGGCGACGGTTCAGTTCCGCCAACGTTCCCGACCGGATCGCGGCATAGACAAGCGTCTGGTCACCCGAATCGCCGCAGACGAAATCGCGCGGGTCCTCGCGCTTCTGGAAGCGGCCCAGCGCGGGAATGAGGTCGGCCGGCGGATACTTCCAGAGGTATTCGCAACTCACCGTCCGGGTGGTGCCGTCGATCGGGAAGGCGATCTCGGCCGTTCCCTGCGCGCCGTCCGGTGGAAGCATCGCGGTGACGTCGCGCGGCTGCACGGCGTGGCCGAGCGAGGCAAGCACGGATGCGGTGATCTCGGCGAGGAGGGGAGCGTCGTATTCTGTGTGCGCCGGCACGAACGTGAGGCGTCCGATGCGGGGGTGCCCATCGTCGTGATATCGGTCGTCGTAGAGCGCCGCAAACGAGCCGATGGCCTCATGGACACCGATGGGATGGCCAGGATCCTGTCGCTGGGCTGCGTTCCACAGCGAACCCGCATCGATCTCGCCGACCTCCAGGCCGCCGACGGCCTCGAGCGCTGCGACCGTGGCCTGGAGGATTCGCAGTTCGTCCGGCGAGGGATCGCCGATGGGAACGTCCTCGACCTCGACCGGCTCGTTCTCGTGAGTCCGATGGTGACCGAATAGGGCCGGGGCGGCGGTAGCCTCTCGCCCGTCCTCGATGCGCGGTTTCGCCCTGCCGATGTCCGGCTTCACGAGGCCGATGCCCGCAAGGACCACGAAGCCGAGACAGGCGGCAAGGCTAGCCCAACCGATGGCGTCGAACGGTCGTCGCAAGAGGACGAGTGCGGCGGCCGCAAGGGCGAAGAACGCCATGCCTGCCCAGAGTTCACGCTTCGAGGGCATGAGGGTCTCCATGCGTCGGGGATCCGACAGGGGAAAACGCAAGACGTTCCGGGCGGCCGATCTGCCCATCGTGGGACGTCCGGAGAGGTCTGCGCGGAGCCAAGGCACGGGTTTGGCATTCTCGTCGTCATTGGATTGCACTAGCTTTGCCCACCGAACGAAGGAGAGGCCGATGACGGTCCACCCGCCGTCAAGCCAACGTCGGTTTCTACGATACGCGGCAGCGCTCGTCCTCGCCTCATCGGGCGCGATCGCACCGACCGGCGCCGCAGCGGAGACGATGACGATCGGATCGATGAGTTTCGATCTTCCCGATGCGCGCTCCGGATGGAAGGCCCAGCGGCTCAAGGATGGCTTCATCCTCCAGAAAGAGTTTCCGAAGACCGAGGACAACCGCCGCAAGGGAGCGGCCGTCATCCAGGTCGTCGGTCCCTTCGCCGACCCGCCGGGGTCGTTCGACAAGGGCTTCGACACGGTGGTGGGGCTCATCAAGGGCATGCCCGCCGAAGATGTCACGACGAAGTCGAACGGCACAACGATCAACGGGCATCGGATCCGGCACGAGTACCGCTGCTGCGGCCGCCTGAACGAGCTGTCGGCCGGCCAGCGCGTCGTCGGCTTGGCCTCCCAGGGCAAACAGGCCTTTTTTGCGCTGCTCGACTTGCAGCTTCGCGGCGACGCGCAGGACAGTGCCGAGGCGGACTTTGCCGCGCTCGTCCGTTCGCTAAAGCTGGAGGAGAGCGACCGGCCGTTCGAGCTCGTCCCGAAGGCGGGCGATGGCGGGCTGGATGGGGTCTACACCCATCTCGAGACCGGGCTGAGGCCCAACGCTTTCGGTGGCGTGGACTTCTACTCCGACAGCAACGTCACGGTGTTCGACCCCTCCGGGCTGTTCACGACCGAAATGCCTGCGGACGGGGATCTCTCCGCGCACTGCCGGGAAAAGCCACGAGACTGCGGGATCTACGCGTTGAAGGGCGGGGGGCTCTTTTCCCTTGAGAACGAGATCGAGATGCGGGCCGTCGACGACGACTTCGGAACGCTCGCTGCCGAGACGAAGCCGTTCAAGCGGTCCGGCAAGGACCTCGTGATCGGGGAGGCGGACTATGCTCTCGTGCCGCCGTTCCCGGAGGGCACGCCGTTCGAAGGGCGGTGGCGCTCGTTCTTCGCCTCGTCCGGGACGACGGCGACGAGTTCGGGCGGTGTCAGCTCGGAGCGGATCGTGACGCTCGGCCGGGACGGATCGTTCCGGCGGACGGGGTCGACGGGCGTGATGTCGAGCAACGAGATCGGCGGATCGCGCGTCGGATTTGCCTCGGGCGGCGAGCGTCCCGCCGAGAGCGGGCGGTACCGCGTGAAGAACTATACCTTGGAACTCGTCGGCGACGACGGGACCACCGAGCGCCACTCGATCTTCGCGCCGGACAAGGGTTCGGACAGCCTGCTCGTGATCGACGGGTCGAACTATCTGAAACAGGAATGATGGCCGGGTTCGGCTCCTGACCGCGGCGCGTTTCGCCAACTCAGGAGCGCGGCGGCCGCTCCATGCGCGGCGTCGCTCGCATCAACGAGACGGGGTCCCCGCCTTGTCCTGGCTCTGTCTCACGCAGTCGATGAAGGCGCGCAGTATCGGCCGCATCTGGCGCCGGGAGGGGTAGTAGAGGTGGAACCCGGGAAAGGGCGGGGTCCAGTCGTCCAGGATCCTCACGAGGCGTCCGGCGTCGACGTGCGGCGCGACCTCATGGTCGAGAAGGTAGCCGACCCCCAAGCCGTCCAATGCGGCCGCCAGCATCAGTTCGGGCTCATTGAACGTCAGCGGCCCCGACACCTGGACGTCGATCGCGCGCCCGTCCTGCTCGAACTCCCAAGCGTAGATCGTTCCCGCACCGACCATGCGATAGTTGATGCAGCGATGCGCCATCAGGTCGCGAGGGTGGCGCAGCGGTGAACGGTTTTCCCGGAGGTAGGACGGGGCGGCCACGACGGCCATGCGAAGGTCCGGCCCGACGCGCAGCGCGATCATGTCCTGCTCCAGCTTCTCCCCGAGGCGAATGCCCGCGTCGAGCCGATCGTCTCCAGCACCGGTGAGAGGGTCGACAGAAGCGTCTCGCCAGCCTCGGTCGGTGCGACGCTCCGGCTTGTGCGCTGGAGCAGGCGGTATCCGAGCGACGCCTCCTGTCGACGGATCGTAAGACTGAGGTTGGACTTCGAGGTGCCGAGCGCGGCGGTGGTCCGGACCCGTTTCATGGGTCAGGACCAATCAGATGGACTACGCGCTTGCGCTCAAGCTTCGATGTCGTCCGCCCGTCTCCCCCGTCCAGCGAAGGTGTAAGCCGCTTCCATCAGGCGTAGCGTCTCGAGATTGTCCAGCCGATCGGTCGGGAATGGCTTGCCCGTTCGCAGGCCCTGGACGAACGAGGCGATCAGGCCCGAGAAGCACGCCTGGTAGTTGGCCGCGAGATCGTGCTTGTGCCGATCCTCTGGCCGGCTGACGAGATAGATCTCGTCGCGGTCGAGGATCAGCGTATCGGCCGAGCCGATCACTTCGAGCCGGTCGGTCGGCAGCGGCGGATAGCCCATGGCCGAGATGTTGCCATCGAGGACCACCGAAGCGCCGCCGGCACGCTCGCGCATCATGATGACGCCGACATCCTCGCCCGCCAGATCCGGGTTGGTGCGGGCGGTATAGGCGGACATCACGTCGAGCTCGCCCAGCATGGCGCGCAGCGCGTCGAGCTGATGGATCAGCATCTCGAAGATCAACAGCCGCTCGAAGCGCGCGAGATAGGGCTGACGCCCGAGGAGGAAGGGCGTCTCGCCCTCGCGGGCCACCATGGAGGCGGAGCGCATGGTCAGGCGCACGTGCTGCACCTTTCCGATCCGCCCTGCGGCGATCCATTCGCGCACCTCGGCGTAGTGCGGGCGGAAGCGGTAATTCTCGTGGATGCAGAAGCGCACGCGATCGCCGATGTCGCGGATCAGCGCTTCCGCCTCGGCGACGGTCGGGGTCATCGGCTTCTGGCATACGATATGAACGCCATGGTCGGCCGCAAGGCGGGCGAGCGGCGCGTGAAGGCCGACCGGCGTGATGATGTCGAGTGCATCCAGCCGTTCCCGCGCCAGCATCTCGCCGACATCGGTGTAGACCGCGCCGATGCCGAACTCCGCGGCGGCGGCCTCCGCCTTGGCACGGTCCGGATCGCATATGGCGACGACGACGGCGCCCTCGGCCGCCGCCCAGCCCGCGAGATGGAAGCGGCTGATAGCGCCCGCCCCGGCAACGCCGATACGCAGATCGTTCGAGATGTCCATACGCGTGGTCACTTTCCTGAGGAGGCGGATGCCGGCCGATCGGCGCGTTGAGGCAGGAGCCGGGCGACGAGCGGCGCCACGAGCGCGCCGATGGTCAGCATGGCGAGGATCGCGGCGACCGGGCGGTCGACGAAGGGCATGAGGCTGCCGCCCGACTTGATCAGCGAGGTGACGAAGTTCTGCTCCACCATCGGCCCCATCACGAGGCCCAGCACGAAGGCGGCGACCGAATAGCCGAAGCGGTCCATGGTGAAGCCGACCACGCCGAAGGCCGCGACGACGAGGATCGAGAACGGGCTGTTGGTGACGGCATAGGCGCCGACCGCGCAGCACAGGAGGACCGACGCCATGATGGCCCAGCGGGGTACCTCGAGGACATAGCTCGTGCCCCGGATCATCATGATGCCCAGCGGGATCATGATGATGTTGGCGACGAGGAAGATCCAGTAGATCGCGTACATGCTGGCCGCGTTCTGCGTGAACAGCGTCGGGCCGGGGTTCAGGCCCTTCATGTAGAGGACGCCGATGGCGATGGCGGTGATCGTGTCGCCGGGGATGCCGAACAGGAGCGAGGGCACCCAGCCGCTGGCGAGCGAGGCGTTGTTGCTGGCGCCCGCTTCCACGAGGCCTTCGGCGTGGCCCGTGCCGAACTTCTCCGGCGTCTTCGAGAAGCGCTTGGAGATGGCGTAGGAAACCCAGGCCGCCATGTCGGCGCCGGCTCCCGGCAGCACGCCGATGATGACCCCGACCACGTTGCCGCGCAGCATCTGCCAGCGATAGCGCAGCGTGAGCGCCCACTGGCCGCCCAGGATGCTGCCGAACCGGCGGCGCGGCAGCTTGGGAGGAGGCGGCGTCGTCATGGCGCGCATCACTTCGGCGACCGCGAAGACGCCCACCAGCACCGCGATCACGTCGATCCCGGACAGGAGGTCGATCGACCCGAAGGTGAAGCGGGGCGTGCCGGCGGCATTCTCCATGCCGACGCAGGAGACGAGCAGCCCGACGAGCATCGCCGCCATGGCCTTCGTCTGGGAGCCGGACGAGACCAGAGTGGCGCAGAGAAGGCCGAGGCACCCCAGCCAGAAATACTCGTAGCTCGAGAACTCCAGTGCCAGCTCGGCCAGAGACGGGGCGATCAGGACCAGCGCCAGCGTGCCGACGATGCCGCCGATGGCGGAGAACCACAGCGCGGCGCCGAGCGCGATCTCGGGCTCGCCGCGCTTGGTGAAGGCATAGGCTTCCTGCGTGTAGGCGGCCGAAGCGGGCGTGCCGGGAATGCGCAGCAGCGTGCCCGGAATGTCGCCGGAGAAGATCGCCATGGCGGAGGACGAGATGATCGCCGCGACCGCGGCGATCGGGGAGAGATAGAAGGTGATCGGCACCAGCAGCGCCGTCGCCATGGTGGCCGACAAGCCCGGGATGCAGCCGATCACCAGTCCGTAGATGGAGGAGAGGAGGACGACCAGCGCGACTTCGGGCGTGGCGATGAGTTGAAACGAGGAAGCGATAACGTCCATCGGATCACCAGGGCAGCGTGAGAAGGCCCGCCGGGAGCGGCACCCGCAGAAGGCTTGAGAAGATCGTATGGATCAGGGCCGGCATCACGACGGCCAACGGCAGGGCGACAAGCGGTCGTGCGCCGAGAAGCAAAGAGGCGGCGAGCACCACCACGAAGCCCGACAGGAGGAAGCCGAGCGTTTCCACCGAATAGACGTAGAACACGAGAAGCAGGGACGGCAGCGCCAGCCGCAGCAGCGTCGCGCCGCGCGATCGAGCCAGGTCGACGGGCTCCTCCTCCTCGCTCACGCCGGCGGAGAACAGGATCAAGAGCGCGCAAAGGCAAAGGCCCGCGCCGATCACATAGGGGAAGACGGCCGGCCCGATCGGTTGGCCGGGAACGGATGGAAGCTGCGCGGCGGCGGTGATGGTCGCCGCTCCGAGGCCCGCCAGGGCGAGGCCACCGATCCGATCGGCTGTGGTCGTCATGATGCCCTCCCGAGAACCGCAGCTGCCCGGGCGGGCGCGCTGCCTTGTCTTTTGGCGCAGACATGCGGCTGCATCTCCCAAGCAGCCGCATCGTTCGTTCGTGCGGCCGGCGTCAGTTCGAGACGAGCCCGGCTGCCGTCATCACCTCGGCGAACTGGGTTTCCTTGTCCTTCATGAAGGCGGACATGCCGTCGGCGTCGGCCCATACCGTGCCGAAGCCGCGGCCCTTCATGAAGTCCTGGTACTCGGCGCTGTCGTAGACGGTCTTGAGAGCCGTCCCGAGCCGCTCGGCCACGTCGTCCGGCGCGCCGGCGGGCAGGACGATGCCCCGCCAGGACGAGGCGACGGTCCAGTCCACGCCGGCGCTTTCCGCGAGCGTCGGGATGTCGGGCCCCTTGGGACTGCGCTCGGCCGCCATCAGGCCGATCGTCTTGACGCGTCCGGCCTCGGTCATCGCCTGCGCCTCGGGTAGGGATGACACGACGACGTCGACGCCGCTTGAAGCCAGCTCCTGGAGCGCCGGGGCCGCGCCCTGGCTGGGCACCCAGACCGCCGCCGTGCCGGGCACGTCCGCGCGGACCAGAAGCCCGGCCATCGCCAGATGCCAGATCGAGCCCTGGCCCGAGCCGCTGAAGCGAACCGTCTGGCCGCTGCGGATCGCCTCCAGCAGGTCCTTGGCCGTGCCATAGGGCGAGTCGGCGCCGACATGGATGGCGGCAGGATCGGTGTTGACCAAGCCGACCGGACGATAGGCTTCGTAGGTCAACTGGGTAAGGCCCAGCCGATGCAGCATGTTGATCTCGGCGGTGACGAGGCCGATCGTGTAGCCGTCCGGCCGGGCGCTGGCGATCGCCTGGTGGCCCACCACGCCGTTGCCGCCGGTGCGGTTCACGACGTTGACCGGCTGGCCGAGTTCGCGCTCCAGTCCGCCGGCCACGATGCGCGCCGTGGCGTCCGAACCGCCACCCGCGCTCCAAGGCACGATCAGGGTGATGGGGCGGGCCGGAAAATCCTGCGCCCCGGCGGGCAGGGAGACATTGAGGGCGGCCGCACTGATTGCGGCAATCAGAAGTCGTCTGTGCATGGAACCTCCCAACGCGGCTCTCCTTGCCGCCATAGTTGTCTTACAAGCATGGAGTTGGCAGACATGCAAGAGGCACTCATCATCCTCATTGGGATACCGGCTCTCTAGAAATTCTGCCGAGATCATGTCCCCGTCAACTGGTCTCAGATCGTTCACAAGACTCGCAACTTGTAAAAATATGTCACGTCGATTAGAAGCGGGCCACATCGATCCCCAGGAGCTCCCATGAAGACGATCCTCTCGCTCGACGATCTGGCCCGGTCCGTCATCGCCGTCCCGCCCTTTGCGGCGACGCCGGATCTGGCCATCGCGGAGGAGGCCAACGGCCGATTGATCCGGCATATCGAGGCGGGCGGCGTATCGACCCTGCTCTATGGCGGGAACGCCAACGTCCAGAACTGGCCGGTATCCGTCTACGGTGAGTGGATGGATGCGATCGAGGCCCGTGCGGCAGGTGACACATGGGTGATCCCGTCGGTCGGACCGGATGGCGGCAAGCTGCGCGACCAAGCCGCGCTCCTGGCCAAGCGCCGCTATCCCGCGGCGATGTTTCTGCCCTTCGCCGGTCCGCGCACCGAGGCCGGCCTTTCGCGCGCCGTGCGCGACTTCGCGCAGGCCGCCGGCATGCAAGCGATCCTCTACATCAAGTCGGACGATTACGTGTCAGCGCGGACGGTCGCGACGCTGGTTGCCGACGGCAGCCTGTTCTCGGTGAAATACGCGATCCCGCGCGTCGATCCCGCCGTCGATCCGGTTCTCGATGAACTGATCGGCGCCATCGGCCGGGAGCGCATCGTCAGCGGCTTCGGCGAGCCGCCGGCGCTGCCGCACCTGCGCCACCAGAAGCTTGCCGGCTTCACCGCCGGCTGCGTGTGCATCGCTCCGACCCTGTCGCAGGCCTTCCTGCGGGCGCTGAAGACGGAGAATCTTGCCGAGGCCGAACGCCTGCTCGCGATCTTCGCGCCGCTGGAGGCGCTGCGGGAGGAGGGCGATCCGATTCGCGTTCTCCACTCCGCGATCGGCCTTGCCGGCATCGCCGACATGGGGCCGGCCCTGCCGATGCTGACCCCGGCCGAAGAGCACCTTTGGCCGCGTATCGAGACGGCCGCGCGCGAGCTCCTCGCGGCGGAAATGGCGGCGCGCGAGGCCGGCACGCGATCGGCCGCCGCTGCGGAGTGAGGGCTGGCTCCGGCGGGCGCTTCGGTTCCCTTCCTTTCCGGAAGAATTGAATCGAGCGCCCGGCGCTTTTTCTGCGCCGTCCTGGCAGCTATGTAGACAGGCAGATCATCGATCGGGCCGGCGATCGGCTCGTGCCGTAGGGGCGGTGTCCAGCATGCAGAGGGATCGACCCGCCGCCGACCGCAAGCTCGGCGACTATGTCTACGACGGGATCTTCTCGTTGATCGCCTCCGGCGAGTATGCCGAGAATGCCCGCCTGCCGAGCGAACTCGAACTCGGCCGGCGCTTCAGCGCCTCGCGACCCGTGGTCCGCGAGGCGTTGGCTCGGCTGCGGGACGATGGGCTCGTGCAGTCTCGGCAAGGGTCGGGCAGCTTCGTGAGGCGCAAGCCGGACGCCGATGTGCTGCGCTTCGTCGAAATCGGCTCGGTCAGCGACATCCAGCGTTGCTACGATTTCCGCATCGGTTTCGAAGCCGCCTCCGCAGCCTTGGCGGCAACCGCCTGGCGCGACGATGAACTCGCCGATTTGCAATCCGCCCATGCCGAGATGGGCCGTGCGCTATCGGGAGGCGAATTGGCCGTCGAAGCCGATGCGCATTTCCATCGCGCCGTCGCCCAGGCCACGCGCAATCCCTACTACGTGTCGGTCCAGACCTCGCTGGAAGCCAATATCAAGGTCGGCATGCAGTTGGCCCGCAACCTCTCGCTTTTGAAGCCGGCCATGCGTTCGCAGATCGTCCAGTCCGAACACGACGCGATCGTGGAAGCGATCGAGCATCGGGACGCGATCAAGGCAGCCGAAGCGATGTCGACCCATATCCGCAATGCCCGCAGACGCATGTTCGACGGGCAGGATGGGTAAAGAACCGGCATGCGGACCGGCTGCTCTACGAGGGAATTCGTCCCATGACGTCCATACAGTCCGCCCAAGCTCTGGGGTCTCCCGATCGGGGCAGGCACGGAAGCGATCGACCGCTACCGTTCTCTGTTCCGTCAGCGCCAATCGACTTACAAGTATGGAGGCTGAGCCCCTGGGGTCGGGACCCATTGATTCGAGGAGTGCCGTCTGAATCAGGCTCTGCGGGAGGACTGGATATGAGCGACCTGTACTGGCTGACGGACGAGCAGATGGAGCGGCTTCGTCCGTTCTCTCCCAAGAGCCACGGCAGGCCACGTGTCGACGACCAGCGGGTTCTCAGCGGCATCATCTTCGGCAACCGCAACGGTCTGCGCTGGCGCGACGCACCACGGGACTATGGGCCCGCGAAGTCGCAACCGCATCGAGCTCATGTTCGGGCCGCTGAAGGACTGGCGCCGCGTCGCAACACGCCACGACCGATGCCCAACGCTCTTCTTCTCCGCCATCACGCTCGCCGCCATGTTCTATCTTGGCTCTGAGCTATGAGTCCTGGCCCTAGGTGTCCTGATATTCAGACGTGACAGGGGGCGCGTCGCGCGTCGCGGCGAACCAGCGGCAAAGGTCGTTGAGGAAACAGGTCTCGCAGCGCGGGCGGCGCGACAGGCAGATGCTCTTGCCGAACTGGAGCAGCCAGAAATGGCCGTCGCGCCGCGCCCAGTCGGGGACGTCGCGCTCCAGCGCCGCCGCCGTCTTGTCGGCGGTGCGCTCGTCCGTCAGCCCCAAGCGGTTGCAGACGCGGAAGACATGGGTGTCGACGGCGATCACGTCCTCGTCGAAGGTGAAGCTCATGACGATGTCGGCGCATTTGCGCCCGATGCCGGGCAGGCTCATCAGCCCCTCGCGCGTCTGCGGCACCACGCGGCCGTGCTCGTCGATCAGCGCCGCGCAGAGGCGGCGGATGCTTTTCGCCTTCATGTTGTAGAGGCCGCAGGGCTTGATCGCTCGCGCGATCTCGTCGTCCGAGAGCTTCAGCATCTCGTCCGGCGTCGTCGCCAGTGCGAAAAGCGCCCGGACCGCGGCGGCGGTGTTGACGTCGCGGCTCTGGGCGGACAGGAGGCAGGACACCACGGAGCGGAACGGATCGGGCTGGTCCTTGGGACCCTTGGCGTCCGGCGTGCGGCCGGGCATGTGGGTGCTGAGGCGCCGGAAGGCCTCCTCGCGCTCGGGCGCGCTGAGGGCGCCTCGATCCACCGTTTCCTCGCGTCGTGCGTCCATTCCGCCCTCCCGATCCGCTGCGGGGGCAAGACGGTTTGCCGGCCAACGGGTTCCCCCGTGCGGCGATCAGCCCGGGCCCCGCATCGCGAACTCCCAGCCGAGCATGGCGCGCTTGCGCGCCAGGCCCCAGTGGTAGCCGGTGAGCGCGCCCGACTTGCCGACGACGCGGTGGCAGGGCACCACGAAGGAGATGGGGTTGCGCCCGACCGCCGCTCCCACCGCGCGCGAAGCCTTCGGGCAGCCCATTTCCGCGGCGATGCCGGAATAGGTGTGCGCCCCGCCGAAGGGGATCGCGAGCAGCCGCTCCCAGACGCGGACCTCGAAGTCGGTGCCGATCAGAACGACACGCAGGGGAGCCGCCGCGCCCCATTCCGCCGGACGGAAGATGCGGGAGAGACGACGCGCCGCCCCCTCGTCGCTACGCATTGCCGCCGCGCGCGGCCAGCGGCCCAGCATGTCGGACAGGGCATGGGCGTCGCCGCCCCGGTCCTCGTCGGAGAAGGCGAGGCCGGCGAGCCCCTGTTCGGTCCAGATGGCGAGGGCCCGGCCGAAGGGCGTGTCGGCGAAACCATAGGTGAGGGCGAGACCCTCACCCCGCGCCTTGTGCAGGCCGGGGCTCATCGCCTCGTGCTTGACGAAGAGGTCGTGGAGGCGCGAGGGACCGGAGAGACCGACCTCGAGCGCGGTGTCGAGGAGCGGCAGGCCATCTCCCAGGAGCCGGCGCGCGTGGTCGATGGTCACGGCCTGGAGGAAGGCCTTGGGGCTGAGCCCCGCCCAGCGACGGCAGGCCGATTCGAGGCGCTGGGCGGTGACGCCGCAGGCTTCCGCCACCGCGTCGAGCGAGGGCTGGCTGCGATATTCGGTCGAGATGAACTCGATCGCCGCGCGCACGAGCGGATAGTCGGACGGGGGCGGTAGCTCGGTCAGGCCGCGGGACACCGGGGCCAGCGCTTCGGCCTCGACGGGGGAGGGGGCGTGTCGCGTCATCGGATCGCTCCGTGAAAGATCGTCCGGCCGAATTTGGACCGCGCTGCGCCTCGAAACCACCCGTTTTCCCTCGCGTCGGCGTCAGCCGCGCTTGGCCTCGTTGAGCGCCCGGCCGAAGGCCACGGCGAAGCTCTCGCGGTCCTCCGGGTTGAGGAAGGCGCCGATCTCGGTCTGCCGCCCTTCGCCCGAGACCGCCATGTGGGTGACGCCGGCAAGCTCGTGCCGGCGCACCAGAAAGCGCGTCCAGAACGGGTTGTAGCGGGCCTCACGGACCGCGCCGCGCGCCGAGGTCTTGCGGATGGTGAGCTCGGTGCGCGAGACGCGGACCTCCTCGGACGCCCGCGCCGAGCGGAAGCTCGCTTTCAGCGCTACCCAGAGAAGAAGGACGTCGAGCCCGAAGAAGCCGACCACCGGCCACGCCCCGTGCGAGACGAAGACCGCGCCGGACAGGAGGCTCAAGCCCCCGAACAGGGCCATCGTGATGTTGAAGCCCCGCTTCCCCAGCGACCGGTAGGGGGTGAGAAGGGCATGGAAGACGGTGCGATCGGAGCCGTCTGTCATCCGCGTCTTGCCTCGCAGGCTGGATCCGTTCCAATGAAAGGCCGGCTCATCGGCCTTGCCGGCGGATCATAGGGTGAGAACCATGGCGGAAAAAGCGCCTGCGACCAAGCGCGCGACGCGATCGGCCGAAAAGGCCGAGCCGGTCGCGAAGGCCGTCCGTGCCAAAGCGAAGGCCAGGGCTCCGAAGATCCCCTACTCGGCCGAAGAGGTCGCGGAAATCTTTCGCCGCTTCGCCGTCCAGCGCGCGCATCCGACCTCGGAGCTCGAACACCGCAACACGTTCACGCTGCTCGTCGCCGTGGTGCTGTCGGCGCAGATGACGGATGCCGGCGTCAACCGGGCGACGCGCGATCTCTTCGCCCGCGCCTCGACGCCGGAGGCGATGGCGGCTCTCGGCGAGGACGCCATCCGCGAGGCGATCAAGACGGTGGGCTTCTTCCGCACCAAGGCGAAGAACGTTCAGCGCCTGTCGGAAATGCTGCGTGACCAGCACGGCGGCGAGGTGCCGCGCGAGCGGGCGGCGCTGGAAGCGTTGCCCGGCGTCGGGCGCAAGACCGCCAACGTCATCATGAACACGGCGTTCGGGCAGGAGACGCTGGCGGTCGACACGCACATCCTGCGCATCGGCAACCGCATCAAGATCGCGCCCGGCAAGACGCCGGAGGCTGTCGAAGAGGGCTTCCTGAAGATCATTCCGGAGGGGTTCCTGCGCCATGCCCACCACTGGCTGATCCTGCACGGGCGCTTCGTGTGCAAGGCGCGCAAGCCCGACTGCGCCGTCTGCATCATCGCGGACCTCTGCAAGGCCAACGAGAAGTGGTGCGACACGGCCGCGCCCCTCGTCGCCCTGCCGGACGCGCCGCCGGGGCCTCAGCCCCTGCCGCCGGGGGCGAAGCGACCGGGCGGCTGAACCGGGACGCCCTCGATCGACTCCGGTGTTGTCGACGCGATCGGCAGCCCGCCCTCGCGCTGCGACACGCGTTGGTGGAGGTGCACCATCAGGGCGGCGGCAAAGAGCGGCGTCAGGAGGTTGAGGATCGGGATCGCGAGGAAGGCGGCGAGCAGGAGGCCGGCGGCGAAGACCGTTCCACCATATCGGCTCCTGAGGGCCCGCACGTCTTCCTCCGAGCGGTAGCGCAGCGCCGCGAACTCGAAATATTCGCGGCCGAGGAGATAGCCGTTGATCACGAAGAAGGCGCCGAAATTGACCACCGGCACCAGAAGCAATGCGAAAGCGAGGAGGTTGCCGAGGATCACCACGCCGAAGAACTTCGCCGACAGCACGATCGAGCGGCCGAGCGGCAGGGCGCGGCCGACTGCCTGACCGGGATAGTCGTCCCGCTCCACGACCTCGGCCACGTCGTCGAGGAAGAGCCCGGCGATCACCGCCGAGACGGGCGCGATCAGGAAGGCGAGGAGGAAGGCGAGCGCAATGCCCGCCGCCCAGCCCGCGAAGGTTCCGGCATTGTCGACCCAGGCCGGCATGTCCGGCGTGAAGCGCGAGAAGAACGGGATCGCCACGACCTCGAAGAGCCAGCGCACCGCGAACCACAGCGCGATCAGGACGACGGCGGTGAGACCGAGCGACTTCCAGAGCGCGGCCCGGAAGGGCGGGGAGAAGACATCGCGCAGGGCGCGGGCGGCCGAGGCCAGGATCATCTTGGGGAGGCTCCTCGTGGGTCTCGCCGCTTGAGATGGGACAGGCGCGGCGCACCAGCAATGGGCTCTCCAAGTGGACTTGGTCCCCGTTCCCCGCTACCTCGCCGCTGAAGACGCCCTTTCCAGCCGAGGAAGCCCCATGTCGCTCAAGGTCGCGGTCCAGATGGACCATGTGTCGGGAATCACCATCAAGGGCGATTCGACCTTCGCCCTGTGCCTGGAGGCCGAGCGCCGGGGGCACCAGCTCTTCCACTACACGCCCGACCGCCTGTCGCTCCGCGACGGGCGCGCGACGGCGCGCGTCGAGACGCTGAACCTCGTGGAGGAACAGGGCCGGCACTTCGTGCTGGGGCCCCAGGAGAAGGTCGACCTGTCGGACATGGACGTGGTGCTCCTGCGCCAGGACCCGCCCTTCGACATGAACTACATCACCTCGACCCACATCCTGGAGCGCATCCACCCCAAGACCCTGGTGGTCAACGACCCGGCCTGGGTGCGCAACATGCCGGAGAAGATCTTCGTCACCGAGTTCGCCGACCTGATGCCGGAGACGATCATCACCAAGGACCCCCAGGAGGTCGCCGCCTTCCGCGCGGAGTTCGGCGAGATCGTGATGAAACCGCTCTACGGCAACGGCGGCGCGGGCGTCTTCCACCTGACGAAGGAGGACCGCAACCTGTCCTCCTTCATGGAGACCTTCGCGCTCCTGTTCCGCGAGCCCTTCATCGTGCAGCGCTACCTGAAGGACGTGCGCAAGGGCGACAAGCGCGTGATCCTGATCGACGGCGAGCCGGTGGGCGCGATCAACCGCGTTCCTTCCGAAACGGACGCGCGCTCCAACATGCATGTCGGCGGGCGCGCCGAGGCGACCGAACTCACCGAGCGCGAGCGCGAGATCTGCGCCCGGATCGGCCCGGCGCTGAAGGAGCGCGGCCAGCTCTTCGTCGGGATCGACGTGATCGGCGACTACCTCACCGAGATCAACGTGACGTCCCCCACCGGCATCCGCGAGGTGAAGCGCTTCGGCGGCGCCGACATCGCCGCGCTCTACTGGGACGCCGTCGAGGCCAAGCGCTGAACCGCTCCGGGTTCCTGAACGCCGGATGAACGGGGCGTTCGGGAACCGTTCGCTCCGACCGTGCTTGAATGTCTCCATCGAAGCCTTTTCACCGGACGGCTGCCATGCCCCGCCTCACTTTCCTCCGATCCGCCCTTCTCCTCGGCGCTCTCGCGCTGCCGGGCATCGCCCAGGCCGCGACCGCGATCGCCACCACCAACGTCAACCTGCGCGCCGGTCCTTCCACCGCCTATCCGCCCGTCAACGTCGTGCGCGGCGGCGAGGACGTGCGCGTCTACGGATGCCTCGCCAACCGCTCGTGGTGCGACGTCGACTTCTACGGCCAGCGCGGCTGGATGTCGTCGAACTACCTCGCCTTCGTGCGTGGCGGCACGCGCTACACCGGCGAGCGCTCGGTGCGCTATCTCGGCGCCCCGGTGATCACCTATTCCTTCGGTAACTACTGGGACCGCCACTACCGCGACCGGCCGTTCTACCGCGACCGCCAGCGCTGGGACGGCATCTACGGGCCCCGCATCTTCGACCGCGGACCGCCGCGCGGCGAATGGCGCGACGGGCCGCCGCCGCCCTATGCTCGCCGCGACGACCGCCGCTGGGACGAGCGGCGCGAGGACCGCCGGGATCGCTGGGAGGACCGTCGCGACGATCGGCGCCAGCGTTGGGAGGATCGCCGCGACCGGTTCGAGGACGGTCCGCCCCCGCCGCGCTGGCAGCGAACGGACGCCGGTCCCTTCGAGCCGGAAGGCGAGCGCTACGACCGGGACTACTGATCGGCCGGGACGGATACGAGGGGCGGCGGGAGCCGCCCCTTTTCGCTGGGGACGATCACCAGTTCGTTCCCTTCCTGTTCTTGCCTTGCCCACCCTCGGCGGATTAGCCTCTGGCGCCGGTGTCCCTGCCGGCTGAGCCGGTCGGGGGCAGGCCAGCATGATCTCACGCGTCAGGACCGTCGCCTTCCAGGGCGTCGACGCCATTCCGGTCGACGTCGAGGTGATGGTCGCGCCCGGCAAGATGGGCATGCAGATCGTCGGCCTCGCCGACAAGGCGGTGGCGGAAAGCCGAGAGCGCGTGCAGGCCGCCCTTCACGCCTCGGGCCTGGCGATGCCGCCCAAACGCGTGACGATCAACCTCGCGCCGGCCGACCTGCCGAAGGAGGGCTCGCACTACGACCTGCCGATCGCGCTCGGGCTGATGGCCGCGCTCGGCGCGCTGCCGGCGGAGAAGCTTGCCGAGTACCTCGTTCTCGGCGAACTGTCGCTCGGCGGCACCGTCTCGCCGGTCGCGGGCGTCCTGCCCGCTGCGATGGCCGCACACGACCTCGGGCTCGGCCTGATCTGTCCCGAGGCCGGCGGTCCGGAGGCTGCCTGGGCCAGCGTCGACATGCCCATCGTCGCCGCCCGCAGCCTGATCCAGATCGCCAACCATTTCCGCGGCACGCAGGTTCTCGGCCGGCCCGAGCCCGCCGTGCGCGTCGCCGCCGCCGACCTGCCCGATCTCGCCGACATTCGCGGACAGGCCTCCGCGCGTCGCGCGCTGGAGGTGGCGGCCGCCGGCGGTCACAACATGCTGATGTGCGGGCCGCCCGGCTCGGGCAAGTCGATGCTCGCTGGGCGCCTGCCCTCCATCCTGCCGCCGCTCGTGCCGGCCGAGATCCTCGACGTGTCGCGCATCGCCTCCATCGCGGGCGAACTCTCCGACGGTCGCCTGTCCGACCGCCGGCCGTTCCGCGCGCCCCACCATTCCGCCTCCATGGCCGCCATGGTCGGCGGCGGCCAGCGCACCCGGCCCGGCGAGGTGTCGCTTGCCCATCGCGGCGTCCTGTTCCTCGACGAGCTGCCGGAGTTCTCGCCGGCCGTCCTCGATTCGCTCCGCCAGCCGATCGAGAGCGGCGAAAGCGTCATCGCGCGCGCCAACTACCGCGTCACCTATCCCGCCCGCTTCCAGCTCGTCGCCGCCATGAACCCCTGCCGATGCGGCATGGCCGGCGAGCCGGGCCACACCTGCGCGCGCGGACCCCGTTGCGCCTCGGACTACCAGGCCCGGATCTCGGGCCCGCTCCTCGATCGCATCGACATCCGCATCGACGTGCCCGCCGTGACTGCCGCCGACCTCATCACCGTCGCCCCGTCCGAGCCCTCCGCCACGGTGCGCGCCCGCGTGGAAAACGCCCGCCAGATCCAGGCCCGGCGCTACGAGGCCCTTGGCCTGCCCGCGACGACCCTCAACGCCCACTGCTCGGCGTCGCTCGTCGAGCGCGTCGCCGCGCCGGATGCGGCCGGTGCCAAGCTCCTGCGCGAGGCCGCCGAGCGCATGGCCTTCTCGGCCCGAGCCTACCACCGCATCCTTAAGGTCGCCCGCACGCTGGCCGACCTCGCCGGCGCCGACACCGTCGGGCGCCCCCACCTTGCCGAAGCCATCAGCTACCGCGTCGCGACGGAGCGCCCTGCGGTCGTGGGGTAGGGTATGCGTTCGGGATGCGAGCAGGGGCGCTGCCCCTGCGCCCCGCCAGGGGACATGATGTCCCCTGGGCCCCACCTCATTCGAAGAGTGTCCAAAACGAAGGGGGCCACCGGCCCCCTTCGTTTTGGATAGATCGTCGAATGAAAAGAAGGGTTCTGGAATTCCTTCCCGAGCGGGGCCCGGGGCGGCAGCCCTGCCGTTCCTGGCCGCAAGCCTATCCCAGGATCGCCCGGACCTCCGGCAGCGCGGCGAGCGGCACCTGAGGGCGGGGGCCGATCTGGCTGATGATGTGGCCGGCGGCGATGGCGCCGAGGCGCGCCGAGCGGGCGTGGTCGAGGCCGGCGGTGTAGCCGCGCAGGAAGCCCGAGGCGAAGAGATCGCCGGCGCCCGTGGTATCGACGACATGGGGCACGAAGGTTGCCGGAAAGGCCTGGATCGTCGAACCTTCGACGGTGACGCAGCCGTCCGGTCCGCGCGTGACCACGGCGAGGCGCCCGGCGTCCTGGCCGAGATGATGGAGCGCTTCCTCGAGGATCTCGGTCTGGTAGAGGGCGAGCGCCTCCGCCTCGTTGGCGAAGACGATGTCGACGGTCCGCGAGCGCATGAGGTCGAGGAACTCGGCGCGGTAGCGGTGGACGCAGAAACTGTCCGACAGGGTCATGGCGACCTCGCGGCCGGCGTCGTGCGCGATCTTCGCCGCCTGGAGGATCGCGTCCTTGGCGCGCGGCGGATCCCAGAGATAGCCCTCGAAATAGGTGACGCGCGAGGCGGCCACGATCTCCGCCACGACGTCGGCGGGCGAAAGCTCGACGCAGGCGCCGAGATAGGTGTTCATCGACCGCTCGCCGTCGGGGGTGACGAGGATCATGGAGCGGGCGGTGGGCGGCTCGCCGACCAGCGGCGTGGTCTCGTAGCGGATGCCGAGCGACTGGATGTCGTGGGCGAAGATGCGGCCGAGCTGATCGTCGCAGACCTTGCCGAAATAGGCGCCCGTGCCGCCGAGCGAGACGAGGCCGGCCACCGTGTTGCCTGCGCTGCCGCCGGACATTTCCGTCGCCGGTCCCATCCGGGCGTAGAGGTCCTCGGCGCGCGAGGCGTCGATCAGGGTCATCGCGCCCTTCTCGATGCCGGCTTCCCTGAGGAAGGCGTCGTCGGTGCGCGCGATGATGTCGACGATGGCGTTGCCGATCGTCAGAAGGTCGTAGTCGGCCATGCGGAACGGAAGCCCTTGTTGGGGAAAGGTCAGGCGGAGCCCCAGGCGTTGGGGACGTGGACCGGCCAGCGGCGGGGCAGGACGGCGACGATGTCGAAGCGCAGCGACAGGCGCGCGTGGTCGGGCTGCTTGCCCAGCCAGAGGTCGGCGGCGCGCTCGATGCGTGCCTGCGCGGTCGGGGTGACGGCATCCATGGCGGCTACCAGCGTGGCGCGTGCCTTTACCTCGACGATCGCGACCGTGTCGCCCCGTCGCGCGACGAGGTCGATTTCGCCGAGCCGGGTGCGGTGGCGCACGGCGAGGATGCGGTAGCCCTTGAGGCGCAGCGCCCAGGCGGCCAGCCATTCGGCGCGGTGGCCCTTGGCGAAGCGCGCGCGGCGCTCGGTCAAGCGGTCGGAACTCATTCGCCCTTGAGCGCCAGGGCGCGTTGGTAGAGGTCGCGCCGGGAGAGGCCGGTGAGCTTCACCGCCTCTTGCGCGGCCTTCGCCGGCTTCATCTCGGCCAGCAGCCCGCGCAGGATCGCGTCCACGTCGACGGGCGCCTCGTCGGCCTCGTCCGCCGGTCCGCCGACGCAGACGACGATCTCTCCGCGCACTCGCTCGATCGTGGCGAACTCGGCGGCGAGGTCGGGCAATGGCCCGCGATAGATGGTCTCGAACGCCTTGGTCAGCTCGCGGCAGACGGCGGCCGGGCGGGGGCCGAGCACGGCGGCCATGTCGGCGAGGCTGTCGGCGATCCGGTGCGGCGCCTCGAAGAACAGGAGCGTGCCGGGCACGCGGGCAAGGCTTTCCAGGCGCGCGCGGCGGCCGCTTTCCCGGGCCGGCAGGAACCCGGCGAAGAAGAAGGCGTCGGACGGCAGGCCCGAGGCGAGGAGGGCGGCAAGGGGCGCGGACGCTCCGGGGATGGGGATGACAGGCAACCCACGCGCGATCGCCTCCCGGCCCAGCCGGTAGCCGGGATCGGAGACCAGCGGCGTGCCGGCGTCCGAGACCAGCGCGACGGAACGACCGGCCGCGAGCTCGGCGAGGAGTGCCTCGTCGGCGCTCGCGGCGGAATGCTCGTGATAGGACCAGGCCCGGCGCCGGATGCCGTAGCGCTGCAGGAGCTTGCCGGTCTGGCGCGTGTCCTCGCAGGCGAGGATGTCGGCCCCGGCGATCGTTTCGAGCGCGCGAAGGGTGATGTCGGAGAGGTTGCCGATCGGCGTCGCCACAAGATAGAGCGCCGGCTCCGGCCGGGGGGCGGAGAAGGCCGTGCCGCGCACCGAGTAGCCGGTCCGCCCGTCCTCGGGAACGCCACCCGGCGTATCCTCGAACCCGTCCGCCTCGCTCATGCGCCTCTCGGTGCCCAGAGGATGATGCCCGCGCCGACGAGGCAGAGCGCTGCGCCGGCGAGGTCGAAGCGGTCCGGCCGCGCTCCTTCCGCGCCCCACAACCACAGAAGCGAGCCGAGAATGTAGACGCCGCCATAGGCGGCGTAGGCGCGGCCGGCGTGTTCGGTCTCGACCAGCGTCAGCGCGTAGGCGAAGAGGGCGAGCGAGAGGAGCCCCGGCAGGAGCCACCAGCGCGACGCGTCCAGCCGGAGGACGGCCCAGAGCGCGAAGCATCCGGCGATCTCGGCCAGCGCGGCGAGGGCGTAGACCGCCAGCGTCGGGGCGGGGAAGGCGATCACGCGAGATCCGCCACCACGGCGTCGAGCACCAGCATGCCGGCCGGCGTCGCGCGGATGCGGTCGCGGCCGAGACGCTGGATCATGCCGTGACGTGTCAGCTCGGCGACCGTCTCGGGGTCGAGATCGCGGCCGGAAAGCGCCTGCCAGCGCTGGAGGTCCATGCCCTCCGCGAGGCGAAGGCCCATCAGCATCAGCTCGTCCGCCTGCTCGTGAAGAGCCAGGGGCAAGTCCTCGACATGGCCCGAATCCCAGTCCTCGACCATGCGCAGCCAGGTTTCCGGGTGCTTCTCGTTGGCGACGGCATGGCGCGCCCCGTCCGGCCCCGGAAGCCGTCCGTGCGCGCCGGGGCCGACGCCGGCATAAAGGCCGTAGCGCCAGTAGGTGAGGTTGTGGCGCGATTCCGCTCCCGGCACCGCGTGGTTGGAGATCTCGTAGGCCGGCAGGCCGTGAGACAACGTGATCTGCTGCGTCGCCTCGTAGAGTTCGGCCGAAAGCTCGCCGTCCGGCACGAGGAGCTTGCCGGCCTTGTGAAGGGCATGGAAGGCGGTGCCCTCCTCGATCGTCAGCTGGTAGAGCGACAGGTGATCGGCCGCGAGCCCGATCGCCTGTCGGATCTCGGCCTCCCAGGCCGCGACGCTCTGGCCCGGCCGGGCATAGATCAGGTCGAAGGACAGGCGCGGAAAGATCTCGCGCGCCAGCCGGATCGCGCCGAGCGCCTGCGACACGTCGTGGAGGCGCCCGAGACGGCGCAGATCGACGTCGTTCAGCGCCTGGACGCCGAGCGAGACGCGGTTGACGCCCGCCGCGCGGTATCCCCGGAAGCGATCGGCCTCGACGGAGGAGGGGTTCGCCTCCAACGTGATCTCGGCACCGTCGGCGACCGTCCAGAGGCTCGCGATCTCGTCGAGGATCGCGCCGACCGTTCCCGGCTCCATCAGGCTCGGCGTTCCACCGCCCAGGAAGATCGAGGTCACCGTCTCGCCGCCGGAGCGCTTCGCCTGGGTCGCCAGTTCCCGCCGGAAGGCGGCGACGAAGCGCGCCTGGTCGACCGGCTCGTGGCGGACATGGCTGTTGAAGTCGCAATACGGGCACTTGGCCGCGCAGAACGGCCAATGGACATAGACCCCGAAGCCGGGATCGCCGGCCGGCGGCGTGTAGGGGCGGATCGCCGACAGGGAGCGCAGGGCCACGGTCACGAGACGCCGAGAGCCTCTCGCGCGAAGAGGCGGAAGGCCCGCGCGCGGTGCGACAGCGCCCGCTCCTCGCCCGGCACCCAGCCGTGCTTCTCCTCCGACGACATCTCGCCGAAGGTGCGGGTCTCGTTTTCAGGCAGGAAGCAGGGATCGTAGCCGAAGCCGAGGCTCCCGCGCGGCGGCCAGACGATCGTGCCCTCGATCTCGCCGCGGAACTCGCGCGTCCCGCCATCGGGGAAGGCGAGGCAGAGAACGGCGACGAAGCGCCCCGTGCGCCGCTCCGGGGTCGCCGCGCCTGCTGCCTGGAGCTTCTCCTCCACCTGGCGCATGGCCATGGTGAAATCCTTGGCGGGACCCGCCCAGCGCGCCGAGTAGATGCCGGGATCGCCGCCGAGCGCATCGACGGCGAGACCGGAGTCGTCCGACAGCGCGGGAAGGCCGGTGGCTCGCGCCGCCGCGAGCGCCTTGATTCCGGCGTTCTCCTCGAAGGTCGCGCCGGTTTCCTCGGGCTCGGGAAGGCCCTTGTCGGCTGCCGAGACCACCTCGAAGCCGAGGGGGGCGAGCAGCTCGCGGAATTCGGCGATCTTGCCGGCGTTGTGGCTGGCGACGAGCAGCGGGCCGGCGGCGGGATCGAGGGGCAGGGCGTGGGTCATGGGTGGAAACGCTTCCGTTCTCTGGCGGCGGGCGCGGCTCAGGCGCCGAGCACCGCCTTCTGCCGTTCGACCAGCTGTGCGATGCCGCCCTCGGCGAGCCCGAGAAGGGCGTCGAGTTCGGCGCGCGAGAACGGCTCGCCCTCGGCCGTGCCCTGGATCTCGACGATGCCGCCGCGCCCGGTCATCACGAAGTTGGCGTCCGTGTGCGCCGCCGAATCTTCGATGTAGTCGAGGTCGAGCACTGGCTGCCCCTGGTGGATGCCGCAGGAGATCGCCGCGACATGATCCTTCAGGACGGCCTCGCGCTTCACCATGCCGCGCGTTTCCATCCAGGCGAGGCAGTCGGACAGGGCGACGAAGGCGCCGGTGATGGCGGCGGTGCGTGTGCCGCCGTCGGCCTGGATCACGTCGCAGTCCACCGTGATCTGGCGCTCGCCGAGCGCCCCGAGGTCCACCACGGCGCGCAAGCTACGGCCGATCAGGCGCTGGATCTCCTGCGTGCGGCCGGACTGCTTGCCGCTCGCCGCCTCGCGGCGCATGCGCTCGCCCGTGGCGCGCGGCAGCATGCCGTATTCCGCCGTCACCCAGCCCTTGCCGGTGTTCTTCAGCCAGCCCGGCACGCGCTCTTCGAGGCTGGCCGCGCAGAGCACGTGCGTGTCGCCGAACTTGACGAGGCACGAGCCCTCGGCATGGCGCGAGACGCTACGCTCCAGTGAAACCGGCCGCAATTCTTCGTTCTGGCGTTTGGAAGGCCGCATCGGATGTCCGCTCAAGGCTCGGGGAAGTGTTGCGGTCTCCTTAACGCATGCCGCCGGGAACCGGAAGCGCCGGGACAGGTGATGCGCGCTTGAAGGCGGCTCGGGGGATCCAGGCCCGGATCCCCCGATGATGCCGCCCGACGCGCCCGGTCAGGCTGGATAGGGCCTTCCGATGCGCGAGGAGCGCAGCGCGTAATAGATCCCGCCAGCGATCGCGACCCCGAAGAACCAGCCGTAGACGCCCCACCACGCCGGCATGAGCGAGGTCATTCCCGGCAGGATCGAGGAGAACACGATGCCGATGGCGGCCGCGATCAGCGCATTGACGTGCCAGCCGTTGTCGAAGCGGAACTCGCCGTCCTCGCGATAGAGCGCCTGCACATCCACCCGGCCCCTTCGGATCAGGTAGTAGTCGACCATCATCACGCCGAAGATCGGACCCATCGTGTTGCCGATCATGTTGACGAAGTGCGCGGCTCCCCCTTCCCAGGGCGCGAACGGATAGAGCAGGAGCGCGATCAGCGCCGCGATGTAGCCGCCCTTCTTGAAGTCGATGTGCCTCGGAAAGACGTTGGCGAAGTCGAAGGCCGGCGAAACGAAGTTGGCGACGACGTTGATGCCGAGCGTGGCGACCGCGAAGGTCAGCGCCGCCAGAAGCGCCAGGAACCAGCTGTCGAACTTCGCCGAGATCTGGTCGGGATGCAGCAGCACCTCGCCGTAGACGGTGTAGGCGGCGATGGTGGTGACGCCCGCCACCAGCGAGAACAGGATGAGATTGACCGGCAGGCCCCAGAGGTTTCCCACCGTCAGCGACCGCTCGCTCGGGCAGTAGCGCGAGAAGTCGCAGAAGTTGAGGTAGAGCGCCGAGAAGTAGGTGACCCAGATCGCGGCGACGGCCCCGAGGGCGGCGATCGAACCCGGCACGCCGGGCACGCCCGCATCCTTCGTCTTCTCCAGAAGCACGTCCATCGGGATCGTGTGCTGGAACGAGAAACCGCCCGCCTTCACGACGAGGTAGACGGCCAGCAGGAGCATCATCACCCAGACCGCCGGTCCGGCCCAGTCCTGGAACTTTCGCACCGTTTCCATGCCGTTCTGGATGATCAGGAGCTGCAGGCCCCAGATGACGACATAGGAGATCACCTCGAGGGTGGAGTGGCCGAGCATGTGGCTCGACTGATGGAAGGCGAGCAGGCTGTCGTTGCGGATCAGGAGCGCCACGATCGCGCCGGACGCCGCCGCCGTCTGCGCGCCGTACCAGAAGCAGGCGACGATCGCGCGCACGATGGCCGGGAAGTTGGCGCCCCAGATGCCGAAGGAGGCGCGGGCGAGAACCGGAAAGGGCACGCCGGTGCGCACCCCGGCAAGCCCAACCATGTGCATCAGCACGAAGATGATCAGCGAGCCGATGCCGATCGCGATCAGGAAGTTCAGGAAGCTGCCGCAGAACAGGAACAGGCTGGCAGCGAGATAGTATCCCCAAAGGCTGTGCACGTCCGATGTCCAGACGTTGAAGATCGAGAAGGCGCCCCAGTTGCGCTCCCTGGCCGGTGCGAGATCCTCGTTGTAGAGTTGCGGCGAAGCGCCCTGCGGTATCGTCATTCCGTCCTCCCCATGCCGTAGTCTGCGCCACGTGCGTGTGTCACAGTAACGTGATGTTCAGGCTGGTTGCAAAGGGTTGCTCGGCATCGGGCAGGGACGGGCCGTAGGGGCATCAACGCTGCCGACCGTCGGCTGGAACGGACGTCGCGGAGGCGGAAAACACATCTCCCGCGTCCTCGCGCCGCTTGGCCGCGCCGGGCGCGGCTCATATATTCGATGGCGTGATGAAGCTCGGCCCCAACCTGTCCCTATCCCGTGATTCGCTGGACCGCCGCCTCGACCTCGGCCAGACGCTGGACGAGCGTTCGCGCGAGATTTTCCGGCTGATCGTCGATAGCTACCTCGAATCGGGAGAGCCGGTCGGGTCGCGCAATCTGTCGCGTCTTCTCGCCTCGTCGCTCTCGCCCGCCTCCATCCGCAACGTCATGTCGGATCTCGAAGCCCTCGGCCTCATCTATGCGCCGCACGTCTCGGCCGGGCGCCTGCCGACCGAGATCGGCCTGCGCTTCTTCGTCGACGCCTTTCTGGAAACCGGCGACCTGCCCGAGCGCGAGCGCCTCGAGATCGAGGAGCGGGTTCGCAACGAGGGCGAGCGGCGTCCGGTCGACGCGCTCCTCACCGAGGCCTCGCAGCTCCTGTCCGGCCTGTCGCGGGGGGCGGGCATCGTGCTGGCTTCCAAGGCCGACATCCGCCTGAAGCACATCGAGTTCGTCCGCCTCGACGCCGCGCGCGCCCTCGTCGTGCTCGTGGGCGAGAACGGCGAGGTCGAGAACCGCGTCCTGGAGCTGACGCCCGGCATCACGGCGGCCCAGCTCGTCGAGGCCACCAACTTCCTCAACGCCCACGTGGTCGGGCGAACGCTCAGCGAGGCGCGCACCCGCATCGCGGCCCTCAAGGACGACACCGCCCGGGCCCTCGATCACCTGTCGCAGGAACTCGTGGAGGCCGGGCTCGCCGTCTGGGCAGGCGGAGGAGCGGGCAACCCCTCCCGGCTGATCGTGCGCGGCCGCGCCAACCTTCTCGACAGCGTCACCGCCGCGCCCGACCTTGAACGCCTGCGTCACCTGTTCGACGATCTCGAGTCGAAGAGCTCGATCATGGAGCTCATCGACCTTGCGGAGGCGGGCAACGGCGTTCGCATCTTCATCGGCTCGGAGAACAAGCTCTTCTCCATGTCCGGCTCCTCGCTCGTCATCGCTCCCTATAGCGACGGCGAGGACCGGGTGATCGGCGCGGTCGGCGTGATCGGACCGACGCGGCTCAACTACAGGCGCATCGTGCCCATGGTGGACTACACCGCCCGGCTCGTCTCCCGCCTGCTTTCCGGCACCGCTGCGCCTCGCCGGCCTTGATTTTCGGCATTCGGCATTCGATATCCCGCACCGACTTCCATCCCGGCCGGGGCGTCCGTCGGCCATTGCTGCGACGGGCGAACCGGGCCAGTTTCCCAAGGAGCGCCCTCTTCGATGACGAGCGAGACCGACAAGACGCCGAACGAACGCGATGACCAGGCGACGGCGACCCCCGGCCAGGCTTTCTTCAAGGGCGGCGGCATCGCGGGCGCGGCGCCGGGAGACATGAACGCGCCCGATATCCAGGCTCCGGCGACCGAGGGTGACGAGACCGTGTCGACCTGGGGCGGCGGCCAGGCGTCGGAAGCGGATCGCGCGCGCATCGCCGAGCTCGAGGCCGAGAACGCCGACGTCAAGGATCGCCTGCTGCGCCTCGCCGCCGACATGGAGAACCTGCGCCGGCGCACCGAGCGCGAGATCAAGGACGCGCGCCAGTTCGCCGTCGCCAACTTCGCGCGCGATATGCTCTCCGTCTCCGACAACCTCGACCGCGCCCTCCAGGCCTTGCCCGACGGCGCGCGGCAGGGTGGGGATGCCGGCTTCACCGCCCTCGTCGAAGGCGTCGAGATGACGGGCCGTTCGATGCTCTCGGCAATGGAGCGCCACGGCGTGAAGAAGCTCGAGCCGCTCAACGGACGCTTCGACCCGAATTTCCACCAGGCCATGTTCGAGATCCCGAACCCGGACCTTCCCGCCAACACCGTGGTCCAGGTCGTCCAGGAAGGCTACGCCATCGGCGAGCGCGTCCTGCGCCCGGCCCTCGTCGGCGTCTCGAAGGGCGGCCCGAAGGCCGCAGCGCCCGCGCCCGGCCCCGACACCAAGCCCGGCGTGCCGGACGAGAGCACGAAGGACGCCTGAGCGGCGCGCATGGGATCGAGCAGGGGCGCTGCCCCTGCACCCCGCCAGGGGAAATGGATTTCCCCTGGACCCCTCCTCACTCGAAGAGTGTCCAAAAGCAAAGGGGGCCGCTGGCCCCCTTTGCTTTTGGAAAGATCATCAAATGAAAAGAAGGGTTCGGGAATTCCTTCCCGAGCGGGGACCGGGGCGGCAGCCCCGCCAATCCAGGCAGCGCCCCTCAGAACGTCGGCGGTGTTTCGTCGGCCGCGCGATAGGCGGCGGTGACCGTGTTGGCCATGAGCATGGCGATCGTCATCGGGCCGACGCCGCCGGGAACGGGGGTAATGGCGGAGGCGATGGCGGTGGCTTCGTCGAAGGCGACGTCGCCGACGAGGCGCGTCTTGCCGTCGCCCCGTTCGGGGGCGTCGATGCGGTTGATGCCGACGTCGATGACGATGGCGCCGGGCTTGATGCAGTCGGCGCCGAGTGCCTGTGGGCGGCCGATTGCGGCGACGAGGATGTCGGCCTCGCGGCACAGCGCGGGAAGATCCGCCGTGCGCGAATGGGCGACGGTGACCGTGGCGTTGGCAAGGAGCAGGAGCTGCGCCATCGGCTTTCCCACGAGGTTGGAGCGGCCGACGACGACCGCACGCTTGCCCGAAAGATCCTGGCCGAGCGCGCGGCGCAGCAGCACCATGCAGCCGGCGGGCGTGCAGGGCACGAAGGCCTCCCGCACGAGCCCCGAGGCGAGGCGGCCGGCATTGACGACGGTCAGACCGTCGACGTCCTTGTCGGGGTGGATGCGCCCGACCACGGCGTCCGTGTCGAGGCCCTTGGGCAGCGGAAGCTGCTGCAGGATGCCGTGGATGGCGGGATCGGCGTTGAGCGTGTCGATGAGCGCGAGGAGCGCGGCCTCGGTCACGTCGGCGGGCAGGCGGTGCGTGACGGAGTGGAACCCGCATTCCCTGGCCATCCGGCCCTTCGAGCCGACATAGACCTGGCTTGCCGGGTCCTCGCCGACCAGTACGACCGCAAGACCCGGCGTGATGCCGCGGCGGGTCTTCAGATCGGCGGCCGCCGCCTTGACCGTCGCCAGGACGTCCTCGGCCACCGCCTTGCCGTCGATCCTCGTCGCCACCATCGAGCCGCTCCTTTTGCTGCGTCGCACGGCTTATAAGACGGCACGCGTCCGCTCGCGAGCGGCAAAATCGGCGAGGGCGCGGGAGCAGCCCTGTTCGCTGGCCCCGAGCCTTCTATGATCTCGTGACGAGAGACCGGGAAGGGACGAGCGTCATGCAGCTTGAGGGACAGGTCGCGGTGGTGACGGGGGCGGGATCGGGTATCGGCCGGGCCATCGCGCTGGCCTATGCCCGCGAAGGCGCGAGCGTCGGGATCGCCGATATCGCGGCCGACGCCGCGGGAAGGGTCGCGGCCGAGATCGAGGCCGCGGGCGGTCGTGCACTGGCCGTGACGATGGACGTAACCGACGAGGCGGCCGTCAACGCCGGCGTCGACGCGGTGGCCGAGCGCTTCGGCCGGCTCGACGCGATGGTGGCCAATGCCGGCATCCAGATCGTCCATCCGATCGAGGAGTTCCCCTACGAGGAGTTCCGCCGCGTTGTGGACATCCATCTCGGCGGCTCGTTCCTCCTCACCAAGGCGTCGGTGCGGCATATGTACCGCCAAAAGTCCGGCGCCCTGATCTACATGGGCTCGGTGCATAGCCACGAGGCCTCGGCGCTCAAGAGCGCCTACGTCGCCGCCAAGCACGGCATCCTCGGGCTCGCGCGCACCATGGCCAAGGAGGGCGGCAAGCACGGCGTGCGTTCCAACGTCATCTGCCCCGGCTTCGTGCGCACGCCGCTGGTCGAGAAGCAGATCCCGGAACAGGCGCGCGACCTCGGCATCTCCGCGGAGGAGGTCGTGAAGACCGTCATGCTCGGACGGACCGTGGACGGCGAGTTCACGACGCTCGAGGACGTCGCGGCGCTTGCCGTGTTCCTGGCCGGCTTCCGCTCCGCGGCGCTGACCGGGCAGTCGATCACCGCCAGCCACGGATGGTACATGGGCTGACCGGCCCCGAGCGAGAGGAGAGACTTCGATGGAAATCATCACCGTTCAGCCCGTCGTGGCGCTCATCGCCGGCGTCCTGATCCTGCTGATGCCGCGCCTTCTGAACTACATCGTCGCGATCTACCTGATCGTGATCGGTATCACCGGCCTCATGGGAACCATCTCGCCCTAGCCGCCTTCGCGCTGGGTGGACGGCGAAGGGATGGACATGGCGGATCGGGCGACGGGGCGACGGGTTTTGATCCTGGGCGGCGGGGCTGGCGGGCTCGAACTCGCCTCCCGTCTGGCGGGCAAGGGCGGCGTCGAGGTGACGCTGGTCGATCGCGAGATGACCCATCTCTGGAAGCCGAGGCTGCACGAATTCGCCGCCGGCACCGTGTCCTCGACGCTGGCCGAGATTTCCTTCTACATGCTGGCGCGCATGCGCGGCTTCCACTTCGAGCAGGGCGAGGTGCGCGCCATCGATCGCGCCGGCGCGCGCGTGGAACTCGGCGCCATGCACGACGAGGAGGGCCGCGAGCTCGCGCCGGCGCGGTTCCTTCCCTACGACCTCTGCGTCGTGGCGCTCGGCGGCGTAACGCCCGACTTCGGCACGGAAGGGGTCGCCGAGAACGCCGTACGCCTCGACGGACCGGAGGACGCGGAGGACTTCCGCACCCGCTTTGCCGGCACCATGATCCGCGCCCGTTCGAGCGGCGTGCCGGCCGAGATCGTGATCGTCGGCTCGGGCGCGACGGGCACGGAGCTTGCCGCGCACCTGCGCAACTCCGAGACCGGCTTTCTGGTGCGCGGAGGCAAGGCGCGGGCCGACAAGCTCCTCGGCATCACCATCCTCGAGGCGGCCCCCGTCATCATGCCCGGTATCGACGACGCCTTGCGGGCCAAGCTGGTGGAGCGGCTGAAGCAGCTCGACATCAAGACGGTGACGGACGCCAAGATCGCGGCGATCGAACCGGGCGCCGTCCGTTCGGTCTCGGGCGAGCGCTGGCCTGCCGACGTCTCGGTCTGGGCGGCGGGCCTCGTCGGCCATCCCGTCCTGAAACGGCTCGCCGACTTCGAGATGGACGACAAGGGCCGCATCAAGGTGGATCGCACGCTGCGCTCGACGGTGGACGAACGCATCTACGTCATGGGCGATGCGGCGAGCATGGTGGCGAAAGGCGCCGAGAAGCCGCTGCCGCCGACCGCCCAGGCCGCCTCGCAGCAGGCGGACTACCTCACCGAGACGATCCCGCTCCTCCTCAAGGGCCAGCCGGTCGAACCTTTCGAGTTCCGCAACAGGGGCCGCCTCGTGCAGCTCGGCCGGGCCGGCACGGTCGGGCGCATCGGCTCCGGCCACGGCGACGACTTTCTGATCCACGGCCAGTTCGCCACCGCCGCCTACGACGCGCTCCAGCGGCACCACCAGTGGAAGGTGCTCGGACGCTTGCGCGGCACCGTCGCGATCTTCGCCGACATGCTCTCGCCGGCCAAGGGACCGGCCCTGAAGCTGCACGGATAGCGCGTCAGAACTCGATGCCGCGCTGCGCCTTGATGCCGGAGCGGAAGGGGTGCTTGACCATCTCCATCTCGGTCACGAGATCGGCGAACTCGATGAGTTCGTCGCGCGCGTTGCGGCCCGTGATGACGACGTGCTTCATCTCCGGCTTGTGGTCGCGAAGGAAGTCCACGACCTCCTCGACGGGAATGTATTCGTAACGCAGGACGATGTTGAGTTCGTCCAGCACCACCATCTGGTGCTCCTCGTCCGTTATCAGCGCCTTGGCGCGCTCCCAGGCCTGCCTTGCCGCGGCGATGTCGCGCTGGCGGTCCTGCGTCTCCCAGGTGAAGCCGTCGCCCATGGCGGTGATCGTGACTTCGCCGGGGAAGCGCTCGAGCGCCTGCCGCTCGCCGGTCTCCCACTTGCCCTTCACGAACTGGACGATGCCGACCTTCATGCCGTTGCCGAGCGCGCGGAAGACGAGGCCGAAGGCGGCCGTCGACTTGCCCTTGCCCTTGCCGGTGTGGACGATGACGAGTCCCTTTTCCTGCGTCTTCGTCGCCAGGATCTTGTCGCGCGCCGCCTTCTTCTTCTTCATCTTCTCGGCGTGGCGGGCGTCGAGTTCGTCCTCGGTCATGGCGGCCAGCAGCGGGGATTTCTCGCTCATCGGGTCGGGTCCTGGGTTTCGCCGGCAAATCTTGCCGAGTTGGAGCGGGGATGCCAGAGGCCGCGTGCGATGGCCTCGGCAAAGCGCGCCCGCATCTCGGCGAGCGCGGCCGGATTGTTGGCGTCGATGAAGGCGGCGACCGTCTCGTCCTCGAGATAGGCGGCGTGGACGAGGTCGAAATGCCGATCGGCCACCGCGTTGGTGGTCGCGGCAAAGGCGAAGAGGTAGTCCACCGTCGCCGCCATCTCGAAGGCGCCCTTGTAGCCGTGGCGCATGACGCCCGCGATCCACTTCGGGTTCACGGCGCGCGCACGCACGACGCGGGCGATCTCCTCGTCGAGCGTTCGGATCACCGGGCGCTCGGGTCGCGAGTGGTCGGTGTGATAGGCGGCGGGGGCGCGGCCGGCGAGGTGCTCGACGGCGGCGCTCATGCCACCCTCGAACTGGTAGTAGTCGTCGGAATCCAGAAGGTCGTGCTCGCGGTTGTCCTGGTTCTGGATTACCGCCTCGATCGCGGAGAGCCGCGTCTCGAAGGCGGCGCGTTCCGACGCCCCTTCCGCATCCGCGCCGTAGGCATAGCCACCCCAGTGGAGGAAGGAATCTGCCAGATCCGCCCGCGTCGTCCAGCCGCCCTCGTCGATCAGCGCCTGGAGACCCGCGCCGTAGGCGCCGGGCTTGGAGCCGAAGACGCGATAGCCCGCCCGTCGCCTCGCTTGCGTAGTGTCGAGGCCTGCGCTCTCCAGCGTGCGCGTCTCCTCGGCCATGCGGGCGGCGATGGGATTGTCGCCCTCGTCCTCGTCCAGCGCACCGACGGCCCGCACCGCCCGGTCGAAGAGCGCGATCTGGTCGGGAAAGGCGTCGCGGAAGAAGCCCGAAATCCGCAAGGTCACGTCGACGCGCGGGCGCCCGAGCGCGGCGGGGGGGATGATCTCGAAGCCGGTGACGCGCCCCGAGGCGCGGTCCCAGGTCGGCTTCACGCCGATCAGCGCGAGCGCTTGGGCAATGTCGTCGCCCCCGGTGCGCATGTTGGCGGTGCCCCAGCAGGTGAGACCGGCCGCGCGCAGCCATTCGCCGTGGTCCTGGAGGTGGCGCGCGACGAGAAGCTCGGCGGACTTGCGGCCGAGCGTCCAGGCGGCTTCGGTCGGCACGGCGCGCGTGTCGACGGAGAAGAAGTTGCGCCCCGTCGGAAGCACGTCCGGCCGCCCCCGCGTCGGCGCGCCGGAGGGGCCGGGGGGCACGAAGCGGCCGTCGAGACCCGCCAAGAGCCCTGCGATCTCGGCAGGGCCGCAGGCGGTGACGGCGGGTTTCAACTGCGCCTCGATCTCGTGGAGCACGGGGAGGGTCGCCGTCCAACCGGGCTCGGATCCCCGCTCGCCCGAGACGAGACGCGCGGCAAGAAGTTCCAGCCGCTCCACGGTATCGCCCTTCGTGCGCCAGGGATCGGCCGTGAGGTCCTGCAGAAGCGCGGGCCGCGCGCCCTCCCACGGCTCGCCCATCAGGCAGTCCAGCGGATCGAAGTCGCTCAAGACCAGATCACCCGCCAGCGCGCGCAGGAGCGAGGCGTCGGCGGCCTCGAGCCCGCGCGGCAGGCGGGCGAGCGCGACGGCAAGATCGGTGAGGAGCCGACCCTCGGGTGCTTGCCCGAAGACATGCAGCCCGTCGCGGATCTGCATTTCCTTCAGGTCGCAGAGCCAGGCGTCGAGCTTTTCGAGCGCCGCGTCGTCGGCTTCGTCCGCGGCCAGGCCGGCGTCAGAGCCAAGGCCGGTTTCGCCGAGGAGATCGACGATCTGCCGCTTGAGGAGCGCGATGCGGCGGGAATCGCCTTGGCTCGCCTCGTAGTATTCGTCCACCAGCCGTTCGAGATCTCTCGCCGGTCCGTGGCTTTCCGCACGCGTCAGCGGCGGGGTGAGGTGGTCGACGATCACGGCCGCCGAGCGCCGCTTGGCCTGGCTGCCCTCGCCGGGATCGTTGACGATGAAGGGATAGAGATGGGGCAGGGGGCCGAGCACCGCCTCGGGGAAGCAGGCGTCGGAGAGCGCCAGCGCCTTTCCGGGCAGCCATTCGAGGTTGCCGTGCTTGCCCATGTGCACGATCGCCTGCGCACCGAAGCTCTCCCTCAGGAAGGCATAGGTCGCAAGATACCCGTGCGGCGGCACGAGGTCCGGCGCGTGATAGGTGTCCTTCGGGTCGATGTTGTAGCCGCGTGCCGGCTGGATGCCGACGACAACCCGGCCCAGGCGAGCGAGCGGCAGGGCGAAGCCGTGCGCGGGGTCGAAGAACGGGTCGTCCTCCGGCGCGCCCCAGCGCTCCGTCACCGCGTTCCGCACGGCGGAGGGCAGGGCGTCGAAGGCGCGGCGGTAGTCCGCGAGCGACAGCGTCTCGCGGATCTCGCGTGCCGTCCGGCCGGCATTGGTCGGCCCGGCCAGGAGATGCTCGATGAGGGCGTTGCCGCTGGCCGGAAGGGCGCCAGTGTCGTAGCCGGCCTCGGCCATGGCACGCAGCACTTCCAGCGTGCCGGCCGGCGTGTCGAGCCCGACGCCGTTGCCGAGCCGACCGTCGCGGTTGGGATAGTTGGCGAGGATGATGGCGACGCGCCGCTCGGGCGGCGGCGTGCCGCGAAGCGCCGCCCAGCGCGCCGCCAGTTCGGCCGTGAAGGCGATCCGGCCGGGTTCCGGCCGATGGGCGACGATGTCGCTCTGCGTCCGCGCGTGCCATTCGCCGGCCGACTTGAAGGCGAGCGCCCGGGTCAGCACCCGCCCGTCCACTTCCGGCAGCGCGACGTTCATCGCGAGGTCGCGCGCGGAGAGCCCTTGGGCGGAGGCCTCCCAAGCCTCGCGCGTGGTGCCCGCCAGAACGCCCTGGAGCACCATCGCGCCGCTCTCGTCAAGAACCGTCGGGACGAAGGGGCGGGCGGGCGCGGAGATCGCAAAGCCCGTGAGGTTGACAACGACGGCGGGTGGGCGCCGCGCCAACAGGGCGCGCAGCGTCTCGACGCTGACCGGGTCCTTCAGCCCCGAGACATAGGCGGGCAGCACGTCGAAGCCGCGCTGTTCCAGCGCCTGCGCCAGGGCCTCCACCACGTCGGTCTGCCCGCTCTGAACGAGTGCGCGGTAGAAGGTGATCGCCGCGAGCGGGCGTGCGGGATCGGGTGGGGGCGCGTGGGGGCGCTCCAACCGCCCGGCCTTGAGGATCGGACGCGCGGGCGCCTCGTCCGGCGCCAAGCCGTCCGCCAGCGCCTCGGCGGAGCGCAGGAAGGCATCGGCGTTGGCCGCGCCGCCTTCGCGAAGGTAGCCCCAGAGCCGGTCGCGCTCGGCCTCGGGCAACGTCGAGAAGTGGTCGAGGCCGGGGTCGGGCCGGTCGTCGCCCGGCAGGACGGCGAGCGCGAAGCCGTGTCGACGCGCCGCCGCGCTCCAGGCCTCGCAGCCGTGGGGCCAGTAGGCGGCGCCGCCGAGCAGCCGGACGACCACGAGCCGCACATGCGGCGCCATGCGCGCGACATGGGTGTCCACCGACATCGGGTGCTGAAGGCGCAGGAGGTTGGCGAGACGCAGATCGTCGTCGCCCAGGCGCAGCCGGTCGGCGGCGAAGGCCAGCGCGGCCAGTTCGGTATCGGCGGCCGACAGCACGAGGACGCGCGCCCTCGTCTGGCCGAGGTCCACCGCCTCGCGCCCGTCCGCAATCGTCCCGCGCTGGAGGCTGAGGAGGTGCAAGCTACTCGGCCGCCGCGCGGGGGCTTTCGCCGAGGGCCCGGACGGCATCGCGGATCGCGGCTTCGCCGTCCTCGATCGCATCGTGCAGGCCGATCACGACGAGCCGCGTTTCGCGGGCTTCACCCGGCGCGAAGGGCCGGTCGAAATAGGTCTCGATGCGCTGGCCCACGGCCTGGACGACGAGGCGCATCGGCTTGCCCTGGATGGCGGCGAAGCCCTTGAGGCGCAGGATGTCATGGCCTGCGATGATCGCCCGCAGGGCCTCGGTCAGCGTCTCGATCGAGGCGACTTCGCCCCCGTCCGCGACGAAGCTCTCGAAGTCCTCGTGGTCGTGCGCGTGCCCGTCCGCATGGTGGATCTCGTGATGCGAGCGGCGCTCCCCGATGAGATCCTCCGTCCCCGCCTTCAGGCCGAGCAGCACGTCGGCCGGCAGGCGGCCGTTCTCGGCTGAGACGACGGCGAGCCTGCGCCCGGCCTCCGCCTCCACCTTGGCGCGAACGTCGGAGAGGGTCGCGGCATCCACGAGGTCCGCCTTGTTGAGGACGAGGAGGTCGGCGGCGCGGATCTGGTCTTCGAAGAGTTCCTCCAGCGGGTTGTCGTGGTCGAGGCTCTCGTCGGCCTCGCGCGCCGCCTGGACCTTGGCCTCGTCGTCGGCGAAGCGCCCGGCGGCGACCGCCGCGGCGTCGATCACGGTGACGACGCCGTCCACGGTGACCCGCGCCTTGACCTCGGGCCAGTTGAAGGCGGCGACGAGCGGCTGGGGCAGGGCTAGCCCTGAGGTCTCGATCACGATGTGGTCGAGCCGGTCGGCGCGTTCCAGAAGCTTCTCCATCGTTGGGATGAAGTCGTCCGCGACGGTGCAGCAGATGCAGCCGTTGGTGAGTTCCACGACGTCCTCCTCGCGGCAGGTCTCTACGCCGCAGCCCTTGAGGATGTCGCCGTCGACGCCGAGGTCCCCGAACTCGTTGATGACGAGTGCGATGCGCCGGCTGCCGGCGTTCTGCAGGAGGTTGCGGATCAGCGTCGTCTTGCCGGCGCCGAGGAAGCCGGTGATCACGGTGGCGGGAATCTTCTGCATGGGATCAGCCCTTGAGTTTCAGCGGCAGACCGGCGGCGACGAAGGTCACCTCGCCGGCCAGGGCCGCGACACGTTGGTGGAGACGACCGGCATCGTCGCGGAAGGTCCGCGCCATCGGGTTCTCCGGCACGATGGAGAGGCCGACCTCGTTGGAGACGAGGACGACGAGGCCGGGAAGGGGCGTTCGCAGGACGCCGTCCAGCGCGTCGAACGCAGCGGGGATGTCCCGCTCCTCCAGCATCAGGTTGGTCAGCCAGAGGGTCAGGCAATCCACGAGGATCGCGCGCCCCTCCCGCGCCTCGCGGCCGATCGCCTCGGCGAGATCGAGGGGCTCCTCCACCGTCGTCCAGGGGGGTGGTCGCCGTTCGCGATGCTCGGCGATGCGCGCTTCCATCTCCGCGTCGAAGGCGCGGCCGGTGGCGAGATACAGCGGCTCGAGGCCGCTGTCCCGGACGAGCCGCTCGGCGAAGGCGCTTTTTCCGGAGCGCGCTCCGCCGAGAACGAAGTGAAGGCTCATGCCGGCACGGTCGCCCCACGTCGCGCACGATCGAGCGCCAGGCCGAGAAGCCCGCCGACCGCCGCCCAGAACAGGGCGGACACGACGAGCGAGGCGACGGCGAACTCGGCGGCGAGCGTTGCGGGCACGGGGCTCGCGATGTCGGCTGGGTGCGGGGCGCCGACGAGATGGGGCAGGAGGAGAAGCGCCAGCCCGCCGACCACGGCCGGCACTGACCGGCGGAACACGAGGAGCCACAGCCCGCCGGCCGACAGGGCGACCGTCGCGAGCCACCACGTCTGGCGGGCCGCGAGATCGGCCGCCGGCATCGCCGGCAGTTCGGGCGGCAGGCCGATCGCCGGGGCGAGCGTGACGACGGCGAAGCCGGCCAGCCCCCAGAGCGCGCCGTTGGCGGCCGTCACGGGGCGGTCGAGGCCGAGGCTCGCGGCCAGGATCAGAAGCGAGAAGGCCGCGCCGATGACGATGTTGGCGAGAAGCGTGCCGCCGATCCGCGCCGCTGTGCCGGGCTCTGCCGCTTCCGCCGTGCCGTGGGCATGGGCGGGCGATATTAGGCTCGGGAGGAGGGCGGCGTGGTCGTGCGCCTCGCCGCCGGTCTCGAAGGTTTCGGCGGCGAGGATCAGCGGCGTCGTCTTGAGATGCTGGATCGGCGTGACGAAGACGCCGGCGAGGATGCCGGCCAGAAGCGCGGCCAGAAAGAAGCGTGCGAGCATGGGAGATCCCTTTCGGCCCGGCGGAACGCCCGAGGCGTTCCGATCCGAGGCCGTGTCACTGGAAAGGCGTTCGCGGCCCGGCAAGGGGCTTCGAGCGAACGCGCAGGGGATGTGGAAGACGGCGAAGGCCGCCTCAGTGACAGGGAAGTCCCATGGCATGGCGCGCGTCGTGCGCGGTGTCGTGCAGCGCGTCGGCGCCGGCAAAGCCCGCGCCCCACAGGAGAAAGGCGCCCGCGGCAAAGGCGAGGATCGCGGCCGGCAGGCGCGCGGAGATGGATCGGCTCTGAGCGATCGGCGAAGCGGTCATGGGTTCAACCTCCGTGACGGCGACCGGAATGGCCGCCTTGGCAACGGATGGCAGGTCTCCTGGCTCGCGGGTCATCGGCGGTCCCCTGCCTTCCCGGACGAAACCGTCCAGTGGCGTTTCCAGCAGTTGCCTGCCGGCGGGGGCGCCTCGTCGCTCTACAGTCGCGGGGTCGGCTGCGATACGGGCCCTTGGGTTAAGTCGGCCCTTCGCATTCCCTCTTAGCTCCCTCCGTCAACTTGGCGGGGGAGACCATCCGTGCGCGAGGATAGACGAAGCGGGAGGCCAGTCAATCGAGGCCGAGACGAGAGCGGACGAAGACGGCGCGCTCGGCGACCGACGCGAGCGGAAGGGGCACCGTCTCGTAGCCGAACTCGCGCCAGGCTCGCGTCACCTCGCGGTGCGTGGCGACCGCTTCCGCGTAGTCCTGCGAGCGTTCGCGGTCGGTCTCGTAGATCGCCTCCCAGGGCGGCGCGACGAAGACGCGGGCATGATAGCGCACAAGCTGCGACGCCCGTTCGACATGGACCGGGACCGGAAGGCCGCAGAGGCGGAGATAGCCGACGAGGTCGGGCAGGCCCCGGTCGAAGAGCACCGGACCCGGAAGGCCGGCCGCTTCGTGCCAGGACCGCAGCTCCCATGTCAGCATCGCCTCCGCGAAGGCCGCCCGGTCGCCCGAAGGCAAAGCCGGTCCGCCGATCGCGGACTGGTCGCGGATCACGGCGCGCCCCGCCTCCGGCATATGGGCGAAACCTGTGGAGGCCAGATGGTCGATCAAGGTCGTCTTGCCGGCGCCGGGTCCCCCGGTGAAGGCGACGCGCAGTGGGGTCATCGCTTGTCTTCCTTTCGCTCGCCGCCCTCCCCTTGGAGCGCGGGCCTGCTATGTCCCCGCCGAACCGAAGAACGACGCTCGAGGACCATTTCCATGCATCACCCCGCCATCGCACCGCTCCACACCGCCGTCGTGATCGGGGGCGCGGCCGGCATCGGGCTCGCTGCCGCCCGGCGCTTCGCCAGGGCCGGGCTGAAGGTCGCGGTCGTCGACCGGCGCATGGAAGACCTGGCGAGCGCGCATGAGGAACTGGTGGCGCTGGCCGATGGCGACGAGACGCGGATCGTGGCGGCCGCCTGCGACGTCAGCGATCGTGCGGGCCTCCAGAAGACCGCCGAGCATATCGCCGAGCGCCTCGGCAAGGTGCATGTGCTGATGAACAATGCCGGCATCCAGCCGGGCTCGTCGATCTTCGGAGACCAGGCCAACTGGGACGCCGTGCTTTCGATCAATCTCGGCGGCGTCGTCAACGGAACGCGGATCTTCGGCCCGGCGATGATGGCCCACGGAGAGCCGGCGCTGATCGTCAACACCGGCTCCAAGCAGGGCATCACCACGCCGCCGGGCGATCCGGCCTACAACGTGTCGAAGGCCGGCGTGAGAGTCTTCACCGAGGCGCTGCAGCACGAACTGCGCGAAACGGCGGGCCATCAGGTCCAGGCGGCCCTCCTGATTCCCGGCTTCGTGTTCACCGGCCTCACCGCCAAGGGCCGCACCGAGAAGCCGGACGGCGCCTGGACGCCCGACCAGACGATCGACTTCATGATGGAGCGGCTCGAAGCCGGCGACTTCTACATCCTGTGCCCGGACGGCGAAACCACGCGCCGGACCGACGAGAAGCGCATCCGCTGGGCGGCGGGCGACATCGTGGAGAACCGTCCGCCCCTGTCGCGCTGGCACAAGGACTGGGCCGGCCGGTTCAAGGACTTCGCGTCCGAGGACTGAGCCGCGTCAGAACGAGCGCAGGGAGCGGGGTCCCCGCTGGGGACCGCGCGTCATGTGGCGCAGCGTCGCATCGCGGCGCACGAGGCCGTGCCAGAGCGCCATGGCGATGTGGCCGGCGATGAGCGCGAAGAGCGTCCAGCCGAGAAACCCGTGCAGGAGGTTGGCCGGCGCCGTCAGCGACGGGTTCGCCGCACCGCCGGGGGCGACGAGCTGGTTGCCATAGACGCTGAAACCCCGACCGTTGTTGGCGGCCCGCAGGATCGCCAGCGAAGGCACCACGACCATCAGCACGTAGAGCGCGAGGTGACCGAGCGTCGCGGCACGGGCCAGGAGCCGCGGGCCCTCGTGTCGCGGCCGGTGCCGGATCTGCGACAGGCCCCAGGCGCCGCGTGCGAGCACCAGCGCCCATAGCGTGAAGCCGACCGAATAGTGGGTGCCCCAGAAGAAGCGTTCCACCGCCGTGTCCTCCGCGACCGCGGACAGGAACACCGTCGTGAACTGCCAGACGAACAGCAGCGCCATGCCCCAGTGAAGGGTGCGCGACACGAGGCCGTAGCCGGTTCGGGTATCGGTCAGGGACGTTGCGACCACGAGGCGTCTCCAGATTGCGCTGGCGCAGATCTGGAGCGATTTTTCATGGATTGCCAATTACGGATTCGACATCTTGCGCCCCCGCTCGGGGCGACGGGTCACCGCGCGCGGGCGATGCGCTCGAGAGCCGCGATGTCGAGACAGGCCTCCAACCGCGCGGCGAGGGCGTCGAGCGCTTCCTCGACGTCCCCCTGGTGGGAGCGGCCTGGCTTGGTGACGCCGAGCCCGGCCAGATAGGCCTCGCGCCAACGGTCGCCCGAGAACAGGCCATGCAGATAGGTGCCGCAGACCCGCCCGTCGGCGCTCACCGCGCCCTCGGGCTGCGAAGCGACATGGGCGAAGGGGCGCGCGCGGTCCGGCCCCTCGCTTTGCCCCATGTGGATCTCGTAGGCGGGGAAGGCGATGCCGCCGTGCCCGATCGCCTCGACCTCCCTGAGGGTCTTCGGGCCCAGCATCCGCGTCTCGACGTCGAGAAGGGCGAGGCCGTCCGCCTCGCGCGTGTCGCCCTCGACGCCGTCGGGGTCGAGGATGCGGCGTCCCAGCATCTGGTAGCCGCCGCAAAGGCCGAGCACGTGACCGCCGCGCGCGTGATGGGCGAGGATCGCGCGGTCCCATGCCTCGCCGCGAAGGGCCGTGAGGTCGGCGATCGTCGCCTTGGAGCCCGGCAGGAGCACGAGGTCGGCGTCGTCCGGCCATGGCTCGCCCGGCCGCACCAGCGCGACGCAGACGCCGGGCGTCGCGAGCAGCGGATCGAGGTCGTCGAAATTGGCGATGTGCGGCAGGCGCGGCACCGCGACGCGAAGGTCGCCCGGCTTCGGTCTTTGCGTGGGCCGGCGGTCCAGCGCCACGGAGTCCTCGGCCGGCAGGCGCGCCGTCTCGGGGGCCCAGGGCACCACGCCGAAGCTCGGCCAGCCGGTGAAGCGGGTGACGGCGGCAAGCCCCTCGGCGAAGAGCGTCGGGTCGCCCCGGAACTTGTTGATCAGGAAGCCGCGAATGGGTGCGCGGTCCTCTTCAGGCAGGATCGCGTGCGTGCCGACGAGCGAGGCGATGACGCCGCCCCGGTCGATATCGCCGACCAGCACCACCGGCACCCCGGCGGCGCGCGCGAAACCCATGTTGGCGATGTCGCCGGCGCGCAGGTTGATCTCGGCCGGCGACCCCGCGCCCTCGACCAGCACGAGGTCGGCGCCGGCGGACACCTCGGCGAAGCTGTCGAGGACGGCCGGCAGGAAGCGCGCCTTCAGCGCCTGGTAGTCGCGCCCCCGCGCCGCGCCCACGACGCGTCCCTGCACCACGACCTGCGAGCCGGTCTCCGATTGCGGCTTGAGGAGGACGGGATTCATGTGGACGCTCGGCGCTACGCGGCAGGCCAGCGCCTGGAGCGCCTGCGCCCGACCGATCTCGCCCCATTCGCCGACGCTCGGGTTCCAGGCGACGGCCGCGTTGTTGCTCATGTTCTGCGGCTTGAACGGCCGCACGGTGAGCCCCCGATTGGCGAAGAGGCGGCAGAGGCCGGCCACGAGGACGCTCTTGCCCACATCCGATCCCGTGCCCTGCAGCATCAGGGCCGGGACTGGGGGCCTCGTCACGACCACAGTAGCCGCACCGCCAGCGCGATGCAGACGAGGACGAGAAGCGGGCGGATCAGCCCGGCGCCGAAGCGCATGGCGACGCCGGCGCCGACGCGCGCGCCGAGAAACTGCGCGACGCCCATGGCGAGCCCGAGCTTCCAGTGGATGGAACCGACGAGGGCGAAGACGGCAAAACCCCCGAAGTTGGAGGCGAAGTTGAGAAGCTTGGTGTGGGCGGTCGCCTTCAGGACGCCGTAGCCGGCGAGCGACACGAAGGCCAGCATGAAGAACGACCCCGTGCCCGGCCCGAACAATCCGTCATAGGCGCCGATCAGGGGCACCAGGAACAGCGCGAAGGCGGCCGGCGAGATGCGCCGTTCGCGGTCGACGTCCGAGAGCCCCGGCTTCAGCGCGAAATAGACGGCGATGGCGATCAGGAGGAACGGCAGGAGCCGGCGCAGGAAATCCAGCGGCAGGGACGCGGCAAGCAGCGCGCCGAGACACGCGCCGCCAAAGGAGAGGGCGGCGGCCGGCAGGAGGGGTTTCAGCTGCACGTGGCCCTTGCGCGCATAAGTGATGGTGGCGGACGCCGAGCCGAAGAGCGACTGGAGCTTGTTCGTGCCGAGCGCCGACAAGGGGTCGAGGCCGCCGAGCAGGAGCGCCGGCACCGTGATCATGCCGCCGCCGCCCGCGATCGCGTCGATGACGCCCGCCACGAAGGCGGCCAGGACGAGGAGGATGAAGGGGTCGTCGAAGGGCATGGACGGCGGCTTTCGCGGGACGGGCCCGGAGGCCATAGGCCGGGCTGCCCGTCCGGCCAAGCGGAAACGGTCGGCGATTTGACGAAGCCCGCGCCGTCCGTCATGAAGCGCGGGCCTGACGGTGCCTCGAACGAGGCTCTGACACTCAAGATTTCACGGGCGGCCGACCCAATCCGGGGGCCGACGCGAGAACCGGCGGATCGATTCGCTGCGCAAAAGTTTTGCGCCGCGCCTCCTCCGGCGATGCAAGGACGGAGGACGACGATGAAGGCCTTGATGCTGTGCGGCCATGGCAGCCGCGACCGGGGCGCGGTGGACGAGTTTCGCGGCCTCGCCGAGAAGATGGCGCGCCGCCTGCCCGACTGGAGCGTCGACTACGGCTATCTCGAATTCGCCACCCCGATCATCCGCGACGGGCTGGATCGGCTGAAGGCCAAGGGTGCGACGAACATCCTGGCGTTGCCGGGCATGCTGTTCGCCGCCGGCCATGCCAAGAACGACATCCCGTCCGTCCTCAACACCTATGCCGCGCAGAACGACGTGTCCGTCACCTACGGGCGCGAACTCGGCATCGACCCGAAGATGATCCGCGCCGCCGGGGAGCGCATCCGCGAGGCGCTGCGCAGCGATGGCTGGCGCGACGGCGAGCCGCTGCACGACACGATGCTGGTGGTGGTCGGGCGGGGGGCGTCCGATCCCGACGCCAATTCCAACGTCGCCAAGGTCATGCGCCTCCTGTGGGAGGGCCTCGGCTTCGGCTGGGGCGAGACGACCTATTCCGGCGTCACCTTTCCGCTCGTCGAGCCGGGCCTCACGCACGTCGCCCGGCTCGGCTACGGCCGCGTCGTGGTGTTTCCCTATTTCCTCTTCACCGGCATCCTGGTCGACCGGATCTACGACGCGACGGATCGCGTCGCCGCCGCCCATCCCGGCATCCGCTTCCTGAAGGCGAAGTATCTCGGCGCCCACGATCTCGTGGTGGAGACCTTCGTGGACCGTTTGGAGGAGATCCTCCAGGGCACTAACCTCATGAACTGCCAGATGTGCAAGTATCGCGAGCAGGTGCTGGGCTTCGAGGCCGAGGTCGGCCTGCCCCAGGAAAGCCACCACCATCACGTCGAGGGCATCGGCACGGGGCCTGCGGGGCACGAGCATGGGGCGGGGCATCACCACGACCATTCGCATGGTCACGACCACGCGCACCACCATCATCACGATCATCCGCACGACCATTCCCACGGTCCGGATCACCACCACGATCACGCCCCGGGCCATGACCACAGCCATGGCCACGCACACGGCGAGAGCCACAGGCACGACCACGGCCACGGGCACGGGCACGCGCACACGCATCATCCCTATCCGCATGCCGACCATCCGCTCGGGCCGCGCACGCTGAAAGGGCACTGAGGCGCCGATGCCCGTGCCCGCCCACCTGCGCGATCCCGCAGCGATCTATGCGCTGAGCTTTCGCACCATCCGCGAGGAGGGCGCGCCCGCGCTCGCGCGTCTTGCCCCCGACGCGCAGGACCTCGCGATCCGTATCGCCCATGCCTGCGGCATGGTGGATGCGATCGACGACCTCGTCGTCTCGCCGGGTGCCGTGGCGGCGGGGCGGGCGGCGCTGCAGCGCGGCGCACCGATCCTCGTCGACGCCGAGATGGTCGCGCATGGCGTGATCCGGGCGCGGCTTCCGGCCGGCAATCGCGTGGTGTGCCGTCTGAACGATTCCGGCGTTTCCGAGCATGCGAGACAGGTTGCCACCACGCGATCGGCCGCGCAGGTGGATCTGTGGGACGCCGATCTCGACGGGGCGGTGGTCGCCATCGGCAACGCGCCGACCGCGCTGTTCCGTCTTCTGGAACGGCTCGACGAAGGCGCGCCGCACCCTGCCGTGATCCTCGGCTTTCCCGTGGGTTTCGTCGGCGCCGCCGAATCGAAGGCGGAACTCGCCGCGAACCCGCGCGGGCTCCCCTTCGCGACGCTCACCGGCCGGCGCGGTGGCAGCGCCGTGGCGGCGGCCGCCGTCAACGCGCTCGCCGCCGGCCTCGAGGGCGCGCCGGCATGACGCCCTGGCTGCATCTCGTCGGCATCGGCGACGGCGGGATCGAGACCCTTTCGCCCGAAGCCGCGCGCGTCCTCGCCGCGGCGGAGATCGTCTTCGGCGGCGCCCGTCACCTGGCGCTGCTACCCGCGGACCATCCGGCCGAGCGACGTCCCTGGCGCTCGCCCTTCGCCGCGTCGGCACCCGACATCCTGGCCGCGCGCGGGCGCCGCGCGGTGGTGCTGGCGACGGGCGATCCGTCCTGGTTCGGCCCGGCGCGCTGGCTGCGCGAGGTGATCGAGCCCGGCGCGTTCGCGGTTCTTCCCGCACCCTCCGCCTTTTCGCTGGCCGCCGCACGGCTCGGCTGGGCGCTGGAGGATGTGCGCTGCGTGTCGATCCATGGCCGGCCGCTGGAAGCGGTCGTCCCCGAATTGCGCGACGGCGCGCGCCTGCTGCTTCTGTCGGAGGACGGCGCATCCGCCACGCGCCTCGCGGCGTTCGTCGCGGCGCGCGGGTTCGGGACAAGCCGCCTCCATGTGCTGGAGCACATGGGCGGCGCGGCCGAGCGGATCCGCGAGGCGAAGGCAGCTGGCTTCGATCTCCAGGCCATCGCCGATCTCAACACGATCGCGCTCGAATGCCGGGCTGACGCGGGCCGCCGTGCCCGCTCCACGGTCGCCGGCCTGCCCGACGACGCCTTCCGCCACGACGGCAAGATGACGAAGCGAACCCTGCGCGCGCTGGCGCTCTCGGCGCTCGAGCCGATGCCGGGCGAGCTTCTCTGGGACGTCGGCGCCGGATGCGGCTCGATCTCGGTGGAATGGCTGCGCGCCGCGCCGGGTGGCCGAGCGATCGCCATCGAGCCCGTCGAAGCGCGCCGGGCGATGATCGCCGAGAACGCCGAGCGCCTCGCGCCGGTCGGCCTCGCCATCGTCCCCGCCCGCGCCCCGGACGCCTTCGATGGGCTGCCCGCCCCCGACGCCGTGTTTCTCGGCGGCGGGCTGACGGACGGGCTGTTTCCCGCGGCCTTCGGCGCCCTGAAACCCGGCGGGCGGCTGGTCGCCCATGCGGTGACGCTCGAATCGGAGGCGATCCTCCTCGCGCTCCACGAGGTCCACGGGGGCGAACTCCTGCGCGTCTCGGTGGCGGCCGCCGAGCCCGTCGGCCCCTATCGCGGCTGGCGGGCGTCGATGCCCGTCACCCACTGGCATGTCACGAAGAAGGCTCTTCCATGACCGGCCGGCTTCTGGGCCTTGGCCTCGGGCCCGGCGATCCCGAACTCCTGACGCTGAAGGCGGTGCGGCTCCTGCGCCAGGCGCCGGTCATCGCCTATCCGCTGTCCGAAGGCGCCACGAGCCTTGCGCGCGCGATCGCGGCCCCGCACCTGCCGGGCGGCCAGGTCGAGATCGCGATCCCGCTTTGCATGGCGAGCGAGCGAGCGCCGGGGCAGGGGGCCTACGATCTCGCCGCTCCGAAGATCGCCGACGCGCTCGATTCAGGGCGGGACGTCGCCGTCCTGTGCGAGGGCGATCCGTTCTTCTACGGCTCGTTCCTCCAGCTCTTCGCCCGCCTCGGTCATCGCTATCCCACGGAGGTCGTGCCCGGCGTCTCCTCGGTGATGGCGGCGGCGGCGCGCACGGGCCGCCCTTTGAGCGCGCGCGGCGACCGCTTCTGCGTCCTGCCGGCGACGCTGCCCGACGAGGCGCTGCGGCCGGCGATCGCGGCGGCGGAGAGCGTCGCGATCCTGAAGCTCGGCCGGCATTTCGAACGGGTGAAGGCATTGATCGCGGACATGGGTCTCACCGCCCGGGCGAGCTACGCGGAACGCATCGGCCAGCCGGGCGAGCGCGTCCTGCCGCTCGCCGAGACCGACGCCCGCGCGCCCTACTTCGCGCTGATCCTTCTCTACAAGGGGGGCGAACCCGCGATCCTCCGCGCGCTGGACGAGGGGAATGCCCGATGAATACGCCGGCGATCCTCTGCCTCGGCCCCGCCGCCTCCACCCTCGCACGTCGTCTCGCCGATGCCTTGCGCGGCGAGGTGCATGGCACGACGCGCGTGTCCGGCGCCGACGTGACCTTTGCCCATGCCGGCGAGCACATCCGCGCCCTCTTCGCCGCCGGGCGGCCGATCGTCGCCCTGATGGCGTCGGGCGCCCTGATCCGCATCCTGGCGCCGCTCCTCGCCGACAAGGGCACCGAGCCACCGGTCCTTTGCGTGGCCGAGGATGCCTCGGCCGTGGTGCCGCTCCTCGGCGGGCACCACGGCGCCAACGATCTCGCACGCCGCATCGCGGTTGTCCTCGATGTCGCGCCCGCCATCACCACGGCCGGCGACCTGCGTTTCGGCGTGGCGCTCGACGCGCCGCCCGAGGGCTACGCGCTCGAAAACCCGGCCGACGCCAAGGGCGTGATGGCCGAACTCCTCTCCGGCGAGCATGCCTGGATCGAAGGCCGGGCGGACTGGCTCGAAGCGTCCTCCATCCCCGTCTCCGACGACGGGCGCGTGTCACTGTCGGTGACGGACGCGGCACGGCAACCGGCTCCGCTCGAACTCCTCTACCGCCCGAAGACGCTGGTGCTCGGGATCGGTGCCGAGCGCGGCGCGCCGCCGGAAGAGGCCGTGGCGCTGGCGGAGCGCGTGCTGGCGGAATCCGGCCTCAGCCCCTTGTCGCTCGCCGCCGTCGCCTCGCTCGACCTGAAGGCCGACGAGCCCGCCATCCATGCGGTCGCCGCCCGCTACGGCGTGCCCGCCCGCTTCTTCGACGCCGCACGGTTGGAGGCGGAAACGCCGCGGCTGGCGAACCCATCCGAGGTCGTCTTCCGGGAAGCCGGCTGCCACGGCGTTTCGGAAGGCGCGGCGCTCGCCGGCGCGGGAGCGGACGGCGCCCTCGTGGTTGCCAAGCGCAAGTCGGCGCGCGCGACGGCGGCCCTTGCCCGGGCGCCCCGGCCCGTCGATCCGGCCACGATCGGCCGCGCGCGGGGCAGCCTCTTCGTCGTCGGGATCGGGCCGGGCGGGGCGCAATGGCGCTCGCCGGAAGTCTCCGCCATGGTCGCCCGCGCGAGCGATCTCGTCGGCTACTCGCTCTATCTCGACCTTCTCGGACCTTTGGCCACCGGCAAGCAGCGCCACGACTTCGATCTCGGGGCGGAGGAGGCGCGGGTGCGCTTCGCGCTGGAACTCGCGGCGGAGGGGCGCGACGTCGCGCTCGTCTGCTCGGGCGATGCCGGCATCTACGCGATGGCGACGCTGGTGTTCGAACTGATCGACCGGGGCGACGTGTCTCACAGTGCGCGCCGCGTCGCGATCGCAGTGTCGCCCGGCATCTCGGCGCTGCAGGCCGCCGCCGCGCGGGCCGGCGCGCCGCTCGGGCACGACTTCTGCACGATCTCGCTGTCCGACCTCCTCACGCCTTGGGAGGACATCCAGCGGCGGGTGAAGGCGGCCGCCGAGGGCGACTTCGTGATCGCCTTCTACAATCCGGTTTCGAAGCGCCGCCGCACGCAACTCGCCCACGCCCGCGACGTGCTGCTCAGCCATCGCCCGGCCGAGACGCCGGTGGTGCTCGCCACCAATCTCGGGCGCGAGGGCGAGAGCGTCCGCATCGTGGAATTGCAGCATCTCGCGGTCGACGAGGTCGACATGCTGACCGTGGTCGTCGTCGGCTCCACCAACACGCGCGCCTTCACGAGCGGTGAGGGGCGCACCTATGCCTACACGCCGCGCGGCTATGCCGCGAAGGCCGGATCGGGGATCGGATCGTGACCGTTCATTTCATCGGTGCCGGACCCGGCGCGCCCGACCTCATCACCGTCCGCGGGCTTCGCCTCATCGAGCGTTGCCCGGTCTGTCTCTATGCCGGGTCGCTGGTGCCGGAGGAGATCGTGAAGGCGGCGCCCGAGGGCGCCCGCGTCCTCGACACGGCGCCGATGCATCTCGACGAGATCGTCGCCGAGATGGAGGCCGCCCATGCGGCCGGCCTCGATGTGGCGCGCGTCCATTCCGGCGATCCGTCGATCTACGGCGCGACGGCCGAGCAGATGCGCCGTCTGGACGCACTGGGGATCGCCTACGACGTGACGCCGGGCGTGCCCGCCTTTGCGGCGGCGGCCGCCGCGCTCCGGCAGGAGCTGACGATCCCCGAGGTCTGCCAGAGCGTCATCGTGACACGCACGGCGATGAAGTCCTCCGCCATGCCGGCGGGCGAGGACCTGGCGACATTGGGCCGGAGCGGCGCGACGCTCGCGATCCACCTGTCGATCCGCAACCTCGCCCATATCGAGCGCGAACTCTCGCCCTTGCCGGCCTATGGACCGGACTGCCCGGTGGTCGTCGCCTATCGCGTCGGCTGGCCGGACGAAGCCTTCATCCACGCGACGCTCGCCACCGTGGCCCGCAAGGTGCGCAAGGCCAAGCTCACCCGTACGGCGCTCGTGCTGGTCGGCCGGGCATTGGGCGCCGAGGGGTTCATAGACTCCAAGCTCTACGACGCGGCGCATCCCCATATCCTGCGCTCCGTCCGCGGCAAGTCGGCCGGCTAGGGCGTTCTCCGGAGCCACGCGACCGCCTCTTCGACGCTCGCCACCATCGGCGGCGGTGGGGCGGGCGGGCGGTCGATGAGGACGACGGGAAGCCGGAGAGCCCCCGCAGCCTCGATCTTCGCGTAGGACGCCGCGCCGCCTGCGTTGCGGCAGACGACGTGGGTGATGCCTTTTCCTGCGAACAGCGCGATCTCGGATGCCGCGTCCCCCGGTTTGCCGAGAACGAGGTCGGCCGCGAAGGGCAGCGCGTCCGGCGGATCCACCATCCGCAGGACGGGTCGCAGATCCGGTCGGTGGCGGAACGGCGCGATGTGCTGCCGGCCCAGCGCCAGAAACGGCCGTGCGCCGGGGGGCAGGGCGTCGCACGCACTCTTCAGGCACGCGACGTGGACCCACCGGTCGCCGGGACGCGCGTCCCAGCCGGGGCGATGGAGCGCGAGGCGCGGCACGCCGGCCGCAAGCGCTGCCTCCGCCGCATTGCGCGAAATACCCGCCGCGAACGGATGCGTCGCGTCCACGAGATGGGTGATGCCTTCCGCTGCGAGATAGGCGGCAAGGCCCGCCGCGCCGCCGAAGCCGCCGATGCGGGCTTCGACCCCTTCGGGCAGATCGGGTCGAAGGGTGCGGCCGGCCAGCGACAGCACGAGTCGCTCGACGCGGCGTTCCGTGTGCAGACGGATCGCGAGCGCCGTGGCTTCCGCCGTGCCGCCGAGGATCAGGACGCCGAGCGCTTCTCTAGACGGCACGCGCGATCACCCCGCCCGCCCGGTCCGTCACCAGCACCTCGACGCGGCACGGCGCATCGCCGAGCGCGTCGCGCGCCGTCGCGAGCGCCTTCGATGCGACGGGCGCGGCGAGATCCAGCCCTACCCCGGCGGCAAGGTCCAGCACCTCCTTCGCCGTGTTGGCGCCGAGCACGGCGCCCCGCGTCTCGGCCGCGACCTCGCCCATGAGGGCGAGCAGGAAGCCGGGGTCCACCTGGCTGCGTCCCGAGTGAAGGTCGAGCGACCCCTGCGCGAGCTTGGTGAACTTGGCGAACCCGCCGATCAGCGTCAGCCGCGGCACCGGGTGGCGGCGAAGGTATTTCAGGACGCCGCCGGCGAAGTCGCCCATGTCGAGATAGGCGATGTCGGGAAGCTCGGGATACAGGCGTCGCGCCGCGTCCTCGCTGGTGGAACCCGTCGCGCCGATGACATGGGCAAGCCCAGAGGCGCGCGCGACGTCGATGCCGCGATGGATCGAATGGATCCAGGCCGAGCACGAGAACGGGTGAACGATCCCCGTCGTGCCGAGGATCGACAACCCGCCGAGGATGCCGAGCCGCCCGTTCCAGGTCCGCTCCGCCAGCCGCTCGCCGTCCCGCACCTCGATCGAGATTTCGACGTCCGGCGCAAGCCTGTGGACGGCGCAGAGCGCCTCGACCTCGGCGCGCATCAGGGCGCGGGGCACCGGGTTGATCGCCGGCTCGCCGGGCGGGATCGGCAGGCCCGGCCGCGTCACCGTGCCGACCCCCGGCCCTGCGCGGAACACGATGCCGCTGCCCGGCGGGCCGAAGCGCACGCGCGCGCCGACTTCGGCGAGGTGCGTGACGTCGGGGTCGTCGCCGGCGTCCTTGACGATGGCGGCGAAGGCTTGCGCCTGCGTGAGCGCGGTGCGCGCCAGCGGGAAGGCGGGCCGCTCGCCCTTGGGCAGGACGATCTCGACGGGATCGGGGAATTCCCCGGTGAGGAGCGCGGCGAGCGCGGCCTTGGTCGCGGCGGTGGCGCAGGCGCCCGTGGTCCAGCCGCGCCGCAGCGGCACGCCGTCCCGCGTTTCGCTTGTTCCTGTGCGGCGCTGGCCGAGATCGAGACCCATCGGGGGCTTATAGGCGCGGCGCATCCGTGCGAAAAGCGCCACCGATCATGCCCGTCGTTCCGCCCCGTCCCGGTCTCCTCGTCGCCGCGCCCCAGTCGGGCAGCGGCAAGACGCTTCTCACCCTGGCACTCCTGCGCTGGGCGCGTCGGCGCGGGCTGGGTGTCGCGCCCGCCAAGGCGGGGCCGGACTATATCGATCCCGCTTTCCACGCGGTGGCGGCGGGGCGCGCATCCGTCAATCTCGACCCCTATGCCATGCGCCCCGCGCTGATTCGCGATCTGGCCGAGACCGGTGGCGACGCCCTCGTCGTTGAGGGCATGATGGGGCTCTTCGACGGCGCGGCGGATGGAACGGGCTCGGCCGCCGACCTCGCCGAGATCTTGGGGCTCCCCGTGCTCCTCGTGGTGGATTGCGCCAGGCAGTCGCACTCGGTGGCGGCCTTGGTGCGAGGGTTTCGCGACCATCGCGAGGGCCTGCCCCTGTGCGGCCTCGCGCTCAACCGCGTCGGCAGCGCGCGGCACGAGGCGATGCTGCGCGGCGCGCTCGAGCCGTTGGGCCTGCCGATCCTCGCCGCGCTGCCCCGGCGCGAGGCGCTGGCGATGCCGGAGCGCCATCTCGGTCTCGTCGGCGCCGGGGAGACCGACGGGCTCGACGCGTTTCTGGAGCGGGCGGCCGACTGGTTCGGCGAGGGCGCGGACGCGGCGGCCTTCGAAGCGCTGCTTCGATCCGCGCAGCCACGGCGGAACCCCATCGCCCCGACGGCACGCCTTGCCCCGCTCGGTGCCCGAATCGCGGTGGCGCGCGACGAGGCCTTCGCCTTCGCCTATCCCCACCTCCTCGATGGCTGGCATAAGGCGGGGGCGGCGCTGTCGTTCTTCTCGCCGCTCGCTGGCGAAGGACCGGACGCCACGGCGGATGCCGTATTCCTGCCGGGGGGCTATCCCGAGCTTCATGCCGGTCGCATCGCCGAGGCCGGCGGGTTTCACGCCGGCATGGCGCGAGCGCGCGAGCGAAATGCCATGATCTATGGCGAATGCGGCGGCTACATGGTTCTCGGCGACGTGCTGGAGGACGCCGGAGGTCGGCGCCATCCGATGCTCGGCTTCCTGCCGCTCGTCACCTCCTTCGCCACGCAGCGCCTCCATCTCGGCTATCGCCGGCTGACGGCGCTGCCGGGCGGTCCCTGGGAAGGGCCGCTCGTCGGCCACGAGTTCCACTATTCCACGATCGTCGGGGAGGGCGAGGGCGAGCGGCTGTTCGAGGCCGCGGATGCGCTCGGCGAAGCCCTCGGCGGCGTCGGTCTTCGGCGCGGGCGCGTGTCCGGCTCCTACATCCACGTGGTCGACCGCACGTGAGCGCGCATCTCGTCCACGGCGGGGCGCTGGGCGCGGCGATCGCGCGCTTCGGCGGGCGGCGCGAGGACTGGCTCGACCTGTCCACCGGCATCAATCCTGTGCCC
>NZ_BBWJ01000009.1 GCF_001463745.1 Aureimonas sp. AU22 | reverse complement strand
CGCGAGGACTGGCTCGACCTGTCCACCGGCATCAATCCTGTGCCCCCGCCGCTGCCGCCGCTGGAGCTCGACCTCTTCACCCGTCTGCCGGAAGGGGAGCTGGAGCGGGACGCCTGCGAGGCGGCCCGGCGCCTTTACGGCGCGCCGGAGGGCGCGGGCATCGTTGCGGCCCCCGGCAGCCAGGCGCTGATCTCGCTCCTGCCGCATCTTCTGCCCGCCGGCGAGGCAGCGATCCTCACCCCCGCCTATGCCGAGCATGCGCGCGCGTTCCAAGCCGCGGGGCACACGGTCTCGGCGCTCGCCGATCCCGCATCGGCGCCCGCAACGGCTGAGGTCGTCGTGGTCGTGAACCCCAACAATCCCGACGGACGACGGTTCGCGCGCCCCGCGCTCCTGGCGCTCTGCGACCGCTTGAGCGCGCGCGGCGGCTGGCTGGTCGTCGACGAGGCCTTCATGGATGCCGATCCGCGCGAGAGCCTCGGCCCCGATGCGAGGCGGCCGGGGCTCGTCGTCCTGCGCTCCTTCGGCAAGTTCTTCGGCCTGGCGGGCCTGCGTCTCGGCTTCGCGCTGACGACGCCGGAACTCGCCGCCAGGATCGCCGCTCGGCTCGGCCCCTGGTCCGTCTCCGGGCCGGCGCTCGCTGTGGGCGCGCGGTTGATGGCGGACACCGACGGCGTCGCGGCGCTGCGCCGAGACATCGCCCGGCGCGCGGCCCTCACGCGCGGCGCGATCGGTGCGGCGGGGCTTTCGCCGCGGGGGGACGCGGCGCTGTTCTCGTTGGTCGATATGCCTCGCGCCCACGCCGTATTCGAGGCGCTGGGGCGCCGACACATCCTCGTGCGCCCCTTCGCCGGGCAACCCGACTGGCTCCGCTTGGGCACGGTGCGCGACGGGGCGGAGGCGGAGCGGCTGCGGGCAGCGCTCGGGCAAGCGCGGGCGGACGTCGGGGCTTGAGCGCGGCACTCGGCCTTCTCGCGCTGGGGCTCGACCGGGTCATCGGCGACCCCGACTGGCTGTGGCGGCGCGTTCCCCATCCCGTCGCCGGCTTCGGCGCGCTGATCGCAGCCGCCGATCGCCGGTTCAACCGGCCGCACTGGACGCCAAAGCTGCGGCGGGTGGCGGGAGTCGTCTCCACCCTCGCGCTCCTCCTGATCGCGGGTCTCCTCGGTCACATCCTCCACCGGCTCCTGCACCCCCTCGGCTGGGCGGGCTTCGCGCTGGAGGCGCTCGTCGCCTCGGTGCTTCTGGCCCAGAAGAGCCTTGCCGATCATGTCGCCCGCGTGGGCCGCGCGTTGGAGGGCGACGGTCTCGCCGCCGGGCGCCGCGCGGTATCGATGATCGTCGGGCGCGACCCGGACGCGCTGGACGAGGCGGGCGTGTCGCGCGCGGCGATCGAGAGCCTTGCCGAGAACGCCTCGGACGGGGTCGTCGCGCCGTGGTTCTACCTCGTCCTTTCTGGCCTGCCGGGTCTCTTCGCGTACAAGATGCTGAACACCGCCGATTCCATGATCGGGCACATGAGCGAGCGGCACCGCGCCTTCGGCTGGGCGGCGGCGAGGCTCGACGACCTCGCCAACTGGGTGCCGGCACGCCTCACCGCCGCCCTCTTCGCGCTTGCAGCCTGGCTCGGTTCAAATTTCGCCGCCGGCCGTCGTGCCCTGCGTGCGGCGCTGGCCGATGGTCCGAGCCACCGCTCGCCCAATGCCGGCTGGCCGGAAGCCGCAGCGGCGGG
>NZ_BBWJ01000008.1 GCF_001463745.1 Aureimonas sp. AU22 | reverse complement strand
GCGCTCGATCTCGCGCTCGGCGGTCCCCGCCGTTACGGCGAGATCGCGGTCGAGGCCGCCATGCTCCATGCGGCGGGTCGGCGCGATGCGGGGCCGCACGACATCCGCTCAGCGCTGCGCCTGTTCCGACGGGCCTGCGACCTTCTTCTCGCCCTGACCCTGGCGCTCGCCGTCATGGCGTGGTGAGGAGCGCGAGGCCGAGAAGCCAGGCGATCTCGACCAACTGCTGGCACGCCCCCAGCGTATCGCCGGTCTGACCGCCGAGCCGGCGCTTGAGGACGCGGCGGAGGGCGATGAAGGCGATTGCCGCCGTGAGCGGCGGCAGCAGAAGCACGCTCCAGCCGCCGACGGGAATGCCGAAGAGAAGCGCCGAGCCGAACCCGACCGCCGTGGCCCACCAGCCGGCGGCCGGCGAGGGGCGGCCCATCCGGTCGGCAAGCCCGCCCGGATCGGCGCTGGGAAGGGCGGACCAGAGCAGCGCCATCGCGCCCCGGCTGACGGCCGCGGCCGCCGGCAGCGCCAGCGCACCGGCGAGCGTCGAGGCGCCGGCGATGTCGGCGACGAGGGCGATGCGCAAGGCGAGTGCGCCGAAAAGGGCCAGCGCACCGTAGGTGCCGATGCGACTGTCTTTCATGATCGCGAGCGCGCGGATCCGGTCGGCGTGGCCGAACAGTCCGTCCGCGGTGTCGCCGAGCCCGTCCTCGTGCAGCGCCCCGGTGAGTGCGACGAGAAGGAGCACGGCGAAGGCCGATGCCGCGAGCGGCGAGAGACCCGCCTGGAGAAGGCCGGCCAGAAGGAGGGCAGGAGGTGCGGCGACGAGGAGGCCCACCACCGGAAACGCCGGCGCGTCCCGGCCGAGCGGCACCGGCGGCCCGGCGAAGGCGCGCGTCACGGTCGGCAGGCGCGTCAGGAAGGCGCCGGCACGCAAGGTGGAATGGACCAGTCGAATCATGGCGCCGAGCCTACACGAACGCGCGTTCGCCGGGCACGGTGCGTATCGCGGCGGCGGGTTTGCGAAGCCGGGGCTTTGCGCCTATCACGCGGGGCCCCGCCCGATCCCTTCCGGAGTTGCCCGTCCATGTCCGCCACCGGCCTTCCCTTCGACGACATCCGCGCCCTGATCCGCCAGATGCCGCAGGCCGATGGGGCGGCACGGCATGCGGCGCGGCACCGGCAGGAGGAACTGACCAAGCCCTCGGGCAGCCTCGGGCGGCTGGAGGAGATCGCCGAATGGATGGCGGCCTGGCAAGGGCGTGCGCCGACCGTGGATCGGCCGGTGGTCGCGGTCTTCGCCGGCAATCATGGGGTCGCGGCGAAGGGTGTCTCGGCCTTCCCGCCCTCCGTCACGCAGGGCATGGTGGAGAACTTCGCGGCGGGCGGGGCGGCAATCAACCAGATCTGCGCGACCTTCGACCTCGGCCTCAAGATCTTCGATCTCGCGCTGGACTATCCGACCGCCGACATCTCGGAAGACGCGGCGCTCTCCGAGCGCGACTGTGCCGCGACGATGGCCTTCGGCATGGAGTGCCTCGCCGGCGAGCCCGACCTTCTGATCCTCGGCGAGATGGGCATCGGCAACACGGCGGTCGCCGCCGCCCTCTTCGCCGCGCTGTTCGGGGGAACGGCGGCCGATTGGGTGGGCCCCGGCACGGGACAGGACGCCGCCGGCATGGCGCGCAAGGCGGCGGTGGTGGACCAGGCCCTCGAACTGCACCGCGCGCATTTCAACGATCCGCTGGAGGTGCTGCGCCGGCTCGGCGGACGGGAGATCGCGGCAATGAGCGGGGCGATCCTGGCCGCGCGCATGCAGCGCGTGCCGGTGATCGTCGACGGCTTCGTCGCCACGGCGGCGGCCGCCGTCCTCCATGCGATGAACCCCGGGACGCTCGACCACTGCCTGTTCGGCCATGTCTCGGCCGAGCCCGGGCACGAGAAGGCGCTGCGGCTCATGAACAAGGTGCCGGTCCTGGCCCTCGGCATGCGGCTCGGCGAGGGCACGGGCGCGGCGCTGGCGGCGGCCGTGGTCAAGGCCGCCGTCGCCTGCCACAACGGCATGGCGACCTTCGCGCAGGCGGGCCTCGCCAACCGGGATTGAGATTAGCCGGCCGGCGGGTCGCGGGGCGCCTCGGCGGTTTCCGTGGCCGGCTTGTAGGCGATGAGGAACGTCCAGGCGGCGTAAGCGCCGATCGCGCCCGTCATCACCGCCCATGTCGGATCGCCGACGACCAGCTCCACCACGGTCCAGGCGGCGCACACCGCCACCAGCGCGACGCGTCGCCAGAGCGGGCGAAAGAAGGGATGGCTGGCATCCTTCAAGGGACGGTCCTCCGGCCGGGTGATCCGGCGTCCGCCTTATAGCGGGCGCGGCGTGCCGAGGCACGCCCGCCGGCACACGTTCTTGCGAGGCCCTCCAGTCAGGCCCGGGCGCGAGCCACGGCTTCCTCGGGCGTGCGCCGTTCCGCCGGCGCGCGTTCGGCGGACGCCGGTGCGTTCACGGCCCGCCACCAGTCGAGGAACAGGGCGAGCGCGAAGTGGACGCCGAGCCCCAGGACGATCAACCCGGTATCGAATGCCAGCGACGGCTCCCGGTTGAGGCGCAGGAGCTGTGCGAACAGCGACAGGACGGTGCCCACCGCGAAGACCGGGAGGGAATGGCGACCGAGAAGCGCGAACGGGTTGTCGCGCCCGACGCGCTGGAGCGGCGAATGGGCCGGCGCATGGGCGAAGACGTAGACCAGCGCGAGGACATGCAGGAGACGCGGCAAGGAAACGTAGGTCTTATCGAACTCGCGCAGGAACTGGGGAAGCGGCAAGGCCTGCTCCCAGCCCCACATCGAACCCGACACGAACACGAAGGACACGCCGAGATAGGCGAGCGCGGCGATGTAGAGCGGGCGCGAATAGGCGACCAGCGCATGGCCTCCAGCCTTGGCAAGGCCGGTGGCGAGGCCGATCGCGAAGAGCAGCTGCCAGGCGAACGGGTTGAACTGCCAGCCGCCGGGATTGGGATGGTTCGGCAGGTTGAAGCGCCAGAGGCCGCAGACGAGCCAGAGCGCGACCGAGGCCGCGAGGAGCCCCGGAAGGCCGAACCGCCGGACCACGGCCAGCATGGCCGGCAGCAGCATGAGCAGCACCGCATACATCGGCAGGATGTTGAGATAGGCGAACTGGTGTCCGAGCGTCGCGATGCCGGCGAGCGTATCCACTGGGCGCGAGAGGAAGTAGCCGAAGCCGAGCTGCATGAGGTAGCGCCCGTCGCCCGTCGCCAGCGAGGCGAAGGCATAGAGGCTGACCACGATCATCGTCAGGGCGATATGGTTGAGGTAGAGGACGCCCGCGCGGCGGAAGGCCCGGATCGTGGCGATGAGGCCGGAGCGCTCCAGGAAGTTGCGGCCGTAGGCGAGGGCGCAGGACAGGCCGGCCAGAAACACGAAGAGCTCCGCCGAATCGGAGAAGCCGAAATTGCGCGAGGTGAAGTGCTCCCAGAGAACCCCGGGCACGTGGTTCACGAAGATCATCAGAAGCGCGATGCCGCGGTAGAAGTCGATGCGATGATCGCGCGGCGTCGGAAGGCGCCGTGTTGGTGCTGTCATGGATACTTCGACCGAACTCTTACGCGCGCGGCCGCATCGCCCCTGCGAGCGCCTCGACCGTCATGTCCCTTTGGATGATATTGCCCTCGGATCAGGCGAGGGCAAGGCAAAGCCGTGCATCGCATGCGCGGCGGCACGCGAAACCGGGCGTCCACCCTCGGCGCCAGGGGGGCTTTCCGGCGGAAAAAACCTTAGCCGGACTAGAGTCAGCGCATGTCCTCGTCCGTGCGCGACATGTGCTCGCGCAGGATCGGGCGAACCGGCATCGACAGGGGCGCGCGCGGCGGCGGAAGAAGAAGCTTGCGCAGGAAGGCCAGCGCCTTGCGCTTGCCGAGCCGCGCCGCCTCGATGACGACCTGCGGTTCGGGACCGGTGCGGCCCTCGAAGACGAGCCGCTCGGCGATCGCGTTCAGGAGGTCCTCTTCGGTGAGGTCCGGCCGGTCCACCAGCATGCCGGCCGGGCGCGCGTCGAAGAAGCGCTCGTGGTCCTGGGGCGCTGCCGCGGCGGGGCGCCCCGTCGAGGTGGCGGGGGGCACCCTCACGGACGGCCCGTCCATTGATAGAGCCAGGTCTCGGAGATGATGCGCTGGTTGAACGACAGCTTGGCGCGCAGTTCCACGGGCGATGCGTCGAGCTTCTCGAGCTCGATCGACAGGCGCCAGCCCCCACCCGGCAGCCGACTGATGCCGCTGTGCACGAGGCGGGCCGTGTCGGGCACCTCGAGGATCGGCACCACCACGGCGTCGCCCGGGAGGTTCTCGGCGGTGCCGCCGACGAAGTTGATCTCGAACCGGCGCAGGTTGGTCTCGCCGGTGTCGGCCCCGTTGCCGCCGAGCCCGGCATAGGTCGCGCCGACGGTGGCCTGATGGCTTTCCATCTCGTCGACGAAGCCCCAGTGCATCCGGTAGCGAAACTCGAACTGCGAGCCGGCGGCCGGCTTCTCCTCCGGCACCCAGAAGGCGACGATGTTGTCGTTGACTTCCGAATTGGTCGGAATCTCGACCAGCTGGATGATGCCGCGTCCCCAGTCCCCCATCGGCTCGATGACCAGCGAGGGCCGGAGCTCGTAATGGGCCTCGACGTCCTCGTAGTGGGAGAAGTCGCGGTCGCGCTGGAGGAGGCCGAAGAGCTTGGGCGAGGTCTCGCCGAAATAGGAGAGAGCCAGCTCTTCCGGGTTCTTCAGCGGGCGCCACAGACGCTCGCCGCTCGGCCGCAGGATGAACAGCCCGTCGCTGTCGTGGACCTCCGGACGGAAGTCCTCGCGCTCGTTGTGGTCGTTCTCGCCGAAATGGTACATCGAGGTCAGCGGCGCGACGCCCAGACGCTCCACCTCGCCGCGGAAGAACAGGCGGGCCGTCACGTCGATCTGCGTCTTGACGCCGGGACGCACGGCGAAGGCATAGGCGCCGGCCAGGCTCGGCCCTTCCAGCTCGGCGAAGATCTGGATCAGCTCCTGACCCGGCTGCGGCTTCACGATGTAGAAGGCCGTGAAACGCGGGAACTCCTCGGCCACCGCCGTCGCCGTGTTGATCGCAAGGCCACGCGCCGACAGGCCGTAGCGGTTGTTCATGCCGAGCGCGCGGAAGTAGCTGGCGCCCAGGAACGAGACCAGCTCGTCGTAGAGGTCGGGTCGATCCAGAGGGTAGTTCAGACGGAAGCCCGCGACGCCGGGAAGCTGGATGTTCTGGAAGGTCGAGGGATCGAGCGGGGCGAGGAACTCGAAATTCGCGCCCGAGAAGATCTGCGGCTGGAAATGGGTGCCGTCGCCGACGAAGAGGCGCGTCGTGTCCTTGTAGAGGAAGCCGGGGAAATAGGCCTGGAGATGGAAGTTCAGCGGCTCGTTCGCCCAGATCGTCTGGTCGCGCCGATAGAGGATGCGCCGGTAGCTGTCGTAGTCGAGGTCGGCGATCGGCTGGGGCAGGTCGCGCGGCGGCTCGGCCCAGGGCGCGGCCGCCCGGGCCCGCATCGCGTTGGACAGGGCGTCGAAGGAAAAGGCGTTGAGGTCCACCACGGTGGGCGGCGGGGCCGGCGGAGCGGCCGGAGCCGCGGCGGGGGCGGGCTGGCCTGGCGCTGCGGGCTGCTGCTGCGCCTCGGCGCGGTGCGCCCAGAGAAGGGCGATCGCCCCGCCCAGTCCGTATTGAAGAGCCGTACGGCGTGTGGTGAGGGAGGAACGCGTCACGGAAATGGGAGGCTTCTTTCGAGCTGCGGCAAGGCCCTTAGCATACGCAATAAGCCGCCGCCTGCCTAGCGCGCCGTCCGCGACCGGCGCCCCGCTCGCGGCGTCAGCGCAATCGGCGCAGCTTGGCGGACAGAAGCTCGTCGGCCTCGCGCAGGGCTTCCTGCAGATCCTCGCGCCGCTCGGGCGCCACGGCCGAGGCCAGATCGGCCTCCAGCTTCTCCCACAATGCGTTGACGCGGCCGCGCAGCGCTTCGCCTGCCGGGGTCAGCATCACCATGGTGCGGCGGGCGTCGTGGCTGTGGGCCGTGCGCTCGACGAGGTTCTTCTCCATCAGCCGATCCAGCATCTTGGACACGGTCGAGGGACGAACCGAGAGCTGGTCGGCCAGGGCCGACACGCTGATCGGAACGCCCGGTTCGACGCGGGCCAGGAGCTGATCCTGGCCCGGATGAAGGTCGATCTCCATCAGGAGAAGCGACAGGAACGCTCGCGTCGACTTCGAAATCGACAGGAGGTGCTGCACCATGCTCCCCTCGCCAGCTTGCGCTGAGGCGGACGAGTTGGGGACGGCGCCGGACGACGAAGGGGTTTGGCTCATGACGTCAGTGTGGGTTCGGCGCCCCGTTCCCCGCATTAAACTACTTGTAAGTCTGGCAAATAAAATATTGCGAAAAAAATTTGCCGCCGCTCACGTCCACACGCGTTCGAGCGAAGTTTCGCGGCATTGCCCACGTCTGGTTCACCCTGCCTAGAAGGCGCAAGCTATCGGAAACGCTCGGGAAACCATCGCCCGGCCAGGATGGCGCAGTGGGGTCGGGGGACAGCGGGATCAGGCATGCGTACCGCCAGTGCGGCACCGGGCGACACAGGTGCGACAGTTCGTCTATCTGAGCTCCTTGGGGCTTTGTCCTTCGCGCTCGATCTCACGGAAGGGCAACCGATCGGCCATTGCGCGAGAGCCACGTGGATCGGCCTCGAGATCGGCCGGCGCATGGGCTTGGATGAAACCGAGCTGCGCGATCTCTACTACACCGTTCTCCTCAAGGACCTCGGGTGCTCGAGCAACGCGGCGCGCATTTGCGAGCTGTATCTCGCCGACGACCTCGCCTTCAAACGCGATTTCAAGACGCTCGGCACCAGTCTCCCCAAGGTGCTCGGCTTCGTCCTGTCGCATACCGGTCGCAGTTCGCCGCTCGGCGATCGCCTGCGCGCCATCCTCCATATCGCGCGCAACGGGGGAACGGTCGCCGAGGACCTGATCCGGACGCGATGCGATCGGGGCGCGGCGATCGCGGCCGCCCTGCGCTTTTCCGAAACGGTGAGTGCCGGCATCCGTTCGCTGGACGAGCACTGGAGCGGCGGCGGCAAGCCCGAGGGCTTGGCAGGCGCGGCCATTCCGGTGTTCGCGCGCATCGCCCTTCTGTCGCAGATCGTGGACGTGTTCCATACGGCCGCCGGCCCGGCAGCGGCGCTGGAGGAGGCCCGGGCACGCGCGGGAAGCTGGTTCGACCCCGCCGCCGTCGCCTGCCTGGAGGCTGCCGCGGCGCAGGACGGCTTCTGGACCGCCCTCGCCGACGCCGATCTGCCGGCGCGCGTGTTCGCCCTAGAGCCCGGCCAGAACAATCTCCACGCCGACGAGGACTATCTCGACGACATCGCCCGCGCCTTTGCCGAGATCGTCGATGCCAAGAGCCCATTCACGTCGGGCCATTCGGCGCGCGTGGCCGTCTATGCCGAGATGATCGCCGCCGAACTCGGCCATGGTGCCCCGCACCGCCGCTGGCTGCGGCGGGCCGCGCTCCTGCATGATCTCGGCAAGCTCGGCGTATCCAACGCGGTGCTCGACAAGAACGGCAACCTGGACGAGGACGAGTGGCGGCAGGTGCGCGCCCATGCCGAGCTGTCGGAACGCATCCTTGCCCGGGTTCCGGCCTTTCGGGACATGGCGCGGATCGGCGGCGCCCATCACGAGCGGCTGGACGGGGGCGGGTATCCCAACGGGCTGAAGGGCGACGCCATCGATCTCGACACCCGCATCGTCACGGTGGCCGACGTCTTCGACGCGCTCACCGCCGACCGCCCCTATCGCTCGGCGATGCCGGCAGTGGACGCCCTCGCGCTGATGGAACGCGAGGTGGGCACCGCCTTCGATCCCGTCTGCCTCGCGGCCTTGGCCCGCGTCGCCCTGCGCATCGAGAGCGACCTGTCGCGCGCCGCCTGATCGCGGCTCAGACCTCGTCGGGCGACTGCAGTTCGGTGAGCTGCGCCTCCAGCCGGCAGCGCAACCCGGCCGGCGCGTAATCGATCGCGACGGAGCCGCTGGTCGAACCCGGCAACCCCATCTCGATCAGTCGTGTGCCGAAGCCCTTGTGCTGCGGCGGTGCCACGGGCGGGCCGCCCGCTTCGGACCAGAGGAGGTCGAGGATGGGCTGGCCTTCGGTCTCGCCGAGCGCCCACGTCACCGAGACGATGCCGCCCGGCACGGACAGGGCGCCGTATTTCACCGCGTTGGTCGCGAGTTCGTGTCCGACCAGCGCCAGGGCCAGCGCGGCCTTCGGGCCGATCATGACCGCCGGGCCGCGGAGCACGATCCGCTCGTCCGGGTCGTGGGGCGAGACCGCCGCGCGCAGGATCGCCTCGACCGAGCCGGCGTCGCGGCGCCCGGCGAGGAGGATGTCGTGCGCCTGCGACAGGGTGCGGATCCGCTGGCTCAGGCTGGCGCGCGCGGTCGCAAGGTCGGGCGCGCCGCGCAAGGTCTGGGTGGCGATCGACTGGACCACCGCCAGCGTGTTCTTGAGCCGGTGCGCCAGCTCGTGGTTGAGGAGGGTGCGTTGCGCGTCGTCGCGTTTGCGGTCCTCGATGTCGCTGACGGTCACCACCGCCGCCACCGTTCGCCCGCGCGCATCCTTGACGGCGCTGCCCTTCACCTCGATCCACCGGCTGCCGTTCTCGGGCAGGGTGATCCGCATCTCCTGGGAGGCGGCGTCGGCCTTGCCCGAGACGATGCGCGCCAAGGGATGCTCGTCGGTCGCCAGGGGCCTTCCGTCTTCGTCGACGCCGAGGAAGAGGCCGCCTGCCTCCGTCGGAAGCGGCCCGCCGCCCAGCCCCAGAAGATCGGCGAGACGCCGGTTGGCGACCAGGAGGCGGCCCGACGGCGCTTCTGCGAGGAGCACGCCGATCGGTATGCTTTCCACCAGAGTGCGGACCCTCGCTTCGTTGTTGCGAAGTGCCTCCTCCTGCTCGATCCTGTCGCTGACCTCGAGGAAGATCACGGTGAAGCGATCATCGCCGAGAGGGCGCACGATGCCTTCGTACCAGCGCCCGAGGGTGCCGACGCGCCGCGTGAAGCGGTGGGACTGCCCCGTCTCGACCGCGACGGCGAAGTCGTCGATCCACTCCGCCTCGATCTGCGGAAGCACCTGGCGAATGCTGCGCCCGATCACGGTTCCCTCGGGGATGCCCGTCAGCGTGTACCAGGCGCGGTTGACCTCCTCGTAGACCCAGTCCACCACCCGGCCCTCGGCATCGCGCACCACGCGGCCGAGGATGAAGGCCTCTTCCAACTGCTCGAAGATCGTGCGCCAGCGTGCGTCCGACAGCCGCTCGGTCATCGCGCCCATCACGAGTCCGGCCGCCGACGACAGGCGCTCGAGGTCGCCGTCGGACCAGGCGCGCGGCTGGCTGTCGATGGCGGCGAGCGCGCCCACGACCTCGCCGCCGGGCAGGCGGAGCGGCACGCCGAGATAGGCCACTACCCCCAAAGCCTCGATGGCGCCGTTGTGGCAGAAATCCGGGTCCAGCCGGGCGTCCGGCACCACGGCCGGCGCACCTTCCTCCACGACGTGCCGGCAGAAGGACAGATCGAGCGGCGTTTCGCCCCGGCCGGCCCAAGGCTCGCCGAGGCCGGGGCTCGCCGCGAAGAACTGCCGGTCGCTGCCAACCAGCGTCACCAAGGCGACCGGCACGCCGAGCATCACCCGGACATGCTCGGCGATCAGCGTGAACTGCCGCTCGCCCGTGCGTTCCAGCAGGCCGCTGCGCATCAGGGCATGGACGCGAGCATCGCTCCGTCGCTGGGGCGATGCCGCTTCGAACGGCGTGTCGGGTCGGGTCTCGTTCATCGGCCGATTCTGAAGCTGCAAGTCGCCGAAACTAGAAATCGCCGGCGACTTGAACAGGGGCGGGACACGCCCCGCCGTCCCGCAAGCGCGACGCAGCGGCTTTCCGGCCACAGTGTCCCCGGGCATCCGCTCCCTGATTCCCGGAGGTCGAGCAACTCATTTCTCCTTGATCGCCTCCATGGCGACGTTGGTCGAGGTGCTCGCGACATGGGGCAGATTCGAGATCACCTCGCCGAGGACCTGCCGGTAGCGGCGGATGTCGCGCGTGCGCACCTTCAGGAGATAGTCGAAGCGGCCGGCGATGAGGTGGCACTCCTCCACCTCGCGGATCCGCTTCACCGCGGCGTTGAAGGCATGGAGCGCGTCCTCGCCCGTCGACGACAGCTTCACCTCGGTGAAGGCGACGTGTTCCAACCCGATGCGCGTCGGATTGATGACGGCCTTGAACCCGTCGATGACCCCGCTTTCCACCAGACGCCGGAAGCGGATCTGGCAGGGCGTCTTCGACAGGCCGACGCGTGCGGCGAGCTCCGTCACCGAGATGCGCCCGTTCTCCGCGAGGACGTCGAGCATCTTGCGATCGAAGGCGTCCAGATCGCTTAGTTTCTTGTCGTCCATGGGTCGTTCGTCCTGAAACGAGGCTCGCGAACGATCCATACGGACTATCGCGAGCCCGACACAAGACGGAACGCTGGCGCGCGAGGGGATATGGTAGCGCCACGTCCTCTCCCGCCCCGGAGCCCGCCGATGTCCGCCACGCTCGATCGTCCCGTCACGACCGATTCCGCCACTGCCGCGCCCTTCACGCGCTTCGCTCCGCCGGTGTCGGAGCCGACGCCGCTTCGCGCCGCGATCACGGCGGCCTATCGCCGGCCGGAGACAGAGTGCCTGCCGCCGCTCGTCGATGCGGCGCGATTGCCCGAGACCCTGCGCGAGCCGGTGGCACGCACCGCCCGCCGGCTGATCGAGGCGCTGCGCGCCAAGCACAAGGGCACGGGCGTGGAAGGGTTGGTGCGGGAATACTCGCTGTCGAGCCAGGAGGGCGTCGCTCTCATGTGCCTCGCCGAGGCGCTGCTGCGCATTCCCGACACCGCGACGCGCGATGCGCTGATCCGCGACAAGATCGCCGACGGGGACTGGAAGTCGCATGTCGGCGGCGGGCGCTCGCTCTTCGTCAATGCTGCGACCTGGGGTCTCGTGGTCACCGGCAAGCTGACCGCCACGGTCAGCGACCGTTCGCTCTCGGCGGCGCTGACGCGCCTCATCGCGCGGGCCGGCGAGCCGGTGATCCGGCGCGGCGTCGACATGGCCATGCGCATGATGGGCGAGCAGTTCGTCACCGGCGAGACGATCGAGGAGGCGCTGAAGCGCTCCAAGCCCCTCGAGGCACGGGGCTTCCGCTATTCCTACGACATGCTGGGCGAGGCGGCGACCACGGCCGCCGACGCCGAGCGCTACCGTCGCGACTACGAAAACGCGATCCATGCCATCGGCAAGGCGTCGGCGGGGCGCGGCGTCTACGAGGGCCCCGGCATCTCGATCAAGCTTTCGGCGCTCCATCCGCGCTACAGCCGCGCCCAGGCGGACCGTGTCATGTCGGAACTCCTGCCGCGCGTGCAGGCCCTCGCCGTTCTCGCCAAGGCTTACGACATCGGCCTCAACATCGACGCCGAGGAAGCCGACCGGCTGGAGCTTTCGCTCGACCTCCTGGAAGCGCTCAGCCTCGATCCGGCGCTGGCGGGCTGGCAGGGCCTCGGCTTCGTGCTCCAGGCTTACGGCAAGCGCTGCTCCTTCGCGATCGACTGGATCGTGGACCTCGCCCGGCGCTCGGATCGGCGCATCATGGTGCGCCTTGTGAAGGGCGCCTACTGGGATGCCGAGATCAAGCGGGCGCAGGTGGACGGGCTGCCGGGGTTCCCGGTCTACACGCGCAAGGTCCATACCGACGTCGCCTATGTCGCCTGCGCCAGGAAGCTGCTCGCCGCCGGTGGTGCGGTGTTCCCGCAGTTCGCAACCCACAACGCGCAGACCCTGGCCGCGATCTACCACCTCGCCGGCCCGGACTTCGCGGCGGACGCCTACGAGTTCCAGTGCCTGCACGGCATGGGCGAGCCGCTCTACGACGAGGTCGTCGGCTCGCAGAAGCTCGGCCGCCCGGCACGCATCTACGCGCCCGTCGGAACGCACGAGACGCTGCTCGCCTATCTCGTGCGCCGGCTCCTGGAGAACGGTGCCAATTCCTCCTTCGTCAACCGCATCTCGGACCCCAAGGTGTCGATCGAGGCGCTGATCGCCGATCCGGCCGAACTCGTCGCCGCCGAGGGCGTGATCGGTGCCCAGCACGAGGGCATCGCTGCCCCCGCCGACCTGTTCGGAACGGAGCGGATCAATTCACGCGGGCTCGACCTGTCGGACGAGAGCGTACTGGCCCGCCTGTCGCGCGAACTGTCCGAGACCGTCGACGCGCCCGTTTCGGCCCATCCCCTCGTGGCGACCGGTGCGCAGGGCGGCGATGCGCGCCCTGTTCGGAACCCGGCCGACGGGCGCGACACGGTGGGCCATGTCGCGGACCTTCCCGTGGAGGCGGCGGGCGCCGTCGTGCGGGCCGCCGCCAAGGGCGGGCCTGCCTGGGCTGCGCTGCCGACGGCGTCTCGTTCCGCCTGCCTCGAGCGTGCCGCCGATCTCATGGAGGCGCGGATCGGCGCGCTGATGGGAACCGTGATGCGCGAGGCCGGCAAGACCGCCGCCAACGCGGTGGGCGAGGTGCGCGAGGCGGTGGACTTCCTGCGCTACTACGCGAGGGAAGCGCGCTCCGGGCTCGGCCCCGCTCATGCGCCGATCGGGCCGGTCGTCTGCATCAGCCCCTGGAACTTCCCGCTCGCGATCTTCACCGGCCAGGTCGCGGCCGCGCTCGTCGCGGGCAATCCGGTGATCGCAAAGCCTGCCGAGGAAACGCCTCTCATCGCCTACCAGGCGGTCCGCATCCTCCACGAGGCCGGCGTTCCCGCGGCGGCGCTCCAGTTCGCGCCGGGCGACGGACGGCTCGGAGCGGCGCTCGTCGGCGCGCCCGAGACGGCGGGCGTCATGTTCACCGGCTCGACCGAGGTCGCGCGCCTGATCCAGGCCCAGCTCGCGAGCCGGGTCTCGGCGGAGGGCAGGCCGATCCCGCTGGTCGCGGAAACCGGCGGACAGAACGCGATGATCGTCGATTCCTCCGCGCTCGCCGAACAGGTGGTCGCCGACGTCATCGCCTCCGCCTTCGATTCCGCCGGTCAGCGCTGCTCGGCGCTGCGTGTCCTCTGCCTGCAGGAAGACATTGCCGACCGGACGCTCGCCATGCTGAAGGGCGCGATGCGCGAGCTGGCGCTCGGCCGCACGGACCGCCTCGCCGTCGATGTCGGTCCCGTCATCTCGAAGGAGGCGCGCGCCGGAATCGAGGCGCATGTGGAGCGCATGCGCGGCCTCGGCCTCAAGGTCGAACGCCTCGATCTGCCGCAGGACGCTGCCCACGGCACCTTCGTCGCCCCGACCCTGATCGAGATCCGCGACCTGTCGGAACTCAAGCGCGAGGTGTTCGGCCCGGTGCTGCACGTGCTGCGCTATTATCGCGACGATCTCGACGCGCTGGTGGATGCGATCAACGCCACCGGCTACGGGCTGACCTTCGGCCTCCATACCCGGCTCGACGAGACGGTGGCGCATGTGACGAGCCGCGTGCGCGCCGGCAATCTCTATGTCAACCGCAACGTCATCGGCGCCGTGGTCGGTGTCCAGCCCTTCGGCGGGCGAGGTCTTTCGGGCACGGGGCCGAAGGCCGGCGGACCGCTCTATCTCGGCCGTCTCGTCGCCCGTGCGCCGGTGCCGATGCACGAGGGGATGCCGCACACGGACGAGGCGCTCATGGACTACGCCCGCTGGCTGGAGGAGCGCGGCCATAGCCAGGACGGCGCCGCCGCGCGCGAGATGGCGGAGCGCTCCGGCGTCGGCCTCGTGCGCGAACTCCCGGGCCCCGTGGGCGAGACCAACCTCTACGGGCTCCATCCGCGCGGTCGCGTGCTGCTCGTGCCGGAAACGGAGGGAGGGCTGCGCCGCTTGCTCGCCGCAACGCTTGCCACCGGCAACACGGCCGTGGTGGACGAGACGGCGGGCCTGGAGGGGGCGCTGCGCGATCTGCCGGCGAGCGTCGCCGCCCGCGTCTCCCGCACGGCGGACTGGGCGAAGAGCGGACCGTTCGCGGGCGCGCTGGTGGAAGGCGATGGTGCTCGCGTGCGAGAGCTGAACACGTGCATCGCCGCCCTCGATGGGCCGCTGGTGCTGGTTCAGGCGGCGACGACGCAGGCTCTGGCGAGCGATCCGGAGGCGATCTGCCTGAGCTGGCTGGTGGAGGAGGTCTCGACCTCCGTCAACACGGCGGCCGCCGGCGGCAATGCCAGCCTGATGACGATCGGCTGATGCGACGGTGGGGCTGGAAGCGCGGCTTTCAGCCCATCTTCGCCGACGCGTAGCCGCCCGGCGAAGCGGGAAAGACCACGGTGCGGTCGCCGTTCAGGAAGGCGCGGTGGTGGATATGGGCGTGGATGGCGCGCGACAGGACCTGCGCCTCGACGTCGCGTCCGATCGAGACGTAGTCCGCCGCCGACTGGGCATGGGTGACGCGCGCGACGTCCTGCTCGATGATCGGGCCCTCGTCGAGATCGGCGGTGACGTAGTGCGCCGTCGCCCCGATCAGCTTCACGCCCCGCGCATAGGCCTGGCTGTAGGGTGCGGCCCCCTTGAAGCTCGGCAGGAACGAGTGGTGGATGTTGATGATCCGCCCCGACATCGCCTGGCACATCGCATCGGACAGCACCTGCATGTAGCGGGCGAGCACGATCAGCTCGGTGCCGGCCCCTGTCGCGATCTCCAGGATGCGCGCCTCGGCCTGCGGCTTGTTCGCCTTCGTCACCGGCACGTGGTGGAAGGGGATGTCGTGGTTCACCACGAGCTTCTGGTAGTCGAGATGGTTGGAGACGACGCCGACGATGTCGATCGGCAGCGCCCCGATGCGCCAGCGGTAGAGGATGTCGTTGAGGCAGTGGCCGAAGCGCGAGACCATGAGGAGGACCTTGGCCGGCACCGCCGTGTCGAAGATCTCGTAGGCCATGGAGAAGGGCGCGGCGACCGGGGCGAACCCCTCGCGCAGCGCATCGAGACCGACGCCTTCCTCCGAGCGGAAGCCGACCCGCATGAAGAAGCGGCCGGCGTCCATGTCGTCGAACTGGGCGCTGTCGATGATGTTGCAGCCCTGTCCCGCCAGATAGGTCGAGATCGCGGCCACGATGCCGCGCGATGTCGGGCAGGTCACCGTCAGGACAAACTGCTGCATGGGATCGTTCACGGCGCTCTGGAGGGTCGGGCGGTCCGGCATCGGGACAGTCGAAGCACGGGGGCTGGGGCAAGCGGGGGCCGAGTGGCTCCGGTCGTCAGCTGTCCATCTTCAGGGCGGCGATGAAGGCTTCCTGCGGGATGTCCACCTTGCCGAACTGGCGCATGCGCTTCTTGCCCTCCTTCTGCTTGTCGAGGAGCTTGCGCTTGCGCGAGGCGTCGCCGCCGTAGCACTTGGCGGTCACGTCCTTGCGCAGGGCCGAGATCGTCTCGCGCGCCACCACCTTGCCGCCAATCGCCGCCTGGATCGGGATCTTGAAGAGGTGGTTGGGGATCAGCTCCTTCAGCTTCTCGCACATGGCGCGGCCGCGCTTCTCCGCCTGCATGCGGTGGACGAGCATGGAGAGCGCGTCGACCGGCTCGGCGTTGACGAGGATCGAGAGCTTCACGAGGTCGCCCTCGCGATAGTCGGCGAGCTGGTAGTCGAAGGAGGCGTAGCCCTTGGAGATCGACTTCAGACGGTCGTAGAAGTCGAACACCACCTCGTTGAGCGGCAGCTCGTAGGTCACCATCGCGCGCTTGCCGACATAGGAGAGGTCGACCTGGATGCCGCGCCGCTCCTGGCAGAGCGTCAGGATGTTGCCGAGATAGTCGTCGGGGGTGAGGATCGTCGCCTTGATCCAGGGCTCGTAGATCGCCTCGATCTGCATCGTGTCCGGCATGTCGGCCGGGTTGTGCAGCATCACGGTCTCGCCGTTGCGCATCCGGATCTCGTAGACCACCGAAGGGGCGGTCGCGATGAGATCGAGGTCGAACTCGCGCGACAGGCGCTCCTGGATGATCTCGAGATGCAGGAGCCCGAGGAAGCCGCAGCGGAAGCCGAAGCCGAGCGCGGCGGAGGATTCCATCTCGAACGAGAAGCTCGCGTCGTTGAGGCGCAGCTTGCCCATCGCCGCGCGCAGGTCGTCGAAGGCGGCGGCATCGGTCGGGAACAGACCGCAGAACACGACGGGCTGAGCCGGCTGGAAGCCCGGCAGCATTTCAGCCGTTGGGCGCTTGTCCTCGGTGATCGTATCGCCGACGCGGGTATCGGCGACCTCCTTGATGGAGGCGGTGATGAAGCCGATCTCGCCGGGGCCGAGGGCCTCCATGTTGATCATCTTGGGCGTGAAGACGCCGACCCGGTCGACCGGGTACTTGGCGTCCGTGCCCATCATGCGGATGGTCTGGCCGCGCTTCAACTCGCCGTCGATGACGCGCACGAGCACGACGACGCCGAGATAGGCGTCGTACCAGGAATCGACCAGCATCGCCTTCAGAGGCGCGGCGCGATCGCCGGTTTTCGGCGCCGGCAGGCGCTTCACGATCGCTTCCAGCACGTCCTCGATGCCGAGGCCGGATTTGGCCGAGATCAGGACGGCGTCGGAGGAATCGATGCCGATGACCTCCTCGATCTGCTCCTTCACCTTGTCGGGCTCGGCGGCGGGCAGGTCGATCTTGTTGAGGACCGGCACGATCTCGAGATTGTTGTCGAGGGCGAGATAGACGTTGGCGAGCGTCTGTGCCTCGACGCCCTGCGCGGCGTCCACCACCAGGAGCGCGCCCTCGCAGGCCGAGAGCGAGCGCGACACCTCGTAGGCGAAGTCGACGTGCCCCGGCGTGTCGATGAGGTTGAGGACGTAGGTCTCGCCGTCCTTGGCGGGATAGGTCAGGCGCACGGTCTGCGCCTTGATGGTGATCCCGCGCTCCTTCTCGATATCCATGTTATCGAGAACCTGCTCCTTGCCCGCCATCTCGCGCGCGTCGAGCCCTCCCGTCAGCTGGATCAGCCGGTCGGCGAGCGTCGATTTGCCATGGTCGATATGGGCGACGATGGAGAAGTTGCGGATGCGGGAAAGAGGCGTCTGGCTCATGACAGACGCCTATAAGGCTTTGCGGGGCGGACGGGAATGGGGTTTTACGCCTTCCGTCCGGTTCGGGCGAGCCGTCAGGCTCCGTCGCCGCGGGCCACGCGCCCGCCGCGCCGTTCGCCGAAGAAGAAGGGACGAAGGCGCACGCCCACCGTGTTGCCCGCGAAGGCCGCCGCGAGCCACAGCCAGCCGTGCAGCGAGCCGCTCGCGATGCCGGAGAAGTAGGCTCCGATGTTGCAGCCATAGGCGATGCGCGCGCCGTAGCCGAGAAGGAGGCCGCCGACGACCGCCGCCAGCAGCGAGCGCAGCGGGATGCGCAGGCTCGGCGCGAAGCGGCCGGCGAGGCTCGCCGCCAGCATGGCGCCCGCCACGATCCCGAAGTCCATCACCGATGTGACGTCGGCGAAGACGCTGTTCGCCAGCGCCTTGGCGTTGCCGGGCGTCTGCCAGTAGGCCCAAGCGGCAGGATTGAAGCCGATCGCCTCGGCACCCTTGGCTCCCCACAGCGCGAAGGCCGAGGTGATGCCCCAGGGGCGGCCGGCGAGCGCCAGCGTCACGAAATTGAGGACGGCGAGCGCCAGCGCGCCGGCCAGGAGCGGCCAGGGTCCGCGCGCGAAACGGGCAAGGCCCCGGGTCGTCGGCTGCGCCTCGGTCTCCAGTGCGCCGTGGCGGCGGCGCTCGGCCCACACCGTCAAGGCGGCGATCGCGGCGAAGAGCGCGAGCGAGACGGCGATGCCGGGAGCCACGCCCAACGTCTTCACCAACGAGACCGGCTGGATCGAGGGGAGGGCCAGCCACCAGTCGAAATGCACCGTGGCGAGCACCGAGCCGACGACGAAGAAGAACAGCGTCACCAGCATGCGCGCATTGCCGCCGCCGGCCGTGAACAGTGTGCCCGATGCACAGCCGCCGCCCATCTGCATGCCGATGCCGAACAGGAAGGCGCCCACCACGACACCCGTGGAAAGGGGCGAGACGTTGCCCGACACCTCGTGACCGAACAGCGTGCCGGCGCCGAGCGCCGGAAAGAACAGGACGACGGCGAGCGCCAGCATCGCCATCTGCGCGCGCAGGCCCCGCCCGCGTCGCTCGAGGATGAAGACGCGCCAGGCCGAGGTGAAGCCGAAGGCGGCGTGGTAGAGGGTCAGCCCCAGCGCGCCGCCCAGAAGCAGCAGCGCGCCTTGGAGCGGCCCATAGGCGAGCCCGAGGGCGAGGCTGCCGAGAAGAAGCGCGGCCAGCGCGGCGAGGCCCGGGCCGCCCGGCAGGGCCGTGGGCGCGGGGCGGAGGGTGGCATCGGTCATGGCGGGCACTCCGGGCGCGATCTCGAGGGATCGGCCATGCGTCGTTCATGTGAGAAGAACCGGAATGTAAGTTCCGCATATCAATCACGCGAGCGATGGATGTGTGTTTTACCAGTGGAAAGCGGATAGGTTTTGCGCGGCATCCGGTTCACGCGGATGCGTCGGGGATCCCGGTGCCATTCTCGCGGTTCGGCGCGGCCGGTCGTCGTCCCAAGCCGCTGAAGAAGCGCAGGAGATAGCCGTCGGGGTCGATCACGACGAACTGGCGATTTCCCGCTTCCTCCTGGCCTTGCCGATACCAGCGTTCCTCCAGCGGCAGGTGGATCGTCAGGCCGGCGATCACGGCGCGGCCGTAGAGTGCATCGACATCGGGTATCTCGATCTGAAGGTTCATCCCGCGCCCGAACGGGTACGCGAGCGGCGCGGTCCGGAAGCGACGTCCCGGACCTTCCGCTTCCTCGATCATCAGGTGGACGGCGCCACGCGTCAGGTACGCGAAGCGCTCCTCCGGGCGTTCGGCGGCCGCCACGAAGCCCAGGCCTTTGATATAGAACCGAAGCGAGACGTCGAGATCGGCGACGCCGAGTTCAGGGACGATCGGTGGAGCGTTCCGCATGCCCCAGCGTAGCGCATCGCGCGACGCATGGCTTGTCCGCCGCCGCAGGTCGCGGCAAGCGTCTCAGCCCGGCCGCGCGCCGGCGATGGCGGCGGTCATCCCGCTCCGTGAACGACCTCGCCGAGGCCAAGCCATCGTGCGAGGAGATGGAGTTCGACCTCCAGCGCCTGGCGCGTGTCGGCCGGTGCGTCCGGTTCGAGGTGCAGGGCGGGAACCAGGAGCCTGGACCTCGCGCGGTCGGCCTTGAGGTCGACGCGCGCGGCGAGGCGGTCGCCGTGGAGAAAGGGAAGCACGTAGTAGCCGTGCTGCCGCAGGGCCGCCGGCACGTAGATCTCGATCCGGTAGCGGAAGCCGAACAGGCGCTCGGCGCGAGCGCGTTCCCACACCAGCGGATCGAACGGGGTCAGCAGCGCCGAGGCGGCGATGCGGCGCGGGGCTTTGGCTTGCGGGTGCAGATAGGCCGCAGGCCAGCCGGGCACCGCGACGGGAAGGAGCGCGCCGGCCTCCACCAGTTCCGCCACCGCGAGCCGCGTCTCGGCCGGCCCCAGGCGAAAGTAGTCCTTCAACTCCCCCAGCGTGGCGATGCCGAGCGCACGGGCGGAGCGCTCCACCAGCAGGCGATGGGCATGCCCTTCGTCCAAGGTCGGCAGCGCGAGGATCTCGGCGGGGATCACGCGTTCGGGCAGGTCGTAGACGCGCTCGAAGGAGCGCCGGCGCGTCCTCGTCGTCAGGTGGCCGGCATAGAAGAGCCACTCCAGCATGCGCTTGGGCTCGGACCATTCCCACCAGCCGGTGCGGCCCTTTTCGAAGTCGGACGCGCCGAGCGGGCCTTCCTGCCGGATGCGGTCGAGGATCGCCATCGCCTCCGCCCGGCGCGGCCCGGCGAAGGCGCGCATTCCGGCATAGCCCGCCCCGCCCCGGTCGGCGCGCGCCATACGCCAGCGCAGCGCCGGATGAAGGTCGAGCGGCAGAAGCGATGCCTCGTGCGCCCAGTATTCGAAGACGCGCCGCTGCGACGGGCGGCCCCAGGCGTCGCGATCGAGAAGCGCGGTGTCGTAGGCGCCGAGGCGCGAGAAGGCCGGCAGATAGTGCGCCCGCGCCACGACGTTCACGCTGTCGATCTGGTGCAGGCCCAGACGGTCGAGGTTGCGGCGCAGGTGCTGGCCGCCTGCGCGCTCCGGCCTGGCCTTCCCGAACCCCTGCGCGGCGAGCGCGATGCGGCGGGCCTCCGCGGGCGACAGGGAAAGCGTCACGGGGTGTGCTCCAGAAGGGCACGTTCGGCCTCGGTGAGGGGACGCACCGCGCCCTTGGGCAGGTCGCCAAGCTGGAGATCGCCGATCGCGACGCGCACGAGGCGCAGCGTCTCGGCACCCAGCGCCGCCAGCAGCCGGCGGATGTGCCGGTTGCGGCCCTCTTCGAGCACGATCTCCAGCCAGGCGTTTCGCGCGCCTTCGCGCAGGGCCTTCGCGGAGCGCACGCCGAGCCACTCGCCCCGATCCTCGACGCCGGCTCGGACCCCCGCCAGCAGCGCCTCGTCCGCCGGCCGGTCGATCTGCACGTGGTAGGTCTTCGGAACGTGCGAGGCGGGATCGAGCAGAGCCTGCCCGAACGCCGTGTCGTTGGTAAGGAGAAGAAGACCCTCGCTCGCCTTGTCGAGGCGGCCGACCGGCGAGACGTGGGGCAGGTCGAGGCCCTCCAGGCAGCGATAGATGGTGTCGCGCCCCTCCGGGTCGTCGCGGGTCGTCACGAGGCCGCGCGGCTTGTTGAGCATCAAGGTGACCGGCGCCTCGGCCTTGACCGTCCGGCCGTCCACCTCGATCCGTGCGGTGGAGGCGAAGGTGCGGTGCTCGGGGTCGCGGATGATGCGCCCATCCACGCTCACGCGCCCCTCGCGCACCAGCGCCTCGCCCTGCGTGCGCGAACAGTGGCCAAGCTTGGACAGGACACGCGCGAGGCCGTGGCCGCGCTCCGGAGGCGAGGCTCCGGCCTGCCCGCGACCGCTTCGGGATCGGAAGGGGGATCGTTCCTTGTGTGGCATCGTGAGGTCCGGCGCACCCGGCGATCGGGTGCCCCTCCTTGCGACGGCGGCAAGCGGCATGCAAGCCCTCAGGCCGGCGCGGGCTCGGGCGGCGCGGCCGGGTCGGGGGCTTTTGCGGCCAGGGCCCAGAGCCGGCCGATGCGGGCGGCGAAGGCATCGGGCATCTCGGCGAGCAGCCGCCCGCAGATTTCGGCCGCCCCGGCACGCAGTTCGGCCTGGTGCCGGTCGAGGAGGGCCAGCACCACGTCGAGATCGGCCCGCGCGCCGAACGAGCGCGGGTCCGCCAGCATCTCGGTGTGGAGAACCGCGTAGTCGTGGTCGCGTCCGAGCGCCTCGGCTGCGCGATCGGCTTCCTCGCGCAAGGGGGCAAGGACCGAGGGCCAGAGGTCTTCCAGAAGCTTCAGGTGCATGCCGAGATACTTGATGCGCTTGCGCAGGTCGTGGAAATCCTCCGCGTGGCCGCTGGCGAGCGCCGCCTTCAGATCGCGCCGCGCACGGCGGTAGTTCGCCTCGATCGCGGCGACGATCCGCTCGCGGTTGCGCGAGGACTTGCGTCCGAGCACCAGGGCGTCTAGCGCCAAGCGCCCTTCCTTCAGGCCCTTCAGCGCTTCCGACGCCATGTCCTCCGGGCTGCCCTGCGCATCGATCGCCGCCTGCCGCTTGAGTTCCAGCGCGGTGCGCACGACGGCGAAGGAGGACGTCGCCACCTCGCCCTCGAAGCGCTTCTCCAACCCGTCCAGCGCCTCGATCAGTGCCGTGCGATCGCGAACGCCGGACAGGGTGCGCCCGGCCTCGCGATAGCGCGCGTTTTCGGCATCGGCGAAGGAGGGGGCGGCCTCGCGCAACAGGCGCACGAGGCCGCGAAGCTTCTTGAAGCGCTTGCGCGCCTCGTGCACGCCTTCGTGCCGTTCCTCTTCGCCGCCCGACAGGTCGCGGACGGCCTTGTCGATCTGTTCTTGAGCCGCGCGCCGGAGGGCGGCGTCGACAGGCACGCGGGGATCGATGCGGTAGGCCATTGTTTCCTCTGTGACCGGCGGGCCGCAGACCCAACTAGAGCGTCTCAGGCGACTGTGTACGCCGAAAGCGCCTCCGCCGTTTCCGCCGATCATGTCGATCGCCATCGAGCGAACGGCGTATGGTCGGCAGCCGGCCTTTACTCCGGGCGCCCGTTGGAGGCGAGCCAGGCGTTGCTGTAGCGCTCGTCCCGGGTCACCTCCGTCCCGATCCAGTCCGGCAGGTCGACGGGATGGCCGATGGCGGGCAACTCGATCTCGGCCATCACGAGGGGCGCCAGCGCACCGGCGAAGACGTCGACTTCGACGGTGAGATCCCCGAGCGGCACCAGATGGCGGCGCTTCTCGATCACGACGCCGACGCGCGCGGCTTCGAGCTCGGCCGCATCGGCGTCGGGGATCGGATATTCGTACTCGCCGCGCGCGTCGCCCACGCCTGTCTTGACGGTGATCATGGCGGGCCGCCCCTCGCGCACCCGGACGCGTACGCTCAGCCCCTCCCGGATCGCCAGATAGAACTGGCGGACCAGGGTTCCCTCGTCCGCCTGGCCGCGCCAGGCGTCGCTGCGGATCAGGAACTTGCGCTCGATCTCGGTGCCCATGACGGGAAGGATCGGGCGGCCGGGCGATCCGTCAAGCGCGGCTCAGTCGTCCTCGACGAAGACCTCCTTGCGCTTGTTGCGGATCGAGGGCAGGAGCGCGAAGACGACGCAGGCGAGGCCGAGCGCCAGCAGCGAGGCGGAGATCGGCCGCTCCAGGAACACCATGGCGTTGCCGCGCGAGATGATCATGGCGCGGCGCAGGTGCTCCTCGAGAAGCGGCCCCAGCACGAAGCCGAGCAGCAGCGGCGCCGGCTCGCAGCCGAGGCGGATGAGGACATATCCAAGGACGCCGAAGACGCCGATCGCATAGACGTCGAACGGGTTGTTGTTGATCGAGTAGCAGCCGATGGCGGCGAACAGCACGATGGCGGGGAAGAGGATGCGGTAGGGGATCGTCAGCATCTTCACCCAGATGCCGATCAGCGGCAGGTTCAGGATGACGAGGAGGACGTTGCCGATCCACATCGACGCGATGATGCCCCAGAAGAGGGCGGGCTGCGTGTTGATGACGTTGGGGCCGGGCGTGATGCCCTGGAGGATGAAGGCGCCGACGATCAGCGCCATCACCGGATGGGCGGGGATGCCGAGGGTCAGGAGCGGGATGAACGAGGTCTGGGCGGCCGCGTTGTTGGCGCTTTCGGGACCCGCGACGCCCTGGATCGCCCCCTTGCCGAACTCCGACTTGTCCTTGGCGAGGTTCTTTTCCATCGAGTAGGAGGCGAAGGACGACAGGACGTGGCCGCCGCCGGGCAGCACGCCGAGGATGGAGCCGAGCGCGGTGCCGCGCAGGACCGGACCGACGATGCGGCGGAAGTCGTCTTTCGTGAGCCAGAGGCCGGCCACCTTCTTGACGCCCACCTCGCGCGTCGTCTCGTTCTCGAGATTGCGGAAGATCTCGGCGACACCGAAGACGCCGACCGCGATCGAGACGAAGTTGATGCCCTGGTAGAGCTCGAGCTGGCCGAAGGTGAAGCGCGGCGTGCCGGTGTAGATGTCCTGGCCCACCGTTCCGAGCAAGAGGCCCAGCAGGATCATCGCGAGCGCCTTCACGATGGAGCCGTGGGCGAGCGAGATCGAGACGAGGAGCCCGAGAACGATGAGGGCGAAATATTCGGGTGCGCCGAACTGAAGGGCGACGCGCGCAAGCGGTGGGGCGGCGATGGCGAGCAGCAGCGTCGCGACCGAACCGGCGAAGAAGGAGCCGAGCGCGGCCGTGGCGAGCGCGGTGCCGGCTCGCCCCTGTCTTGCCATCTGGTAGCCGTCGATCGCCGTCACCGCCGAGGAACTTTCGCCCGGCAGGTTGATGAGGATCGCGGTCGTCGAGCCGCCGTACTGGGCGCCGTAGTAGATGCCCGACAGCATGATCAGCGCCGTCACCGGCGAGAAGGTGAAGGTGATCGGCAAGAGCATCGCGATGGTCGCCGTCGGCCCGATGCCGGGCAGGACGCCGACCAGGGTGCCCAGAAGCACGCCGACGAAGCACCAGAAGACGTTGACGGGGGTGAGCGCCGTCTCGAAGCCGAGGGCGAGATGGGACAGGAGTTCCATGGAGCGCGCCTCAGGAGAAGGTCAGGAGGGGGCCGAAGGTCGGCAGGGTGATGCCGAGGCCGACCTTGAAGACCAGCCAGCACAGGGCCGACATGCAGAGCGCGATGGAGAGCGCCGAGACGACGGTGTTGCGCGCCGAGGCGAGCGCCACGATCGCCGTGCCGATGAACACCACCGGCACGAGGCCGAGGAGCGATCCGAACTCGCCGAAGATCACGAGGGCGGCGAGGATCAGCAAGATCCCCTTCCAGGGAACCGGCGTTCGTTCGACCCGCTCGTCCTTCTTCATCCCCGAGACGATGATCGCGATCCCGAGGATGGCCAGGAGGATGGCGAGCGTCATGGGAATGAAGCCCGGTCCCATGCGGATGGCCCGGCCCATGTCGTAGTTCGACGCTTCGAAGGCGAAGCCGGCGGCGATCGCGACGAAGATCAGTCCCGCGATCAGGTCGCGATGCGATTTCACGCCTTCGGATGCATGCATGCGGATGGTCCCCCCGAACCCTGTGGTAGGCCTGCGGACCGGCCGGCGGTTTCAGCCGCGACCGGTCCTTTCAACGATGGACGGGCGCGAGCGTCAGTCGGCGTAGGTGCCGGCCGCCTGGATGATCGGGCGCCAGAGCTCGATCTGGGAGGTCAGCTGGTTCTGGAGCGAGGCGGGCGTGGCTTCCTCGGCGGTCGCCGGCGCGGTGCCGAGCTCGGCGAAGCGCGCCTTCACCGTTTCGTCGGCGAGCGCCTTCTGCAGCGCGCCTTCCAGCTTGGCGACGATCGCCGGGTCCGTGCCCGCCGGTGCGTAGAGCCCGTGCCAGACGCCGATCTGCAACTTGTCGAGCCCGGCCTCCTTCGTGGTCGGCAGGTCGGGGAGGGAGGCGAGGCGTTCGGGCGAGGTCACCGCATAGGCCTTCACTTCGCCGGCCTTGATCTGGTTGGTCGTGTTGGTGGTCTGGTCGCACAGGAGATCCACCTGGCTGCCGACGATGTCGGTCATGGCCGGCGCGGCGCCCTGGTAGGGCACGGTGATCATCTGCACGCCGACCGCTTCCTGGAGAAGCATGCCGCACAGGTGCGAGGCCGAGCCGATGCCGGCATGGGCATAGGTCGTGTCGGCGCCGTTCTCCTTGAGGTAGGCGACGAGGCTGGCCGCATCGGTCGGCTCGAAATCCTTGCGCGCCACGATCGTCATCGGCACGGAGGTCACCTGGCCGATCGGGGCGAAGGCCTTCAGCGGGTCGAAGGCGAGCTGACGGTAGAGGGTCGGAGCCGTCGACATGCCGATATGATGCAGAAGCAGCGTGTAGCCGTCGGGCTTCGCCTGGGCCACCTGACCGGCGCCGAGCGTTCCGCCGGCACCGCCGACGTTCTGCACCAGCACCTGCTGGCCGAGTTCCGCCGTCATGGTCTGGGCGATCAGCCGGGTGACGGTGTCGGTCGGGCCGCCGGCGGAGAAGGGCACCACGATCGTGATCGGCTGGGTGGGATAGTCGGCCTGGGCCGAGGCCGTGGACGCAGCGGCGAGAACGGCGATCGAGGCCAGGAGCCCCTTCCAAATCGGCGACATGATTCCTCCCAGAATGTCGGAGCGCCAAAAATCATGACGCTGCCGTGAACTGCATAGGATTCCGGCCCGCTTGTCCAGTCGTGTTCCCGGGTCGCTCCACCGGAGTTGTGATCGAAGCCCTGCGGTCGAACACTATACTGTTATGTCGGCACTCAAACGGAAGCCTGCCGAAGTGTCGGGGCGCGAAGTGGGCAGATTAAGTCAGACGAATATTCGCTTGCGACGAAAGGGTGGGGCAGAGGTTGCGGCGAGAGCGGCGCTGCATCTCTCTCAATGTCTTGCGACATGGGAGTGCCGTCATGCGCGCAAGAAAAAACCCTGCGGCCGAAACGGCGCAGGGTTCGATCATGTCGATGCTTGTCGTCCCGTTCCGCCAGTTCATCCGTGGTCGAAGCGGGGCGACGAGGAAAGTTCTGGCATTCGAAGCCTGTGCGAGACTGAACGCCTGCTTTCGAAAAAGGGTCACCCGCCGACGGATCGGCGGGAGGGTCGGGATCGGCGGGTCTCTCGTGGAGCCGCGTCGCCCGGAGCGGGGCTCAGAGAGCCTTGAGGTTCTGCGCCGCGAGCTTGCCCGTCTTGCGGTCGGCGACGAGCTCGAAGCTGACCTTCTGGCCGTCGGCCAGGCCATCGAGGCCCGAGCGCTGCACCGCCGTGATGTGCACGAAGGCGTCCTGGCCGCCATCGTCGGGGGCGATGAAGCCGAAGCCCTTGTCGGAGTTAAACCATTTCACGGTTCCCGTAGCCATGGGACACCTTTCTACGCAAGCGTTCGTCGGCGGCCTGTCGGCGCGCTCCAGTTTCGAGTATCGCGATGAAACGGAGTGGAACTGGCACCGCGCGAGCGGCACAGGGCCCAGGCGTCCGGCCATCTTTCGACCATTCCGATATGCCCTCGCCGAACCGAAAAGGCAAGTCGGCGTTAGATCTTTCCGCGTCCGGGGGTGCAAACTGCGTGCAGGCATGTGCGCCTGTGCCGCAGGATCTTATTTGGCCACCCAAGCATTCCCGGCACGATGATCGACCTATCCCGCCTCCCAGAGCTTTCATTCGGTGTTGCGAGCGTCCACTGCCGCCCTTGCGGGGAGCGACTGCGGCGGCCGTCCGATGCCCGTTCGATCCGTGAACCGTCGCGATCGGCGGTCTCATGCTGACCCGCGAGATGCCGGCGCAGGATCCCGACGTCGCCGTCTCGAGCCGACCTGGTGCGCTGCCGCTCGAATCCTACGCCGCGCTCGGCGACGGACGCAGCGTGGCGCTGGTCGGCCTCGACGGGTCGATCGACTGGTGGTGCGTTCCCAACATGAATTCGGCGCCGATGCTGGACCGGGTGCTGGACGAGGCGCGCGGCGGCTACTTCTCCCTGACGCCGCTGGGACCCTACACGGCGACGCGGGCCTATCGGCCGGACTCCAACGTCCTCGAGACCGTGTTCGAGACACCCGCCGGTCGTGCTCGTCTGGTGGAGGCCCTCAACAGTGGTTCGGGCGGGCGCCTGCCCTGGTGCGAACTCGCGCGCCGCGTGGAGGGACTGGAGGGCGACGTCACGTTCGAGATGCGCCTCGTGTTCGGCACCCATGCCGACACGATCTGCCCGTTCCTCTTCACCAACGCCAATGCCACGACCTTTCACGCGGGATCCGTGATCGGCCTTCTGCGCACCAGCGACGGCGTGCACATCGAGGAGGAGGACGACGGCGAGATCCGGGGGCGGGTGACCGTTTCGGCCGGCGCGCGCGAGGTGGTCGCCATTCTCGCGGGCGAGGACGAGCCGCTGGTGGTCGATTCGCCCGAGCGGATCGATGCGCGCATCGACGTCACGGACGAGGAATGGCGGCAGTGGTGTGCGGGCATCGAGTTCCAGGGCAGCTATCGTCCGGCGGTGATGCGCAGCGCGCTGGCGCTCAAGCTCCTTCTCTACTCCCCGACCGGTGCGATCGCGGCCGCCGCGACGACCTCGTTGCCCGAGGGCATCGGCGGCAACAAGAACTACGACTACCGCTATGCCTGGGTGCGCGACGCCTCCTACACGATCAAGGCCTTCCTGCGGATCGGCGCCATGGCGGAGGCCAAGGGCGCCTTCACCTGGCTCATCAAGCGTCTCGCCGAGCACGGCGCGCTGGTGTGCTACACGCTGGAAGGCGGCAAGCTCGACAAGGAAGAGGTCGTGATCGACCTGCCGGGTTACCGCGACAGCCGTCCGGTGCGGCGCGGCAACCAGGCAGCGGGCCAGCATCAGCACGGGATCTACGGCGACATCTTCGAGACCGCGGCGCGCTTCGTGGCGGGCGGGCACGTGCTCGACCCCAACAGCGCCTCCGTGCTCGCCGGCGTCGCGGATCGTTGCGCCGAGACCTGGCGGCAGCCCGACAGCGGGATCTGGGAGCTCTCGGAACGCCGCCACTACACGATGTCCAAGATCAGCGCCTGGCAGGCCCTGGCGCGGGCCGTGGAACTGGCAGACGGCGGCCATATCCCCGCCACCTGCCGCGAGCGCTGGGCGCGATCCCGTGACCGGATCGCGCAGTGGGTCGATGCCAACTGCTGGTCCGAGCGCCAGCAGGCCTATGTCATGGTGCCGGGCGGGGACGAACTCGACGCCTCGCTGGCGCTCGCGGTGCGGTTCGGCTTCGACGGGCGCGACCGGCTGGAAAAGACGCTGCGGGCGCTGGACGGCAAGCTGCGAAGCGGTCTCTTCCACTACCGCTATCACGGGGTCGAGAACGACGAGGGCTGCTTTCTCGCCTGCACCTTCTGGATCATCGAGGGCCTCGCGCTGCTCGGCCACCGGGACGAGGCGCGCCTGCGGCTCGACGAGGTGCTGGCGGCGCTGGGAGAACGGGGCACGGGCATCCTCGCCGAGATGGTCGACCCCGCTACGCTCGCCTATCTCGGCAACATGCCCCAGGGTCTCAGCCACCTCGCATTGATCCAGGCGGCGGCGACCGTGGACGGGTGCGAGCTGTAAAAAGCCGCACCCGCTCGTTTCATCCCCCGTCGCGCACGCGAGAAAAGTAGTCGTCGCCCCCGACCTGACCGCCCTTCAGCGCGATCTCCAGCCCGTCGAAGACGGGGTCGTCGCTGTGGGCGAGGGCGACGGGCGAGCCCGGCGTGTCGGGCAGCGGCAGGCGGGTCGTGAGCGCGTGGATGCCGAGCTGGCGCAAGGCGTGGCTCGACGTGTCGCCACCCGCGATCACGGCGCGGCGGAGCCCGAGCCGGCGCACGAGCGCGGCCTGGAGGTCCCCAAGGCCCCGGCCGATCGCATGGCGCGCGCCGTCCGTTCCCGACAACTCGTCCCCGAGGTCGCTCTCCGGCCCCATGGCGGTGTGGACGATCACCGAGCGTCCGGCCCGCAGCGCCGCCTCGGCGCGTGATCCGACGGCTTCCACCGCCGCCGTGTCGCCGGTGACGAAGGCGCGCGGGTCGAAGTCGATCGGCTCGAAGCCGTTCGCGCCGGCATGGCGGATCTGGCGCTCGGTGGTGGGAGAGCAGCTTCCCGAGACGACGCTGATGCGCTCCACCGGGGCGAGCTGCGCGAATTCGGCCGGTGCGCCGATGCGTCCCGTCTTCGACCAGTGAGCCGTCAGCGCGTATTCGACGCCCGACGAGCCGACCGTGAAGCGGCAGCCGGCCTCCCGCAGCCGTTCGAGCTGGCGCCCTGCCGCTTCCTGCGTTTGCCCGTTCAGGACGTCGATCAGCACGAGGCCGGGATCGGCGGCGAGGATCGCGTCCGCTTGCGCGTCGGCGTCCTCGGCCGTCAGCGCCAGATGGTCGAGAAGGGCGACGGCGAGCGATGTCTGCGCGGCGAGATGCAGCGCCAGGTCCGCTTCCCGCATCGGTGTCACGGGATGACGGCTCATCACCGGATGGCGGTCGATGCGAAAGGTCTCGCCCCGGAAGGCGGCGAAGAGGTTCCCGAAGGCCGTCCAGCGCTTGAGCTGGGGCGCGCCGACGACGAGCGGCACGGGCCGATCGCCGAAGACGCGCCGTCCGATCTCGGCCGCCCGCCCGATCGAGCCGATGGGGGGACTGGAATCGAAGGTCGAGCAGACCTTGTAATGGGTGAGCCTGGCGCCGAGCGCCTTCATCCATTCGAAGACGGCGGGCAGGTGTTCGTCCATCCAGGCCGGCGTCTCGCTGCGGCTTGTGCCGGCAAGGCCGATCGCCTGCGCGCCGGCGAAGCGGGCCGCTTGCGCCTCGGTCGGCCGGTCGGTGAAGAGCACCGTCTCGATGCCGCGCAGGGACAGCGATTCCATGACGTCGGTCGAGCCGGTGAGATCGTCGCCGTAGAAGGCGAGAAGAGGCGCGGTCATCGGTTCAGGCTCCCTTGGAATCCGCGCCGCCGAACGTCTTGATCGAGGCGGCGAGCTCGGGGTGATCGACGGCGTAGGCCGCAAGGTCGATGCCGGCCACGGCCGCCTCCCAGGCCTGCTGCACGGCCCGGACCCCCGCCGCCGGTCCCATCGGATGGCTGACGACGCCGCCGCCGCAGAGATAAAGGAGGTCCGTGGAGCGAACGGCAGCGTAGGTCGCGGGTGCCTGTCCGCCCCACTGGCCGGAGCCGACCACTGGCAGCGGCTGGTCGCCCTCGTGGAACAGCGGCTGCGACAGGTCGTGATAGGAGCGCAGGAACGAGGCGTCCGGCTCCCAGTATTTTGCGGCGATGCCGTTGATCTGGAACTGGTCGACGCCGAGCAGTCGCCAGAAGGTCTGGTAGACCGAGAAGTCGAACCCTAGCGCGGGATGGCGGGTGAGGATATCCCAGCCGTTGCGGTGGGCATGCAGCACCAGCCCCGAGCGCCGGCGCAGGAAGGCCATGGCGCCCATGCCGATCGAGTTGATGTTGACGACGGCGGCGTTGCCCCCCGCCGCCAGCACGAGGTCGTGGTTGCGCATCATCTCGTCGGGGTCGGTGGCCGTGATGCCGAAGGCCACCATCACCTTCTTGCCGGTGCGCTGCTCGTGGTCGAGAACCACCGGCATGATCGCCTTCACCCGCTCGGGCAGCGGCGAATAGGCCGGGCTCATCAGCTTCTCGTCGTCCTTGATGAAGTCGACGCCGGCCTCCACCAGCTCCTTCACCATGTCAGCGCTTTCGGGCGGGCGGAGCCCCAGGGCGGGCTTCACGATCGTGCCGATGATCGGCCGTCCGCAAACGCCGGTCAGGCGCTTCGAGCCCTCGATGCCGAACTGCGGACCCGGCCAGGCCTTGCCGAACGCCGATGGAAGCTTCAGCCCGGTGACGCGGATGCCGCTGAAGCCCTTGATGGAGAAGGTGCCCCCGATCGCGATCGTCATCAGCGCGGCGAGGTCGGTGCCGATCGCCTCCATGGGAAAGGCGATGTCGGCCTCGCCGCACTGGAAGACGCGCGGGGCGGCGAGGTCGTCATGGCTGCGGCCGAAGGCGGGCTCTGCAACGGGCTCCAGCGCTCGTACATCGAGGACCCGGGCGGCGACGCGCGCCTTCAGCTCCGGCGTCTCGCCCGGCAGGGGCACGAAGGTGCCCGTGGACTGGTCGCTCGCGATCTTCGCCGCCAGCTTCTCGACGCTGCCGGGCGTCTCGATGCGGTAGGTCAGGACGATGTCGTCACTCATCTCGGAAACTTCCTTTGGACGCATAAGGGAAGACGCGAACTCCTCCGGTCTGGTATCGTCTCCATACCAGTGTCGGCGCGTTCGCCCTTCGCAACGCGCCGACCGTCAGCGGGGACGTCATCCATGACCCAGCCGAGCGAGCCGATCGTTCGCCGCAAGCTCTCGACCGAGGTCTACGAGCGCCTGAAGTCGATGATCACGACGGGCGAACTGAAGGCCGGCGACCAGATGCCGTCCGAGCGCGAACTGATGGAGCGTTTCGGGGTCGGCCGGCCGGCGATCCGCGAGGCGATGCAGGCGCTGAACGGCATGGGGTTGCTCGCCATCTCGCACGGCGAGCGGGCCAAGGTCCTGAACGTGACGCCGCGCTCGCTGTTCGGCCAGGTCGACCGGGCGGCGGAGATCATGCTGACCACCTCGCCCGCCGCGCTCGACCACCTGAAGGAAGCGCGCATCTTCTTCGAGCGCGGGATCGTGCGCCAGGCGGCCGAGCGGGCGGAGCCCGCCGACATCGACGCGCTCGGGGCCTTCCTGGCGGAGCAGCGCGCGGCGCTTGGCGATCCCGAGCGGTTCATCGGCATCGATATGCGTTTCCATGCCCGAATTGCGGCGGTGCCCGGCAACCCGATCTTCGAGGCCGTGGCCGAGTCCATGCTCGGCTGGCTGCGCCAGTACCACAACGAACTCCTGATCTGGAGCGGCAAGGAGAACGTCACGCTTCTGGAGCACGAGGAGATCCTCGACGCCATCGCCCGCCGCGACCCGGACGGCGCGGAGGCCGCGATGGTGCGCCACCTCGAACGCTCGCGCGATCTCTACCAGCATCAGGGCGCCTGAGGCGCAAGGAGCCGCAGGACGGCATAGGGTGGCAGAACGAGGCGTCCGTCGCTCGCCCGTGCCGCCGGGAGCGCGCCGTCCGCCGCCGCGTCGAAGGCCTCCTCGTCCAGGAGCGAGACGGCGGCGTCCGGTCCGATGCCCTCGATCGCCACGTCCTGAGGCTCGGGTGTCAGATTGGCGAGCCAGATCTCGAGCCCGCCATCGGGCCGCCTTGCCGCGATGCCGTCCACTGCGCCCGGCGTCGTCGATTGCAGGTCGAGGCGCCCGGTGCCCCCGAGCGCGGCCAGCCCTCGGGCCACGTGGAAGGCCGGTGCGACGCCGCCCCCCGGCAGAAGCAGGCCGCGCGGGCCGGCCAGACTCGCACCCGCCCAGGCCTCGACGCCGACGCCGACGAGCCGCGCGGCGTAGCCGACCAGAAAGGCCGCGCCGAAAAGACCGCGAGCGCGCGGATCGTCGTTCGCCATCGGCATGCGCTTGCCCTCCGGGTTCGGCATGGTGCGCGAACCGTAGGGGTTCTGGCGCATGCCGATCGTGGTGGGACCGAGGCGGTAGGGTGTGTTTCCGACGAAGGCGCGGGTCGAGCGCGCGATGAAGGGGATCGCCTCCAGCGTCTGCATCACCGACAGATCGTCGGCGGCATGGACGATCGGGTTGGTCGCGTGGGTGACGAAGTCGAGATCACCCAGCGGCACGCGCTTGCGGTTGAGCTCGGTGAAATAGCTGAACATGCCGCCGCCGAGCGTGACACCCGGGAAGGCGGCGCGAGCGGCGCGATACACGTCCTCGAGCGGCGGACAGGCCGGCCACTGGCTGCCCGGCGGCGTCGATTGGCGATCCACGGAAGGACCGACCACGATCGTGTGCGGTCGGAACGGCGAGGCCTCGATGAGCCGTGCCGCCTGCGCGGTCTCCGCCGCAGGATCGTCCTGGCCCGGCAGCACGAGTTCCAGCGCGCACTCGGCCTCGGGCGCGAGAGCGGCGATGCGGGCGAAACCTTCCAGCGCGTCTGCCCCGTGGCCGGCCAGGGGGTCGAAATGAAACAGCAGGAAGGCGGGCGCGAGGTCGTGAAGCCGGGCGGGCAGCGCCAGAACGGCCTGCGCGTCCTCCGGCGCCACGGCCAGGCCGAAGCGGGGCATGCGCTCGGGCAGCGGCGCCCCCAGACGGACCGCGACGGGACCGCGGGCCGTGTCGGCGCTGTCCGGCGCGAAGCCCGCCTGCGCCGCGATTCGCAGGGTCACGGACTGCCGGTCCGGTCTGCCCGCTTCCAACCGGTAGGGCCAGGGGCGGGCGAGGGGGCGCACGTAGGTCTTGTAGGAGGCGTCGGACCAGGCCCGCTGGTCCTCCATCTCGAAAGCGTCGCCCTCGAGGCGACAGGTCACGCGGAGGCCGGGTACCGGCTCGTGGGCGAGCGATCGAATGTCCTGGAAGGGCTGCCAGGGCTCGATATGATCGGGAAAGCGCGCGTCCTCGACGGTGCCGTCGGTGTGCTCGACCCGGACGGGCGCGCCGGCATTGCCCTCGATCGGATGAAGCACGCAGAAGCCGCAACGGTTGGTCTCGAAGGCCCCGTCGGTCACGGCCTCGACCGCGAAGCCGAGCGTCCCGTCAGCCGACCCCTCGATCGACGCGACGACGCGGAGGCGTACGCCGTCCGGCGCCTCGACCTCGGCCCGGTAGTGCACGCGGAACCGGTCGTCGTCTTCCTCGAGCGCAAGATCGCGGATCGGCGGATCGTAGGTGCCCCAGTCGCGGTCGCGCACGACGTAGCCGACGGCGCGAAGCACCTCGACCCCGGCGAAGCGGACCGTACGCAGATTGCCCGCGACGAGGTCCACGCAGAGCTGCCCCGCCCGAAGGTGGCGGACGGGAGCGGCTTCCTCGCGCGTACCGAAGAGTTTCACCGGGTCCGCCACGGTCAGACCTCGGACGGATCGAGTGTCAGGCGGCTCGCGGCGCTCCTGTAGGCCGCCTCGACGAGAGCGAAGGTCTTGAGGTTGTCGCGGCCCGACGTATCGGGTTCGACCCCCGAGCGCAGCGTTTCCACCCAGTGCGCCTGGATCAGCGCCACACTCTCCTGGATGTTGTGCCAGGGACGCGAGGCCCACGGCAGGAGCGGCGGCGAGACGTCCTCGACGCGGGTGCCGCCCGGGGCCGTCACCGTCAGGCGATAGCCCTCGTCCAGCCGAAGGGTGCCGTGCGCACCGTCGATCTCGACCAGCGTCTGCGGGAAGCGCTCGGTTTCCAGCTTCGTCGCGTAGGAGCAGTCCACCACGGAGGAGAAACCCGCCTCGTGGTCGAGCAGCATGGTGGCGACGTCCTCGCCGCGGATCCTCGGGTTCACGCGTTGGGTGCGGGCGGTGATGGCCGAGACGTCGCCGAACAGGAAGCGGGCGATGTCGAGCGCGTGGATGCCGAGGTCCTCGATGATGAAGCGCTCGCCCTCCGCCAGATAGGGCTGGCCGGCATAGACGTCGTAGGCCGAGCGGAACGAGACGCGGCCGAAGAACGGCGCGCCGATCTCACCGGCGCTCAGAACCCGGCGCACCGCCTGGATCGGCGACTGCCAGCGGAAGTTCTCGTGGATCATCAGCGGCACGCCGGCCGCCTCGCAGGCCGCGACCATCGCGCGCGCGTCGTCCATCGTCGGCGCGAAGGGCTTCTGGCAGATCGCGGGTATCCTGAGGGACGCCGCGAGTTCCACCAGCGCCCGGTGGCTCGGTGCGGTGGTGGCGATGTCGACGAAGTCCGGCTGCACCTCGCGCAGCATCGCGGCCGCATCGGTGAAGCGCTGGGCGATGCCGAACGCATCGCCCATCTCGGCGAGCCGCGCTTCGTCGCGGTCGCAGATCGCGACGATGGAGACGCCCGGGATATCCTCCCAGGCGTGCATCTGGTTGCGGGCGAAGAAGCCGCAGCCGACGAGGGCGCCGCGTAGCTCGCTCATGGGACGCTCCGGATCAGGTGATGCGGCGGATGGAGGCCATCAGCTCGTCCGGCTCGAAGACGCGCTTCCAGTCGTCGCGCATCAGGGCCGGCTTGCCGAATTCGATCGCCTTGTTGCAGGCGTCGGAGAAGACGCCGGGCGTTTCCTCGAAGATCACCGCGCCGAGGACGTTCATGTGGCCGAGCAGGAAGTCGCGGGCGGCTTCCTTGGGCACGCCGCGCCGAACCACTTCGTCCATCGCCTCGCGCATCACGTCGAGGAGGCTGGCCGTCACCGTCTCGGACAGTCCCGGCTCCAGAAGCGCCATCTGCTCCACCGTGATGCGATGCGAGCGCATCACCGGCGCCCAGATCACCTTGGCGATCTCCTCGCCGAGCGCGTAGGCCTCGTCCGGTCCCTGCATCAGCGCGGAGACGATGTGCTGCTTGGCCGCGACACCGCCGAAGAAGTCGCGCTTGGCGGCCGCTTCCGTCTCGTCGTTGAAGATCGGCGGATGGCAGGGGTGGGTGACGAAATAGGTGAGGTCCGACCGCTCCGGGAGGTGGCCGGCGAAGGGCGCCGCGGCATCGAGGATCACCACCATCGTGCCGGGTTTCAACTTCGCCTCGATGCCGGACAGGACCTTGCCGATCAGGGTATCGGGCACGGCGAGAACGACGACCTCGGCACCGTTCAGCGCCGCGTCCTCGTCCACGCACGCGACACCGAGATGGGTCTTCAGGCGCTCGCGTCCGGCTTCGGACCGCTCCACGTGGCGCACGTCGAAGCGCGATCCCTTGAGATTGCCGGCGAGGCGTGTGCCCATCTTGCCGCCGGCCCCGAACAGGGCGATCGATGTCATGGAGGAATCCTCGCAATTGGAACTCCCCTGGCGTCGCACGAAGACGCGAACTCGTCAACTGGTATGACGAGTATCCCTGTCGCCGATCGCGGTCGGATGACGAGCACGCCGGGTGGGGGGCTACTGGCTGACCCAGAGGATGCGTGCGATCCATTCGATGTCGGCCAGCGGAAACTGGCGGTCGGGGAACTCCGGGTTCACGGAGGCGAGTTCCAGCGTTCGCGCCGTCTGCCGCTGGAGCACCTTGACCATGACCTCGCCGCCCTTGGTGCGCACCACGACCCGGTCGCCCCGACGGACCGGCGCGCCGGGCTTGACCACCACGACGTCGCCGTCGCGGTACAGCGGCATCATGGACTGGCCGGAGACCTCGAGCGCATAGAGCGAATCGTCCGCGCCGGGCAGCTCGACCTCTTCCCAGCCTTGGCCGGCCGGGAAGCCTGCATCGTCGAAGTAACCGCCGACGCCGGCTTCCGCACTGCCGAGGAGCGGCACGGAGGTGCGCGGCGGGGGGACGGCGCGCAGCGAGCGCAGGCTGGCTTCCGGCTCGGCGAAGAAGGCCTCCGAACTCGTGCCCGTCGCTTCCAGCACCTTGGCGATCGATTCCGTCGAGGGCCAGCGCGGGCGCCCGTCGGACGCCATCCGCTTGGACTTGTTAAACGTCGTCGGGTCGAGTCCCGCTTTCCGCGCAAGGCCCGAAGGCGACATCTTCAGCCGGGCGGCGAGCCCGTCGATCGCGGCCCAGATCCTGTCATGCGACAGCATGCGTCAAACCTTTCAAGCCTCGCGTCGGCGCCGGCGGAACTCGCCCTTCGACGAGGAATATAGTCCTCGACACATTCTGTCTAAGATGTGACTCCGGTCCTGTCGATAATTCGTGCGCCGATTCGCGCGTACGACCGCTGAAATCCAGTGTTTTCCACGGGTTTGAGACGATCCCGTGCGATGCCCCGGCCTGCGATCTTTCCTCGATGGCCGGGAACCCCGGAGGCGAATGCGGCATTTCTTGGGGGGTTTGTGGCGATCGCTCCGCCGCGCCCTTGCTGGTGCCCTCGGGTTGGTTGGAAGGGTTCAAGCGCGTGGAAGGATAGGGATGAGTACGACCGGCTTCCGCTTCGCGCCCAACACCACCGAGGAAACCCGCATGCGCGCCAGCGAGCCCGGGCGCGGGCGCGACGCGACGGGACCGCTCGGCATTCCCTGGCGCGGCTGGAAGGACATCATCTGGCGGCTCTACTATTCGTTCTTCGAGGACCGCGTGATGCTGATCGCGGCCGGCGCCACCTTCTATCTCCTGCTGGCCCTGTTTCCGGCCTTCGCTGTCTTCGTCTCCTTCTACGGCATCGTCGCCAACCCGACCACGATCGCCGACCACATCGCCTTCGTCGGACGCTTCCTGCCGCAGGCGGGGACCGACATCCTGACGACGCAGCTCGAATATCTCGTCTCGCGTGATCCCGCCTCGCTGTCGGCAAGCTTCGTGACCAGCCTCCTGTTTTCGCTCTGGAGCGCCAACAACGGCATCAAGACGCTGTTCGAGGCGATGAACGTCGCCTACGGCGAGCACGAGCAGCGCTCGTTCCTGAAGCTCAACGCCGTCGCCTTCTGCTTCACGATCGGCGCCTTCTTCATCGCCACCATCCTGTTCGTCTCGGTCGGCGTGGTGCCGGCCGTCATGGCGATCGTAGGGGCCCAGAGCTACACCGACGGGCTGATCGCCGCCGCGCGCTGGCCGGTGGTCTTCTTGCTGATCGTCGGTGCCATCAGCATGGTCTATCGCTACGGGCCGAGCCGCAACCGGGCGCGCTGGACGTGGGTCCTGTTCGGCGCCATCCTGACCGCAAGCATCTGGCTGGCCGCTTCCATCGGCTTTTCCTGGTACCTGCGCTCCTTTGCCAACTACAGCGTGACCTACGGTTCCCTGGGCGCGGTCATCGGCTTCATGATGTGGGTCTGGATCTCGTCCATCATCTTCATCGTCGGTGCCGAGGTGAACGCCGAGATGGAGCATCAGACCGCGATGGACACGACCGACGTGCCGGACAAGCCGCTCGGCGAACGCGGCGCGCGTGTCGCCGACACGATCGGCCGCTCGCTGTCGCGCGAGAAGCGCGCGGGGTGATGCACCCGGCGCGCCTCCCGTTCGTTCAGGCGGCGGCCTTGGCTGGCGCGAAGCGCCCGTAGAAATTCTCACCGCGCTCCGCCATCTCCTTGAGGAGCGGGGTCGGCCGGAAGCGCTCGCCGTATTTCGATGCGAGTTTTTCGCAGAGCGCCACGAAGGCCTTCGTGCCCATCCCGTCGATGTAGGAAAGCGTGCCCCCGGTATAGGGCGCGAAGCCGAAACCGAGGATCGAGCCGACATCGGCCTCGCGCGGGTCGGTGACGACGCCTTCCTCGACCGTGCGCGCCGCCTCCAGCGCCATGGTCACGAGGAAGCGCTGCTTCAACTCCTCGAAGTCGACGGCGTCCGCCTTCTGCTGCGGGAACTTGTCCTTCAACCCCGGCCACAGGTGCTTCTTGGCGGGCTTCTGGGGATAGTCGTAGAAGCCCTTGCCCGCCTTGCGGCCGAGACGGCCCTCGCCATCCACCATCTCGTTGACGAGCGCGAGGTGGCGCGGGTCGATCGCGCCTTCGCCCATGTCGCGAATCGCAGCCTTCATGATCTTCTGGGAGAGGTCCACCGCCGTCTCGTCGTTGAGCGCCAGCGGGCCGACCGGCATGCCGGCGAACTTCGCCGCGTTCTCGATCATCGTCGGCGGCACGCCCTCGACCAACATGTCGTAGGCTTCCGTCATGTAGCGGAGGACGCAGCGGTTGGCGAAGAAACCGCGCGTGTCGTTGACGACGATCGGCGTCTTCTTGATGGCGCGCACGAAATCGAGCGCGACGGCGAGCGCGCGGTCTCCCGTCTCCTTGCCGAGGATCACCTCGGTCAGCATCATCCGGTCGACCGGTGAGAAGAAGTGGATGCCGATGAAGCGCGAGGCGTCGGGGAAGGCTTGTGCCAAGCTCGTGATCGGCAGGGTCGAGGTGTTGGAGGCGAAGATCGCGTCGGCCTTGAGCACTTCGGCGACCCGGCGGCTCACCTCGGCCTTCACGTCGCGGTCCTCGAACACGGCCTCGATCACGAGGTCGGCGTCGCCGAGCGCTGCGTAGTCGGGCGTCGCCGTGATGCGCGCGAGGAGCGCCTCGGCCTCGTCGGGTTTGGCGCGGCCCTTCTTGACGAGGCCCTCCATCAGATCAGCCGAATGCGCCTTGCCCTTGTCGGCGGCCGCCTGGTCGCGATCGACCAGAACCACCTCGATCCCGGCCTTCGCCGCGACGTAGGCGATGCCGGCGCCCATGAAGCCGGCACCGATCACGCCGATCTTCCCGATTGCCTGCTCCGGCACGCCGGCCGGGCGCCGGGCACCCTTGTTCAGCGCCTGCATGGAGACGAAGAGCGAGCGGATCATCATCGCCGCTTCGGTGGTCTGCAGGACTTGCGTGAAATAGCGCTGCTCGATCCGGAGCGCCGTGTCGATCGGAACGAGCAGCCCCTCGTAGACGCATTTCACGATGGCGCGGGCGCCCGGATAATTGTCGGCGGTCTCCTTGCGGTAGAGCGAGGCGACGGCGGGCCAGACCTGCGCGCCGGCCGGCGAGTAGACCGGGCCCGATGGGAGCTTGAAGCCCTTCTCGTCCCACGCCTTCACCGGCTTGAGGCCGGCCTTCAGCATGGCCTTCGCCGCGGCGATCAACTGGTCGTCGGCGACGACCTCGTCGATCAGTTTCATGCCCTTGGCCTTGGCCGCCGTCAGGGTCTCACCCTTCAGGAGCATCTGGAGCGCCGATTGCGTATCTGTGAGGCGCGGCACGCGCTGCGTGCCGCCGGCGCCGGGGAAGATGCCGACCTTCACCTCCGGCAGGCCCATCTTGGCGCTCTGGGCCGCGACGCGCCCGTGGCAGGCGAGCGCCAGCTCGAAGCCGCCGCCCATGCAGGTGCCGTTGATCGCGCAGACATAGGGCTTTCCGCTCGTTTCCAGCTTGCGCCAGATCCGGCCCATCTCGCCGCAGCGCTCGAAGAGTTCTGCGACGGCGCCCTCCGGGTCGGTCTTCCGCTTGGCGTCGAAGGCCGCAAACATCGCGCCGAGCATGTTGAGGTCGGCGCCGCCGGTGAACGAGCCGGGCTTGCCCGAGGCGAGCACCACGCCCTTGACCGCAGCGTCGGCTGCGAAGGCATCCACCAGCGTCTCGATCTCGCGCAAGACCTCTTCGGTGAAGACGTTCATCGAGCGGTCCGGCATGTCCCAGGTGACCAGGGCGAGCCCGTCCGCGTCGGTCTCGACGGTGAAGTTGCGAAGGTCCATGCGTTTTCTCCCGAACACTCGATCCGCTGCGATGGAACGCGGCGAAAGTCCTTAGACAGGCTGTCAAAAACCCTTGGTCTTCAGGGATTCCCAAGACCTGGCGGCTAGAATCGACCCCGACACACAGGATGCGGGACCGGGACGATGGCGGCGGATTGCGAAGGGTGCCGGTCGGGCAAACCCTTGGACTTCGATTTCTCGATGGCCTTCCAGCCGATCTTCGACCTCGCCGCCGGCCGCGTCTGGGGCTACGAGGCGCTGATCCGCGGACTGAAGGGGGAGGGCGCCTACGCGATCCTGTCGCAGGTCTCGGACGAACAGCGCTACCGCTTCGACCAGGCCTGCCGCGTCAAGGCGCTGGAGCTCGCCGCCCGCCTCTTTCCGCGCGGCGAGAACATGCGCCTGTCGATCAACTTCCTGCCCAACGCCGTCTACGAGCCGGCGGCCTGCCTGCGCGCGACGCTCATCGCGGCGCGGCGCCACGACTTCCCGCTGCAGTCGCTGATGTTCGAGTTCACCGAGAACGAGGAGATCGTCGACACCGGCCACCTCCACAACATCCTCGCCGAATACCGCCGCCAGGGCTTCATCACGGCGCTCGACGACTTCGGCGCCGGCTATGCGGGGCTCACGCTTCTGGCCGACTTCCAGCCCGACCTGATCAAGCTCGACATGAAGCTCATCCGCGGCATCGAGGTGAGCCGGCCGCGCCAGATCATCGTGGCGACGATCGCCACCGCGGCGCGCGAACTCGGCATCCAGGTTCTGGCCGAGGGCGTCGAGACCGAGGACGAGTTCACCATCCTGAAGGCCGCCGGCATCACGCTCTTCCAGGGCTACTGGTTCGCCAAGCCCGCCTTCGAGGCGCTTCCGGAGATCGACATGTCGATCCGCGCCACTCATCGCACCAGCCGCAGCCTGGTCGCCTGAGCGCGCGATCGCCGGCGCGACGCTGGGCATCAGACCCGCTCGATGATCGTCGCCGTGCCCATGCCGGCGCCGATGCAGAGCGTGACGAGCGCCGTCTGCTTGTCCTGGCGCTCCAGCTCGTCGAGCACGGTGCCCAGAATCATCGCGCCCGTCGCGCCGAGCGGATGGCCCATGGCGATGGCGCCGCCGTTGACGTTCATCACGGCGGGATCGATGGCGAACGCCTGGAGATAGCGTAGCACGACGGCCGCGAAGGCCTCGTTCAGCTCGAAGAGGTCGATGTCCGCGAGTGCCATGCCGGAACGCTTCAGGAGCTTCTCGGTCACATCCACCGGGCCGGTCAGCATCAGCGCCGGGTCCGAGCCGATCGAGGCAAAGGCGCGGATGCGGGCGCGGGGCTTCAGGCCCAGCGTCTCGCCGCCCGCCTTCGAGCCGAGGAGCACGGCCGCCGCGCCGTCCACGATGCCGGACGAGTTGCCGGCGTGGTGGACGTGGTCGACCGCCTCCACTTCCGGGTGCGCCTGGATGGCGACCGCATCGTAGCCACCCATCTCGCCCATCATGGCGAAGGACGCGCTGAGCGAGCCCAGCGACTGCATGTCGGTCGTGGGCCGCATGTGCTCGTCGCGGTCGAGGATGAGGAGGCCGTTCTGGTCCCGCACCGGCACCACGGAGCGCTCGAAGCGCCCCTCGTCCCAAGCCTTGGCCGCGCGCTTCTGCGATTCCACGGCGTAGGCGTCGACGTCGTCGCGGGTGAAGCCGTATTTCGTGGCGATGAGGTCCGCCGAGACGCCCTGCGGCATGAAGTAGGCGGGGATGCCGACCGAGGGGTCCATGATCCAGGCGCCGCCCGACATTCCCATACCGACGCGCGACATGGATTCGACGCCGCCCGCGATCACCAGCTCGTCCGAGCCCGCCGCGATCTTGGCAGCCCCGAGATTGACCGCGTCGAGGCCCGATGCGCAGAAGCGCGAGATCTGCATGCCGGGGGCGGCGAAGTCGTAGCCCGCCTCGAAGGCCGAGGCCTTCGGGATCACCGAGCCGGCCTCGCCCACGGGGTCGACGCAACCGAAGATGATGTCGTCGACCTCGCGCGTCGGCAGCCCGTTGCGGTCGCGCAAGGACTCCAGGACCTTGGCGCCGAGCCGCACCGCCGGCACCTCGTGCAGCGAGCCGTCCTTCTTGCCGCGGCCGCGCGGGGTGCGCACGTGGTCGTAGATGAAAGCGTCGGTCATGGGATCGGATCTTTCCTGTGCGGCCAGTTCGTACGACGTGTTCAGAAGGCGTCGGCGTCGAGCGCCATCATCGAATCGGCGCCCGTCGAGATACGGACGAGATGCACCGCGGTCTCGGGCATCAGCCGGTCCATGAAGAAGCGCGCGGTGACGAGCTTGTTCTGGAGGAAGGGTGCCTCGTCACCCGCCCCGGCCGCAAGCTTCTCCTGCGCGGTGTGCGCCATGCGGCCCCACATGTAGCCGAGCGCCACGAGGCCGAAGAGGTGCATGTAGTCGGTGGAGGCGGCGCCGGCGTTGTCGGGCTTGGCCATGGCGTTGGTCATCAGCCACATCGTGGCGGACTGGAGGTCGTTGAGGCCCTTCTTCAGCGACTTGGTGTAGGGCGCCATCTCGGCGTTGGCGCGGTGCTCTTCGCAGAAGGCGCCCACCTCCTTGAAGAAGGCCTGGATCGCCCGGCCGCCGTTCAGCGCGAGCTTGCGGCCGACGAGGTCGAGCGCCTGTATGCCGTTGGCGCCCTCGTAGATCTGGGCGATGCGCGCGTCGCGCACGAACTGCTCCATGCCCCATTCGCGCACATACCCATGGCCGCCGTAGACCTGCTGGGCCATCACGGCGTTCTCGAAGCCCTTGTCGGTGAGGACGCCCTTGATGACGGGGGTCAGGAGGCCCATCCAGTCGTCCGACGCCTCGCGCACCTTGGCGTCCTCGGCGCGGTGCGCGAGGTCGCCCCGGAGCGCCGTCCAGAGGATCAGCGCGCGGCCCGCCTCGTTGACGGCGCGGATCGACATCAGCATGCGTCTGACGTCGGGGTGGACGATGATCGGGTCGGCGGCCTTCTCGCCATGCTTGGAGCCGGCGAGCGCGCGGCCCTGCAGGCGGTCGCGGGCATAGGCGACGGCGTTCTGATAGGCGATCTCGGAGATCGCGAGCCCCTGCACGCCGACGCCGAGCCGCGCCTCGTTCATCATCGTGAACATCGCGCGCAGGCCCTTGTGCGCTTCGCCGACCAGCCAGCCCGTCGCCCCGTCGTAGTTCATGACACAGGTGGCGTTGCCGTGGATGCCCATCTTCTCTTCGAGCGAGCCGCAGGAGACGCCGTTGCGCGCGCCGGGGTTGCCGGCCTCGTCGGGCAGGAACTTCGGCACGATGAAGAGCGAGATGCCCTTCACGCCTTCCGGCGCGCCCTCGATGCGGGCGAGCACGAGGTGGACGATGTTCTCGGAGAGGTCGTGCTCGCCGGCCGAGATGAAGATCTTCTGGCCGGAGATCTTGTAGGTTCCGTCCTCCGCCGGCACGGCGCGAGTGCGCAGGAGGCCGAGATCGGTGCCCGCATGCGGCTCGGTGAGGTTCATGGTGCCGGTCCAGATGCCGTCCACCATCTTCGGCAGATAGAGTGCCTTCTGCTCGTCGGACCCGTGGCTCTCGATCGCCGCGATCGCGCCGCGCGTCAGGCCGGGATACATGGCGAAGGCCATGTTGGCCGAGGATAGGAACTCGTTGACGGCGGCCGCCAGCGTGTGCGGCAGGCCCTGGCCGCCGTATTCGGGGCTCGCCGACAGTCCGCCCCAGCCCGCCTCGCGGAACTGGTCGTACGCTGCCTTGAAGCCCTTCGGCGTCGTCACCGACGCGTCGGCGGCGCGGTGGCAACCCTCCTGGTCGCCCACTTGGTTCAGCGGCAGGAAGATGTCGGTCGCGAACTTGCCGGCCTCGCCGAGGATGGCCTCCACGACGTCCGGTGTCGCGTCCGAGAAGCCCGGCAGGTTGCCGTGTCGCTCCCAACCGAGAAGGTCGTTGAGGACGAAAAGCGTGTCGGCGACGGGGGCCTGATAGACCGGCATGACGAGAACTCCCAGCGTCAAGCTTTGACGTTTGCGTAAACGTCACTCAGCGATATCTACTGCCGATCCGGCGTCCGATCAAGCGGTCAGCCGCTCGGCCGGGACGCGATCCCCTCCGCATTCGATCGGGTCTTGAGATCGTCGCCGGAGACTGAAACACAGGAACGCGACAAGGCAAACGAGGACCGCTCCCATGTTCCAGAACTTCGACGAAGCGTCGGATTCCAGCCAGAGCGCGTCGCGCGCGGCGTGGTTGCGCGCCAGCCTGAAGGAGATGGGGATCGACGGGTTCGTGGTGCCGCGGGCCGACGAGCATCAGGGCGAGTACATCCCCGCCGCCGCCGATCGCCTGCGCTGGCTCACCGGCTTCACCGGATCGGCCGGCACCGCGCTGGTCCTGCCGGAGACGGCCGCGATCTTCGTCGACGGTCGCTACACCGTGCAGGTGCGCGCACAGGTGGACGCTTCCGTGTTCGCCATCGAAAGCTCGGTCGATACGCCGCTCGGCACCTACCTGCGCGAGCATGCCAAGACCCTGCGTATCGGGATCGACCCCTGGCTGCACACGGTGGGCGAGGTCGCCATGCTCCGCGCGGCCATGGCGGAGGCCGGGGGCGAACTCGTCCCTCTGGCGCACAATCCGCTCGACCGCGTGTGGCAGGACAGGCCGCTGCCGCCGAAGGGCGCGGTCGCCGTCCACCCGATCGAACATGCCGGGCGCTCGAGCGCGGAAAAGCTCGGCGAGATCGGCGAAGCGCTGGCCAAGGCGAACGCGGACGCCACGGTGCTCACCGATCCGTCCTCCGTCGCCTGGACCTTCAACATCCGCGGCTCGGACGTGCCGCACACGCCGCTGCCGCTCTCCTTCGCGCTGATCCCGCGCGAGGGACGGCCGACCCTCTTCATCGACGCGGAGAAGCTCGGGAACGACGTGGCTCGGGCGCTCGGCGACCTTGCCGACATCGCCGCACCCGAGACGCTGGAGCGCTCGCTGGCAGCTTTCGCGGCCGAGAGGCGCATCATGCTCGACCCCGCGCTGGCCGCCGACCGCCTGCGCGAGGTGGTGGAAGGGGCCGGGGGCACCGTGGTCGCAGGTGCCGATCCGGCTCGCCTCCCCCGTGCGCGCAAGAACGCCGTGGAGATCGAGGGCTCGCGCCGGGCGCACCTGCGCGACGGGGCGGCGGTCTCGGCCTTCCTCGCCTGGCTCGATGCCCAGGCGCCCGGAACGGTGGACGAGATCGGCGCGGCCGAGGCGCTGGAGCGGTTCCGCGCACGCTTCGGCGAGGCCGACGGGCAGCCGCTGCGCGACCTGTCCTTCGACACGATCTCCGCCGCCGGTCCCAACGCCGCCCTGCCGCACTACCGGGTGAACCGTCAGTCCAACCGCGTGCTCGGCGAGGGCGAGGTGTTCCTGATCGATTCCGGTGCGCAGTATCTCGACGGCACCACCGACATCACGCGCACGGTGGCGATCGGGCGCGTGGCGGACGAGGCGCGGCGCAAGTTCACGCTGGTTCTGAAGGGCATGATCGCGATCAGCCGCGCCCGCTTTCCCGTCGGAACGCGCGGCATCGATCTCGACCCCCTGGCGCGCGTCGCGCTCTGGCAGGCCGGTTGCGACTACGCCCATGGCACGGGCCATGGGATCGGATCCTACCTCGCCGTCCATGAAGGGCCGCAGTCGATCTCGCGGCGCGGCATGGCCGTTCTGGAGGCGGGGATGATCGTCTCCAACGAGCCCGGCTACTATCGCGAGGGGGCGTTCGGCATCCGCATCGAGAACCTGATCCTGGTCTCGAAGCCGGAGCGGATCGCGGGCGGCGATCTCGACACCCACAGCTTCGAGACCCTGACCTTCGCGCCGATCGATCGGCGGATGATCGCGACCGAACATCTCGATGCCGGGGAACGGGCGTGGCTCGACGCCTATCATGCCGATGTGCGCGCGGCGATCGCGCCGCGTCTCGATGGCGAGGTGCGGGTCTGGCTCGAGGCCGCGACCCGTCCGCTAGCGGACGGATAAGGCCGCGGTCAGCGGCAGAGGCGGCGGGGGCCCGAGGACGGCTGGTAGGTGCCGGTCTCCGGATCGAACGAGCGATAGCGGGACTCGCAATAGCGATACCAAGGCCCGGTGAAGGGAGCCGGGCCGCCCTTGCGCACCACGGTCACGCCTCGCGGCGGCTCGGCATCCGCCAGTGCCGCGTCGAGGTCGAAGGCGAGGATCGAGCCTGCGGTCAGTGCCGGATCGTCGCGATAGAGCCCGGGTGCTGGCGGAGCGGGGCGGGCGTAGTACAGGGGACCTGCGACGAGGGGGCCGCCGAACTGGCCGGGGCCACGCTTGTAGACGGGCGGCGAGACCGCGAGCGGCACCGTCGGGATCGGGTCCGGACGGACGTAGACGGGGCGGTTGTAGGGATCGAGACCGACATAGTCGCCCGCCAGAGCCGGTGCCGAGGGCACCGAACCAAGCGCTGCCACGGCAAGTGCCGCCCATGCCGTCCGGCGCCAACCATCCATCACGCTCTCCCCAACCGCGGTCATCGCTGATCGCTAAAGGCGGCCGCCGGGCGCTTGGTTCCCGAACGCGGGCGACCGCCCCACGAGGGAGCGGCCGCCGATGTCGCTTCATGCTTCCTGGACGGCCTCAGCGGCAGAGCTGGCGCGGGCCGTTGTAGGGCTGGAACGTGCCCGAACGCGGGTCGAAGGACCGGTAGCGCTGCGAACAGTAGTTGTACCACTCGCGCGTCCAGGGGGCAGCCCGGTAGGCAGGTGCCGCGTAGTAGCGCGGGGCCCGTTCGACGTAGCGCGGCTGGGCGGCGCTGGCGATCGCCGCGCCGACGCCGAGACCGACGATCGCACCGGCGATCGCAGCCCCGCCGTTGTGGCGGCGATAACCGCGGTCGCGGTAGCCGTAGCGCGGGCCGCCACCGTAGTAGCGCGGTCCGCCGCCGTAGTAACCGCGGCCCCGGTTCCAGCCGTGGCCGCCGCGGAAGCCGCCGTGGCCGTAGCGGTAGTAGGGATCCGCCTTCGCGGCGGTGACGCCGACGAGCGGGGTGGTGGAGGGCAGGGCGGCCGGCACCATGGTCAGCGCGAGCGCGACGGCCAGTGCCCGTCCGCCAAGCCATTTGGGAATGCGCATGGGAAACCTCCGGACAAGTTCGATCCTGTCCGTTGAACCGCTTTCGACCTGAACGGTTCCTGAACGTCTCCTAGCGGCACCTCTCCGATGCAGCCGGACGGTGTGACGCGACCGCACCCATCTGGAAAAATTGATTAATATTTCGTAAATCATGTTGCTTCGATCCGATGTCCCCGGCAAGACCGCTGGGTGATCGGACCGAAGGGGAGTCGATAGGGATGAGCTCACCGCTGTCGTTCTTCTTCCGGCGTGACGGCCAGCGCCCAAGCGAGAACGCCGGCGAACGGCCGGATTTCGCAAAGGTGATGGATCCCGTGGCGCCGCGCGCTTCCGCCCCTGCTGCGCCGGGTCCCGCCGGTTTCGTGCCCCCGCTCGACAATATCGGCCAGCGCAACGAGTTGCTCAAAGTGCGCATCGGCGAGATGGCCGAGCGCCTCGGCGACCTTCGCTCCCTGACGGACGACTTCGCCCAGCTCATCGGCCCGATCGAGACGATCGCCGAGGAGCTGCCGCGTTCGAAGTCGCGCATCCTGGAGCTCGAGGCTCTCCTGCAGCAGGAGATGGAAAGCGGGCAGGCGCTCCGCCGCGAGGTGGACTCGCTGCTCGGACGCTATTCCACCGCCTCCAGCGAACTCTCCACGGCCGTCGCGCGTGCGTCGCGGCTCGAAAACCTCCTGCGCGAGCAGGAAACTTCGTTCGACGAGCAGCGCCTGACGCTGCGCGAGAAGACGACCCACGCCAACGCGCTGGAACGCCAGCTTCTGGCCGAGGTCGAGCAGAACCAGTCGCTCTCGCTGGAGGTGAAGACCCTGCGCGCCGAAGCGCAGGTTTCCGATCAGGCGCTGGCCGATGCCGAGCGCATGCTCGGCGAAGTGTCCGAGCGCCGCCAGATCCTGGAGCAGGAGAACCGGCGCCTTCAGAACCTCGCCGAAGAGCAGGCCGCCGAGCTCGTGTCGGGCGGCAGCCGCATGGACGAGATGGCGGCCCAGATCGAGGCGCATCTCCAGACCATCGCGCTGCAGGGAACCCAGCTCGCCTCCGAACAGGCCGGTCGCCAGCGGGCCGTGGCCCAGCTCGAAGCCGAGCTCTCGGCCATGAAGACCGAGCGGTCCAGCGCTTCCATGAAGATCGAGGCCCTGTCGGCGCGCCTCATGGCGACCGACCAGATCCTCGGCCAGGTCCGGGGCCAGCTCCGCGAGCGCGAAGAGGCCATGCGCGCGGCCGAGCGGGCCAACAAGGAGGCGATCGCCGAGCGCACCACCTTCGACCGGCGCCTGGAGGCCAGCAAGACCGAGGCCGGCCGTCTCCTGGCGCAGCTTCAGGACGCCCAGAAGGGCCGGATGGAGCTGGAAGCCCGCGCCGACATGCTGGTGAAGGCGTTGGCCGCCAAGGACGCGGCGCTGGAGGGCGTAACCACCCGGGCCAACAACCTGTCCGACCGCGTCGAGGCGCTGACGCTTCGCTTCGAGCAGGAGCGCCAGACGCTGGAGGCGGCCAACCGCCGGCTGATCGAGGAACTGCAGAACGAGAAGGCCGAGCGCACCCTGGCGCAAGGGGCGCTCGACATCGCGCGCGAGAACCGGTCCGCTCTCCAGCGCCAGAACGAGACGCTGAAGCGCGCGACGCGCTCGCGCGCGGGCGAGGCTGGGCTTCTCGGCGAGGGCGCGCAGGACGGACATGGCGGCGGCGATGCCGCCTCCAACGTCCGCCCCTTCCCGGTGCCCGAGAAGGGCGACTGAGGTCCCGGCGCCTGCCGGTTCGCCTGCGGCGACGGGGGACGTGACGGCCGGACAACGGCGTGCGGCAAACAGGAAATGCGCCGCAACCCGTTGGACGGATGCGGGAAAATATCCGAAGGTTCGGTTCAGGGCTCTCGGAGGCGATGCGTGAGCGGCGGCAGAGGATCGACAAGATGGCGAATGGTGCGAGCGAGGAGATCGGCGTGAGCCTGCGGCAGAGCGTGACGGAGCATTCCGCCGCCGGCCGGGGCGATGCCGGTTTCATGCTGGTCTCGAACAACGACAGGTCGGGGGGCGCGCGCGACTGGTCGGCGGCGCTGGATCTCGTGCGCGAGGCGAGCGAGGCGATCCGCATCCGCGACGAGCGCGCGACGGAGATGGAGATCGAGCATCGCCTCGACGCGGAGCGCGCGAGCGAGGAGATCCGCTCGCTGCAGGAGCAGCTCGACGAATCGGAGGTGCGTCTGGCCGAGACCGAGGCGCGCGTGCGCCTCGCCGAGGCCCGTGCCGCCGAGGCCGAGGCGTGGCTCGCCAAGATGCACGATACGATCGTCGGCAGCTTCGGGCAGATGCTCGCCAGCGAAGACAGTGCCGAGGCCGAGCTTCGCGCGGCCCTGGCCGGCGGGCGCCTCGGTATCGACGAATGAGCGCCGTCCGCGAAACCGTCTCCTTTCCCGAAGGCGAGGCCGAGACCATGGCGCAATCCGACGGCGGACGTGCGGCCGAGGTCACGAGCCTCTTTCCCGTACAGGAGGTTTCTCCTGCCGAGCCGGCGCGCGCAGAGCCGGTGCCGGGGGCGCTGACGCCGGACCAGCCGGTGACGCAGGCCGGCGCGATCGCTCTGGCGGTGGGGCATCTGACGATCGAGCCCTCGCCGACCGACTGGACTCGCACCCTGACGCTGGTGGAGCGGACGGCGGCGACGATCCGGGCGTACGAGAAGCGCTTCGTGCAGTTGGAGAAGCAGTCCAAGGCTCTCGCCGACCGCGCGGCCGAGGACCAGCACCGACTGCAGACCCACATCCAGGCTCTGGAGGAGCGGCTGCGTCAGTCGGAGGAGAGGGTCGTCACGGCCGAAACCACGCTGCGCGACGCCGAATACCACGAATGGGAAGCCGACATGCGGGCCAAGCGCGCGGAACAGCGGGCGCTGGAGGCCGAGGCCAAGTGCCGCCAGACCGAAGCGTATCTGCGCCGCGTCCACGAGCTTCTGTCCGGCGTATCCTGACCGGAACGACCGCTTCGGCCGGCCGCGGCTTGGCGGTCGCGCCCGGGGTTCGGGCGGGCGAGGGGATAGGTGCGGTGGCGGCGCGCTCGAACCGCGCTGTCGAAACCCCGTCGATGCCGCGCGCGGCCTGACACACGTTGCGATGGGATCCATCCGTGCTAGCGGCCGCTCGCCATCGCTTATCCCGTCCGACGTCGCCACCGCGATCGAGCACCGCGAGCCATGCCCGGTCCATCATGCAGGGCCGGACGCCGTCCGCTCGCTGCGATGCGGATTGGCGAGCGCGACAACCCTCGATCGCCAACCCTTGGTGTGCAGGGGCACACCGTTCGAGACGGAGGGAACAGCCCTCCGGTTCGCCATCGTGCGGAAGGTGCATGTGCGGGCGAGGTTTTCTCGGGAAAGTATGCCCCGACGCCCTGCAATGCGGGGCTACGCCCCAACAGCCACCCGTCTTCGCCAGTTGCGGCCGTGTCGCCGGGGCCGACGAGGACCCGCTGACGATCGGCTTCCCGGAGACCGCCTTCCACCATTCTCGCTCGTCTCGAACGGCGAATGCGCAAGCGCGGGTCGTCATGAGCGCCGCGAACTGTCGCGCGCGGCGCGTCTCGTCGGAAAAGCCCGCCTTGACGCGGACCGGGGCAACGGACGCCTCCATCTCCGGTTGCGGCCCGGTGCGGTTCAGCCAAGCGGGCCAGAACCCCTCGTGGCGCTTGAGCCCGGGTTCCCCCAGCGAACCCGGGGCACCGCGTCTCAGGCGGGTTCCACGAACCCTTCCAGCACGCGCTTCTGCCCGGCGCGGTCGAAATCGACCGTCAGCTTGTTGCCCTCGACCAGCGCCACGGTGCCCGCGCCGAACTTGAGGTGGAACACCCGGTCGCCGAGGGCGAAGCGGCTCGGCTCGTCGGCGACGGATTTCGCGACCAGCGTCCCCTCGATCTCGCGAGGGCCGCCGGCCCGCGCCGACGAATAGAGTCCGCCGCCCTTGCGCGGCGGCTGGTTGGCCCCACGCGAACGATTGGCCGAGAAGGGATCGGTCAGCCGGCCGGCGAAGCCCGAACGGTCCGCGCCCGCCCCGGAGGCCTCGTCGAAACCACCGGGCGAGCGCCCGCCGGCACCATCGCGGGCGATGTATTTGTCGGCCGTCGCCGCCGCGCGCGAGCGCGCATCCGGACCCGAACCCCTGACGCCCTCTTCGCCATACTCGATCGCGCGGCCGCGTCCACCGGCATAGCCGCCGGCGCCCCCCGCCGCCTGCGCGCGGCGCCAGCCGGGCGTGCCGTAGGAGGAGGTCGAGAAGGCGTTGCCGTCCCAGCGCGAGGCCCCGTAGCCGCCCATGCCGCCGGCCCCGTAGCCGCCATAGGAAGTGGAGGGCTCGGTAACGTCGACATGGTCTTCCGGCAGTTCGTCGAGGAAGCGCGAGGGGATGGTGGACTGCCACATGCCGTGGATGCGCCGGTTCGAGACGAACCAGATCTTCACCCGGCGCTTGCCGCGCGTGATGCCGACATAGGCCAGCCGGCGCTCCTCCTCGAGGCCGGATCGCCCCCCTTCGTCCAGCGAGCGCTGATGGGGAAAGAGACCTTCCTCCCAGCCGGGCAGGAACACCGTGTCGAACTCCAGCCCCTTGGCCGAATGGAGCGTCATGATCGAGACCGCGTCCGTCTCGGCGTTCTGCTCGGCGTCCATCACGAGCGCGATGTGCTCCAGAAAGCCCGGCAGGCTTTCGTAGTCGTCCATGGAGCGGATGAGCTCCTTCAGGTTCTCCAGCCGCCCCGGCGCCTCGGCCGAGCGGTCGGCCTGCCACATCTCAGTATAGCCGGACTCGTCGAGGATCATCTCGCCGAGATCGGTGTGGCGCATCGTGGAGAGAAGCCCCGACCAGCGCTCGAAGTTGCGCACGACGTCGGCGAGCGCCGCGCGCGGACGCGCCTTCAGCTCGTCGCCCTGGACGAGATCGCCGGCGGCGGCGATGAGCGGCAGGCCCTTGGCGCGGGCGTATTCGTGCAGGAGCCGGATCGCCGCGTCGCCGAGGCCGCGCTTGGGCGTGTTGACGATGCGCTCGAAGGCGAGGTCGTCCGCCGGCTGACAGACGCAGCGGAAGTAGGCGAGGGCGTCGCGGATCTCCTGGCGCTCGTAGAAGCGCGGACCGCCGATAACGCGATAGTTGAGGCCGAGCGTGACGAAGCGGTCCTCGAACTCGCGCATCTGGAACGAGGCGCGCACGAGGATCGCCATGTCGTTGAGCTTGGTGCCCTTGCGCTGGAGCTGCTCGATCTCCTCGCCGATCGCGCGCGCCTCCTCCTCCGAATCCCAACCGTTGGCGACGGAGACCTTCTCGTGTTCGGGATCGTCGAGGTCGGTGTAGAGCGTCTTGCCGAGGCGATCCTCGTTGACCGCGATGAGACCGGCGGCCGCCCCAAGGATATGGGCGGTGGAGCGGTAGTTGCGCTCCAGCCGGATCACGGTGGCGCCCGGAAAGTCCCGCTCGAAGCGCAGGATGTTGTCCACCTCCGCGCCGCGCCAGCCGTAGATCGACTGGTCGTCGTCGCCGACGCAGCAGACGTTCACCGCCGCCTGGCCGCTTTCGGCTCGCACCGGCGAATGCTGGGCGAGAAGCCGCAGCCAGAGATACTGCGCGACGTTGGTGTCCTGGTACTCGTCCACCAGGATGTAGCGAAAGCGGCGGTGGTAGTCGGCGAGCACGTCCGGATGGTTCTGAAAGATCGCGATCGGGTGCATCAGGAGGTCGCCGAAGTCGGCGGCGTTGAGGCTGACGAGGCGGTCCTGATAGGCGCGGTAGAGTTCGCGGCCGCGACCGTTGGCGAAGGCGCGTGCGTCGCCTTCCGGGATCTTGTCCGGCGTCAGGCCCTTGTTCTTCCAGCCGTCCATCAGTGTGGCGAAGGCGCGGGCCGGCCAGCGCTTGTCGTCGAGATTCTCGGCCTGGATCAGCTGCTTGATCAAACGGATCTGGTCGTCGGTGTCGAGGATGGTGAAGTTCGACTTGAGGCCGACCAGCTCGGCATGGCGGCGCAGGATCTTGACGCCGATCGAGTGGAACGTGCCGAGCCAGGGCATGCCCTCGACCTCGCCGCCGACGAGATGGCCGATGCGCGTCTTCATCTCGCGCGCGGCCTTGTTGGTGAAGGTGACGGCGAGGATCTGCGACGGAAAGGCGCGCCGCGTCGCCAGGATATGAGCGATGCGGGTGGTGAGGACGCGCGTCTTGCCGGTGCCGGCGCCCGCCAGCACGAGCACCGGGCCCTCCGTCGTCTCCACCGCCGCACGCTGCTCCGGGTTGAGCCCGGACAGGTAGTCGGGTGCGGGAGCGGCCACCGGGGCGCCGCGCGCGGCCATGGCCCGCGCCGCGATGCCGCCCTTCGGCCGGCTCTCGGGCGCGGCGTTCTGATCTCGGGTCTCGTCCATCGCCTCTACTTAATCGATTCCGCCGGGAACACTAGGGGAACATCGAAAGGCCGCGAGCGGGAGCCGTCCGCCGGCTATCCCCACGTCTGTGGCGCGCGCCGCCTTGCTCTTGCTGCGGCTTATGCCCCAAAAACAGGGAAGACGCCCCGATCGGGGCGAACCGGGGCACGAGCGGAAAGGAGGCAGGACGCATGAAGCTCTTCATCGCACTGGGCGGCCTCCTCGTCGTGGCTCTGCTCGTGCTCCTCGTCGGCCCGTCTTTCGTCGACTGGACGAGCTACCGGGCCAATTTCGAGGCGGAGGCCTCGCGCATCCTCGGCCAGAAGGTCAAGGTGCGGGGTACCGCATCGGCGCGCCTCCTGCCGTTTCCATCCCTGTCCTTCACAGATGTCGTGGTAGGCGACGATCCCGCCGATCCGGTCCTCTCGGTGCGCGCCTTCCGCATGGACGCCGAGCTCGCCCCCTACCTGTCGGGCGAGATCCGGATCTTCGACATGCGCCTCGACGGCCCGGCGCTGAGCCTGCCGGTCGAGGCGGACGGCGCGATCCGATGGCCCGTGGGAGCGCGGGCGGAGCCACCGCGGGGCAACGTCGTCCTCGAGCGCATCGAGGTCGTGGACGGCTCGGCCGTCCTGTCGGATCGCCGCTCCGCACGCCGCATCGCCCTGTCGGACATCGCGGGCACCCTGTCGGCCCAGTCGCTGCGCGGACCTTTCGTGGGCAGCGCGACTCTTTTCGCCGACGGCGAGCCGCTGGCGGCGTCGTTCTCCACCGGCACGGGCGCAGGGGAGGGGCGTCTCGCCTTCCGCCTGACGCTCGATTCGCCGCGGCTCGATGCGCGCGCCACCCTGGATGCCGTCGCCTCCAGCCTTCCCGGCGAACGGCTGGCCGACGGCGTCCTGACGGTGTCGAGCCCGATCGACCCGTCCGCCGAGCGGCCGGAGGGGACGGTCGCGCTGCTGCCGCCGCTGCGGCTGACGACGAAACTCGGCGCCACGCCCACCTCGCTGGAGGCCTCGGACCTGCGCGCGGAGGTCGGCGACCCGCAGCAGCCCTATGTGGCGACAGGCTCGGCGCTCGTGGATGTCGGGTCGATCCCGCGCTTCGACCTTCAGCTCGACGGGCAGGCGATCGACGTCGACCGGATCGCCCCGCCGGTGGTGTCCGGCAGCCAAACGCCGGGCCTTCCGGCCCGCATCGAGGCGCTCCGGGCCGCGCTCGAAGGGCTGCCGACGCCTCGCATGCCGGGGCGGGTGCGCCTCGCCCTGCCGCTCGTTACCATCGGCGACACCACGATCCGCAACGTCGCCCTGGCCGGTTCGCCGGCAAGCGAAGGCTGGTCGCTCCAGTCGCTGTCGGCCGAACTGCCGGGGCGGACGCTCGTGGAGGCGTCGGGGGTCCTGCGCACGGACGAGGTGCCCGGCTTTCGCGGCAACCTGCTCCTGGCGGCGCGTCAGCCAGCCACGTTTCTCGCTTGGGCTGCCGGCGTATCGGAGCCGGCGCTGACCCGGCTCGGCCGTGCCGGCTTCTCGGCCGAGGTCGAGCTTTCTCCCGGCGACCAGCGCTTCGACAAGCTGGAGGTGGATCTCGACGGTCGGAGCCTCAACGGCTCGATCCGCCGCACGGTCCGTCCCGAGGGCTCGAACACCGCGATCGATCTCAGCGGCGAGGACGGCGGCGACGGCGTCGATCTCGAACCGGTCACGGCTCTGGCGCGGCTCCTCGCCCTGAAGGAGGGCGCCCCGCGCGATGGGGAGCGTTTCGAGGTACAGTTCGCCGCCGGCCGGTCTCGGTTCGGCGACTTCGAGGCGGCGTCGCTGGAGGCCGACCTGTCCTTCGATCGCGGGCTCCTCGACATCGCGAGCCTCGACGCGCGCGACTTCGCGGGCGCGGACCTTCATGCCGAGGGCACGCTGGCCGACCCGTTCGGCACGCCCCGTCCCGATCTCAGCCTCGAGCTTTCCGCCGCCGATCCCGCCGAGGTCGTGGAGTTCCTGCGCCGACGGCTGCCGGACAGTCCGCTGGCCGAAACGCTCGCCCGTCGCGCGCCGACGCTCGGGCCGCTCGCCTTGAGCGGCACGGCGACCTCGCAGGGCGCGGGCCGCTCCGACCTCGCCCTCGATCTCGCGGGGACTGCGGCCGGCACCGAGGTCACGCTGCGCCTCGCGCTGGAGAACGGTCTGGCAGCCACCGAACGCAACGGGCGCTTCGGCCTTGATCTGTCCGTCGCTCAGGCGGATGCCGGCATCCTCCTGGCACAGGCCGGGCTTCCCGTTCTGCCCGTCGGCGCCACCGTGCCGCTCACCGCCGACCTCGCCGTATCCGGCGCTCCCGGCCAGCCGACGGACGTCTCGTTGCGGATGCGCTCGACCGGCACGGAGCTTTCCGCCAATGGCACGGCGACCCTCGGTGCGGCCGGATTGCAGGCCGCGGGGCTGGCCCTTCGCCTGCGCAGCGACGATCTCGCGCCTTGGGCGACGCGGCTGGCGCTGGCCTACGGCCAGCCGCTGGACGGTTTGCCGGCGAGCGGCGAAGCCCGGCTGTCCTGGACGCAGGACGGCTGGTCCCTCGAAGGCCTGGCCGGCGAGATCGCGGGCTCGCGAATGTCCGCCGAACTGTCGGCGCCGACCGGCGCGCCCGTATCGGGAAAGCTCGTCCTGTCCGATCTGTCGCTCGACTGGCTCGGCACGGTGGTGGGCGGCGTGGTTGGGCGCAGCGCGCTCGGCCTCGACGGCGACCAGCCCACGCCCTTCGCCGCGCCGCTCCTTCCCGCGCGGTCTTTCCGTCTCGCGCTGGCGGCCGACCGGGCGGCGGGGCTCGGCCTGAACCTGTCGGGACTCGCGGCTGCGGTCGAGGGCGACGGCGCGCGGCTTGCGGTCTCCGATCTGTCGGCCGCCACGGTGTCCGGCGCGCGCCTTGCCGGTGCCGGCGAGGTGCGCAACGCCGGTGGCATCGTGTCGACGCGCCTCGACATGAGCCTGCGCGGCCAGCCGGTGTCGGCCCAGGCCAGTCTGCTCGCCGGCCGCCTCGACATTTCCGGCGAACTGTCCGGGGGCGGCGAGAGCTGGACGGCGCTGCTCGCCTCGCTGGACGGGCGCGGCCGGCTGACGGTCGCCGACGCGGCGTTGCGCGGCGTCAGGCCGGACCTTCTCGCGCCGGTTCTCGCGGCGTCGGATGCGGACGGGTTCGAGCCGGGTGCGCGCGCGGTCGCGTCCCTGGTGGACCGTCTCTCGGCGGAGGCGCAGGTGTCGCTCGGAACGGTCGCGACCGACTGGACCCTCGGGGCCGGAACCTTGCGCACGGCGCCCCTCCGGCGCGACTTCGCGGACGCCGCGCTGGAGGGGGCGGCAGCCTTCGACCTGCGGACGGGGCTCGTGGACGCGAGCCTTGCCCTTCGTCTCGTGCCGCCGGCCGACGACGCGATCGAGGAGGCGCCTCCATCCGTCGGATACCGGATCGCTGGCCCGTGGGGGAACCCAAGCCTTCAGGCGTCCGTCCAGCCGCTGGCGGCCTATCTCTCGGCGCTCAGTGCCCGGCGCGAGGAAGAGCGGATCGAGGCGATCGAGGACGATCTGCGCGAGACCGTGCGGCTGCGGCGCGAGGCGCGCCTCTACCGTGAACGCGAGCGCGTGCGCGAGAATCTGCGGCAAGAGCGCGAAGCGCGCGAGGCGGCGGCCCGCGAGGAGGCCACCCGGCAGGAAGCCGAGCGCCTGGAGCGCGAGCGGGCGGAGACTGAGCGGCGCGAAGCGGAAACCCGGGCGGCGCGCGAAGCGGATGCGGCGCGCGAGGCCGCCGCCCTTGCCGCCGCCGCGAAGGCGGCTGCCGCGCAGGCCGAAGCGGAAGCCGCCGCGCGTGCGGTGCCGCCTGAGCGCTCGCCGCCGCCCGACTTCGAACTGCAACCGCTGCTGCCACCCGCGCGCGTGCCGGGTGCGGGGTTCGGGGGGCTGCCGGGCGTCAGCGATCCCAACCGCCTTTAGGGCGCGCCGCGCGCTATGCCGGTTCGCCCTGCGGCGTCATCCGTTCCGGCGGGGCATGCTCCAGTCGGGACCGCACGTCTGTCCCATCGCGATGTCGTCCGTCTGAAGGCTCGGCTATCCCCGCCGCTCGCCGAGCCGGGATGCGCCTGCCGGGCGCTCGTTGGCGCTTGCGTCGAAGGAAGGTCGCTGCGTCCCGGCGGCCGTCAGGCGTTGCCCTGCGCGCGCGCCAGGGCGTCGGCGAGCACATGCAGGCGGATGGCGGAGGACAGGTTGGTGTCGGCCCCGCGCTCGGCATCGATCTCGGCGATCAGCGCGGCGAGGCTCATATGGCGGCGCACGGCGAGGGACCGGAGTTCCGACCAGAAGGCGTCCTCGAGACTGATCGATGTCCGGTGCCCCCGGATCGACAGGGAACGCTTGCCGGTCATGTCTGCGGGTCGTCGCCCGATGCCGTCGCCTGTCTCGAACCACCATCCCGTCGAGCACTGTCGAGCACTCGGCCCGCATGCTCCGTTTCGCGGCGTGCGGCCTCGCGCTCGGGCTTCGATACACCGTGGCTGGCGCGGTTGCGGGCGGCCGCTTCCTCGCCGGCCGCACGGGCGGCGCGCTTGCGAGCGAGGCGAAGATTGACGACCTCGCCCAAGCGGTCAGGGCTTCTTGCGGAAGGCGTCCAGCGACACGACGTCGGCCGAGGATTTCTCGGCTTGCCCCGGCTCGTCACCGGCGGCCTCGGAGGTCTCGGACTTTGCGTCGTCCTGCGCGGCCTTGGCCGGCACCTTGCCGGACGGTGCGGCGGACTTCTGCGGTAGTGGCTTGACGGCGGCGGCGTTGGACGAAACGGGCGCGAGGGCGGTCGGCGCCGGGGCGCTCTCGTCCTGCGAGTTGGCCGCGTCCATGTCGCGCACGTCGAACTCGAGCTCGAAGTTCACGGCGGGATCGTAGAATCCGCGAATCGCCGAATAGGGGATCAGCAGGCGTTCGGGAATGTCGGAGAAGGACAGGCCGACCTCGAAGGCGGTGTCGTTGACCGAGAGGTCCCAGTACTGGTGCTGGATGACGATGGTCATCAGCTCGGGATACTTCTCGCGCAGGCGCGAGGAAAGCCGAACGCCGGGCGCCGAGGTCAGGAAGGTGATGAAGAAGTGGTGCTCGCCGGGCAGGCCGGTCTTGACGACCTCGCCCAGCACCTTGCGGATGACGCCGCGCAAGGCGTCCTGCGCCAGAACATCGTATCGGATAAGGTCCTGGCCCATCGGTGGTCCTGAATTCGCAACGCCCGGCTGCGGGCGCTTGGGCCCGAAGAACTAAGTGGAGGTTTCTGTTGCCAGGCACCTCCGAGCCCCGCCTGAGAGTGCGAACCCCCAGGGCTTGATTTGAAGCTATCGCACCGCGTTAAGCGGCGAGACGCACTTCCGCATAGTTGTCGTTGGCAACTACTTTTTCAGCCCGATAACGGTGGTACCATGCCGAGCGAAAGAACGATCTTTACACCCTCGTCGATCCTATTTCGCCCCCGCCTCAAACCAGCCGGGGGCTGGGTTCAGGTGGAGGCGCCGGGTACCGCCCCCGGGTCCGAAAGGTTTATTCCATCGGCCGTTTATCGCCATAGCCGGAGCAAGCCCCGGCGCGCCGAATATAGGGATTTGGCAGGGCTCTGAAAAGACGGGAAAATGCTTTTGATGGAGCGCCCGCATCGGGGCACGCCGCGGGACTCGACTCCGCGCCCGAAACGGACGATCCATCCAGCTGACACGCGGATACCGGAGCCGACATGCGCGCCTATCTCGACCTTCTCGCCCGCGCCCTGGACGACGGCACCGACCGGGGCGATCGCACCGGAACGGGAACGCGCGGCGTCTTCGGCCACCAGATGCGCTTCGATCTGCGCCAAGGCTTTCCGCTCGTCACCACCAAGCGGCTGCACCTGCGCTCCATCATCCACGAGCTTCTCTGGTTCCTGCGGGGCGAGACCAACATCGCCTACCTCCGGGAGAACGGCGTCCGGATCTGGGACGAATGGGCGGACGAGAACGGCGACCTCGGCCCTGTCTACGGCTCGCAGTGGCGCTCCTGGCCGGACGGGAAGGGCGGCCATATCGACCAGATCGCCAAGGTCGTCGAGCAGATCAGGACCAACCCCAATTCGCGCCGCCTGATCGTCTCGGCCTGGAACCCGGCGATGGTGGACGAGATGGCCCTGCCGCCCTGCCACTGCCTGTTCCAGTTCTATGTCTCGAACGGGCGCCTGTCCTGCCAGCTCTACCAGCGCTCCGGCGACATCTTCCTCGGCGTGCCCTTCAACATCGCCTCCTATGCGCTGCTGACGCACATGGTGGCGCAGGTGACGGGGCTCGAGGCCGGCGATTTCGTCCACACGCTCGGCGACGCGCATCTCTATCACAACCACCTCGACCAGGCTCGCCTGCAGCTGACGCGCGAGCCGCTGCCGCTGCCGCGCCTGGTGCTCAACCCCGAGGTGCGCGATCTCTTCGCCTTCCGCTTCGAGGACATCGCGATCGAGGGGTACGAGGCGCACGACCACATCGCCGCCAAGGTCGCGGTCTGAGATGAGCGCGCTTGCGCTCGTGGCGGTGGTCGCGACGGCCGCCAACGGGGTGATCGGTTTCCAGGGGGGGATGCCCTGGTCGATCCCGTCCGACCTCAAGCGCTACCGGGCGCTGACCATGGGGCGGCCGATGATCATGGGTCGGCGCACCCTCGAAGCGATCGGACGCGTGCTGGACGGTCGCGATACGATCGTGCTGACCCGTGCGCCGAGCCTGCCCTTCGCCGGGGCGATTCTCGCCGCATCGCCCGAGGAAGCGCTGGCGTTGGCGCGGCAGGCGGCGGATCGACGCGGGGCGAACGAAATCGTGATCGCCGGCGGAGGCGAGATCTACCGGCAGTTCCTGCCTCTGACGACGCGCGTCGAGCGCACGATGATCGAGGCGGAACCGGTGGGAGACGCCTTCTTTCCCGACCTCTCCGCCGCAGGCTTCGCGTTGATCGCCGAGGAACCCGGCATCCCCGGCCCGCGCGACAGCGCTCCGACCCGCTACCAGCGATGGGAGCGGATGGCGTCGCCCCGCTAACCATGGCGCAAGGGCGGTCGATCATTCGGCCGTGACGCGCGTTGAAACGCGATTTTGCGGTTCCTATAAGGAGTTGATGACGCGGCACGGCGAATTTCGCCTGGAGCCCGCCTCAAGGTTTTGACGGAAGGACATCCATGCCCTGGAGCAATCAGACGGGGAACGGCGGCTGGAAAGGCGGCGGTGGCGGCGGCCCTTGGGGGCAGGGGCCGCAAGGACCGCGTCCCGGCGGCAACAACAACTCGCCTGATCTCGAGGACATCCTGCGCCGCGGTCAGGACCGCCTGCGCCGCGCCATGCCGGGTGGCGGTGGACGCGGTCCGGGCGCCGGCGGTGGCGCGGCGATCGCAGGTCTTGCGGTCGCGGGCCTTGCTGTCGTCTGGCTCCTCAACGCGGTCTACACCGTGCAGCCGGACGAGGTCGGCGTCGAGCTTCTCTTCGGCAAGCCCAACGAGCAGCTGTCCGAGCCCGGCCTCCATTTCGTGATGTGGCCCTTCGAGACGGTGGAGACCGTCTCCACCGCCGAAAGCCAGATGGTGATCGGCTCGTCCCAGGGCGGCGAGGGCTCCGGTCTGATGCTGTCCGGCGACCAGAACATCGTCGACGTGCAGTTCACCGTGAACTACCAGGTCGAGAACCCCGACAACTACCTGTTCAACGTTCAGGATCCTCCGGCGCTGCTGCGCCAGGTAGCCGAGAGCGCCATGCGCGAGGTGGTCGGCCGTCGACCCGTCGAGGACATCTTCCGCGACGATCGCGCCGGCATCGCCGAGCAGGTGCGCGCGATCACGCAGGACACGCTCAACACCTATGGCGCCGGCCTTCGGGTCAACGCCATCACGATCCAGGACGCGGCCCCGCCGTCCGACGTCGCCGACGCCTTCGAGGAGGTGCAGCGCGCCGAGCAGAACGAGGCGCAGTTCGTCGACGAGGCGCGTCGCTACCAGAACGAGCAGCTTGGCCGCGCGCAAGGCGAGGCCGTCCAGATCCGCGAGGACGCGGCCGCCTACAAGAACCGCGTCGTTCAGGAGGCGCAGGGCGAGTCGCAGCGCTTCACCGCCATCCTCGGCGAATACGAGAAGGCGCCCGAGATCACCCGCCAGCGTCTCTACTTCGAGACGATGGAAGGGGTGCTGGGCAACTCCTCCAAGGTCATCATGGACCCGGCGGCCGGCGGCCAGGGCGTCGTGCCCTACCTGCCCTTGAACGAACTGCCGCGACCCAGCGCGCAAAGCCCGAACGCCGTCGGGGGCACGCGCACGATCCAGCCGAGCGGGACCAACACCCCCGATTCCAGCGTCCCGGCGCCCTCGCAAGGGAACAACGTGCAGGGCACCAACCTGTCCAGCATCCAGGGGGGCACCCGATGAGCAACCGCGTCTACGCTCTTCTCGCGGTCGTCCTCGCCGCGCTCTTCGTCCTCTACAACTCGGTCTTCATCGTGCGCGAGGGCAACCAGGCCGTGGTCACGCGCTTCGGCCAGATCCAGCGCGTCGTCACGGAGCCGGGCCTCTACTTCAAGCTGCCGCTGAACTTCGCGGGCGCCGACAACATCCAGGTCCTGCCGAACCGGCTCCTGCGTCTCGACCTCGACAACATGCGCGTCCAGGTTTCGGGCGGCGCGTTCTATATCGTGGACGCCTTCCTGGTCTACACGATCGACGACGCGGCCCGCTTCCGCCAGGCCGTCTCCGGTTCGGTGGACCAGGCCGAGCAGCGCCTGCGCAACCGTTTCGACGCCGCCGTGCGCCGGGTCTACGGTCTGCGCAACTTCGAATCGGCTCTGTCGGAAGAGCGCTCGCAGATGATGGTCGAGGTGCGCGACCAGATCCGTCCCGACGCCACGCAGCTCGGCATCAACCTCGTGGACGTGCGCATCCGCCGCACCGACCTTACCGACGACGTGTCGCAGCAGACCTATGCGCGCATGCGTGCCGAGCGTCTGGCCGAGGCCGAGCGCGTGCGGGCGCGGGGCAGGGTGTCGGCGCGCGAGATCCGCGCCTCCACCGACCGCTCCGTGTCGGAAAACGTGTCGGGTGCCCGACGCGACGCGGAGATCCTGCAGGGCGAGGGCGAGGCCGAGCGTTCCTCGATCTTCGCCAACGCCTACCAGCGCGACCCGGAATTCTTCCAGTTCTACCGCGCCATGCAGGCCTATCGCACGGCGCTGGAGAACGGCGGAACGACGATGCTCTTGCGTCCCGACTCGGAGTTCTTCCGCTACTTCGACAACGCGGGCGGCCCGGGCGGCGGCGCGCCGCGGCCGGCAACGGCCACGACCGCGACACCGGCGGGAGGGGCATCGCCGACCGCGAC
>NZ_BBWJ01000007.1 GCF_001463745.1 Aureimonas sp. AU22 | reverse complement strand
GGCGGGAGGGGCATCGCCGACCGCGACGCCTTCGGCTCCCCCGGCGGCACCCGCCGCACAACCGGCACCCGCACCGGCCAACTGACGCACCATGGAAAGAAGCCCGCCGCGTTCCCTCGCGGCGGGCTTCTTGATTCCAACGCTTTTATCGGCTTGCCTCGTTCCAGCGGCCCGCCGCGCCCATGCCCCCGGCCGAGGATTCCCGAATGCCCTGCACGAACGCCCGCTTCGCTCGCCCGCTCGCCGGGGCCGCGCTCGCGCTTCTGTCCGCCCTGCCGGGACCGGTCGCCGCGCAAGGCGTGATCGCGCCGCCGGCGGGCAATCAGCCGATCGCTCCCCAGCCGCCGACCGCGACGACGATCGACCCGTCGGCGCCCGGCGTGCCGGCGCAGCCGGGTTCGGCCCAGCCGCGCATGGTGGGACCGGCTTCCGTCGCCGATCTCGCCGACCGCCTGCTCGGCGCGGTGGTCAACATCTCCACGTCCCAGAAGGTCGAGGGCGGTCCGGAGCGTCCGACGCCCCCGCTCGCCGCGCCCGACGGCTCGCCCCTGCAGGATTTCTTCAACGACCTCCTCAACGGCAAGGAAGGCGACGGCGAGAACCGCGTCCAGTCCCTCGGTTCGGGGTTCGTGCTCGATCCGACGGGCATCGTCGTCACCAACAACCACGTCATCGCGGACGCCGACGAGATCACCGTCAACTTCGCCGACGGGCGTCAGCTGAATGCCACGGTCGTCGGCGTCGATGCCAAGACCGATCTCGCCGTCCTGAAGGTGGAATCCGACACGCCGCTCGCCGCCGTCCGCTTCGGCGATAGCGACGCGGTGCGCATCGGCGATTGGGTCATGGCGATCGGCAACCCGTTCGGCCTCGGCGGCTCGGTGACGGTCGGCATCGTCTCGGCGCGCGGGCGCAACATCCAGGCCGGCCCCTACGACAACTTCATCCAGACGGACGCGGCCATTAATCGGGGCAACTCGGGCGGCCCGCTGTTCGACATGTACGGCAACGTCATCGGCATCAACACGGCGATCATCTCGCCGACGGGCGGCTCGATCGGCATCGGCTTCGCGATCCCCTCGCTCTTGGCGCAGAACGTCGTCGACCAGCTTCGCGAGTTCGGCGAGACGCGGCGCGGCTGGCTCGGCATCCGCCTGCAGGAGGTGACCGACGAGATCGCCGAAGGGCTCGGCCTGCCGAACGCGCGCGGCGCCCTCGTCATGGGCATCATTCCCGAGGGGCCGGCCGACACCGGCCAGATCGAGATCGGCGACGTCGTCACCCGCTTCGACGGGCGCGAGATCGTGACCTCGCGCGATCTTCCGCGCATCGTCGCCGAGACCGAGATCGGCAAGACGGTGACGCTGGACATCCTGCGCAAGGAGAGCCTCGACGCGCCGGCAAAGCCTGTCACCGTGCAGGTGACGCTCGGACGCTTGGAGGATGCCGACGAGACGGATGCGGGCGAGGACGAGGCGCCGGCGGACGCAGACCCGGCGGCGCCGGAGACCGCGACGCCGCCCGCAACGCTCGGCCTGCAGCTGTCCGACGTCAGCGACGAGCTGAAGAAGCGCTTCGATCTCGCCGACGACCTGACCGGCGTCGTCGTCACCGAGGTCGCACCGAACTCGGCGGCCGGCGAGAAGGGGATCGAGGCCGGCACGGTGATCAAGGAGATCGGCCAGGAAGCGGTGAAGGACGCCGCCGACGCGCGGGCCAAGCTCGCCAAGCTCAAGTCGGACGGCCGCCGCAACGCCCTCCTGCTCCTCTCCGACCGCTCCGGCGACCTGCGCTTTGCCGTGGTGCCGATCGACTAGGAGCGCGGCGGTGCGCGGCTGCGCGGCGCGAAGCCTTACGCCGCTGGCGTTCAGGACACGAAGTCGCTCGCCCGGTATCCCTGGAGAAACAGGAGCGCCGTCAGGTCGCCGTGGTCGATGCGGTGCGGCGCACGCGCGGCGACCGCCGGCTTGGCGTGGATGGCGACGCCCGTACCGGCGGCCAGGATCATGGGAAGGTCGTTCGCTCCGTCGCCGACCGCGATCGCGTCCGCCGGCGTCGTGCCGAGCCGGGCCGCGATGTCCTGGAGCGCCGCGAGCTTCGCTTCGGCACCGAGGATCGGCTCCGCGACGGTGCCGCTCAACGTGTCGCCCTCGACGTTCAGCGTGTTGGCGCGGTTCTCGGCAAAGCCGAGGCGCTCGGCGATCACCGCCGTGAAGGCGGTGAAGCCGCCGGAGACGAGCGCCGTATGGGCGCCGTTGCGGTTCATGGTGCGCACCAGCGTCGTGCCGCCCTCGGCGGGGGTGATGTGGTTCGCGATCACGTCGGCGATGGTGGAGACGGGCAGACCCTTCAGGAGCGCGACGCGTTCTCGAAGGGCGGGCTCGAAGGCGATCTCGCCGTTCATCGCGCGCGCTGTGATGGCCGCCACCTGATCCTTGATGCCGATCGCGGCCGCCAGCTCGTCGATGCATTCCTGCTCGATCATCGTGGAATCCATGTCGGCGAGGAGAATTCGCTTGCGGCGTCCCGCCTGCTCCTGCACCACGCAGTCGACGCCTTCGTCGAGCGCCAGGCGGCGCAGGCGCTCGCGCACGATCGCGTCGATGGGCTCCACGGTGACGAGGTCGCAGGCGACCTCCGGCTCCAGCCAGTGGATGTCCGCCTCGCCGATCTCGCCTTGCGCTGCCTCCGCCAGGGTGCGCGAGACGCGCGGATCTTGCCGCGCCGACAGAAGGGTGACGACAAACATGGAAGAGCCAGCCTAGATCGATGGAGAGACCGAAGGCCATCTTGATAGCCGGGCCCACCGCCAGCGGCAAGTCGGCCCTGGCGCTGCGGCTGGCGCAGGCCGTCGGTGGGGTCGTGGTCAACGCGGACTCCATGCAGGTCTATGCCGGCCTTCGCCTCCTCAGCGCCCGGCCGTCCGAGCGCGAGATGGAGGGCGTGGAGCACCGGCTCTATGGTCACGTCGATCCGGCCGCGCCGTACTCGGCCGGTCACTGGTTGCGCGAGGTCGAACCGCTGCTGGCCGAGTTCAAGCGCCGCGACCGCGTGCCGGTCGTGTGCGGCGGCACGGGGTTGTATTTCAAGGCGCTGCTCGGCGGGCTCGACGACATGCCGGAGGTGCCGGGCGAGATCCGCGCGCGCTGGCGCGGGCGCGCGCTCGTCGAGACGCCTGAAATCCTCCACCGCGAGCTCGACCGGCGCGATCCGGAGGCGGCCAGGCGGATCCGGCCGAGCGATCCGACCCGGATCGTGCGGGCCCTGGAACTCGTCGAGGCGACCGGGCGGCCGCTCGCCGACATCAGACGGAACGCTGGCCGGTCGCTCGTGGGCGCGGAGGGCGTCGTGAAGCTAGTGCTGGCACCCGAGCGATCCGTGCTGCGCATGCGGATCGCCGCGCGCTTCGATGCGATGCTGGCGGACGGGGCGCTGGCGGAGGCGCTGGCTTTTCGCGCGCGGGATCCCGAGGCCTTCGGGGGGCTCGGGGCGCAGGCGATCGGCCTGCGCGAACTCCTCGCCCATGCCGACGGCAAGATCTCGCTCGGCGCCGCGCGAGACCTCGCCGTCACGCGTACCCGCCAGTATGCCAAGCGGCAGGAAACCTGGTTCCGCAACCAGTTCGGCGCGGACTGGCGGCGCCTCCACGACGCCGCCGATTTCGACCTCGGGGCGTAAGGACGGAACCCGAGCGGCGGGGGTTTCGTTTGGCAGCCCACAAGGAGACCGCCCATGTCGTCTAGCCCAATCCCCGTGCGCGACCATCGCGACGCCATCGAGAAAGGGGCTCGGCTCGGCTACCTCGCCCGCGCGGCGGTCTTCATCGTCATCGGGTTCTTCGCTTTCCAAACGGCGTTCGCCGCCGGAAGCACCCTGAGCGAGGAAGAGGCGATCGGGCGCATCGTCGCCTCGCCCTTCGGCGGCGTCCTTCTGGTGCTCCTCACCGTGGCCTTGCCCTGTTTCGCGCTCTGGCGCTTCATTCAGGCGATCTTCGATGCCGATGGCTACGGCACGAAACCGAAGGGCATCGCGACGCGCGTCGGGCGCTTCTTCTCCGGGCTCACCTATCTCTTCCTGTCGATCTACGCCGCCTCGCTGCTGTTCGGCCTGTCCACGGGCGGCGGCGAGGGAGGCGGGCTCCTCAACCAGTGGGCGCCGCTGTTCGGTCCCTGGTTCACGGTCCCCGCCGGGCTGGTCATGCTGGGTGTCGCCGCCAGCCAGGCGAAGAAGGCGTGGAGCGGCTCGTTCCTGCGCTTCCTCAGCCTGCCGCCCGCCCACGCGCGCTGGATGACGGCCCTTTGCCGCTTTGGCATCACGGCACGCGCCCTGGTGTTCGCGGCGCTGGCCTTCCTGTTCTTCACCGGCGCCTCGCGCTGGTCGCCCGACCACATGCCGGGGCTGGAGAATGCGCTCGTGGCCATCGGCGGCTGGCCTTACGGCTGGGTGCTGCTTTCGGCCACCGGTCTCGGCCTCGTCGCCTTCGGCGTCTATGCGCTCATCCTCTCGCGCTATGGCCATATTCGCTCCCCCGATCTCGATCCGACGGACGCGCTGAAGCGCATGGGCGCGTGATCGGAAAGTGGAGGCACGGTGCTTGACGAGGGTGTGAAGCCTGCTTAAGGTCCGCCCCCATGCAGAACATCACGCTCATTCTCGTAAGCAGGCGCACACGCGAGGCGGTCTAGGGACCGTCCGGCTCCTGCCACGTGTGCGCAACCCAAAGGCCCCTCGAAGGGCCTTTTTTATTGCCTGAATTTCCCGGAACCGTAGCGCCGCAGCCAGCAAAGGCCGGCATACAAGATCAGCAGGCCGAGCCATGAACCAGATGACGATCGAGACCACCGTCCGCCAGATGACCGGGGCCCAGATGGTGGTCCAGGCGATGAAGGATCACGGCGTCGAGCATCTCTTCGGCTATCCCGGCGGCGCCGTTCTTCCGATCTACGACGCCTTGTTCCAGCAGTCCGACGTCAAGCACATCCTCGTTCGCCACGAGCAGGGCGCCGGCCATGCCGCCGAGGGCTATGCGCGTTCCACCGGCAAGCCGGGCGTCATGCTGGTCACCTCCGGTCCCGGCGCCACCAACGCGGTGACGCCGTTGCAGGACGCGCTGATGGATTCCATCCCGCTCGTCTGCATCACCGGCCAGGTCCCGACCACGCTCATCGGTTCCGACGCGTTCCAGGAATGCGACACGGTCGGCATCACGCGCCCCTGCACCAAGCACAACTGGCTGGTGAAGAGCGTCGAGGATCTCGCCGAGATCCTGCACGAGGCCTTCCATGTCGCGACGTCGGGCCGTCCGGGCCCGGTGGTCGTCGACATCCCGAAGGACGTGCAGTTCGCGACCGGCACCTACACGCCGCCCGGCCTGTCGCGCGCCACGCAGCGTTACCAGCCGAAGCTCGACGCCGATCTCGGCCGCATCCGCGCGGCGGTGGAGCTGATGAAATCAGCCAAGCGCCCGGTTCTCTATACCGGCGGCGGTGTCATCAATTCGGGACCGGAGGCCTCGAAGCTCCTGCGCGAGCTGGTCGCCATGACCGGCTTCCCGATCACCTCGACCCTGATGGGCCTCGGCGCCTATCCGGCAAGCGGCGAGAACTGGCTCGGCATGCTCGGCATGCACGGCACCTATGAAGCCAACCTCGCCATGCACGGCTGCGACGTCATGGTCTGCATCGGCGCGCGCTTCGACGACCGGATCACCGGCCGCCTCGACGCCTTCTCGCCGGGGTCGAAGAAGATCCACATCGACATCGACCCCTCGTCGATCAACAAGAACGTGCGCGTGGATCTGGCCGTCATCGGCGACGTCGCGCATGTGCTCGAAGCCATGATCGGCGTCTGGAAGGAGACCGGCGATGTCGCCGACCGCGAGGCGCTCGCCGAGTGGAAGGACAAGATCGCCGGCTGGAAGGCGCGCGACTGCCTCGCCTATCGCCAGGAGGGCGACCTCATCCTGCCGCAGCACGCGGTCAAGCGCCTCTACGAGCTGACGAAGGACCGCAAGACCTTCATCACCACGGAGGTCGGCCAGCACCAGATGTGGGCGGCGCAGTTCTACGGCTTCGAGGAGCCGAACCGCTGGATGACGTCAGGGGGCCTCGGCACCATGGGCTACGGCCTGCCGGCCGCCGTCGGCGTCCAGATCGCGCATCCCGACGCGCTCGTCATCGACATCGCGGGCGACGCCTCGATCCAGATGATGACGCAGGAGCTTTCGACCGCCGTTCAGCACGGCGCGCCCGTCAAGGTGTTCATCCTGAACAACCAGTACATGGGCATGGTGCGCCAGTGGCAGCAGCTGCTCCACGGCAACCGCCTGTCGAACAGCTACTCCGAGGCAATGCCCGACTTCGTCAAGCTCGCCGAGGCCTATGGCGGCCGGGGCATCCGCATCGAGAAGGCGGGTGATCTCGACGCCGGCATCCAGGCGATGATCGACACGGACGGCCCGGTGATCGTCGACTGCTGCGTCGCCAACCTCACCAACTGCTTCCCGATGATCCCGTCCGGCAAGGCGCACAACGAGATCCTACTGCCCGACGAGGCGAGCGACGACGCCGTCGCCAACGCCATCGATGCCAAGGGAAAGGCGCTGGTCTAAGCGCCCGCGGCGGGGCATAAGCCCCGCCGACTTTCGTCTCGTTCGCCGCGCCGACCTCTCCGGGAAAGACCCATGAACCTTCCGCTTCAGCCGCCCGCCTCCGCCTATTTCATCACCGACGACAAGCCGCCGGTCGTCTCGCGCACCCTGTCGATCGTGGTGGACAACGAACCGGGCGTGCTGGCGCGGGTCATCGGCCTCTTCTCCGGCCGGGGCTACAACATCGAGAGCCTCACGGTCTCCGAGACCGACCACAACAAGCACCTGTCGCGCATCACGGTGGTGACGCGAGGCGCGCCGGGCGTCATCGAGCAGGTGAAGAGCCAGCTCGACCGGATCGTGCCGGTCCACAAGGTCGTGGACCTCACGAAGGCCGCCACGGGTCAGGGCGAGGACGGACCGATCGAGCGGGAGCTCGCGCTGGTCAAGGTGTCGGGCACGGGCGACGATCGCGTCGAGGCGCTGCGGCTCGCCGACGTCTTCCGCGCCAAGGTGGTGGATTCCACCACCGACCACTTCGTCTTCGAGATCACCGGCAAGACGTCGAAGATCGAGAAGTTCATCCAGATCATGGCCCCGTTGGGGCTCGTCGAGGTGTGCCGCACCGGCGTCGCCGCCATGAGCCGCGGCAAGGATCCGATCATCGAGGGCTGACAAGCCGGCGCCCGTTGTCGCGCGCCGACGACGGCGGTCCCTCTTCCTCGTGGCAGCCTGGAAACGGGCTGGCGGATTCGCGACGCCTGCGTTCTCGAAAGCAAAGACGATGAGCCTCGATCTTCTCTTCGGCCTGTTCATCTTCGCCGCGGCCACTTCGGTGACCCCCGGCCCGAACAATCTCATGCTGATGACGTCGGGCGTGAACTTCGGGCTACGGCGCACGATCCCGCACATGCTGGGGATCGAGCTCGGCTTCGGCCTCCTGCTTCTGGCCGTCGGAATGGGGCTCGGCGCGCTTCTCCACTCGATGCCGGGCCTGCAGCTGGCGATGAAGGTGGCGAGCGCGGCCTACCTCCTGTGGCTCGCATGGAAGATCGCCTTCTCCAAGGCGTCGGCCGATCCCGCGCCCAGCGCCGAGAAGCCGATCACCTTTGGCCAAGCCGCCCTGTTCCAGGTCGTGAACCCCAAGGCCTGGGCGATGGCGCTGGTCGCCATGGGAGCCTATGTCAGCGCCGAGGCGCCCGTCCTTTCGATGCTGGCCGTGGTCGCGGCATTCATGATCGTCGGCATACCGACGGCGGTGATCTGGACCGGTTTCGGCATGGGTCTGCGCAATCTCCTGTCGGACCCGAAGCGCCTGCGCATCTTCAATCTCGTGATGGGGTTCGCGCTCGTGGCCACGCTCTGGCCGCTCCTGCGCTGACCGCTTGCCGCGGGGCGCAATTTCTGCGACGCCCGCTCCCATGAAGTTCTCACCCCAACAGGACGAGGCGCTGACGCGCGTCGCCGACTGGCTCCGGCGCGGCGACCAGCCGATCTTTCGCCTGTTCGGCTACGCCGGCACGGGCAAGACGACGCTGGCGCGCCATTTCGCCGAAGGGATCGAGGGCGGCGTCCAGTTCGCCGCCTTCACCGGCAAGGCGGCGCAGGTCCTGCGCTCCAAGGGCGCCAAGTCCGCCAAGACGATCCACTCGCTGATCTACCGCCCGCGCGGCGAGGAAGCGACCGACGACGAGGCGACCGGCACGGCGCGCGTCTCGCCGACTTTCTCGCTCAACCGTCAGAGCCCCGTGGCGAAGGCCAAGCTCGTCGTCGTCGACGAGTGTTCGATGGTGGACGAGGCGCTGGGGCGCGATCTCCTCTCCTTCGGCACGCCGATCCTGGTGCTCGGCGATCCCGGCCAGCTGCCGCCGGTTTCGGGCGGCGGCTTCTTCACCGAAGCCGAGCCGGATTTCCTTCTGACCGAGATCCACCGCCAGGCGCGCGACAATCCGATCCTGTCGCTCGCGCTCGACGCGCGCGAAGGCCGGCCGCTCTCGTTCGGCGACCACGGCGCCGCCAAGGTCATCTCCAAGCGCGAGGTGGATCGCGACGAGGTTCTGGCCGCCGATCAGGTGCTGGTCGGCACCAACCGGACGCGGCGCCTCTACAACAACCGCCTGCGCGAGCTGAAGGGCTTCACCGGCGCATTGCCGCAATCGGGCGACAAGCTGGTCTGCCTGCGCAACGACCCGGCCAAGGGGCTCCTCAACGGCTCGCTCTGGCAGGTGATGACGGCCTCGCCGGAAACGGTGAAGCCGGGCACCAACCTCATCGTGAAGCCGGACGACGACGACATCGACCGGGGCGCCGCCAAGATCAAGCTCCTGAAGGAGGCGTTCGAGAACCCGAGTGCGGACGTGCCCTGGGCCACCAAGAAGCGCTACGACGACTTCGACTACGGCTACGCGCTGACCGTCCACAAGGCGCAGGGGTCGCAGTGGGACCATGTCATGCTGTTCGACGAGAGCTGGGCCTTCAAGGATTCGCGCGAGCGCTGGCTCTACACCGCCATCACCCGCGCCGCCGAGCGTTTGACCATCGTGAAGTGAGCCGAGCCGCAGCGCTCGAACCCTGGAGACGACTCCGATGCCCTGCGAACTGTCGGTCAATCTCAACGCCGTCGCCATGCTGCGCAACCGGCGCGACCTGCCCTGGCCGAGCGTCGAGCGCTTCGGGCGCATCGCGCTGGAAGCGGGAGCCAGCGGCCTGACCGTGCATCCGCGCCCCGACCAGCGTCACATCCGCTTCTCCGATCTTCCGGTCCTGCGGCGGCTGATCGACGAGGAGTTCCCTGGAGCCGGGTACAACATCGAGGGTTATCCGAGCGAGGACTTCCTCCAGCTTGTCCTCGCCAACCGCCCCAGTCAGGTGACACTGGTGCCGGACGATCCCTCCCAGCCGACCTCCGACCACGGATGGGACTTCGCCTCCCACGCCGGGCTTCTCAAGGCCGTCGTGGCGCGGCTGAAAGGCGAGGGGATGACGGTCTCGCTCTTCGCCGATGCCGACCCCGCCGCCATGCCGCTCGCCGCCGAGACGGGATGCGACCGCGTGGAGCTCTATACCGGTCCCTATGGGGGCACCCATTCCGACCCGTTGGCCGCAGCCGCCTGGGTCGAACGGTTGGGTGCGGCCGGCGATGCGGCGCTCGCCGCCGGGCTCGGGCTCAACGCCGGCCACGATCTCACGGTCGCCAACCTGCCGCCCCTCGTGCGGCGCCTGCCGCAGCTGGCCGAGGTCTCGATCGGTCACGGTCTCACGGCGGATGCGCTGGAGTACGGAATGGCCGGCTCGGTGCGCCGCTTCGTTGCCGCCTGCGCTGGCTGAGCCCATCCCGCTAGCCCTCGCCGGCCCGACGCCGCAACTTGCGCCGGAAGATCGATGACGCTCCCCGCACCGGGGGATCGGTCCCCCGATGGTTTCGCCGAAGACACCGGGCGTGGGTCCCGGCGGGTGTGGGTGCGGCCCGCCAACTCCACCCTTGCGAAATGCGATCCACATCGCTACACGCCGTACCGTAACGTACGGTACGCAGTTGGCTGCGACGAGAAGGGCGGGACGGAACCGGTGGACGGGACGGTCGAGATCGACGGGCGAGCGATGACGAAGCGCCAGGGCGAAGTGCTCGACGCGGCGCTGGCACTGCTCGTCTCCGACGACGAGAGCCTCACCATGACCGCCGTCGCCCGCCGTGCCAGCTGCTCGAAGGAAACGCTCTACAAGTGGTTCGGGGGGCGGGACGGGCTCCTCACCGCCACCGTGCAATGGCAGGCGTCCAAGGTTCGCGCGGTTCCGCTCGACCCGCAGACGCTCGACCGCGCGCGGCTGGAGGCGAGCCTTCTTGGCTTTGCGACGGACTGGCTTACCGTCCTGTCGAGCGAGACCTCCATCGCGCTGAACCGGCTTGCCGTCGGGCACGCCGGCTCCGATCGGCGGGACCTCGGCGCCATCGTTCTCGAAAACGGGCCGGCCGCCATGCGCCGCCGGCTCGGCCAGGTGCTGGAGGCCGGACGCCGGGCAGGGCTTCTCGCCTTTGCCGACACCGACCAGGCCTTCTCCACCTTCTTCGGCCTCACCGTGCGCGATACGCAGATCCGGCTTCTTCTCGGCGACCGGCCCGCACCCGGCACGGCCGAGATCGAGCGCGCGGCGCGCAGCGCGACCCAGCAATTCTTCGTCCTCTTCGGGACGAGCGAACAGGCGGACCCCGGCGTCCGTCGAACCCCATCCGGCGCCTGAAAAGCCGGAACAACAGGAAGGAAACGCCCCGATGCGCGTCTACTACGATCGCGATGCCGATCTGAACCTCGTCAAGTCCAAGAACGTCGCGATCGTCGGCTACGGCAGCCAGGGCCGCGCCCACGCGCTGAACCTCAAGGATTCGGGCGCCGCCAACGTGGCGATCGCGCTGAAGGCCGGCTCGGCCACGATCAAGAAGGCCGAGGCCGACGGCTTCAAGGTGATGACCGTCGCCGAGGCCGCCAAGTGGGCCGACCTCCTGATGATGGCGACCCCGGACGAGCTCCAGGCCGACATCTACAAGGCCGACATCGAGGGCAACATCCGCGACGGCGCGGCGATCGCCTTCGCGCACGGCCTCAACGTCCACTTCGGGCTGATCGAGCCGAAGAAGTCGGTCGACGTCGTCATGATCGCGCCCAAGGGCCCCGGCCACACCGTGCGCGGCGAGTACCAGAAGGGCGGCGGCGTGCCCTGCCTCGTGGCGGTCCACCAGGATGCGTCCGGCAACGCGCTCGACCTCGCGCTCTCCTATGCCTGCGGCGTCGGCGGCGGGCGTTCGGGCATCATCGAGACCAACTTCAAGGAAGAGTGCGAGACCGATCTCTTCGGCGAGCAGGTCGTGCTCTGCGGCGGCCTGGTCGAGCTGATCCGCGCCGGCTTCGAGACGCTGGTCGAGGGCGGCTACGCCCCCGAGATGGCCTATTTCGAGTGCCTGCACGAGGTGAAGCTCATCGTCGACCTCATCTACGAGGGCGGCATCGCCAACATGAACTACTCGATCTCCAACACGGCCGAGTGGGGCGAGTACGTCACCGGCCCGCGCATTATCACGGACGAGACCAAGGCCGAGATGAAGCGCGTCCTGAAGGACATCCAGACCGGTAAGTTCACCTCCGACTGGATGCAGGAGTATCGTTCGGGCGCGGCGCGCTTCAAGGGCATCCGCCGCGTCAACGACAGCCACCAGATCGAGGAAGTCGGCGCGAAGCTTCGCGGCATGATGCCCTGGATCGCCAAGAACCAGCTGGTCGACAAGGCCCGCAACTAAGACGGACGCGCGAGGAGGCCGGGGCTCCGCTCCGGCCTCCTCGCGCCGGCCGCCCGGCACAGGATTCAGGCGATGCTAACCTTTCGGCGCGATGGTTCGGCCACGCGAACGACGAGAGGGTCCTATGACCGCCGTGTCCCACCCCGCTTCCGATGACGCCGAGCGCCGCATCGCGCCGCGCACCCGTATCCTGAAGCGCGGCAAGATCCTCTTCAACAACCGCTATTCCACCTTCGACTGCACCGTGCGCAACATCTCCGCGACCGGCGCGCTCCTCACGATCGATCCGGCCGTCCCGCTGCCGAAGGTCTTCGAAATCCGCATCGGCGAAGAAGAGGCGGTGCGCCCCGCCAAGCTCGTCTATCGCCGCGACAGCTTCGCCGGCATCCACTTCATGGACACCGCCGAGGATGCGACCGAGACGGGATCCGCGGGGGCGGCTCCCACGCCGGCCAGCGAACTGCGGATCATACAGCGCCCTCTTCCCGCCGGACTCGTCGTCCAGCTTCCGTGGACGCGGGGCTGACATCTCTCGCAAAAGACCGGGATTTGCCTCTGGACACCTGGGGTCGCTTCGTCTAGAAGCCCCCTCAGACGCGAGGCGCCAAGGCGCCGCAACGTTCCGGGTGATTAGCTCAGTTGGTAGAGCAGCTGACTCTTAATCAGCGGGTCGTAGGTTCGATCCCTACATCACCCACCATTTGCCTGCCCTTTGCCGTATCGACGTCCGCGTCATGCTGCATCCGGTTTGTGCTCGAAGGCTTCCACCTCCGTTTCATGGGTTCGTGCTCGTTCGGCGCGCCCAGCGCAATAGCGCTTCTCATACGCCCGGTGGTGGCGTCAGCGTCAGGCCGAGAAAATTCGCGATCGCCGAAGGATGGTTGGCGGTCCGCTTTCCGGCGACGTCAATCGGAATCCTGCCCGAGTGAAGGGGGTGCCCTCGAGGGTCCCCGCGAACGGCTCGGTCCGCATTCATCGGCACAACCAGCACGATACCGAACAGGGCATTGACGGTTCTGTTGACGGCTCTGTGGATCGGGCGCAGGTTGCGTATCGTGTGAGGGCACCGTCCGCCGGAGAGCGGACGAAGGGTCGTGTCCGGCGATCGATCGACGCCCCTCCACGCCGCCCCGGTCGTCTTGGGAGAGCGTTTGGCCGGGACGGGGAGAACACCGCCGGCCACGTTGCCACTGGGAGGAACGCATGTACCAGCAAGCCATCGAACAGGTCTCGAAGAAGGTCCTGATCCGCGATCGCTACGACAATTTCATCGGCGGCAAATGGGTCGCGCCGACGGACGGACGCTACTTCGACAATCCGAGCCCGGTGACGGGCCAGACGCTCTGCCATGTCGCGCGCTCGTCCGCGGCCGACATCGAACTGGCATTGGATGCCGCCCACAAGGCGAAGGAAGCTTGGGGCCGCACCGCCGCCGCCGAGCGCTCGAAGATGCTTCTGCGCATCGCCGACAAGCTGGAGGAAAACCTCGACCTCCTCGCCATGGTCGAGACGCTGGACAACGGCAAGCCGATCCGCGAGACGACGCATGCCGACATGCCACTCGCCGTCGACCACTTCCGCTACTTCGCGGGGGCGCTCCGCGCGCAGGAAGGCTCGATCTCCGAGATCGACCACGACACCGTCGCCTACCACTTCCACGAGCCGCTCGGCGTCGTCGGCCAGATCATCCCGTGGAACTTCCCGCTTCTCATGGCAGTGTGGAAGCTCGCGCCCGCGCTCGCCGCCGGCAACTGCGTGGTGCTGAAGCCCGCCGAGCAGACGCCGCTTTCCATCCTCGTCTTCGCCGAACTCATCGCCGACATCCTGCCGGAGGGCGTCCTCAACGTCGTCAACGGCTTCGGTCTCGAGGCCGGCAAGCCGCTCGCCCAGTCGAAGCGCATCGCCAAGATCGCCTTCACCGGCGAGACGACGACCGGCCGCCTCATCATGCAGTACGCCTCCGAGAACCTCATCCCGGTGACGCTGGAGCTCGGCGGCAAGTCGCCCAACATCTTCTTCGCCGACGTTGCGGACGAAGACGACGACTTCTTCGACAAGGCGCTCGAGGGCTTCGCGATGTTCGCCCTCAACCAGGGCGAGGTCTGCACCTGCCCGAGCCGGGCGCTCGTGCACGAGTCCATCTACGACCGCTTCATGGAAAAGGCAGTGGCCCGCGTGAAGGCGATCAAGCAGGGCCACCCGCTCGATCCCACGACGATGATCGGCGCGCAGGCCTCGACCGAGCAGATGGAGAAGATCCTCTCCTACTTCGACATCGGCCGGCAGGAGGGCGCCGAGGTGCTGACGGGCGGCAAGCGGGCCGAGCTCGGCGGCGAGCTCGCCGGCGGCTACTACATCGAGCCGACGATCTTCGCCGGCAACAACCGGATGCGCGTCTTCCAGGAGGAGATCTTCGGCCCCGTCGTGTCGGTGACGAAGTTCAAGGACGACGAGGACGCGCTCGCGATCGCCAACGACACGCTCTACGGCCTCGGCGCCGGCATCTGGACCCGCAACGGCACGCGGGCCTACCGCTTCGGCCGCGCGATCCAGGCGGGGCGCGTCTGGACTAACTGTTACCACGCCTATCCCGCGCATGCGGCGTTCGGCGGCTACAAGCAGTCCGGCATCGGGCGCGAGACGCACAAGATGATGCTCGACCACTACCAGCAGACGAAGAACATGCTGGTCAGCTACTCCCCGAAGGCGCTCGGCTTCTTCTGAGCCGGAGATCGGCACGAGGACCCAGGGCATGGCGGCACGTCCGCCGCCATGCCGCCATCCGTCATCCGCATGGGAGCCCAGCGCATGGACAAGGTCACCGCGACGCCGGAAGCCATGGCGTTCCTCGCCGAGATCGTCGCCGACCACGGGCCGGTCCTGTTCCACCAGTCGGGCGGCTGCTGCGACGGCTCCTCGCCCATGTGCTACCCGCGGGACGAGTTCCGCATCGGTGAGGGGGACGTGCTTCTCGGACGGCTGCCCGACGACACGCCCGTCTATATCGGCGGTGCCCAATTCGAGGTCTGGAAACACACCGACCTGATCCTCGACGTCGTGCCGGGGCGCGGCGGCATGTTCTCGCTCGACAACGGCCGCGAACGCCGCTTCCTGACACGCTCCACCGTCTGCGCCGTTCCCGACGCGATGGGCGCGTAACCGAGGCTCCCTCCGCCCGTCGACCACGCTCCTGCGGTGGCCGCTATCCCGCAGGGGACGAGGCGGACGACCGCTGTCTCCAATGTCGAGCGGGTCGCTTCCGGCGATGCCTGGTGGTCCGTTCGGATGCCGAGACCCCTGAGTTCCAGCGGGAGATCGGGTCGGGTCCGGAGTTCGTGCGAGGGGTCGAGGCGAAGTCCGGGCTGGCCGAAGCCGGGCCGGAGGTTTCGGCATCAGGCGATGCTGGCGCCGCCGGTGCCGCTGTAGACCTAGCGGGAGATGTAGCTGCTCCCCCGGCTCGCGAGCAGCACGGAGACGGGAGCCAGTTCGACAAGCTGATCCGACGGCCGAAGGCGCGCTTCTCACCGTAGTGCTGGACCTTTTGCGACGGCTGGCCGCCGCTCGCCTGGAGCGTGGCCCAGAACGGGCCGGGCGCCGCGACGTCGGCGCGGTTGCCCTTGTCGATCACGTGCTCGGCGAGGGCCTTCGTGTCGGTGACGACTCCCGCCTTGGTGGTCGCTCAGTCGCAAAGGATCGCGCAGGGCTCGTAGGCCGCACCGACGCCATGATGATCGCCGATGCGCCGGGCGGCAGAGCGGCCTGCGCGATCCACTGGCGAGTGAGCCGGTTCGTTCCGCGACGGCGCGAAGCCTTGCATGCAATGCGACCGCATCGGCCGTGAGCCCCCAGTTGCAAATGCAAATCAGAGACACGTAAAGCATTGATTTGGTTTGACATTCTCGCTGGGAATGCCTACCCCGCGGCGATCGGGGAGTAGCTACCGTTCGCGGAACGGGGGCGCGTCAACAGACTCGCGCGTCAGCGCGTGGCGCGTTCAGCCGGACAGGCCCAGCAAGACCGTGGCGACCGTTCCACCGCATGCGGACAGGGGCGACGGGAGCCCGGTTCCGCATGTCCGTCGGATGCATCCCATGTCACCCTTCACCATCGCCGTCCTCGCCGTCAGCATGTCGGTGGACGCCTTCGCCGTCTCGGTTGGACGGGGCGCCGCCATCGGCCGCCCGCGCTTTTCCGAGACGCTGCGCACGGGCGCCGTCTTCGGCGTCGTCGAGGCCATCACCCCCGTTCTCGGTTGGGCCGCGGGCGTCGCCGCCAGCAGCTTCGTGGAGGCGGTCGACCATTGGATCGCCTTCGGCCTGCTCGCCGCGGTCGGCCTCCACATGCTGTTCTCGGCCCTCGCCAAGAAGGACGCGGGGGAGGTGCCTGTCGGCCGCTCGATGACCGTTCTCGTGGCGACCGCGATCGGCACCAGCCTCGACGCGATGGCGGTCGGCGTGTCGCTGGCCTTCCTCGACGTCAATATCGCGGTGATCGCGGCCGCCATTGGGCTCGCCACCTTCCTGATGTCGTCCGGCGGCATGCTGGTTGGGCGGGTGATCGGCGAGCGCTTCGGCCGCGCGGCGGAGGCGGTCGCCGGGATCGCGCTGGTCGGGCTCGGCGCGTCGATCCTCTACGAGCACCTCCTGGCCTGAGCGGACGGCGTCATGGTCATGGCCATCCGTCGTTCCCTGCGCGACACCCCGCAACGCTATGGTCTGGTGAGCCGCGCCTTTCACTGGGGCGCCGCGTACCTTCTCCTTTGGCAGTTCGGCACGCTCATCGGCTGGCGCTGGCTGGGCGACGGACCGGTGATGCGCGCCATCTCGCTTCTGGGACCCTACCACGGGACCGTCGGCGTCCTGGTTCTCGCCCTCCTCGTTCCCCGAACGATCTGGAGCCTCGCCGAACGGCGGAGGCGCGCCGTGCGGGACCGCGCGCCGCTCACGCACCTGCGCATGGGCGTTCACGCGGCGTTCTACGCGCTGATGCTTCTCGTTCCCGGCCTCGCGCTCCTTCGCGCCTATGCGAACGGGGACGGCTATGAACTCTGGACCATCACGCTGATCCCGGCGACCGGCATCGTGGTCGAGTGGCTGGTCTGGCCGGTCGATCGCCTGCACGGACCGCTGGCCTGGACGTTGGCGGCCCTGATCGCGGGCCATGCCGCCGTGGCGCTGTATCACGGCATCGTCCGTCGCGACGGGGTCCTGCACCGCATGACCGGCCGAATCAGCTGACGCCTATGCGGATCGATCGAGATCCCCGGTCTACCCAAGGCTCACAGGTTGCAGGAGTGACGTCGGGGGCTCCGTATCGTCCCCACGCCGGTCCGTACGCCCACCCCTCCCGCGCCGGGAAAACCGCGCGGGCAGGGCTTTGCAATACGCCGGGCCGGCCCAGGAATTCCTCAACCGCCGAGGGGCCCGCTTCCGTCCGATCCACTCCGTCTTAATGAGTTCCGAATATCCTCACGGGATCGTTACAGTCGTCTCCAAGGTTCGGTTATCATGCTGCACAAAGTGCGGATCGCCACCAAGATCGCCCTGATCGCATTGTTCATCAGTTCGATCGGGCTCTTGTCGTCCATCTACGCGTCGACGGTGATCCGGACTGCGGACGACGATTATTCCACCATGATCGCCAAGCTGGATCAGTCGACCCTGTTCCTGTCCCAGACCAACCGCCTGCTCAACACGATGGGTTACGGGGTCTACCGGTCCATCGCCTATTCCGGAAAGGATGCGAGTGAGGCTGCAAGGATTACCAGCGAGGCCATTGCGAAGGGCCATACCTTCCTAGCAGAAGTCTCCACACGGCTCGTCGACCGCAAGACGCAGATCGATGCCATTATCGGCAAATTCGATCGGATCGCGGACAGCATCGCGAAGGCCTCGAAAGAAGGCGAGGCGGACAACAACGACGCGGCGCTCTCGACCATGAAGGGGGCCGACGGACTCATCCAGGATCTCTCCGCGGACATCATTTCCCTCAACGAGGAGACGGCCGCGCGCGTCACCGCGAGGTCGGACGAGCTGACCGCAGGCTCCTACACCGCTTCCTATGTCCTCATCGGCGGCACGCTCGTGAGCGCGGTGCTGGGGCTCATCGCGGCTCTCTGGGTGTCGACGAAGGGGATCGTCGGTCCGCTCAACACCATCAAGGACAAGATGACGGAACTGGCGGCGGGCAAGCTGGACGTGGAGATCACGGGTCAGGATCGCCGCGACGAGGTGGGCGGCATGGCGAAGGCCGTGCAGGTCTTCAAGGACGCGGCCATCCGCAACCAGCGGCTGGAGTCCGAAGCGGAGGCGTCGCGCCGTGCGGAGGCTTTGCGTCGGGAGGCCCAGGCGGAGGCGGACCGGGCCAAGGCGCGCGAGCTCGAGGGGTTTGTGGCCGACATCGAGGCCGGCTTCGTGCGGCTGGCGGCGGGCGACCTGACGGCGCGCATGGCAAAACCCGTGGCGCCCGAGTTCGAGCCGATCCGCGGTCAGTTCAACGGCTCGCTCGAGAAGCTGGAGCGCACGATGGGTGCGGTGGTCGGCTCGATCGGCACGATCCGCACGGGCCTTGCCGAGATCAACGTCGCCTCGAACGATCTCGCCCAGCGCACCGAGCAGCAGGCGGCGAGCCTCGAGGAGACGGTCG
>NZ_BBWJ01000006.1 GCF_001463745.1 Aureimonas sp. AU22 | reverse complement strand
CAACCTCCTGGCGCTGAACGCCGGCGTCGAGGCCGCGCGCGCCGGCGAGGCGGGCCGGGGCTTTGCGGTGGTGGCGCAGGAGGTGCGCGGCCTTGCCCAGCGCTCGGCCGAGGCGGCAAAAGAGATCAAGGACCTGATCCAGGCGTCGGGCGACCAGGTGGCGTCGGGCGTCGAGCTCGTCACCGCGTCGGGCAAGAGCCTGTCGGAGATCATCCTGGAGGTCGGCGACGTCAGCCGGGTCGTGTCGGAGATCGCGCGCCGGGCGCAGGAGCAGGCGGTGTCGTTGCGCGAGGTGTCGACGGCGGCCGACCAGATGGACAAGGTGACCCAGCAGAACGCGGCGATGGTGGAACAGGCGACGGCGGCGGCGCAGACGCTGGCGTCCGAGACCGACGAGCTGGCCCGCCTGATCGCCGAGTTCCGGACGGCGGCCACCGCCAACCATGCCCGCCAGAGCGAGCGTGCCCACCAGCGCACGGCCGGCATCGCCCGGCGCGCTAACCCGCGGCCCGCCGTCCAGATGAAGCCCACCGCCCAGGGCAACGCCGCCCTCGCAACCCTCCAGGACAACTGGGAAGAGTTCTGAGCGGTTCGAACCGTCGCGGGGCCGGCGGCTTTCCGCCGGCTTCGCCTTTCATGAACGAGCACGATCGATGATCGATGGCGTGAAGCAGGGAGTGCAATGGTGAAGGATCGTCGCTTCAGGAGCGTCACCCTGGCCCGTGTCGAGCGCGTCGAGCCCCACGAGGACGGCACGATCGCCGTGTTCGGCATGACCGGATCCGGCGACGCCGTCGCCCTGACGGTGCAACCGGCCGCCATCCGCGATCTCCTCATCGGCCTCCAGTCGGCCGCGCTGCCGGCGGACTGAGGGAACCCGAGAGGGTCTCCGGCATCAGTTCGATGCGCAGGGATCAAGCGCTTGGCGGCGAAGCCGAACCAAGGACGCGGGGAGGATCGCCCATGCCGATGTCTTCTCCCGCCGTCTTCGGCACACCCTACCCAACACCTCGGCAGTCAGAGCGCCCCCAAACGCAGAACGCCCCGCCGGGGGAGGACCGGCAGGGCGTCATGGGTAAAGCCAGCGAGGGAGGATCGCGGGCTTCGATCCGCTACGGCCTTTGGGAGGAGGTTGGCCGAGGCGAAACTCGTGAAAACTCTTAGCGGCTGGCTTGGCGGGCCAGAGCCGGGATGTCCGAGCGCGAGATGCCGAGATCGGCGAGCTCGCGGTTGGAAAGCCTATTCAACTCGCTGGCGGTTTCGCGAGCCTTGCGGAAGGAGCGGAGGGCATTGGCGAAGCGCATGGGATCGTCCTTTCTGTGCGGCCTCTCGTCGGTGGTGGCCGCGTTTTCGGTTTCTTTCGACAGGCTGAACATAGGCGGTCGGCAGCGGGAACAGGAGCGCTAAGACCGCATGCCAGACTTGCAGCCTCTCGCTATCTCGACGGCGCAAGGCAGCCCTGCAGCCGACGCAGGGGACGGAACTTCATCGAAGCCGAACCCGGTGCAAGGCCGATGGCGGCGCGCCGATCATGGGTCAGGGAGGGACGGTTGGGATAACGCTCCGTTAACAGCCGCCCCGTAGCGTCCCCCGCGAAAGGGGGACAGTTCATGCGCGTTCTTGCGATCCCCGGCCTTCTGGCCGTCCTGGCTCTCGCGGGCTGCGCTTCGGCGCCCAAGAGCACCGGCAACGCCTGCGCCATCTTCAGTCAGCGCGACGGGCTGCTCGCCGACTGGCGCCGGGATGCCGAACGGGCGTCGGCCGAGTTCGGCGTGCCCGTCCATGTCCTGATGGCGACGATCCAGGCCGAGTCGAACTTCGAGGCCCGTGCCCGGCCGCCGCGGCGCTGGATCCTCGGCTTCATTCCCGGCAAGCGCATCTCCACCGCCTACGGCTACGCTCAGGTTCTCGACGGAACATGGGACGACTACCAGCGCCGCACCGGCCGTCATGCCGACCGGCGCAACGATTTCGCCGACGCAGTCCGCTTCATCGGCTGGTACCATGCCGATTCGAGCCGACGGCTCGGCATCGACAAGGGCGATGCCTACCGCCTGTATCTCGCCTACCATTCCGGCCATGCCGGGTTCGAGCGCGGGGTCTGGCGGAAACGGCCGGAGGCACTGCGGGGCGCCAAGCGGGCGCAGGACATGTCGCGGCGCTACGCGGCGCAGCTTTCCCGCTGCCGCTGAACTCGGCGCTGGGGCCGGCAGCGGACCGCGGACGGGGACGACGGCCTGTGCAAATCCTGCCAGGATGCACCGGCGCGGCCCGTTATGCGTTGCATGCCAGAGGCGGCGCAGGCGAGAAAAGACGCCGCTCGCCATCCGAGCGGGATCGGTGAGGGCGGCGACGGTGCATCCGCCGATCCCGCACACTGTCGGCAGGGGACCATGCGCATGCCGGACACCATGACGGTCGAGGAGGGCATCCGGGCGGCGGGTGTCGGGCGGTTCCAGTATCGCCTGTTCGCCGTCTTCGGTCTCGTCTGGGCGGCCGATGCGATGCAGGTGCTCGCCATCGGCTTCACCGCGCCGTCGATCGCCGCGAGCTTCGGTATCTCCGTTCCGGAGGCGCTCCAGACCGGGACCCTGTTCTTCGTCGGCATGCTGATCGGCGCCTTCGTGTTCGGGCGTCTCGCCGATCGGTTCGGCCGCCGCCCGGTGCTGATCGTCTCCGTGCTGATCGATGCGATCTTCGGCATCGCCTCCGCCTTCGCGCCCGACCCGACCACGCTCCTCGCATTGCGCTTTCTGACGGGCGTCGGCGTCGGCGGCACGCTGCCGGTGGACTACACGATGATGGCCGAGTTCCTGCCTTCCGACCGGCGCGGCCGCTGGCTGGTGATGCTGGAATCCTTCTGGGCGGTCGGCACGATCGCACTCGCGATCATCGCCCTCTTTGCGGGAAGCCACGGCGGCGAAGCCTGGCGGACTATCTTCCTGTGCACCGGCCTGCCGGCGCTTCTCGGCCTCGTGCTGCGCTTCTCGGTGCCCGAGACGCCGCTGTACCTCGCCAAGTCCGGCCGGGCGGCGGAGGCCCGACAGGTGCTGCAGCGGGTGGCGCGCGCCAATGGTTCCGCTGCCACGATCGAGGCGCTCCGCGCCGAAGCGGCGACGAAGCCGCCGCTCGCGGCCCTGTTCTCTCCCGTGCTTCGCCGCCGGACGACCTTCGTTCTCCTCGCCTGGGCGCTGATCTCCGTCTCCTACTACGGCGTCTTCGTCTACCTTCCGGTGCGCCTCGCAGGCGAAGGCTTCGGGTTCCTGCGCGGGCCGGAGTTCCTGGTGCTGATCGCGCTGGTGCAGCTTCCCGGCTATGCGCTCGCCGCCTATGGCGTGGAGCGATGGGGCCGCAGGCCGACGCTGATCGGCTTTCTCCTTCTCAGCGCGGCGGGGTGCATGCTGTTCAGCCTCGGTTCGGCGACGGCCCTCGTGGTCGGGTCGACGCTGCTTCTGTCGTTCGCGCTCCTTGGCACGTGGGGGGCGATCTACGCTTTCACGCCGGAGATCTATCCCACGCCGCTGCGCGCGACCGGCATGGGCACGGCCGGCGCCGTGGCACGCCTCGGCGGACTTCTCGCGCCCTCGATCGTGGCGCCGCTGATGGCCGCCGATTTCACGGCGGCGCTCGGCGCCCTGTCGGCGCTTCTGGTCCTGGCGGCCCTTGCGATCCGTCTCGTGGATGTGGAATCGCGCCAGCAGAGCCTGGACTAAGGGTGCGGGTCGTCAGCCGTCCGCTGCCCTTCGCACCCGCGTGAGCGCCAAGCCGGCGTGGCTCGCGGCGCAGCGCGGACATCCGTCGCCGCGATAGTGCAGGCTCCTCAAAGGCCTTTGAAACAGGGAAAGCCTGCATCACCATCCGCTTGGCGGACGGCAAAGGTTTTCAATCGGGGGGAGGGGTAGGACGAATGAGCGACCTGTCGACCGGACGATGGCTGAACGAGCCGCCCGTCCATGCGCTGATCGACGGCACTCTCGACGTGACCACCGGCGAGGGGACCGATTTCTGGCGCGAGACGCATTACGGCTTCACGCGTGACAGCGGGCATTTCCTGGGTCTCGAGACCGGTGACGGGTTCACCGCCGAGGTTCGGGTGCGGGCGGGGTTCCAGAAGCTCTACGACCAGGCCGGGCTGATGGTGCGGGTCGACGAGCGTCGCTGGGTGAAGTTCGGCGTGGAAGTCTCGGACGGCGAGGCCCTGGCTGGAAGCGTCGTCACCGATGGTCGATCGGATTGGGCGACCGGGCCGTTCGCCGGCGATGCGTCGGATTTTCGGCTGCGCGCTTCGCTGCGCCGGGGCGTCCTGCGGCTGCAGGTTTCCACCGACGGGGTTCGCTGGCCGCTGCTGCGGCTCTGCCCGTTTCCCGAAGCGCCCCGCTACCACGTCGGCCCGATGTGCTGCACGCCGGAGCGCGGCGGTCTCGACGTCCGCTTCTCAGACTTCTTGCTCGTCCCCCACCTCGGGAGGGAACTGCACGATCTGTCGTGAACCGCCATGTCGCCAGAGCGGCGCATGACGGCTAGGGTCGGTCCGCCGGGAAAGGGCCGCGATTCGCTAGCGCGTCGCCCGGCGCATTCCGGCTCAAGGGGGGAGGACCCGAGAGATGACCACAGCATCGATCCGCGCCGGCGTCGTCGGCCTCGGCTCCATGGGGCTCGGCATGGCCGCTTCCCTCGTGCGTGCCGGCATCGAGACATCGGGTTTCGATCCGAATTCGTCGGCTGCGCAGGCCTTCGCACGGCAGGGTGGCCGCGCTTGCGGCTCGCCCGCCGAGGTGGGCGCGGCGGTGGACGTCCTCTTCTGCGTCGTGGTCAACGCCGAACAGGCGCACACCGCGCTCCTCGGCGAAGCCGGGGCCGTCGCCGCGATGCGGCCGGGCACCGTCGTCGTGCAATGCGCCACCTGTGCGCCGGATGCCGTTCGGGCGCTCAGTCAGCCGATCCTCGCCGCCGGGCTGCACTTCATCGACGGCCCGATCTCCGGCGGCGCGGCGAAGGCCGCGACGGGCGAGATCACGGTCATGGCGTCGGGCGCGCCCGAGGCCTTCGCCAAGGCCGGGCCTGCCTTCGATGCGGTGGCCGCGCGCGTCTTCGACCTCGGGCCGGAGATCGGGGCGGGCTCGCAGGTCAAGCTCGTGAACCAGCTCCTTGCCGGGGTCCATATCGCCGCTGCGGCCGAGGCCATGGCCTACGGCATATCGGGCGGCTGCGATCCGAAGGCGCTGTTCGAGGTCATCACGGCGAGCGCCGGCAATTCCTGGATGTTCGAGAACCGCGTGCCGCATATCCTCGACGACGACTACGCGCCACGCTCGGCGGTGGACATCTTCGTCAAGGATCTCGGCCTCGTCCACGGCAGTGCTCACGCCCGCAAGTTCCCGCTGCCGTTGACCGCGCAGGCGCTGCAGATGTTCACGCAGGCCTCCGCCATGGGGCTGGGGCGCGAGGACGACGCGGCGGTGGTCAAGATATTCCCCGGCGTGGCGCTGCCGGCGCGCGGCGACAAGGGCTGAGCCATGACTGCCGCTCCCCGCCTCGGCTGCATCGCCGACGACTTCACCGGCGCGACGGACCTCGCCAGCCAGCTCGTCTCGGTCGGCATGCGCGTGGTTCAGACGATCGGCACGCCCTTGGGCCCGCTCGATGCCGATTGCGACGCCGTCGTCGTTTCGCTGAAATCGCGCACCGTCGCGCCGCAGGAGGCCGTGCGCCTGTCGTTGCAGGCGCTGGACTGGCTGCGCCGGGAAGGCGCCGAGCGCTTCTACTTCAAGTATTGCTCGACCTTCGATTCGACGCCCGACGGCAATATCGGCCCCGTGGCGGACGCGCTCCTCGACGACCTCGGCGAGGAATTCACGCTGGCCGTGCCCTCGCTGCCCGCCAACCGGCGCACCGTCTACAACGGCTATCTGTTTGCCGGCGACGTCCTCCTCAACGAAAGCGGCATGCAGGACCATCCGCTGACACCGATGCGCGATGCCTTTCTGCCGCGCGTCCTCCAGCCGCAGACGCGCCGCCGGGTCGGTCTTCTCAGCCATCACGCGCTGGCGAAGGGGACTGCGGGCGTGCGCGCCCGCATCGCCGAGCTGAAGAGGGAGGGGGTCGGCATCGCCGTCTGCGACACGCTGGACCACGACGATCTCGCCGCGATCGCCGAAGGCTCGGCCGATCTTGCGCTTCTGACCGGCGGCTCCGGCCTCGGCCTGACGGTGCCCGCGACCTTTCCAGGCTTCGCGCCGCGCCGGGATGCCGCCGACCTCGATGCCGTCGGTGGCCATGCCCTGGTGCTCGCCGGAAGCTGCTCGCGGGCGACCCTGGCGCAGGTCGGGCATGCCAAGGCCCGCATGCCGGCGATGGCGGTCGATGTGGATGCGCTGTTTGCCGGTTTCGAGGCGCATGTCGATGCGCTTGTCGCCTTCGCGACGTCGGGGGTCAGTGAGGGCCCCGTTCTCGTCCATGCCAGCATGGAACCCGAGCGCCTGCAGGAGGTCCAGTCGCGCTACGGCACGGGAGAATCCGGCGAGACGGTGGAGCGAGCGCTTGCAACGGTCGCCCGCCGACTGGTCGACGAGGGCGGCGTGCGGCGCATTCTCGTCGCGGGCGGCGAAACCTCCGGAGCCGTCGTCGGCGCGCTCGGCGTCACGAGCCTGCGCATCGGGCCGACCATCGATCCCGGCGTGCCCTGGACGCAGAGCGCGGGCAGCGGGGCGCCGCTGGCGCTCGCCTTGAAGTCCGGCAACTTCGGCGGACCCGACATCATGACCCGCGCCTTCGGGATGGTGCGATGACGATGCGATCCGCCGAAACGCGCCTTCGCGAGGAACTGGTCGCGGCCGGCCGGGCGTTTCGCGGGCTGGGCCTTGCGCCCGGCACCTCGGGGAACCTCAGCGCCCGGCTGGAGGACGGCTGGCTGATGACGCCGACCAATGTCGGGCTCGGCGATCTCGTGGCCGAGCGCATTTCCAAGCTCGATTGGGAGGGCAACCTCCTGTCCGGGGACAAGCCGACGAAGGAAGCCGTCCTTCACCGCGCCTTCTACGAGAACCGACCGGGCACCGGCGCCGTGGTCCATCTCCACGCGCCGCACGCCGTCGCCCTGTCCTGTCTCGACGGGCTGGATGCGGACAGCTGCATGGCCCCGATCACCCCCTATTTCGTGATGCGCGTCGGGCGCCTGCCGCTCCTGCCCTATTTCCGCCCGGGCGATCCGGCGATGGGGGAGGCGGTGGCCGGGGTCGCGCCGCAGCGCGCCTGCGTGCTTCTGGCCAATCACGGCCCGGTCGTCTCCGCGGCGTCGCTTGGCCTCGCCTGCGCCGCGATGGAAGAGCTGGAAGAGACCGCACGCCTCTCGCTCCTTCTCCAGGGCCGTCCGGTGCGGACCTTGAGCGAGGCCGAGATCCAGCCGCTACGCGAAACCTTCGGCGCCGTCTGGTAGCCCGTTTCACCCGAGGACATCGCATGCCGCGCTTTGCCGCCAACCTGACCATGATGTTCAACGAGGTGCCGTTCCTCGATCGGTTCGCGGAGGCCGCCAAGGCCGGTTTCACCGGCGTCGAATTCCTGTTCCCCTATGAATGGGAGGCGGAAGCCATCGCTGAACGGCTGCGCGAGAGCGGCATCGCGCAGGCCCTCTTCAACATGCCGCCCGGCGACTGGTCGGCCGGCGAGCGCGGCCTGGCGTGTCTGCCCGGTCGCGATGCGGAGTTCGCGCAAGGCGTCGAGACAGCCGTCGCCTACGCGAAGGCGCTCGGGTGCGAGCGGCTCCACGCCATGGCCGGCCTCGTTCCCATGGGGACGGAGCGCGAGCGCGCCCTCGATCTCTACCGCCGCAACATCGCGTCCGCCGCACGCCGTCTCGCCGACGAGGGGCTGACCCTCCTGATCGAGCCGATCAACACACGCGACATGCCGGGCTATCTTCTGAACCACCAGCGCGAGGCGCACGCGATCGTCGCCGAGATCGGCCTCCCCAATCTCAAGGTCCAGATGGACCTCTACCACGCGCAGATCATGGACGGCGACCTGTGGCGGCTGTTCGAGGCGACGCAGGCCACGGTCGGGCACATCCAGATCGCCTCGGTGCCGGAGCGTCACGAGCCCGATCGGGGCGAGGTGAACTACCCCTGGCTGTTCGAGAAGCTCGACGCGGCGGGCTACGATGGCTGGATCGGCTGCGAATACCGGCCGCGCGGCGACACGCTCGACGGGCTCGGCTGGTTCGCGCCGCAACGGTGACGGGCGCCGCTGGGGGCTGAACCCGACCTTGCCAGCTGCGACGAAGAAAAGAGATGGTGCGGGCGGTCGGACTCGAACCGACATATCCGTGAGGACGGCGGATTTTGAGTCCGCTGCGTCTACCAATTCCGCCACGCCCGCGACGGGCGCCGCCTTGGTGGCGCCGCGATCCTCTTGCCAGAAAAGCGCGAAAGCGTCCATAGCGCGGGGCGTGTCCGGCCCGTCGTCCGGGCCGGGATCGGAAACGGGGACGAGAATGGCGCAGCATGTCACGTTCGCAGGGGCCACCGGCTTCCGCCAAACCCTGTCCGCGGCGCTTCTGGCGGTCGGGATGGCTGCGACGGTGGGCGGTGCGCTGCTGTTCCAGCACGTCGGCGGCTACATGCCCTGCGCGCTGTGCCTCGAGCAGCGCACGCCCTACTACATCGGCATTCCCGTGGCGATCACGGCGCTTCTGTCCTCCAAGTTCCGGGCGCCGCCGCTTCTCACCCGCGCGCTGCTTGTCGCCGTGGGCCTACTGATGATCTGGGCGGCCGGGCTCGGCGTCTACCATGCCGGCGTCGAATGGGGTTTCTGGCCCGGCCCGACCGACTGCGCGGCGGGCGCCGCGATCGACCTGTCGGGCGACCTCCTGTCGTCGATCGACGCAGTGCGTCCGCCGTCCTGCTCGGAGGCGGCGCTGCGCATCCTCGGCGTGTCGCTCGCCGGCTGGAACGCGCTGATCGCGGCGGGCCTCGCCGCGCTCGCCCTTCGCAGTGCCCTGACGCGCGGCGACCGATTCGCCTGAACCGGAAGCCGCTTGGCCGGGACGCTCGTGCGGGCCGCTATTCGGCTTCCAGCTCGGTGTCCCAGTAGAGATAGTCGAGCCAGCTCTCGTGGAGGAAGTTCGGCGGGAATTGACGACCGTTGTTGTGCAGGTCGTGCACCGTCGGCTGGAACGGCGTCTGATGCGGATGCATGCCGGCGTCGCGCGGCATCAGGCCGCCCTTCTTGAGGTTGCAGGGCGAGCAGGCGGCGACGACGTTTTCCCAGGTGGTTAGGCCGCCGCGCGAGCGCGGGATCACGTGGTCGAAGGTGAGTTCGTGCGGCGAGCCGCAGTACTGGCACTGGAATCGGTCGCGCAGGAAGACGTTGAAGCGGGTGAAGGCCGGGTGCCGGGCCGGCTTGACGTAGGACTTCAGGCAGACGACCGAAGGCAGCCGCATGGAGAAGGTCGGGCTGTGAACCGCACGGTCGTATTCGGCGAGGATCGTCACGCGGTCGAGGAACACGGCCTTGATCGCGTCCTGCCACGACCAGAGGGACAGCGGATAGTAGCTGAGCGGCCGGTAGTCGGCGTTCAGGACAAGCGCCGGGGACAAGGAAGACGGCACTGCGATCGTCAAGGAGCTTCTCCTTCACGCAAGGCAGCGGCTTCGCAAGAACGGGAGCTTGGTTTTGCGAAACCGTATGCTCATGCACGTTTCATATGCGTCGACACTATCGTGGCCTATCGTGTCGCCTTTGTGAAGCCGTTGGCGCTGCTGGCAAAACGCCATGCACAGGCGCCGCTAGCCGCCCTCCGTCGGCAAGGGCGCGGCCGGCGCGGCGGGCGGCGCGGCATCCCGGCGCAGGAGCGCGGCATAATAGGCCCAGAACAACCGCGCGGCGACGGAGCGGAGCGGCGACCACAGGGTGGCCGCCTGCGCCACGGCGCGTTCGGACGGTCGCTCCCCGAGGCCGAGACCCCGACCGACCGCGACGCGCAGGGCGAGATCGCCCACCGGAAAGATGTCGGGATGACCGACCCCGAACAGAAGATGACATTCGGCGGTCCACGGGCCGATCCCGGGTATGGCCGTCAAGGACCCGATCGCTGTCTCCGGCGGCTCTCGCGCGATGCTGGGCAGATCGAGGCCGCCCGCGACGATCGCGGTGGCGAGCGCGCGCAGGGTCCGGGCCTTCGCGCCCGACAGGCCCGCCTGCCGCAGCGTCTCGTCGGACGCACGCAGCAGGGCGGCGGCATCCGAAAGGTCCACGAGGGCGGCGAGCCGGCCGAGGATCGCCGTGGCGCTGGCCCGCGAAACCTGCTGCGCGATCACGGTGGCGACGAGGCCCGGCAGGTCCGCCGAGCCCGGGCGCAGCGGCACATGGCCTGCCGATCGTGCGATCGGCACGAGGCGTGGATCGATCCGGAGAAGCCGGGCGAGGCCTCGGTCCACATCGTCCTGTGTGCGGATCATCCGCCCCTCCTATGCGCCGGGCCGGCCGCATGAGATAGGAGGGCATGGCCGCCGACCCGCCCGTCTTCCGCTTCGCGCCCAGCCCCAACGGGCTCCTGCATCTCGGCCATGCCTACTCGGCGCTTCTCAACGCCGATCTGGCGCGGGCGGAGGGGGGACGTCTCCTTCTGCGGCTGGAGGACATCGACCCCGCGCGCTGCACACCGGCCCTGGAGGCCATGCTTCTTCAGGATCTCGACTGGCTCGGGTTCGCTCATGAAGGATCCGTACGCCGCCAATCTGAGCATTTCGACTGCTACCGCGCGGCGCTCGACGCCTTGGTGGGAGAAGGGCTCGCCTATCCCGCCTTCATGACGCGCGGCGAGATCCGGCGCCATGCCGCCGCCTTCGAGGAAGCGGAGGGGCGACCCTGGGCCGTGGACCCCGACGGTGCGCCGCTCTACCCCGGCCTCGACCGTCTTCTGTCCGAGGCGGAGCGACGGGCGCGAATCGCCGCCGGCGAGCCCTTCGCGTGGCGGCTCGACATGGAGGCCGCCCTCCAGCGGCTGGCCGCGCCGCTTGCCTTCCGCGAGACGGGCGGCGGCGAGCCGGCGGATGTCCCGGCCGAACCCGCTCTCTGGGGCGACGTTGTGCTGGCGCGCCGCGACACGCCGACGAGCTATCACCTGTCGGTCGTGGTGGACGACGCGATCCAGGGCGTCACCCGGGTAGTGCGCGGGCGCGACCTCCTGGCCGCGACCTCCGTTCATCGGGTGCTCCAGGCGCTTCTCGGCCTCGCCGTGCCGGTCTACCATCATCACGACCTGATCCTCGGGCCGGACGGGCAGAAGCTCGCCAAGAGCCGGGGCGACGTGTCGCTGCGCGCGCTGCGCGAGGCGGGGCTGACGCCGGTCGACATCCGCCGCATGGTCGGGCTCACCGCAGAAGCGCAAGCCACCCCGTGAGGGTCAGGGCGGCCAGAAGCGTCGACAGGACGATGACGCCGGCCGCAAGGCGCTCGCCAGTGCGGAAGTGGGTGGCGAACAGGAAGGCGTTGACGCCGACCGGGCATGCGGCCGCCGCGACGGCGACGCCGAGCCACAGCGGCGGCAGGAGTGCGGAGCCGATCGCGTAGACGACGAGCGGCTGGACCAGGAGCGCCAGGGCGCTCAGCGCCAGGGGGGCGGCGAGGTTCCCGCCGACGGGATAGCGCACCATCGACATGCCGAGCGCGAACAGCGCCGTCGGTCCTGCCGTTCCCGCGACGAGGCGCACGACCTCGCCGTGCGGCCCCTCGAGGGACAGACCCGTCCAGCGCCACAAGGCCCCCAGCGCCAGGCCCGCCACCAGGGCGTTGCGCGACAGATTGCGCATCACCTGCCCGACGACGCGGCGCGGCGAGAAGCTGGCCGTCTCGCCCCTGTCGCGCGCATCCCCCAGCCCCGCGTGCTCCAGAAGCAGCGTCGAGACCAGCATCATGGTCGGCAGGTGGATCGCCAGGAGCAGCGCCAGCCTATCGAGCCCTTCGCGCCCGAAGGCGCGCTCGGTCATCGGCACGCCGACGAAGATGAGGTTGGAGAAGCTCGCCGAAACGCCGGCGATCACCGCGCCACGCCGATCGGTGCCGGCCATGCGGCGACCGATCCACATGCCGGCGGCATAGACCGGCGCGACGCCCGCGAAATAGGCGATCCAGAGGAAGAGCGGGTTGGCCTCGCCGAAATGGGCGGTCGCCACGGTGCGGAACATCAGGGCGGGCACCGCGACCTTGAACACGAAGCCGGACAAGGCATCGCCCGTCGAAGCCGGCAGGTAGCCGGACTTCGCCGACAGGGTTCCGAGCGCGATCAGGAGGAAGATCGGGGCGACGACGGAAAGAACAAGCGTCATGGTTTCTCGGCGAGGTCGGTTCGTGCCCCCGCATAGACCAGCGGGGATGGCGAGGCGAGGCGCGCGGACGCGGCCGGGTCTTGACGCGAGCGATGCTGCTGGTATCGCGGGGCACACGTGCGGGGTTCCCTGGAGCCCCCGGCGGCATTCGAAAGGACTCGAGGCGTTGCGCCGGTTTCTGCCCTTCTTTCCCGCCATCTTCGTGTTTCTGTGGTCCACCGGCTTCGTCGGTGCACGCTATGCGATGCCCCATGCCGAGCCCTTCACGTTCCTGGCGATGCGGTATGCGCTGGCGCTCGTCATCCTCCTGCCGATCGCGGCGTTCGCGCTTCGCGGCGCGAGGGATGTCACCGCACCGCGACTCGCCCACGCTGCCTTCGCCGGCAGCCTGATCCATGGCCTGTATCTCGGCGGTGTCTTCTATGCGGTGCGCCACGGCCTTCCGGCCGGCGTCGCCGCGCTCGTGGCCGGCCTCCAGCCGCTCCTGACCGCGTTCCTGGCGTCCTCGCTGGTCGGCGAGCGTCTCACCGCGCGACACGGGCTGGGGCTGGGCGTCGGGCTCCTCGGCGTCGCGCTCGTGGTCGCGCCCAAGCTCGGCCAAGCCAGCGGCTTCTCCTTCGGCCAGCTCGCCCCGGCGCTGCTCGCGGTCGCCGGCATCTCGCTCGGCACGGTCTGGCAGAAACGGTTCGTCGGCACTTTGGATCTGCGCATCGGCACGGCGGTCCAGTATGTCGGCGCGCTGCTGCCGACCTTTATGGCGGCCTACGCTTTCGAGACCATGCGCGTCGACTGGACGAGCGAACTCGCCTTCGCGCTTCTCTGGCTGACGCTGATGCTCTCGATCGGGGCGATCTTTCTCCTGCTCTATCTCATCCGCGAGGGGGCGGTGTCGCGCGTCGCTTCGCTCATGTACCTCGTGCCGGCCGTGACCGCCCTTCAGACCTTTGTCCTCTTCGGCGAGGCGCTGACCCCGGTGCAGCTTTTGGGCATGGCGCTCGCGGCGGGTGGCGTCGCGGCGGCGACCGGAGCCCTCGGGTTCGGGCGACGCCGACGCGAGGCATGAGGTCGCGGCGCTCGCGCAACGGGCCCGGAAATCCTATATCAGCCGCAGCGGTTCCTCGCCGGAAAGAGCCAGATGTCGACGTTTTTCACCATCCTCGCCGTAGTCTTCATGATCGCGGTCGCCGTGGTCCTCGTGATGGGCCTTGCCAACATGATGCGCGGCGGCCCCGGCAACACCTCGCAGAAGCTGATGCGCGCCCGCGTCATGCTGCAGGCGATCGCCGTCGCCGTGATCGTGGGCGCCCTCTACTTCGCGCGCTGAGCGCGAGTTTTCCCTCGGGCCGAGCCGTCCTAGATGGGGCCGCACGAAGCAACGGGGGATCCGCAGACCATGGTGCGACTGACCAAGATCTACACGCGCACGGGCGACAAGGGCACGACGGCGCTTGGCAGCGGCGAGCGGCGCGTCAAGAGCGACCTGCGCATCGAGGCCTACGGCACGGTGGACGAGACGAACGCACTGATCGGCGTCGCGCGGCTGCATGCCGGACCCGACCTGGACGCCGCCCTTTCGCGAATTCAGAACGATCTCTTCGATCTCGGTGCCGATCTCGCGACGCCCGAAACGGACAAACCGTTGCCCTTCGAGCGGCTGGCGATCACCGGATCGCAGGTGGACTGGCTGGAGCGGGAAATCGACCGGCTCAACGCCGACCTCCAGCCGCTGAATTCCTTCGTGCTGCCGGCGGGAACGCCCGCCTCGAGCCATCTTCATGTCGCGCGGACCGTGGCGCGCCGGGCCGAGCGACATATGGTCGAACTCTCCCGACGCGACGGCGAGCGCGTGTCGGAGCCAGCCTTAAAATACATCAATCGCCTGTCGGACTACCTGTTCGTGGCCGCGCGCCATGCCAACGACGGGGGCCGGGGCGACGTTCTCTGGGTTCCCGGCGCCAACCGCTAGACGAGCCCCGAGTCGCGTTGCCTGCGTCGAAACGCGATGGCGGCGCTGGCGCCGGGCGGAGCGGCACTGCCGCCCGCTTGCTTGAACCGACGCCGCCCTCTTCGTAAGAAGGGAGCGACCGAGAAGACCGTCCCCGAGCGCGACTCGGAGGGCCAAGCCAGGGAACCCGCCGCATGAAGATCCTCGTCTGCGTGAAGCGTGTCGTCGACTACAACGTGAAGGTCCGGGTGAAGGCGGATGGGACGGGCGTCGAGCTCGCCAACGTGAAGATGTCGATGAACCCGTTCGACGAGATCGCGGTGGAAGAGGCGCTGCGCCTGAAGGAGAAGGGTGTGGCGACCGAGATCGTGGTCGTGTCGGCGGGCGTGCCCCAGGCGCAGGAGACGATCCGCACCGCGCTCGCGATGGGCGCCGACCGCGGCATCCTCGTCAAGGCGGAAGGACGGCTGGAGCCGCTCACCGTCGCCAAGCTCCTGAAGGGCGTCGTCGAAGCCGAGAAGCCCGACCTCGTGATCCTCGGCAAGCAGGCGATCGACGACGACTGCAACCAGACCGGCCAGATGCTGGCGGGGCTTCTCGGCTGGGCGCAAGGCACCTTCGCCTCCAAGGTCGAGGTGGCGGACGGCGGTTTGGCCGTAACGCGCGAGGTGGACGGCGGCCTGCAGACGGTCGGCCTCCAGCTGCCCGCCATCATCACCACGGACCTTCGCCTCAACGAGCCGCGCTATGCCTCGCTCCCCAACATCATGAAGGCGAAGAAGAAGCCGCTGGAGGAGCGGGATGCGGCCGAGTTCGGGGTCGATCTCAGCCCCCGTCTGGAAGTGGTGAAGGTCGCCGAGCCGAAGGGGCGCATGGCGGGCGTCAAGGTCGGCTCGGTGGACGAGCTGGTGTCGGCGCTGAAGGGCGCCGGGCTGGTCTGATCCGCCAGCGCCTCACAGCCCCGTTCCTCTTTTTCGCGAGATCCGTTCCATGACCACGCTTCTGATCGCCGAACACGACAACACGACGCTTTCGGGCGAGACCGCCAAGGCGCTGACCGCCGCTGCCCAGCTCGGCGCCGAGGTGCATGTTCTCGTGGCCGGCGCGGGGTCCTCGGCTGTGGCCGAGGCCGCCGCCAAGCTTCAGGGCGTCGCCAAGGTGCTGCATGCCGACGCCCCGGGCCTCGGCCACCACCTCGCCGAGCCGCTGGCCGCGCTCGTCGTGCAGCTTGCCCCGAGTTACGAGGCCATCGTCGCGCCGGCGACCGCCGCCTTGAAGAACGCCCTGCCGCGCGCGGCCGCGCTCCTCGATGTGATGCAGGTGTCGGACGTCATCGCGGTGCACGGCGCGGATACGTTCGAGCGGCCGATCTATGCCGGCAACGCGGTGGAGACCGTGCGCTCGGCGGACCGGATCAAGGTGCTGACCGTGCGCACCGCGGCCTTTGCGGCGACGGGCGAGGGCGGCTCCGCGCAGGTCGAGAGCGTCGAGGCTGCGAGCGACCCGGCCGTCTCGCGGTTCGTTTCTGAAGCGGTCGCCCATTCCGAGCGTCCCGAACTGTCGGGCGCCAAGGTCATCGTGTCGGGCGGACGGGCGCTGGGGTCGAAGGAGAAGTTCGACGAGGTCATGCTGCCGCTCGCCGACAAGCTCGGCGCGGCGGTGGGCGCGTCGCGCGCGGCGGTCGACGCGGGTTACGCCCCGAACGACTGGCAGGTCGGCCAGACCGGCAAGGTCGTGGCGCCCGACCTTTACGTCGCCTGCGGCATCTCGGGCGCGATCCAGCATCTCGCCGGCATGAAGGACTCGAAGGTCATCGTCGCCATCAACAAGGACGAGGACGCCCCGATCTTCCAGGTCGCCGACTACGGGCTGGTGGGCGACATCTTCCAGATCATCCCTGAACTCACGAACAAGCTCTGACCGCAGGGCGGGTGATCGATCATGGCTGAGATTCGGACGGTGGGCGTCATCGGCGCCGGGCAGATGGGCGCCGGCATCGCGCAGGTCAGCGCCCAGGCGGGCTACGACGTCGTGCTCTACGACGTCAGCCTGGACCTTGCCACCAAGGGCGTCGAGAAGGTCGCGGCCGGTCTTGAGCGTCTCGTGTCGGCCGGCAAGCTCGACGCGGGCACGCGCGACGCCACCATCGCGCGTCTGAAGCCCGCCGACGGGGCGGGCGACCTCGCGCCCGCCGATCTCGTGATCGAAGCGGCGACGGAGAAGGAGGAGATCAAGCGGCGCATCTTCGCGCAGGTCTGCCCGGTCCTGCGTCCCGACGCGATCCTCGCCTCCAACACCTCGTCCATCTCGATCACGCGGCTGGCGTCCGGCACCGATCGGCCGGAGCGCTTCCTCGGCATCCATTTCATGAACCCGGTGCCGGTCATGAAGCTCGTCGAGCTCGTGCGCGGCATCGCCACCGACGACGCGGTCTTCGAGATTTCCAAGCGCTTCGTCGGCAGCCTCGACAAGACGATGACGATCTCGGAGGACTTCCCGGGCTTCATCGTCAACCGCGTTCTGATCCCGATGATCAACGAGGCGATCTATACCCTCCACGAGGGCGTCGGCTCGGTGGAGTCGATCGACGCCTCCATGCGGCTGGGCGCCAACCACCCGATGGGTCCGTTCCAGCTCGCCGACTTCATCGGCCTCGATACCTGCCTGTCGATCATGCAGGTGCTGCACGACGGGCTGGCCGACTCGAAGTATCGGCCGTGCCCGCTTCTCGTGAAATATGTCGAGGCCGGATGGCTCGGTCGCAAGACGAAGCGCGGCTTCTACGACTATCGCGGCGAGACGCCCGTCCCGACGCGTTGATCGATTCGGGGCCGGGGCTCAGGCCCCGCCGCCGCCCTTCAGCGCGTCGATCAGGCGAAGCCCGTCGGGGCTTGCCCATTCCGCCGGGCCGTTCATCGCGGCCCGCGCGCAACCCTCGCCGTCCACCAGCAGGGTCACCGGCAGGCCGAGCGCCACGCCCTGCCGCTTCAGGTCGTTGAAGACGCCCATCGTCTCGTCGCGGAAATAGGGCAGGGATCTCAGGCCCGTCTCGGCATAGAAGCCGCGCGGCTTGGCGTCGTCGCCCATGTCGACGTTGATCGGCACCACCGCGAAGCTTTCGTCGCCGGCCTCCCGTTCCAGCTCGTCCAGCGCCGGCATCTCGGCGCGGCAGGGCGCGCACCAGGTCGCCCAGAGGTTGACGAGGAGCGACTGCCCCTTCATCGCGCCAAGGCTCGTGTCCTTGCCGCCGCCGTCCTTGAAGGCGAGGGTGGAGACGTCGAACGGCGCGTCGAGCGGGCGCATCGCGGCGACCTCGCCCTGCGCGGCTGCATCCAGCGCCGATGCCAGGCCCTTCGCCGCCGGGCAGGAGGCCACCGCTTCGTTGCCAGAGCGCGTTTCCATCACGTATACGCCGAAGGCCCCGGCGAGCAGTCCGCCGGCGAGCGCCAGGCTCAGGATCCGCTTGGTGCCCCACGGCCGTGGGGCGGGGGGCGGGGTGGGCTTGCGGTCAGACATCGGCAGGAAAGGCCTTTTCGTGGACAAGACGACGAGCAACGAGATGTGGGGCGGACGCTTCGCCTCCGGTCCCAGCGCGATCATGGAAGCGATCAACGCCTCGATCGACTTCGACAAGCGCCTTTACCGGGAAGACATCGCCGGGTCGATCGCCCATGCCGAGATGCTCGGCGCGCAAGGGATCATTTCGGCCGCCGACGCGGCGGAAATCAGGCGGGGGCTCGAACTCGTCCGCGCCGAGATCGAGGAGGGCCGCTTCTCCTTCTCGAAGGCGCGCGAGGACATCCACATGAACGTCGAGGCGCGCCTCGCCGAGCTGATCGGTCCGGCCGCCGGGCGCCTGCACACCGCGCGCTCGCGCAACGATCAGGTGGCGGTGGACTTCCGCCTGTTCGTCAAGGGCGCGGCGCGCGACCTCGACCGCGCGCTTCGGGCGCTGCAGGAGGCGCTCATCGCCCGTGCCGAGGAGCACGCGGCGACCGTGATGCCGGGCTTCACCCATCTCCAGGCTGCCCAGCCCGTGACCTTCGGCCACCATTGCCTTGCCTATGTCGAGATGGCCGGACGCGACCGGGGCCGTGTGCAGGACGCGATCCGGCGCATGGACGAATCGCCGCTCGGCGCCGCTGCGCTCGCCGGCACCGGCTTCCCGATCGACCGCCACCGCACGGCCGAGGCGCTCGGCTTCCGCGAGCCGACGCGCAACTCCCTGGATTCGGTCTCCGACCGAGACTACGCGCTGGAGTTCCTGGCCGCCGCCTCGATCTGCGCCACGCACCTCTCACGTCTCGCGGAAGAGATCGTGATCTGGTCGACGCCGCAGTTCGACTTCGTGCGCCTGTCCGACGCCTTCTCCACCGGCTCCTCGATCATGCCGCAGAAGAAGAACCCGGACGCCGCCGAGCTTGTGCGCGCCAAGACGGGCCGCATCGCCGGCTCGCTGGTGGCGCTCCTCACGATCATGAAGGGCCTGCCGCTCAGCTATTCCAAGGACATGCAGGAGGACAAGGAGCAGGTCTTCGACGCGGTCGACAGCCTCGCTCTCGCGATCGCCGCCATGACCGGCATGGTGAGCGATCTCCAGGTGAACGCGGCCAAGATGCGCGCGGCGGCGGGCGCCGGCTTCTCGACGGCGACGGACCTTGCCGACTGGCTGGTGCGCGAGCTCGGACTGCCCTTCCGCGAGGCCCATCACGTGACAGGCCGTGTGGTGGCGCTGGCCGAGGAGCGGCGCGTGGCGCTCGAGGATCTGGCGCTGGCCGATCTCCAGTCGATCGAGGCGCTGATCGGCGAGGAGATCTATTCGGTCCTGTCGGTGGACGCTTCGGTCGCCTCGCGCACGAGCTTCGGCGGCACCGCGCCGGAGGGCGTGCGGGCGCAGGCGAAGGCCTGGCGCGAGCGGCTCGCCGCGGAAGGCTAGAGAAAGCCGCGCGGACGGGGTAAGCACTAGGCAGCCGAGCCCCGCGCGCTCGGGCGGATGGACGACGGGATGCCGGACAGGATGACCAAACCAGCTTACGCGATCTGTCTCGGCCTCGTGGCCGTCCTGGCGCTGTCCGGCTGCGGGCGCAAGGCCGTGCCCGTGGCGACGCGCGCCGACGGACAGGTGTCGCGCGCCGTCGTGCCCGACGCGCTGGGCACCGCGCGCCTGCCCAAGGTCGCCCCGCTGGCCAACGACCGATCCGTCCTGCCGACCGAGATCACCACCAACCCGGGCGCCGACAAGAAGAGTTTCGCGCTCGACGAGCTCCTGAACTAGGCCATGAACCATTTCGAGTACCGGGACGGCGTCCTTCATGCCGAGGGCGTCGACATCAGCGAGATCGCATCCGCCGTCGGCACGCCGTTCTACTGCTATTCCACCGCGACGCTGACGCGCCACTACCGCGTCTTCGCCGAGGCCTTCGCCGACATCGACGCCACGGTCTGCTACGCCATGAAGGCGAACTCGAACCAGGCGGTGCTGAAGACGCTGGCCTCGCTCGGCGCCGGCGCCGACGTCGTGTCGGGCGGCGAGCTCGCGCGGGCGCTTGCGGCCGGCATCCCGGCGGACAGGATCATGTTCTCCGGCGTCGGCAAGACGGCTGCCGAGATCGACGCCGGCCTCGATGCCGGCATCTTCTGCTTCAACGTCGAGTCCGAGCCCGAGCTCCACGCTATCTCAGGCCGAGCCTCTGCGTCCGGCCGCACCGCCCACGTCTCGTTCCGTATCAACCCGGACGTCGATGCGCGCACCCATGCCAAGATCTCGACGGGCAAGAAATCCGACAAGTTCGGCATCGCCTTCGAGCGGGCCGAAGAGGTCTACGATCTCGCCGCCACGCTGCCGGGCATCGCGGTGTCGGGCATCGACATGCATATCGGCTCGCAGATCGTCGAGCTCGAGCCCTTCGACCTCGCCTTCGCAAAGCTCGCCGAACTGGTGCGCCGCCTGCGGGCGCGGGGCCACGACATCACCCATATCGACCTCGGCGGCGGCCTCGGCGTGCCCTATCGCCAATCCAACGAGCTGCCGCCGGGTCCGCCGGCCTATGCCGAAATCGTGAAGCGTCATGTGCGCGATCTCGGCGCGAAGGTGATCTTCGAGCCGGGCCGGCTGATCGCCGCCAATGCCGGCATCCTCGTCACCTCCGTGATCTACCGGAAGGAAGAGGGGGGGCGCACCTTCCTGATCGTGGACGCGGCGATGAACGACCTCATCCGGCCGACCCTCTACGAGGCCTGGCACGAGATCCGTCCCGTGGTGGAGCCGACGGGAGATACCGACTTCGTGACCGCCGACGTCGTCGGTCCGGTCTGCGAGAGCGGCGACTTTCTCGCCAAGGACCGGTCGCTCCCCGTGGCCGAGGCGGGCGACCTTCTCGCCGTCGCCTCGGCCGGCGCCTACGGGGCGGTGCAGTCCGGCACCTACAACACGCGGGCTCTCGTGCCCGAGGTGCTGGTCCGCGACGATGCCTTCGCCGTGGTGCGGCCGCGCGTCGGCGTCGAGGATCTCATCGCCCTCGACCGGTTGCCGCCCTGGCTCTGACACGCGAGAGGGCGCGGCATTACGCCCGCGTCACCGCCTCGCCTTCGCCTCAAAAGCTGCTAGTCTGCGCAACGACATAAGGGCGCCTGGCCATCGGCGGCGCCCCGCGCGATGAGGCGCGGAGCCCGAGCCGGCGGCGGCGCGGCCCGCCCGTTCCGAAAGCGGCTTCATGGTTCCCCAGACCTCCGGCTTCGACATGGCCCGCACCGCCTCCGTTCGCGGCGCGGCCTTCGCCGCCCTGCTCGTGGAGCGGGTCTGGCCGGTTCTGGTTCGGCTCGCAGCTCTCCTCGGCCTCTTTCTGATCCTCGCCTGGTTCGGCGTCTTCGCCGCCGTGTCCGACTGGCTGCGCATTGCGCTTCTCGTGGTGCTTGGCGTCGGTGGGCTTGCGGTCCTCTGGCGCGCGCGGCGCATTCGCCTGCCGACGCGGGCGGAGGTTGCGCGGCGCGTCGAGGCCGACAGTGCGCTCGCCCACCAACCGCTGCAGGCGCAGGAGGACCGCGTGCCGGCGGCGGACGACTTCGCCGCCGCGCTCTGGCACGAGCACCAGCGACGCATGGCCGAGCGGCTGCGCGGGCTCAAGGCTTCCGGTCCGCGCACGCGCACCTACGCGATCGACCCCTACGGCCTGCGCGCGCTCGTTGCGCTCCTCCTCGTCACCGGCTTCGCCTATTCCTTCGGGCCGCGCGGCGGGCGGATCGCCGATGCGCTGGCGCCGCTCCAAGGCGAGCTTGTCGCCGGCGTGCGCGTCGATGCCTGGGCGACACCCCCCGGCTACACCGGCCGTGCCCCGATCCTCCTGTCCGCCGAGGCGCCGCAGGCCGGAGCGATCGAGGTGCCGCAGGGCACGGTTCTGTCGTTGCGCGTGTCCGACCGGCGCGGTGCCGACGTGACCTTCCGGCCCGACGGCGGCGAGGCCGCGCCAATCGCGCCCGCGGTTCCCGAAGGGCAGGCGCCGACCGAGGGCGCGGTGGCAGAGGCGGAGGCGGAGGCCCCCGTCGCGGGCGAATACGAACTGCCGCTCCAGGCGAGCGGCACGGCGCGCATCGCCACGACGTTCGGGAACCTCGGTGCCTGGACCTTCGCGGTGACACCTGACACCCCGCCCACCGTGGCTTTTCGCGGCGAGCCGAAGCCCGGCCGCAACGGCTCGCTCGACCTCGCGTTCGGGCTGAGCGACGATTACGGCGTGGCCGCCGGGGAAGCGAAGCTCGCGACGCGCGAGCCCGTGGCGCCCGGTGCCCGGCCGCTGATCGCGCCACCCGAGCCCTCGCTCACTCTGCCGCGCAGACGCGCCGGCGACGCGGAGGGGCGCACGAGCCTTGCGCTCGCCGACAGCCCTTATGCCGGCACGCGCGCGGCGTTGACGTTGAGCGTGCGCGACGATGCCGGCCAGGTCGGCGAAACGCCGCCGTTGGAGGTGACGCTGCCCGAGCGCCGCTTCGTCGACCCGCTGGCGCGCGCGGTGGTGGAGCAGCGGCGCATCCTGGCGCTCGACGCCAACGCCGTGCCGCGGGTCGTCTCGATGCTCGACGCCGTCACGCTGCGCGGCGACGAGTTCATTTCCAATCCCTCGCACTATCTCGCCCTGCGGGCGGTGCGCGAGCGCATCGCGCATGCGCCGGACGACGCGACGCTGCTCTCGGCAGTGGATTTCCTCTGGCAGATCGCCCTCGGCATCGAGGACGGCGACCTCGGCGCGTCCGAGCGGCGGCTGCGCGATCTGCAGGAGCAGCTGAGCCAGGCGCTGGAGAACGGGGCGAGCGACGAGGAGATCGCCCAGCTCATGCAGGAGCTGCGCCAGGCCATGCAGGAATACATGCAGGCGATGGCCGAGGCGATGCGCAACATGCCGCCGCAGAGCCTGTCGCAGATGGGAGAGACCCAGGAGATCCGGCCGCAGGACCTCGACCGGATGCTCGACCGGATCGAGGATCTGGCCCGCTCCGGCTCCAAGGACGCCGCCCAGCAACTCCTGTCGGAGCTGCGCGAGATGATGGACAGCCTCCAGGCGATGCGGCCCCAGCAAGGCCAGCAGCAGGCCGGCCAGCAGAGCCCGATGCAGCAGCAGATGAACCAGCTCGGCGAAATGCTCCAGCGCCAGCAGAAGCTGATGGACGAGACCTTCGAGCTCGGCCGCCAGCAGATGCGGCGCCAGATGGAGAACGAGCGGGGGGGCGACCCTTCCGAGCAGGCGCAGCAAGGCCAGGAGGGCAGTCAGGGCCAGCGCCAACCCATGACCGAGGAGGAGCTGCGTGCCATGCAGGAGCGGCTCCAGGCAGAGCAGGGCCAGCTCCAGAAGGACCTTCAGGCTCTCCAGGAGGCCATGAAGGGGCAGGGACTCAACCCGAGCGACGATCTCGGCCAGGCCGGCGAATCCATGGGTCGCGCCGAAGGGGCGATCGGGCAGGGCGACGACGGCGAGGCCGTCGGCCAGCAGGGCGAGGCTATGAACGCGTTGCGGCGCGGCGCGCAGGACGCGATGAACCAGATGCAGGCCATGCAGGGGCAGGGCGGGGGCGAAGGGCAGCAGCCCGGCCAGGGCATGCAGCCCGGCGGTCCCGGGCGCTTCGGTCAGGGGCCCGGCCAGCAGCGCTCGGGCCGCGATCCGCTCGGCCGCGAGCGGCAGACGCAGGGGCCCGACTTCGGCCAGGATGTCGGCGTGCCCGACGAAATCGACATCCAGCGCGCTCGCCGCATCCTCGATCAGATCCGCGACCGCCTCGGCCGTCAGCTCTCGCCCGAGCAGGAACGGGAGTATCTCGAGCGGTTGCTGCGCACGCCGTAAGCGTTCGGATCCATCCCTGGCAGGAGCGGCGTGGCGGGGTCAGAGCACGTCCGTGTTCGGCGCATCGTCCGATCGCGGAAAGCCGCTCGGCTTTCGCTGGAAATGCGCTAGAAGCCGGGCATCCCACGGTAAGGATCGCCGCGATGACCGACTGGAATCCAGCCCTCTACTCCCGCTTCGAGGACGAGCGCACCCGGCCGGCGCGTGATCTTCTGGCTCGCTGCCGGATCGGCGATGGCGAAGGGGAGGGCTTGCGCATCGCCGATCTCGGCTGCGGCCCGGGAAACTCGACGGCGCTTCTCGCGGAGCGATTTCCGCAGGCCGAGGTCACGGGCTTCGACACGTCCGAGACGATGCTGCAGGCGGCACGGGCCCGGCTGCCGGGCGCGCGTTTCGAACGCGCCGATATCAGCACGTGGGATCCGGCGGAGCCCTTCGACCTCGTCTTCTCGAACGCCGCGCTGCAATGGGTTCTCGGCCACGAGCAACTGATCCCCGCGCTGTTCCGGCATGTGCGGCCGGGGGGGCTCCTGGCCGCGCAGGTGCCCGATAATCTCGCCGACCCGTCGCAAGTCGCGATGCAGGATATCGCGCGGGAGGACCCGTTTGCCCGAACGCTCGACCGCATGAACGAAGCGCGCGAGCCGATCGCCGCGCGCGAGGCCTACTACGACTGGCTGGCGGCGGCAGGGGCCTCCGAGGTCGACGTCTGGACCACGATCTACAACCATCCGATGACCTCGCCGGAGGCGATCACGGAGTGGTTCTCGTCGACCGGGTTGAAGCCGTTCGTGGATCCTCTGGACGAGGACGGCCGGGCGCTCTTCCGGTCGCGATATACGCAGGAAATGGACCGTCGCTACCCCGCGCGCGCCGACGGCCGACGGCTTCTCGCCTTCCCGCGCCTGTTCTTCGTGGCGCGCCGGGCCTGACGGATCAGGCGTAGCGGCGAAGCGGCGCGACGGCGGCTTCGCCGGCCGCGGTGCCCCGGAGCGCCTGCGCGACGCGCTGGCGGATCTCGCTGATGGTGAAGGGCTTCTCGACGACGCCGAGAATGAAGGCGGAGAGGTCCTCTGCCGCTTCCTTCTGCTCGGCATAGCCGGTCATCAGCAGGATCGGCAGTTCGGGAAAGGTGGCGTGGGCGGCATGGGCGAGCTCGATGCCCGTCATCCCCGGCATGCGGATGTCGGACAGGAGAAGGTCGAAGGCGCCGTTCTCCTCGGCCAGGATGTCCACCGCCATCTCGCCGTCCTCGGCGACCAGCACATCGTGGCCTTCGAGGCGAAGAGCCCGCGCCACCAGAAGCCGGATGCCGGTGTCGTCCTCGGCGATCAAGATTCGGGCCATGGTGTCCTGCTCCTCGCACACGCCGGCCTGTGCCGGCCGGACAGGGCAAGGCCCGGTCCGTGGCACGGAGTATGCGGGTCCATCCTTGTGCGAACCCTTACCGAACAGGGCTAACCGTTGGTGAAGGAGCGACCGGGCACCCACGGAACCCGGCCGTGCGCGCCGCGATCACCTTCATGTCAGGCCGCCGCCGCGCTCAACCCTTGAACTCCACGGTCGTCTTGGCGGGCTGAACGAGCTTGGCGAGCGCCTCGGCGTCCCAGTTGGTCAGGCGAACGCAGCCGTGGCTGCCGGTCTTGCCGATCTGCGAGGGCTCCGGCGCGCCGTGGATGCCGTAGGTCGGCTTGGACAGATCGATCCACATCGAGCCGACGGGACCATTCGGGCCGGCCGGGATCGTGAGCTTCTTGCGGTTCTTGCCCTGCTGGAAGTTCTTGTCGGGATCGTATTCGTAGGTCGGATCGGGGGCGCTGCCGTTGACCTTCATCGTGCCGCTCGGGGAGGGCGTGTCGTCGGAGCCGATGGTGGCGGGCGCCGACATCAGGACGCGGTCCTCGGCGTCGAATGCGAAGAGCTCGCCTTTCGACTTGTCGATGACGATGTGGTCGACCTTACCCTCGGGCCCGGCGCCCGGGTCGGCGACCAGGATCGTGGTATCGGCGGACCGGAAGTCGGCGCCGGGGTTCAGGGCCAGAAGCAGCTTCTCGTCCATGTGGAAGCGCTCGGCGAGCATCTCGGAAGGGCCGCGGTAGCAAAGGCATTCGAGCTTGGCCATGGCGCCATAGTCCGACGGGATCTTCGAGACGTAGCGCTGATCGACGTCTTCACGCGTCAGCCGGTAGGTCTTCATCGCCGGGCCGGCGTCCGCCGACAGCGCCGTCCAGAGCGCGTCGTCGATCACCCCGTCGACCGCCATGTCGTGCGCCTCCTCGTAGGCGCGGACCGCCTTCTCGGTGTTGCCGCCCGGCCGTCCATCGATCACGCCGGGCGAGGCATGGGCGCGGTCGAGGAGGACCTGGACGCGGATCAGAAAGGGATCGGGGCTGTCCTCCGACTTCGCGTCAGCCTGCGTGTCCGCGTCATCAGTCGTCGTCTGGGTCTGGCCGTCGGAGGGCGGCGGCTCGTCGCCGTCCTGGACCGGCGCTTCGGGCGCGGCTTGCGCAGGCGCGCTCGCGGCGTCCGCCGCCGCGTCCTGCCGTGCCGTCCAATCGGCGAACGTCGCAGAGTTGATCGCGGTCTCCGACAGGTCGGCAGGCATGGAAGCGGCCAGCGCAGGCCCGCTCGCGGTCACGATCAGGGCCAGCGTGATCCAGGACGGCTTCGTCATCGTCTAACTCCCCTGATACGATAGGAAGGGAAGAACGCGCGAAAGGCGCCGCGGCTCCGGTGATTCAGGGGACGGCGCCCCCAAATCTTGCGCGGCGTTTCAATCCACCACGCGCCCGACGAAGGGCAGTTCGCGGAAGGCGTGGCCGACATCCATGCCGTAGCCGACCACGAAGACGTCGGGGCAGTCGAAGCCGACATGGTCGGCCTCGATCGCGGCGGCGCGCTTCATGCGCTTGTCGAGAAGGACGGCGATCTCGGCGCCGGTCGCCCCGCGCGCCAGCATGAGGTCGCGGGCGAAGAGGAGCGTGCGTCCCGATTCCAGGATATCGTCGACGAGCAGCACCTTGCGTCCCGCGATCGCCCCTTCCACATCGCGCACGATCCGCACGTCGCCGCCGACCGTTCCCGCGCCGTAGGAGGACAGCGAGATGAACTCCATCTCCGGCGCGACGCCATGGCGGTGGAGCGCGCGGATGAGGTCGGCGGCAAAGACGAAGGAGCCCTTCAGGACGGCGACGACGAGGAGGTTCTCCGGCCTCTTGGCGGCGATTTCTGCCGCCATCCGGTCGACCTGTCCCGCGATCTCCTCTTCGGAGAACAGCGTTTCGAGCTCGCGCCCGCGAACCGAGATCATCGGATCACCGGGGCGGCGGCCACGCGCACCGTCGGCTCGGCCGCGCCGTGGCGCTCCGCTCCGCCGGGCGACAGGGCGAAGGCGACGAACGCCACGAGCGCAAGGCCTGCCGGAAGGGCGATGCGCGCCAGATGCGGGTTCGACGGCGCAAGAGCCGCCGCCGCATCGAGCGCGGCGCCCCAGCGCGGTGCCGGGGGCTCGATGGGCGCCTGCACGGGACGGCTGGTCCCGGTCCGGCGTGCGACGACGTGCCCTTCGATCACGAGACCGCGCGCGCCGCGCCAGACGTCGTGCTGCCGGCTGCGCGGGCTCTGGCCAAGGTTCGGCTCCATGCCGCCCTCCTTCCGATCGATGGATCGCGGCATGGAAACCGCGAAGGTCAGGATTCGGTAAGCTCTTATGGTTAACGGAAGCTTGTGGGATACGGGTGGCGGCCCGAATGCGGCCGGAATGATGGATCAGGGACGAGGTGCGGCGCTGCCGGGCGCGTCCGGAAGTTGGCGTCGCACGGCGCAGGGGATCAAGGAGGCCGAGGCGGCTTGATACGGTTCGAGAACGTGGGCCTGCGTTACGACATGGGGCCGGAAGTCCTGCGCGACCTGACCTTCGAGATCCGGTCGAAGTCCTTCCAGTTCCTCACCGGGCCGTCGGGCGCGGGCAAGACCAGTCTCCTGCGCATGCTTTTCCTGGCGCTGAAGCCGACGCGCGGCATGATCACCGTGCTCGGCAAGGATGCCTCGACGCTGAAGCGGACCGATCTGCCCGCCATCCGGCGGCGCATCGGCGTCGTGTTCCAGGATTTTCGGCTGCTCGATCATCTCACGACCTATGAGAACGTCGCGCTGCCGCTTCGCGTGCGCGGTCGCGAGGAGGCGAGCTATCGGCGCGACGTGGAGGACCTCATCAAGTGGGTCGGCCTCGGCGAACGGCTCGACGCCTCGCCCGTGGTCCTTTCCGGCGGCGAGAAGCAGCGTGCGGCGATCGCGCGCGCGCTGATCGACCGGCCGGACATCCTCCTTGCCGACGAGCCGACGGGCAATGTCGACCCGCCGCTCGCCAGGCGCCTCTTGCGCCTCTTCATGGAACTCAACCGCACCGGCACCGCCGTCGTCATCGCCACCCACGATCTCGGCCTGATGGACCAGGTCGAGGCGCGGCGTCTCATTCTCGCGGACGGGCGGCTCGAGATCTATGACTGATCCGCGCGCGTTCCTCGACTGGTGGCGCAGGCGCGCAGAGGCGCGGCCCAATCCGATCGTGCCCCCGGGCAACGTCGCGGGCCGAGCGCTTCTCACCGTGATCGCGATCATGACCTTTCTCGCCAGCCTGACGCTCGGCGCGGTGACCCTCGTCGCCGACACGGCCGCCGACTGGCAGAGCGAGATCGCGCGCGAGGTGACCGTGCAGATCCGGCCGGACGAGGGGCTGGACATGGCGGCCGCGCTGGAAACCGTGCGCGCCACGGTGACCGCGGTGCCCGGGGTCGTGTCGGCGGTGCCGCTCGACGACGCTGCGACCGGTCGGCTCCTCGAGCCTTGGCTCGGCGAAGGGCTCGATCTCGACGAACTGCCGGTGCCGCGCCTCGTCATCGTCGGGATCGACGAGCGCTCGCCCCCCGACTTCTCCCGCCTGCGCGAGGCGGTGCGTGCCGCCGTGCCCCAGGCGAGCCTCGACGACCACCGCGCCTGGGTCTCCCGCCTCGTCTCCATGGCGCACGCCACGGTGCTGATCGGCATCGCGATCCTGGCACTGGTGATGATCGCCACCGTTCTCACCGTCGTCTTCGCCACGCGCGGCGCGATGACGGGCAACCGGCACATCATCGAGGTCCTGCATTTCGTCGGCGCGCGCAGCGGCTTCATCGCCGGCGAGTTCCAGCGCCACTTCCTGAAGCTCGGCCTCATCGGCGCGTTCACGGGGGGCGCCTGCGCGTTTCTGGTGTTCCTCGCCGTCGGCCAATGGACGAGGGCCAACCAGGCGACACCCGAGGCCGACCAGATCAGCGCCCTCTTCGGCTCCTTCGCCATCAGTGTATGGGGCTATGTCGGAACGGCGGTGCTGGTGGTCGCCATCGGCGTCTTGACCGCGCTGACGTCCCGCATCACGGTCACCAGCCAATTGGCCGCGATCGACATGCTGTCGCCGGTGGACGGATGAGAATGAACCGGAATGGCCGCCGCGACGGCGATGGGACGCCGTACGAGGCGCGCAGGCGTCGACGCTGGCCGCGCCGTATCGCCTGGGTCGGCCTCTTCGCGGCGCTTGCGGGCGCGGCCTATCTCGTCGGCGGCTTCGCGCGCTTCGCCAGCGATGTCGCCGCCCTGTCGGCACCGCCCGAGGCGGCCCATGCCGACGGCATCGTGGTGCTCACCGGCGGCGAGCAGCGGCTGCGCAAGGCGATCGCGCTCCTGCGCGAGGGAGAGGGGCGCCGGCTCCTCATCAGCGGCGTGAACCGGGACACGAGCGCAGGCGCCATCGCGCGTGCGACCGGCACCGAGATGGCGTTGATCGACTGCTGCGTCGATCTCGACTACGAGGCGATGGACACGATCGGGAACGCCGAGGCGACGGCGCGCTGGGCCAAGGCGCACGGCTTCGACCGTCTCCTGCTCGTCACCAGCGATTACCACATCCCCCGTTCGCTCCTCGAAATGAGCGGGGTCGCCGACGCGCCGGCGATCGTTCCCTATCCCGTCTCGCCGGACAAGCTCTGGCGGCGCGACGGCTGGCCGACGCGGCTCGGCCTGCGCCTCCTCGTGACGGAATACGCCAAGGTGCTGGCGGTCAAGGCGCGGCTGGCGACCGGGTTCGACCTGTCGGCCTTCGGCGGCTGGCACCATCGCGTCGCCGGGCGCGAGGAGTAGGGCGCCTTGCGCCTTCCCCTCCCGCCCTTGGCCCCGTATGAGGAACCGGCCCACCGAAGGGCCGCCTAGCTGTCCGAGCCGTTCGCCCGATGATCCTCCTGCGCTCCGTCCTGTTCCAGGTCCTATTCTACGTCCATCTGATCGGGCAGCTTCTCCTGAACCTGCCGTTCTTCTTCCTGCGTTCCGAGGAGGCGCGCTGGCGCATCGTCAAGGGATGGGCGCGCAACAGCCTCTGGCTGCTGCGCCACGTCGCCGGGACGGGCTCGGTGGTGGAGCATGCGGACCGCGTGCCCGCCGGCCCGTGCATCGTCGCCGCCAAGCACCAGTCCTTCTGGGACGTGATCGCGCTGCTCCTCGTCGTGGAGCGGCCGACCTTCATCCTCAAGAAGGAGCTGATGGGCATTCCGGTGTTCGGCTGGTACGCCCGCACGCTCGGCATGATCCCGGTGGACCGCTCGCGCCGCGCCGCCGTCCTGCCGTCGCTCCTTGCCGGGGCGCGCAAGGCGGTGGCCGAGGGACGCCAGATCGTGATCTATCCCGAAGGCACCCGCTCGGCGCCCGGCACCGCGCCGAACTACCGCCCCGGCATCCACTATCTCTATGCCGAGCTGAGGATACCCACCGTGCCGGTGGCGCTGAACTCCGGCCTGTTCTGGCCGCGCCAGGCGGTGCGCCGCGAGCCCGGTACGATCCAGGCGGAGTTCCTGGAGCCGATCCCGCCGGGCCTGGAGCGCGATCCCTTCATCGCCGAGTTGCGCGACCGGATCGAGGAGCGGTCGCTCGGTCTCGTCAAGGCCGCCTATGCCGAACGGCCGGACCTGGCCAAGAGCGCGCTCGTCGCACAGCTGCTGGCCGATCCCGATCCGCATCCGGTGGAGCAGGAGCGCGCGCCCGAGGGCACGCAGGGCCTCTGACGCCTCAGATCCGGGCGGCGACGCTCTCCAGCCAGCGGTCGCTGAGGCCGAGCGCGCGGATCTCCCCGAGCGCCGACAGGACGTAGTCCCGGTTGGCGCCCGACTGCCCGTGCGAACGGGCGACGAGCGCAGCCGCCGTCTCGACGGATAGCCGGCCGGCATACTGGGTGTGCCCGCGATCCACGACATAGGCGAGCGCGCGCACCGGTCGCCCATCGAGGAGGCGGACGGGGAGCGTCGTTTCCAGATAGACGCTGGTGACGAGTTCGCGCGCGCGAAGATAGGCGGTCGTCGCCTCCGCCTTCTCCGCCGCCACCCGAAACGCCATGCCGACGCAGGAGCCACCCCGGTCGAGGCCGAACACGAGGCCCGGCCGCTCGGGCGTGCCGCGATGGACGTGCGAATAGATGCAGAGCGATCGGTGGAAGCCCGCGAGCCGCGCCTTGGCCCGCTCCTCGTATTCGAACCCCGGTCGCCAGATCAGCGAGCCGTAGGCGAAGACCCACAAATCGTCCATCGCTCTTGCCATTCCCGTCTCCGGCGCTTCATGAAGGCGCCGGTTCGGCTGCGCAGAAAGGATGCCCGCATGGCAAGGTCAAGGGCGGAAGGCGAAACGGGCCGCAGTTCGGCGGCGGGCCGCGTCTTCGCGGGTGTCGCGATCCTCGTGGTGGTGCTGGCGGCGGCCCTCACCGGCGTCTGGTACTATCTGGCGGGAGAACTCGACCGCCGCGTCGTCTCGGCGCTCGATGCGGCGGGCGGCGGCGGCACCGCGATCGCCTGCGACGGGCGCGAGGTCTTCGGCTACCCGTTCCGGATCGGCTTGTCCTGCGATGCCGTCGGCGTCGACGCGCCCGCGAACGGCATCCGTCTTTCCGCCGGGTCCTTGCGCACGGCGGCGCAGATCTACCAGCCCTCGCACATCGTCGCCGAACTTGGCGGGCCCTTGCGCGCCACCGTGCCGGACCTGCCGCCGCTGGAGATGAACTGGGCGCTGGCCCAAGCCTCGACGAGCCTCTGGACGGAGGGCCTGGAGCGCGTGTCGATCGCGGTGGACCACGCGGTCCTGTCGCTCGTCGGAGAAGCCGGGGCGCTGACCCCTCTCGCCCGCTCGGTTCGGCTGGAGACGCATGCCCGCCAGAACGGGGCGGCACTCGACTTCGCCCTGTCGGATGCCGGCGTCGTCGCCACGATCCCGCCGATCGGGGACATTCCCGCCTTCGACCTGTCGGCCGACCTCACCGTGGACGGCGCCGCCGGCTGGCTGCAGGACGGCGTGCCGGGCGGGCAGGTCGGGCCGGCCCTTCGGGGTGAGGCGGGCATGATCCGCTCGCTGCGCCTCGTCTCCTCGGTGGGGGCGAGCGTCGATGTGTCGGGTCCGTTCCGGGTGTCGGAGGCGGGCGAGATTTCCGGCGACTTCCGGCTCGGCGTCGAGAACCCGCAGGCGATCGCCACGCTCGTCACGGTACTCGTTCCCGGCAGCGGCGGCGTTGCCTCGGCGATCGCAGGGGGCATCGGCCTCGTCGGACGGCAGGAGAACGGACAGACCGTCCTCGACGTCGCGGTGCGCGACGGCGAGGCTCGGCTCGGTTTCATCCCGCTCGGGCGGCTGCCGAGGATCTGAGGCTCACTCCCCCGGTGCCTTCTCGTTCCAGGGGTCCTTGCGCGGCTTGAGGCGGCCGAAATTGGCCTCCTCCGTGTCCTGCCCCGCCTGCACGATGGAGCGGCGGATGGTGCGGGTGCGGGTGAAGAGATCGAAGAGCGCATCGCCGTCGCCCCAGCGGATGGCCCGCTGCAACGATGCAAGATCCTCGGAGAAGCGCGCCAGCATTTCCAGCACCGCCTCGCGGTTGGTCAGGAAGATGTCGCGCCACATGGTCGGGTCGGACGCGGCGATGCGCGTGAAGTCGCGGAAACCGGACGCCGAGAACTTGATGACCTCGGACTGCGTGACCGTCTCGAGGTCGGCGGCCGTTCCCACGATGTTGTAGGCGATGAGATGCGGCACGTGGGAGACGATGGCGAGCACGAGGTCGTGGTGCTCGGGCGTCATCACCTCGACGTTCGCGCCGGTGGCCAGCCACAGGGCGCGCAAGGCTTCCACCGCCGCCTCGTCCGTCTCGGGGAGCGGGGTGAGGATCGTCCAGCGGTTTTCGAAGAGTTCGAGGAAGCCGGCGTCCGGGCCCGACTGCTCGGTGCCGGCGATCGGATGGCCGGGCACGAAATGCACATGCGCCGGAAGATGGGGGCGCATCTGGTCGACCACCGCACCCTTCACCGATCCGACGTCGGAGACGATGGCGCCGGCCTTGAGGTGCGGCGCGATGGCAGCCGCCGCCGCGCCGCAGGAGCCGACCGGCAGGCACAGGATCACGAGATCGGCGTCGCGCACCGCATCCGCCGGATCGAGATGGTAGCTCGTGCCGAGCCGCAGTTCCTGCGCGCGGGCAAGTGTCGCTTCGCGGCGTGTGGCGATCGACACCTCGCGTGCGAGGCCCCGGTCGCGGATGTTGATCGCGATGGAGGAGCCGATCAGGCCGATGCCGATCAGCGCGATCTTATCGAAGAGCGGCTCGGTCATTTCGCGAGGAAGTCCTTCAAGGCAGCAAGGACGCCCTCGTTGGCCTCTGCGGATCCGACCGTCAGCCGCAGCGCGTTGGGGAAGCCGTAGCCCGTCACGCGGCGCAGGATGAAGCCGCGCTGCGTCAGGAACGCGTCGGCGTCCGCCGCCGTGCGGCCGGCCTCGTCGGGGAAGTGAACCAGCACGAAATTGCCGACCGACGGCGTGACGCGCAGCGACAGCGCGGACAACTCACGGCCGAGGCGCTCCAGCCACGCCTCGTTGTGCGCAACGGACTTCTCGACATGCGCCCGGTCGCGGATCGCCGCCGCCCCGGCGGCGATCGCCATGGCGTTGAGGTTGAACGGCCCGCGGATGCGGTCGAGCGCGTCGACGATCGCTTCCGGCGCCAGCATCCAGCCGATGCGCAGCGCTGCAAGGCCATGGATCTTGGAGAAGGTGCGCGTCATCACGACGTTGTCGCTCGAAGCCACCAGCGCCGCGCCCGCCTCGTAGTCCTCGCGCCGGACATATTCGGCATAGGCGGCGTCGAGCACCAGGAGGACGTGCGGGGGCAGGGCCGCGTGCAGGCGGCGGATCTCGGAGGCCGGCAGGTAGGTGCCGGTCGGGTTGTTGGGATTGGCGAGGAAGACGATCTTGGTGCGCTCAGAGACGCAGGCGAGAACGGCGTCGACCTCGGCGCGCTCGTCCCGCTCGCGGGCGACCACCGGCGTCGCGCCGGCCGCGCGGATATAGATGTCGTAGACGAGGAAGCCGTGCTCGGTGTGGATCGCCTCGTCGCCGGGCGACAGGAACGCTTGCGCCAGGAGCCCGAGGAGTTCGTCCGACCCGTTGCCGCACAGAATGCGCGAGACCGGCAGGTCGTGCACCTCGGCGATCGCCGATTTCAGCGCGTTCGCCTGGCCGTCGGGATAGAGCTCCAGCCTGGTCGCGACGTCCCGCAGTGCCGCCTGCACGTCGGGCGAGGCGCCGAAGGGCGTCTCGTTCGACGAGAGCTTGTGCAGCGTGACGCCCGACGGTGCTTTGCTCTTGCCGGGCACATAGGCCTCGATGTCGAGGACGCCGGGCTTGGGCTGGGGGCGCACGGGAAGGCTGGTCATGGCGGGTCCTGGCAATCTGCGGGCAAGGGGGCTGCCGGTAGGGAGCATGCGCCCGCGCATACTCTTCGCCGCCGTGGCTGTCGAGGGAAGGCGCAACATTCCGTTGCGCTGCGGGAGGCTTGGGGCTAGCACGAGCCATGTCGATCATCGCAGATCCCGCCATCGAAGAAACCTTGAGCGCGCGCGAGGCGCGCCAGCCGTCCTCGAAGGTCGCCTTCTTCGGCGAGGACGAGCCGTTGCGGCTCGACGCCGGGCGCACCCTGTCGCCGTTCCACATCGCCTTCGAGACCTACGGCGAGCTCAACGCCGACAAATCCAATGCGATCTACGTCTGCCACGCGCTGACCGGCGACCAGTATGCCGCCAGCCCCAACCCGGTGACGGGCAAGCCCGGCTGGTGGTCCAGCCTGATCGGTCCCGGCAAACCGGTCGACACCGACCGGTTCTTCGTCGTCTGCTCCAACGTCATCGGCTCGTGCATGGGCTCGACGGGACCGGCCTCGGTGGATCTGTCGACGGGGCTCCCCTATGCGCTCGATCTGCCGGTTCTGACCATCGGAGACATGGTGCGGGCGCAGGCCATGCTGATCGACCGTCTCGGCATCGACCAGCTCTTCGCCGTGATCGGCGGCTCGATGGGCGGCATGCAGGTCCTGCAATGGACCGTGGCCTATCCCGAGCGCGTCTTCGCGGCGCTGCCGATCGCCACCGGCGCGCGCCACTCCTCGCAGAACATCGCCTTCCACGAGGTCGGCCGGCAGGCGGTGATGGCCGATCCCGACTGGCGCGGCGGGCACTATCTCCAGCACGGCACGCGGCCGCACAAGGGGCTGGCCGTCGCGCGCATGGCCGCGCACGTCACCTATCTCTCGGAGGCCGCTCTCCACCGCAAGTTCGGCCGCAACCTGCAGGACCGCGAGAAGCTCGGTTTCGGCTTCGAGGCGGACTTCCAGATCGAGAGCTACCTGCGCCACCAGGGCATGACCTTCGTCGACCGCTTCGACGCCAACGCCTATCTCTACCTCACGCGCGCCATGGACTATTTCGACATCGCGGCCGAGCACGGCGGGCGTCTCGCCGAGGCCTTCCGGGGCGCCAAGACGCGCTTCTGCCTCGTGTCCTTCTCCTCCGACTGGCTGTTCCCGACGCAGGAGAGCCGCGCCGTGGTGCATGCACTGAACGCCAACGCCGCCTCCGTCTCCTTCGTCGAGATCGAGACCGACAAGGGCCACGACGCCTTCCTGCTCGACGAGCCGGAGTTCACCGGCGCGGTGCAGGGCTTCCTGTCCTCGGCGGCACGCGCGAGGGGGCTCCTGTGAGCGCGATCGAGACGGCACCGAAGCCGACCAGCAGCGTGGTCGCGGTCGAGGAGGGCGGCGCGCGCGTCGACCTGCGCACCATCGCCGATCTCGTCGAACCGGGCGCCCGCGTTCTCGACGTCGGCTGCGGCGACGGCTCGCTGATGGAGATCCTCCAGGCGCGTCGCGGCGTCGACGCGCGCGGCATCGAGCTCAGCCAGCCCGGCGTCAACGAATGCGTGCGCCGAGGCCTGTCGGTGATCCAGGGCGATGCCGACCGCGACCTCGTCCACTATCCCGACGGCGCGTTCGACTACGCGATCCTGTCGCAGACGATCCAGGCGACGGAGAACCCGAAGCTCGTGCTCGCCGAACTCCTGCGCATCGGTCGCCGGGCGGTGGTCTCGTTTCCCAACTTCGGCCACTGGTCCGTGCGCTCGTCCCTGTTCTTCAAGGGGCGCATGCCGGTGACGAAGAGCCTGTCCTACTCCTGGTACGACACGCCCAACATCCACTTCTGCACCATTCGCGACTTCGTGGAACTGACGCGCGAGGTCGGCGCCGAGGTGGAAAGCGCCATCGCGCTGGATTCCGCCGGCCAGCGCGTCGGGATGCGCCTGCCCTGGGCGGTGTGGAACCTCCTCGGCGCGCAGGCCGTGTTCGTGCTGAGGCGGCGCTGAGGCGCGCCGCCTCGGCTTGACGCTACAGATTCACCGTCTTCATGCCGCCCTCGGCATAACGCTCGCCCGCCGCGACCCCGGCCGGGAAGGCCTCGTCGATCTCGGCGAGGTCGTCGGCGGTCAGCTCGACATGCACGGCCTCGGCGTTCTCCTCGAGATAGCGGATGCGCTTGGTGCCGGGGATCGGCACGACGTCGTCCCCCTGCGCCAGCACCCAGGCGAGCGCGAGCTGCGAGGGCGTCGCGTTCCGGCGCTTGGCGATGGCCTTCACCGTATCCACGAGCTTCAGGTTCTTGGCGAAGTTCTCGCCGGAGAAGCGAGGGCTCGACTTTCGGAAATCGTCGTCGGGCAAATCTTCCGGCTTCTGGAACCGCCCGGTGAGAAAGCCGCGGCCGAGCGGCGAATAGGGCACGAAGCCGATGCCGAGCTCGCGCAAGGTGGGCAGGATCTCCGCTTCCGGATCGCGGCTCCAGAGCGAATACTCGGTCTGGAGCGCTGCGATCGGATGCGTGGTATGGGCGCGTCGGATCGTGGCGGGTCCCGCTTCCGACAGGCCGAGGAAGCGGACCTTGCCCTCGTCCACGAGGCGGCCCATTTCGCCGACGGTCTCCTCAATCGGCACGTTCGGATCGACCCGGTGCTGGTAGTAGAGATCGATGTGGTCGCTCCGCAAGCGCCTGAGGCTGTCGTCGCAGGCGCGCCGCAGGTAGTCCGGCCGGCCGTTGATGCCGAGCCGCTCGCCGTTGGGGCCGCGCACGTTGCCGAACTTGGTGGCGAGCACCACGCGGTCGCGCCGACCTTTCAAGGCGCGCCCGACCAGTTCCTCGTTGCGTCCGACGCCGTACATGTCGGCGGTGTCGAGAAAGGATACGCCGAGGTCGAGGGCGCGGTGGATGACCGAGAGCGACTCACCCTCGTCCCCCTCGCCGTAGAATTCGGACATGCCCATGCAGCCGAGGCCGAGGGCGGAAACGGAAAGGTCTGGGCCGAGCTTGCGCTGTTGCATGGGGCGCTCCTGATCGTTGGACAGGCGCTGGAGTTAAGGCGCCCTCGCTGGCTTTTCGAGGTTGAGGGCCGGGGAGGGCGCGCCTTGCGGCACCAGGACGGGGCGCATGGCGCGGATGCGGCTGCGCTCGCGGCTGGTGACGGGAATGCCGCGATACACGAGCTTCACCGCCTCGATCACGATGGCGCCGGCGAACATCGGCCAGAACCGCCGGCCCACGCGGTCCCAGGGCCCGGCGAGATTGAGAAGCCGCTCGCGGCGGAACGGCGGGAAGAACAGGGCTTCCGAGAAGCCGGCCGGCGTGAACTGCGTGTCGCGCAGGAGACGCGTCGCCTGCGGGCGGGACCAGGGGCGCCCCGATCCGAACGGCGTATGCTCGAACCGCGCCCAGACGCCGCGCCGGCTCGGCAGCACCATGACGAGCCGCCCGCCGGGCGCCAGCACGCGCCAGGCCTCTCCCAGCATCTCCGCCGGGTCCTCGGCGAACTCGAGGGCATGCACCATCAGGATGCGGTCGACCGAGGCGTCGCCGAGCGGCAGATCCGTCGGGTGGACGAGGGCGGCGAGCGAAGGGCGCCCGAGCGGCCAGTTCACCGCCCCTTGCGTCGCCGGCATGAAGGCGAGGGTGCGCTCGGCCTCGCCCGTCAACCGGTCGAGATAGGGCGTGACGTAGCCGAGGCCGACGAGACGCTCGTCGCGGATCGGCTTCCACACCGAGCCGAGCGCCGGCGCCAGCGAGCGAACGCAGGCGTCGCCGAGCCGCGAGGCGTAGAAATCGCGCAGATCGACGATGTCGGCGTTCACGGTGGTCATCCGCTCTCCCGGCGAAGGCTTCGGGCTCTAGTTAGCGCGGTCACGGCCAAGGCGCGAGGTTTGCGATGACATCCTATCCGATTCGGCAGTTCGGCTGCCGCCGCGACAATTTCGGCGTGCTCCTGCACGACGCGGCCACCGGCAACACCCTGTCGATCGACGCGCCGGAGGAGGCGCCCATCCTCCAAGCGCTGGAGCGCGAGGGCTGGCGCCTCACGCATATCCTGACGACCCATCACCACGACGACCACGTCGCGGCGAACCTTGCCCTCAAGGACCGGTTCGGGGTCGAGATCATCGGTCCGGAAGCCGAGCGCGCCCGCATTCCCGGCATCGACCGGGGCGTTCGAGGGGGCGACCGTTTCACGATCGGCAGCCTCGCCATCGAGGTGATCGACACGCCCGGCCACACGGCGGGCCACGTGTCCTATTTCGTGCCGGGCGCAAACGCCCTGTTTGCGGCGGACGCGCTGTTCTCGCTCGGGTGCGGGCGCCTGTTCGAGGGCGATGCCGCCACGATGTGGGACAGCCTCCAGCGCCTGCGCGTCCTTCCCGACGAGACGATGCTTTATTGCGGCCACGAATACACGGCGACCAACGCCCGCTTCGCGCTCGATGTCGATCCCGGCAACCTCCTCTTGCAGGAGCGGGTCAAGGAGGTGGAGGGGCTGCGCGTGCGAGGGGAGGCGACGCTGCCCGTCGAACTCGGTCGCGAGAAACGGACCAACCCGTTCCTGCGGGCGGACGATCCCGAACTCCAGGCGGCTTTCGACAGGACCGGACAGGATCCGGTCGCCGTCTTCGCGGCGCTGCGCGAGAAGAGGAACGGCTATTGAGATCGCACGACGTCATCGCGGCCCTGAAGCTGGCACCGCATCCCGAAGGCGGCTGGTATCGCGAGACCTTCCGCGACACCGCGGTGGACGAAACCGGCCGGCCCCGCTCCACCGCGATCTACTACCTCCTCGACCTCGGCGAGACCTCCAAATGGCACCGTGTCACGGATGCCGCCGAGACCTGGGCCTGGCACGCCGGGGCGCCGCTCGTGATCACCGTTTCGCCGAACGGCCATGACGCGTCGGCCCAGCGTCTCGGCGTCGGGGTCCTGACCGGCGAGGTCCCGCAGTTCACCGTGCCGGCCGGGTGGTGGCAGACGGCGACGAGCCTCGGCGAATGGACGCTCGTCACCTGCACGGTCGCACCGGGCTTTCGCTTCGAGAGTTTCGAGATGGCGCCGCCCGACTGGCGCCCGACGCCGCGCCCGCCCCGCTCGCAATAGAGCTGGCGGACGAACGCCTCAGAACTCTTCCCAGCTGTCGTCGACGGACGCAGGGCGAGGGGCTGCGCCGCCATGGCCGGCGGTGCGCAGCTGCGCCACCGGACGGGGTGCGGCGGCAGCCGGACGACGCGTCGCCGGCATCGGCACGGCGCGCTGGCTGGTGTCCCCGACGCGGGTGCGGAAGCGACGCGTGAGCGCGGCGAGCTGATCGGTTTCCACCGTGAGCGCCTGCGCGGCGGCCGTTGTCTGTTCCACCATGGCCGCGTTCTGCTGGGTGACCTTGTCCATCTGGTCGGCCGCCGTCGACACTTCGCGCAACGCCACCGCCTGCTCCTTGGCCGAGCCCGCGATCCGGGCGACGATCCGGTTCATCTCCGAGACCTGGCCGACGATCTCCTCGAGGCTGTGGCCCGAAGCGGTGACGAGCTCGACGCCCGCCTCGACCTGGGTGCCCGATGCCGAGATCAGCGTCTTGATCTCCTTCGCCGCCTCGGCCGAGCGTTGGGCAAGGCCTCGCACCTCCTGCGCCACCACCGCAAAGCCTCGGCCCGCCTCGCCGGCGCGCGCGGCCTCGACGCCCGCGTTCAGCGCAAGAAGGTTGGTCTGGAAGGCGATCTCGTCGATGACGCCGATGATGCGGCCGATCTTGCCCGATGAGTCCTCGATCTCGGCCATGGCCTCCATGGCCCGCGCCACCACGGTTCCGCCGGCCTCGGCGTTCTTCTGCGTCAACGCAGCCGACCCTTGCGCCTTGGCGGCGCCCTCGGCCGTGCCGTTGACCGCACGCGTCACCTCGCCCAGCGCCGCCACGGTCTCCTCGAGATTGGCGGCCTGCTGTTCGGTGCGCTGCGCGAGATCGTTGGACGCATTGGAGATCTCGCCAAGCCCGAGGCGGATCGTGCCGATCGCGCCGACCACCGCGCCGATCGTGGTCTCCAGCGACTCCACCGAAGCGTTGAACGTCTCGCGGATCGGCTCGAACTCGGCCGCGACGCTCGTGTCCATGCGCACCGTGAGGTCACCCGCGCACAGACGCTCGAAGCTCGTCTCCACGAGATGCACGAAGGCGCGCAGGTCCTCGGCGCGGGCGCTGTCGATCGCAGCCTGCCGCTCGCGGCTGGTGGCCTGCGCCAGGCGGGAGGTCTCCGCCTCGGCCTCGAGGCGCTCCTTCTCGATCGCGGCGGTCTTGAAGACCTGAACCGTCTCGGCCATCGCGCCGATCTCGTCGCGTCGGTCGAGGCCCGACACCTCGACCGTCTTGTCGCCCGATGCCAGCTTGCGCATGTCCGCCGTGAGGCGGATCACGGGCTTGGAGATCGAGCGCGCGATGGCGAAGGCCGCCGCGCACAGAGCCATCAGGATGCCCGTGCTCCAGCCGGCCGCGCGGTAGACCGAATGGCGAAACAGGGTGTCGAGGTCGTCGACATAGACGCCGGTGCCGACCGTCCAGTTCCAGGGGGCGAACTGCGTGGTGAAGGACAGCTTGGGCTGCGCCACATCCTCGCCGACGCGCGTGCGGTAGTAGCTCGTGAAGCCGCCGCCGCCGGCCGCGTTCGCGATGAGCGCCCGGATATGGTATAGGCCGTTGTTGTCCCGCTCGTCCCAGCCACTCTTGCCTTCGAGCTTGCTGTCGCCGTGGATCATGCGCGTGCCGTCCGGCAGGAAGGCGAAGATATACTCGCCCTGGCCGTAGCGCATGTTGCGCACCGCCTCGCGGGCGGCGGTCTGCGCCTGGGCCTGCGTCATTCGGCCGGCATCGGCTTCTCCGGCGAAGTGCTTCATCACCGAGACCGCCGATTCGACCTGCATCTGCAGCATGTGCTGCCGATCCGCCCAGATGCTGGAGCGCAGTTCCATGAGCTGCACCGCCATCACGGCAAGACTGCCGAGAGCCGCCAGCGCGATGAGCATGGCGAGCTTGCGCGAGATCGTAAGACGCATGGAATGGACGCTTCCCTTGACGTGGATGGCGTCGACCCTAGACCCGGCCCCTTAATACTCTGACTGTCTTACGATGACGGACGCGTGATGGCCGCGGCTTTGCAGCGCCTGACGAGGCGAAGCTCGGGGCAACGGTTCGGCTGGACGCGATCCGGCCGGCGGCGCATAAACCTGGCGGCGACAGGGGAGTGCAGCGATGCGTAGACGGTTCATCCAGTGCGACGTGTTCTCGGACGTGCCGACGCGCGGCAACGGGCTTGCGGTCGTTCTCGACGGCAAGGGACTGGACGATGCGGCGATGCAGCGCTTCGCCACATGGACGAACCTGGCCGAGACGACGTTTCTGCTGCCGCCGAGCGACCCCGCCGCCGACTACCGGGTGCGCATCTTCACCACCGCGGGCGAGCTGCCCTTCGCCGGCCATCCGACGCTGGGTAGCTGCGCGGCCTGGCTTCATGCGGGCGGTGTTCCGCAGGACGCGTCCACGGTGCGCCAGGAATGCGCGATCGGGATCGTCGAGATCGACAGGAGCGGTCCACTTCCCGCCTTCGTGGCGCCGCAGACCCGCATCGCGCCTATGGAGCCCGATCGCCTTGCCGAGACCCTGTCGGCGCTGCGGATCGACCCGGCCGACGTCGTGCGCGCGGCCCGGCTCGACAACGGTCCGACATGGGATGCGATCGAACTGCGAAGCGCGGCAGCGGTGCTCGCCGTCGATCCGCGCGGCGCGAGCTTTGCCCCCGAGCGACGGATCGGCTTGATCGGTCCCCACGCGCCGGGCGGCGAGGCCGATGTCGAGGTGCGCATGCTGGCGATTTCCGACAGCCTCAAGGAAGATCCCATCACCGGCTCCCTCAACGCCGCTCTGGCGCGCTGGATGGAAAGCGAAGGCCGCATGGCCTCGGCCTATGTCGCGGCGCAGGGGACGGCCATCGGTCGGCTCGGACGGGTCCATGTGCGGGCCGCCGGCGAAGGCCGCGTCCTGATCGGCGGCGCCGTGACGATCCTGATCGAGGGAACGCTCACCCTGTAGCCGCAAGGCCCGCACCCGGCTTTCGGAGGACCGCCGATGCATCCCTTTCTCCTGGTTCTGGCCGTGCTCTCGGCTCCCGCCGCCCCGCCGCCCGCTTCCGAGACGACGGGAGCGGTCTCGCCGCTCCTGCCGAGCCTCTGCCGGCCCGTGGACGCGAGCGCCGGCGGCGAGGGTGTCCTGCGCTGTGCCGGGCTTGTGGGAACCGACGTGTTCCTTCGCGGAACCGAGGACGCGCGCGAACTGGCGCTTGCGCGCCCCGAGGGTTTTCTGCCGGCGCCCCCGGACGGCGGCCGGCTCGGTCGCTCCGTGGTCTGGCGCATCCTTGGCGACCGACCGGTCGCCGCCCTCCTGCGCTATCGCTTTCCCGATGCCGCCGGTGGCGCTGCGGACGTCCTTCTCGCTCTCAAGCCGGCGCGCGGCAACGAACCCGGGTGCCTCGTGGGCGCGGTGGAGGATACCGGCGGCCCGTCGGGCTCGGCGCCCGACCGTGCCGCCGCGTTCGCCGACCGGCGCGCGCCGCTGTTTCGCTGCGGACGGGACCGGCCGGAGCTGGACGGGCTCTGGTCGGCGGCGGGGCGCGCCCGCATGCTGGCCTGGTTCGGCGCGATGGCGCCGGATGGCGGCTGACGGCGAGGCTTATCGCTCCCCCCCGGCGGAAAAATGCGGGTTCGTTCGAATTCGAAGGAATCCCCTCGGGGATCCTTAGGGCACCCCTCGCATGATCCCGGCAGATCCGACCGGGGAACCTGCCATGACCGTCACCGCCATTCCCGCCCGCTCGTCCCGCCGCCGCGCACGCACCACGTCCCGTGAGCAGGATGCGACCAATCCCGCACGCGGCATCATGGTCGGGCTCGGCCTGTCCGCCCTGCTCTGGACCAGCATCGGCGCGTTTTTCCTGCGCTGACACCGATCGTTCCGGCCAGGCCGGGCGTTGCGCCGGCGTTGCCGCCGCGATAGGCCAGACCCGCACGGTCCGAAGGCAGTTTAGCCTCGACCGGAAAAGGGATGGGCCAAATGATCGTCGTTGCCGGAACCTTGAGACTGACGCCCGAAGGGCTGGCCGCCGTGCGCGAGGTGGCGCGCGCCACCGTGACGGCGACCAATGCCGAGGCCGGCTGCATCGTCTACGCCTTCGCCGAGGATCTGCGTGAGCCCGGCCTGATCCGCATCTACGAGGAATGGGAAAGCCGCGAGGCGCTGGACGCCCATGGCCGTGCGCCGCACATGACCGTCTGGCGCGACGCCCTGAAGACCGTCGAGGTCCAGGGCCTGGACCTCAAGCTCGTCGAGACCGCTTCGGTCGAACCCTTCGCCTGACGGGAAGGCCTGCCGGATGCCGTTCCGCGCCAGCGTGCTGACCCTTTATCCCGAGATGTTTCCCGGTCCGCTCGGGGTGTCCCTCGCCGGCCGCGCTCTGGAGCGCGGCGACTGGAGCCTCGAGGCGCGCCAGATCCGCGACCACGGGATCGGTCGTCATCGCACCGTGGACGACACGCCGGCCGGCGGCTCGCCGGGCATGGTGCTGAGGCCGGATGTCCTTGCCGAGGCGATCGATGCGGCGAGCGCGCCGGACGACGGGCGTCCGCGCCTGCTTCTGAGCCCGCGCGGCCGCCCGCTCGATCAAGCCCAAGTGCGTGACCTCGCCGCTGGACCGGGCGTCCTTCTCGTCTGCGGTCGGTTCGAGGGAGTGGACGAACGCGTGATCGAGGCGCGGCGGCTCGAAGAGGTTTCGATCGGCGACTACATCCTGTCGGGCGGCGAAATGGCGGCCCTCGTGCTTCTCGACGCCGTCGTGCGTCTTCTGCCCGGCGTCATGGGCAACGCGCAGTCGGGGCAGACGGAAAGCTTCGAGAACGGCCTTCTCGAGCACCCGCACTATACGCGTCCGACCGTCTGGGAGGGACGCGAGATTCCCCCTGTGCTCCTGTCGGGCCATCACGGCGCGGTGGAGCGCTGGCGCCGGGAGGAAGCCGAGCGGCTCACCGCGGACCGACGCCCCGACCTTTGGGCCAAGGCGCGGGTGACCAAATCCTGAACGCGAGTTTAGGCGACAGCGATCGGACGTTCGGCTACGGTCGGATCGGAACACATGAAGATGAGGCCCTTTGCCATGACGGGATCGCTCGAAATCGCCGCCCTTCTGCGGCGGGCAGCCGCCAGGGCCTACGTGGAATGCCCTGATATCCTGCGCCCGGCGCGCGGTCTGGCCGTCGGCCTCGCGCTGTCGGCGATCCTCTGGCTGACCGTCGTCAATCTCGCGTTGATGGCGTGAGCGCCGCTCAACCGCTCGCAGGGGCGAGGAAGCCGGCGCGCTCGAGATAGGCGACGACCTCGTCGGCAAGCGCCTCGGCCGACCGTCGGTCGGTCTCCAGGTGCAATTCCGGCGCTTCCGGGGCCTCGTAGGGGCTGTCGATGCCCGTGAAGTTCGGAATGCGGCCCGCCCGGGCCTGGGCATAGAGCCCCTTGGGATCCCGCGCCTCGGCGACGCCGAGCGGCGCATCCACGAACACCTCGATGAACTCCCCCGCTGCCAGGAGGTCGCGCGCCAGCCGCCGCTCGGCCCGAAAGGGCGAGATGAACGACGCGAGCGTGATCAGCCCGGCATCCACCATGAGCTTGGCCGTTTCGGCGACGCGCCGGATGTTCTCCACACGATCCTCCGCTGTGAAGCCGAGATCCCGGTTCAGCCCATGGCGCACATTGTCGCCGTCGAGAAGATAGGTATGGTGACCGAGCGCGAAGAGGCGCTTCTCCACCAGATTGGCGATGGTGGACTTGCCCGAGCCGGACAGGCCGGTGAACCACAGGAGCGCAGGGCGCTGCGCCTTGGCGGCCGCCCGCGCCGCCTTGGTCACGTCGATCGCCTGGCGATGGATGTTGGCGGCCCGGCGCAGCGCGAAGTCGATCCGGCCGGCCGCCACGGTTCGCCCGGACAGGGGCTCCGACAGGGTGAAGGCGCCGAGCGCGCGGTTGCGCTCGAAGGGCTCGAAGACGATCGCTTCGGCAAGCGACAGGTTGACCTGGCCCGTATCCCCGGCCCGGAGCGTGCCGGCGGCAAGCGGCGCGGCATTCGCCGCATCGATCCGATGCTTGATGCGCGTGACGCTGGCGGGAACCTGCCGCGTGCCGACCTGCATTCGGTAGGCGCGGCCGGGCAGGAGCGGTTCCTCGCTCGCCCACAGGAGGCGCGCGGCGAACTGGTCGCATGTCTCCGGTCGGTCGGCGGCGGAAGCCAGGACCTCGCCCGCAAGCGCATCCATCGCCGTATCGACACGCAGGGTGACCATCTCTCCCGAAACAGCCTCCGGCCGCTCGGCTCCCGCGGTGCTGACGGTGAGAACCTTCGCGCCGCGCCCCGATCCCGCCGCCACGATCGCATCGCCCGGGCGAACGCGGCCGGACACCACGGTTCCCCGGAGCGCGGTTCCCTCCGATGCATCGTCGAGCGGCATGCGGAAGGGCATGCCGGCGTGTTCGGGGGCGATCCGAGCACCTTCGAGGAGAGAGAGAAGCAAGGCGTCGCCATCGTCGGTCCCCGGGACGGCATCGGGGGAAAGCGAGATCGCAAGGCATGTGGCGAAGCCGAGCGGCTCAGCGAAGCGAGTGAAGTCGGCGGCGATCCGGGCGAAGGCTCCGGGGCCGGTATCGCCTTCGGTGTGGATTGCGAGAATCAGCTGCCGGAGCCCCAACAACTGCGCGATCCCGACCCGCTGCCGCAAATCTTGATCGACGCCGGCCGGTGCATCGGTGACCAGCACCGCGACATCGCAGCGGGACGCGGCGAGTGCGAAGCCGGCACTGTCCGTCTCGCCGCGCAGGTCAATCACCGCGGGGCTCCGCTCGCCGTCCGCTGCCCGTAGGCGCGAGACGAGAGGCGAGCCGTGCGCCGTGGTGCGGCCCCATACGAGGATACGCAACGCGCCGGGCTGGTCGGGCTCGGATGGGGACATGGATGGCGGCCTCCTGGACGGACGCCACCGGATTAGAGTGCCGCTACGGACCTGTCCATGCGGGCGAGCCGCAGGAGGGCGGGATCGCCGAAGGCGAGAAAATGCGGGTTGGCGAAGTCGCAGTCGCCTTCCTGTTCGCGCTTGCCATAGAGGAGCGCCTCGCCGTCGCAGGTCGTCACGAGACCGCCGGCCGACCGCAGGATCGCATCGCCAGCCGCCGTGTCCCACTCCATCGTGCGGCCGAACCGGGGGTAGAGATCGGCCTCGCCTGCCGCCAGGAGGCAGAACTTGAGCGACGATCCGCAGGCGGCGAAGCCCGCGACGGGGAGGCCCTGGAGGAAGGTCTCCGTCTCCTGCGATCCATGGCTGCGCGACCCGACCACGGTGAGCGCGCCGGGAGCCGCGCGCACCCCGATCGCGTGGCGTTCACCATCGCCTTCGCTCCGCCATGCTCCGGACGGGCTAGCCGCGAACAATCGGCCGATCGCGGGCGCGAACACCACGCCGAGTACCGGCACGCCGTTCTCGACGAGGGCGATGTTGACTGTGAACTCGCCGTTGCCCGTGATGAACTCGCGCGTTCCATCGAGCGGATCGACGAGGAAGAACCGAGGGCAGGCGTCCGGCACGCGGCCGGCCGCGGCCTCCTCTTCCGCAACCACGGGCACGCCGGGCGCCAGTCGCCGCAGACCCGCCAGGATCACCGCTTCGGCCTCGCAATCGGCCTGCGTCACCGGCGAGCCGTCGCCCTTTCGGGAGACGGCGACGTCCGGCCGGTAATGACGCATGATGCAGGCGCCGGCCTCCATCGCGAGGTCGGCGAGGGGGTCGACGAGCGCGTCGAGGTCGAGGCGGGCGGGCGAGGGGGCGGAAGCGGACGTCATGGCGTTCTTCCTCGCACGAAGCCGCGCAGGGCGGAAGCGGGGATACCCCTACGCAAAAAGGAGGGCCCGAAGACCCTCCCTGATCGTTTCGTCCTGCCGGGCAGATGCCTCAGCAGCTGCCTTCGCGGTTCATGACGACCTTGACCGTCTTGAACAGGATCTGGATGTCGAGCCACAGCGACCAGTGTCGGACGTAGTAGGTGTCGAACTTCACGCGCGAAGCGTAGCTCGTGTTGGAGCGCCCGTTGACCTGCCACATGCCGGTAACGCCGGGGCGGGTGCGCTTGTAGGCCTCGAAGCGGTGCGTGTAGCGGTGCACCTCCTCGTCCACGATCGGGCGCGGACCGATCAGGCTCATCTCGCCGCGCAGGACGTTGAAGAGCTGCGGGAGTTCGTCGAGGCTCGTCTCGCGCAGGAGGCGTCCGAGGCGGGTGACGCGAGGATCGTCGCGCAGCTTCTGCGTCGCCTCCCATTCGGCACGCGCGGCCGGGTCGCTCTGCAGCAGGCGCTGAAGCAGCTCCGCCGAGTTCGTCGCCATGGAGCGGAACTTGTAGCAGCGGAAATGACGTCCGTCGAAGCCGACGCGCTTGTGGCCGAAGAAGACCGGACCGGGGTCGCTGATCTTCATGGCGACGATGATGAGGAGCATGAGCGGGCTGAGCACGAGCAGCGCGCCGATCGTCAAGGTGACGTCGACCGCCCGCTTGAGCGAACCGCCGACCGGGCGGGACAGGTCGACCGCCACAGGCTGCTGCGTGACGTTGCTCTTGGTGCCAGCCGCCAACGTGGTGATCTTAGCCATCGCAATTCTCGCCGAGTTCTTAAAAGAACGGTAAGCATCCTATAAAGGAGTAGATGCATTCCGGCAACGGATTGTTTCGCACCTGCACAGAAGGAGTAGCCGCTGGCGACGCTCGCTGTGCGACAAATGGCATGGGTCGGGGACGATTCATTCACCATCCCAATGTGTTGCGTGGGCAGGAAACCCCCGGATTTTCGGCAGGTAAATCGTTATTACCGGCGAGAAACGAAGCGTGAGCACCATGTGGAGGGGCTTGAGGCCGTCCCTTGAGGCAACGCTTGTCCATCGCGTCCGATATGTTGCAGTGCAAAAAACGCGTGTCGTTGGGGGGTGACATGATCATCCGAACCGTGCGCGCTCCTCGTCCACGAGTTCTGCAATGTAGCGGGCGACGGCCTGCACGCGGGCCTGACCCCTGGCGCTCTCGTGATAGACCAGCCAGTATTCGCGGCGGATCTCGCGCTCGGGCAGCACCTGTTCGAGATCCGGCCGATCTGCGGCGGCGAAGGCATGGAGAATGCCGATGCCGAGCCCTGCGGCCACCGCCTCCATCTGGCCGAGGGCGGAGGAAATCTCCAGCCGGCTCTGCCAGCCCGGCGAGAACTCGCCCGCATATTGCAGCGACGGACTGTAGAGGAGGTCGTCGACATATCCGATCAAGGGATGATCGGCGAGATCCTCCAGGCGTTGCGGGCGTCCCGCGCGGGCGAGATAGGCCTTCGCCGCGTAGGCCCGGAGGCTGTAGGACACGAGCTTGCGCGCGACCAGCCGCCCTTGGTCCGGCCGCTCCACGGTGATCGCGATGTCGGCCTCGCGGCGCGACAGGGAGAAGGCGCGGGGCACCGGTACGAGTTGCAGAACGAGGGCGGGATGGCGTTCCATCAGGCCTTTCAGCCGCGGCGCGAGAAAGGCGGTGCCGAACCCGTCCGGCGCTCCGATGCGGACCGTGCCCAACAGGGAGAGGTCGGTTTCGGCGACGAGGGCGCGAGCGCTCTGCGCTTCCGCCTCCATCCGTTCGGCGGCGGGCAGAAACGCCGCGCCTTCGCCCGTCAGCGTGCAACCGCCGGGTCGGCGTTCGAAGAGACGCACGCCGAGCGCGCCCTCCAGAGCGTCCAGACGGCGCCCCACCGTCGCGTGGTTGAGGCCGAGCCGCCGCGAAGCGGACAGGATCTGTCCGGCCCGCGCGACGGCCAGGAACACCCGCACATCGTCCCAGTTCATGCACGCTCCGCCGGCAAGACTACGATTTTCGCACAATGGATGCACGATCGGGCCCCTTGCGTTCAAGCCGCACCAGGCGCCAGAACGAAAGGGGAGACAGGGAGACACAGCATGAACGAGATCGGTCACTTCATCGACGGCGAGCGCGTTGCGGGCACGGGCGGACGCTATGCGGACGTCTTCAACCCGGCGACGGGCCAGGCCACCGCCCGGCTTGCGCTGGCCAGCCGGGACGATCTGCAGCGCGCCGTGGACGCAGCCCGGGAGGCCCAGCCGAAATGGGCCGCCACCAACCCGCAGCGCCGCGCCCGCGTCTTCATCAAGTTCGTCGAGCTTCTCAACGCTCACATGCAGGACCTCGCCGAGCTCCTGTCGTCGGAGCACGGCAAGACGGTCGAGGACTCCAAGGGCGACATCGTGCGCGGGCTGGAGGTCTGCGAGTTCGTGATCGGCATTCCGCACCTCATGAAGGGCGAGTTCACCGAAGGCGCGGGGCCGGGCATCGACATGTACTCGATCCGCCAGCCCGTCGGGATCGGGGCGGGCATCACGCCCTTCAACTTCCCAGCGATGATCCCGATGTGGATGTTCGCGCCGGCCATCGCCTGCGGCAACGCCTTCATCCTGAAGCCCTCCGAGCGCGACCCGTCCGTGCCGATGCGCCTCGCCGAACTGATGATGGAGGCGGGGCTGCCGAAGGGCATCCTGCAGGTCGTCAACGGCGACAAGGACGCGGTGGACGCCGTGCTCGAGCATCCCGACATCTCCGCGATCTCCTTCGTCGGCTCGACGCCGATCGCGGCGCATGTCTATGCCGAGGCGACCAAGCGGGGGAAACGCGCCCACACGTTCGGCGGCGCCAAGAACCACATGATCATCATGCCGGACGCCGATCTCGACATGGCCGCGGACGCCCTGATCGGCGCGGGCTACGGCTCGGCCGGCGAGCGCTGCATGGCGATCTCGGTCGCCGTGCCGGTCGGCGAGGCGACGGCGAACGCCCTCGTCGAGAAGCTGATCCCGAAGGTCGAGGCGCTGAAGATCGGCCCCTACACGGACGCTGCCGCCGACTACGGCCCAGTCGTCACCAAGGCGTCGCAGGAGAAGATCCTCGGGCTCGTCGAGGCGGGCGTCCGGGAGGGCGCCAAGCTCGTCGTCGACGGTCGCCGCTTCCGCATGCAGGGCTACGAGGACGGGTTCTTCGTCGGCTCCTGCCTCTTCGACCACGTCACGCCCGACATGGAGATCTACAAGGCGGAGATCTTCGGTCCGGTCCTTTCGGTGGTGCGCGCCAAGGACTACGAGGACGCGCTCGCCCTGCCCACACAACACGAATACGGCAACGGCGTCGCCATCTACACCCGCGACGGCGACGCCGCGCGCGACTTCGCCAGCCGCGTTCCCATCGGCATGATCGGCATCAACGTGCCAATCCCGACGCCGCTTGCCTACCATTCCTTCGGCGGCTGGAAGCGCTCGTCCTTCGGCGATCTCAACCAGCACGGCCCGGACTCGATCAAGTTCTGGACCCGCACCAAAACGGTGACGAGCCGCTGGCCGTCCGGCATCAAGTCGGGCGCCGAGTTCTCGATGCCCGTGATGCGCTGACGCGCGGGGCCCGCGATGCGCTGACGCGCGGGTCCCGTCATGCGCTGAGGCCCGCGACCCTGCTGCACTGACGCTCGGCCGGCGAAAGTCTCTCGCGTCCGGTTCCAAACGATGCCACAAGGGTCGGCGGTCGCTCCGCCGGCCCTTCTTGCGCTGCGGCCCGGCCCGATGTTCACGATTCTCCTCTTCGCGCTCGCGCCGGTCTTCTTCGTGATCGGCCTCGGGTTCACGGCCGGCCGGCGCGGCTGGGTGGATGCACGCGCGACCGGCATGCTCGGTGCCTTCGTCGCCCAGTTCGCCCTCCCGGTCGCGCTGTTCCTGGCGATCGTCACGGCGCCGCGCGCGCTCCTGGCCGCCGAACTCGTGCCGACCGCCGTCTATCTCCTGACGTTTCTGGCGCTGCTCGGCCTTGCGCTCGTCTTCGCGCGGGCTTGGCGGCTACCGGCAATCACCACGGCGCTCTACGTCCAGACGGTCGGAATGCCCAATCTCGGGGGTATCGGCCTCGGCCTGTTCCAGTCGCTGGAGGGGCCGGGTTCCGAAGTGACGCTGGCCGTCGCCAACCTCGTCGGCACGTTCACGGTGACGCTCTACTGCTTCATGCGGCTGGAGATGCAGGGCGGCGGGCACGTCGGCCGGGCGCTCGCCGCGGCCCTGGTCAAGCCGATGACGATCCTGCCGCTGCTCGGCTTCCTCATCGCGTTCGCCGGCCTGCCGTTTCCGGACCTCGCCATCGCGGTCCTGAAGCCGCTGGCGCAGGCGACGGGCGGGGCCGGCCTCTTCCTGACGGGCGTCATCCTGTCGACGCAGCGCCTGCGTCTGTCGCGCACGAGCGTCCTCGCCGTGCTTCTGTCCAACATCCTTCGACCGGCGCTGGCTCTCGCGCTTTGCCTCGTCGTCGCCCTGCCGCCCGCCATCGAGGCGCGGATCGTGGTGGCCCTGGCGATCCCCGCGGGTTTCATCGGGACGATCCTGTCGGCGATCTATCGCGAGGGGACGGCGAAATCGGGCGGCGCGCTCGTCGCCACCACCTTCGCCTCGATCGTCACGCTGCCTTTCTGGATCGCGGTCGGGGTGTGGCTGGCGGCGTCGTGAGACGCCTCAGCCTGCGTCCGAGCGCAGCACGAGGTCGGCCGGGCGGCTCTTCGCCAGAACGAGGCGCATGTTCGGCAGATCGTTGCCCTCCATCTGGCGCACCATGGCTTCCGGCTCCAGCTGGAAGCCCATCCAGCGTTCGGTGAGCCGATCGATCAGCACCTCCTCGCTCGCCTCGACCATGACCGTGACGTCGAAGAGGGCGCCGAGATCGCGCCAGCCGGGCTCGTCGAGGAGGAGGTAATTGCCCTCCACCAGGATGATGCGGGCCTCGGGCTCGATGATGCGCCCGCCGGCCCGCGCGATCTCGATCGAGCGGTCGAAGACGGGCACGGCCACTTCGCGCCCGTCGTCCGCCCGCAGACGCTCCAGCGCCGTGCGGAAGCCGTCGAGGTCGAACGTATGCGGCGCGCCCTTGCGCGCGCGGTGACCCCGCGCATTCAGCACGAGGTCGTCGTAGTGGAAGCCATCCATCGGGAGGATGTCGGCGACGCCCTCGCGGCGCGCGTTCAGCCGCTCCTTCAGCTGTTCGGCCGTCGTCGACTTGCCCGATCCCGGCGCGCCGGCGATCGCCACGATGCGCCGGCGCTCGCCCTCTTCGCTGAGGAGCGCGTCCGTCAACCCCGCCAGCGTCACCTGCTCGCCCATCGTTCGTCCTCCGTCGTTTCAGACGGCCTTTGCCTGAAGGCGCGAGGTTTGGCGAGAGGGATCGAGCCGCTCCGGTTCGTAACCGAGAAGCGCTGCGGCCTCGACATCGGCGAAGACGCGGCCGACGCCGATGAGGATGGGGCGATCGATGCCGACGTGCCCGACGATCTCGCCGAGCTGCGACAGGGTGCCGACCGCTCGGATCTCGTCCGGTCGCGACAGGGCGGCCGCGACGGCCACCGGCGTTTCCCCCGCCAGGCCATGCGCGATGAGCTGCTCGGCGATGCGCGAGGCCATCCGCCCGCCCATGTAGAAGATCGTGGTGGCATGGTCGTCGGCGAGGGCCCGCCAGTCCATCTCGTCCGGCAGGTCGCCCTTCTGCGAGTGGGCGGTGACGAAGCGCACCTGCTGGGCGCGGTCGCGGTGGGTGAGCGAGACGCCGAAGGCGCCGGCCATCGCCGATGCCGCCGTGATGCCCGGCACGATGGCGACGGGAATGCCCTGCGCGCGAAGGTCCGCGATCTCCTCGCCCGAGCGACCGAACACGGACACGTCGCCCGACTTCAGCCGCACGACATGCTTCCCGGCATGCGCGAAGCGGGTCATCATCGCGTTGATGTCCTCCTGGCGGCAGCTTTCGCGTCCGCCCCGCTTGCCGACGAGCATGCGCTTGGCCTCGCGGCGGGCGAGCTCCAGGATGTCATCCGAGACGAGATCGTCGAAGAGAATGACGTCGGCGGCCTGAAGCGCGCGGACGGCCTTGAGCGTCAGGAGTTCGGCATCGCCCGGTCCCGCTCCGACCAGGGTGACGCGGCCGCCGGCCTGGGGGCGGGCGGAGAGTTCGCGCACGAAGGCACGCGCCTCGAGTTCGGCCGTCTCGTCCGGCACGCGGCGCGTGAAGGCGTCGTCGGAGAAACGCTCCCAGAAGGCGCGGCGTGCCGGCCCCGGTTGAAGTCGGTCCATCACCTCGGCCCGCACGCGCGCCGCCATCTTCGCCCATCCGGCGAGGGTGGCGGGCAGCAGCGTCTCGATGCGGCGGCGGATCGCCTGGCCGAGGATCGGCGCCGCCCCGTCCGTCGAGATGCCGACGACCACGGGCGAGCGGTTGACGATCGTGCCGAAGCGGAACTGGCAGAACGGCGGCTTGTCGATCACGTTGACGGGTACGCCGGCCGCCTGGGCGGCGCAGAAGAAGGCCTTCGCCTCGGCATCCGTTTCGCAGTCGGCGACGGCCAGGGCGGCGGCCGGGAAGATATCCGTGCCCCAGGGGCGGTCGTGGTGCCGGATCGCGCCGTCCGGATAGGGGAGCTCGAGAACCACGCGCATTTCATCGCCGATCTCGGCAGCGGGGCAATACAGGTCGACGGTGGCTCCGGATGCGGCCAGGAGTTCGGCCTTCCAGGCTGCGCCGTCCGTGCCGCCGGCCATCACGGCGCGCTTGGCCCTCAGATCGAAGAAGATGGGGAGGGTCGCGAGGGCGCCCATGCGCTGCGGGCGCTGGCGGGCGCCGGCGGCGTTGTCTGAGCTGGAGGACGCGTCGTGCCGCATCGATCTATCCCTGGATCTCTGATCTGCAGGAGCCACGATTCGTCCCGGCCCGCAAGCTTCGGCCGCTGGCGGCGGGGCTCGCACGGCCGGCGACCATCGCCCTTTCCATGTCGTCTGCCTCGTCGCCGAAACAAGACCGCGCGGGTGCGCCGAAACGCGCCCGCGCAGCAGGGCCGAGCAGCACAGGCGCTCTCGACAGGCGTTCCTCAGCCCGCGTCGGCGGTCAGGCCGACGGCCGCGATGCCGGCGGCCGCGGCCGCCTCGTCGTTGTCGGAGGTGTCGCCGGTGATGCCGACCGCGCCCACCACCTTGCCGCCGTCCCGGATCAGGACACCGCCCGGAACCGGCACCAGCGAGCCGCCGGCCAGCGCGTTCACCGCGTTGACGAAATAGGCCTGCTCCTCGGCCCGCTTCCAGAGCGCGCGCGAGCCGACGCCCATCTGCACCGCGCCATTGGCCTTGCCGATCGCGATCGCCGGGCGCAGCGGCGAGGCGCCGTCCTCGCGCTCCAGCACCAGGAGGTCGCCGCCGGCATCCAGCACCGCGACGGTGAGCGGCTTCAGGCCGAGCTCGCGTCCCTTGGCACGGGCGACTTCCACGATGCGGCGGGCGGTGTCGAGCGTAAGCGTGGTCATGGCGGGCTCCTTGTGTTCCGGGACCCCTCCCTAGCGCGCCGCGCCGCGCCCTGGCAAACCGTCAGGCGAAGCGGCGCGCGGCGTCGATGCCGAGACCGAGACCGACCGAGCCGAAGGCGTCGGACAGGGCCACGCGCGCATCGGGGAAGCGCGAGGTCGCCGCCTGGGCCACCGCCGGCACCTGCGCGCCGCCGCCGGTGAGGATCACGGTCTGGATCGCTTGCGGTTCGAGACCCGCCAGTCGCAGCGCCGCCTCGATCGCACCGCCGATCCGCTCCACCAGCTCGCCGGTCGCCGCCTCGAACTCGCCGCGCGTCACCGGCGCTTCGAGCGTCAGTCCCGGCTCGCGAAGGAGGATCGCCGTTTCCTCGTCGTGCGTCAGCGCGATCTTCGCCTTTTCCACCGCCCCCGCCAGCCGGTGGCCGGAGCGATGGGTGAGGACATGCTCCATGCGCTTCAGTTTCTCGGGTTCCGCCGCTTCCTTGGCGAGCGAGCGGATGTCGGCGATCACCTTCGCCGTATAGAGGGTGTTGATCCGGTGCCATGTGGCCAGGTCGTTGAAGTACCAGACCGGCAGGGTGCGCTTTCCGTCGGCGGTGGCCGAGCCGAGACCGAGGAGCGGCTGCATCCGCGCGATGTTGAGGAGGCGATCGAAGTCGGTCCCGCCGACATGCACGCCGGTGGTGCCGAGAATGTCGTCCGCCCGGTCGGGAAGGCGGGCGCGGTCGGGGCCGAGCCGCAGGATCGAGAAGTCCGAGGTGCCGCCGCCGATGTCGACCACGAGCGCGATCTGCTCGGCATTCACGCTGCTTTCGAAGTAGAGCGCGGCCGCCACCGGCTCGTACTGGAATTCGACATGGGCGAAGCCTTGGGCGCGCGCGGCCGAGGCGAGCTGGTCCTCGGCTTCCCGGTCGGCCGCGTCGCTCTCGTCCACGAAGCGCACGGGGCGGCCGAGCACGATGCGGTCCACCGGCGCGTCGGCCTCGCGTTCCAGCGTCTTGCGCAGGTGCTCCAGAAACGTGCCGATCAGCGCCTCGAAGCTCATGCGCTGGCGCCCGACCTGCGTCGTCTCCTTCATCAGCGAGGAGCCGAGGATGCTCTTGAGGGCCCGCATGAAGCGCCCTTCGGCGCCATCCACGTATTCGAACACGGCGCGACGCCCGAAATAGGTCTGCCCATCCTCGAGCGAGAAGAACAGGGCGGACGGAATGGTCAGGTGCTCGCCCTCGACGGCGAGAAGACGCGGCGTGCCGCCCGGGGCGCAGATCGAAAGCGTCGAATTGGTGGTGCCGAAATCGAGGCCGGCAAAGGTGACGGACATGGCGATGGGCTCACGGAAAACGGCGTCGCCACCTCGGCCGGGCGAGGCTTCGGGACGGGGGAAGGGGCGGGGCGGCCCGTCTAACCCATCGATCCCGCGATGGAAAGGGGTCCTCGTCCCCGCCGGTCAGTTCGCCTCCGGCTTGCGGTACTGCTCGCCGATCCGGCCGAATTCGCCCTGAAGCCTGCCGAGGGCGACCTGCATCGGGTAAAGGCCGATGAGAAGGGAGCGCTGGCGCAGGCCCTGCGCGAGGGCGCGCGGCGGCGACGCCAGGAGAAGCGCGGCGGTCTTGAGCCCTGAGCGCAGGCGTCCCTGACGACGCCGGTGGATCTCGCTCGACAGCGCCCCGTTGCGCAGCGAGCGCGCATGGATCCACGACCACTGCGTGCGCCGGGCCGGAACGGTCTCGGATACCCGGGCCTCAGCGCACCAGCCAAAGCGCGCGCCCGAGCGCGCCGCGCGGGAGAAAAAGTCCGCGTCGCCCCCGCCGGTAAAGTTGAACGCAGTATCGAAGAGGGGATCGCCCATGCGCTCCAGTAGCGCGCGCGACAGGCATAGATTGCCGGACGAGAAGAGGATCGGAACCCGGCCGGTCGCCCTGTAGGGTGCTCGGAACACGGGATGGCGGGCGACCGCGTCCCGCGCGCCGCCCTCGAAGACCGGCACCTGCGGCCCGCCTACGACGTCGACGTCGAGGCGCACCAGCGCCTCGGTCATGCGCTCGGCCCAGCTCTCCTCCGCCGCCTCGTCGTCGTCGATGACGAGGCAATGGCGCATGGCGGGAAACTCGCTGAGCGCCGCCTGGAAGCCCGCATTATAGGCCGAGCAGTTGCCCCGCTCGTGCGCGATCAGGACGAGGCCGGCCATCGCGCCCGTCTCGAAAAGGGTGCGGGCGGCCGACAGGCCCTCGCGCCCTTCCGCATCGTTCTCCATCACGATCACGGCAAGCCGGCGCGTCGTGCGCTGGGCGCGAAGCGAGGCGAGCGTGCGCAGGAGCCCCTCCGGCCGCCGGAAGGTGGGAACGATCGCCACCGTGTCGAAACCCGCCGCATCGTGGGGCGAGCGCGCTTCGATCGTGACGCAAGGGGAGGCGGTGCGTTGGTCTTCCATGACGGCCACGCTAGCGGCGGAGTGCTGAATATCCCGCGAACGTGACGCGCAAAAACCGAGGCTTTGACGAAATCGCAACTGGCGCATGACAGACTGGATATCGAACAGGACAGAACCGAACGTCGATGCATATCCTTTTCGTGACATCGCTCCTGCCCGAACGGGAGCCGGCGACAGGCTTCGAAATCGCCAACCGCGCGATCGCCGAAGCCTACCGCACGGCGGGCGCACGCGTGACGGTGGCGGGGTTTCGCCGGCCCGGCGCCGCGCCGGCCGACGGGCCGCACGTGGATCTCGGCGAGCTTGCGATCGAGAACGCCGGGGCGGGGGCCGCACGCAAGTTCCTCTGGGTCATCGCAGCGCTCCGATTCGGCCTGCCGGTCGGTGCGGCCAAGCTTCGGGTCATGCCGGAGCGCGATCTCCTCGACAGGCTTCGCGGCGCCGGCCCCTTCGATGCGGTGGTCGTGTCGGCGGCGCAACTTCCGCTCGCCTTTCCCGGGCTTCTGTCGCTCGCGCCCTCGATCTTCGTCGCCCACAATGTCGAGCACCTTTCGGCAGCCGAGATGAGCCGCAGTGCGCGGGGCCTCGGCTCGCGCCTCCTCTATCGGCGCGAGGCTAGGCTCCTGCAGGCGGGCGAGGCGCGGCTCTGTGCCGCAGCGCGGGTCATCCACAGCCTTGCCACCGCCGACGCCGAGCGCCTCGGCCTCGCGGGCGATGCCCGCTCGATCCCGCTCAGCCTCAGCGTCGGGCGCGGCGACGCCGCTGCCGACGATGGTTCGCGCCGGTTCGACGTGGTGATGATCGGGACCTGGAGTTGGGCGCCGAACCGTCTCGGCCTCGATTGGTTCGCCGCCGAGGTCGCGCCTCGGCTTGGCGCGGACATCCGGGTCGCCGTCGCCGGGCGCTTCGACGGAGCGCCGCCGGCCGCCCCCGCTCACGTGTCCTTTCTCGGACGGGTGCCCGACGCCCAGGCCTTCGTGCGATCGGGCCGCGTCGTGGCCCTGGCGACGCGCGGCGGCACCGGCGTCCAGCTCAAGACGATCGAAACCCTGGAGGAGGGCATGCCTGCCGTTGCGACGCCGTCCGCCCTGCGCGGCATCGGCGCGGCGTTGCCCGGCAACGTGCGCATCGCCGACGATCCCGAGACTTTCGCGCAGGCGCTGACGGACCTCGTGCGCCGCGAGCGATCCGGCGAGGCGCTGCGCCTCGACGGGCGTGCCTTCGCGGCCCGCCAGCGCGCCGATCTGGAACGGGGTGTGCGGGCGGGGCTGCGGCTTCTGGGGCTCGGCCCCGGCGACGAGGACGTTCCTTCCGTCCCGGTGGTAGAGGAGGCTCTCGCGTCATGATCGATCCCGCGCCGAAACGTCCCGCTGCCGGCACACCCGTGAAGGTGCGCCAGACCACCGAGACGCCGGCCGTGACCAGGCGTCTCGGGGGGCTCGATGTGGCCGCCGTGACCGGCGCGGAGGCGATCGCCCGCATCGAGGCGGCGCTCGCCGCCCGCAGGCGCCTCCAGATCGCCTTCGTCAACGCGCATTGCGTCAACGTGTCGGTGACGGATGCCGACTACAGCGCCGTGATGGCGCAGATGCTCTGTCTTCCCGATGGCATCGGCGTCGATGTCGGCTCGCGCATGCTCTTCGGCGAGCCCTTCCCGGAAAACCTCAACGGCACGGACTTCCTGCCTCGCTTCTTCTCGGAGACGCGGTTCGAGCTGCGCGTCGGCCTCGTGGGCGGCGAGCCCGGCGTCGTCGATCGGGCGGCCGAGCGGTTCGGCGAGCGCTTTCCCCGCCATCGGTTCCTCGCGGTCTCGCACGGCTTCTTTTCGGAAGGCCCGGAGACGGAGCAGATCCTCGACTGGATCCGGCTCGCGCGGCTCGACGTTCTTCTGGTCGGCATCGGGGTGCCGCGACAGGAACTCTTCATCGCCCGGCATGTGGGCGCACGCGAAGCGCCGGTCTCCTTCGGGGTCGGTGCGTTGCTCGATTTCACTGCCGGGAAGGTGGCTCGCGCGCCGGCCTGGGTGCGGCGCATGCGCCTCGAATGGGTCTGGCGGCTTCTGATGGAGCCGCGGCGCCTCGCCAAGCGCTACCTTGCGGGCAATCCGGTGTTCCTTGCGCGGATCGCACGCCAGCGCATCCGCAAATGAGCCCGATGCGCTTCGCGCTCGTCACGTCGAGCTATCGCGGCGACTTCGAGCGTTGCCGTCTCCTGTGCCACAGCATCGACCGCTTCGTGACGGGCTTCGAGACCCACTACATCCTGGTCGAGGCGCGCGATCTCGACCTGTTCCGGCCGCTTGCCGGACCCAAGCGCCGGATCGTCTCGGAACGCGCGCTTCTGCCCTGGTGGCTGCGCCCGGTGAACCATCCGCGCCAGCGCGGGCGGCGCCTCTGGGTCTCCCCGTTCGGCCTGCCCCTCCACGGCTGGCACGTCCAGCAGCTGCGCCGCTTCTCCATGGCAGCGACGATGGACGAGGGGGCGATGGTCTCCCTCGATTCCGACGTCGTCTTCGTGAGGCCGTTCGACGTCGGTTCCATGGAGGAGGGGGGGCGGGTCGCCTTCTATCGCGTGCCCGACGGCATGGACGAGGTGCTTCCCCATCTCCAGGCCGAACACGAGGTCTGGGCGCAGCGGGCCGCTCGCCTCATCGGCCTGAAGCCCCCTGTCCCGACGCGCACCACCTATATCGGCACGCTGATCGCTTGGCGGCGCGACACGGTGCGCGATCTTCTCGACCGGATCGCCGCCATCGCGCGGCGCCCGGCGATGGCCGCCTTGTGCGCCTCGCGCGCCCTGTCGGAATGCACGATCTACGGTCGCTTCGTCGACGAGGCGGAGGAGCGTCCGGACCGTCATCGACCCGAAGCGCTCGGCCGGTGCGCCGTCTACTGGGACGGCCCCCCGCTCGACGCGGCCGGCCTGTCCGACTTCTTCGCGAACCTCGGAGACCATCAGGTCGCGGTCGGCCTCCAGTCCTTCACCGGCACCGACCCGGCGCTGATCCGGCGCGCCGCCGGGCTGTAGTCAGGCCGGACGCGGCAGCGGCGCACGGCGCATGTCAAGCGCCATGTAGGTCGACATGGCTGACGCCAGCCAGAGGGCGGCGAAGACGCCGTTGAGGCCGAGCACCCAGGCCGTGTCGCCGGTCGCCTGACCGCCGCCGAGCACCAGCGTCAAGAGCCCGCCCTTCATCACCGTCAGGAACGCGAGGATGGTGGCCCGCACACCCGTGCGACCGCGGGCGTAGAGAAGCTCGCCCTCGTATTCCACGAGGTTGCGGAAGGCGGGGACCAGAAGCGCCATCAGCACAAGGGGCGCGGCGTCGGCGACGTTGGCGCCCAGCAGCGTCGGTCGAACGTGCAGAACGAGGCCGAGCGCGGCGAGGCCCCCGGCGGACACGAGGGCGATGCCGGCCTCCACCCCCCAGCGCACGCGCCACGAATCCAGGCGATCCGGCCGACGCATCAACGCCTGCACCGCCATCATGTTGAACGAGCGGACCGGCAGGGCCGTGAGGTCCACGAGGCGCATCAGCATGGCGTAGAGACCGGCGACGTGCGGTCCGCCGAGCGACAGGACCAGGAGCTTGTCGAGTTCGGACTGGAGATAGAAGAGCGCCTCGGCGCCCGCCACGGCGAAGCTGTCGGCGGCCCGGCGGCGGTAGAGATCGGGGCGCCAGCGCAGGCGCTGGCGCGGGTAGAGGAGGACGATGCCGCCGAGCGCCGCCGCGCCGTTGGCCGCGAGGTAGAAGAGGCTCCAGGCGGCGAGCCCGCCCTCGCGGCCGACCGTTCCGGCGAACAGAAGGGCGGCGAGCGCCTTGGCGCCCGTGCCCGCCACCACGAGCACGGAGGCGCGCCCGAAGCGGTTCATGCCGTTGTTGACGATGCAGACGACCTCCAGCGCCCGCCAGCAGACCACTTCCGCCGCCACGATGGCTGCGAAGGGCAGGGGCGCCATGTCGCCGGCGAAGACGCCGAGAAAGAACAGGGCGCCGGCCAGTGCCACAAGCGGCAGAGACAGGGCGAAGGCGGCCAGGAGCCCGGCCGTGTAGGTTCCGACGAGCTGGGGCTTGCGCGTCGCCGAGCGGTAGAGCGGCGAGACGAAGCCGAGACCGGCGATGCGCGACAGGACGATGCCGGTGGCCGAGGCGGTGGCGAAGAGGCCGAACTCCGACACGGTGAGGACATTGGCGACGGCGGTGAAATAGGCGAGCGACAGAACGAGGCGCCCGCCCGACCCGCCGAGGAGCTTGGCGTAGTCGCGCGCCATGTTCAGCTTTGCTTCAAGACTTCCTGTCAGGAATCCGGGGCGTCGCATGAAGCACCTTGGGAGGCAGCGGACGGATGACGAAGGACCGAGACGGCGCGTTCCGCGCCGCGCCGCGCATGCCCTTCCATAACGGCGCGAACTTAACGCGCCGTTCGTTCCTGGGCGCCGCCGCCGCCCTGGCAGGCGGATGGCCCGGCAGCGCTGCCGCCGCCGGCCCTGGCATCCCTTTCGGCGCGGCGATCCAGGCCGAGTATTTCGACGATACCGGCTATCGCGACCTGTTCAAGCGCGAATGCGACCTCGTGATGCCGATGAACGAACTGAAGTTCGCGCTCGTGCAACCCGAACGCGGCGCGTTCGATTTCAGCCGCGCCGATCGGTTGCTCGAATGGTCGGAGCGCAACGGCCAGCTTGCCCGCGGCACCACCTTCGTCTGGTGGTCCACCAACCCGCCCTGGCTGGAAGCGATCGAGGATGCGCGCGATCTCGAGCGCGCGCTCGTCGAGCACATCGAGCGCGTGGCCGACCACTGCCGGGGCCGGCTCACGAGCTGGGACGTCGTCAACGAGGTGATCGCGCACGACCCCGAGGAGACGGGCGGTCCGCTGCGCGACACGTTTTGGGTGCGGACGCTCGGCCCCCGGCACATTCCGATCGCCTTCCAGGCGGCCGCGCGCGCCGATCCGAAGGCACGGCTGGTGCTCAACGACTACGATCTCGAATTCCGCGGCCCCCGCTTCGACCAGCGCCGCGCGATCGCGCTCTCAATCGTGCGTCAGCTTCAGGACGCCGGCATCCGCATCGACGCCGTCGGCATCCAGGGCCATCTCTACGCGCATCAGGAAATCGACGTGGAGGCGCTCGCCCGCTTCGGCGCGGACTTGAAGGCGCTTGGCGTCGGCCTCCTGGCGACGGAGCTCGACGTCATCGATTTCCAGATTCCCGGCGGGACGGTCGAGGTCGACGCGGCCGCGGCCAAGGTCGTCGGCGACTTCCTCGACGGACTGCTGGGCGGGCAACGCCCCGAGACCGTGATCACCTGGGGCATGACGGATCGCTACAACTGGGTGGAGGACGTGATGCCGCGCGGCGACGGCCAGCCCTGTCGTCCTCTGCCGTTCGATGCCGAACTCAAGCCCAAGGCCTGGTACGCCGATCTCCGCCGGAGGCTGGCGCAGGGCTGACCCAACGGAAGGCGATCCACACTCTTAACGCTTTCTTTGCCATGAGCGACGAAAGGTAGGGGCAGCGACCACAAGCCTTCCCCGTTCCAAGGCCTTTCGATGTTCTATGCCGAGGATGCCGCATCCCGCCCCGCTTCGCGCTGGGATCCCGTCCCGGCGCAGGACGCCGAGCGCCGCCAGCAGAGCTTTCTCGACCCCGCCTATCTCGCCGGCGCCGTCTGGAAGGCGCATCGCAAGATCCTGCTTCTGGGCGTCGTCGGCGCCGTGGCGGCCGGCGCGCTCGCCATGTCCCAGCCCAAGCAGTACACGGCGACCGCGCAGATCGTGCTGGATCCGCGCGAGCTCAACCTCGTTCAGAACGAACTGACGCCGACGTCGAACGGGCTCAACACGGATGCGGCGCTGGCTCTCGTGGAAAGCCAGATCGCGGTGATGACGTCGAACAGCGTGCTTCTGCGCGTGGTGCGCGAGGCCGACCTCACCGCCGACACCGAGTTCAATGGCCTGCGCCAGAGCTGGCTCGGCGGCCTGTCGGCGACGGTGGCGGCCCTCACGTCGGACGATCCCGCCCAGGCCGCCGACACGCGCGAACTGCGCACCGTCACCAACCTGTGGCGCCACATCTCCGCCGTGCGCAACGCCAACAGCTTCGTCATCAACGTGTCGGTGGAGAGCGAGGACGCCGAGAAGGCGGCCCGCCTCGCCAATCTGACGACGCAGATCTTCATCGCCGAGCAGGGCCGGGCGCAGTCGGACCTCGCCCGCCGCGCCACGACCGCCCTGTCGTCGCGCCTCGCCGAGCTGCGCGCACGGGTGGTGGAAGCCGAGGACGCGGCCGAAGCCTACAAGGCTCAGAACCAGCTCGTCGGCGTCGGCGGCCGCCTGATCGACGACGACTACATCACGCGCGTCAACAACCAGCTCGCGGACGTGCGCTCGCAGATCACCTCCCTCAACGTGCGCGCTCGTTCGCTGCGCGAGGCGAGCGTCGAGGACATCGCCGCCGGCAACTTCCCCGAGGGGCTGAACTCGGAGGCGCTGCTGCGTCTTCGTCAGGTCTATTCCGAGGCCGCCCAGAACCAGGCGATCCTCGCCTCGCGCCTTGGTCCGCGCCATCCGCAGCGCATGGCCGCCGATCAGGCCGTGACGACGGCGCGGCGCGGCATCGAGACGGAGCTGTCGCGGATCGTCGCCTCGGCGCAGACCGAGCTCGCCCGTGCCCAGGCCACCGAGCGCGATCTTGCGGGCCAGATCGATACCCTGCGCACCCGCCAGATCGAGACGAGCGGCGCCTTTGTGCGCCTTCGCGAACTCGAGCGCGAAGTCGATGCTTCGCGGGCGGTCTACGAGGCCTATCTTCTGCGCGCGCGCCAGACGAGCGAGCAGGAAAGCCTGAACACCACCAACGTGCGCGTCATTTCCGACGCCACGGTGCCGTTCCATCCCTCCAGCCTGTCGCGCAAGCTGGTGGTCATCCTGGGGCTCATCGGCGGGATCGGTCTCGGCGTCGCGCTGGCGCTCGTGGTGGCCGCCGTCCGGGCCCTGCGCGGGACCGCGACCCCCGCCTCGGTCGCGGCCGACCGCATCGCCGACGAGCCGAAGCCCTTCCGCCCCGCCTTTTCCTACGGCGCCTACGATATCGCCGCTGCCCCCATGCGCCGGCCGGCGACGGAGCCGAACTTCGCTCCGGCCGCCGAAGCCGCGCCGGCCGAGGCCGAAGCGTCCGAAGTCGCTGCGCCGGCCCTCGATCCCGCCGAAGGGGATTGGTCGCTGCGGGGCGGCACGTTCGACCACCCGGAGGCCAGCGGCGAAAGCGAAACGCGAGGACGAGACCCGGAGCTTCGGGCTGAAGCGGCCGAAGAAAACGACGTCGCCGCCGACCCCATGGCGGTCGGAAATGCCGACGGCACCCACGACGAGCCGGTGGCCGCTGCGGAAGCGCCGGTGCAGGCGATCGAAGACGCGGATCAGACCGCCGAGCCCCTCGAGATGCCCTGCGACGACCAAGCGGTGGCGGACGAGACGACGCCAGCCGCTGCGTTCCCCGGCGAGATGACGGAGATCGAGGCGCGGCGCGAGGCGTTGCGCCAGCGAATCCGCGAGCTCGGCGTTCGCCGCACAGGGCGCGCGACGGCGGCCGCGCCGGATCTTGCCGCTGCCGGCGGCGAGAGCATGACGGCGGTGGAGCGGCGCGAGCGCATCAGCCTTCGCCTGGCTGCGGCCCGTGGCCGCCGAAGCGAGGCCGCTTCGACGCTGACGCAGGCCGAGGTCGATCGGGGCTGAGGGGGCTCAGGCCCCCGCCCGGGGCGCGGCGAGGGCCGGGTTGAGCGACGCGGCGTTGGACAGGCGAGCGCGTCCGAACTCCGGCACGACCTCGGACAGGAGTTCGATCGCCCGGCTCGCATCACCTCTCGCCAGCGCGCCGGCGATCGCCTCGAAACGGGCGTTGAGGAAGGCGACGTCGGAGACGCGCGAGCGGGCGATCAGGAGGCCGGGGAGCCCGGTATCCTCTCGCGTCTCACCCTCGCCGAAGAGTTCCTCGTAGAGCTTCTCGCCCTTGCGAAGCCCGGTATATTCGATCGCGATGTCCTTGTGGGGCCTGAGGCCCGCCAGCTGGATCAGGCGCTCGGCAAGCTCGGTGATGCGGATCGGCTCGCCCATGTCGAGCACGAAGATCTGCCCTTCCGCCGCCCGGTCGGCGATGCCGTGGCCGGCGGCGTGAAGGATCAGCCGCGAGGCTTCCGGAATCGTCATGAAGAAGCGGGTGATGTCGGGATCGGTGACGGTCAGCGGCCCGCCGCGCGCCAGCTGGCTCTGGAACAGCGGGATCACCGAACCGGCGGAGCCCATGACGTTGCCGAAGCGCACCGTCATGAACCGGGTGCCGGCCTGGCCGAGATCCAGCGCCTGGCAATAGGCCTCCGCCGCGCGCTTGGTGGCACCCATCACGTTGGTCGGGTTCACCGCCTTGTCGGTGGAGACCATGACGAAGGCGAGCGCGCCGCAGGCAAGCGCGGCGTCCGCCACGTTGCGCGAGCCGAGGAGATTGGTTTCGATCCCCTCCAGCGGGTTCTCTTCCACGATCGGCACGTGCTTGAGTGCCGCGGCGTGGAAGATTACCTCCGGCCGCCATTCGTCGAAGATCGCCAGGATCCGCTCGCGCTGGCGCACGTCGGCGACGCGCTCCACCGTCTCGACGTGGGCATGGTGATCGGCCATGCGGCGGCCGACCGTGTAGAGGTTGAACTCGCCGGCATCGATGAGCACGAGGCGCTTCGGGCCGAAGGAGGCGATCTGCGCGACGAGCTCGGAGCCGATGGAGCCGCCGGCGCCCGTCACCGCGATGCAGCGGCCCTCGATCAGTCGCGCCACCTCCTCGATGTCGAGGCGGATCTCGTGGCGCCCGAGAAGGTCCTCGAGCGATACGGGCAGGACCTCGATCGGCGTCTCGCCGAGATCGCCGGCGCGAGAAATGTCGGGCAGACGCTTCACCGCGATCTTCAGGGGCGCGGCGACCTCCACGACGGCCGAGAGTTCGGCAGGGGGCACCTGCCCCTTGGCGACGATGAGCTGGTTGATCGGTGTCGCGCCGAGCTCCGCCCGGCGAGCGATCTCCGGAAGGTCGGCGAGCGAGCCCAGCACCTTCACGCCGTGGAGCTGGCGGCCCTGGTTCTTCGGCTTGTCGTCCACGAGGCCGAGAAGATGGACGCCGTGGTGGGAGCGGCGCGCGTCGCGGATGAAGAGATCGGCATTGTCGGTGAAACCGTAGATCACGACGTTCTCGACGGGCACCCGGATGCCGCTCGTGTCGAAGAAGCGCGCCGACAGGCCGCGCTCCTTCCACAGGCGATACGCAAGGCGCGGGCCGCCGAGCCCGACGATCATGATGAACCACGTCATCACCAGCGAGGATCGGGGCAGGTAGAGGCCGCGGAACAGGATGAAGTGGCCGGCTAGGAACACGACGTTGATCGCCGTCACCGCCTTCACGATGGACAAGACGTCGAGGAGCGAGGCGTAACGCCACGCGCCGCTGTTGAGCGAGAAGAGCGGGAACATCGCGGCCGACAAGGCCGTGAAGGCGACGATCAGCGACCAGATCTGCCAGTTGTTGAAGGTGATGCGGAAACCGAACGCGAGGCCGAGCGCCAGCGAGATGGCGACCGCCGCCACCAGGACGTCGTGCACGATGCCGAGCGAGCGGAACGAGCCGCGGGGCAGGAGGGACAGGAGGCGAGGCAGCATCGGCGATTCCGCGGCAGGGGCGTGGCGGAGCCGCCGGGGCGGCTTCACCTCAGGCGCACCTCTAACCGAACGGCGCGAAATGTCACGCGGCGGGCCGGGCCCGCCGCGGCTTCAGAAGACGCTGGCGCCCGTGTCGGCGGTGCCCACGGCCCGCCGGAACACGGCGAAGAGCTCGCGCCCGAGGCCGGTCTCGTTGGCCGAGTGGTCGGCCTCGGCGTTCGGACGACGGGCGAACTCGGCCGGATCGACCAGCACTTCCAGCGTGCCGGCCTCGCCGTCGAGGCGGATCAGGTCGCCGTCGCGGATCTTGCCGATCGGACCGCCGTCGAGCGCCTCCGGCGTCACGTGGATCGCGGCAGGCACCTTGCCGGAGGCGCCCGACATGCGCCCGTCGGTGACGAGCGCCACGCGCTGCCCGCGATCCTGCAGGACGCCGAGCGAGGGGGTGAGCTTGTGGAGCTCCGGCATGCCGTTGCATTTCGGCCCCTGGAAACGGACGACGGCGACGAAGTCGCCCGTCAGCTCGCCCGCCTTGAAGGCGCGCTGCAGGGCGTCCTGATCGTGGAAGACGCGGGCGGGCGCCTCGACGACACGCTTCTCGGGCTTCACGGCCGAGACCTTGATCACCGCCTTGCCGACATTGCCCGTCAGCATGCGAAGGCCGCCGTTGGCGGAGAAGGGCTGGTCGGCGGTCGTCAGGACCTTGGCATCGCCGCTCGCCTCGGGCGCGGGAACGCGCACGACCTGTCCGTCCTCGCCGAGCCTCGCCTCCACCGTATAGGCGCCGAGCCCGGTACCCCAGGCCGTGCGCACGTCGTCGTGCAGGAGGCCGTGGGAGAGGAGTTCGCGGATCAGGAAGCCCATGCCGCCGGCCGCCTGGAAGTGGTTCACGTCGGCAAGGCCGTTGGGGTAGACGCGGGCGAGGAGGGGCGTCACGTCCGAAAGCTCGGAAATGTCGGCCCAGGTGAGCTTGATGCCGGCCGCCGCCGCCATGGCCACGAGATGCAGCGTGTGGTTGGTCGAGCCGCCGGTCGCATGAAGGCCGACGACGCCGTTCACCACGGCCCGCTCGTCCACCACGAGGCCGGCCGGCGTGTATTCGTTGCCGAGCGCGGTGATGGAGAGCGCCCGGCGCGTCGCCTCGCGCGTCAGCGCGTCGCGCAGGGGCGTGTTCGGATTGACGAAGGACGAGCCCGGCGTATGCAGGCCCATGATCTCCATCAGCATCTGGTTGGAGTTCGCCGTGCCGTAGAAGGTGCAGGTGCCCGGCCCGTGGTAGCTCTTCGACTCGGCCTCCAGAAGCGCGTCACGCCCGACCTTGCCTTCGGCGTAGAGCTGGCGGATGCGCGCCTTCTCGTCGTTCGGAAGACCCGTTGTCATCGGCCCCGCCGGCACGAAGATCGCCGGCAGGTGGCCGAAGGACAGCGCCGCGATCACGAGGCCCGGCACGATCTTGTCGCAGACGCCGAGATAGACGGCGGCGTCGTACATGTCGTGGGAAAGGCCGACCGCGGCCGACATGGCGATGACGTCGCGCGAGAAGAGCGACAGCTCCATGCCGATCTGGCCTTGCGTGACGCCGTCGCACATCGCCGGCACGCCGCCCGCGACCTGCGCCGTCGCACCGGCCTCGCGCGCCGTCTGGCGGATGATCTCAGGGTAGGTCTCGAACGGCTGATGCGCCGACAGCATGTCGTTGTAGGACGTGATGATGCCGAGGTTCAGCGTCGCGTCGCCGGTCAGCCGCGCCTTGTCGGTCGGCCCGCAGGCGGCAAAACCGTGGGCGAGGTTGCCGCAGTTGAGGGCGGCACGCTTGGGCGCGGTCTCGCCCTTCGAACGGATGCGGTCGAGATAGGGCTCGCGCGTCGGCTTGGAGCGCTCGCGGATGCGGGCGGTGATCTCTTCGATGCGGCGGTCGGCGGCCATGGCATCACCCCTTCGGGTCGGAGGGCGGGTCGGTTCGGCGCCTCAGGGCGCCCAGAAGATCTGCAAAGGGTCCTCGCGCGCGGCACGAAGGACCGAGCGGATGGGCATGGCCTCGACCGGCCCGTCGCCCATCGCCTTCGCCAGGGTGTCGCGCTTGTCCTGCCCTTCGATATGGAGGGCGAGGAAACGGGCTTCCAGGAGGAAGGGAAGAGCCAGCGTGATGCGCGGCTCGCCGGCGCCGGGTGCCTCGATGGCGAGGACGCGGTGGCCCGCTTGCGCGTCGATCGCCTCGGCCAGCCGGTCGGCGCCGGGGAAGAACGATGCGGTGTGACCATCGTTGCCCATCCCGAGGATCACGGCGTCGAAGGGGCGGGGCAGGGCGGACAGGCGCCGGGACACGTCGTCCTGCGCCTCGCGCGCCGTCGGTCCGTCCTCGAACAGCGGCTCGAGCCGTGCTCCCGCGGCGCGGCCGACGAGGAGGTTCTCGCGCACGAGCCGGGCGTTGGATCGCTCGCTCGTCTCGGGCACCCAGCGCTCGTCCACGAGGCACACGGTGACGCGCGACCAGTCCATGTCGGCTTGGGCGAGGGCGCCGAAGAAGCGCTTGGGCGTCGAGCCGCCGGAGACGGCCAGCACCGCATGGCCGCGCGTCGAGATGCCCCCGCAAAGGACGGCGGCGACGCCCGTCGCCAGCGCCTCGGCCAGGGCCTCGCGGGTCGGGTAGTCGTGCTCGCGGATCGTCATGACGGCCTCAATCGGGTTCGTGCCACGTCCGCCCGTCGCGCTCGATCAGTGCGATGGAGGAGGACGGGCCCCAGGTGCCGGACGTGTAGCCCTGCGGGCGCACGGCGCGCGCTTCCCAGGCCTTGAGGATCGGGTCCACCCATTCCCAGGCGGCCTCGACCTCGTCGCGGCGCATGAAGAGGGTCTGGTTGCCCCGGATCACGTCCATCAGAAGGCGCTCATAGGCGTCGGGGTTGCGCACATGAAAGCTCTCGGCGAAGCTCATGTCGAGCGGCACGTGGCGAAGGCGCATGCCGCCGGGGCCGGGGTCCTTGATCATCAGCCACTGCTTCACGCCCTCGTCGGGCTGAAGGCGCATCACGAGCTGGTTCTGCTGCACGTGGCCCGCGGAGCCCTCGAAGATCGAGTGCGGGATCGGGCGGAAGGTGACCACGATCTCGCTCATCCGCTCCGACAGGCGCTTGCCGGTGCGGATGTAGAAGGGCACGCCGGCCCAGCGCCAGTTGTTGATCTCGGCCTTGATGGCGACGAAGGTCTCCGTGTCGCTCGTCGGTTCGCCGAGGTCCTCGAGGTAGCCTTTCACCGCACCACCGTTCGAGGCGCCGGCCTTGTACTGGCCGCGCACGCTGAGGTGCTCGATGTTGCTCTCGTCGATGCGCTTCAAGGAGCGCAGGATCTTCAGCTTCTCGTCGCGCAGCGCGTCGGCGTCCATGGCCGACGGCGGCTCCAGCGCCACGAGGCAGACGAGCTGCAGGATGTGGTTCTGCACCATGTCGCGCAGTGCGCCGGCCTTGTCGTAGTAGCCCGCGCGCCCCTCGAGGCCGACGCTCTCGGCCACGGTGATCTGCACGTGGTCGACATAGGCCGAGTTCCACAGCGGCTCGTAGAGCATGTTGGCAAAGCGCAGCGCCATCAGGTTCTGCACCGTCTCCTTGCCGAGGTAGTGGTCGATGCGGAACACCTGGCTTTCGTCGAAGTGCTCGCCGATCAGGGCGTTGAGTGCCTTGGCGGAGGCGAGGTCGCGCCCGACCGGCTTCTCGACCACGATGCGCGTCTTCTCGTGCGCGAGACCGTGGCGCTTCACGCTCGAAGCGAGGTCGCCGAAGAGGCTCGGGCTGACGGCGAGATAGAAGGCGCGGATGCGATCCTGGCCCGCTTCGTCCAGAAGGCTCTTCAGCTCCGCCCAGCCGGTCTCGCTCCTCGCATCCACCTGGCGATAGAACAAGCGCGCGAGGAAGCGGTCGACGGCTTCGTCCTTGCGGTCCGATTCGGCGACGAAGGCGGTCAGGGCCTCGCGGCCGAAGGCGCGGTACTCCTCGTCCGAGAAGGGCGTGCGCGAGGCGCCGATGATGCGGGCGCCCGGCGGGATCTGCCCGTCGAGGTCACGGTGGAACAGAGCGGGAAGCAGCTTGCGTTCGGCAAGATCGCCGTTGCCGCCGAAGACGATGTAGTCGAAGCATTCGACGGGAATGATCTGACTGGACACGCGGGGCCAACTCCATTCAGCAGGGAACCGGGCAGCGCCCGATCCGGTCCTTCGACCGTGGATAATTCAATCGATTGAAAATGGGAAGGGCAGGCCGTTCGGGGATGTGCCCGAATGGCCTGCCGGTTCATGACGGGCGCGGACGGCGCATTGCCGCGCGCGCGATCGCGCCGACGAGAAGCTCGCTCACGAACGGCTTCTTGACGGCGTCCGCATCGCCCGCCTCCAACGGCAGTTCGATCTTTTCGCCGTAGCCCGTGACGAACACGAAGGGAATGTGCCGTGCGTTGAGGTCACGAACCAGGGGGAAGGACGTTTCCGAACCGAGATTGACGTCGAGAAGCGCGACGTCGATCGATTGGGATTCAATCACCTTGCGGGCTTCGTCGACGCTGGCCGCGGTGAAGACCTCGACCATGCCGTGGTCGAACAGCATCTGCTCGGCATCGAGCGAGATGATGAGGTTGTCCTCGACGACGAGGCCGCGAAGGCCGGCCAGCGACGCAGCGGGCTCGGACGCCGCCATCGTATCGGTTCTGGCGTCGGGGGCGGGAAGGTCCGTCCGGGTTCCCTCGAGGTGGAACACGTTGGCCGGAAGGGTGAAATGGGCCCGCACGCCCGACAGGTGGTAATCGATGCGCGCTTCGCCCGACAGGTCGTGCGGGATGGAACGCTCGATGATGGTGGAGCCGAAGCCGCGACGCTGGGGGGCTGCTACCGGCGGTCCGCCGCTCTCGATCCACTCGATGCGGCAGGCGTCGTTGTCGTCGAGCCACCAGTTCACCTCGACGCTGCCCGACGAATCGGAGAGGGCACCGTATTTCGCCGAGTTGGTGACGAGTTCGTGGAACACCAGCGCCAGGGTCGAGAAGGTCACGGCCTCGACGAAGATGTCGGGCCCCGACAAGGCAACCCGTCCGGCCTTGCCGCCGATATAGGCGGAAATCTCGGTGCGGACGATATCGCGCAGCGTCACGGCGCCGGCATCCGCACTGGTGATCTGGTCGTGCGCACGCGCCAGTGCCTGGATGCGCCCGCCGATGATCGCGGCGAAGCTGTCCACCGTCGTCGCGCCGGGCTTGGACTGGACCACCAGCGCCCGGATCAGGCTGAGGATGTTGCGCACGCGGTGGTTCAGTTCGGCGATCAGGAGTTCCTGGCGCTGGGCCGCGAGCGATTGCTGCCGCTCGCTCTCCTCGTTGAAGCGCAGCAGCACCTCGAGGATGGACACGCGCAGCCCCTCGGCCGCCTTGGTCTCGCTCACCGTCCAAGGGTGACTGCGACCGTGCACGGTTTCCTTCCAGGCCTCGAAGCTCTTGCGCGGCGTCAGGCGAACGCCGTTCGGCCCGATCATGCGCTCCTTGGTCTTCGGGTCGCCCGCCCAGGTGACCGTCTGGATGATCTCGCGGCGGAAGAACAGGAGGTAGTCGCGCGGGGAGCGGGAGATCGGAATGGCGAGGACACCCGCCGCCCGGTCGATATAGTCGGCGCCCGGAAGATGGACCGCCGAGATCTCGTCGGTCGCATAGATGCGGCCCGAGCCTGCCCGGTTGAGGAAGCGCGCCAGGCTCGCGATCTCTTCGGGCGTCGGGCAGTGGCCGTAGCACTGGGCGTCGCCCTTCACGAAGATCGCGAACCCGTCGGCGGGGATGATCTCGCGCAGGTCGTCGGCGAATTCACCGATCGTATCCAGCGTCGACGAGGCGGCGACGATGCGCGAGACGAACCGGTCGTGCAGCACGCGCCCGGCTTCCTCGAGCTGGCGCTGCTCCTTGGCGAGGCGACCCTCGATGATGAGCGACACCATCTGACCGAAGAGCTCGGCTGCGGCGCGCACTTCCATCGCAAGGTGTCGGGGCGCGTAGTTGTGAAGCGCGAACAGGCCCCAGAGCTGTCCGTCGATGACGATCGAGACCGACATGGAGGCGGACACGCCCATGTTGCCGAGATACTCGATATGGATCGGCGACACCGACCGAAGCACCGACTGCGAGAGGTCGATCGGCCGTCCATGGGGATCGAGTTCGGGGATCACGGGTACGGTCTCGGACCCGACGTCCGCGATCAGCCGTACCTGGTTGCGCACGTAGAGCGCGCGGGCCTGGGGCGGAATGTCGGTCGCGGGGTAGTTCAGGCCGAGAAACGAGCCGATGCCGGACCGTGCGGCCTCCGCGATCACCGAGCCGGCGCCCCCGTCCGCGAAGCGATACAGCATCACACGGTCGAAACCGGTGATGCCGCGCAGCTGGCGCACGCTTTCCTTGTAGAGCCCCTCTAGCCCTTGCGTCTTCTGGACGCGGGTGATCATGCTCTTGACCAGCGCGCCGGGGTTGGTGGACGGGCGCTCGGCCTGGGGCTCGGCCTCGATGATGATGGAGCCTGCCGAGACATGGATCGCCACGTCGAAGCGCATGCCCGTGCCGAAGAGATCGAGGCCGACGATGCGCTCGCCCCCGCTCTCGCCCGACAGGATCTGAAGCCGGCCGCGGATGGAATGAAGCGCGCCTTCGGAGACCACCGACAGGACGGACTCGCCGAGCAGGCTCTCGGCGGTGCGGTCGATCACGTCGCCGATATTGGCCGAGACGCGCTCGATCAGCCAGTCGGTGGACACGGCGAGAAGATAGCCGAAGTTCTGGATGCGCCCCAGGAACTGGATCGGCTCGCGCTCGCAGTTGGTGATGTCGACGTCGCCGAACGGCTGGGGCTGGATCGTCAAGCGCGGGTCGTCCTCTTATCGTCGTCCCCGCATAGGCTGCGGAAGAAGCGGAACGTCACGTCCGCCGCCTCGACCGCACGCCGAATGGCAGGCTCGTCCGCCCGTTCGGCCGCCATGCGATCGAGCAGTCGGGTGAAGGGGCGTGCATCGCTGGAGGCCTCCAGATAGTCAGTCGGCCACCGCACGTCATCGGTGCGCTGATCAATTTTGATGGCGCGCAACATATACTTGGCGCCAAGCCTCGATCCTTCCAGCACATAGGCGATGCCGAACGCCTCGAATAGATCGGGTCCTGGCAAAGGAAATCGCACCGGCGGGGCGGGGGCGAGACCGAGCGCCAAGGCGTCCCGATGCGCCGCGTCGAGGCGGTCCGCCGGTGCCTCCTCGTCCTTCAGGCCGGCGAGCGGACTGGCCGCCAGGACCGGGTCGATCGCCGCGTGGGCCGCCCGGTTCATGGCGATGAAGCGGGCGTAACGCGTGCCGGTCGCATCGGCGAACATGCCCGCGAACGAGGCGTCCAGCGCCTCGTGCGCCTCGCGCGTGTCCGCCCGCAGCCGGTCGCGGAGCGAGGGGACGGACTGGGAGGAAGGGGATGCGCTCACGACGGAAACTTCGAAAATGGCGGCAACAGGGGATGCGGGGAACGCCGCGCGCCCTTCTCCGCCATCACAGTCGATCGCGCAAGGCGTACCAGGTCATCGCAAGAAACAGGAGCGGCGCGCGAAGCCAGGTGCCGCCGGGAAAGGCCGGGATGTCGAGATCCCTCAAGTCGGCCAGCGTCTCGCCTTCGCCGGTGAGGCGTCCGGCGTAGAGCCGTCCCAACCAGTGCGTCAGCATCACGCCGTGGCCGGAAAAGCCGGCGATCACGTCGAGTCCGGGCTGGGGTTCCGCGACATAGGGCATGCGGGGCATGGTGACGGCGACCGAGCCGCCCCAGGCATGGGTGAAGCGCACGTCCGAGAGATGCGGCCAGATGGAGACGACCTGCCGACGGATCTGGCCGGCGATGTCGCCGGACGCCGACGTATAAGCCTCGCGCCCGCCGAACAGCAGCCGGCCGTCGGCGCTCTTGCGGAAATAGCGCACCACGAAGCGGGAATCGTCGGCCGCCTCGTTTCCCGGCAGGACCCTATGCGGTTCGGCCAGCGGTTCCGTCGACGCGATGAAGGAACGGATCGGCATGACATGGGCCGCGCTCTTCGGCTCCAGCCGGCCGCCGTGGGCGTTGGTGGCGAGGAGGACGCGCGCGGCCGTGACCGTGCCGCGCGCCGTTCGAGCCTGCCAGAGCCCGCCTTCGCCCCGCGTCAGCGCCTCGATCTTCGTATCCTCGTGGAGCCGCGCGCCGGCGCGCCTGGCCGCACGGCCGAGCCCGACCAAGAGCTTCATCGGGTGGAGATGACCGGTTCCGACGTCCCGCAGGCCCGCATGGTAGACGCCCGAGCCGAGGCGCCCTGCTGTCTCCTCGCGGTCCATGAAGCGCAGGTGCGGGTAGTCGTAGCGCTCGGCCAGCCAGTCGGCGTGGCGGCGGAACTCGTCGACATAGCGTGCCCGGTGGGCCAGCGAGATCTGGCCGGGCCGGAAGTCGGCCTCGATGCCCTCGCGCAGCATGGTCTCGTGGAGACCGGCCTTGGCGTCCTCGGCCATGGCGAAGAGGCGCCGGGCGCGCTCCGGCCCGTACAGGTCTTCCATCTCCTCCGGCCAGCGGCGCTGCCCGGTGCCGAACTGGCCACCGTTGCGCCCCGAGGCGCCGTCGCCGAGCCGGGCCGCTTCGCAGAGAACCACGTCGACGCCGGCGCGGGCGAGATGGAGGGCGGCCGAGAGCCCGGTGAACCCGCCACCGACCACGAGGACGTCGGCCCGCGTCGAGCCGTCGAGGCTGGGGTAGCGCGCACGCTCGCCCACCGAATCCTCGTACCAGGAGCGGCCGGGCGAGATGGGAGACTGGTGCGCCTCAGACATTCAGGAGCAGGAACTCGCGCTCCCACGGGCTGATGACCTGCATGAAGGTCTCGTGTTCGCCGCGCTTGATGCCGGCATAGGTGCCGACGAATTCCTTGGAGAGCACCTCCTGGAACGCTTCTTCCGCCTCGAACGCAGCGACGGCCTCGAGGAGGCCGCGCGGCAGCGAGATGACCCCGTCCTCGTTGACCGTGCGGTCGGTCGGCTGGTCCGGCTCCACCGCGTTGACCATGCCGAGCCAGCCGCAGGCGAGCGAGGCCGCGAGCGCGAGATAGGGGTTGGCGTCCGAGGAGGGCAGCCGGTTCTCGACGCGCCGCGCGGCGGCGTCCGAGGCCGGCACGCGGAAGGCCGTGGTGCGGTTGTCGAAGCCCCAGGCGTTGTTGGTCGGCGCCGACATGCCGTAGGTGAGGCGACGGTAGGAGTTGACGTAAGGGGCCATCATCACGAGGGCGGCGGGCACGAAGCGTTGCATGCCGCCGATGAAGTGGTGAAAGAGCGGGGAAGGGCTGCCGTCCTCGGCCGAGAACACGTTGCGTCCGGTCTCGACGTCCACCACCGACTGGTGGATGTGCATGGCCGATCCCGGCTGGCCCTGGATGGGTTTGGCCATGAAGGTCGCGTAGATGTCGTGCTTCAGCGCCGCCTCGCGGATCGTGCGCTTGAACATGAACACCTGATCGGCGAGTTCCACGGGATCGCCGTGGCGCAGGTTGATCTCGAGCTGCGCGGCGCCGTCCTCGTGGATCAGCGTGTCGATCTCGAGGCCCTGCCCGTCGGAGAAATGGTAGATGTCGTCGATCAGTTCGTCGAACTCGTTGATGCCACCGATCGAATAGGCCTGTCCGCCCTGGATCTGCCGACCCGAGCGGCCGATCGGGGGCGTCAGGGGATAGTCGGGATCGACGTTCTTGGAGACGAGGTAGAACTCGATCTCCGGCGCCACCACCGGCCGCCACCCGCGATCCTCGTAGAGCTTCATGACCCGTTTGAGCACGTTGCGCGGCGTGTAGCCGACCGCCTCGCCGGCGGTGTCGATCAGGTCGCAGATCACCTGCGCCGTAGGATCGCTCTCCCAGGGGACCGCCGAGAGGGTCGAAAGATCGGGCACGAGCTTGAGGTCGCCGTCGTTCGGCGAATAGCGGAACGAGCCCGTCTCTTCCGGATACTCGCCCGAGATCGTGTGCATGAACAGAGCCGAGGGCAGGGCCAGCGAGGTGTTGCCGGTGAATTTCTTGGCCGGCATCATCTTGCCGCGGGCGACGCCCGCAAGGTCCGGCGTGATGCACTCGATGTCCTCGATGCCGCGCACGCGCAGCCATTCGGCGGCTTCCGCCATGGAGCGCACGCCGCGCCGGGAATCGAGGTAATCGGCGCGGCCCGAACGGGGCGCGGCCGGAGACACGCGCGGGCGATCGACGCGTGCCCCGCTCGCCTTGCCGATCCCGACGCCGTCGGAGACCCCGCGCCGCTTGGGCTTGTCGCGCTTGATCTTGGACAAGGCGCCGGCATCGAGCTTGGGCGGTCGGGTGCGGTCTTGCATGCGGTCCTGCGGACAAGGGGCGGATGGGCCGAGCATAGCCCGTCCCTGCGGAGCCGGGAAGGCTCCGGCGCGCGGACGCGGCGGCGGTCGTGATCCCCGGCGCCGCGACCTGCCGGCGAGCGTCCATCCGGTGCCCGGACGCACCCGGCGAACGGGTTTGGCGCTTGACGCCTCGAGATTTCCGTTGAAACGCCATGCAGAAGAGCGACATGCAGGAGCGATCGGCTTCATCGCCGGGCGAGTATTGGAAGAACCATGACAGACACGGCCCCCAAGCAGACCACCCCGCAGCAGACCACCAAGACGGAAGGCCTCCAGGACACGATGAGCCGGCAGGGGGCTGCCGCGCGAGTCGTGCAAGGGCTCGTCGACAGGGCGGAGGCGCTGAACCTCAAGTATTCGGCGGTCGGCAATCCGCCGGTCTACCCGACCGACGACTTTCCCTGGGCGCGCGAGGTCGAGGCCGAATGGCGCCTGATCCGTGCCGAGCTCGACAAGATCCTGGTGCGCAAGGGCGATCTGCCGGCCTTCCACGAGATTTCGTCCGAGGTGCGCTCGATCTCGTCGGACCAGAACTGGAAGACCTTCTTCCTGTGCGGCTACGGCATCAAGTCGGAGGAGGCGATCCGCCAGTGCCCCGAGACCTGGCGCATCCTCCAGAAGATCCCGGGCCTGAAGTCGGCCATGTTCTCGATCTTCGAGCCCGGCAAGCACCTGCCGCCGCACCGCGGACCCTACAACGGCGTCCTGCGCTTCCATCTCGGCCTCGTGGTGCCCGATCAGCCCGACAAGATCGGTATCCGCATCTCCGACCAGACGCGCCACTGGCGCGAAGGCGAGGCGTTGATCTTCGACGACGCCTACGAGCACGAGGCATGGAACCATTCGGACGCGGTGCGGGTGGTCCTGTTCGTGGATTTCGAGAAGCCGCTGCGCTTTCCCGCCAACGTCGCCAACAAGGCGGTGCTCAATCTCGCCGTGTTCACGCCCTTCATCCGCGAGGGCTACAAGGCGCACAAGGCTTGGGAGAAGATGTTCTACGGCGCGGGGCGCCAGCATCGATGAGCCGGGTCGCCCTGCCGTCACCGGCCGGCTGGCGTCCGATGGAGGCGGAAGACCTGCCCGCCGTGATGGCCCTCTCGGAGCGCGTGCATCCCACCTTCCATGAGGGCGAGGCGATGTTCTTGGATCGGCTGCGGCTGTTTCCGGAGGGCTCGCTCGTGCTTGCCCATGCGGACGGGGCGCTCGCCGCCTATGCGATCGCCTATCCCGTACATCGCTTCGCGCCGCCTCCGCTCGACACCGTGCTCGGCACCCTGCCTGCCGATGCCGACGCGCTCTACCTCCACGACGTCGCGGTGGCGCCGGAATGGCGGGGGCACGGGCTGGCCGAGCCGGCGATCCGCCGCCTCCTGACGCTCGCCGAGCCTTTCGGGGCGGCGGTTCTCGTCTCCGTCTACGGCACATGGCCCTTCTGGGCACGCTTCGGGTTCGCCCGCGTGGACGATCCGGCCCTTGCTCCCAAACTGGCGGGCTATGGCGAGGGTGCCGTGTTCATGCTGCGCGAGAGCATGAAGGAAGGGTAAAAACGCCGGGCGGCCCTAGGCAAAGCGCAGGGCTTTGGCAATATTGCCTTGCAACAGAGCAATCCGAAAAGGTGCCCGTCCGATGCGATTGACCTCCTTCCTGCTGGCCAGCGTCGTTGCGAGCCTCGGCGTCCACGCGGCTTCGGCCCAGGAGAAGGTGCTCAACGTCTTCAACTGGTCGGACTACATCGACACCTCGATCATTGACGACTTCACGAAGGAAACGGGGATCCGGGTCGTCTACGACACCTACGATTCCAACGAGATCCTCGAGACCCGCCTGCTGGCCGGCGGCAGCGGCTACGATATCGTGGTGCCCTCGGCCGAGTACCTGTCGCGCCAGATCGACGCGGGCGTCTTCCAGACGCTCGACGCGTCGAAGCTGCCCAACCTCAAGAACATGTGGCCGCTCGTCACCGAGCGCGTCGCCGCCTACGATCCGGGCAACGCCCATTCGGTCAACTACATGTGGGGCACCACCGGCGTCGGCTACAATCCCGCTAAGGTCAAGGAGCTCCTGCCCGACGCCCCGGTGGATTCGTGGGCCCTCGTCTTCGACCCGAAGAACGCCGAGGTTCTGTCCAAGTGCGGCATCGACATGCTCGACGCGCCGGGCGAGATCCTGCCGGCAGTGCTGCAGTATCTCGGTCTCGACCCCAACGCGAGCGATGCGGAATCCATCGGCAAGGCGGAGGAACTCCTGAAGGGCGTGCGCCCCTTCATCCGCAAGTTCCATTCGTCGGAATACATCAACGCCCTCGCCAACGGCGACATCTGCGTGGCGATCGGCTTCTCGGGCGACGTCCTGCAGGCCGCGACGCGCGCCGAGGAGGCCGGCCGCGGCGTCGAGGTCGCCTATGCCATCCCGAAGGAGGGCGCGATGATGTGGTTCGACCAGATGGCGATCCCCGCGGACGCCCCGCATGTCGAGGAAGCGCACGTCTTCATCAACTACATGATGCGCCCCGAGGTGATCGCGAGGGCGACCAACTACGTGTCCTACGCCAACGGAAACCTCGCCTCGCAGCCGCTGATCGATAAGGAGATCCTGGAGGATCCCGCGATCTATCCGGACGAGGCGACCCTTCAAAAGCTCTTCATCAAGCGACCCTACGACTCGCGCGCGCAGCGTCTGGCGACTCGCGCCTTCACGACGGTGAAGACCGGCCGCTGAGGGCGCGGTGCCGGGCCAAGGGGCCGACCGGCAGTCGGACACGGGACACGAAGGACGGGCATGGCGGGCGCACAGAAATCCCTCGGCAATATTCGCCGCAACTTCGACCCCTGGAACGACCCCGCCGCCAAGCCCCTCATCGAGTTCGACCACGTCACCAAGCGCTTCGGGGGCTCGGTGGCCGTGGACGACCTGTCGCTCGGCATCTACGACCGGGAGTTCTTCGCGCTTCTCGGACCTTCGGGTTGCGGCAAGTCCACGCTGCTGCGCATGCTGGCCGGCTTCGAAGAGCCAACGGACGGCGACATCCGCTTAGGGGGCGAGAGCCTCAAGGGCGTGCCGCCCTACCGGCGTCCGCTCAACATGATGTTCCAGTCCTATGCGCTCTTCCCGCACATGAACGTCGAGAAGAACATCGCCTTCGGTCTCCGGCAGGACGGCATGGCGCGCTCGGAGATCGATGCGCGGGTCGAGGAGATGCTGCGGCTCGTCAAGCTCGAGCCCTTCCGCCGGCGCAAGCCCAGCCAGCTGTCGGGCGGCCAGCAGCAGCGCGTCGCGCTCGCGCGCTCGCTCGCCAAGCGGCCCAAGGTGCTGCTTCTCGACGAGCCTCTCGGCGCACTCGACAAGAAGCTGCGCGAGGAAACCCAGTTCGAGCTGATGGACCTCCAGCAGGAACTCGGCCTCACCTTCGTGATCGTCACCCATGACCAGGAAGAGGCGATGACCATGGCCGACCGCATGGCCGTGATGCGCGCCGGCAAGATCTGCCAGGTCGCACCGCCCGCGGTCGTCTACGAGGCTCCGACCTCGCGCTACGTCGCCGATTTCGTCGGCAACGTGTCGCTGATCGAGGCCGAGGTGGAAAGCGTTTCGAGCGGCATGGCGACGCTCCGCTCGCCTGCGGGGCGCATCGAGACCGAGACCGCGGCGGCGCTGACGCCCGGCCAGACGGTGGCCTTCGCGATCCGGCCGGAAAAGGTGCGACTGTCGCGCCGCGCAGCCGAGGCGGGTGCCGCCAACACGCTGTCCGGCACGGTCTGGGACATCGCCTATCTCGGGGACGTCACCCTCTTCAACATCCGGCTCTCGGGCGGCGAGACGGTGCGCTCCACCGTGATCAACGCGGCTCGCGTGGCGCCGGAGCAGATCGCCTGGGAGGAGGAGGTCACGCTCACCTTCGAGCGCGACGCCGGCGTGGTCCTGGCGGAGTAGCTGATATGGCCGGCAGCTCCAAGACGCAGGGCGGGTGGTGGCGGGGCGCGGTGATCGGCGTGCCCTATCTCTGGCTCGTCGCGCTCTTCCTCGTTCCCTTCGCGATCGTCCTCAAGATCTCGCTGTCGACGACGACGATCGCGCAGCCTCCCTATACGCCGGTCTTCACGGCGGAGAGCTGGGCCGCGTTCGTGGCGGCGGTCCGGGGCTTGAGCTTCGACAGCTACCTGTGGCTCGGCGACGATCCGCTCTATCTCGACGCCTACCTCTCGTCGCTGCGGATCGCCGCGATCTCGACGGTGCTGGCGCTTCTGGTCGCCTATCCGCTCGCCTACGCCATGTCGCGCGCGTCGAGCACCATGCGCCAGATCCTGGTGATGCTGGTCATCCTGCCGTTCTGGACGAGCTTCCTGATCCGCGTCTACGCCTGGATCGGCATATTGCGGAACGAGGGCTACCTCAACCAGGTCCTCCTTGGGACCGGCCTCGTCTCGACGCCGCTCGAGATCCTCAACACCGAGACGGCCGTCTATATCGGCATCGTCTATTCCTATCTGCCCTTCATGGTGCTGCCGATCTATGCCAGCCTCGAGCGGCTGGACCATCGCCTCCTGGAGGCGGCGAGCGATCTTGGCTGCACGCCGCTGCGCGCCTTCTGGAGCGTGACCTTCCCACTGTCGCTGCCCGGCGTCCTGGCGGGTGCCTTCCTCGTCTTCATCCCGGCCGTCGGCGAGTTCGTGATCCCCGATCTTCTCGGCGGATCGCAGACGCTGATGATCGGCAAGACGCTCTGGGACGAGTTCTTCGCCAACCGCGACTGGCCGGTGGCCTCGGCGGTGGCGGTGCTTCTGCTTCTCGTGCTGGTGATCCCGATCACGCTGTTCCAGCGCGTCCAGGCGAGGATCGACTGATGCGGCGCGGGTTGTCGTCGTTCAACGTCGTGTCGCTGGTGGCGGGCTTCGGCTTCCTCTACCTGCCGATCCTGCTTCTCGTCATCTATTCCTTCAACGCCTCGCAGCTCGTCACCGTCTGGGGCGGCTTCTCGACGCGCTGGTATACGGCGCTCGCCGGCAATCGCCTGTTTCTCGACGCGGCCTTCGTGACGCTGCGCGTCGGCATCGTGTCGGCGACGCTGGCGACCGTGCTCGGCACGCTCGCCGCGCTGGCTCTCGTACGCCACAAGCGCTTCCGCGGCCGCCTCCTGTTTTCGGGCATGGTCTTCGCGCCGCTCGTCATGCCCGAGGTGATCACCGGCCTGTCGCTGCTGCTCTTGTTCGTCGCCATCGATTTCGACCGCGGCTTCTGGACGGTGACCCTCGCCCACACGACGCTCACCATGTGCTTCGTGGCCGTGGTGGTGCAGTCGCGGCTGGTGTCGTTCGACCTGTCGCTGGAGGAGGCCGCTCAGGATCTGGGCTGTCCGCCGTGGAAGGCGTTCTTCCTCATCACCCTGCCGGTGATCTGGCCGGCGGTGGCGGCCGGCTGGATGCTCGCCTTCACGCTGTCGCTCGACGATCTCGTGATCGCGAGCTTCACCTCGGGACCGGGCGCGACGACGCTCCCGATGCGCATCTACAGCCAGGTGCGGCTTGGCGTGACGCCCGAGATCAACGCCATCTCCACCATCCTCATCGCGGTGGTGGCAGTCGGCGTCGTGATCGCCTCGCTTCTCACCAAGCGCCAGGAAGTCCGGCGCTTGCGCGACGAACGGCTGGCCGCCGGGACCTGACCCGTGGAGCGCGTATCGCAGGTCCGCCGGGTGGGCCCAATGGCGCCTTCCGCCGGATGTTGCGGGATGGGTGCCGTTGGGCTCGACGGTGCCTGACGCTTCGCTAGCCGAGGCGATCCCCTGCGGATCCTGCGCCGGCGCTCCGGCGCAGCCGTCTCAGGGCTTGCAGGCGCAAGCGTCGGCGTGCGCCGTCGCGATGGCACCGAAGGTCGCCTCCAGCGCTGCCGGCAACGGATGCGAGGGCTCGCGCTCGGCGGCCAGGAGATAGTCCAGCGCTTCGAGATCGGAAAGCGCACGCACAAGATCGGCGCGCTGGTTCGCGTCCGCTTGGACAGGCGCGGCTGGGCCGAGGAGACGCGGGCGCAATTCGGCCAGAAGGCGCAAGCTCGCCCTCGTGTCGGGGCGAGCCGGACCGATGACGGCGATCGCCCCCGTGCTGACCGGGTCGGTACCGGCGATGGTGGAACTGCCCAGCGCCCCCGCGGCGTCGGCGCGGGTGCCGAGATCGCGAACCGTGCGGGCGATGTCCTCCTCGCTCGCCAACGCGTCCGACGCCTTCAGCGGCGGAAGATCGGGATCGGAACTGCCTTCCGAGACGCGAATGTCGCCGCGATTGGCGACCCGCATCGCCGGCCCATACACTTCGTTCCCATCAAGCCCGACGCTGGTGCGCAGGTTCGTGGCGACCAACGCGTCGCCGGGACGATCGCTGGGCGCGAAGCGGGGGAGGGGGGCGGGACGCAGGGCGGCACGAGCCGCGATCAGGCTGGACCGGGCGGCCTCGCGCTGGGCATTCACCTGCGCGGCGAGCCGGTCGGGCGACTGGCCGATCCGCGCTGCCTGCGCGCGCAGCGTTTCGAGATAGGCGTCGATCCCGCTGCAGAGATAGGGGGTCTCCTTCTGGGAGAGGAAGTCGCCGAGATCCTCGCGGATGCGGGCGGCGATCCAGCGGGCGTTGGCATCGAGCGGGCCGACCGTACGCCCTCGTGCCTTCGCGAGCGCGGCCGCCGTGCGGAGCGCGGCACTGTTGTCGCCGGCCTGGGCCCGCCCGGACGGCGGAAAGAGAAGGGTGCCCGGCAACGTCTCGTCCATCGGACCCGGCTCGACGCCCGTTGCCGTCTTCAGCGCGGCGAACGCGCCTTCGCGGATCGCTCCGAAACGGGCATGGAAGGCGGCCGCGCATTGGGCGGGCGTTTGGCGCCGTGTTTCCACGTGCCTCGTCTGCGTGACGCTCGGGGTGCGTGCGTCCTGTCCGGCGACCACCACGGACGAGGCGGCGGCGGCTGGGCCGGCGAGGATCGACGAAGCCGCAAGAGCGTAGAGGAAGGCGCGCGCCGCGACAGCGGAGGAGCGGGTCGTTTCGGCCATGGGCGTCTGGTTCCCGGGCAAGGAGGCACCCCGCCCGCCGGATCAGATCGGCGCCTCGGGCGCGTCCACGGTCATGACCGGGCGGGGCCATTCTCCCCGTATCGTAAACGGAATGGGTTGAGAGGAAGTGAACGCGGACCCCGTTCCCGATGCCTCGACCACCGTGGGCTGCGAGGTGCCGGACAGGTTCAGGCGGCGCGTGTGGACGTCGAACACGCCCTGTGCCTCGCTGGTGCCCGTGCTCGTGGTCATGACGAGGGTCTCCAGACGCATGCGCAGTCCCGTGCCCTGAAGGGAGGCGGTGAGGGTCCGGAAGCCTTCGGCGGGCGAGCCGGTCGTGGCCTCGATCTCGTGCCGGCCGGGCGCGCGCATCAGCTCTGCCGGAAAGCCGCGCAGCCGGCCGTCGGTGACCCGCAGATTGAGTGCCGTCCGTCCGCTGGTGAGGAGCTCGCCCCAGCTCGCCGCCGGGCTCTGGAGCGTCAGATCGAGATCCGCCGAGCCCGTCGAGACGGGGAGCGGGACGACCGACAGGGCGTCGATATCAGCCATGCTCACCGCCGACAGGCGGAGGCTGGCATCCAGCATCGGATGCCCGTTCGTCGGGCCGAAGCGTAAGCGAAGGCCGCCCCTGCCGCCCAGTGCCGCCATGTCGCCGATATCAAGCGTGCCGGAACCGGCCACGACCTTGATCGCGGCTGCCACCTCGGTGGCCGGTACCGGACCGAGCTGGGCGCGCTGCGCGGAAAGCCGCAGGTCGATGTCGAGATCACGCCCGAGATCGAAGCTCACGGGACGCTGAAGATCCAGGATGTTGCGCGGCACGGGGGCGATCGCCTGGAAGGCGCGACCGAGGTCGAGATTGGCGAAGGCGAGGGTTCCCGACAGCGACCGGCGCCGCGCCGATCCCGAAAGATCGGCCTCCATGGCGCCGCGCGCCTGGTTGCCTCCGAGATCGAGCTGCACGGCGCCGAAATTGACCCGTTCTCCCGACAGCTCGATCCGCGTCTCGAGGGCCAGGGCGCCGAGATCTGGCACGGACGGCTCACCCAGCCAGCGCGCGGCGCGCGACAGCGAGGGCGTCGCCAGCCGCAGGACGCCCGACAGGCGCAACGGTCTGGCGCCCGACCCGTCGCCCGAAAAGCCGATCTCGCCCGACGGCGCCGACAGGACGAGACGCAAAGGGCTCGTTTCCCCGTCGAAGAAGGGGACGGGGCGGTCGATCTGCCCCTGCACCTTGGCCGGCTGCCCGTTCCAGACGAAGCTGCCGGACAGGCTGGCCGGCGACCCGTTGCCCGCCCAGCGGAAGTCGAGGTCGGCGCTGGAGACCGCACCGTCCATGCCGGGCAGACGAACGAGGCCGTCGCGCAGCCGCAACTCGTCGAGCCCCTGGAAACGGTCCAGCAGCGCGCGCAGGGTTTCGCGTCCGTCGGCAGTGGCGGGCAAGGGGGCCGTGGATGTCGGCGCGGGCGGCGCGGGAGCGGCCGAGACCCCCGCCGACGAAGGGGCGGGGTCGGCGGGGCCGAGTTCCGGGCGCACCAGCGTCACCCGGCGGATGTCCGCACGCCCCGCCAGGGCGTCCAGCAGGTTGAAGTCGGCCTCCAGGCGGTCGACGTCCAGCTGGAGGGGGGCTCCGTTCGACACGGTCAGCGCCCGCACGTCCGACAGGATCACGCTCGGGCGCGGCAGAAGGGCGAACTCGGCGGTGCCGGCGACGGCCACCGGTGCGCCGACGAGCCGGCTGAGTCGTGCCTCGATCTCGGCCTGAGCGGTTGGCAGGGTGAGCGAAAACGTGGAGAACGCCGCGACGATCCCGCCGGCCACGACCAGCGCCAGCGCACCCCCGATCGCCAGGGACCGCTTGACCTTGCGGCGGCGCGGGCCCGTGTCCGTCGGGACACGAGGAGACGGATCGCGCGCTGGGGTCAAGAACGGCCTTTCGGATGGCGGAATCAGACGGATGCGGCGCGCTGTCGGTGACGGCCGGGAAAGCGTTGTTTCGCACCGAATTGTGCCGGAGGGAAGGCGTTGGCAAGCCTGGCTTGCGCGAGCCTTGTCAGTCGTCCCGTCGATCCTGCGTTGCCGCCAGGCTGCGCGTCAGCACGATGACGGGCAGGATGCCGGTCGCCACGATGAGGAGCGCGGCGATCGCTCCGTCCTCGAAGGCGGCGCGCGAGGCCTGAGCATAGACGAAGGTCGCCAGCGTGTCGAAGTCGAACGGGCGCAGGAGGATCGTCGCGGAAAGCTCCTTGGCGGCCTCCACGAAGACCAGGAGCAATGCCGTCAGAAGGGCCGGGCGCATCAGGGGCAGGAGGACGCGTCTCAGCGTGCCGCCGGGCCCGTGGCCGAGCGCGCGCGAAGCCATGTCGAGATGGGGCGAGAGCTTGGCGAAGCCGTTGTCGAGCGAGCCGTGGCCCATTGCCATGAAGCGCGCGGTGCATGCGAAGACGATGGCAAAGCCCGATCCCGACAGGAGGAGTCCCGTCGAGACCCCGAACCACTCGCGCATCCGGGCGTCCAGCGCGTTGTCGAAGGCCGCGAAGGGCACGAGGATACCCATGGCGAGGATCGTGCCCGGCACCGCGTAGCCGAAGGCGGCGAGGCGCGACAGGAGGCGGAGAGGCCGTGCGTTGCTGAGGCGGATGCCGTAGGCGACGAGGAACCCGATGGCGACGGTCAGGAGCGCCGCCGCCCCGGCCACCGCGACGGTGTTCTGGAGCGCGCGCCACAGTTGCGGATCGGCAAAGTCGTCCGGCCGCCGCCACGCGTAGCTTCCAAGGATCGCGAAGGGCACGCCGAAGCCGGCGAGGATCGGAAGCAGACAGGCGAGGGCGGCGGCCCAGCCCTTGAGGCCCCGCAGCCGGTCCGCGCCGGCCCGCACCGTGTCGGCCCGCGCCGTCGAGAAGCGTTGGCGGCGCCGGGCAAAGCGTTCGGCCCAGAGAAGGGCGAAGATGACGGCGAGCATCAGAAGCGCGATCTGCGTGGCGCCGGCAAGATCCCCGCGATTGAGCCAGGTGGCATAGACGGCGAAGGTGAGGGTCTGGACGCCCAGAAATTCCACCGCGCCGATGTCGTTGACGGTTTCCATCAGCACCAGCGCCACACCCACCGCGATCGCCGGGCGGGCCATCGGCAGGAGCACGGTGAGAAGGATGCGCAGGCGCCCGGCGCCGAGCGTGCGCGCGACGTCGGATGCCTTGCGCCCCTGCATCAGAAGCACGAGGCGCACGGTCAGGAAGACATAAGGATAGAGAACGCTGGACAGCACCAGCACCGCGCCGCCGGGGGACCGGATGTCGGGGAACCAGTAGTCGGACCGCGCGGTCCAGCCGAACAGCGACCGAAGACCGGACTGAACGGGCCCGACATAGTGCAGGAGCTCGTTGAAGCAGTAGGCGGCGATATAGGTCGGAACGGCCAGCGGCAGGACGAGCGCCCAGGCGAAGATGCACCGGCCGGGAAAGCGGAAGCTCGTCACCAGCCAGGCGGTGAGGGTGCCGACGGTCGCCGTCGCGAGACCGACGCCCGCCATCAGCATCAGCGTCGTCCCGGCCGCGCGCGGCAGCACGGTGCGCGCGAGATGGCTCCAGTTGTCGGCCGTGCCACTGAGCGCGATCACGGGAAGCGACAGGACGGGCAGCGCGACGAGAACCCCGAGCGCGATCGCCGCGAGAAGGAACAGGCGCTCCGATCCCATCGCGCGGCGAAGAGCCGGCGCCGCGCCCTCGTGTTTCATCGAAAGCTCGCTCACCACGGCGTCGTCCGCAGTCGCACGATGGAGAAGGCGGCCCGTTCAGCCGCCCGCGCCTCGATCGGGTTCGGCCGGGTGATCAGGACTTCGGGCCGTTGTCGAAACCGACCTCGTCGATCAGCTCGGACGCACGAGCCCGGTTCGCGGCGATGTCGCCGAGCGACAGCGTGTCCGGCTTCAGCTCGCCGAAGCTCTTCACGGTCTCGGATACCGCGACGCCGTCCTTCAGCGGGTATTCGTAATTGACCTCGGCGTAGATGCGCTGCGCCTCGTCGGTGGTCAGGAATTCCATGAACTTGACCGCGTTATCGCGGTTGGGCGCGTGTCTGGCGAGGCCCATGCCGGAAATGTTGACATGGGTACCGCCGTTCTCGAAGGTCGGCAGGATCACCTTGATCGCCTCGGCCCATTCCTTCTGCTCGGGCTCCTTTTCGTTGTTGCGCATCAAGCCGACGTAATAGGTGTTGCCGATCGCGATATCGCACTGGCCGGCCGCGACGTTGCGGGCCTGATCGCGGTCGCCGCCTTCCGGCGCGCTCGCCAGATTGTCGCGAAGACCCGTCAGCCATGTGCGCGTCGCCTCCTCGCCGTGGTGGGCGAGATAGGCCGCGACGAGCGCCACGTTGTACTGATGCTGGCCGGAGCGGATGCAGATCTTGCCCTTCCACTTCGGGTCGGCGAGCCCTTCGTAGGTGAGGGCCTCGTCACCGACGCGCTCCTTGGAGGCGTAGACGACACGCGCCCGCGACGTGAGGCCCGACCATTCCTTGCCCGCGTCGCGGAACGCGGCCGGGATGTCCTTCTCGATCACCGCATCGTCCAGCGCCTGCAGCACGCCCGCCTGCTTGGTGGCGTCGAGACGTCCGATATCGACCGTCAGCACGACGTCGGCGGGCGAGTTCGCCCCTTCCGCCTTGATGCGCTCTTCCAAACCCTTCTCGATGAAGATCGTCGCCGTGGTGAGGCCCGTCTCCTTCGTGAAGGCGTCGAGCAGCGGCTGGATCAGGGCGGGCTGTCGCGAGGAGTAGATGTTGACATCCGCAGCCTGCGCGAGGGTCGGGCTTGCGACAGCCAGCATGCCGACACCCATCGCAAAGGCCGTGCGGCTCGAAAGAAGCTTGGTCATCCTCAGGTCCTCGGGGCACCGCACGCGTCGCGGCGGGTTCGCAGTAACGGGAAGGCGGAGCCGGGTGGCCTGCCTGGCGCGACTGCGAAACTTGCACGACGCAGTCCGGTTTTCGATGCCGCAGACGGTCACGGGAATCAAGACGAAAACGCAGTAACGTTCCGTTGAGCTATTACGTTGGAATCGTTCCAAAAGTAACGCGCGAACCGAGTTCTTGCGAGAACCGGCATTTTGCACCGGCAACGCCCATCAGAACTCCGCCGGCTGGCCTGCGATGCCTGCGGATCGGACGGCGTCTTTATGCGATGAGCGCCGCTATCCCGCCCGGTTTCCTTGCCCGACGCGATCCGGCGCCCGGCGTCAGTCCGGAGCCCTCAGTCGTGGCCCTAGTCGGCCAGAACGCGCTGGGCGGGGAACACGATCTCCACCAGCGTTCCCTCGCCCGGTGTGGAGGCGATGGAGAACTGCGCCCGGTTCGCCTCGGCCATGGCCTTGGTCAGCGGCAGGCCGAGCCCGGTGCCTTCACCCCGTTCGTCACGGCCGGCGTTGACCTGCTGGAACGGGGTCAGCGCGATCTCGATCTCGCGTTCCGTCATGCCGATGCCCGAATCGCGGAAGCGCAGGGCCACCTCGCCGCCCGCGCCATAGTGCGTCGAGGCGACGATCTGGCCGCCGGCCGGCGTGAAGCGCACGGCGTTGGCGATCAGGTTGAGCGCGATCTGGCGCACGGAGCGCCGGTCGGCGACGACGCTCGGCACGGTGGCCGGCAGCACCGACCGCACGATCACCCGCTCCCGGTTGGCCTGCGGTTGCATGAGCGAGACGACCTCGGCGACCACGTCGTTGAGCGAGACCGCCTCGAAGGCGAGATCGACCTTGCCCGCCTCGATCTTGGAGATGTCGAGGAGGTCGTTGACGAGATCGAGCACGTGATGGCCCGAGCGCTTGATGTCGCCGAGATATTCGAGATAGCGCTCGTGGCCGATCGGGCCGAAGCATTCCGACGCCATGACGTCGGCAAAGCCGATGATGGCGTTGAGCGGGGTGCGCAACTCGTGGCTGATATTGGCGAGGAAGCGGCTCTTGTGGAGGCTCGCGTCCTCGGCCAGCCGCCGCGCCTCGATCAGGTCGGTCTCCGCGCTCTTCCACTGGGCGATGTCGCGGATCACGACGCACCAGCCCCGCCCCTGGCTGAGGCGGCCGAGCGTCATGAAGAGCGGGATCGTGGCCTCGCTTCCGGCGACCCGGGCCTCGACCTCGCGCCCGTCATTGAGGATCGAGGCGAGACCGTTGTCGCGCAGCGTTCCGATGTAGTCGGTCAGCACCCGGCGGCTGTCCGCCGCAAGAAGATCCTGCAGCGGCAGGCCGGCATAGGCTTCGGGCCTGAGGCCGAACAGCGCTTCGGCGGCGCCGTTCATCTTGCGCAGACGCTCTCCCTCGTCGAGGAGAAGGATACCGTCGGTCGCCGTGTCGAGCACGGCCTGCAACTCCTCCACCTCGCCCTGGAGATCGAGGAGGATCGGGGTCATGTCCTCGTCCGGCTCCGCCGCCACGGGCGGGAAGGACATGAGAAGGCAGGAACGCCCCGCGACGCTGATGCGCTGCAGATGCAGGCGGGCGCGCTCGAACGAGCCGTCGGCGCACAGGATCACCGCGTCCTCGTCGCCCGTTCCCGAGCCCGAGGTCTGGACGAGGTGGTCGAGGCCGCCCGCCGCCTCCAGAGCGTCGAGATCGTCGTAGCGCGTCAGCGAGAAGAACCGCCGGTTGGCGAAGATCAGCCGCTCCTGCATCTGCACGAGGACGGCCAGCGGCAGGGCGTCCAGCATGTCCTCCAGCTCCTGCACCGGCAGGAGCAGGGTGGCGCCGTCGGCCTCGGCTTCGCTCGCTTCGATGTCGGGAGCGGGCTGCCGGGCAGTCGCCTGCCGCTCGGGCTGGCTGGCCGGGGCGCGCATTCCCAGCTTGGCGCCGATCGCGCGGAAGGCGGCCGCCTCGGTATTGGACAGGTTGGCCTCGCGACGCCGGCGCTCCGCCGCCGTTTCGCTGGCGGGGGCAGGGGGCGCCGGGCGGCGACCGAAGGCCGGCGCACCGTCTGCGCCGGATCGCTCGGCCGGCTCGGCTGCCGCCTCAGGCTCGACTTCGGGCGCATCGACCGGAATGGCGCGCTCGGGCAGGGCAAGGGCGAGGCCGATTGCCGCCGGGTCGTCCTCATGCTCGGCCGGGCGCACCACGCCGAAGCCCCGGAACCCCTGGAACTCGCGATCCCGGCTGTAGATCGGCAGGCCCGCCAGATCGATCGGCGCGCGCTGATCGGTCCCCTCCAGCGGCCACAGGATGGTGCGGCCCGACCAGGTGTCGCGGCGCAAGAGCAGGCGCTCGATCTCGCCGGAATCGTCGAAGCCGAAGACGCGCGCGACATCGGCGAAAGGGCGGCCGATCACGTCCGCGGCGCGCGGCCCGACCGTTGCGGCAAACTCCGGCGAAAGCTGCGAGAAGCAGGCTTCGGCGTCGGTCTGCCAGACGAAGCGCACGGGTTCGGCGTCCAGCGCCGCACGGAACGGGCCGGCGGAAGGCGTGGGCGCCGCCGACGCCGTGTCGAGCGGCTCGGGAAGAGGGGGTTGGAAGAGGGGGGGCGCCGTGTCCGGTGCGGGCTCGCCGGCCATCGTCGCCGGTTCGGCCGCCCCGTCTTCGAGCGCCATGTCGGTCGAGGACGCCTCGTCGTCGCCGGCGAGCGCTTCGCTCTCCCGCGATACGGTTTCGTCCTCGATCTGAGCCGCGGTATCGTCCGTCGCGGCTTCGGATGGCTCGACGGGATCGGCCAACGCCTCCTCGGCGTCGACCGCTTCGTCCGGCATGTCGATATGAATCAGCACGAGCGACTCGCCGACGCGCGCAAACGACAGGGCGCCGGCCTCGTCCTCCACCACCAGCCGGTCTTCGTCCGCCAGAAGGAACTCGCGGCCCTGCACCGCGAGAAGCGAATGCTCGTCCTCGGGAAGGCGGCGGGTGGCCGCCACGATGCCGTTCCGGTTCACCACGCAGGCGAGCCCGTCCGACACGCCGGCATCATGCAGGAGGTCGGCCGCCAGTTCTTCGGCGGGCACGGCTTCGAGGCCGAGCTTCATCGAAAGAAGGGCGAGATGCGTGCCGCCGGCCGTGATCGCTTCCAGTCGCGCAAGCAGCGCCTTGCCGAGGCCGCTGCCTTGCGGCGGGCGCAGGAGAAGCTGCGTTCGACCCTTGCCGGCAAAGGCTTCGCGCGCCGAGCGGATCTGCCGCATGACGTCGTCGTCTTCGGCGCATGCGTCGTCGCAACGCCCGAACAGGCGGCTGCCGGCGCGGTTGGACCAGAGGACGGCCGAGAGGCCGGCGTCCAGCACCGCTACGGCAGAGCCCGCCGAGGCGGCGGCTCGGACGGACTTCAGCGCCATGATGTCGAGGGCGGACGGAATGGCCTCGGCTCCCAGGAACGTCGATCGGTTACCGATCCGTTAATAAGGCCCCTCGGAGATCAAATCCAGAACTTCGGGCCGCTGCCGCGCGCCAAAGCGGGCGCAGGGTTAATGGGCCTGCGTGTTTCTGCGCGCGGCCCTGTTCGTTGCCTACGCAGGCCCCTAGTTTCTTCGGTGCGGGCTATGGATCCGCCATCGTCCGGCTGAGGAGAACGCCGACATGTCCGATACCGAGAACTTCAACTCCGGAGATCCGGCGCGCGACGCCTTCGACAGCGCACAGCGCGCGCAAGCCGCCTTGGGGCTCGATCCGTCCAAGATGGGCGAGGCCTTCCGCACGATGACGCAGAAGTCGATCGAGCAGTCCAAGGAAGCCTATGCGCGCATGAAGTCGGCGGCCGACCAGGCGACGCAGACGCTGGAGGCGACGATCGAGAACGCCCATTCGGGTTCGCTCAACCTGACCAAGCGCGCGCTCGAAGGCATGCGCGCCCAGGCCGAGATGAACTTCGCGCATATGGAGAAGCTCGCGTCCGCCAAATCCATGGCCGAGTTCATGGAACTCCAGACGAGCTACATGCGTCGCCAGGTCGAGATGGTCGCCGACCAGGCCAAGGAGATGCAGGCCCTGTCCCAGAGCGTGGCGCAGGACGTCATCCGCCCGGGGCGGGACGCCGCCCAGAAGGCCACCGGACAGGATCGTTTCTGATCCCACCCCGCCTCGGGCGCCGATCTCGCGCCCGAGGCTTGCCTTTGCCCGCAAAATTTTCTATTGCGGGCCCGTCGGCATGCGGTTGTAGCTCAGTTGGTTAGAGCGTCGGATTGTGGCTCCGAAGGTCGGTGGTTCGAACCCACTCAACCGTACCACCGATTTTTCCGGGATATCGATGCCCCTGTGGCCACTTGCTGAAATGCAGCTGGGGTGTTGTGGCCTTTGACTGAAGCTCGGGGCGCTGACCTTTTTCGCGGGTGAACGACGCCTTGTGAACAAAGCTCGGGGTGTGTTCCTCGGGAATGCGACGCGTTGCCAGGGCCTTGGGCATGCGGCATGCGATGTCGACCGGTCGCCCGTTGCCTCTTCGGGTTCGCGGGAATGCGTATGCGCTGACACGTTGATGGGCGCGCCGCATCAGGCATGGCCGACGGCTGCACATCCGCGTGGATCGAGCTACGGGCCTTGTCCAAATCGCAAGCCGCCCGAATTGTCCGGGCGATCGGCGCGCTCGCGCCGGACGGAGAGCCCATGCTGAACCCGACCACCGCACCCGTCCCACTCGCGCCGCAGTCCATTCTTTCGATCCGGGGGCTCTCGAAGTCCTACAGCGGCGGCCCGCGCGTACTCGACGACATCAACCTCGAAATCGCGCCCGGCGAGATCTTTGCCTTGCTCGGCCCCAACGGCGCGGGCAAGACGACGCTGATCAGCATCATCTGCGGCATCGTGAACCCCGGCGAGGGCACGGTCAGGGTCGGTGGCCACGACGTCGTGCGCGACTACCGCAAGACGCGTTCGCTGATCGGGCTGGTGCCGCAGGAGCTCACCACCGACGCCTTCGAGACGGTGTGGGCGACGGTGAGCTTCAGTCGCGGCCTGTTCGGCCTTCCCGCGAACCCTGCGCATATCGAGCGGATCCTCCGCCAGCTCTCGCTATGGGACAAGCGCGACGCCAAGATCATGACCCTGTCGGGCGGCATGAAGCGGCGCGTTCTGATCGCGAAGGCGCTCAGCCACGAACCGCGCGTCCTGTTTCTCGACGAGCCGACCGCGGGCGTCGACGTCCGGCTGCGGCAGGACATGTGGCAGGTGGTGCGCGAGCTGCGGGCGGGCGGCGTGACCGTGATCCTCACCACACACTATATCGAGGAAGCCGAGGAGATGGCCGATCGGGTCGGTGTCATCCGGGGCGGGCGCATCGTGCTCGTCGAGGAGAAGAGCGCTCTGATGCGCAAGCTCGGCCGCAAGGAAATGGTGCTGACCCTGCAGGAGCCGCTTGCCGCTGTGCCGCCGGCGTTCGGCCTCTACGACCTGTCGCTGTCGGGCGACGGCAGCGAACTCACCTATGTCTACGATAGCCAGAGCGAGCGGCCGGGGATCAGCAGACTGCTGGAGGACCTGTCCGTCGCGGGCATCCGTCTGCGCGATGTGACGACGCGCCAGAGCACGCTCGAGGACATCTTCGTCAGCCTCGTGGAGACGCGCTCATGAATGGTCACGCGATCCGCGCCATCTATCTCTTCGAGATGGCGCGCGCCTGGCGCACGCTGCTGCAGAGCCTCGTCGCCCCGGTCATCTCGACCTCGCTCTACTTCGTGGTGTTCGGCTCGGCCATCGGCTCGCGCATGGATGCGATCGAGGGCGTGTCCTACGGCGCCTTCATCGTGCCGGGCCTGATCATGCTCTCGCTTCTCACGCAGAGCATCTCGAATGCCTCCTTCGGCATCTACTTTCCGAAGTTCACGGGCACGATCTACGAGATCCTGTCGGCTCCCGTCTCGGCCATCGAGGTCACGATCGCCTATGTCGGCGCGGCGGCGACGAAGTCCGTCATCCTCGGGTTGATCATCCTGGCAACGGCCGCGCTCTTCGTGCCGCTGCGCATCCTGCATCCCGGCTTCATGCTGGCGTTTCTGGTGTTGACCGCCGTGACCTTCAGCCTTCTCGGCTTCATCATCGGCATCTGGGCGGAGGGGTTCGAGAAGCTGCAGATCGTGCCGCTCCTGATCGTGACGCCGCTGACCTTCCTCGGCGGGAGCTTCTACTCCATCTCCATGCTGCCGCCCTTCTGGCAGACGGTGACGCTGTTCAACCCGGTGGTCTATCTCGTCAGCGGTTTCCGCTGGAGCTTCTACGGCACGTCGGATGTGGGCGTCGGCATCAGTCTCGCCGCGACGCTCGGCTTCATGGTCCTGTGCATCGTCGGGATCTGGTGGATCTTCCGGACCGGCTGGCGCATCCGCACCTGACCGGCGCCTCAGGGCGCTGAAGGCGCCTTGCGGAAAACCCGAACACAAAAAGGCCGCCGCACCGGAGTGTGGCGGCCTTTGTTCGGACAGGCGGATCAGTTCGCGGGAGCGACCGAATCATCGCCGGCACTCGTGCCCGGAACCGGGTTCGACGTGTCCCGACGGACCGGAACCGCGTCGCGCGGCACGACCACCGTGCTGGCCGCCTCGGCGGGGATGGCGGAGCCGATACCGGACGTGTTGCCGGGAACGGGGATCGAGCTCGTCGCCGCGTCGGTGGTGGCCGGCGGCGCGTCGCGGCCGGTGACGACCTGCGAGGCCTCTTCGGCGGGGACGACGCTACTCAACCCGGCGCTGCTGCCGGGGACCGGGCTCGGGCTCGAGTTCTGGGGGGTGTCGACCGAAGGGGCCGACTGCGCGAAGGCTGCGCCGCCCGACAGAGCCAGAGCGGAAACGGCGGCGATGATCGTGAGCTTCATGAAGGTATCCTTTCTTGTTGCCCCATGAAGGCGCCGGGCCCTCTCCGCGTTCCGGTCGTGCACAACAATTTGATGGGAAACCTTTCGGCGGAAACCAGGATCGGCTGGTGCGCCTTCGGAACCGATCCGCCAAGCGGTGATGCGCGTGTCGCGTGTGCACCGTCGCATGACGGGTGGGAGGCCGGGACGAATCATGCCATCGTGCGCCCGCGCCGGCCGGGAGGAGACGGTCGCGCGGCGCCGTATGCCTGCCGTTCCCCGTCCCTTTGCGGACGCGTGGTCCATCGGCTTGCTCCGGGGTCTGAATAGTTGGGGAGGGATCGCTTTGAAGACCATCAAGGGGCCGGGCATCTTCCTGGCGCAGTTCGCGGGCGACGCCGCCCCGTTCAATTCGTTCGACGCCATCTGCGGCTGGGCCGCCGGCCATGGCTACAAGGGCGTGCAGATCCCGACCTGGGACAACAGGCTCTTCGACCTGAAGCGAGCCTCGGAATCCAAGGACTATTGCGACGAGATCGCAGGCGTGGCGGCCGGTCACGGCCTGGCGATCACCGAGCTCTCGACGCACCTCCAGGGCCAGCTCGTCGCCGTGCATCCCGCCTATGACGAGGCCTTCGACGGATTTGCGGCGCCGGAGGTGCGCGGCAAACCGGCCGCCCGGCAGGAATGGGCCGTGGATCAGGTGAAGCGCGCGCTCACCGCCTCGCGGCATCTTGGCCTGTCTGCGCACGCCACCTTCTCGGGCGCGCTGGCCTGGCCCTTCGTCTATCCCTGGCCGCAACGGCCGGCGGGCTTGGTGGAAGCCGCCTTCGACGAACTGGCGCGCCGCTGGCGACCGATCCTCGACCATGCGGAGACCCAAGGCGTCGACGTCGCCTACGAGATCCACCCGGGCGAGGACCTTCACGACGGCGCGTCCTACGAGATGTTCCTGGAGCGGGTCGGCAACCACGCACGGGCGAACCTTCTCTACGACCCCTCGCATTTCGTGCTGCAGGGGCTCGATTACCTCGCCTATATCGACATCTACGCCGAGCGCATCCGCGCCTTCCATGCCAAGGACGCCGAGTTCAACCCGACCGGGCGCCAGGGCGTCTACGGCGGCTTCCAACCCTGGGCGAACCGGGCAGGCCGCTTCCGCTCGCTCGGCGACGGGCAGGTGGATTTCGGCGGCGTCTTCTCCAAGCTGACGCAGGCCGGCTTCGACGGCTGGGCGGTGCTCGAATGGGAGTGCGCGATCAAGCATCCGGAGCAGGGCGCGGCCGAGGGCGCACCGTTCATCGCGGCCCACATCATCCAGGTGACGGAACGCGCCTTCGACGATTTCGCCGGCGCCGGAACCGACGAAGCCGCCAACCGCCGCATGCTCGGCCTGGACGCTTAAGGAGAACCGGTCGATGGCCATCGAGGCAGGCAAGGGACACGAAGGCGGCGCGCGCCGCATCCGGCTCGGCATGGTGGGCGGCGGGCAGGGCGCCTTCATCGGTGCGGTGCACCGCATCGCCGCACGGCTCGACGATCGCTACGAGCTGACGGCGGGCGCGCTGTCCTCCGATCCGGAGCGCGCCCGCGCCTCCGGTCAGGCGCTCGGGCTCGAGCCGGACCGTGCCTATGCAAGCTTCGCGGAAATGGCGAAGGCGGAAGCCGCGCGCAGCGACGGCATCGAGGCCGTTGCGATCGTCACCCCCAACCACATGCACGCGCCGGCCGCCAAGGCGTTTCTGGAAGCCGGCATCCATGTGATCTGCGACAAGCCGCTCTCGGTGTCCGTGGCGGAAGCCAAGGAACTGGTGGCCCTTCGCAAGCGCACGGGCCGTATCTTCGCGCTCACCCACAACTACACCGGCTATCCCATGATCCGGCAGGCCCGGGCCATGGTCGAGGCGGGCGAGCTCGGCGACATCCGCCTCGTGCAGATGGAATACGCGCAGGACTGGCTCACCGAGCGCGCGGAAACCACCGGCTCCAAGCAGGCGGAATGGCGCACCGATCCCGCACGCTCGGGCGCCGGCGGCTGCATCGGCGACATCGGGACCCACGCCTACAATCTCGGCCGCTTCGTTTCCGGCCTGAAGACGCGCGAACTGCTGGCCGAGCTCTCCACCTTCGTCGAGGGACGCGCGCTCGACGACGACGTCCGGGTGCTCCTGCGCTTCGAAGGCGGCGCCAAGGGCATGCTCTGGGCGAGCCAGGTCGCGGTCGGAAACGAGAACGCCTTGCGGCTCCAGGTCTACGGCACGAAGGGCGGGCTCGAATGGAGCCAGGAGAACCCCAATCAGCTCTGGTTCTCCCGGCTGGGCCAGCCGAAGCAGCTCCTGACGCGCAACGGCGCCGGCGCTCTGCCCGCCAATGCCCGCATGTCGCGCGTGCCGCCGGGCCATCCGGAGGGGTATCTCGAGGGCTTCGCGAACATCTACTCGGAGGTGGCGGCGGCGATCCTGGCTGCGCGCGAGGGGGGCGAGCCCGACGCCGCCGTCACCTATCCGAGCGTCGAGGACGGCCTCGACGGCATGCGCTTCATCGAAGCGGCGGTGGCCTCCTCGCGAGGCGGCAGCGTGTGGACACCGGTCGGTTGATGGCCACGCGTTGACGGTTGTGTGAACTCGCGCAGAACGATTGATTTAGTCCGACAAATCGACAAGCTTGCGCGGCAGGACGGACGGGCGGACGAAGGAACCTGGGAGGGTTCTTCCGCAGTCTTCCGGGGAGGAAATGAGATGGCGGATCTCGTGAAGGGAGCCGGCAACGGCGCGCCCATCGCGATCGCGGCCGAGGGCGTATCCAAGTCGTTCGGGCCCGTCGAGGTCCTGAACGACATTCGCTTCGACTTGGCGGCGGGCGAGGTCCACGCCATCATCGGCGAGAACGGCGCCGGCAAATCCACCCTGATGAAGATCCTGGCCGGCCATCTCCAGCCGACGGGCGGCCGACTTGTTCTCAAAGGAGAACCGGTGCGCTTCTCCGGGCCGGTGGAGGCGGAGCGACGCGGCGTCGTCCTCGTGCACCAGGAAATCCTGCTCGCACCCGATCTGACGGTTGCGCAGAACATCCATCTCGGACGCGAGGTGCGTCGCGGCCTCACGCTCGACGATCGCGGCATGAACGCCTCGGCCGCGGCAGCGCTCGAGGGGCTTGGAGCCGCCATCGACCCGCGCGTGCGCGTCGGTGCCCTGTCCATCGCGCAGCGTCAGCTCGTTCAGATAGCCCGCGCGCTCCTCGTGCCGCACGACGTGGTGATCTTCGACGAGCCGACCGCATCGCTCACGCCGCATGAAACGGAAGCGCTCCTCAAGGTCATCGATGCGATCCGCGCGCGAGGCATCGGCGTTCTCTATATCTCGCACCGCCTGCCGGAGGTGAAGCGCCTGGCCGACCGCGTCACGGTGCTGCGCGACGGACGGCAGGTCGGCACCAATGACGCCGCCGCGCTGGAGCCGGCCGACATGGCGCGTCTGATGGTGGGACGCGACGTCTCCAAGCTCTATCCCGATCGCGCAAGCGAGCCGGCCGGCGCGCCGGTTCTGGCGGCGGAGGGCATGCGGGTGCCGGGCTATGTGCACTCGGCCGGCTTCACGGTGTCGAAGGGCGAGATCCTCGGCCTTGCGGGTCTCGTCGGCGCCGGGCGCACCGAGCTTCTGGAGGGCGTTCTCGGCCTTCGTCCGGCCGAGGGCACCGTGCGGCTCGACGGCAAGCCCGTGCGCTTTCGCGACGGGCGCGACAGCATGGACGCCGGCATCGTCTACCTCAGTGAGGACCGCAAGGGTAAGGGCCTGCTGCTCGGCCAGACCCTGCGCACCAACCTGACGCTGGCCGCGCTCGACCGCTTCGCCAGCGGCCCGCTGCTCCAGCCCGCCCGCGAGGAGGAGGCGCTGACGTCGGCGATCCGCGACTTCGACATCCGCACGCGCCGGCGCGACCTTCTCGCCGGACAGCTTTCGGGCGGCAACCAGCAGAAGCTGCTGCTCGCCAAGATGATGCTTCTGAACCCGCGCGTTGTGGTCGTCGACGAGCCGACGCGGGGCATCGACATCGGCACCAAGGAGCAGATCTACCGCTTCCTCGCGGGGCTTGCCGCCGAGGGGCGGGCGGTGATCGTGATCTCGTCCGAGATGCCCGAACTCATCGGCCTGTGCGACCGCATCCTCGTGATGCGCGAGGGAATCGTCGCCGGCGAGGTGTCGGGCGAGACGATGACCGAGCGGGACATCGTGATGCTGGCGACCGGCGCCGGCGAGAAGGAAGCCGCCCTGGCGGTGGAGGGAGCTGAACCCGCATGACCGACGCCGCTTCGGCCGCACCCACCCCCGCGCCGCGCCGCGAGATCGATCTGAGGGCCGTCGCGCCCTTCGTGGCGCTCGCCGCGCTTCTCGTCTTCGGCGCGCTGGTCAATCCGAACTTCCTCGGGATGGACAATCTCTCCAACGTCGTCACCCGATCGGCCTTCATCGCCATCATCGCGGTGGGCGCGACCTTCGTGATCTCCGCGGGCGGGCTCGACCTCTCGGTCGGCTCCATGGCCGCCTTCGTCGCCGGCACGATGATCCTGTTCCTGAATTCCGCGCCCGTGGACGGGGCGGTGCCGACCATCGCGCTCGGCATGGCGATGGCGCTCGGCGTCGGGGCTCTCTGCGGCCTGGCCAACGGGCTGATGACGACGCTCGGCCGCATCGAGCCCTTCATCGTCACGCTCGGCACCATGGGCATATTCCGCGCCCTGACGATCTGGCTGGCGGAAGGCGGCTCGATCGCGATGCGCTCGCAGGAACTGCGCGCCGCCTATCGTCCGGTCTATTTCGGCAACCTGTTCGGCGTGCCCTATCCGGTGATCGCGTTCCTGGCCGTCGCCGCGATCGGCGCCTTCATCCTGTATCGCACGCGCTTCGGCCGCCATGTCATGGCGGTCGGCTCCAGCGAGGACGTCGCGCGCTATTCGGGCATCCGCGTCAACCGGGTGCGCACGATCACCTACGTCATCCAGGGCCTGTGCGTGGCCGTTGCCGTCCTCGTCTACGTGCCGCGCCTGGGCGCCGCGACGGCGACCACCGGCCTTCTCTGGGAACTCCAGGCGATCACCGCCGTCGTGATCGGCGGCACGGCGCTGCGCGGCGGCGTCGGCCGGGTGTGGGGCACGATCTGCGGGGCCCTGATCCTGGAACTCGTCGGCAACATCATGGTCCTGTCGGATCTCGTCAGCGAATATCTTATCGGTGCGGTGCAGGGGGCGATCATCATTCTGGCGATGCTGATCCAGCGCTCCCTCGTGCGGCGATGAGAAGGCCAAGCGGCGCCCTGTCCGGGGCGCGCCGCCCGGGCCACCAACGAAAGCTCCGGCACTCGGGAGGAACCCTCATGAAACGCATCGTCGCCGGGCTCGCGGCTCTCGCCGTCCTGTCCACCGCCGGCCTCGTCCAGGCCCAGGACAAGAAGCTCACCATGGCCGTCTCGATTCCCGCCGCCGACCACGGCTGGACGGGCGGCGTCGTCTACCATGCCGAGCGCGAAGCCAAGCTCCTCGAGGAGCGCTATCCCGGCCTCGACGTCGTGGTGAAGACCTCGCCCGACGGCGCCTCCCAGGCCAATGCGCTGGAGGATCTGACGGCCCAGGGGATCGACGCCCTCGTCACCCTGCCGCACAACTCGGACGAGCTGACCGATCCGATCCGCCAGGTAAAGGAGAGCGGCGTCTTCGTCACCGTGGTCGACCGCGCCCTGTCCGATCCCACCATCCAGGACCTCTACATCGCGGGCGACAACCACGGCCTCGGCAAGGTGGCCGGCGAGTACATGAAGAAGCGCATGACCGAGGGCGGCGACATCGTCGTGATCCGCGGCCTGCCCATCGTGATCGACGAGGAGCGCCAGAAGGGCTTCGACGAGGGGATCGCCGGTTCGAAGGTCAACGTCCTCGACCGCCAGTTCGGCAACTGGTCGCGTGACGACGCCTTCAAGGTGATGCAGGACTACCTCGCCAAGTACCCCAAGATCGACGCGGTCTGGGCGCAGGACGACGACATGGTGGTCGGCATCCTGGAGGCGATCGCGCAGAGCAACCGCAGCGACATCCAGTTCGTCGTCGGCGGTGCCGGCATGAAGGACATGATCAAGAAGGTGGCCGACGGCGACAAGATGGTGCCGGTCGACGTGCTCTACCCGCCCGCGATGATCGCAACGGCCATGGACCTGACGGCGGCCGGTCTCTTCGACCAGAACCCGGTGCGAGGCAACTACGTGCTCGACGCGACGCTGGTGACGAAGGAGAACGCGCAGGAGTTCTACTACCCCGATTCGCCTTTCTGATACGGATGGCGCAGCGGCATCGGCCGCTGCGCCCCCCTATCGCCATCCATCGACGCTGGAAATCAGGTGCGGGGCGGACTACCTGTCAGGGGCACCCGACCCGCGTCCCGCCAACGAAGTCTTTTCCATGTTGACGATGAAGGGCAAGTACGGCCTCAAGGCCATGCTGCATCTTGCCGAACTCCCCGCGGGCCAGCGCGCGCTCTCGGAGGAGATCGCAAGGGCCCACAACATTTCCAAGAAGTTCCTCGACACCATCCTCGGCGAACTGCGCGTCGCCGGCATGATCCATGCACGCAAGGGGCGGGGCGGGGGCTACACGC
>NZ_BBWJ01000005.1 GCF_001463745.1 Aureimonas sp. AU22 | reverse complement strand
GGGCGGGGGCTACACGCTGGCCCGACCACCCGCCGAAATCCGCGTCGGGCACATCCTGCGCGTCCTCGACGGCCCGCTCGCCCCCATTCCCTGCGCCAGCCGCACCGCCTATCGCCGCTGCGACGACTGTCGCGACGAGCGGTCCTGTGCGGTGCGCCGGATCATGCTGGACGTGCGCAACGCCATCTCGGCCGTTCTGGACGAGCGCACGCTGGCGGAAGCCGCTCGCGCGCCCGAGAGCCTGGATTTCGAGTTCCGCGAACTCGCGCTCGGAGCCTAAGGCCCCCGAGGACGACCTTTCCGCGTCAATCGACAAATTGAGTATGTTTTGCGTGTCCGTCCGGCGGACCCCGTCTTACGTTTGTTCCGACGTTCGGATGTCGACGAAAGGCGTTGGGCTCATGACCGAGACTGTGATCGTTCCAGGCCTCAACGGTTCGCCGGCGGGGCACTGGCAGCACCATTGGCTGCAAGGCGATCCGCTGGCCGGCACGGTGGAGCAGGAGGACTGGGCGGAACCGGTCCTCGCCGATTGGCTGCATGCGCTGGAGGCCGCCATCATGGCGAGCCGGCCAGGCGTGATCCTGGTTGCCCACAGTCTCGGCTGCGCCTTGGTGGCCTCGCTCGCCGGCCGTCCCGCCGCGAGCCATGTCGGTGGTGCGCTCCTGGTGGCGCCCGCCGATCTCGGCGCCCTGACGCGCAGCGTGCCGACCGTCGCACCCTTCGCCTCGGCGTCGCGTTCGCGCCTGCCCTTCGCCTCCATCCTCGTCGCCAGCCGCAACGACCCCTATATGCGCTTCGATGGAGCGGAACGCTGCGCTGCGACCTGGGGCTCGGCTCTCTACGATCTCGGCGACGCCGGCCATGTCAACATCGCCAGCGGTTTCGGACCCTGGCCCGATGCCGTGACGCTGGCCGATGGCCTGCGCGGACGTGCCGCCCGGTCGGACCGCACGCGCCGCCTCGCGATACCGCGCCGTTCGGTGTCCGGCTTCCATGAACGAGCCCACGACGCGGGTCTCGGTTGCGGTTGAACGGCCGTTCAGGGGTTTCCATTCGCGTGCCGCGCACCATCTAATCCTTTCAGAGCGCGTGCCCGGCGATGCTAGGCCGGATTGGAAACACCTTCATGAGATCGAGAGGCCGTTCGCGGCCCGATCGGACGGACGGGCGTCGGAATGCAGGATAATGTGAAGGCCGGTTCGCAAAAGGTCGTGCTCGTCGTCGACGACGAGCCCTTGGTGCGACTGAACGCCGTTGATATGTTCGAAGAAATGGGCTTCGAGGTGCTGGAGGCGTCGGACGGCACCTCGGCGTTGCGGGTGCTCGAGCAGCGCCCGGACGTGGCGCTGCTGTTCAGCGATTGCCGGATGCCCGGCATTTCCGGTCCGGAGCTCGCCCGCATGGCGGCCGAGCGCTACCCCCATGTGCGGATCGTTCTCGTCTCGGGTTATGTCAACGTCCAGAAGCTGGACTGGCCGCTCCTGCCAAAACCCTACGACGCCAACTCGCTGCGTAAGGTCGCGGGCGATATCGGTCCCGCCAGCTAGGCGAGACGGAACGGCACCGGATCGAGCGGATCCGGAGGATGTCTCGAAGGCCCGCCACGGATGACGTGGCGGGCCTTCGTCGTATTGCGGGGATCCAGCCGGCTTGCCCGGTCGCGCGCGGGTTCCCGGCGCTTGTGCCGTGGCAACACGCCCGGCGTCTCAGACGTCGTCCAGCGCGTCCCGAAGCTTGGCGGCAAGATCCTCCAGCGAGAACGGCTTGGTCAGCAGCCGCACGCCGGGATCGAGCACCCCGTGGTGCACGATGGCGTTGCGCGTGTAGCCGGTGGTGAACACGACGCGAAGGTCCGGGCGCTGTCGCCGGGCCTCCTCCGCCAGTTGCCGTCCGTCGATGTCGGGCATCACGACGTCCGTGAACAGAAGATCGATGTCCGGTCGTTGCCCCAAAAGCCGCAGCGCCTCGGCGGCCCCGTCCGCCTCCACGGTCCGATAGCCGAGTTCCTGCACCGCCTCGAGGGTCACGCGGCGTACGCTCTCGTCGTCCTCCACCACCAGAATCAGCTCGGCCGACGGGTCGGTCAGCTCCGGTAACACCGCCTCGGGGCGATCGGGGGTGTCGTGCTCGGCGACCAGCCTCGGCAGGTAGATCTTCACGCTGGTGCCGCGGCCGGGCTCGGAATAGATCTTCACGTGCCCGTCTGACTGCTTCACGAAGCCATAGACCTGGCTGAGGCCGAGCCCCGTGCCCTTGCCGATCTCCTTGGTGGTGAAGAACGGATCGAAGGCCTTGGCCATCACCTCCGGCGGCATGCCCGTGCCCGTGTCGGTGACGGCGACGAGCACGTACTGACCGGCGACGATGCCGACATCCGCGGCCACGTATCGGTCGTCGAGATGGGCGTTCTGGGTCTCGATGGTCAGGCGCCCCCCGTCCGGCATGGCGTCGCGGGCGTTGACCGCGAGATTGACGAGGACGTTCTCCAGCTGGTTGGCGTCGACGGAACAGGACCAGAGGCCGCCGCCGAGCACGGTCTCCAGACGGATATTGCCGCTCAAGGTTCGGCGCATGAGTTCCGACATGCCGGACACCAGCTTGTTGAGGTCGACCGCCTGCGGATTGAGAGGCTGCTGGCGGGAGAAGGCGAGGAGCCGGTGCGTCAGCGTCGCGGCCCGGCGCGCGCCCTCCATGGCGTTGTCGGCATAGCGCCGCAGGCGTGCCTCGCCCTCCGGCAGGCGGCGGCCGAGAAGGTCGAGCGAGCCGATGATTACGGACAGCATGTTGTTGAAGTCGTGAGCGATGCCGCCGGTGAGCTGGCCGACGGCCTCCATCTTCTGCGCCTGGCGCAGCACGTCCGAAGTGCGCTCCAGTTCGGCGGTGCGCTCGCGCACCCGCTCCTCCAGCGTCGCATTGAGCTCGATCAGTGCGGCTTCCGCGCGGGCGCGATCCAGCGCCTCGCGGGTGCGCAGGGCCACGTCCTCGCAAAGCTGCACCTCCGCCTCAGTCCAGCGCCGCGGCTCGGGCTCGTGCAGGTAGAGAATGGAGCGGAGCGCCCCGTCGCGCAGGAGCGGGACGACCACCAGCGACACGCAGCCGATGCCGTCCCATGTCCTGGTGGCGGTTTCATCGACGCGGGGATCGCTTCGCGCATCCTCCACCACCAGCGTACGGCCCGCCCGCAGCTCGCCGATCACCGCGGCGCCGAACCCGTCGAGAGCGCGGCTTTCGCCCGCAAGGCTCATCACGTCGGCCGAACGCGTCCAGTCGCGCGCGACCCGAACCACCTCTCCGTCCGCGTCGACCTCTCCGTAGCCGCAGCGGGCCGCTCGGACGCGGCGACCCAGAAGCTGCGTCGCCGCACCTTCGATGCCTACGGGATCGAGGTGCCCGAGAAGGGTGTCGCTGAGGAGCAGGAGAAACTCGCGCCGCTCTTCCGCCAGCTTGAAATCGTGGATGTCGGTGCAGGTGCCGAACCAGCGGATGATGCGCCCGGAGGGATCGCGCATCGCCTGGGCGCGGCCGAGAACCCAGCGATACGTGCCCGTGTGGTGCCGCAGACGGTATTCGATATGGTAGGGCTCGCCGGTCGCGAGGCAGCGGCGCCATACGATCCAGGCACGATCCTGGTCGTCCGGATGGAACATGCCGCTCCAGCCTTCGCCGTCGGTCGAACCGTAGGGCATGCCGGTGAATTCGTACCAGCGGTCGTTGTAGTAGTCGTGGAAACCGTCGGGCAGCGTCGTCCAGATCATCTGGTCGATCGTGTTGGCGATGGCCTGGAAGCCCTGCTCGCTGGCCCGGAGGCGATCCTCGCCCGAGCGTCGCTCGTCGATGTCGATCACCGATCCGACGAACCCGAGGAAAGCGCCCGTCTCGTCGAAGCGCGGCGAGGCAGCGTCGATCGCCCAGCGATAGCGGCCATCCGCATGGCGCAGGCGATATTCCAGGCGAAACGCCCGGTGGGCGGCGTTGGCCTCCCGGAAGATCCGGCTCGATTCCTCCGCGTCGTCGGGATGCGTCGCCTGAAGCCAGCCGAATCCTTCCGCCATCTCGGCGGTCTGGCCGGTGGTCTCGTACCATGATTTGTTGAGGTAGGTGCAGCGCCCGTCGGGATCCGTGACCCAGAGCATGACCGGCGCGTTGTCCGCCATGTTGCGGAAGCGGCTCTCGCTTTCCGCCAGCCGTCGTTCGCCCGTCACGCGTCCCGTGGTTTCCGACACGATGCACAGGACGCCGCCGACGGCGCCCGTCTCGTCGCGCACGGCGGAGTAGCTGATGTCGAAGAACACGTCCTCGAGGAAGCCGTGCCGCTCGATCTGGAACGGTCGATCCTTGGCCGCGAAGGTCTCGCCCGTCTCGCGCACGCGCCGCAGGAGAGGCTCGAGATCGTCCCAGAGCTCGGACCAGTTCTCCCGCGCCGGCCGACCGAAGGCACGCGGGTGCTTGCTCCCGATCGTCGGCGCGTAGGCCTCGTTGTAGAAGGCCGTGTATTCCGGACCCCAGAACAAGACGATCTCGGCGCGGGCCGCGATCACGAGGCCGATCGTGGTGCGCAGGGCCGAGGGCCAGGAGGCCGGAGCCCCGAGCGGGCAGTCGCTCCAGTCGCGCGAGCCGATCAACCCGCCGATCGCGCCGAGGTCCTCCAGTACGAACGCCATGCGATACCAGACTCCAACAATGCGTGGTCTGGCGCGCGATCCCATTCGCGCGCCTGTGCCTCCCAACGCGGGGAGGGGGGCTTGGGTTCGCCGGCTTATGGTCTACGCGGGAGATCAGTCCTTGGCGCGCTCGACATAGGAGCCGTCGGCGGTCATCACCACGATGCGGGTCCCCGGCGCGATGTGCGGGGGAACCAGCGTGCGCACGCCGTTGGAAAGGACGGCCGGCTTGTAGGACGAGGAGGCCGTCTGACCCTTGGTGGTCGGCTCGGTTTCCGTCACCTCGTAGGTCGCGCGCTGCGGCAGCTCGATCGAGATGGCAAGGTCGTTGTAGACGGCGACCTGCACCGCCATGCCTTCCTGGAGGTAGGGGGCGTAGTCGCCGACGACGCTTTCGGGAACCGCGACCTGGTCGAAGCTCTCCGGGTTCATGAAGTGATAGCCCTCGTCGTCCGAATACAGGAACGTGTGGTTGCGCTCCTCCACGAAGGCGCGCTCGACCTGCTCGGTCGTGCGGTAGCGGTCCGACACCTTCACGCCGTCCGAGATGCGGCGCATGTCGAGCTGGGTCACGGGCGTGCCCTTGCCCGGATGGATGTTCTCCGCGGACAGGATCACGTAGAGCTTGCCGTCGTCGCGTTCGACGACGTTGCCTTTGCGGAGCGAACTGGCGATCACCTTCACGGGCTTTGTTCCTGATTTCGGTCTTGTGTTGTAAGGGAGCTCGTCCGAGCCTCGATCCTGGGCCCTAGCGCATCTGGCGGCCCGCCGCCAGTCGGGCGGGCCTGTTTCGCGTCGCACCCTTCATGCCTGAGATCGTTCCTCGAAGCCCCCATGACCCAAGCCTCGCCCTGGTGGGCGCCCCATGTCCATGCCGACCGCCGCCCGCGTCTTTTGCTGCGCAACCGGCTCATGGCCTCCCTGCGCAGCTGGTTCTCCCACCGCGATTTCGTCGAGGTCGAGGCGACGGCGCTTCAGGTATCGCCGGGTAACGAGGCGCATCTCGCCGCCTTTGCGACCGTCGAGCATCGCTCGGACGGCTCGCGTCAGCCGCTCTATCTCCACACCTCGCCTGAGTTCGCCTGCAAGAAGCTCCTCGCCGCCGGCGAGCCGCGCCTGTTCTGCCTCGCCCCCGTCTACCGCAACGGTGAGCGCAGCGCGCTGCATCATCCAGCGTTCACCATGCTGGAATGGTACCGCGCGGGAGAGACCTACGAGGCGCTGATGGACGACTGTGCGGGCCTGCTCGCGCTTGCGGCCGAAACGGCGGGCGTGAAGCGCTTGGCCTTTCGCGATCGCAAGGCCGACCCGTTCTTCGCGCCGGAGCGGCTGAGCGTTGCCGATGCGTTTCAGCTGTTCGCCGGCATCGACGTTCTGGCGAGCGTCTCGGCGAGCGGCGAGACGGACCGCGACCGCCTGGAGGCGGACGTGCGGGCCGCTGGCCTGCGCACCGCGCCGGACGACACCTGGGCCGATCTCTTCAGCCGCGTCCTGACCGAGAAGATCGAGCCGCGGCTGGGGCAGGGGCGCGCGACGATCCTCTACGACTATCCCGTTCCGGAAGCTGCGCTCGCCCGGCGAAGCACCCGCGACGGGCGCGTGGCGGAGCGCTTCGAGCTGTATTGCTGCGGCGTGGAACTTGCCAACGGCTTCGGCGAGCTAACCGACGCCGCCGAGCAGCGTCGGCGCTTCGAGGCGGAGATGGACGAGCGCCAGCGTGTCTACGGCGAACGCTATCCGTTGGACGAGGACTTCCTCGACGCCTTGAACGTCATGCCGGAGGCGAGCGGCATCGCGCTCGGCTTCGACCGGCTCGTGATGCTGGCAGCGGGCGCGAACCGGATCGAGGACGTCCTGTGGACGCCGGTTGCGGACATCCGCCGATGACGGGATCCCTGCGCACGGCCGGCGCACTGGTCGAAGCGGGCCTTGCGAACCGCGAACGCCTCGGCGAACTGGAGCGCGTGGCGGCGCGCTACGCCGTTTCGGTGACCGCCGACATGGCCGAGCTGATCGCCGACGCCGACGATCCGATCGGACGCCAGTTCGTGCCCACCGAAGCCGAGCTCGATACCCGGCCCGAGGAACGCGCCGATCCGATCGGCGACGAGGCGCACGCGCCGGTGCCCGGCATCGTCCATCGCTACCCCGACCGCGTGCTGCTGAAGCCCCTTCACGTCTGCCCGGTCTATTGCCGCTTCTGCTTCCGCCGCGAGGTCGTCGGGCCGGAGGGGGCGGGAAGCCTGACCGAGCCGGAGCTCGACGCCGCGCTCGCCTATGTAGCGGAACGGCCGGAGATCTGGGAGGTCGTGGTGACGGGGGGCGACCCCTTCCTCCTTTCGCCCCGACGCGTGGAGGCGATCGGCCGCGCACTCGGCCGCATGGAGCACGTCAAGGTCATGCGCTTCCACACACGCGTGCCCGTGGTGGAGCCGGCGCGGGTGAACGAGGCCCTGGTCGCAGCGCTGCGTGCCTTCCCCGGTGCGACCTTCGTGGCGCTCCACGCCAACCATCCCGGCGAGTTCACGCCGAAGGCCCGTGCGGCGATCGCCCGGTTGGTGGACGCCGGCGTGCCCATGGTCAGCCAGACGGTCCTCCTCGCGGGTGTCAACGACGATGCGGCTACCCTGTCGGACCTGATGCGCCGCTTCGTCGAGAACCGCATCAAGCCGTACTACCTGCACCAGGGCGACCTCGCGCCCGGCACGGCCCATCTTCGCACCACGATCGATGTGGGTCAGGACCTGATGCGCGAGCTTCGGGGTCGGGTCTCTGGCCTCTGCCAGCCGACCTATGTTCTCGACATCCCCGGGGGCCATGGCAAGGTGCCGATCGGTCCGGGATATGTCGAGCGCGCCGAAGAGGCTTTGCGCGTCACGGACCCCGGCGGACGGGTCCACCGCTACCCGCCGGACGCGAGGCCGCGACCAGAAAGTTGAAGACGCAGGCGAGGTTTTGCCCTATGGAAACGGGCACGGCGTTGCGTCCGTCCCGAGCACGTCCGCGACGGGGCCGAGACGATCAGCCGCCCACGCAATCCGTTGCGATTCCATTCGTTCTCTCGACGCCAACTTGAGCCTGCCGCCTTAAGGTTTTGGCTGATGCGCCCGAGCCGGAGGAGGCCATGAACCAGACCGCCATCCTGCAACCCGATGCCGAACCCGAGGGATCGGGGCCGCGCGACCAGATCGCCGCGCTGCCCGCGCGCCTGCGCGAGGACGGGACGGTGGAGGTGCTTCTCGTCACCTCGCGCGAGACGCGGCGCTGGATCATTCCCAAGGGCTGGCCAATGGACGGTCTCGCCGACGATGCGGCGGCCGGTGTCGAGGCGCGCGAGGAAGCCGGCGTGAAGGGCAAGCTCCTGTCCGTGTCGATCGGGCGCTATGCCTACTGGCAACGCGGGCGCACCGAGACGCGGTTCGCCCAGGTGGACGTGTTTCTGCTGCGCGTCGACAAGATCCTGAAGAACTGGAAGGAAAAGGGCCAGCGCGAGCGTCGCTGGTTCAGCGTGATGGAGGCGGCCGACCTCGTTCAGGAACCCGAACTTGGACAGATCTTCCTGCGTCTCGCCGGGCAGCCCGGGGCGCGCCGCCTGCTCGGCCTCGACCGCGGCAAGGCGGCACGCGGCAAGGCCGGGCCGACCTGATCGTGCCTGCCGGTTGATCCGGCGCGCATGGACGGTTAAGAGCTGATCAACAGGTCCGCGCAAGGTCCTGCCCGGCGAGAGGCCGGTTCTTCGGCGCGCCGCGCCCATCCCGTTCAACTTGAGCCCGGATCGGAATGCCGCTCTTCGACGTCCTGCCGCCGGACCTCTTCAAGCCCCTGGCGGCCCCGGCGAAGCGGCTCTACTCCGACCTCCTTCTCCATATCTTCCACGAGACGTTCGAGCCCTCCGCCGAGGCGCCGCGTCGCGCCGACATCTTGCGCGCCATCGAGGCGTTCCTGGCGGCACGCGAGTTCGAGGGCGAGGAGGACCTGCCGGCCGGAAAGCCCGAGGAGCGCGCGCGCGCCCTCTACGACCGACTGGTCGAAACCGGCTGGATGGTGGAGCATCGCGACCGCTATCTGCGCGTCGTCGATCTCGATCCGGAGGCGGCCGGCCTCCTGCATCTCCTCTCGCGCATCGAGCGCGGCGAGACGCGCTCTTATGGCGGGGCGGTGCTGGAGGTCCTGAGCGGCCTCGAAGGGGCGGCCGCCCATCCGGACGAGCGGTCCGAGGCCCTGCGCAACGCCCTGCGCGGCGCCGAGGATTTCATGGGGCACATGCGCACCGTCGCCGTGTCGCTTCGACAGGCCGAGGAGCGCATCCTGCGCCAGCCCTCGCTGCGCGCTATCTTTCGCCAGTTCTTCGGCGACTTCGTCGAGCGCCACCTGATCCGCGACTTCAAGACGCTGCAGACGGTGGACAACCCGTTCCGGTTCCGCACCGCCATCATCCGGCAGGCGACCGAGATGATCGAGAACCGGGCCCTGCTTTCGACGCTCGGCGTGGCCTACGGGCGCGAGGGGCGGGTGGCCCCGGGGCGCGACGGCGAGGAGGAGATCCGCGAGGAGCTCTCGCGCATCGTCCACGTCTTCGAGGCGGCCGAGCGGCACCTGGATTCCATCAACGCGACGGTGGCGCGCATCGAGCGGCGCATGGTCAACGCCGCGCGCCACATGGACCGCATCGCGGGGGGCTCCACCTCCGACCTCGTGGAGGCGCTGCGGCTGGTCGCGGCGAGGACCGAAGAGGGCGAGGTCGCGGTCGCGCCCGTGCTCCTGCCGCGCATCCTGCCGCTCGGGCCGCCGCATGTGCCGGCGCCCCGGCGCGACAAGCCGCCGGTCGCCGCGGTTCCCTTGCGCGACCTGCCGCCCGACCCCGCCGCCGTGCTCTATGCCCGCGCCAAGGACGAATACGTGCGCCGCACCCGCGTCACCGCGCCGGTGCTGTCCGCCTATGTCGAGCGCGTGCTTGCGGGGCGGTCGGAAGTCCGGGCGCGCGACGTGACGCTCTCCTCGGTGGACGATTTCGTCGCCTTCCAGCGCCTGCGCGAACTGCCCTCGATCTTCGGCGGCCTGCTGTCGAAGCGCTACGAGATCGAGTTTCTGGAAGACCGCTGCGCCAACCGCTGGATCGCCTGCCAGGACTTCGTGATCCGCCGCCGGCCAGGAGCCCAAGTCGATGCCGCCTGAGACCGACGAGTTCCGCGACATCGTGGAGGGCGACTGGGCGGGCGGCCATATCGCCGGCAAGCGCCCGTCCGCGGAGGAGATGACCCGCGCGCTGCAGGTGATGATGACGCGTCAGTGCGTCTACTCGCATACGCCCAACATCGGACGCTCCTACGACCTCGTGCGCGCCTATCCGACGTTCTTCGAGCGCTATTTCGGCTCTCTCGGCTATCGCCTCGTTGTGTCGCCGCGCGACCAGATGGTGGCGCTCGCGGTGCCGACGGAGGGCCCTCGCTACGACGGGCTGTTCGAGCGCCTGCGCAAGGACGAGACCGTCGTGCTCCTGGCGCTCCGGCTGATCTGGGAGGAGGCGTTGCGGGCGCACGAGGCGGGGGATGCCGGCGTCGTCGACGCCACAACCGACGATCTCGTCGACCGCATCGCGGGCGTTGCGCAAGCCGCTCCGCCCGAGGAGGCGCGGCTTCTCGACATCCTGCGCGGTTTCGCCCGCCATGGCGCGGTGCGGCTCGGCGAGCGGGATCGGGTCCGGCGCGTCACCCCCGTGACCATCCTGCCGGGCATCGGCATCCTCGTGCCCGATTCCTATGTGAAGGAGCTGATCCTGTGGGCGGGGGCCCCGGCGGCCCTTCCATCGGGAGCCGCAACCATCGCTACCGAAGCGCCCGGGGACGAGCCGAATGTATAGTCTCAGGCGGATCTCGCTTTCCAACTGGTACCTGATCGACGCCAAGGACATCGACATCCGGGGCGAGGCCGCGCTGATCGGGCCGACGGGCGCCGGCAAGACCTCGATCCAGGACGCGATCCAGACCGTCATCACCGGCGCCAGCCAGAACCGGCTGAACCTCAACGCCAGCGCGTCGGGGCGCTCCTCGCGTTCGGTGCTGGAATATTGCCTCGGCATGACGGGCGACCCGGCGGAGAACGGCCGGCCGCTGCGCCAGTCCTGCGAGACGCTGCTGGTGCTCACCTTCGCCAATGACCAGACGGGCGAGCCGATCGCCGTCGGCATCGCCATGGCCGCGCGCCACGGCGAGGCGCGCGAGGAGATCCTGTCCCGCTTCATCGCGCCGGGCCACGCCTTCTCGCTGGAAGCGGTGCGCAAGAGCGAAGGCGGCGTCGAGACCGTGAAGCCATGGGCCGACATCGCCCGCGACCTGCGCGAGAGCTGCCCGGCCTTTTCCGAATACAAGGCGTCGGCCGAAAAGTTCACGGCCGAGATGCTCACCGCCATGCGCGGACCGGCGTCCGCCCCCAACGCGCGCCACTTCCTGCGCGCCTTCTCCAACGCGCTGGCCTTCCGCCCGATCTTCGATCCGACCGTCTTCGTGCGCGATTTCGTTCTGGAGCCCGACCCGCTCGACGTGGAGCGCGTGCGCGCCTCCATTGCCACCTGGCGCGAGTTGGAAGGGCTGATCGAGGAGGCCGAGGCCAAGCACCGGCACGTCTCGCGTATCTCGGCCAAGTTCCTCGGGTGGGGCCGCGAGCGGCTGGCCGGCGATCTCGGCCGTTGGCGTGCGGGCGCCCTTCAGGCGCGGCGTACGGGCCAGGAGGCGTTGTCGATCCGCCGGGCCCTGCGAGAGCGCGAGGCGGAACTCGCGCTGGAGCAGGGCGTGCTTTCGACGCGGCGCGAGTGGATCCGCTCGTGGGACGAGGAGATCCGCGACAAGAGCGCCCGGCTGGCGGCGGCCGGGGGCGAGGGCCGCCTGCGCGAGATCGCGGCCGAGACCCGGCACAACGAGCGCGACATCCGCGAGATCGAGCAGGGCTGGGGCCGCATCGCGACCGGCCTCGGCACCCTGGCGCGCCTCGTGCTGCGCCACGCGGGCGACCTGCCGGCCGGCGCGGTGGAGGCGGGCCGCGCGGCGGCCGAGGCGCTCACGCTGGTGCGCGACGGCGACAGTTTTCTCGACCATGCGCGCGGCAAGGGCGACCGGCTGGAGGACCTGTTGGCGACGGCCCGCCGGGCGGACGGCTTCGAGGCGGCGCTGGACGCCGCGACCGAGCGGCTCGGCGCGCGTGCCCACGCCTTGGAGGGCGAACTGGAGCGCCTGCGCGGGGCGCTCTCGAGGCCGAAGGGCGCAGGCGGCGTCCTGTCGCGCGAGGCATCGCGGCTTCTGGCGCAGCTGCAGGCGGCCGGCATCCCCGCCGTGCCGCTCTGCGACCTCGTGGATATCGTGGACCCGAGCTGGCAATACGCCGCCGAGGCCCTGCTCGGCCGCGGCCGGGAGGCGCTGATCGTCGAGCCGGCGCGCTTAAGCCAAGCTTTCGACCTGATGTGGCGGGACCGCAACGCCTTTGCCGGTTGCACGCTCGTCAAGACATCGGCGACGCGGGGCATCAACGCGCGTGCCCCCGTGGGCAGCATTCTCGAAGCCCTCGCCACCGACGACCCGCACGCGCGCGCGTTCCTTGCCGTGCGCATCGGCGCCTTCCGCAAGGCGGAGACCGACGCCGAACTCGACAGGCTGGAGCGCGGCGTCATGCGCAACGGCAAGACCTCATCGGGCATGGGCCTGTCGGTCCAGCGCGATCTCGGCGACCTCCTGTTCGGGCGCAGCGGGTCATTGAACGAGGGCGCGGGGCTCGAAGCGGAGCGCGCCCGACTGGAGGCCGAACTCGCCGAAGCCCGCGCTCGACTTCGCGAGGCGCGCGAGGGCGCCCGCGCGCTCGGTCCCGTGCTTGCCGCCCTGTCGCCGGAGGCAGGCCCGGCCGAGCTGGAACGGCGCGCCATGGGCGTGCGCCAGCGCGGCGACGAACTCCTGCGCGATCGCCGCGCCCTGGAGGAGGGGGAGGCGGCCACCCTGAAGGCCGAGATCGAGGACATCCGGGGGGAGCGCGACGCCTATGCCACGGAGCTCGCCGAGGAGGTCGAGCCCAAGGTCGAGGCGCTGCGCCAGACCGTGGCCAATCTCAAGGCGCGCGGCGACATGGCGGCCGAGCGGCACCGGGCTGCCCATACCAGGCGCCGGCGGGCCTGGGGCATTCTCGCCACGGAGGCGACGACCGAACTCCTGAGCCTCACCCGCGTCGGTGACGAAGCGCCCCGTACGCTCGCGGCGGAATGCGCCGCGTTGCGCGCCGAGATCGCGGCAGCGGAGGCGGAACGGCGCGATGCGGCCGCGTGGCTGGCCTCGGCGCGAAACGAGGCGGAGCAGGCGGCGGAAGCCGCCGAGGGCGCCGCTCGGCGCGATCAGCTCTCGGCACTGCGCGAGCTCACCGAATATGCCGGCCGCTGGAGTGCGCCGGTTCCCGCCTTCGACGGCGAGACCATGGCGTCGGCGCTCGCCTGGGTGCTGGCGGAGGCGTCGCGCCTCGAGACGCACGAGCTGCGCGGCCACCGCGACGCCTGCATCAAGGCGGCGGCGGAAATGCGCCGGATGATGCGCGAAGACCTCCTGGCCCGCCTGTCGGAGAAGCTGGCTCGAGTCGGTTATCGCCTGGCGGGCATCAACCGCCTCCTCAAGCGTCACCGCTTCACCGGCCAGACCTATGCCTTCTCCTATGCCGTCAACGGCCGGTTCGAGGGCATGCACGACCTCGCCCGGCGTGCGGTCGAGGGCCAGCTGACGGACGAGGCGTTCGACACCTCGATGAGCGAGGTCGAGGCGATGATCGAGGGCGCCGAGGACGCCGCGCTCCTCGCCGACTACCGGCAATACTATACGTTCGAGATCGTGATGAGCGATGCGGACGGCAACCGCACGACGCTCTCCTCGCGCGCCATGAAGGGCTCGGGCGGTGAGGCGCAGGTGCCGTTCTACGTCGCGATCGCGGCATCGCTGGCGCTCGCCTACTTCCCCGGACACATCGCCGGGCGGCCGGTCGGCATGGGGCTCGCGCTCTTCGACGAGGCCTTCAACAAGCTGGACGTGCCGAACACGCAGGCGCTGCTGCGCTTCTTCCGCGATATGGGCCTGCAGCTTCTGATCGCGGGGCCGGAGGACAAGCGCGCGACCTTCACCGAGGTGCTCGACACGATCATCCTCGTCAACAAGTCGCTGGACGGGCGCGCGGTGTATATCGACACCGAATATCCCGGCGAGACGGCCAAGCAGGCGCTCGCCCGGCTCAACCCCGATCACAAGGGAGTCGAGGGGTTCCGCTCCGCCGCCGAGTAGACCTTCGCGCACGGAAAGCCTTCCGCGCGCCCGTCATGGTCACGCGGAAGGTTGCAGACCGTAACGCCGGCGGTCAGTCGCGGTCGCGGGCGAGAAGACCCAGCACGAAGCCGACGGCACCGGCGACGAGCAGCGAGGACAGCGGGTTGTCATGGACGGTGCGGCGTACCGCGCGGGTGCTCTGGTCGGCATAGACCCCGGCGTTCTCGTAGAGATCCGTGGCATATTTGGTCGCGTCGTGCCGCGCCTCGCGCAGCGCGTCGCGGCCCTGGCCATAAAGATTCTGCGCGGCGCCTTCGATTTCCCGGCGACGGCCCTCGGCGGAATCGCGGTCGGAGCCCAACGTATCGCCCAGCGCGCCCTGCACCTTGCCGCCCAGTTCCTTGGCGGCGCCTTCGAAACGATTGCTATCCATGGTCATTGGCTCCTCGAGAGGCGAGCGGTTCGTCCGCTTTCGGAGCATACAAGTCGTTAGGCGACGATTGGTTCGAGCCCTGCCGGATTTTATGGTTCAGGGTGCCATCGTCAGCGCCGGGCTGCGGCAGGGATGGCGCAGGAGTTCCAGCAGCTCGTCGTCCACATGGAGCAGGGAAACGGAGACGCCCGCCATGTCGAGCGAGGTGTAGTAGGGGCCGACCCAGGCCCCGACGACCTCGATGCGCCGCGCCCGCAGCCGCTGGGCGATGCGACGATGGACGACGTAGAGCTCCATCGCCGGCGTGCCGCCGAGCGAGTTGACGAGGACGGCCACTCTGTCGCCCGGCTGAAGTCGCATCTCGGAGAACAGGCGATCGAGCAGCAGATCGGCCACCGTGTCGGCGCTCGCCAAGGGCTCGCGCGAGACGCCGGGCTCGCCATGGACGCCGACCCCAATCTCCATGTCGGCGGGACCGAGCGCGAAGCTCGGCCGCCGCGTCTCCGGCATCGTGCCGGGCTCCAACGCGACGCCCATCGAGAAGGTGCGCGCCGCCGCACGCCGCGTGACGGCTTCGCAGTCCTCCAGCGACATCATCCGGTCGGCGGCGGCCCCGGCGATCTTGAACACGAAGACGTTGCCGGCGACCCCGCGACGCGAGCCGACGGCGTCCGGGGGGGCGGAGGCGACATCGTCGATCGTCACCACCGAGCGGGTCGCGATCCCTTCGATCGTCAGCTCCTCGGCCGCCATCTCGAAGTTCATCACGTCGCCGGAGAAGTTGCCGAAGACGTACAGGACGCCCGCGCCGGCATGCACGGCGCGGGTGGCGGCAAGGATCGGTCCGGGCGGCGGGGCCGCGAAGAGGTTGCCGACCACCGCAGCATCGGCAAGGCCCGGCCCGACATAGCCCCAGAAGGCGGGCTCGTGGCCTGCGCCGCCGCCGACCACGAGCCCGACCTTTCCGGGACGCGGGCTCCGGATGGACCGGATCGCGCGCGGCGCACCGGGCACGGCGGCGATCAGGTCGGCATGGGCGGCGACCGCGCCCTCGAGGGCCTCGTCCACCGCGGCGCGCGGCGTGTTCAGAAGCTTCTTGGTGTGGGTGCGGACCAAAGGCGCCGGCGCCGGGCTCGTCGTGCGGCGCGGCGGCTCCGTCCATCCGTCGGCGGTCAGGATGCCCCAGCCGGTCTGGGTGTCGGTGACGAGAACGCTTGCGAAGCCGCCGCGCAAGGCGCCGAGGATCGCCGCGACCTTGTCCGGTCCGCCGGCCACGGCGATGCGCTGGGGCACCGCACGCAGGGCGGCGAGATCGATCCCGATCGTGCGCCCGTCGAGGGGGCCAGGCACGGGCGCTCCGGAGGCCGCGATGAACCGACCCGCGATCGAGCCGATCGCCACCGCTTCGTAATCGTGACGCTCGGGGCCTTCGAGGAAGCCGCTCGTGTGAATGGTGCTCTCGGGGCGCAGGGACGAGATGCCGAAGAGGATGCGCCCGGCCTCGCCGAGGACCGCCATCTGTTCGGCGAGAACGGGTTCGGCGAGCAGCATGTCGCGCATCGCCGGACCCGAGACGATGGCGGGAGCGGAAAGAGGAATGCAGCGGCCCCCCAGGGCCTCGGCCAGGCGCGAGGCGCAGGCTTCCGGCGTCCAGGGAATCTTGGCCGTCGTGCCGCCGGTCGCCTGCACCACCCGCAGATCGCTCAACGGTGACACTTCGAGCGCCTCGGCCAGCGCCAGAACGGTGCGACCCCAGGTGACGGCGACGGTGTCGCCCGAACGCACGAAGCGGGCGAGGGCTTGCGCGCCCGCGGCGCCGAGGCGAGCGGTGAGCGAGCGCTCGCCGCCCGATGTCGGCACCACGAGGCAGTCTTCGAGGTCGAACCGCGTTCGCAGCGCCTCGGCGAGCGTCAGCGCGCGGAACTGCCTCGGCTCGATCTCGATCGTGACGAGGCCGCGCGTGCGCGCCTCGGCCAGATAGGCGTTCACCGAGGCCCGCGAGATACCCATCTCGGCCGCGATGTCGCCCTGCGTCATCCCCTCCTCGTGATACAGCCAGGATGCCCAGAGAAGGGCATCGTCGCCGAAGCGCAGCGGGATCGCCGGCTCGCCCGCGGCGCGTGGGGAGGAGCGCGCCATCAGCGGCCTCCGCCGCGACGCGCCAGAAGCGCCTCGAAGGCCTCGCGCAGCGCATCGACGAGAACCGCTGCCGATGCGGCGCCAGGATCCACGTGGCCGAGGCTCCGTGTACCGAGTCGAGCCGCCCGGCCCTTCGAGGCGACCATGGTGCGCGTCGCCTCGCGTCCCTCGGCGGCACCGAGCGCTGCCGCGCGCAGGGCTGCGGCCGTGCTCTCGCCCGCCGCCTCGGATGCGGCCGCGGCGCGCATCGCCGGCCCGAACGCGTCCATCATGGTCTTGTCGCCCGGCACCGCCTTGCCGCGTCCGGCGATGCCGTCGCCGAGACCTGCGAGGAAGACGAGAATGTCGGCATCGGCGAATTCCGTCCGGCCGGACAGCCGCCGTCCGGCCTCCTGAAAGCCGCCGGCATAGAGCGGCCCGGCCGTCGCCCCGACGGCATCGAGGAAGGATCGGGCGGCGATGGGCAGGAGGTCGGAAGCGCCCGTGCCCCGCGCCGCCGCATCCTGCGCGTCGCGAACCACGGCCGCGAACCCTTCGGACATAGTGCGCCCGTGGTCCGCATCCCCGATCGCCCCGTCGAGCTCGCCGAGGTGCTCGCGTGCTTCGTCGATCCTCGCGGAGACGATGCGAAGGATGTCCACGAACTCGGCGGCGGTGATGCGGGTCATGACGACATAGTCGGAGCGTGGGTTCGATTCGGCAAGGAGGGCGGCACGCGGGGTGCCAGCGACGTGAACTCTCGACACCCACTCGTCCGCCCGGACCGTTGACATTTGTCGGAATCATCTTGAATATTGTCGAAATGATCCGCCGATGGGAGTCGGTGGGGAGCTTCATGACGAGGCTCCGGGAGGACGATCGATGACGGGTCCGCTTTTGAAGGTGGAAGGGCTGCGCAAGTCCTTCGGCGGTGTCGCCGCACTGCGCGACGGGCGCTTCGAGCTGGAAGCCGGCTCGGTGCATGCCCTGTGCGGTGGCAACGGTGCGGGCAAGTCCACCTTCCTCACCATCGTGATGGGCATCCAGAAGCGCGACGGTGGGACGATCTGGCGCAACGGCCAGCCGGTCGACTTCTCCAGCCCGGCCGATGCTCTGAAGGCCGGCATTGCCATCATCGAGCAGGAACTCAGCCCGGTTCCGCACATGAGCGTCGCCGAAAACATCTATCTCGGCCGCGAGCCGTCCGGCCGTTTCGGCGGCATCGACTTCCGCACCATGAACCGACAGGCCCAGTCGCTCCTCGACGACCTCGGCTTCAGCATCGACGCGCGTCAGGCGATGGCGACGCTGTCGGTCGCGCAGATGCAGCTGGTGGAGATCGCCAAGGCCCTCAGCCACGACGCCGAAGTGATCTTCATGGACGAGCCGACCTCGGCCATCGGCGAGCGCGAGGCCCAGCACCTGTTCTCGGCGATCCAGCGCCTGAAGGCGCAAGGGCGGGGCATCGTCTACGTCTCGCACCGCCTGTCCGAGATCTTCCAGATCGCCGACAGCTACACCGTGTTCCGCGACGGCGCCTACGTGTCGAGCGGCAAGCTCGCCGAGACCGACCGGCCGGGCCTGATCCGGATGATCGTCGGGCGCGAGCTCGGCGAGGAATATATCAAGACCAACACGCCCTCCGACACGGTCGGCCTGTCGGTTGAGGGGCTCGCCAGCCCCGGTCGCATCCAGGACATCTCGTTCGACGTGCGCAAGGGCGAGATTTTCGGCATCTATGGGCTGATGGGCTCGGGGCGCACGGAAATCTTCGACGCGCTGTTCGGGCTCGACGCGAAGGCTGTCGGCCGCATCGCGCTCGACGGGGAAGCGATCGAGGTCCACCGCCCGTCCGACGCGATGGCGCAAGGCATCGCCTTCGTCACCGAAGACCGCAAGCAGACGGGGCTCAACCTTCACGATTCGGTGCGCGGCAACATCGCGTTGGCGAGCCTGCCCGAGATGAGCCCGGCCTTCGCCATGCGCGGTCGCGAGGAGGCCTCGGCGGCGCAGGCGATGATCGAGCGCTTCGGCATCAAGGCCGCGCGCGACACGATGCCGGTGTCCGGCCTGTCGGGCGGAAACCAGCAGAAGGTGGTGCTTGGCAAGTGGTTCCTGCGCAGCCCACGTGTGCTGCTCCTGGACGAGCCGACGCGCGGCGTCGATGTCGGCGCCAAGCGCGAGATCTACCGCATCATCTGCGAGTTCGCCGCAGCGGGCGGCACGGTGGCGATGATCTCCTCGGAGATCGACGAGGTTCTGGGCCTGTCCGACCGCGTCATGGTCATGCGGGGCGGCCGTTCGGCCGGCATCCTTCCGCGCGGCGAGGCCAGCGCCCAGTCGCTCGTCCACCTCTCGACCTGAATCCGCTGAGCCGTAGCCGAAGCTTGCGCAGCCCATTGGGGGAACCGTTCCCGTGACCGACATCAACGCAAAAGCCGCCGATCCGAGCGCGGGCGCCGAGCGCCGGCGGCTCCTGATCCAGGAATACGGCATCTTCATCGCCTTCCTGATCCTCGTCGGCGTGCTGGCCGTGTCCAGCCCCTATTTCCTGACCGCCGGCAACATCTCCAACGTCCTGCTGCAGACGTCGATCAACGGCATTCTCGCCATCGGCATGACCTTCGTCATCCTGACGCGCGGCATCGACCTGTCGGTCGGTTCGGTCGTGGCGCTGGCGGGCATCGTCAGCGCGAGCTTCGTGACGACGACAGCGAACGCCAGCGTCGCGGGCGGCCCGTATCCGATGGTGCTGGCGCTCGCGATCGGCATCGGCGTCGGCGTGCTGTCCGGCGCCATCGTCGGCTTCATCGTCTCGCGCTTCAACGTGCCGGCCTTCGTGGCGACGCTCGGCATGCTGTCGGCTGCCCGCGGCATGACGCTGATCTACGGCGGCGGGCGTCCGGTGCCGGGCCTCATCCCCGAGTTCCGCTGGATCGGCACCGGCAACGTTCTCGGCGTGCCGCTTCCCGTCATCATCCTCGCCGCCGTGTTCGCGGTGTCCTGGTGGCTGCTCTCGTCCACGCGCTTCGGCCGCTACATCTACGCCGTCGGCGGCAACCCGCATGCCGCCAAGACGTCGGGCATCAACGTCGCCCGCATCCGTTTCATGGTCTACGTCATCTCGGGCGGCCTCGCGGGTCTTGCGGGCATGATCCTTTCGGCGCGCACCGGCTCGGCGCTGCCGCAGGCGGGCGTCGCCTACGAGCTCGACGCCATCGCGGCGGTGGTCATCGGCGGCACCTCGTTGTCGGGCGGCGTCGGGCGCGTCACCGGAACCCTGATCGGCGCGCTCATCATCGGGGTGATGAACAACGGCCTCGATCTCATGGGCATCCAGTCCTACTACCAGCAGATCCTCAAGGGCGCCCTGATCGTGGGCGCGGTGATGCTGGACCAGAAGCGCAGCCACGCCGGCTGACCGCTATTGAATTCCGCCCAGCCAAAAGGCCGGGCCGAAGGAAGCGCCGCCATTCCGGCGTCGCTTCGCCAAGTTCCACACGGGAGGAGACTTCGATGAAGACCCTATTGCTGGCCCTCGGCCTTGCCACCGCCCTTTCGGCCCCGGCGCTCGCGCAGGAGAAGCTGAAGATCGGCGCGACCGTCTACGGCCTCAATGCCGAGTTCATGCAGATCTGGACCGCCGCTCTGCAGAAGCACCCGGCCGTCCAGAAAGGCGAGGTCGAGGTGACCGTGTTCGACGGCCGCTACGACGCGCTGGTCCAGCAGGAACAGTTCAACACGATGATCACGCAGCAGTACGACGCGATCATCTTCGTGCCGATGGACATCGAGGCGGGCGCCGCCCCGGTGCAGGCGGCGGTCGACGCCGGCATTCCGGTCGTCGGCTCCAACGCCCGCGTCAATTCCGAGCTTCTCACCGCCTATGTCGGCTCCAACGACGTCGAGGCGGGCGAGCTCGAGGGCAAGGCCGTGCTCGACAAGATGGGCTGCAAGGGCAACCTCGTCATCATCGAAGGTCCGATCGGCCAAAGCGGCCAGATCCAGCGCCTCGAGGGCAACGAGAAGGCGCTCGCCGCCTGCCCGGACGTGAAGGTCCTGGAGAAGCAGACCGGCAACTGGTCGCGCGCCGAGGCCCAGACCCTGATGGAGAACTGGCTGACCTCGCATCCCGGCCAGATCAACGGCGTGATCGGCCAGAACGACGAGATGGCGCTCGGCGCGATCGAGGCGATCAAGGCCGCCGGTCTCAACGTCAACGACTTCGCGATCGCCGGCATCGACGGCGTGACCGACGCGATCAACGCCGTGAAGGCGGGCGAGATGGCCTCGATCCTGCAGGACGCCAACGCCCAGGCGCAAGGCGCGCTCGACATCGCCATCAAGGCGGTGAAGGCGGACTACGAGCCGCAGTCGCCGATCTGGAAGCAGTATCCCTCCATGGCGTGGGAAGACGGCAAGGCCAAGAACTACCTCGTGCCCTGGACGCCGGTGACGACCGCCAACGCGGACGAGCTCCTGAAGTCGCGCCAGTAGGCGCCCGACGGCGGCGGCCGGATTTTCGGCCGCCGTCGATCTCTATCCCTTCCCAAAAGCTCGGAGCCGGTCCGTTGAGCGACGCCCCTTCCATCGATCTCGACTTCTCGCTGGCGACCAAGGTCGCGCTCGTCACGGGCGGCGGCTCGGGCATCGGCCAGGCCATCGCGCGGGCGCTCAGCCGGAAGGGCGCGCGCGTCGCGCTTCTCGACAACAACCTTCAGGCTGCCGAGGCGACGGCACGCGAACTCACGGACGCCCGCGCCTTCCGCTGCGACGTCGCCGATCCCGCCTCCGTCGAGGAAGCCGTTTCGGCGGCGGAAGGCGCGTTCGGCGCGATCGACATCGTGGTCAACAGCGCCGGCATCGTGGCGCTCGCGCCGGCCGAGAGCCTGACGCTCGACCAGTGGGACCGCACGATCGCGATCAACCTCAAGGGCACGTTCCTCATCTCCCAGGCTGCCGGCAAGCGCATGATCGCGGCCGGCCAGGGCGGGCGGATCGTCAACCTCGCCTCGCAGGCGGGCACGGTCGCGATCGAGGAGCATGTCGCCTACTGCGCCTCGAAGTTCGGCGTGATCGGCCTCACCAAGACGCTCGCCGCGGAATGGGGCCGTCACGGCATCACCGCCAACACGATCTCGCCGACCGTGGTGCTCACCGAACTCGGCAAGGCCGCCTGGGCCGGCGAAAAGGGCGAGGCCGCCAAGCGCCGCATCCCGACCGGCCGCTTCGCCTATCCGGAGGAGATCGCGGCGGCGGCCGTCTTCCTCGCCTCGGATGCCGCGGCCATGGTGAACGGCGCCGACCTCGTGGTCGACGGCGGCTACACGATCCTCTGACGCGTCCCTTTCCAGCTTCTCCTTTCCAGGACGGACCACCCCATGCAGCGTTTCATCAACGATCCCGACAATGTGGTGGATGACACCGTCCGCGGCTTCGTGAAGGCCCATCGCGATCTCGTGCGCTTGTCGGAGACGAACCGGCGCGTGGTCGTCTCGACGCACGCCCCTCGCCAAGGGCGCGTCGGCGTCGTCACCGGTGGCGGCTCGGGTCACGAGCCCGCCTTCATCGGCTATACCGGCAAGGGGCTGGTCGACGCGGTGGCCGTCGGCGAACTCTTTTCGTCGCCGACCGCCAAAAGCTTCCACGACGCGATCAAGCATGCCAACGGCGGTGCCGGGGTCGTCTGCCTCTACGGCAATTATGCCGGCGACAACATGAACGTGAAGATGGCGCAGAAATTGGCGTCCAAGGACGGGATCGAGGTCGCGGTCGTGGTCGCCAACGACGACGTCTGCTCGGCGCCGCCGGCCGAGCGCGAGAAGCGCCGGGGCGTGGCCGGCGAGATCTTCATGTGGAAGATCGGCGGCGCCAAGGCGGCCGAGGGTGCGAGCCTCGAAGAGGTGCGCGCCACGGCACAGAGGGCGATCGACAACTGCCGCTCGATCGGCGTCGGCCTCGGGCCCTGCACCCTGCCGGCCGTCGGCCATCCGAACTTCCAGATCGAGCCCGGCACGATGGAAGTCGGCATCGGCCACCATGGCGAGCCGGGCATCCGCGTCGAGCCCCTGAAGACCGCCGCCGAGGTGGCGCGCGACATGGCGACGATCGTCCTCGACGATCACGATCTCGCGGCCGGTACCGAGGTCGCCGTCCTCGTCTCGGGCCTCGGCGCGACGCCGCTGAACGAGCTCTACATCCTCAACGACACGATCGAGGACGAGATCGCAGCCCGCGGCCTTTCGGTCTACCGCACCTATGTCGGCAACTACTTCACCTCGCTGGAGATGGTCGGCGCGACTCTGACCGTCCTCGCCCTCGACGACGAATTGAAGCGCCTTCTGGACGCCGAGGCGCGTGCGCCCGGCTTCCACGGCTGACGGGAGACCGGTTCGATGCAGAGCTTTCCGAATGCCGGCGGCGGCGCGATCATCGAGGCGATGGCGGCGCGGATCGTCGAGAACAAGGCCTATCTCTCCGAGATCGACGGCAAGATCGGCGACGGCGATCACGGCGTGAACATGGCCAAGGGCTTCGGCATGGCGGCCGAGCGGATCCATGGCCGCGACGTGTCGCTCTCCGAAGCGATGGCGCTTTTGGGCGACGTCCTGATGGGCGAGATCGGCGGCTCAATGGGGCCGCTCTACGGCATGACCTTCACCGAGTTCTCTGAGGCGATCGAAGGCCGGGAGCGGATCGACGCCGCGCTGTTCTCCGTCATGCTCCACAAGGGACTGGAGGGCGTGCAGTCGATCGGATCGGCGCAGGTCGGCGACAAGACGCTTCTCGACACGTTCGTGCCGGCGGTGGAAGCCTTCGATGCGGCGACGAACGGGGGCCAGTCCTTCGCCGAGGCGCTGGACGCGCTGGTGAAGGCTGCCGACGCGGGGCGTGATTCCACGATCGACCTCGTGGCGAAGATCGGTCGCGCCAGCCGGCTCGGCGAGCGCTCGCGCGGTGTGCTCGACGCCGGCGCGACATCCTGCGCCATGATTCTCAGCAGCCTCGCGGACGGAGCCAAGTCCAGGCTCGCCTGAGCACCTGCCAAGCCGGGGGAACGACGTGGGGGAGGGGCCGTGCCGGTTCCTCCCCTTATTCGTCGGGTCGTTCGGCTCTGCACCCGGTGCATGACCGGGCCTCGAAACGCAGAACGCCCCGCCGGGGGAGGACCGGCAGGGCGTCATGGGTAAAGCCAGCGAGGGAGGATCGCGGGCTTCGATCCGCTACGGCCTTTGGGAGGAGGTTGGCCGAGGCGAAACTCTGGAGCGTCGGTCCGGCTTCCCGAAGGCGCCTCGTCCGTTGCTCTGTTGGGAGGAATGTATGCGTCGCAGCGGGAATGCTGTAGTGCAAAAAATGCATGGCTGCATTGCAGCAGACCGTTGCGGGATCGCGGCTTGATCGCGATGGAGCGGGAACCCGACGCTCTCTTTCATCAAATCGTCATTCTGGATGACAGTCCGCGCTTTGGATCATAGGGTGACGCCGTTAATGCGGGGACCTTATGATCCATCTCGAATTTTCGAAGGGGTTCGCCAGGCTTCTGGCGGGCGTCCTGTGCCTTGTGTTTGCCTGCTCGCTGATGACGCCCCACTGGCTGGGCCTCGAACTGGCGTCCAGCGAGAACGGTCCCCTGGAGTGGGCGCAGGAGGTCGTGCTGCTCGCCGCCGCCGTGTTTTCCGGTGCGGCCGCCCTGAACCTGCGCGGTCCCGAGCGCATGGCCGCGTTCCTCGCCACGCTCTTGTATCTCGTGTTCCTGCTTCGGGAACTCGAACTGCCGCCCGTCGGTCCGGTCACGCAGTACCTGGCTTCCGAAACGTTCCGCTGGCACGAAGCGGCGGTCGTGGCCGCGCTCGTGCTTCCCTACGCTGTCCTCCGGCATCGCTACTGGCGGTCGTTCCTGTCCTATGGGCTGAGCGGACACGGCTGGCCCTTCGTCGTTGCTGCGTCGTTCGTGGGGATCGGCGCCGCCCTGGACGGGGCGCCCAGCCTTGGCGGCGTCGCCTATCTCGGCACCTTTCTCGAGGAAACGGCCGAACTGCTCGGCTATGTCGTTCTCGCCGTCGCCGCGGGCTGGGTGCTGGCCGGCGTGCGCAGCGAGGGGGCGACCGACGCCGTGCGCAAGCTCGGAGCCGCCGACCCCGTCGGCTGCGGTTCGCGCGGGTCCTGAAGCGCGTCGGCGAAGCGGGATCGCTTCGCCATTGCCCGTCGCGGATCAGTAGCCGATCGCGGCGCCTGCCGTCGCCCGGCTGTCGATCGCGCCGAAGAAACGCTCGGGACGGCTTGGATCACGGTCCGCAAGGCTCGGGCCGCCGATCAGGATGCCGGCCGCCTCGCCCCACACCGGCCAGTTCGGGTCCTCGGCGACGGTGTGCCCCTTGGCGGACAGAAGCGCGATCGTGTCCGGCGACAGGGCGTGCGGCTCGATCGTGATGCGGTCGGGCTGCCACTGGTGGTGGATGCGCGGCGCGTCGATCGCCTCCTGGATGTCCATCCCGTGCTCGATGACGTTGAGGATGGCTTCCAGCGTGATCGTGATGATGCGCGAGCCGCCGGGGCTGCCGATCACCATCAGCGGCTCGCCGTCCTTCGACACCACGGTCGGGCTCATGGAGGACAGCGGCGACTTGCCGGGCTCGATCGCGTTGGCCGTGCCCTGCACAAGGCCGTAGAGGTTGGGCACGCCCGGCTTCTGGGTGAAGTCGTCCATCTCGTTGTTGAGGAGGACGCCGGTGCCGGGGGCCACGACCCGGGCGCCGAACGAGCCGTTCAGCGTGTAGGTCACGGCGACGGCGTTTCCGTCCCGGTCGACGATCGAATAGTGCGTGGTCTCGTGGCTCTCGCCCATGCCGGCAGGCTTCAGATCGGCCGAGACGCCCGCCCGGTTCGGATCGATCTGCACGCGGATGGCGGCGGCGTGCTCTTCCGACAGGAGCTTGTCGACCGGGTTCGCGACGAAGTCCGGATCACCCAGCGCCGAGTTGCGATCGACATAGGCGTGGCGCATCGCCTCGGCCATCAGGTGCACGGTCTCTGCCGAACCGAAGCCGGTATAGGCGATCGGGTAGGCCTTCAGGATGTTCAGGATCTCGCAGATGATGACGCCGCCCGAACTCGGCGGCGGCGAGGAGACGATCTCGTAGCCCTTGTAGTCGCAGCGCACGGGCGTGAGTTCCCGCACCTTGTAGGTCTCGAAATCCGAGGCCTCGAGGATGCCGCCGTTGGCCTTGGAGGCCTCGACGATCGCCCGCGCGGCGGGACCCCTGTAGAAGCCGTCCGGCCCACGCTCGGAGATGGTGCGCAGGACGCCCGCCAGGTCCGCCTGCACCAGCCGCTCGCCGACGGCGAAGGGAACGCCGCTGGGCTTCAGGAAAATCGCCGCTGCCGCCGGATCCTTGGCGAGCGCAGCGTTGCCTTTGGTGAAGCTTGCGACATCGCCGGGGGCAAGAACGAAGCCTTCCGACGCGAGCCGGATCGCCGGGGCGATGAGATCGGGACGCTCCCGCGTGCCGTAATGCTCGCGCGCATACTCGAAGCCGGCGACCGAACCGGGCACGCCGACGGCGAGATAGCCTTTCGTGGACAGCCCCTCCACCGGATTGCCGTCCTTGTCGAGATACATGTCGCGGCTCGCTCGGCCCGGCGCGCGTTCGCGAAAGTCGATGAAGGTGGAGCGACCGTCCTTCAGGCGGATGGTCATGAAACCGCCGCCGCCGAGATTGCCGGCGGTGGGATAGGTGACGGCAAGCGCGTAGCCGACGCCGACTGCCGCATCCACTGCGTTGCCGCCGGCCTTCAGCACGGCGACGCCGACCTCGCTCGCCAGCCGCTGGGCCGTCACCACCATGCCGTTCTCGGCCGCCACGGGCGCCGGCGACGCAGCGAAGGCCGCCGCTGTCTGCAGCAGCAGGAGCGTCAGGACGCCGACGCGGCCGGCCTTCGGTAAGCGTTGCGCGGACATGGCCCGTTCCCCCCGGCTGTTGTGCCGGGCCGAGGATGCATCAAGACCGCAGGTCTGTCGAAACGAAAGCGACACGAACGCGTCGTCACGGCGAAACGGTGGGAAGGCAGAAGGTCCTCACCTGCAAACGGAGGCCATCATGCTCAATCGTCTGACCCGCATTCTCGCCACCCGCCGCCGCCGTCGCTCCGCGATCGACGCCGTGTCACATCTCGATCAGCGCCTGCTGGCCGATGTCGGCCTGCGCCGCGCCGGGTCTGGAGAGCGGATCGAGCGCCTGGCCGTCGACTGACGGCTCAACCGGCGACGGCGATCTCGCGGCGCTGCGAGATCACCGCTTCGCCGTCGCGGACCACCTCCACCGAGACGGTCCAGAGGCCGGGCGCAAGGGGGCGCTTGCGGCCGGCAAAGCCGGAATAAACGGCCTGGTTGCGCTCCAGGGGGGTGCTCGACCCTTCGAAGAACGTCGTGCCGTCCGGCGCGGTCATGCGGAAGGCGAGGGTGTCGCCCTTCCGCAGGTTCGTCACCCACGCCCAGACGATCGAAGCGTCGCCGCCCGCCGGCGGCGTCGGCGGCGCGCCTTCGATCACGAGCCGGCTGTAGTCCACCGGCCCACCCGCAAGCCCAAGGCCGAGGACGGCCGTCGCGCCCTTCGACAGCGCTGCGACGGCGCCCGGCTCGAAGAGGGTGCCGGCGAAGGCAGGCCCGGTGGAACAGCCGGAGCCGACGGCATGACCCGTCGCCGGATCGATCTTCTCGCCGTTCCGGCGCACCGACAGATGGACATGGGGAAACTCGGCGGCGCCCGAAGCGCCGATTTCGCCGAGCTTCGTCCCGGCCTCGACCCGGTCCCCGGTCTTCACCACCACGCTCCCGCGCCGGAGGTGGCAGACCTGCGTTTCCCAGCCGTCGCCGTTGTCGATGACCGTGCCGTTGCCGCACTCGACCCCCTTCACGGTGTCGCGCGACTGCTGGGTGGGGCCGAGGAGACGATCCGGCATCGAGTCGCGCACGCCCTTCACGGTGCCGGCGGCCGGCGCGACCACGGCCACGCCGCGGGCGACGTCGGCCATCGAGCGAAGACGAATGTCGAGCCCGTCGTGCCCGTCATAGGCCGCCATGCCGCAGAACGGATCGGCGGCACCGGGACCTCCGTCCATGTCCTGCCATTGCTGCACGAAGCAGTCCTCGCCGATCGTGCATGCGACGGGAAGGCCGATCCGGAACTCCGCCCGTGCCTGCGAGGCGCAAAGGCCCAGCACCGCCAGGCCCAGAGCGGCCGTCGTCACGTTCAGCCTCATCACGCGTTCCCCTCTCGCATCGAGGCGAAAGGGGTCGACCGCAAATCGGGCGAGGGGATGGCGACCCGGCTTGCATCCCTATCGCGTCGAGCGGGAAGCCGCGCGTCATGCTGGCGACCAGGATTTGTGTTGCCGGCATCCGTTCGGCTAAGGGTCTTTGCGTTCACGACCGCCAGCGGACGCATCGACGAATCATGGTCGCCATCGACATCGCCACCCGGGTCTGGAACCACACGTTCAAGCTCGACCCCATTGTCCGTTCGCTGCTCGACACGGACTTCTACAAGCTCCTGATGCTGCAGCTGATCTGGGGGCTGCACGGCGACACCGACGTCACCTTCCGCATGATCAACCGCACGAAGACCGTGCGCGTCGCCGACGAGATCGACGAGGGCGAACTGCGCGCCCAGCTCGATCATGCCCGGACCATACGCTTCTCCAAGCGCGAGATGATCTGGCTGGCCGGCAACACCTTCTATGGCGAGCGGCAGATCTTCCGTCCGGCCTTTCTGGAGTGGCTGAAGACCTTCCAGCTTCCGCCCTACGAGCTCGCCAAGCGCGACGGCCAGTACGAGCTGATGTTCCGCGGCCGCTGGACCGACACGATGATGTGGGAAATCCCCGCGCTCGCGATCATCAACGAGCTGCGCTCGCGCTCGGCCATGAAGAGCTATCGCCGCTTCGAACTCGACGTCCTCTATGCCCGCGCCAAGGCCAAGATGTGGGAGAAGGTGGAGCGGCTCGACAAGCTGCCGGCCATCCGCATCTCCGACTTCGGCACGCGCCGCCGCCACTCCTTCCTGTGGCAGCGCTGGTGCGTGGAGGCGCTGAAGGAAAAGCTCGGCTCCCGCTTCATCGGCTCGTCCAACGTGCTCCTCGCCATGGAAGCCGATCTCGAGGCGATCGGCACCAACGCGCATGAGCTTCCCATGGTGGCGGCCGCGCTGACCGAGACCGACGCCGAACTTCGCGAGGCGCCCTATCAGGTTCTGGAGGAATGGCAGAGCTGGTACGGGGGCAATCTGCTCGTCGTCCTGCCGGACGCCTTCGGCACCGCCTCGTTCCTCGAGCGCGCGCCGGACTGGGTGGGAGACTGGACGGGCTTCCGCCCCGATTCCGCGCCCCCGATCGAGGGCGGCGAGGCGATCATGGCCTGGTGGCGCTCCAAGGGGATCGATCCGCGCGAGAAGCTTCTCGTCTTCTCCGACGGCATGGACATCGACACGATCGAGGAGACGTATCGCCACTTCGACGGGCGCGTTCGCATGAGCTTCGGCTGGGGCACCAATCTCACCAACGACTTCCGGGGCGTGGCGCCGGAGGAGAACTTCGGTCTCCACCCGATCTCGCTCGTCTGCAAGGTGATGGAGGCGAACGGGCGCCCGGCCGTGAAGCTATCGGACAATCCGGCCAAGGCGACGGGGACACCGGAGGACATCGAGCGCTATCGCCGCGTCTTCGGTACGGCGGCGAAAATTCCGCGCGTCGTCACGGTTTGAGAATTTCGTCCCTTCCGGGCGCCGCGCCCATCGTGCAAACGGGGTGACATAGCCTCGCGCGGGTCTTTTGCGGCGCCGTGCGAGGCTCTATCTGCCGAGCAGTTTCCAGACCTCTCCAGCCAAAGGCCCGATCATGACTGTCACCGCCGAAACCGCGGCCCAGGCTTCCGGCGCGCCGAGCTTTCCCATTCCCGCCAACGTCTTCGCCGAGACCGTGACGGAGGTGAAGCACTACACCGACAGTCTCTTCAAGTTTCGCATGACACGCCCGGCGAGCTTCCGCTTCCGCACCGGCGAGTTCGCGATGATCGGCCTGCCCAACGCCGAGAAGCCGGTGTTCCGCGCCTATTCGATCGCCAGCCCCTCCTGGGACGAGGAGCTGGAGTTCTTCTCCATCAAGGTGCCGGACGGCCCGCTCACCGAGCACCTGCAGAAGATCCGCCCCGGCGACACGGTGCTGATGCGCAAGAAGCCGACGGGCACCCTGGTGCTCGACGCGCTTCTGCCCGGCAAGCGGCTCTACCTGTTCTCGACCGGCACCGGCATCGCGCCCTTCGCCGGCACGATCCGCGACCCGGAGACCTACGAGAAGTTCGATCAGGTCATCCTGACCCACACGACGCGCACGCTCGCCGAATTGCACTACGGCGAGGAACTCGTCGAGGCGCTGAAGACGGACGAGATCCTCGCCGAGATCAGCCAGGGCAAGCTCCTCTACCATGGCTCAGCCACCCGCGAGGGCGAGCACAAGGGCGAGCGCATCACGACGCTGATGGAGACCGGCAAGCTCTTCACCGATCTCGGGGTTCCCCCGATCGACCCGGCCGAGGACCGCGCGATGATCTGCGGCTCCATGGCCATGCTGAAGGACACCGCCGCCATGTGCGAGCGCTTCGGGCTCGTGGAGGGCTCCAACGCCAACCCCGGCACCTATGTCGTGGAACGCGCCTTCGTCGACTGACCGAACGGGCCTTGCCGCCCGATCCGAGACCGGAGAGCCGAGATGACCGCCTGGACGCCCGTCGCCGACTTCGACGCCGCCTACGACAACTCGGCGGCGGTGCCGGGCTCCGCCGATCTCATCGCCCAGTTTCCCAAGCTTGCCGCCGCCTTCCGCGAGACGGCGCTGGCGCGGGGGCGCGCCGAGCTCGACATCCCCTACGGACCGAACGCTCGGCAACGGCTGGATCTCTTCCGCCCGGACCGCGAGAAGCCCGCGGGGCTCGTGGTCTTCGTCCACGGCGGCTACTGGAAGGCGCTCGACAAGTCGGTCTGGTCGCATCTCGCACGCGGCAGCCGCGACAACGGCTATCTCGTCGCCGTGCCGAGCTATCGGCTGGCGCCCGAAGCGCGCATCGCCGAGATCGGCGAGGACGTGGCGCGAGCCATCGTCCACGCCAGCGCAATGACGGACGGCCCGATCCGCCTCGTCGGGCATTCGGCGGGCGGCCATCTCGTCGCGCGCATGATCGCCAGCGACTCGCCCTTGCCGCCGCCCATCCTGTCGCGGATCGACCTCGTCGTGCCGATCAGCGGCCTGTCGGATCTTCGCCCGATCCGGCGTACGCGGATGAACGATGTCCTGCGCATCGATGCCGCCGAGGCGCGCGCCGAAAGCCCGGTGCTCCTCGAGCCCGTCCATGACTGCCGCATCGAGGCGGTGGTGGGGGCCGACGAGCTGCCCGAGCTGCGCCGGCAGACGCATGCGCTGGCGTCCGGCTGGGCGGGCCTCGGCGCCCGCATCACGGCTTCGGAGATCGCCGGCGCGCACCATTTCGACGTCGTCGCAAGCCTTGCCGATGGTTCCGGCCGCCTGTCGCGCCTTCTTGCGGCGTGAGGGGACCGCGTGTGGCCGTCGGGCTCCTCGCGCTTTGACGGCGGGCCCGCCGCTCTGATA
>NZ_BBWJ01000004.1 GCF_001463745.1 Aureimonas sp. AU22 | reverse complement strand
CGGGCCCGCCGCTCTGATAGGCGAGGGACCGGAGGTCCTCCCATGCAAGCCATCTTCGTTCAGTTCAAATGCCGGCCGGGCAAGGCCTATGCCGTCGCCTCCGCTCTGGTGGAGACGGTGGAGGAGATCTCGGAGGTCTTCTCGACGTCCGGCCAGTACGACCTCATCGCCAAGTTCTATCTGGAGACGAACCGCGACATCGGTCATTTCGTCACCGAGCGCCTGCAGGTGCTGGACGGCGTCTCCGACACCTTCACCACGGTCGCCTTCAAGGCGTTCGGGCGCGGCTGAATGAGCTCTCGCGTGCCCTGCCGTCTCGCCGCTCTCGTGTCATCGCCGGACGAGGCGCGGCGCGCCCTGGAAGCCGGCGCGGACTACGTGCTCGCGCCGTCGCGGCGCGAGCGCTCGGGCGTCGGCGTGCCCGATCGGTTGCGCGAGGAGACCGAGCAGACGCTGTTCGCGATCGCCGCCGACGAAGCCCTGCCGGCCGAGCCGCGCCGCGTGCGCCGCGTCGAGGCGCCCGCGGACCCCGCATCGCTGGCCCAGGAGGGGGCTCCGATCCTGCTCCTCGATCCCGGCCGGCCGCTCTTGCGTGCCTTTTCCCTCGAGACCCTCGCGCGCCATGTCGCGGCCTGCCGTTCGGCGGGCGTCGAGTGCTGGTTCGCCGGAGCGCTGGAACTGCCGGACATCGCGCGGCTCATCGTGCTTCATCCCGATGCGCTCGTGGTGGAGGGCTTCGACGACACGGCGCTGGCCGATGCGCGCCGCATGCTCAACGTCGTCGAGGCACCGGCTCACGATGCGCCGACCGACCTGATCCGCATGACGAACTTCGTGCTGCCGGCGCGTGTCGGCGCCTACGGCTTCGAGCGCGAGCGGACGCAGCGCCTGCGGTTCAGCGTGGAAGCGGCGGTTCGCCGGTCCTCGACCGGTGTGCCACGCGCGATGGGCGATGTGTATTCCTATGATATCGTCATGGACGCCGCCCGGCGCCTTTGCGAGCGCGGCCATACCGATCTCGTGGAGACGCTGGCGGAGGAACTCGCCGGAGAACTCCTTATCGATCCGCGCGTCGCCGAAGTGAGGGTCTGCGTGGAGAAGCTGGATCTCGGGCCGGAAGCGGTCGGCATCGAGATCCGGCGGAAGCGGACGGCTCTGGCCTGAGGCTGGCCGGGATACGAGTAGCCGCCAAAAGGAACTTTTCACCGGCGGGAAACTTGGTCAAATTGCGGCGCGGCGGGCTTGGTTCGCAAAAGTGCCTCAGTTGAGTCGGGAGTGCGAAGAGATGAAGGACGTCCTGGTCGTCAAGTTCGGCGGCAGTTCGATCGCATCCACCGACCTGCGCAAGTGGGTCGAGGCGATCGAGAAGTCGAAGCGCCGGCTCGTCGTGGTGCCGGGCGGCGGTCCCTTCGCCAAGCTCGTGCGCCAGTACCAGACGCGGATCGGCTACGACGACGACGCCGCCCATCGCATGGCGATCCTGGCCATGGAGCAGTTCGGCCATGCCTTGGTGAGCCTTGGAACGCGCCTTCGCCCTGCCGCCACGATCGACGCGATCGCGAGCGCCCATGCGGACGGGATGATTCCGGTCTGGATGCCGGCCAAGCTGGTGATCCGTGCGGACGAGATCGAGCACACCTGGAGCACCACGTCCGACAGCCTCGCCGCCTGGCTCGCCGCGCGGATCGAAGGCGCTTCGCTTTGCCTCATCAAGCAGATCGATCTTCCGGTGGACTCGACGATCGAAGCCGTGTCGGCGGCCGGCGTCGTCGACCCGAGCTTTGCGGGCCTCCTCCACCCCGCGACGCGCGTCTTCATCGCCGGCCCGTCCGACCTTGCCGTCGCCGGACGTCGGTTGGCCGAGGGCACGGTGCCGGGGCGCGAGGTCGCGCACGAGAAACAGGGCGGGTTCGTCGAAGCCGCGCAGTGACGATCCCCGACGATCGGCCGGCAATCGGCCGTGCGGAAACCTTCGAGATCCGCGATCGACCCGCCAGCGAGGCGGCGGGTGCTGCGAGCCTTCAGCGCGCGCGCGGGCACGCCGAGGCCGTGGTCGGCGCGTCCTGGCGCGGAAGCCGTTCGCGTACCGGCATTCGACGCCTCCACCAGGCCGGCTGCCTGAAGCTGCGTTTTCCGCGACTACCCGAGGACGAATGCCAGGCCGTCGTCATCAACACGTCGGGTGGCCTCACGGGCGGCGATTGCCTGACGCTCGGCTTCGATCTCGAACCGCGCGCCGCCCTCACCGTGACGACCCAGGCCTGCGAGCGTGTCTATCGTTCGAGCGCCGGCGCGGCGACGGTCGATCTGTCCATGCGGGTGGGCGACGGCGCGGCGCTCGCCTACCTGCCGCAGGAGACGATCCTCTTCGAGGGTGGAAGACTGTCGCGGCGGCTCCATCTCGACGCCGCGGCCACGAGCCGCTTCCTTCTGGTCGAAAGCGTGCTTCTGGGGCGTGCCGCGATGGGCGAGGTGGTCGCGAGCGGCGAGATCGCCGACCGCTGGCGCCTGCGTCGCGACGGTCGCCTCGTCTTGGCGGACGATCTCCGGCTCGGCGGGGCGATCGATCTCCTGGGAGCCCGCGCCTGCGCACTCGGCGGTGCGCACGCCTTCTCCACCCTCGTCTGGCAGGGGCCGGACCCATGCGGCCTGCTGTCGCGCCTGCGCGGACATCTGACGGAGACGGAGGGCGCGAGCCTCGTCGACGGTCTGGTGGTGGCGCGTCTCGTGGCGCGCGACGGCTACGCCTTGAGAAAACGTCTCGGACCCTTCATCGCCCTTCTGGCGCATTCCGCGCTGCCGCTTGTATGGTCGCTCTGACCGCACTGCCACATCGGGACCGATCCTCATGAACCTGACCCCCCGCGAGAAGGACAAGCTCCTGGTGGCCATGGCCGCGACCGTGGCCCGGCGACGCCTGGAGCGCGGCGTCAAGTTGAACCATCCCGAGGCGATCGCCCTGATCACCGACTTCGTGGTGGAAGGCGCGCGGGACGGGCGCTCGGTGGCCGACCTGATGGAAGCCGGCGCTCATGTCGTCACCCGCGATCAGGTGATGGAGGGGATCGCCGAGATGATCCACGACATCCAGGTCGAGGCGACCTTTCCCGACGGCACCAAGCTCGTCACCGTGCACGAGCCGATTCGCTGACCGCATCGGTCGGCATCATCGCGACGACGTCATCGTTCTGCGCCGCCACCAGGAAACGGTAGCTGCGCGACATGTGCGAGTAGTAGGCCGGACCGCTGGTGCCGTTCATGGTCACGGTGCGCACCTCGAACGGTTCGGGGGCACCGGCCGGTATTGCCGTGCCGGCCGTTGCCAGGAGCGCGGCGGCCAGTGCGGCCGCTCCCGTCAGCTTGCGTTTCATCGTCTCGTCGTCCCTGTCCCGCCGGTTCTGTTGTCGGTCGGCGCTTGCCCGCCGCCGGTGACCGGTTTGTCTGGACTGGGAAACTAGCAGCGCCGGGTTTCGATCCGGTGTCGTTCGGTGGCGTCTTGCGTTTCCAGCGCATTGCACCCCGCCGCTTTTGACATGGCTTCGCGACCGCAGCATGATCCACGGTGAAGGCGATGCATCGGGGCAGGGGAAAGACGATGATTCCAGGCGAGATCCTGACGCGCGACGGCGAGATCGTCCTGAACGAGGGGCGCGACGCCCTGACCCTGCGGGTCGCCAACACCGGGGACCGACCGATCCAGGTCGGATCGCATTACCATTTCGCCGAAACCAATCCGGCGCTCGACTTCGAGCGCGCGGCCGCGCGCGGCATGCGCCTCGACATCGCGGCGGGGACGGCGGTGCGGTTCGAGCCGGGCCAATCCCGCGACGTCCGCCTGATCGCCCTTTCGGGCGATCGGCGTGTCTATGGCTTCAACGCTCGCATCTCGGGCGCGCTGGACGGCTGAACGCCGAAGCCGGCGCGAGGCCGGTCAGTACCCGCGCGAATCGGGCGTCGCGTTCGGGCCCATGCGCAGCGCGGCTCGAATGCCGCGGAGGTCGACGTTCACCCGCGCGCGGGGAATGTTGTAGAGCGCCGCGGATCCGGCGCCGGCCTGGCCGTATCCCGTTCCATTGCCCGTGCTGCCGAGCGTGCTGTCGCTGCCGATCGTCGACGCCGCGCCGACATTGCCGGTTCGGGCGGCCGCATCGGCATTGATCGGGTTGAGCGTCGTGGAGCCTGCCGTCGCGCGCTGCTGTGTCGAGGTCGCGCTGGAGCCGACGCCGCCCGACGAGCCGATCGAGTTGCTGGCGCCGCCAAGACCCGGCGTCAGGCCGCCGCCCGTGGTGCCCGATCCGCCGACGCTGGACCCGCCAGACCCGGACGTGCCGACCGAGTTGGACGCGCCACCGAGCGACTGCGCCGCGGCAGGCATGGCGAACGACGCCCCGAGAAGGGCCGCGAGGCAGAGGAGGGACTGCGAAGCTCGGCGCATGTTTCAAGCCTTTCGGTAGGGCGCTCGCGCCATGTCGCGCGTGTGCTGCCGTGAATCCGGGGCGGACATCCCATCCGCTATAGGCTCAAAAGTCTGATCGGATGCTTAAGTTGCATGGCGCCTCGATCAACGCACGATCCGGGCTCGGCGTGGGGGCGAGATCGGTCGCGTGACGCCGCTCTTGTTGATCACCGAGCCGTCCGAGCGCGCGAAGTCGCCCGCGGTGTCCGGTCCGATGCTCGAACGTCCCTCGGCGGCGCGCAGCCGTGTCGAAGTGCCGTCCACGTCGGGACGCACAACCTGCGGCTTGAGATAGGAATTGTCGTAGTCCCGCCCGTAGGCGCGCTCCTCCACCGTGTCGCCGAACACCGGCGCGTTGGGAATGGAAAGTGGGCGGCGCACGGGCCGATAGCCGCCGATCGGCGCTCCGGACATCGACTGGCCGACCGAAATCCCCGGCGGTCCGGGATCGAAGGGCTGGGCAACTGCTGGTGCGGCAGCGAGCACGAGAGCAGCAACGGCGGCGAACGCGGCATGGGAACGAATGGACATGCGTTTCTCCCGAATCCTCACAGCAACGCGCGAGGCGTGAAAAAGCTCGCCGGCTCCTGTTGAGAGGCAGACAAGCCGGCGCGGGCGGCCTAGTCTTGTGCGGCGCAAACGCCCGATGCAGGAGGAGCCGTGTCCACTTCGATCTCTCGCCCCGCCTATGCCGCCATGTATGGGCCGACGACCGGGGACCGGGTCAGGCTGGCCGATACCGATCTCCTGATCGAGGTGGAGCGTGATCTGACCACCTATGGCGAGGAGGTCAAGTTCGGCGGCGGCAAGGTGATCCGCGACGGTATGGGGCAGTCGCAGCGCTCCCGCGCGCAAGGGGCGGTGGACACCGTCATCACCAACGCGCTGATTCTCGACCATTCCGGCATCTACAAGGCCGATATCGGACTGCGCGGCGGGCGGATCGCGGCGATCGGCAAGGCCGGAAACCCGGACACGCAACCGAACGTCACCATCGTCGTCGGACCCGGCACCGAGGCCATCGCGGGCGAGGGCAAGATCGTCACCGCGGGCGGCATCGACAGCCACATTCACTTCATCTGTCCGCAGCAGATCGACGAGGCGCTCTATTCCGGCGTCACCACGATGATCGGCGGCGGCACGGGTCCCGCCCATGGCACGCTGGCGACGACCTGCACGCCGGGCCCCTGGCACCTCGCACGCATGATCCAGTCGCTCGACGCCTTTCCCATGAACTTCGCCCTGTCGGGCAAGGGCAATGCCTCGCAGCCGCAGGCGCTGGTCGAGATGGTGAAGGCGGGGGCCGCCGCGCTTAAGCTGCACGAGGACTGGGGCACGACGCCGGCCGCGATCGACTGCTGCCTCACGGTGGCGGACGAATACGACGTGCAGGTGATGATCCACACCGACACGTTGAACGAGTCGGGCTTCGTCGAGAACACGGTGGACGCCTTCCGGGGCCGCACCATCCATGCCTTCCACACGGAAGGGGCGGGCGGCGGCCACGCGCCCGACATCATCAAGGTCTGCGGTCTGCCCAACGTCCTGCCGGGCTCCACCAACCCGACCCGGCCCTACACGGTGAACACGCTGGAGGAGCATCTCGACATGCTCATGGTGTGCCACCACCTCGACGCCTCGATCCCCGAGGACATCGCCTTCGCCGAATCGCGCATTCGCCGCGAGACCATCGCCGCCGAGGACATCCTCCACGACATCGGCGCCTTCTCGATCGTCTCGTCCGACAGCCAGGCCATGGGCCGCGTCGGCGAGGTGGTGATCCGCACCTGGCAGACCGCCGACAAGATGAAGCGGCAGCGCGGGGCGCTGACCGGCGAGACGGGCGACAACGACAACCTGCGCGCCCGGCGCTACGTCGCCAAATACACGATCAACCCGGCCATCGCGCACGGGTTGTCGCGCGAGGTCGGCTCGGTGGAGGTCGGCAAGCGCGCCGATCTCGTGCTCTGGGATCCGGCCTTCTTCGGCGTCAAGCCGGCGATGGTGCTCCTCGGCGGAACGATCGTGGCGGCCCCCATGGGCGACCCCAACGCCTCCATCCCGACGCCCCAGCCCATGCACTACCGCCCGATGTTCGGCGCCTTCGGCAAGGCGGTGGGCGCAAGCGGCGTGACCTTCGTGTCGGGCGCGGCGATGGCCGAGAACTTGCGCGAGAAACTCGGCTGCGAGAAGACGTTCCTGGCGGTGGAGAACACGCGCTCTGGCATCTCCAAGGCGTCGATGATCCTCAACGACCTGACGCCCCATGTCGAGGTGAACCCCGAGACCTACGAGGTGCGTGCCGACGGCGAGCTTCTCACCTGCGAGCCCGCTACGGTGCTGCCGATGGCGCAGCGCTACTTCCTGTTCTAGACTCCCCGCATGGCCAAGCCGCAACCCGCCGACGCTCCGCTTTACGAGCGCGACTTCTACGCCTGGACGCAGGACCAGGCGACGAAGCTGCGGGCGCGGGCGCGGGCGCACAACTCGATCGACTGGGACAACGCCGCGGAGGAACTGGAGAGCTTGGGTGACTCGCAACGCAGCGAGATCGAAAGCCGGATGAACGTTCTGCTGCTCCATCTGCTGGAATGGACATACGAGCCCGAGCGCCGCTCCGGCAGTTGGAAGGGGGCGATCGTCGAGCAGCGAAGCCGGCTGCATCGACGCATTGCCAGAAGTTTGAGCCTAAGGACCTATCCCGCTAAGGTGCTTGCCGAGGAATACGCCTTGGCCCGCACGATCGTGGCGGCGGAAACCGATCTTCCCGAAGACGCCTCCCCGCAATCCTGCCCCTTTCGGCTGGAAGACGTCCTCGACCCCGACTTCTACCCGGACGGCGCATGAAGACTGCTCTGACCCTCTCGGCCCTCATGCTGGCGAGCGCGACCGTCGCGCAGGCCGATCCGTTGACGCTCGACCTGCCGGGAACGCCGGAGCGCATGCGCTTCACCTACGAATGCTCCGACGGCGTCAGCCGTGTCGTGGACTACGTGAACCTTCCGGACAACGATCTCGCGATCGTGGAAGCTGGTTCGAGCCGGCGCCTCTTCGTCGGCGTGATCGCGGCCTCCGGGGCGAAATATGCGGCAGGTGCCCAGGTCTGGTGGTCCAAGGGGACGGACGCCAGCCTTCTCGACGTGACCAAGGGCGACGCACCGGTCGCCGAATGCCAACAGATCAAGAGAGGGTCGCGCGGTTGATCGAGGCGGGACGGATTCATGCACGGGGCCAATGGGCAGGCCCGGCCGACGACACGATCACGCTGGACGAGGCGCAGCGGCATCGCCGGCGCATGGCCATGGTGTCGGACGGGGGTATCGCCTTTCTCCTCGACCTCGCCGAGGCACGCCTGCTTCTTGCGGGCGACGCGATCGTCCTGTCGGACGGACGCCTCGTCGAAGTGAAGGCGAAGCCGGAACAGTTGCTGAGCGTCGACGGACGCGACGCCGACCATCTCCTGCAGATCGCCTGGCAGATCGGCAACCGGCATCTGCCCTGCCAGATCCGAGACGGGCGTATCCTCCTGCGCCGCGACCATGTGATCGCGGACATGCTGCGCGGGCTCGGGGCTGATGTCCACGAGGTCGAGGCGGCCTTCGATCCGGTGGGCGGCGCCTATGCCGGCGGGCACCATCACGGTCATGATTGACGGCACGCCGCCGGACACGATCGGGCCGGCGGCGCTTCTGAAGCTCCAGACCTGGCTCTCGCCGGCTTTTCCCGTCGGCGCCTTCGGCTATTCCCACGGGCTCGAAGCCGCGATTGCGGCGGGCCTCCTCCGGCGGGCGGACGACTGCGCGGACTGGATCGAGACGCTTCTCGTCCACGGCAGCGGTTGGAACGATCTCGTTCTTCTGGCCGCGGCCCACCGCGCGGCCATGGCTGGCGATGCCGGCGCATTGACCGAGGTCGCGGAACTCGCCGGCGCGCTCTCCGGCTCTGCCGAACGGCGACGCGAGACGGCCGAACTCGGAAGCGCCTTCGCGGCCGCCGCTGCCCCCTGGGGTTCGGGCACCGTCGAGGCGATGGCCTATCCCGTCGCGGTGGGGGCACTGGCTGCGCGCGAGAGCGTGCCGCTCGGTGCCGCGGCGACCGCCTTCGCACATGCCTTCGCGGCCAATCTCCTCAGCGTCTGCGTGCGCCTCGTGCCGCTCGGCCAGCGCGAGGCGGTGGCGATCTTGCATCAGCTGGAACCGGTGCTCGTCGAGACCGCGCGCCGTGCCGCCACTTCGACGCTGGACGATCTCGGCTCGGCGACGATCCTGTCGGACATTCAGGCGATGCGGCACGAAACCCTGGAAACGAGGCTGTTCAGAACATGATGACGATCGAGCCTGCCCTGACATCCCTTCGTCGCAACGGGCCCCTGCGGGTCGGCATCGGCGGTCCCGTCGGTTCGGGCAAGACGACCCTGTGCGAGAAGATCTGCCTTGCGGCGCGCGACCGTTGGTCGATCGGCGTCGTCACCAACGACATCTATACCGTCGAGGATGCCGAGGCGCTGGTGCGCCGGCAGGCCTTGCCGGCCGATCGCATCATCGGCGTCGAGACCGGCGGCTGTCCGCACACGGCGATCCGCGAGGATGCCTCGCTCAACCTTCGCGCGATCGCCGACCTGCGTGCGCGCCATCCCGATCTCGACCTTGTCCTGGTGGAATCGGGCGGCGACAACCTCGCCGCGACCTTCTCGCCCGACCTCGTGGACCTGTCGATCTACGTCATCTCCGTCTGCCAGGGCGACGACATCCCGCGGAAAGGGGGGCCCGCGATCACGCGGTCCGACCTTCTGGTCGTCAACAAGACGGATCTCGCGCCCTATGTCGGCGCCGATCTCGCGCGGATGGAAGCCGATGCTGGGCGGGGCCGCAAGGGTCTGCCGACCGTCTTCGCGGACCTGTCGCGGCGCGTCGGCCTCGACGACATCCTCGACTTCCTCGCCGCCACGGGTGGACTGCCGGCCGTGGCGAAAGCGGCCTGACCGGCCATGGCGCGCCTGTTCCTGAAAGCACCGCTCGCCATTCTGGCCGAAGGGGCCGAAGGCGGGCTCGTGGTGGAGAACGGTCGCATCGCCGAACTCGTCCGCAGCGGTGGCGAACCCTCCGCGCCTGTGGACGAGACCGTCGACGCTTCCGCTCACGTCGTCCTGCCCGGCCTCGTCAACGCGCATCACCATTTCTACCAGACGCTGACGCGCGCCCATCCCGCAGCCGTCGACAAGGAGCTCTTTCCCTGGCTGCAGGCGCTCTATCCGATCTGGGCGCGGCTCGATCCGGAGAGTTTTCGCCTGTCGGTGCGCCTCGCGCTGACCGAACTGCTTCTTTCCGGCTGCACCACGGCAGCGGACCACCACTACCTCTTTCCGCCGGGGCTCGATCGCGCGATCGACATCGAGGCGGAAGAGGCGCGGGGCCTGGGGATCCGCGTGACGCTGACGCGCGGCTCGATGAACCTATCGGCCAAGGACGGTGGCCTGCCGCCCGATAGCGTGGTGCAGGACGAGGACGAGATCCTCGTCGATTCCGAACGCCTGCTGTCGACGCTCCACGAGCCCGGCGAGGGGGCTATGGTGCAGGTGGCGCTCGCGCCCTGCTCGCCCTTTTCTGTCACGAAGAGCCTGATGGAGAAGAGCGCCTCGCTCGCCGCGCGCTTCGACGCCCGACTTCATACGCATCTCGGCGAAACCGAGGACGAGAACCGCTTCTGCCTCGAGCGCTTCCAGTGCCGCCCGGTCGACTATCTGGAGGAGGTCGGTTGGCTGGGGCCTCGGACCTGGCTAGCGCACGGCATTCACTTCACCAGCGAGGAGTGCCGGCGTCTCGGCGCGCACCGGGTCGGCGTTTGCCACTGTCCGACCTCGAACGCCGTCCTCGCGTCCGGCTTCTGCCCGACGGCCGAACTGGAAGCCGCCGGCAGTCCGATCGGCCTCGGCGTCGACGGCTCGGCCTCGAACGACAGCGCGAACATGATGGAGGCGGTGCGCCACGCGCTGATGATCAACCGCCTGTCGCGTCGGTCCGCGTCGGCGATGACGGCGCGCGACGCGATCCGCTGGGCGACGGAGGGCTCGGCCGCCTGTCTCGGGCGCGCCGACATCGGCCGCATCGCCGTCGGCGCCCAGGCCGATCTCGCCCTCTTCACGTTGGATGAGCTGCGCTTTTCCGGCGCGCACGACCCGATCGCCGCGCTTGTCCTTTGCGGCGCGACGCGAGCGGACCGCGTTATGGTGGCGGGCCTCTGGCGCGTCCTGGACGGCCGACCGGTCGGCGTCGATCTGGCGAAGCTCCGCCGCGAGCACGGCGAAGCGGCACGCCGCTTCGCCTGAGGGCCGTCAGTTGCCCTGCGGGAGGGCGTAGGCGATCACCGAGTCGCCGCGCTTGGTGCCGAGCGAGCCGTGGCCGCCGGCGACGACGAGCAGGTACTGCCGCCCATCCGCGCCGCGATAGGTCATCGGGGTCGCCTGGCCGCCGGCCGGCAGGCGCGACTTCCAGAGTTCCTCGCCCGTCGTCACGTCGTAGCCGCGCACGTAGTAGTCGATCGTGCCGGACAGGAAGGCGACACCGCCCGCCGTCATCATCGGCCCGCCGAGATTGGGCACGCCCATGCGGAAGGGCAGGGGCACGGGCGAGGCGTCGCGCGTAGTGCCGTTCTTGTGCATCCAGGCGGTCTCGCCCGTGGTGAGGTCGACGCCCGCGACATAGCCCCAGGGCGGCTGCTGGCAGGGCAGGCCGAGCGCCGAGGTGAAGGGGCCGAGCTTGATGGCGTAGGGCGCGCCGAAGTTCTCGTTGAGCGCCGGCAACGCGCCTTTCGGCTGGTTCGGATTGACCACGAGCGACTTGTCGTCCGGACGCGGCACGAGACGCGAGGTGAAGGCGAGGTAGGTGGGCGTCGCGAACATCACGCCACGAGCTGGATCCACGGCCACCGAGCCCCAGTTGAAGACGCCGAAATTGCCGGGATAGATCAGCGATCCGTCCAGCGAGGGCGGCGTGAAGCGCCCGCCGTAGTTCAGCCCGTGGAAGGCGATGCGGCAGGCGAGCTGGTCGAACATCGTCGCGCCCCACATGTCGCGTTCGCGAAGCGACGGCGGGTCGAAGGAGATGGCGGATTTCGGCTGGGTCGGCGACGTGCGGTCGGGTGCGACGGCGCCGCCGGGCGCGGGCTTCTCGACCACGGGCATCACCGGCTCGCCGGTGCGCCGGTCGAGCACGAAGATTTCGCCCTGCTTGGTTGGCTGCACGAGCGCCGGCACGATCTCGCCTCCGATCGGCAGGTCGATGAGGCTCGCCTGCGCGGGCACGTCGTAGTCCCAGAGGTCGTGATGCACGGTCTGGAAGTGCCAGCGCGGCTGGCCGGTGCGCACATCCAGCGCGACGATGGAGGAGGAGTACTCCTCGACCTGCGGAGAGCGGTTGGCGCCCCACTGATCCGGCGGCTGGTTGCCAAGCGGCACGTAGACGAGGCCGAGCGCCTCGTCCGCGCTCATGATCGACCACGAGTTCGGGCTGTTCGGCGTATAGGTCTGGCCTTCGCCGATGGGTTGCGTGTCGTTCGGCTTGCCGGAATCCCAGTTCCAGAGAAGGTTGCCGGTGGTGATGTCGAAGGCCCGGATGACGCCCGACGCCTCGGCGGTGGACACGTTGTCGAGCACCGTGCCGCCTACGATCACGCTGTTGCCGGCGACGATCACCGGCGAGGTCGAGTAGTAGGAGCCGGGATTGACGTTGGGCATCCGGTCCCAGAGGTCGATCTGCCCGTCGCCGCCGCCCGCGTTGGAACAGACCGCCCCGGTTTCCGGGTCGAGGATCACGATGCGTCCGTCGGCGGTCGGCATGAAGAGCTTGTCGTCGCAGGTCGCGGTGCGCGCGTTGGCGACGGCGACCGGCAGGCCGGGGTCCGTGTTGCCGCCGGACTGGTCGACCGGTGCACCGTTGGAACCGTTCGGCGTCGAGCCGCTGTCCTGCGGGGCGGTCAGGCCGCCCTCGGCGGACAGCTCGGTCGCCGTGCCCTGTGGTGCGGGCGCGGCGGCTTGGCTGGCGGCCGCTTGCGGCGCACCCGTGGGCTGGCCGGCAGCGTTCGCCGCCTCCGCGCGCTGGTAGGACAGGCCGCGGCAAGTGAGATGCTGAAGCGCGAGCTCGCCCTGGATCACCGGATCGTAGCGCCAGACCTCGGCGCCGGTCGTCGCGTCGAGCGCGATGACGTTCTGATGCGGCGTGCAGAGATACAGCCGCTCGCCGATCTTCAGGGGCGTGACCTGGAAGGTCGTCTCCTCCGGATCGCCCGGCTGCGGTTCGTCGCCGGTCTCGAAGGACCAGGCGACCGCCAGCGACGACACGTTGGCCGGCGTGATGTCGGCGAGCGGCGAATAGCGCTGTCCCATCTGGCTGCGGCCATAGGCGAGCCATTCGCCTTCGGGAATGCCGCCGTCGCCGGCACCGACGCGCGTGCCGGGAAGCTCGCCCTCCTTGGCGTGAAGATCGGTGAACCACGAGCTTGCCGCGACGCCGACGGCCACGAGCAACGAGGCGGTCAGGACCGCGCCGTGGCCCTTCAGCGGCGAAAGTTTGCGCTCGCGTCCGTCCAACGCGTCGGCGACGGTGCGGGGGCTCAGCGGGCGCGTGACCCAGGGCAGAAGCAGGAGGGCGCCGATGACGAACACCACGTCGCCGCGCGCCGCGAGCGGCCACCAGTCGAAGCCGACCTCGTAGAGCGCCCAGATCAGCGTGCCGATCACCAGCACCGCGAAGACGCTGAGCGCCTCGGGCCGAGCGCGGTGGAGGAGAAAGGCCGTCGCGAGAAAGAACACGGCGGCGACGACGTAATAGGCGGAGCCGCCGATCGCGGCGAGCCAGCCGCCGCCGAGAAGCAGCGCGATGCCGCACAGCCCGACCAGCCAGGTCATGACGCGCAGAAACGTTCGGGAGGTTCGGGTCGGCATCGGATGTCCCTCTGGGTCCCGTGCGGACCCATGCCCGGATGGCCTGCGACCTCCTCGCGAAGCCGTGAACCAGAGCCGGTCTGCGCGGACATGTCGCGATGATGCGGCGCGTCAAGCGCTCCGACGACTCAACCGTCCACGAGAACCGGGGCTTCGAGGAAGAACTCCGCCAGATTGCCGCCCGATCCGCCTCGATCGACCACCAGGAAGTCGGACCGTTCGCCCAGCGCGATCAACGGGTGGTGCCAGGTGCCGCGCGCATAGGAGACCCCTTGCGACCCGTCGGCCAGGAAGGCCACCGGCTCGCCCGGCCGCCCGTCGCGATCGGGCGCCACGACGACCAGGTAGCGACGCCCCTCGAGCGGCATGAAGGCCTGGCTGCCGAGCGGATGGCGTTCCAGCATCTCGACCCGGAAGGGCAAGTCGAAGGGCTTGCCGCGGAAGATCGAGATCAGCGCATGGCCGCCGCCCGAGGCGACGTCCACCGGCGCGATGTCGTGGAATCGCGTCGTGGTGCCGTTGTTGATGAGGCGGATCTCGGTGCAGTTGTCGGGCTCGATCACCTCGCCGAAGGGGCGGAAGGCCTCTGCCGTCAGCGGCTGGGCGGGTATCGTCCTGAGAGTCATGCGGCAGGCGCTCCGAGAATGGCGTCGAGGCGCAGCCGCGCGATGCGCTCCACCTCAGTGCAGGCCGTGCGGAACTCGGTCTCCTCGTCGTTCCCGACCCGCGTCTCGAAGCTGGCGAGGATGTCGTGCTTCGAGAGGCCTCGCACGGCGATGATGAAGGGAAAGCCGAAGCGCGTCTGGTAGCGCGTGTTCAGCTCGGTGAAGCGGGCGAGTTCGTCGGGCGTCAGCCGATCGAGCCCGGCGGAGACCTGTTCGGCCGAGGACTCGGCCGTCAGTTCCCCCGCGAGCGCCAGCCGGCCCGCAAGGTCGGGATGGGCGCGCAGGACGCCGAGCCGCTCCTCGCGGCTGGCGCGGCGGAATTGGACGCGGAGCGCCGAGGCCAGCCCTTCCGCCGTGTCGTTGGCGGCCCCGAGGCCACGCTCGAAGGCGCGCTCGGCGATAAAGGGCGAGTGCTCGTAGACCCCGCCGAACAGGTCGAGGAACACGGCGCGCTCCATGCGGTGCGGGCTGATCGTCTCGCGGTAGGGGAAGCGGGCGCGCCAATGGCGGGCGATGTCGGCCCGCGTGGCGACCCAGACGTCGGGCTTGGCCCGGACGTAGTCGAGGAAGCGTGCGAGCGCCGCCGAGCGGCCCGGCCGGCCGACGAGGCGGCAATGAAGGCCGATGTTCAGCATCTTGGCCGCGCCGGCCTCGCCTTCGGCATAGAGCGCGTCGAAGGCGTCGGTGAGATAGGTGTAGAACTGCTCGCCCGTGTTGAAGCCCTGCGGCGTCGCGAAGCGCATGTCGTTCGAGTCGAGCGTGTAGGGCAGGACGAGGATGGGCTTCGATCGGGTCTCCTGCCAGTAGGGCAGGTCGTCGGCATAGGCGTCGGAGACGTAGAGGAAGTCGCGCTCGGCGGCGAGTTCCAGCGTGTGTTCCGACGAGCGGCCGGTGTACCAGCCGACCGGCGCCTCGCCGGTCACGGCCTCGTGGAGGGCCAGCGCCTCGTCCATGTCGGCGCGCTCGGCCTCGATCGCGTGGTCGCGGTAGTCGATCCACTTCAGCCCGTGCGAGGCGATCTCCCAGCCGGCTTCCCGCATGGCCGCTACCTGTTCGGGGCTGCGCTCCAGGGCGGTGGCCACGCCGTAGACCGTGACCGGCATCTGCCTCTCGGTGAACAGGCGCCAGAGCCGCCAGAAGCCGGCGCGCGCGCCGTATTCGTAGATGGATTCCATGTTCATGTGGCGCTGGCCGGGCCAGGCCGCGGCGCCGACGATCTCCGACAGGAAGGCTTCCGACGCCTTGTCTCCGTGCAGGATCGCGTTCTCGCCGCCTTCCTCGTAGTTCACCACGAACTGGACGCAGATCCTGGCAGGGCCCGAGCCTTGCGGATTGGGCCATTGCGGGTCCGGCGCGTTGCGGCCGTAGCCGCGGAGATCGCGAGGATAGGACGTGGTCATCAAGGTGGCCTCGGATGTGTCGCGTCGATCCCCTTTCGATATGCGCTTATCGCCCTCGTTGCCAAGCGCGCGACCATGCGAAGCCTTCCAACCTTTCCGCTGGACGAGGCCGCGAAAACGGGTGCAAACTGGCCAGTCGAATGCCTGAATACGGAACGGACCCTCTCGCCATGGCTGACACGCAACCCGGTTCCGGCCGGCTGACGACGCATGTTCTGGACACCGCGCAAGGGTTGCCGGCGCGCGGGCTGGAACTCGTCCTCCACCGGCTGGAGGGCGAGCGGCGGGATCTCGTGGGCGAAGGGCGCACCAATGCGGACGGGCGCTGCGAGGCGCCGCTGATGCAGGGCGATGGTTTTCGCCACGGCACCTACGAGATCACCTTCTTCTGCGGCCCCTATTTCGACGCGCAAGGCGTCGCGCTCGCCGAGCCGAAATTTCTCGACGACGTGGTGATCCGCTTCGGCATCTCGGAGGACCGGCACTACCACGTGCCGTTGCTCCTCTCGCCCTTCGGCTACTCCACCTACCGGGGCAGCTGATGGCGCCGATCCGCTTCATCCTGAACGGCCGGGAGCGCGTGGTGGAGGGTCTGCCCCCGACCACCACGGTCCTGCAGTACCTGCGCGGCCCTGCCGAGCGCCTCACCGGCACCAAGGAGGGCTGCGCCGAGGGCGACTGCGGCGCCTGCACCGTGATGGTCGAGGAGCCGGACGGGAGGGGCGGCCTGAAGCGCCGTGCGATGAACGCCTGCATCCTCTTCCTGCCGGCCCTGCACGGGCGCGCGGTCGAGACGGTGGAGCACCTGGCATCCGGTGATGGGCTTCACCCGATCCAGGAGGCGATGGTGGAGCGGCATGCGAGCCAGTGCGGCTTCTGCACGCCCGGCTTCGTGATGCAGCTCTATGCCGGCTGGCGCACGGGCGCCCTCACCGACCGCCAGTCGGTCAAGGACGTCGTCTCCGGCAACCTGTGCCGCTGCACCGGATACGGGCCGATCGTGGAGGCGGGGCTCGATCTCGCCAAGGTGCCCGTGCCCGACACCCGGCCCGAGGACGCGCTGCGCTCCGAGGCGCTGGAGTCGCTGCGCGGCCCCGATCTCTTCCACTACGAGGCCGGCGGCGCGACCTGGCTGTCGCCTACCCAAGTGGACGACCTCGCCGACACCTATGCCGCCCATCCGACGGCGACGCTGGTGGCAGGCGCGACCGATGTCGGGCTTTGGGTGACGAAGCAGCACCGCACCTTCGACACCCTGATCGACGTGTCCCGCGTCCAGGACCTGCGCCATGTCGAGGAGGGGCCGGAAAGCCTGTTCTTCGGCGCCGCCGTCACCCATGCCGACGCGCGCGAGCGGCTGGCGGAGCTGCATCCCGATCTCGGCGAGGTGATGCGCCGCTTCGCCGGCTATCAGGTGCGCAATGCCGGGACGGTCGGCGGCAACATCGCCAACGGCTCGCCGATCGGTGACCTGCCCCCCGTTCTGATCGCGCTCGGCGCGACGCTGTATCTGCGCCAGGGCGACGCGGTGCGCCGTCTGCCGCTGGAGGACTATTTCCTCGAATACGGCAAACAGGACCGGCGCGAGGGCGAGTTCGTGGTCGCCGTCGAGGTGCCGCTCCTGAAGGAGGGCGAGCGCTTCTCGGCCTCCAAGATTTCCAAGCGCATGGATTCAGACATCTCGGCGGTGCTGGCCGCCTTCCGGCTCGGCTTCGACGGCGAGCGTGTGGTGAGCGCGCGGCTCGCCTTCGGTGGCATGGCCGGGACGCCGAAGCGCGCGCTGGGCGCGGAAGCCGCGCTGGTTGGTCGGCTCTTCGACGAAGCGGCGGTGCGGGACGCGGCGCAGGCGCTGGCACAGGATTTTCAGCCGCTGAGCGACATGCGCGCGACGGCGGACTATCGCCTCAAGGCGGCAGCCAGCTGCCTCGAACGCTTCCGGCTTCAGCTGTCCGGGGTGCCGACCCGCATCGGGGAGGTCGCGTGATGGACGAGACCCGCATCCAGGACCGAGGCGAAGCCGGCACGATCGATCCGGTGTCGCTCGACGAGGCACCCCCCGCACACCGCGCGCGCCTGAACGGCGGCGTCGGCCAGCCGATTCCCCACGACAGCGGCGCCAAGCACGTCACCGGAGCTGCCCGCTACACGGACGACGAGCCCGAGCTGCCCGGCACGCTCCAGGTCTTCATCGCCATGAGCCCGCGCGCCAACGCCAAGGTTCTCTCGATCGACCTCGCGCCCGTGCGCGCGGCCGCTGGTGTCGTCTGCGCGCTGGGCGCGGGCGACATTCCCGGCACCAACGATTATTCGCCCGTCTTCGGCGACGACCCGATCTTTGCCGAGACCCACGTGCACTATGTCGGCCAGCCGCTCTTCGCCGTGGCCGCGAGCGACCTGCGCACTGCGCGCATGGCCGCCAAGCTCGCCAAGGTCGAGTACGAGGACGCAGCGCCCGCTGTTACAATCGACGAGGCGCTCGGCGCCGCGGATGCCGCGGGCGAGGATCTGCTGCCCGCCCACGAGATGCGGCTCGGCGACGCGGGAGCCGCGATCGCGGCCGCCCCGCATGTCGTGGTGGGCCGGGTGGAGACCGGCGGGCAGGATCATTTCTATCTCGAAGGCCACATCGCCTACGCCGTTCCGCTCGAGGATGGCGACGTTCTCGTGCGTTCCTCGACGCAGCACCCGTCCGAGGTGCAGCACAACGTGGCCAAGGCCCTCGGGCGTCCGGACAACGCGGTCACCATCGAGGTGCGCCGCATGGGCGGCGGCTTCGGCGGCAAGGAATCGCAGCCCGCTCTCTTCGCCGCCGTCTGCGCGTTGGTCGCGTTGAAGACGGGACGGCCGGCGAAGTGCCGTCTCGATCGCGACGACGACATGGAGATGACCGGCAAGCGCCACGAGATGCGCACCGACTACCGCGTCGGCCACGACGGCGAGGGGCGCATCCTCGGCGCCGAGTTCCGGCACGCGGTGCGCTGCGGCTATTCCAAGGATCTGTCCGGTGCGATCGCCGACCGCGCGATGTTCCACGCCGACAACGCCTACGACCTCAAGGTCGCACTGATCCATTCGCGCCGCCTGAAGACCAACACGGTCTCCAACACCGCCTTTCGCGGCTTCGGCGGGCCGCAAGGGATGGTGGCGATCGAGCGGACGATGGACCGCATCGCCTTCGACCTCCAACTCGATCCGCTGGATGTGCGCAAGCGCAACTTCTACGCCGCGATGGGGGAGGGGGCGCCGGGGCGCACTCCCTATCACATGGCGGTCGAGGATTGCGTGATCGCAGAGATCGTGGCCGAGCTCGAAGCCTCCAGCGACTACCGCACGCGGCGCGAGGCGGTGCGCGCGTTCAACGCGTCGAGCCCGGTGCTCAAGAAGGGCCTGGCGCTGACGCCGGTGAAGTTCGGCATCTCCTTCACCACCTCGCACCTCAACCAGGCCGGCGCGCTGGTCCACGTCTACAAGGACGGCTCGGTCCACCTCAACCACGGCGGCACGGAGATGGGGCAGGGCCTCTTCACCAAGGTGGCGCAGGTCGTGGCCGAGGAATTCCAGATCGACGTCTCGGACGTGAAGATCACCGCCACCACCACGGCCAAGGTCCCCAACACCTCGGCGACGGCCGCATCGTCCGGTTCCGACCTCAACGGCATGGCGGCTCAGGCCGCCGCCCGCACCATCAAGGAGCGCCTGATCGACTATGCCGTGTCGCGCTACGGCGTGGCGCGCGACGCGGTTGAGTTCGCGCCGGGCCGGGTGCGGATCGGCGCGAAGGAGCTGCGCTTCCGCGACCTCGTGGGCGAGGCCTATCTCGCGCGGGTCTCGCTCTCCTCGACCGGTTTCTATGCGACGCCCGGCATCGCTTACGACCGCGAAACGGCGAGCGGCAAGCCGTTCTACTACTTCGCCTACGGCGCCGCCTGCTCGGAGGTGGTGATCGACACGCTGACCGGCGAGAACCGGCTCACGCGCGCCGACATCCTGCACGACGTCGGGCGCTCGCTGAACCCGGCGCTGGACCTCGGCCAGATCGAGGGCGGCTTCATCCAGGGGATGGGCTGGCTCACGATGGAGGAGCTATGGTGGGATAAGGCGGGGCGCCTGCGCACCCATGCGCCCTCCACCTACAAGATCCCCACCGCCAACGACCGGCCGGACGACCTGCGGGTGAAGCTCTGGGACAAGGGCCGCAATCCCGCCGACACGATCTTCCGCTCCAAGGCCGTCGGCGAACCGCCCTTCATGCTGGCGCTCTCGGTCTTCTCGGCGCTCGCCGACGCGGTTTGCGCCGCCGGCGACTATAGGCGTTTCCCCGATCTCGACGCACCGGCGACGCCCGAGCGTATCCTGGCCGCCGTCGAGACGGTGCGGAGGGCGTGAGCTTGCTCGCCGACCTGAAGGCTGCGCTCGCGGCGCGCGATCCCGCCATCGTGGTGCGGGTCGAGAAGGCGGACGGCTCGACCCCGCGCGAGGCGGGGGCCACGATGCTGGTCACCGCGACCGGCCATTTCGGCACGGTCGGCGGCGGCGCGCTGGAGATGGAGGGGATCGCCGAGGCGCGGCGCATGCTGGCGGCGGGCGAGCGCGACAGCACGCTCGACATCCCGCTTGGTCCTGCCATCGGCCAGTGCTGCGGCGGCCGCGTCGTGCTGGGCCTTCAACGCGGCACCGCGGCCATGCTGGAACGGCTGGAGCAGGCCGACGAGACGGCGCGCCTCGCCTGGCCGCATGTCTATCTCTTCGGTGCCGGCCACACGGGCCAGGCGACCGCGCGCGCGCTGGCGCCGCTCCCCTTGCGCACCCTCGTGATCGACACGCGCGCCGATCGGCTGGCCGAGCTGCCGCCCGGCATCGAGCGGCGCCGGTCGGCATTGCCGGAAGCCGAAATCGCGGATGCTCCGAAGGGGTCGGCCTTCGTCGTGATGACCCACGACCACGGCCTCGACTTCCTGATCGCGGCGGCGGCGCTCGCGAGGGACGACGCGGCCTATGTCGGCATGATCGGCTCCGCCACGAAGCGCGAGAAGTTCCGCCGCTTCCTCATGGATCGCGGAGAGGGGGCACGATTCGGCCGCCTGACGCTGCCGATCGGCGGCACGGCGGTGCGCGACAAGCGACCGGCGGTGATCGCGGCCATGGTCGCGGCCGAACTCGTCGTTCAACTTCTTGGGCAAAACATGGATCAGGATTGCGCAGGCTTTGCGCCTGCGTAAAGTCAATGCAATAACGAAGGCGGGTGTCCCGCCGGTCGGAGTTCCATGGCGCATCGTCTTGAATTGAAGGGCATTTCGAAGCGCTTCCCCGGCGTCGTCGCCAACGACGACATCTCGTTTTCCGTCGAGCCCGGTCGCATCCATGCGCTGCTCGGAGAGAACGGCGCGGGCAAGTCCACCCTCGTAAAGATCATCTACGGCGTGCAGCAGGCCGACGAGGGCGTGATGCTGTTCGACGGGCGCGCCGTTCGGGTGGGCTCGCCGCGCGAAGCACGGGGTCTGGGCATCGGCATGGTGTTCCAGCACTTCTGCCTGTTCGAGGCGATGACGGTGCTGGAGAACATCGCCCTCGGCATGGACGATCCGCCGCCGCGCCGCGAACTCGAGGCGCGGGTCCGCGACGTCATGGCCGCCTACGGCCTCGGGCTCGACCCGCATCGCGAGGTGCACACGCTCTCCGTCGGCGAACGCCAGCGCATCGAGATCGTGCGCGCGCTGCTCGGGCGTCCGAAGATCCTGATCATGGACGAGCCCACCTCGGTCCTGACCCCGCAGGAGGTCGAGGCGCTGTTCGGCGTGCTGCGCCAGCTTGCGAGCGAAGGCTGCTCGATCCTCTACATCTCGCACAAGCTCGGCGAGATCAAAGCCCTGTGCTCGTCCGCCACGATCCTGCGCGGCGGGCGCGTCGTCGCCTCCTGCGACCCGCGCGAGGAAACAGCCCGGTCCATGGCCGAGCTGATGATCGGCGGCTCGCTGAAGACTCTGAACCCGAAGGCATCCGGCTACATCGGTGCCGTACGGCTCGGCGTCGAGGAACTCAGCGTGCCCGGCGACCCGCCCTTCGGCACGAGCCTGAAGGAGGTCTCGTTTTCGGTCCGCTCCTACGAGATCTTCGGCATCGCCGGTGTCGCGGGCAACGGGCAGAACGAACTTCTGGAAGTACTGTCGGGTGAGAAGCTGGCCGGCGTCACCGGATCGATCGAGCTTCAGAAGACGCGCGTGGAGCGCGAGGGCGTCTCCGCCCGCCGGCGCCTTGGCCTTGCCACCGTGCCGGAGGAGCGCAACGGCCATGCCGCCGTGCCGGCCCTGTCGCTGACCGAGAACGCCATCCTGTCCGCGCGCGCGCGCAAGGGGCTCAGCCGTCGCGGGATGCTGCGCCTCAAGGCTGCGCGAGACTATGCGACGAGCGTCATCTCGGCCTTCTCCGTCAAGGCGACGGGCGAGGCGGCGTCGGCCGGCAGCCTGTCGGGCGGCAACCTGCAGAAGTTCATCATGGGCCGCGAGATCGGGCAGGAGCCGGAGGTTCTCGTCGTATCCCAGCCCACCTGGGGCGTCGACGCGGGAGCGGCGTCCTTCATCCGGCAGGCGATGATCGATCTGGCCGGACGCGGCACCGCCATCGTCGTCGTCAGCCAGGACCTCGACGAGCTCCTGGAGCTCTGCGACCGCATCGCCGTTCTCAACGAAGGCCGCTTGTCGGAGGCCATGGACGTGAAGGGCATCTCGATCGAGCGCGTCGGCCTGCTGATGGGCGGGCTCCACGGCGAGACGCAGCCCGACGCCGAGGCCGCCTGATGGCTCTGCGCTTCGTACCCCGCCGCGAGCCGAGCCGCGCGATGCTGTTCGCGACGCCGGTGCTGGCCGTCGCGCTGACGCTTCTCGTCGGCACGGTGGTGTTCGGCCTCCTCGGCTACGACGGGCTGGGCGCTGCGCGCGAGATCTTCGTGACGCCGCTCTTCAACCCCTACCGCTGGCAGGACCTCCTGGTGAAGGCGGCGCCGCTCGCCACCATCGCCATCGGCCTGTCCGTCGGGTTCCGCGCCAATGTCTGGAACATCGGGGCGGAAGGCCAGTACGTCATCGGTGGGCTCGCCGGCACCGGCATCGCGCTTCTCACCATGGACATGGATGGGATCTGGATCCTGCCCGCCATGATCGCCATGGGCGTGGTCGGCGGCGTGGCCTGGGCCGCCATCCCGGCCTTCCTGCGCAACCGGCTCGGCGTCTCGGAAATCCTGTCGTCGCTGATGCTGAACTATGTCGCGATCCAGATCCTCTACTACCTGATGCGCGGGCCCTGGAAGGACCCGATGGGTTTTAACTTCCCGCAGACGGCGATGTTCTCGTCCGCGCAGACGCTGCCCATCGTGGTGCCGGGGACGCTGATCCACATCGGCATCCCCGTGGCGCTGGCGCTGGCGCTGGCGGTCTGGTTCCTGATCGCGCGGACGATCGCGGGTTTCCAGGTGCGCGTCGTCGGCCTCAGCCCGCAGGCCGCGCGCTATGGGGGCTTTCGCGAGTCGCGCGTCGTCTGGCTGTGCATGGCGCTCGGCGGCGGCATGGCGGGGCTCGCCGGCATCTTCGAGGCGGCCGGGCCCTTCGGCCAGATGGTGCCGAGCTTTCCCGTCGGCTACGGCTTCACCGCGATCATCGTCGCCTTTCTTGGCCGTCTCCATCCGATCGGCATCGTGCTGGCCGCCCTCGTTCTGGCGCTGACCTATGTCGGGGGCGAGAGCGCGCAGACGACGATCGGCCTGCCGGCCGCCGCCATCGGCGTCTTCCAGGCTATGATGCTGTTCTTCCTGCTGGCGGTCGACATCCTGGTCCGCTACCGGCTGACCGCCGGGACGGGTGCCCCCGCGCCCGCGCCGGTCGCGCCTGCGCCGGCGCCTAACCTTGCCCCCGGGACCAACTCCGGACGGGGAGCCGCCGCATGAGCCCCGAACTCTTCGTCGCCATTCTGGTCGCCGTGGTGGCGTCGGCGACGCCGATCCTCATCGCCGCGCTCGGCGAACTCGTGGTCGAGAAGTCGGGCGTCCTCAACCTCGGCGTCGAGGGCATGATGCTCATCGGCGCGGTGACGGGCTTCGCGGTCTCGGTCACCGTCGGCTCGCCCTATGCCGGCGCGTTGGCCGCAATCGTGGCGGGCGCCGCGTCCTCGCTGATCTTCGCCTGGCTGACCCTGACGCTGACCGCCAACCAGGTCGCGACGGGCCTTGCCCTCACCATCTTCGGCACCGGTGTTTCGGCACTGGCGGGCGCCGGGTTCGTCGGAATCACAACGCCGGTGCTGGGCTCCTTCTTTCCCGCCGCGCTTGCCGCCGACCCGATCTGGCGCGTCCTCTTCGGCTATTCGCCGATCGTCTACCTCTCGCTTCTCCTGACGCTCGGCGTCTGGTGGTTCCTGAGGCATTCCCGCGCCGGCCTGATCTTGCGGGCGGTGGGCGAAAGCGACAGCTCCGCCCATTCGATCGGCTACCCCGTCCTCCGGGTGCGCTATCTCGCGGTGCTGTTCGGCGGTGCGATGGCGGGGCTCGCCGGCGCCTATTATTCGCTGGTGCTCACCCCGATGTGGGCCGAGCGGCTGACGGCGGGACGCGGCTGGATCGCGATCGCGCTCGTGGTCTTCGCCTCCTGGCGTCCGGGCCGCCTTCTTCTGGGGGCCTACCTTTTCGGCGCCGTCATCACGCTCGAACTCCAGGCCAAGGCTGCCGGCTGGTCGCTGCTCGCGCCGGAGTTCCTGACAAGTCTTCCCTATCTCGCGACCGTGCTCGTGCTCGCCCTCATCTCGGGCAGCGCGCGGACGCGAAACGCCGCGCCGGCCTGCCTCGGCAAGCCGTTCCGGGCGACCGCCTGACCGACAACTTGCCCTCCCAAGGAGCCCTCATGAGCCTCTTCACCCGCCGCCAAGTCCTCCTCGGGGGCGCCGCGATCGCTGCCGTCACCGCGCTCGGTCTGCCGGCCTTCGCGCAGGTCTCCGACCGTCCGGTCAAGGCCGCCTTCGTCTATGTCGGCCCGGTCGGCGATTTCGGCTATTCCTTCGCCCACGACCAGGGCCGGAAGTATCTCGCCGAGAAACTCGGCGACAAGGTGCAGACGAGCTTCGTCGAGAACGTCGCCGAGGGGCCGGATGCCGAGCGCGTCATCCGCCAGCTCGCGCAGGACGGCAACGACATCATCTTCGCCACGTCCTTCGGCTTCATGAACCCGACGCTGAAGGTGGCCAAGCAGTTCCCGAACGTGAAGTTCGAGCACGCCACGGGCTACCAGACCGCGCCGAACATGGCGGCCTACAACTCCAAGTTCTACCAGGGCCGCGCCGTGCTCGGCACCATCGCCGCCATGATGTCGAAGACCGGCAAGGCTGGCTACGTCGCCTCCTTCCCGATCCCGGAAGTGGTGATGGGCATCAACGCCTTCACGCTCGCCGCACGCAAGGTGAACCCGGCCTTCGAGACGCAGGTCGTCTGGGTCAACTCCTGGTACGACCCGGCGAAGGAGGCGCAGGCCGCCGGCGCGCTGCTGGACCAGGGCGCCGACGTCATCACCCAGCACACCGACAGCCCGGGCCCGTTGCAGGAAGCCGAGAAGCGCGGCGCCATCGCCTTCGGCCAGGCCTGGGACATGAAGAGCTTCGCCCCCAACGCCCACATGACCGCGATCGTCGACCAGTGGGGCCCCTACTACGTCGACCGCGTCAACGCGGTGATCGACGGCTCGTGGAAGACGCAGGACGTCTGGCTCGGCATGAAGGAGGGCGAGGTCGAGATGGCTCCCTTCAACGACAAGATGCCGGCCGACGTGAAGGCCGCCGCGCAGAAGGTCGTGGACGACACCAAGGCCGGCACCTACGAGGTCTTCACCGGCCCGATCAAGGACCAGTCGGGCGCCGAGAAGATCGCCGCCGGCACCCGCATCCCGGACGGCGACCTCCTGAAGATGGACTGGTACGTCGAGGGCGTGCGCAACTAAGGCTTCGTTTCGCCTCGCGACCCACTTGCCCGGTCGATCCCGGGCAGGGCATTCTGGAAGCATTCGAGGGGCGTCCGCGCCCTTCGAACCCAACGCCTGCCCCTCCCACCGTCTCCTGAACGGCGAGGGGCCGCTGAAGGCACATCGGATCAATGTGGGGAGCGTCCGCGACAAGGGGGCGGCGTTCCGGGGCTCATCCCATGTGGACCTATTTCGCCGAATGGCTGCAATTCGGCGTGCGCTGGCTGCACGTCATCACCGCGATCGCCTGGATCGGCTCGTCCTTCTACTTCATCGCGCTCGATCTTGGACTGCGCAGGCCGCACGGGGCGCCGATGGTCGGTGTCGGCGGCGAGGCCTGGCAGGTCCATGGCGGCGGCTTCTACCATATCCAGAAATACATGGTCGCACCGCCGCACATGCCGGAGGACCTGACCTGGTTCAAATGGGAGAGCTACGCGACCTGGCTCTCGGGCTTCGCGCTCCTGTTCCTCGTCTACTATCTGGGCGCCGAGCTTTACCTCGTCGACCCCGCGAAGGCGGACCTGCCGGTCTGGGGCGCGTCGCTCATCGGCATCCTCGGTCTTGCGCTTGGCTGGATCGTCTACGACGCGATCTGCAAGTCGCCCTTGCGCAACAACGATTCCGCGCTCCTCGGCGTCCTCTTCGTCTATGTGGTGGCGGCGAGTTTCGTGTTCAGCCAGATCTTCTCCGGACGCGGCGCGATGCTGCACACCGGCGCGATGATCGCGACGATCATGACGGCCAACGTCGCCATGTTGATCATCCCCAACCAGAAGATCGTGGTGGCCGACCTCAAGGCCGGCCGCACGCCCGACCCGAGCCTCGGAGCGGCCGCCAAGCAGCGCTCGCTCCACAACAACTACCTGACGCTCCCCGTCGTCTTCCTGATGCTCTCCAACCACTACCCGCTGGCCTTCGCCACGCAGTGGAACTGGGCGATTGCCGGCTTGGTGCTCCTGATCGGCGCGGTGGTCCGGCACTTCTTCAACACCATGCACAAGACGGGGCAGCAGCTCTGGTGGTGCTGGGCGGTGGCGGGTGCGCTGTTCGCCGCCGTGATCACGCTGTCCGGTGCGCCGGGTTGGCGCGCCGCCCCGGGTTCGGAGCCGACGGCGGCCGAGACCAGCCTAGACTTCCCGGCCGACCCGCAGGTCGCGCTCGCCCGTTCGGCCGACTTCACTGAAGCCGAGAGCATCATCCAGTCGCGCTGCTCCATGTGCCATGCCCGCGCACCCCTGTGGCCCGGCATCGGCCATGCGCCGAAGGCCGTTCTGCTCGAGACCGGTCGCGACATCGTCCTCAACGCCTCGCTGATCGATCGACAGGCTGTGCGAAGCCATGCCATGCCGCCCGGCAACGTCACGGGCCTGGAGCCGCAGGAGCGGCTGGCCCTCGCTCGCTGGATCCGATCCGGCGACGGCACCTGGCGGCCATAAGAGACCGAACCCATGACCACTATGTCTTCAGCCGGCGGCACGCTGGCCATTCGCGCGCGCGTCCTGACCTATCACGCGCATCCGCTCGTCGAGGGCGCGCAAGGCTCGCACCGCTACGTCGAGGACGGGCTCGTCGTGGTGCGCGACGGGGTGATCGAGGCGGTGGGGGAGGCGGTCGATCTCCTGGCCGATCTCGATCCCGCCATGCCTGTCGCCGACCACCGTCCGCACCTTCTGATGTCCGGCTTCATCGACCCGCATCTCCACATGCCGCAAAGCCAGGTGATCGGCTCCTTCGGCACGGAGCTGATGGAATGGCTGTCGAAATACACCTTCCCCGAAGAGTCGCGCTACGGCGACCCGGCGGTGTCGGACGCTGCCGCCCGCTTCCTGATGGCCGAACTCCTGCGCAACGGCACCACGACGGCGGTCGCCTTCTGCACCTCGCATCCGCAATCGGCGACGAGCTTCTTCACCGAAGCGGATCGGCTGGGCCTGCGCATGGTCGGCGGCAAGGTGATGATGGACCGCAACGCGCCGGACGCGCTTCTCGACACGCCCGAGCGCGGCTACGACGAATCGAAGGACCTCATCCGCCGCTGGCACGGCAACCGACGCCTCTCCTACGCGATCTCGCCGCGTTTCGCGCCGACCTCGACGGAAGCGCAGTTGGAGGCGACGCAGGCGCTGGCGGCCGAATATCCCAGCCTCCATATCCAGACGCACCTCTCCGAGAACGCGCAGGAGATCGCCTTCGTCGCCGAGCTTTTTCCCTGGGCTGAGGATTATACCGCCGTCTACGAGCGCTATGGCCTCGTGCGTCCCAAGGCGCTCTTCGGCCACTGCATCCACCTGTCCGAGCGCGAGCGTGGCGCGCTGGCCGATGCGCAGGCGACCGCGGTGTTCTGCCCGACCTCCAACCTTTTCCTCGGCTCCGGCCTCTTCGACCGCGACGCGGCGCTCGCGGCCGGCCTGAGGACCGGCATCGCCACCGACATCGGCGGCGGCACGTCCTATTCGATGCTCACCACCGCGGCCGAGGGGTACAAGGTGCTGGCGCTGCGCGGCCAGAAGCTGCGCGGCCATGCGGCTTTCTACATGCTGACGGCCGGCAATGCCGACGCGATCGGGTTCGGTGACCGGATCGGGCAGGTGGCGCCAGGCTTCGAAGCCGACTTCGCGATCCTCGACACGACCGCGACTCCCGCGCAGCGCCGCCGGGCTGAGCGGGTGGAGACGTTGGAAGAAGAACTCTTCGTCCTGATGACGACCGGCGACGAGCGCAACGTCGCCGCGACCTATGCCAACGGGCGCAGGGTCCATGTGCGGGATGTGGCGGGCGAGCTGCCGGCGCGGCTCGACCAGCCGGCAGCCGCGCAAGGGTTTGCCGGCGGGCTGCAGGACGGGACGGCGCAGGAGCGCTGACGAAGCACCTCGCGGGGTTTTGTCGTCGGCGAGACGCCTCGTCGGGCTGGGCCTCTGGCTTCCGCCATCCCCTTCGGCCTATGGCTGAAGCGGAAGGGGCGTGGCCCCTGCAACGGAAAGGGTGACCCATGCGACTGGTACGATTTGGCGAGCCGGGAGCCGAGAAGCCCGGTCTGATCGATGCCGAGAACCATCTGCGCGATCTGTCGGGCGAGATCGACGACATCGCGGGGGCCGTGCTTTCGCGCGCCGGGCTCGAGAAGCTGCGCGCGCTCGATCCGAAAAGCCTGCCCAAGACCGACCCGAGCCACCGTCTCGGCGCGCCCGTCGGCGGGACGCGCAACTTCGTCGCCGTCGGCCGGAACTACGCCGAGCATGCCGCCGAGACGGGTTCCGACGTTCCGACGGAACCGCTGCTCTTCAACAAGGCGGTGTCGTCGATCGCGGGCCCGCGCGACGGCGTCGTGATCCCCAAGGGCGCCAGCCAGGTTGACTGGGAGGTCGAGGTCGCGGTCGTCATCGGCGAGCGCTGCTACCAGGTGTCGAAGGCGCAGGCGATGGATCACGTCGCCGGCTTCTGCCTTTGCAACGACGTGTCGGAGCGCACGTGGCAGAAGGAGCGCGGCGGGCAGTGGCTGAAGGGCAAGAGCGCGCCCGGCTTCGGGCCCCTCGGCCCATGGCTGGTCACGGCCGACGAGATCGAGGACGCGGGCAAGCTGGAGCTCTGGCTCGACGTCAACGGCCAGCGGATGCAGACCGGCTCCACCGCCGACATGATCTTCGATTTCGCCACCATCGTCTCCTATGCCTCCGAGTTCTTCGCGCTGGAGCCGGGCGACATCGTCACCACCGGCACGCCGCATGGCGTGGGCGCCGGCATGAAGCCGCCGGTCTTCCTGAAGGGCGGGGACATCGTCACGCTCGGCAACGCCCATCTCGGCGAGCAGCGGCAGGTCTTCTCCGCGTAAGGGGGGACGATTCCCTGAGCGGCTAGACAAAGAAAGGGCCGGGCAAAAAGGCCGTCTGCACTGGAACCGGCGCGCCCGGCCCCTATTCCTTCTGCGCGTCGAGGCGGGCTCATCAAGCTGCCCGCCCGGCCCCTCGACTGGCAGCAGGAAGGTCCGTTCATGTCCCAGGCCGTATCCGACTCGAAGCCCAAGAAGCGCGAAGCGGCCGGCCGAAAGGCATCCGCCGCGGCCTCGCTGGAGCGCCTGCAGCGTCTGGCTGCCGATCGCGTCGCCATCGAGGGCGTCGAGCCCGAGATCGACGGCGGTCGCTTCGCGGTCAAGCGCGCGGAGGGCGAGCCGCTCACCGTCACCGCCGACATCTTTTCCGACGGGCACGAGATCATCGCAGCCGCGCTGCTGACCCGTGGGGTGGACGACGCCCATTGGCAGGAGACGCCCTTCGCGTTCGTCGCCAACGACCGGTGGGGCGCGACCGTGCGCTTCGACAAGCCGGGACCCTATCGCTACACCATCCTCGCCTGGCGCGACACGTTCGCGACCTGGGCCAGCGACACCCGGAAGAAGCGGGACGCCGGCGTCGATATCGCGCTGGAACTGCGCGAGGGTGCGATCCTTCTGGAGAGGGCTGCCCGGTCGGGGCGCGGCACGAAGGAGCAGGGGAAGGCGCTGAAGGTGCTGCGCGAGCGCATCGCCAAGCTCGCCGCCAAGGGTGACGCGGAGGCCGTCTATGCCGCCTTCGAAGAGGAGACGACGATCGCGCTCCTTCGCGACGTCGGCCTTCGCGAGAACCTGTCGTCCTACGGCAAGGAAGTGCCCGTCTGGGTCGACCGCGAGCGGGCGGCCTTCTCGTCCTGGTACGAGTTGATGCCGCGCTCGCAGTCGGGCGACGTCAATCGCCACGGCACGTTCGACGACGTGATCGCGCGCCTGCCCGACATTCGCGAGATGGGCTTCGACGTCCTCTACTTCCCGCCGATTCACCCGATCGGCAAGACCAACCGCAAGGGCAAGAACAATTCGGTCACGGCGGAGGAAGGCGAGCCCGGCAGCCCCTATGCGATCGGCTCCGCGGAAGGCGGCCACAAGGACCTTCATCCCGAACTCGGCTCGTTTGCGGACTTCCAGCGGCTCGTCACCCGCGCGGCCGACCACGGACTCGAGATCGCGATCGACTTCGCCATTCAGTGCTCGCCGGACCACCCCTGGATCAAGCAGCATCCGGACTGGTTCGACTGGCGACCGGACGGCTCGATCAAATACGCCGAGAACCCGCCAAAGAAGTACCAGGACATCGTCAACGTCGACTTCTACCGCGATGGCGCGATCCCCTCGCTCTGGCAGGAACTGCTCGACGTCGTCTTGTTCTGGCTCGCCAAGGGCGTGCGCATCTTCCGCGTCGACAACCCGCACACCAAGCCGTTTCCCTTCTGGGAATGGCTGATCGCCGAGGTGCGGGCGGTGGACCCGGGCGCCGTGTTCCTGGCTGAGGCCTTCACGCGGCCCAAGCTCATGAAGCGGCTCGCCAAGGTCGGCTACAACCAGTCCTATTCCTACTTCACGTGGCGCAATCAGAAGTGGGAGTTGCGCGAGTACCTGACCGAACTGACGCGCGAGGAATGCGCCGAGTTCATGCGGCCGAACTTCTTCGTCAACACGCCGGACATCAACCCGCTCTTCCTCCACACGAGCGGGCGGCCGGGCTTCCAGATCCGCCTGGCGCTGGCGGCGACGCTCGCGGGCAATTACGGCGTCTATTCCGGCTTCGAGCTCTGCGAGTACGAGCCGCTGGTGAAAGGCAAGGAGGAGTACAAGGACTCCGAGAAATACGAGATCCGCGCCTTCGACTGGAAGCGGGAGGGCAACATCCGCGAGGACATCGCCTTCTTCAACCGGATCCGGCGGTCCGAACCGGCGCTCAAGGACTTCCGCAATCTCGAGTTCCTCAATTTCTGGAACGACAACGTCCTCTACTTCGCCAAGCGCACGGCCGACCGCTCGTCCTATATCCTCGTCATGGTGAGCCTCGATCCGCACAACCCGCAGGGTGGCCATTTCGAGGTGCCTCTGTGGGAACTCGGGCTGGGGGACGACGCTTCCGTGAAGGTCGAGGATCTTGCCGACGACCGGCAGTTCGTCTGGGTGGGCAAGATCCAGCATTGGTGGTTCCGCCCGGACGAGCGGCCCTACGCCGTGTTCCGGATCTCGGCCTGACCTTCGGGCGCTCGGGGCCGCAGGCGCGGTCCCGCCCGGTGGCGTGAACCCCTAGCGAGAGTGCCAGCATGACCCACTCATCCTCCAGGCCGGACGACGGGCCGAGCGCGGGCTTCGACCCGGCGTCCCTGTCCCCGGCTGCGCTCATCGAGTTCGCCGGGCGGCAGCGCTGGTTTGCCGGCCGCTCCGAGCGGATCGCGGGCGCTGACTTCGAGCCGGTCGAAGCACCGATCGGCGGCGCGGAACTCGGCGAACTCGTCGTGCATGTCGAGGGCGGCGAGGCGCAGCGCTATTTCCTGCCGCTCTGCCCTGCCGGCGAGGGCGCGGCGGCCTACAGCCTCGATGCCGGGCCCGCCGGCGGACTTCTGGCGGACGCCGCACGCGATCCGGCCTTCTGCGCGGCGGTTGTCGCTTTTCTGGTGCGGGGCGAGGGGGAGGGCGGGGCGCTCCTTGCGCGCCGCAGTCGCGCGGCGGCCGATCGCCTCGCCGCCGTCGCGGCGGTCCCGGCGGCGGACATCAAGGTCCTTTCGGGCGAGCAGTCCAACACGTCGGTCGGCATCGGCCGGCTCGGCATCCTGAAGTTCTACCGACGCCTTCGTGACGGTGAGCAGCCGGAACTCGAAGTCACCGAGTTCCTGACCGAGCAGACCGGCTTCACCGGTGCACCGGCCCTCTACGGCTCGCTCGAGCTGCGGCGGGCGGACGGAAGCCATGCCGCCGTGGCGGCGCTCTTCGAGCGCGTCGCGAACCGTGGCGACGCCTGGGCCGTGGTGGTGGACGATATCGTCGCCGAACTGTCGGGTGGTGCGCAGTCCGCGGAGCGTTTCGATGTCGGCCGCACGCTCGGACGGCGCACCGGCGAGATGCATGCGGGCCTTGCCACGCGCACCGGCAATGCCGCCTTCGATCCGGAGCCGCTGGACGCGGCCTCCCTACAGCGCATCGTCGACGAGGCTCGCTTCGAGGCCGGCGCGGCGCTCGACGTCCTCGCCCGCGAGGCCGAGCGCAGCCCGGAATTGAAGGGCGAGATCGACCGGCTCCTCGCGGCGCGTGCCGCGATCGACGCCTGGTTCGCCGGCTTCTCGGCGGGCGAGGTCGGCGGCTGGCGCACGCGCATCCACGGCGACTACCATCTCGGCCAGGTGCTGGTCTCGGGCGAGGATGCGGTAATCCTCGATTTCGAGGGCGAGCCGGGCCGCCCGTTGCCCGAGCGCCGGGCCAAGACCTCGCCGCTGCGCGACGTCGCCGGCATGCTGCGGTCCTTCGACTACGCGGCCTTCGCCGCGCGCGATCGATTGGGCGAGGACGGGGAGCGCGTGCGAGACGCGGCCGACATTTGGCGCGATCGCACGAGCGCGGAGTTTCTCAAGGCGTGGGAGGCGGCAAGCGGGGTTCCTCTCACAGCCGAGTCGAACCTGCGCCTGCTCGACCTCTTCGTCCTGCAGAAAGCCTTCTACGAACTGCGCTACGAGGCGGCGATGCGCCCCGCGTGGCTCTCAATCCCGCTCCGGGGCATCGTTTCCCTTCTCGAAAAGCGTCAGGTCGTCCGATGAGCCAGACTGAAACCAACAGTTCGCAGGCGTTTGCCGGCGTCGACCATGGTCTGCATGGGGACGAGGCCCGGGCGCTCGGGCTCGGGCGTCACGAGAACCCGTTCGCCGTGCTCGGAGCCCATCGGACGGAAGGCGGCGCGGTGATCCGCACGATGCGCCCCGGCGCCGAGCGCGCCGAGGTGATCGACGCGTCGGGCAACGTCCTCGGTGCTCTGGAGCGTGGCGAGGTGGACGGCTTGTTCTCCGGCTTCATCGCCGGGGAGCTGCCGTCCTACCGCTTCCGCTTCCGCCATGGCGAGGTGACCTGGGAGGAGGAGGACACCTACCGCTTCGGCACGATCCTGTCCGACTTCGACGCCTATCTTCTGGCCGAGGGGCGGCACTACAAGCTGTACGAGAAGCTCGGCGCCCACCCCAGCGAGATGGACGGCGTCAAGGGCGTCGCCTTTGCGGTCTGGGCACCGGACGCGCGCCGCGTTTCGGTGGTCGGCAACTTCAACGCCTGGGACGGGCGGCGCCATGTCATGCGCAAGCGCCTCGACACCGGCGTCTTCGAGATCTTCATTCCCGGCCTCCAGCGCGGCGAGGTCTACAAATACGAGATCATCGGCAAGCACGGCGACGTCCTGCCTTTGAAGGCAGACCCGGTCGGCTTCCGCCAGGAGCTCGCGCCCTCCACGGCCTCGATCGTGGACGGGCTCGTCGAGCACGAGTGGAACGACGACGCCTTCCGCGCCAAGCCGCGGGACTGGCAGGACCGCGAGAAGCCCGTCTCGATCTACGAGGTGCATCTCGGCTCCTGGAAGCGGGGCGACGGAGACACGTTCCTCGACTACGACGCGCTGGCCGTGGAACTCACCGCCTACGTCAAGGACATGGGCTTCACCCATGTCGAGTTCATGCCGGTCTCCGAGCATCCGTTCTACGGCTCGTGGGGCTACCAGCCGATCGGTCTCTACGCGCCGACCGCTCGCTTCGGGGATCCGGCCGGTTTCGCGCGGCTCGTCGACGCGCTGCACCAGGCCGATATCGGCGTTCTTCTCGACTGGGTGCCCGGCCATTTCCCGACCGACGTGCACGGCCTCGGGCGATTCGACGGAACGGCGCTCTACGAGCATGCCGATCCGCGGCGGGGCTTCCACAAGGACTGGAACACGCTGATCTACGACTACGGGCGTACCGAGGTGAAGAACTACCTCGTCGCCAACGGCCTCTACTGGCTCGATCGCTTTCATGTCGACGGGTTGCGCGTCGATGCGGTCGCCTCGATGCTCTACCTCGACTACTCGCGCAACCATGGCGAATGGGAGCCCAACATCTATGGCGGGCGCGAGAACCTCGAGGCGATGGCCTTCCTGAAGGAGACCAACGAGCAGGTCGGCGGGCAGTATCCCAACGCCTCGACCCACGCCGAGGAATCGACCTCGTTCCCCAACGTGTCGCGCCCGACCTACGCCGGCGGCCTCGGCTTCCACTTCAAGTGGAACATGGGCTGGATGCACGACACCCTGCATTTCATGCAGGAGGATCCGATCAACCGCAAATACCACATGCACCACATGACCTTCGGCATGGTGTATGCGTATTCGGAGAACTTCGTCCTGCCGCTCAGCCACGACGAGGTGGTCTACGGAAAGGGCTCGATCCTCGACAAGATGCCCGGCGACAGGTGGCAGAAGTTCGCCAACCTGCGCGCCTACTACGGTTTCATGTGGGCGCATCCCGGCAAGAAGCTGCTCTTCATGGGCGGCGAGTTCGGTCAGGTGAAGGAGTGGAACCACGACCAGTCGCTCGACTGGCACCTCCTTCAGTATGGCGAGCACCAGGGCGTCCAGCGCCTGATCCGCGACCTCAACACGCTGTATCGCGGCGTGCCGGCGCTCTACGAGAACGACTGCGATCCGCATGGCTTCGAGTGGGTCGACACGTCCAACGTCGACCAGTCGATCCTGTCCTTCCTGCGAAAGGACAAGCATGGCGGGGTAGCGCTGGTGGTCTGCAACTTTACGCCCAACGTCCACCACGACTATCGCATCGGCGTGCCGCACGGCGGCTTCTGGTCCGAGGCGCTGAACACGGACGCCGAGATCTACGGCGGATCGAACGTCGGCAACATGGGCGGCAAGGAGGCCGATGAGATCCACGCCAACGGCCGGCCGTACTCCGTGGCGCTGAGCCTGCCGCCGCTGTCGACCGTGGTTCTGGTTCCGACCGAGCGCTAGAGCCGTTCCCGCGAAAGCCGCCTCGGCTTTCGCGCACGGACAGTGCGACGACCAAGCGTCCGGCTCGCGGCTTGCGAACCGGACGTGACCCCGGGGCGTCAGGCGGCCAGCGCCTCCGGCTCGACCCGGTTGCGGCCCAGCCGCTTGGCGCGATAGAGCGCGCGGTCGGCGGCGGCCATGGTCTCGTCGAGACCTCGCCCCATGCTGGAGGCGAGGCCGACGCTGACCGTCACCGCGACCGTCTTGGGGCCGGCCTCGGCCGCGTCCTGGAAGCGTCGGCGGAGCCGGTCCGCGATCTGCTCGCCCTCGCGCATGTCGCAGTGGGGAACGAAGGCGGCGAACTCCTCGCCGCCAAGGCGTCCGATCACGGTGTTGGGATTCATCTCGCTTTCCGCCACCCTCGCGAACAGCCGGATCACCTCGTCGCCCATCTGATGGCCGAACGTGTCGTTGACCGCCTTGAAGTGATCGAGGTCGAAAAGCATGAGGACGCCGGCCGACCCTTCGGGCGTGATCTTCTCGCCCGCCTGCTGGGTGAAGCTGCGCCGGTTGGCGAGGCCCGTGAGGAAGTCGGTCTGCGCCGCGACGAGAAGACGGTTCTCGCCTTCCTCGCGCACCATGGCGAGAAGCACTATGGGGGCGGCGACCGCATAGAGCACGCCTTCGCCCATAGTCAGCACGGAAAAGACCTTGATGATGGTGAGGTCCTTCACGGGGTCGAGGAGCGGCATGGCGATGACGCGGCTCAGGTAGACCAGGCCGTGGAGGGCGAAGACCCCGACGGCGATCGGCCGAGAGCGCAGGGCGCGCAAGGGGGGCGCCGAGAGCGCCACGACGCCCGCGAACTGGATGCACGCGATCACCAGCGCGGCCATCGCATGCCAGATCGGAAGCGGCAGGTTGGGACCCGCCCAAAGCCAGAGAGCGGTGCCGCCGACCACGGCGCCGATCGGCGGCGCCACGGAGCGTCCGCCGATGCAGGTGATGCCGGCGACCATGAGGCCGTAGCCGCTGAAGATCAGGATGTTGGACAGGCCCGAGCCCAGAACCGTCGGCAACTCCTCGCGCCACGACACCAGCATCAAGCCGGCAAGGAGCATCAGATAGGCCACCGACCAGATCCGCAGGGCCTTCTGGTGCCGCTTATTGAACAGGCTCTCACCGAACGCCATGGCGCTCGCCACGCTGAGCACTGCGGCGCATAGGACGTAGATGGTGAAGAGGTCGATTTGCATCGAGCACAGCCTTTCGATCGGCCGCACTGTGCCCGCGCATCAGCGAACGAATCCTTGCCCGCACCCGCCGAGCGTGTCGCGACGTGCGGGTGTCCCTAACAATCCGGTAACGCGTCGGCGACCGGCACCATGTCGACGGAATGGCGATGCTTCTGCGGCCCGGTGGTGATCAGCACCCCGTCGATCGGCGCGACATCCGCGTAATCGCGCCCGAGGGCCACGAGAACGTGGTCGTCGCCGGCAAGGCAGCCATTGGTCGGATCGAGCCCGATCCAGCCGGCCTCGGGACCCACCCACGCCTCGACCCAGGCATGCATGGCGTCGGCGCCCTCGAGGCGAGGCTGTCCGGGGGGCGGTTCCGTGCGCAGGAAGCCGCTGGCATAGGCGGCGGGGATGCCGCAGCCGCGCAGCCCCGCGATCATCATATGGGAGAAGTCCTGGCAGACGCCGCGGCGTGTGGCGAACGTCTCCTCCACGCGCGTCGCGACGGTCGAGACGCCGGCTTCGAACCGAAACTCCGAGCGGATGCGACGGGCGAGCGCCAGAAGGCCGAGGCCGATCGAAGGGGCCTCGTTCAGCGTTTCCGCGACATAGGCAGCAACCGGCGCGGACGGAGCGACGATCTGGCCGGCGCCCCCGAAATGGATCGGACTGTCGCCCTCGCTCGCCCGGCTCTCCGCGACGAGACCGCGGACGGTGCCGGGCGACGGGGTCGCGGCCAGGCGCGGCGCGGGGCGTTGCACCGATACGCGGGTCACGAGTTCGACACGCAGCGTGTCGTGCGGCTGGGCGAGAAGGAGATGGGCCGTGCGGTTGCCGAAGAAGTCGACTTCTTCGTGCATCTCCCCCGGCGTCGGTCGCACGTCCAGACGCCGCGACACCACGCGCTGGCCGCGGTCCTCGCGTGGCTCGACGCGAAGGATGTGCCGGGCGTCGTTGACGAAGCCGGGGTAGTGATAGGCGATCAGAAGGCGGATGTCGTAGAGCACGGATGGGCCTACTCGCTGCCGAGACGCTCGATCGCGGCTTCGGGGGCCACCGCGAAATAGCGCGCGGACAGAAGATCGGAAATGTCGCGCAGGTCCCGTGCCACCCGCCGGAGAAAGTCGGGTGTGACCTCGGCCGGGACGGCGGTCTCCAGGCGCACGTGAAGCCTTGCGATGCGCCGCGCGGCCGGGTCGAGGCTTTCGCCTGCGTGGATGCCCGGAAGGTCGGCCATGGCGCGCCGCGCGGCCGCGACCTGATAGGCCACGGAACGCGGGTTGAGCGGATCGAGGAGGCAGAGATCCGCTACGGTCTCGGGATGAAGCTCCACCGAGAAGCGGCGGCGATAGGTGAGGCGGCTGTCGGTGAATTCGAGCAGCGCCTCGGAGACGCCCTCCCCACCGGCCGCCAGGAATTCGGCACAGGCCGACGCCGTCGCCTCGCCGCGCTCGATGCGGCGACCGCACTGGAGAAAGCGCCAGCCGGCGAACTGGTACATGTTCTCCTCGACGAGGCCGGAGAAACCGGCGAGGCGGGTGAGGAGTCGTCCCGCCAGGGCGGCGTGGTCGGTGGGGGCCGCAGCCCTGCGCGCTTCGGTAAGAAGCTCCACCACCTCGGCAAGCACGCGCCAGGCGTCCGGCGAGAAGCGGTCGCGGATCCGCGAGGCGATGTCGAAGGCCGTGCGGGCGGTGCGGTGGATGCCGGTCAACGCGTCCGCGGCAGCGATTCCGGAACGGGTCAGGATCGCGCGGCGTGCGGCGTCGACGGCGCTCGCTCGCTCCTCGCCGCCGCGCTCCAGGCTCGCGCGCCAGAGACGGATCGCGACCTCGGTGCGTTCGGCGCTGCGCCCGAGCCAGAAGAGGTTGTCGGCTGCGCGCGCCGGGAGCGATCCCGGAAGGCGGCGGCGGAAATCCCGAGCCGAGGACAGAAGCGTGATCGGCACGTCCGCCTCGTCGCCGGGAATCCAGACATCCATGGATCGCCCGCCGGCCCCGATCGCCGGCACAGCCTCGCCTGGTGCATGGGAGGCCCGGGCGAAGCCTCCCGGCATGACATCCCAGCCTTCTGACGACCGGGCCAGGAACACCCGCAGCGTGACGGGACGGGACACCATGTCGCCGCCCAGCTCCATCGGCGCACGGGACAGCGGCGGAACGCGGCGCGCCACGAGATGCACGGCGTCGCCCGGTTCCGGCGGAAGGGCGAGGTCGGGGAGGGCGCGTCCCGTCTGCCCGGGAAACGCGGGACCGAGCGTCCAATCGCCGCCCCGCACCTCGGCGTGGCTCGCCGGGTCGGCGCACCAGAGGGTATCCACCGAACGCAGCGCCAGCGGCTCGCCGATCAGCCGCTTCGCCAGCGCCGTTTCGAAGGCGGCGAAGGCCGGGGTCTCAAGGATGCCGGAGCCGAGCGCGTTGACGAGTTCGAGCTTGCCCGCGCGCACCGCCCGCAGGAGGCCGGGCGTGCCGATGCGCGACTGCGAGAAGAGCTCCAGCGGATCGGCATAGTCGGCATCGAGACGTCGCCACAGGACGCCGACGGGCCGCAGCCCGTCCACCGTGCGTAGCTTCGCTTCGTCGCCCTGCACCACGAGGTCGCCGCCTTCAAGCAGGTGGAAGCCGAGGTAGCGGGCGAGATAGGCGTGCTCGAAATAGGTTTCGTTGAAGGGTCCGGGCGTCAGGAGGCCGACGCGCGCCCCGTCCTGGTCGTTCAAGGTTTCCAGCGTCTCGCGGAACCGCGCGAAGAAGCCGGCGAGACGGCGCACGTGGAGCTGGCGGGCGAGGTCGGGGAGCGCACGCGACGTGGCAACGCGGTTTTCGAGTGCGAAGCCCGTGCCGGACGGGGCCTGCGTGCGGTCTCCCAGAACACGCCATGTGCCATCGGGGCCGCGTCCGAGATCCACGGCCACAAAGCGGATCAGGGGCTTGGGCCCGAGGCCCTGTCGGGACAGCGGGCGCAGGAACTCCGGGTTGTGCCCGAGGAGGCGGCCGGGAAGAATGCCCTCGCGCACGAGCGCGCGCTCGCCGTAGAGATCGGCGACCAGCCGCTCCAGATAGGTCGCCCGCTGCACCAGCGCCGCCTCGAGCGCCCGCCATTCCACCGGGTCGATCACGAAGGGCGGGAAGGCGAGCGGCCAGAGCCTCGCGCCGCCGTCCTCGTCGGCGCGGTAGTAGACGCCGGCCTCGCGCAGGTATTGCTCGGCCGCGCCGAACCGTGCCACGCGCTCCGGTCCCGACAGGGCCTGAAGCGCGTCGACGACCGGGCGATAGGCGGGGCGCACGCTTCCGTCCGGTGCGACCATCTCGTCGAACGCACCGGCGACCGCCCGTCTCGCGACCAGGCCGGGCGAGGGGGACGCTTGCGTCTGCGACTGCGTCTGGGACACGTCAGAGCGCAAGGAAGGCCGGCCGCCGTAGATCGAGCGTCGTCGGGAAGCTCGGATCCGGCATCTCGGACGCGGGGTGGAAGGCCCCCGGCGTGTGGCCGATGTCCTCGAAGCGGGCGAGACGCCGGGCCTCGGCCTCGTTGGCATTGACCGGGAACGTGTCGTAGGAGCGTCCGCCGGGATGGGCGACGTGGTAGACGCAGCCGCCGAGCGAGCGATTCGACCAGCGGTCGTAGATGTCGAAGGTCAGCGGCGCATGGACCGGGATCGTCGGGTGCAGGCCCGAAGCCGGCTGCCAGGCCTTGAACCGCACGCCGCCGACCGCGGTCCCGATGTCGATGCCCGGCGCGAGGGGAACCGGGCGCCGGTTGCAGGTGACGACGTGACGGGCGGGATCGAAGCCGGCCACCTTCACTTGAAGCCGCTCGACCGAGGAATCCACGAAGCGCACCGTGCCGCCGATCGCACCCGTCTCGCCCATGACGTGCCAGGGCTCCAGCGCCTGGCGCAGCTCCAGCGAGACGCCGCCCTCGCGTTCGACCTTGCCGCAGAAGGGGAAGCGGAATTCCCACTGCGCCTCGAACCATTCGGGTCGGACGGGATAGCCTGCGTCGCCGAGTTCGCCGAGCACCGACAGGAAGTCGGCCCAGATGAACTCGGGCAGCATGAAGCGGTCGTGGAGCTGCGTGCCCCAGCGCGCGAAGCGGCCCGCCAGAGGCCGGCGCCAGAAGGCGGCGACCAGGGCACGGATCAGGAGTTGTTGTGCCAGGCTCATGCGCGCGTCCGGCGGCATCTCGAAGCCGCGGAACTCGACGAGGCCGAGCCGGCCCGTCGGCCCGTCCGGCGAATAGAGCTTGTCGATGCAGATCTCGGAGCGATGGGTGTTGCCCGTCACGTCCACGAGGAGATTGCGGAACAGGCGGTCCACCAGCCAGGGCGGCGGCGCGGCGCCCTCTGCGGGGGCGGGCACTTGCGCCATCGCGATCTCGAGCTCGTAGAGCTGATCGTGGCGCGCCTCGTCGATCCGGGGCGCCTGGCTCGTCGGCCCGACGAAGAGACCGGAGAAGAGATAGGACAGCGAAGGGTGGCGCTGCCAGTGCAGCACCAGCGACTTCAGGAGGTCAGGCCGGCGCAGGAAGGGCGAGTCGGCCGGCGTCGCGCCGCCGACCACCACATGGTTGCCGCCGCCCGTTCCGGCATGCCGCCCGTCGACCATGAACTTGTCGGTGCCGAGCCGCGACTGCCGGGCGGCCTCGTAGACGGCCGTGGTGATGGCGACGGCCTCGTCCCATGAACGGGCGGGGTGGACGTTGACCTCGATCACGCCGGGATCGGGCGCGACGCGCACCACGTCGAGGCGCGGGTCGAAGGGGGGCGCGTAGCCCTCGATGCGAACCGGCTGGCCGAGGCTTGCCGCCGCATCCTCGACGGCGGCGAGGAGGTCGAGATAGGCCTCCACCGTCTCCAGCGGCGGCATGAAGACGTGCAGGATGCCATCGCGCGGCTCGATGCCGAGCGCGGTGCGCACGGAGCCGCCGATCTCGGCTTCCGCTCCCGCCTCCGGCGGGCTCCACGCCGGTTGAGGATCCGGCTTCTCGATCCGCTCCTGCACCTGTCCGAGGGCTTCCCGTTGCGGCAGGGGCGCGAACCGCTGCTGCGGGTCGGCGGGATGGGTGTAGGGGTAGCGGGCGGGGGGCAGATGCTCGAGCGAGGCCAGCGGCAGGCGGTAGCCCATGGCGCTGTCGCCCGGCACCAGGAACACGTGGCCGCGCCGCGTCGTCCAGCGCTCCGACATCCATCGCGAGGGCAGGGCCTGCCAAGCCTGAACGGGAAGCACCACCCCGACCGGTTGCGCGAGGCCACGGTCGAACACCTTGGCGATGCGGGAGCGCTCCTCGGCATCGTCGAGGCGCGAGTCGCCGGCCGTGACGTTCTCGGGGAGCCTCGCCTCGCGCGTCAGCCAGTATGCCGGGTCCTCGAAGGTGGTCAGGGCGTTGTCCGGATCGACGGCAAGCCGCTCGGCGACCCCGCGGACCAACGCCTGCGCCTCTTCCACCGTCGCGGCGGCGGGCTTGTCGCCATCGGCGGCGAGCAGCCGCGGATCGCGCCAGATCGGTTGGCCGTCTCGGCGCCAGTAGATCGAATAGGTCCAGCGCGGCAGCGTCTCGCCCGGATACCACTTGCCCTGGCCGTGATGCAGGAAGCCGCCGGGGGCGAAGCGGGCCTGAAGACGGCGCAGCAACCCGTCGGCGAGGCCCGCCTTGGCTGGTCCGGTGGCATCGGCGTTCCATTCGCCGCTCTCGAAGTCGTCGATCGACACGAAGGTCGGCTCGCCGCCCATGGTCAGGCGAACGTCCATCGCCTCGAGGCCGGCGTCGACCTCAGCACCGAGCGCGTCCAGCGCCTGCCAGCTTTCCTCCGAGAACGGCTTGGAGACGCGCGGCGCTTCCGACACGCGCGTGACGTTCATGTCGAAGTCGAACTGGACCTCCGCCGCCTCGACGGCCCCGGCAATGGGCGCGGCGGAGCGGTAGTGCGGCGTGGCGGCGAGCGGCACGTGGCTCTCGCCGGTCATCAGGCCGGAGGTCGGGTCGAAGCCGATCCACCCAGCGCCCGGCACGTAGATCTCGACCCAGGCATGGAGGTCGCAGAAGTCATGGGCCGTGCCCGCGGGGCCGTCGAGCGCGACGCGATCGGGCTTCAGCTGAATGAGGTAACCGGAGACGAAGCGGGCGGCGAGGCCGAGATGGCGGCAGGCCTGGACGAGCAGCCAGGACGAATCGCGGCACGAGCCCGACGTCTTCTCCAGCGTTTCCTCCGGCGTCTGGACGCCCGGCTCCATGCGGATCGTGTAGTCGATCGCCTGTTCCACCTTGCGGTTCAGCGCGACGAGGAAGTCGATCGTGCGAACGGGCGTCAGGTCGACGGCGTGAAGGAACGACTGGAGGCGCGGGCCGGCGGCCTCGGTCTGCAGATAGGGCTTGAGGTCGGTCGCGAGGTCCTCGCCATAGGCGAAGGGAAAGGTCTCGGCCCATTCCTCTACGAAGAAGTCGAACGGATTGTAGACCGTCATGTCGGCGAGGAGATCGACCTCGATGCGCAGCTCGCGCGCCTTCTCGGGGAAGACGACGCGCGCCAGCCAGTTGCCGAACGGGTCCTGTTGCCAGTTGATGAAATGCCCGGCGGGTTCGATTCGCAGGGCGTAGGCGGGAACCCGCGTGCGCGAATGGGGCGCCGGGCGCAGGCGGATCGTCTGGGGCCCAAGCGCGACAGGCCGGTCGTATCGGTAGTGGGTCAGGTGACGCAGCGCGGCGAGGATCGGCATCGGTTCCCGGACCTGAACGTTGGATTCGACGAGACGCACTGTAGGCACAAGGCGAGGCGTCGGAAACTGCTGCGATGCGGCAAAGTCGGATTTGGCATGTGGACGCTTGGGTTTGGTCGCTGGAACCCTTTGTGCGCGACCGAGTTACCGCGCCGACCCCGCCTCCCGGCCGGCGGGCGCCCCGAGGGATCCCCGATGAAGCTGTTCTCCTGCCCGTCCTGCGATCAGGTCGTCTTCTTCAACAACGTGCTCTGCGAGCGGTGCGGCCATGCGCTCGGCTACGAGCCGCGCACCAACCGCGTCCTGGCGCTCGAGCCGGCGGGCACCGACTTCGTGTCGGTCGGGAGGGGCAGCGACGGCTCGCACTGGCGCTATTGCGACAACTACCAGTACGGCGTCTGCAACTGGCTCATTCCGGCCGAGAACCCCGAGCTCCTTTGCCTCGCCGACCGGCACAACCTGATGGTGCCGGACCTCTCGAACCCGGAGAACCAGGCGCTCTGGGCCAAGATGGAGGCCGCCAAGCATCGTCTGTTCTATACGCTGCTTCGCCTGCAACTGCCTCTCTACACCCGTGACGAGCACCCTGAGGGTCTGGGCTTCAAGTTCCTGGCCGACGATCCGGCATCGAGCGAGAAAGTGATGACCGGCCACGATCAGGGCGTCATCACCGTCGCTCTGGCGGAGGCCGACGATGCCGAGCGCGAGGCGCGACGCACCGCGATGGGCGAGCCCTATCGGACCCTTCTCGGCCATTTCCGTCACGAGGTCGGCCACTGGTACTGGGACATCCTGGTGCGCGACGGCGGTGCGCTGGACGAATGCCGCGCCATGTTCGGCGACGACCGCCAGGACTACGGCGAGGCGCTGAAGATCCACTATGCCAACGGTCCGAAGCCCAACTGGCAGGAGGAGTTCGTCTCGTCCTATGCCGCCGTTCATCCGTGGGAGGACTTCGCCGAGACCTGGGCGCACTACCTTCATATCGTCGATTCGCTGGAAGTCGCCGGTTCCTGGGGCATGACGATCCACCCTCGGCTCGATCGCGACGGGATTCTGACCACCGACCTCGACTTCAAGGTGTATGACGACGAGACCACGATCACCCAGATCAACGACGGTTGGCTCGCTGTCAGCCAGGCGCTGAACTCGATGAATCGCGCCATGGGGTTGCAGGACCTCTACCCCTTCGTCCTGTCGCCGACGGTGATCGCCAAGCTCGGCTTCATCCACGATCTCGTCCACGGCCGGATCGGCCACGCCGCGCGTCCCCTGGAACGGGCTGCGCCGGTCGTGACGGACGCGACGGGCGCCGGGGCGTCGGCCGCCGCCTGAAGGCGGGCGGCGGGCGCCCGCACGAAACGTCCATCCCGCTATGCAATAAAGCTCCGTCCGGCCCCCTGCCGGACGGTTCTCCCGCTCCACTTAACGCTCGACGTCGCGGCCCGCAGTTCCAGTCCGCCGCGTTTCATCCAGCGTGGGTGCCCCGGCGCCCGTTTCAAGCATCGACATGAGGCACAGTGGGCATGAGCGGCCGCGATACCTTCTCCTTCGATACGAGCTGGGGCGCGCGTTATGCGCCCGAGGGCAGCCGCTTCCGTCTGTGGGCCCCGAGCGTCAAGAGCGTGGAACTTGCCGTCGCCGAAGCGGACAGCAACGAGCCTGATCACTACCAGCCGCTGGTGAAGACCGACGATGGGTGGTGGGAGACGATCGCCACGTCGGTCGGACCCGGCATGTCTTACGGTTTCCGCATCGACGGCGAGAGCCTGGTCGCCGATCCCGCCGCCCGCGCGCAGTCGGGCGACGTCCACTGGCTGTCGCGTCTCGTCGATCCGACCGCGCACCAGTGGCGTACGGCCGACTGGAAGGGGCGGCCCTGGCACGAATGCGTCTTCTACGAGCTGCATGTCGGCACCTTCACCGACGAAGGCACGTTCGACGCCATCATCCCGAAGCTCGACTACCTCCGCGACATCGGCATCACCGCCATCGAACTTCTGCCCATCGCCCAGTTCGGCGGCCAGCGCGGCTGGGGCTACGACGGCACGCTGCTCTATTGCCCGCATCAGGTCTATGGCGGACCGGAGGGGCTGAAGCGCCTCGTGGACGCTGCGCACGAGCGCGGCCTGATGGTGTTCCTCGACGTCGTCTACAATCACTTCGGGCCGGACGGGAACTACATCCCTTCCTATGTCCCGGAGTTCTTCCATGCGGAAATCTCGACCGCCTGGGGCGCGGCCATCGCCTATGACGAGAAGCCGGTGCGCGACTTCATGATCGAGAACGCGCTCTATTGGCTGACCGAGTACCGCATCGACGGTCTGCGCCTCGATGCGATCGACAGCATCAAGGACACGACCGACACGCCGCTCGTCAAGGAACTGGCGGCGCGGGTGCGCGAGGTGGTCGCGGACCGCCACGTCCACATCACGACCGAGGACGACCGGAACATCACCTGGCACATCGAACGGCGCGAGGACGGCACGGTGCCGCTGGTGTCGGGCGAGTGGAACGACGACTTCCACCACACCGCCCATGTTCTGGGAACGGGCGAGCAGGAAGCCTACTATCGCGACTACGACCCGCGCAGCACGGAGCAGATGGCCCGCGCCCTTGCGACGGGCTTCGTGTTCCAGGGCGACATGTCGGCGCATCGTGAGCGGGAGGTCGGCAACCCGTCGGCGCACCTGCCGCCGACCGCCTTCGTGAACTTCATCCAGAACCACGACCAGATCGGCAACCGGGCCTTCGGCGACCGTCTCCGCTCGCTCAGCAGCGCCCGGATCTACGACTGCCTCCAGTCGATCCTGCTCCTGTCGCCCCAGATCCCGCTGATGTTCCAGGGCGACGAGTTCGGCGACTGCAACTCCTTCTGCTTCTTTACCGATTTCGACGGCGAACTGGCGAGCGCCGTGTCGAAGGGGCGGAAGAAGGAATTCCGAAAGTTCGCGGCCTTCGAGGACGAGGAGGCCGCCGAGGTCTTCCCCGATCCCAATTCCGAACGCACCTTCGAGATCTCGCGCATCGACTGGGACCTCATCTCCCGCCCGATCCAGCGCCGCCGCATGCAGGTGACGACCAAGCTCCTGACCCAGCGACGCGATGTCCTGATGCCGTTGCTGGATGGCGCGCGGGGCGGCTGCGGCAAGGCCTTCAGCGACCGGCTTTCGCTCGTGGTCTCCTGGGAACTGCAACCGGGCCGGGTCTATCACCTCTTCGCCAACCTCTCCGACGACGCGTACACGCTTCCGGCGGGGCTGGACGCTGCAAAGATCGCCGACGCCGAAATCGTCTACACGAACCACAAGTCGGCACCCGGCGCCCTGGCCGAGGGAAGCCTGCCGGGAATGACCGTCCTCTTCGCGCTTTCGGACGTGCAGCTCTTTGCGGGATTGAAGTGATGGCGGACGGCTCGCTTGACCGGCTTGCCGAAAGCCACGGCATCCAGATCCGCTACAAGTCGGAGCTCGGCGAGGCGAAGGAGATCCCCGATGCCGCCAAATCGGCGCTTCTCAGCGCTCTGAAAGTCGATCCGGAGGAGGGCGAGACCGGCACGTTCGGTGATGCGGAGCATCGCCCTTCGCTCGCCTGCATGCTGCCGGAAGGCGCGGCCGCGCCGCGCCGATGGGGCGTCACCTGCCAGCTCTATGCCCTGCGGTCCGCGCGCAGCCTCGGCATCGGCGATTTCCAGGATCTCGGACACCTCGCCGAGATCGCGGCCGCGGAAGGGGCGAGCTTCGTCGGGGTCAACCCGCTGCACGCGCTCTTCCTGTCCGACGCCGGGCGCTACAGTCCCTATTCGCCGTCCACCCGCCGCTTCCTCAATCCCTTCTACCTCGCGATCGACGCGCTTCCCGGCGGCGCACAGGCCATCGAGCGCGCGCGGCGCGAAACGCCGGAGTCCTTCGAACGGCTGGATGGCGATCTCGTCGACTACGGCGCGATGGGCGCGCTGAAACATCGGCTCCTGCGCGCCGTGTACGGGGCGGCGCGCGACGGGCTGGCCGCGGACGAGGACTTCCGCGCCTATCTCGAAAAGGGCGGCGACGCGCTGCGCGACTTCGCCCTCTTCGAGGCGATCTCCGCCGACATGCGGGGGCAGGGTGGGAGCGCCGGCTGGCACGCATGGCCGGACGCGTTCCACAAGCGGTCGAGCGAGGCGGTGCGCGCCTTCGAGACAGGGAACGCCGACGCCGTGCGGTTCCACGAATGGCTGCAGTTCCAGTGCGATCGGCAGTTGGGCGAGGCGCAGCGCCGCGCGCGAGGCGCCGGCATGGCCATCGGCCTCTACCTGGACTTTGCGGTCGGCGTGTCCCCCGACGGAGCGGAAACCTGGGCCGACCCGGACCTCACGGTGCGCGAGGCGCGCGTCGGCTCGCCGCCCGACATGTTCAACTCGGACGGCCAGGACTGGGGCCTCGCGCCGCTCTCGCCGCGGGCGCTGGCGGAGCGCAACTATGCACCGCTCTCCTCGGCCTATGCAGCGCTGATGGAGCATGCCGGGGCCATCCGCATCGACCACGCGATGGGGCTCGCACGGCTCTGGTGGATCCCCGAGACTGCCCGTTCCGGCGGTGGCGGCTATGTGCGCTACCCCCTCGGCGCCATGGTGGATGCCGTGGCGCGCGTGTCGCAGGACATGCGCTGCATGGTGATCGGCGAGGATCTCGGCACCGTTCCCGAGGGCTTCCGCGACGTGATGCACGACGCCAACATCCTGGCCTACAAGGTTCTGTACTTCGAGCGCTGGGACGACGGGCTGTTCAAGTCGATCGACCAATACCCCGAGCGTTCGCTCGCCTGCATCTCGACCCATGACCTTGCGACGCTCGCCGGCTGGTGGCGCGGGGCCGACATCCGCTTGCGGTCCGAGACGGGGCGGCAGGACGAGGCCGCAACGGCGCGCGACCTCAAGGGTCGGGCGCGGGATCGGCGCACGCTCCTCGCCGCACTGGACCATGAAGGCCTCCTGCCGCCCGAATGGATGGCCGCAGCGCGAGGCGAGGGTGAACTGCCCGCCGACCTCGGTCTGGAGCTCGCGCTCGCGATCCATCGCTTCGGCGCGCGCACGGGTTCCATGCTCTTTGCCGTGCAGGTGGAGGACATGGTCATGGCCGAACGCCAGCCCAACCTGCCCGGCACGATGGACGAATATCCCAACTGGCGCATCCGATCCGAGGTGACCCTCGAGGATCTGGGCGCCGACACACGTTTCCAGGCGATGGCGCGCGCCATGCGCCAGGAAAGACCGGAGATCGCATGAGCCGACCCCTCGTCGCCACCTATCGTCTCCAGTTCCGGGAAGGCACCGGCTTCGGGGAGGCCGAGGGGCTGATCCCCTATCTCCGGACGCTCGGCGTCAGTCACCTCTACGCCTCGCCGATCTTCGCCGCCTCGCCCGGGTCGACCCACGGCTACGACGTCGTGGACTACAACCATTTCGAGGACGACCTCGGCGGCGACACCGGCTTCAAGAAGCTGTCGGATGCCCTGTCGTCGGCCGATCTCGGCCTGATCCTCGACTTCGTTCCCAACCATATGGGTGTCTCGCCGGCCAATGCCTGGTGGGAGGACGTCCTGCGCTGGGGGCAGGACAGCCATTTCGCGCAGACCTTCGACATTTCCTGGGAGGCCGAGAAGATCCTCGTTCCAACCCTCGGCAAGCCCTATGGCGAGGCGCTGAAGGACGGCGACCTGTCGGTGGTCTACAACGAGGAACGCCGGGAGTTGCGCTTCTCGGCCGGCGGCTACGAACTGCCGCTCGATCCGCGCACGCTCAGCCACGTCTTCGCCTTCGTCGATCACGCCGAGCGCGATCGCATGGTGCGGCGCTTCTCGGCGGCGGTCCCGGCGGACGGGGAGGAGTTGAACGAGCGCTTCGCCGAGCACGTGACCGATCCCACCTTCCTCGCCGAGCTGAAGCGCGGCGTCGAGGCGATCAATGCCGACAGGAACGCCCTTCATACGCTGCACGAGGCGCAGGCCTGGCGCCTCGCCTGGTGGCGCCTTGCGCGTGAGAAGCTGTCCTACCGCCGCTTCTTCGAGATCGCCGATCTCATCGGCGTGCGGCAGGAGATGCGCCGCGTTTTCCGCGAATCGCACCGCACGATCCTGCGTCTTGCGCGCGAGCGACGGCTCGACGGCATCCGCATCGACCATGTGGACGGTGTCGCGGACCCGAAGAACTACCTCGCCGACCTCGCTCGCGCTTTCGAGGCGATCGGGCGCGACGTGACGATCCACGTCGAGAAGATCCTCACCGGACCGGAGCGCCTGCGTCGATCCTGGAATATCGCCGGCACCACCGGCTACGAGTTCATCACCGCCTTGTCCGGCCTTTATGTCGACGCTTCGCAGGAAGAGGCGATGACGAAGGCCTATGCCGATTTCGTCGGGACGGAGGAGGACCTCCGACAGATGATCGTCGAGCAGAAGCGCCTGATCTTCAGCCACAACCTGGCGGGCGAACTGGCCTTCCTCACGGACGAGGCGCTCGCGGTGGCGGCGCGCGATCTCGACACTCGCGACTTCGGCCGGGACGCGATGACGCGCTCGATCGTCGAGGTTGCCGCCGCGCTGCCGGTGTACCGCACCTATGCCAGCGTCGACGGCGTGCCGGAGGCGGATATCCAGGTGATCGACGACGCGGTGGCGCTCGCCCAGAGCCGGCGCGAGGTGGAGGCCAACCGGCCCGTCGCCTTCGTCGGCAAGCTTCTCAAGCTTGACTTCGAGGACGGGCGCGACGTGACCGGTGCCTTGAACTTCGCCCGGCGCTTCCAGCAGACCACCGGCGCGGTGATGGCGAAGGCCGTCGAGGACACCACCTTCTATCGCTACAACCGCCTGATTGCGCTCAACGAGGTGGGTGGCGAGCCCGATCACTACGGCGCGGACGTGGCGGCGTTCCACGCAGAGATGGCGATCCGTCTTGAAGACCAGCCGGCGGGGCTGATGGCCTCCTCCACGCACGACACCAAGCGCGGCGAGGACGCCCGCGCGCGCCTCTACACGATCAGCGAGGCGCCCGAGCGCTGGGCCGAGATCGTGAAGACCGCCGCCGAAGCGATGTCGGCATGGCGCAAGGACGCGGGCGAGGGGCTCGTGTCGCCCGACCCGGCCACCGAATGGGGCTTCTATCAGGCGCTCCTCGGCGTCATCCCGGCCGACTTCGATCCGGCCGACGAAGCGATGCGCAAGGAACTCTCGCAGCGGCTCGTCGCCTTCGCGCAGAAGGCCGCGCGCGAGGCGAAGCGCTACACGACATGGACCGCACCGGACGAGGTCTACGAGGGCGCGCTGCAAGGCTTCGTCGAAGCGGCGCTGTCGAAGCGCGAGAGCGGCGACTTCCTCGAGGTGTTCTGGCGCGCCGTCCAGCCCTTCGTGGTGGCCGGCGCGCTGACGTCGCTGTCGCAGACGTTGCTCAAGCTGACGGCGCCCGGCGTGCCCGACATCTACCAGGGCACCGAGTTCTACGATCTCAGCCTCGTGGACCCCGACAACCGGCGCAAGATCGACTTCCGAGCCCGCGAGGCCGCGATGACGGACGGGCACGGTGTCGCCGAGACGCTCTCCGCCTGGCGGGACGGGCGGGTGAAGGCGAAGCTGACGGCCGCCGCGCTGAAGGCCCGCATCAAGGCCCCGGAGCTCTTCACCACCGGCCGCTACATGGCCCTGGAGGTGACGGGAGCGAAGAGCGACCACGTGGTCGCCTTCGCGCGGGCGGACGAGCAGGGGCGCTATGCGCTCGTGGTCGCGCCCCGTCTGGCGCTCGGGCTGCTCGGCGAGCGCGCGCAAACCCCGATGCCGGATCCCGCCGCCTGGGGCGACACGGCCGTGCGCCTGCCGTCGCAGCTGTCGGGTGCACGCTTCGAGGACATCCTCAACCTCAAGTCCGTCGCAGGCGCGCCCTCGCTGCCGCTCGCGTCCCTTCTGGCGGATCTGCCCGTCGCCCTGCTGATCGCCGACTGAGAAGCACCGGCGGCACGCACGCATGCGCGCCGCCGACCGCATACGAGTGGAGGAACCTGATCTCATGCCGATCCGCACCGTCGTCTGGAACGAGTTCCTCCATGAGCACGAGAACGCGGCCGTGCGTTCGATCTACCCCGACGGCATCCACCGCACGATCGCCGACGCGCTCGGCGCGGATGCCGAGATCGAGGCCAGCACCGCCACTCTGGAGGAGCCCGAGCACGGCCTGCCTCAGGCGCGGCTCGACGAGACCGACGTTCTGGTCTGGTGGGGACATAAGGCACACGGGCGCGTGTCGGACGAGATCGTCGACCGCGTTCAGCAGCGGGTGAACGAGGGAATGGGGCTGCTGGTGCTCCATTCCGGGCATTTCTCGAAGATCTTCAAGCGCATGATGGGCACGCCCTGTTCGCTGCGCTGGCGCGAGGCGGGCGAGCGGGAGCGGCTCTGGGTGATCAACCCCTCGCACCCGATCGCCCGAGGCATCGACCGGGCGATCGAGCTGCCGAACTCCGAGATGTACGGCGAGCCCTTCCTGGTTCCCGAACCGCTCGAGACCGTCTTCGTCTCCTGGTTCGAGGGCGGCGAGGTGTTCCGTTCAGGGCTCACCTATCAGCGCGGGGCCGGTCGGATCTTCTACTTCGAGCCCGGACACGAGACCTATCCGATCTACCATGACACGCAGATCCAGACCGTCCTGCGCAACGCGGTGCGATGGGCCTACAATCCGGCGAGGCCCTGGAAGGACGTGTCCGACGCGCCCAACGTGCCGGTCGAGGCGGCGCGAGAGAAGATCGTCAGGAAGGGCCTGTCGCTGCACGCGGCAGGCGAGGAAGGCTTCCGTTGAGTGGCGAGAAGCGCATCCTGATCCTCGGAACAGGGTCGATCGCGCATCGCCACGCCGAGCACTTCGCCGGCATTCCCGGCTGCCGACTGGTGGCGGCGGTCGATACCAACGAGGCGCGCGCGCGTCTGTTCGCCGACGAGCACGCGATCCCCGACGCCTTCGGCTCGCTCGACGATGCGATCGCCTGGGGAGCGTTCGACGCCGCCGTGAACTCGACGCCGGACGGGGCGCATAAAGCGACGAGCCTCCAGCTGATCGCAGCCGGCAAGCCGGTCTTCTGCGAGAAGCCGCTGGCCCTGAACCACCCGGACGCGCTGGAGATGACGCAGGCCGCGGAGTCCGCCGGCCTCGTCAACATGGTCAACCTCACCTATCGCAACGCCCATGCCATCCAGATGGCGCGGCGCATGGTGGAGGAGGGGCGCATCGGCACGGTCAGGCATTTCGAGGCCAGCTATCTCCAGAGCTGGCTCACCAGCCCGCACTGGGGCGACTGGCGCACGGACGAGCGTTGGCTCTGGCGCCTGTCCTCGGCTCACGGATCGAAGGGCGTGCTCGGCGACATCGGCATTCATATCCTCGACTTCGTCTGCTTCGGCACGACCTTGAGCGTCGCCGCGCTGCAAGCGAGGATGAAGACCTACGACAAGGCCGAGGGGGCCAAGATCGGCGCATATGCGCTCGACGTCAACGACAGCGTGGCGATGACGGTCGAGATGGAGAACGGCGCGCTCGGCACCATCCACATGACGCGCTACGCCACAGGCAAGCTCAACGACCTGAATCTCGCGATCTACGGCGAGACGGGGGCTCTGCGCATCTGGGCCAATCACGCGGACTCGCGCCTGGAAGCCTGTCTCGGAGCCGATATCGAAACGCAGACCTGGCGTGTCGTCGAATGTCCGGTCACCCCGCGCAACGAGCATCGCTTCGCCATGGCGCTGATGTCGGGCGACAACGGGCAGCCCGACTTTCGGCACGCGGCCGAGGTGCAGAAGCTGCTCGACATGTGCTTCGTGTCGGACATCGAGGGGCGCTGGCTTACGGTAGCGTGATACCTGTCGGCGCAAGTCGGCAACAACGGCGCATTCTTACCGCCGTCATCCGGATTTCATGCTTTCGCCGCAATGGCGAGGCCCCGCGAATCGTCATCACGCGGCATGCCAATCGGTAAGAGAAGATGATCGGAATCAGCCATTTGGCGTCGTTGCGGCGACGCACATAAACGGACTATCAACCGTCATGCGCGATGTTGCGCATGCCGACCGCCCTCAACACGAAAACGCGCCCTACGGGGCAGATGATCGCCAGATCGCGACGCCGGCTCGTCCCTGTTCCCGCACCCTCGAAGCCGCACTGCGATGCATACCGGAATCCTACTCGCCTTCCTGGCGTACCTCGCCTATTCCTGCTCGGACGCCGCCGCCAAGGCCCTCGGCTCCTCCTCGATGCCGGTCTTCGAAATCGGCTTCTTCATCTCCCTCTTCGCTCTTCTCCCGGCGCTGCTCTCCAAGCGGCCGGAAGACACGTGGCGCTCGATCGTTCGCCCGAAGCGCCCTTGGCTGGTGCTGGCCCGCATGGCCACCGGCACGATCGGCGGCATGACCGCGACCTACGCCTTCGTCTCTCTGCCGCTGGCCGAGGCCTATGCGCTCATCTTCCTGCTCCCGGTCTTCGTTGCGGTCCTCTCCGCGGTGTTCCTGAAGGAAGTGGTGGGTCTCGGGCGCTGGGCGTCGCTGCTCGGCGGCCTCGCCGGGGTGATCCTCGTCGTGCGGCCGGGCTTCAACGCGCTGACGCTCGGCCATCTGGCAGCGCTCATCTGCGCTTTCGTCGGGGCGCTCACGGTGATCATCCTGCGCACCCTCGGGCCGACGGAAAAGCGTCTGACGCTCGTCGGCGCGGTGCTCCTTGCGGCGGTCTGTGTGAACGGTGTCCTGATGATCCCGCACTTCGTGGTGCCGACGGTCGCGGACATGCCGATCCTCGTCTTCGGCGGGCTCTGCGCCGGCATCGGCCACATCACCATCGTGATGGCGGCCCGGATCACGCAGGCCAGCCAGATCGCCCCGACGCAATACAGCCAGATCGTCTGGGCGGCGGTGCTGGGCGCTCTGTTCTTCGGCGAGGTTCCGGACCCGATCGCCGTGGCCGGCATGGCCCTCGTCGGCTTCTGCGGCCTGTCGACGCTCAGCGGCGGCTCGTCCGGCGCGGCGACGCCTGCCCGCAGCTGGAGAACGCGCCTCCTGCGCGCCTGACGCGCTGGCGGCAGCCATTCCCGGCCTGATACGAGCCCGCCCGCGCCATGCGCCGGCGGGCTTCTTCATATCGAGGCTTTTGCATCGCGGTCGGCTCGGCCTATTGCCTCCGGCAGATCTGCTGCAGAGGGACACGCACGATGGCCAAGCTCATTCATTCGATGATCCGCGTTCGCGACGAAGCGCGCTCCGTCGACTTCTACGCCCGTGCCTTCGCGCTTGCCGTGGCCGAGCGGCTGGCGTTCGAGACTTTCACGCTGATCTACCTGTCGAACGCCGAGAGCGGCTTCGAACTGGAGCTGACGGTCAACAACGACCGCGCTGCACCCTACGATCTCGGCGATGGCTATGGCCATCTGGCGGTCAGTGTCGCCGATCTCGATACCGAGCATACGCGCTTCGAAGCCGAGGGCCTGTCGCCTCAGCCGATCCGCGTGCTGTCGCACTCGTCCGGCGGCGAGGCGCGCTTCTTCTTCGTGGTCGATCCCGACGGCTACCGGATCGAAGTCCTCGAGCGCGGCTGGCGGTTCGCCTGAACGAGCCTGCGCTCGATTGCCGTGACGCAGGCTGCTGCGCTGCCGTCGTGTTGCATTGCAACCGGCAGCGTTCTGTCGTTAGCTCGGCAACTGCAGTGGAAATTCGTTCCGGGGGGAAGCGTTCGTGCCCATCACCAAGATCCTTGTCGCCAATCGGTCAGAGATTGCGATCCGCGTGTTCCGCGCGGCCAACGAGCTGGGCTTGCGGACGGTGGCGATCTGGGCGGAGGAGGACAAGTACGCGCTGCATCGCTTCAAGGCGGACGAGAGCTACCAGGTCGGGCGCGGGCCGCATCTCGCACGAGATCTCGGGCCGATCGAATCCTATCTCTCGATCGAGGAGGTGATCCGGGTCGCCAGGGAGTCGGGCGCGGACGCCATCCATCCCGGCTACGGCCTCCTGTCGGAGAGCCCGGAGTTCGTCGATGCCTGTGCGGAGGCCGGGATCACCTTCATCGGCCCGACGGCGGACACGATGCGCCGCTTGGGCAACAAGGTCGCCGCGCGCAACCTTGCGGTGGAGGTCGGGGTGCCGGTGGTGCCGGCGACCGACCCGCTGCCCGAGGACATGGCCGAGGTCGCGCGCCTTGCCGAGACGATCGGCTATCCCCTGATGCTGAAGGCCTCCTGGGGCGGGGGCGGGCGCGGCATGCGCGCGATCCGCCAGCCGCAGGACCTCGCGCGCGAGGTGACGGAGGCCAAGCGCGAGGCGAAAGCCGCCTTCGGCAAGGACGAGGTCTATCTCGAAAAGCTCGTCGAACGCGCGCGCCATGTCGAGGTGCAGATCCTCGGCGACACCCATGGCACCGTCGTCGACCTCTTCGAGCGTGACTGCTCCATCCAGCGCCGCAACCAGAAGGTCGTGGAGCGCGCGCCCGCGCCCTATCTCGACGACGCCAAGCGGCGCGAGCTCGCGGCCTATGCGCGAACGATCTGCGCGGCGACGAACTACGTGGGCGCGGGCACCGTCGAGTTCCTGATGGATGCCGACACGGGCGCCTTCTACTTCATCGAGGTCAACCCGCGCATCCAGGTCGAGCACACCGTGACGGAGGTCGTCACCGGCATCGACATCGTCAAGGCGCAGATCCACATCCTCGACGGGCATGCGATCGGCACGCCGGAATCGGGTGTCCCCGCCCAGGAGGACATCCGCCTCAACGGCCACGCCCTCCAGTGCCGGATCACGACGGAAGACCCCGAGCAGAACTTTATCCCGGACTATGGCCGCATCACCGCCTATCGCGGCGCGACGGGCTTCGGCATCCGACTCGACGGTGGCACGGCCTATTCGGGCGCCGTGATCACCCGCTTCTACGACCCGCTTCTGGAGAAGGTGACGGCCTGGGCGCCGAGCCCCGGGGAGGCGATCGCGCGCATGCACCGCGCGCTGCGCGAGTTCCGCATCCGGGGCGTGGCGACGAACCTCACCTTCCTCGAAGCGATCATCACGCACCCGGCCTTTGCCGATAACAGCTACACGACGCGCTTCATCGACACGACGCCCGAGCTCTTTGCGCAGGTGAAGCGCCGCGATCGTGCCACGAAGCTCCTGACGTACCTTGCCGACGTGACCGTCAACGGACATCCGGAGACGCGCGGACGCCCAAAGCCGCCAGCGGACGCGAGGAAGCCGGCGGCGCCGCGCTTCGATGCCGCGATCCGGCCCGGCTCCCGCCAGAAGCTGGAGGAATTCGGAGCCAAGGGCTTCGCCGACTGGATGCTGGCGCAGGGCGAGGTGCTCGTCACCGACACGACCATGCGCGACGGGCATCAGTCGCTCTTGGCGACGCGCATGCGCACCCACGACATCGTCGGCATCGCGGACGCCTATGCCCGCGCGCTGCCGCAGCTTCTGTCGCTCGAATGCTGGGGCGGGGCGACCTTCGACGTCGCCATGCGCTTCCTCACCGAAGACCCGTGGGAGCGCCTTAGCGCCATCCGCGACAAGGCGCCCAACATCCTTCTCCAGATGCTGCTGCGCGGCTCCAACGGCGTCGGCTACACCAACTATCCCGACAACGTCGTGAAGCGGTTCGTGGCGGAGGCGGCACGGGGGGGCGTCGATCTCTTCCGCGTCTTCGACTGCCTGAACTGGGTCGAGAACATGCGCGTCTCGATGGACGCGGTGCTGGAATCGGGCAAGCTGTGCGAGGGCGCGATCTGCTACACCGGCGATCTCTTCGATCCGGCCCGCTCGAAGTACGACCTCAAGTACTACGTCGATCTCGCCAAGGAGATGGAGCGCGCGGGCGCCCATATCCTCGGCGTCAAGGACATGGCGGGGCTCCTCAAGCCGGCCGCAGCCCGCGTGCTGATCGGGACGCTGAAGGAGGAGGTGGGCATCCCCATCCACCTCCACACGCATGATACGTCGGGCATCGCGGCCGCGACGATCCTCGCGGCGGTGGATGCCGGCGTCGACGCGGTGGACGCGGCGATGGACGCGCTCTCGGGCAACACCTCGCAGGCCTGCCTCGGCTCGCTCAACGAGGCGCTGAAGGGCTCAGGTCGCGACCCCGGCCTCGACCAGGACGCGATCCGCCGCATCTCCTTCTACTGGGAGGCCGTGCGCAACCAGTACGCCGCCTTCGAGAGCGACCTGAAGGGGCCGGCCTCGGAGGTCTATCTCCACGAGATGCCGGGCGGCCAGTTCACCAACCTGAAGGAGCAGGCCCGCTCGCTCGGCCTCGACACGCGCTGGCACGAGGTGGCCAAAGCCTATTCCGAGGCGAACCTGATGTTCGGCGACATCGTCAAGGTGACGCCGTCCTCGAAGGTCGTCGGCGACATGGCGCTGATGATGGTGGCGCAGGACCTCTCCGTCGCCGATGTCGAGAACCCCTCGCGTGACATCGCCTTCCCGGAGTCGGTCGTCTCCATGCTGCACGGCGATCTCGGCCAGCCGCCGGGCGGTTGGCCGGAAGGGCTGCAGCGCAAGGCACTGAAGGGCGAGGCGCCGATCACCGCGCGCCCCGGCTCGCTGATCCCGGACGCCGATCTCGGCGCCGAACGGACGAAGATCGAGGAGAAGCTCGGCCGCACGGTCTCAAGTCAGGAGTTCGCCTCCTACCTCATGTATCCGAAGGTCTTCGCCGACTTCGCGTCTGCCGCCGAGACCTATGGGCCCGTCTCGACGCTTCCGACGCCGAACTACTTCTACGGCATCGAGACGGAGGAGGAGATCCTCGTCGATCTCGAGCCCGGCAAGACGCTGGTGATCCGCTGCCTCGGCTCGGCCGACACGGACGAGAAGGGCAAGAAGACGGTGTTCTTCGAGCTCAACGGCCAGCCGCGCCGCATCAAGGTGCCGGACCGCGCCAGGGGCAACGGCTCAGGGACCGCGCGGCCGAAGGCCGAACCCGGCAACGCCGCCCATGTCGCAGCCCCGATGCCCGGCGTCGTCTCGACGCTCGCCGTCCGCCCCGGCCAGAGCGTGAAGGCCGGCGACGTCCTCCTCTCCATCGAGGCGATGAAGATGGAGACCGCGCTCCATGCCGAAGCCGACGGCACCGTCGAGGCCGTACACGTGAAGGCCGGCGATCAGATCGACGCAAAGGATCTGCTCGTCGTCTTCCAGTAGGCGCCTGCTTGTCGGAATGAGCCCGGACTGATGCCGAGTTCATCCGGTTTGACCGAACGCGCATGAACGTGCATGGAGGGTCTCCGAACGAGGAGACGTTCCATGGGCGAGGCTTCGCCACATCTCTTGGCCGAACAGCGGCAGGCCGTGATCCGCGAATGGTTGAAGCGGGACGGCCGGGTGCTCGCGGTCCAGCTGGCCGCCAACTTCGGCGTGTCGGAGGACACCGTGCGCCGGGATCTGCGAGAGCTCGCCGCGCGCGACGAGTGCCGCCGTGTCTATGGCGGAGCGCTTCCGCCAGCGCCCGTGGATGGCTCGCTCAACGAGCGTCTCACACGGGATCGCTGTCGCAAGGTTCTTCTGGGTCGTGCGATCGCTCGCACGATCATGCCGGGTTCGTCGCTTTTCATCGATGCCGGTTCCGCGAATATGGCCGTGGCCCAGGCCCTGCCGGCGGATTCGGGGCTGACGGTGATCACCAACACCCCGTCCATCGCTTGCGCCCTGCAGGACAAGCGAGGCGTGTCCGTGGTGCTGCTCGGCGGGCGTCTCGATCCGGTCAGCGGCGCGTGCCTCGGGGCGCAGACGCTGCGCGAGGCGGAGCGGATGCGACCGTCCGTGCTGGTGCTCGGCGTGTGCGGCGTCGATGCGGGGGCGGGGGTCACCTCGCACGATCTCGAGGAGGCCGACCTCAAGGCGCTGCTGGCCGCACGGGCCGGCGAGATCGCCGTCGCCGTCACCAACGAGAAGATCGGCACCGCCGCATCGTTTCATGTCACCCCGATCGACCAGCGGGCGCATCTCTTCGTCGAGCACGATTGTCCGGTCGCAGCGCTGGAGCCCTTCCTGGCGAAGGGGGTGGCAGTCACCCGCGCCGATGCCGAAACCGCCGCCATTCGCCGCGCAAACGCGCGCACCCTTGAGGACACGACCCGATGACCGCCGACGCACTTCGTCCCGTATCCTGGCGGCATGCGTGGCCGCGCGAGCGGTTGGCCGTCTCTGCCGCCTTTCTCGCCAACGGCTTCGTGCTCGGGAACTGGACGCCCCAGATCCCGCTGCTGCAGCAGCGTCTCGGGCTTTCGGAAGCGCAGCTAGGCCTCATGATCCTTGCATTCGGTCTCGGCGCTGTCCTGGCGATGCCGCTCCTCGGCGCGGCGACCGCGCGCTTCGGCTCACGCCAGACCTCGCTCGTGATGCATGCGGTGCTCGCGATCTCTCTGCCCATCCTCGTCCTGGCGCCCAACGTCGCGACCGCCGGCCTCGCCATCCTTCTCTTCGGCGCGGCCATGGGCGGGATGGATGTCGCGATGAACGCCAACGCCGTGTCGGTGGAGCGGCAGCGCCCGCGCGCCATCATGTCGTCGTGTCACGGTTTCTGGTCGGTCGGAGGCTTCATCGGCGCCGCGACGGGCGGCTTCCTGATCGTGTCGCTCGGAAGCGTCGGGCACTTCGTCCTCGTCGCGGCGATCCTTCTTGCCGCACTCTGGCCGATCGGCCGGTCGATGCTGGAAGACCGCGACGCCGCGGAGACCACGGCAAGGGCGACGGACGGGAAGGGCACGCCGGGAGCAACCTCCGGCGCGCGGCTCGCCGTCATTGGCATCGGGGTCTGCGCCTTGTTCGGCATGGTACCGGAAGGGGCGACGATCGACTGGAGCGCGATCTACCTGCGCTCGGAGCTCGGCGCGGACGTCGCCATGTCGGGCTTCGCCTTCGCCGCCTTCTCCGCCGTCATGGCGCTGTTCCGGTTCCTCGGCGACGGCATCCGCGACCGGCTCGGCGCGGTCCGCACTCTGCGCCTCTCGGCGCTCGCCGGCATCGGCGCGCTGACCATCGTCGGGCTGGCGCCGAACCTGACCGTGGCGATCCTCGGCTTTGCGCTTCTCGGCATCGGCCTGTCGAACATCGCGCCGATCGCCTTCTCGGCGGCGGGCAACGTACCGGGGCTGAAGCCCGGCGTCGGCATCTCGATGGCGACGACGATCGGCTACTCCGGCATCCTGATCGCGCCCTCGGCGATCGGCTACCTCGCCGAGCATTTCGGCTTTCAGGCCGTGTTCCTAGGGCTCAGTGCCTGCCTGCTCGTGATCCTGGCGCTGTCGCCGCTGACTGGCGGCGCCGATCGGCCGCCGGAAGCCTGAAGGCCTCCGGCAACCGACGAAAAAGGCGTCAGATACGGCCGAGCAGGAGCAGGACGAGGACGACCACCAGCAGGAAGCCGAGAATGCCGCTCGGTCCATAGCCCCAGGACCGGGAATAGCCCCATCCCGGAAAGGCACCGATGAGGAGCAGGATGAGGATGATGAGGAGGATGGTTCCGAGAGACATACGCAACTCCTTGTGACGCGAGACCGGACGCCATCACAACGACGTTATGTCGCACCGGTTCCGCCGGCGCGACGCGCATGCACCGCGGTCAGATGAGCACCGTGACCCAGGCCATCACCACGACCGTGAAGAAGACGCCGAATGCGATGGCCGGGCGGTAGCTCCAGCCGCGCGACCACGGCCAGATCGGCAGGAGCGCGGCCAGCATGAGGAACGCGAAGAGGGCAAGGGCGGCGCCGGGTGGCATCGGATCTCCGGTTGGCTTGGGGGAACCCGTGGCCGCAATAGGGGCGTGGAGGAGGTCGGGCAAGCCCCGCGGCGCCGACCGTCACGGTCGCGACACGATGATCCTCTTTTCATGGACGAGACGAACGGCGATATAGGCCTCGACCCATCCTGCCGAGGCGCGCCGCACGGCTGCGCCCCGACTGATCCTTGAGACGGACCCCGATGACGCTGCAAGCCCCCGTCGACCCGGTTCTGGCCGATCCCCTTCCGCGCCGCCGGACGGTCGGCGTCGATGTCGGCGGCGTGGTGGTCGGCGGCCCGTCGCCCGTCATCGTTCAGTCGATGACCAATACGGACACGGCCGACGTGGACGCCACGGTCCGCCAGGTCGCCGAACTCGCCAAGGCGGGGTCGGAGATCGTGCGCATCACGGTGGACCGCAACGAGTCCGCCGCCGCCGTGCCGCGCATCCGCGACCGGCTCCAGCGCCTCGGCATCGACGTGCCGCTCGTCGGCGACTTCCACTACATCGGCCACAAGCTGCTCGCTGATCATCCGGATTGCGCGGCGGCGCTCGCCAAGTACCGCATCAATCCCGGCAATGTCGGCTTCAAGGACAAGAAGGACCGGCAGTTCGTCGAGATCATCGAAATGGCGATCCGGCACGACAAGCCGGTGCGCATCGGCGTCAACTGGGGCTCGCTCGACCAGGAGCTGCTGACGCGGTTGATGGACGAGAACTCCAAGCTCGCCAAGCCGCTCGGGGCACGGGCCGTGATGCGCGAATCGATCATTCAGTCGGCGCTGCACTCGGCGGCGCTTGCGGAGGAAACGGGGCTCGCGCGCGAGAAGATCATCCTCTCGGCCAAGGTCTCCAACGTCCAGGATCTCATCGCCGTCTACCGCGACCTGTCGCGTCGCACCGACCATGCCCTGCACCTCGGCTTGACGGAGGCCGGCATGGGGTCGAAGGGCATCGTCGCCTCGTCGGCGGCGCTCGGCATCCTCCTGCAGGAGGGGATCGGCGACACGATCCGCGTCTCGCTGACGCCCGAGCCCGGCGGCGATCGTACCAAGGAGGTACAGGTCGCGCAGGAAATCCTGCAGACCATGGGCTTCCGGCAGTTCATCCCGATCGTGGCGGCTTGTCCCGGCTGCGGACGGACCACATCGACCCTCTTCCAGGAACTCGCGGAGACGATCCAGACCGACATCCGGGTCAACATGCCGGTATGGCGCGAGCGCTATCCCGGCGTCGAGGCCCTGTCGGTTGCGGTGATGGGCTGCATTGTCAACGGCCCGGGCGAATCCAAGCATGCCGATATCGGCATCTCGCTGCCCGGCACCGCGGAGGTTCCGTCCGCGCCGGTCTACATGGACGGCGAGAAGGTGGCGACGCTGCGCGGCGCCAACATCGCGGCGGAATTCCATCAGATGGTGCTCGCCTATATCGATCGCCGCTTCGGGCGGCCCGCCGCGGCGGAATGATCCGGCGGGCCCTCCTGACACTTGCGGTCGCCGGCGCAGCGCTCGGGGCCGGAAGCGCGACGGCGGCCGAGCCGAAGGCGGACCCGCGCGTCGGGCAGATCTGCGATCTCATTGCCGAGAACGCGGCCGCCGTCGGCATGGTGCCGGACTTCTTCGCCCGGCTGATCTGGAAGGAATCACGCTTCGACGAGGGCGCGCGCTCGCCGGTCGGCGCGCAGGGCATCGCCCAGTTCATGCCCTACACCGCGAAAGAACGGGGCCTCGCCGACCCCTACGACAAGGAACAGGCCCTGCGTCATTCGGCGACGTATCTTCGCGACCTGCGCGCCGAGCTCGGATCCTGGGGCCTTGCCGCCGCGGCCTACAATGGCGGCATCAATCGCGTGAAGCGCTGGATGGCGTCGGGCGGGCGGCTTCCCTACGAGACCGAGGACTATGTCCTCTCGATCACCGCCCAGCCCGCCGCCTGGTTCCGCGAGGAGAAGCGGGAGGCGGAGGTCAAGCCGCTGGTGGCCGATCTCGAGTTCGCGGTCGCCTGCCGCCGGCTGCCGATCCTGCCGACGCGCGCGGTCTTCGCGGTGGCCGAAAGCGCGCCGATGCGGCCCTGGGGCGCGCAGGTCGCGGGTCACCCCAACGAAGCGATCGCGGTGCGCATCTATCGCAAGCTGCAGGACCGGTATCCCGGCGTCCTCGGCGGCGTCGAGCCGATCGTGATGCGAGCCCGGCCGATCTCGGGTCCTCGCCGGATCACCGCCGTTCGCATCGGCGCCAATTCGCGCAAAGAGGCGGACGCCTTCTGCGCGAAGTATCGCGGCGTCGGCGGCTCCTGCGTCGTCACGCGCAACCGGTAGTCTGCGCTGGGGCGTGTCGACGCTTGTCGTCTCTGCCCGAACGCCAGGTCAGAGCCCGACATGGCGCAGGGTCGCCATGGCGACGCAGCCCGCCGTCACGCTCGCCAGCACCGAGAGGCGCAGCGACAGAAGGCCGGCGGCGACGATCACCAGGCGTTCCGTCCAGCCGCCGTCGACGAAGACGGGGGTGACGATCGTGATGAGCATGGCGGGCGGCACGGCATCGAGGGCGGCCTCGACGCGCGGCGGAACGTGCTCGAAGCGCGACAGGACGAGATGGCCGGCGACGCGCGTGCCGTAGGTCAGGATCGCGGCGAGGATCGCGAGGAACCAGATCTCGGTCACGGCACGCTCCTCTCCGGCGGGGTGCGCAGGACGGCGGCTGCGATGCCGGCGAGACCGCCGATCGTCACGTGCCAGGGCGAGCCGAGCGTGAGGTAGACGACGACCGAGGTGATGGCCGAGACGACGAAGACGACGGCGAAACCGGCACGTCGCCGGAAACCGAGCGTCAGGGCCAGGAAGTAGATCGGCAGGAGGACGTCGAGACCGATCGCGCGCTGGTCGCCGATCAGCTTGCCGAAGGCGATGCCGGCATAGGTCGAGGCGAGCCAGGCGAGGTAGAGCAGCACAGCATAGGTGAAATAGAACCGCTTCGTCAGTGGTCGGTGCGCTGCGCGTTCCTCGGCGGCCGCGAAGATCGGATCGACCAAGAAATAGAAGGCGAGCGCCTTCTCGCCCGTGTTGAACCGCCCGAGCCGCCGCCCGAGCGAGGCGGAATACAGGACGTGGCGGAAGTTCAGCGCGACGACGGCGACAAGGATCGACCAGAGCGGCGTGCCCAGCGCCACGAGCTGCAGCACCACGAGCTGCGAGGCACCCGCGTAGATCGCCGCGGAAAACCCCATGGCCTGAAGCGTGGTCAGCCCGGCGTCCATCGCCAGCGCGCCGAACACCATGCCGAAGGGCGCGACGGCGATCAGGACGGGCAGCACCTGCCGAAGCCCGGCCGCGACTTCGGCCCCAGGCTCCACCTCGGCGTGGGACGAGGTCACTTGGCTCGCCACGCGACGAAGCGTGCGGTCTGGCGCAAGGTCTCGCCGCGCGTGCCGAAGGGGTCGAGCAGCGCCTCGGCCTCCGCCACCAGGCGATCGAGCTCGGCGCGCGTCCAGTCGATCCCGCGAAGGGCGGGCAGGGTCTTCTTGCCGCGCGCGGCATCCTTGCCGGCCGCCTTGCCGAGCGTCGCGGCGTCGGCGGTCTCGTCGAGAAGGTCGTCGGCGAGCTGGAAGGCGAGGCCGACGATCTCGCCGTACCGCCGCAGCGTCTTGCGCTCGGCGGGCGAGGCGCCTCCAACGACCGCGCCGGCCTCCGCCGCGAAGGCGATCAGCGCACCGGTCTTCATCGCCTGCATACGGGCGATCTCGGCCTCGTCCAGAGTCGCCGTCTCGGCCGCGAGGTCGAGCGCCTGTCCACCCGCCATGCCGGCCGCACCGGCCTCGCGCGACAGAAGGCGAATGAGCGTCAGCTGGGCGGCAGGCTCGATCGGCGCCTGCGTCTCGGCGACGAGGCCAAAGGCGAGCGTCAGCAACGCGTCGCCGGCGAGAATCGCCGTCGCCTCGTCGTAGGCACGGTGGACCGTCGGGCGGCCGCGGCGCAGGTCGTCGTCGTCCATGGCCGGCAGGTCGTCGTGGATCAGCGAGTAGCAGTGGATGCATTCGAGCGCCAAGGCGACCGGCGCGGCAAAGGCGGGGTCGGCTCCGAAGAGGGCGGCCGTCTCCTCGACCAGGAACGGGCGAAGCCGCTTGCCGCCGTCGAGCGTCCCGTGCCGCATGGCCGCGAGCAGCCGCTCGGGCGCGCCGGCGAGCAGGAAGGACGAGCCGGACAGGGCAGCGGCAAGCCCCGCTTCCAGGCGTTCTGCGGCTTCGCCGAGGCGCTTGTCGAGGGACGGGTCCACGGTCTGGCTCATCGGTTGCGTCTCGTGTCCTCGTGGTCGCTAACGGGGATGTGTGTGCCCATCATCGCCGCGGGCGGCAAGGGGGAAGCGGATGTGTTGCCGGGGTTTCCCAGGCTTTGCTATGAGAGGCGAGCGCCTTCCGCCCTCTCGCCCAAGACAGGACACGAATGATCCGACGCATGCTCCATGTCGCCGCGTTCGTGATCGTGCTTCTGGTCGCCATCCCCGCGCTTCTCGTGCCGATCTATGCGCTGCCGGTCGTTCGCCCGATCTCGACCCTGATGCTGGCCGAGCATTTCTCCTTCCAGCCCTTCGAGCGCGAGTGGACGCCGCTCTCGGAGATCGCCCCGGTCCTCGTACGCTCGGTGATGATGTCGGAGGACGGGCAGTACTGCTTCCATGGCGGAGTGGACTGGAGCGCCATGCGCACGGTGGTCGATCGGGCGATCGGCGACGGCGAGGCCGGGCGGGGCGCTTCGACGATCCCCATGCAGACGGTGAAGAACCTGTTTCTCTGGAACGGCCGGTCGTTCGTGCGCAAGGGCCTGGAACTGCCGCTGGCGCTCTATGCGGACCTCGTGTGGTCGAAGAGCCGGACCATGGAGATCTACCTCAACGTCGCCGAATGGGGGAACGGCATCTACGGCATCGGGGCGGCGTCGCGATACTACTTCAACCGCCCGGCGTCCGGGCTCACCGCGCGCCAGGCCGCCCTCCTGGCCGTCAGCCTGCCGGCGCCGCTGACGCGCGATCCCGCCAATCCGTCCGCCGGCTTGAGGCGTCTGGCCGGTACGGTGGAGGCGCGGGCGCGTGCGTCCGGCGACTATATCGGCTGCATTGACGGCGTGTAGTCCACGGATTTGGCGGCCGCCCCTTTGCAAACCGGGCCGAGTTTGCTATGGCGACCCACGATTTCCCGTCAGTGCGAAGGGCAGGATCGATCCGAGGTCACGGGTCGGGCGCCGGTCGTCGGTTCGGGAAGGGCCGGGCGCATGTCGCGCTGGCGGCCCGCCAAAGATGAACCCCTTGAACGGCTCGGGCTCCCCAGCGGATCCTCATGCCGGCGACCTGAACGGAGAGACCGATGGCCGTCCCCAAGCGAAAGACTTCCCCCTCCAAGCGCGGCATGCGCCGCTCGGCCGACGCGCTCGCCGCGCCGACCTACATCGAGGACAAGAACTCGGGCGAACTGCGCCGTCCGCACCACATCGACCTGAAGACGGGCATGTACCGCGGCAAGCAGATCCTGACGGTCAAGGAAAACGCCTGACCCGTCCGGCGGCGCTCCTCGTCGAGCGACGCCACGTATCGAAAAGGGCCGGACGCCTCGCGCGCCGGCCCTTTTTCTATGCGGTCGAGGCGGGCGCGAGTGCCGCGCCGGCCGCTCAGGCCTTCTTGGCGTCCAGCGCCTCCAGCCGGCGCTGCATCTCGGCGAGCTGATCGCGCATTGCGGACAGGTCGTCCTGGCTCGGCGGCGTTGCCGCAGATGCCGGAGCGGTGGCCGCGCCCTTCGCCCCGTTCGCGGCCTCGCCCAGCGCATTGGCCATGAACGGGTTGAACACGGCCATCGCCTCGCGGAACATCTCGGTGTTGCGGCGGACCTGCGTTTCCATCATCTGCAACGGGTTGGCCGCGGTGCCGCGAAAGCTTTCCTGCTCGCGCAGGAAGGCGGCCATGGATTGCTCGAGATAGGCCGGAACCACCATCTGCATCTGGTCGCCGTAGAAACGGATGAGCTGGCGAAGGAAGGTGATGGGCATCAGGTTCTGCCCGCCCTTGTTCTCCTGCTCGAAGATGATCTGCGTCAGCACGGCATGGGTGATGTCCTCGCCCGTCTTGGCATCCTGGACCACGAAGTCCTCGTTGCCCTTGACCATGGCGGCGAGGTTCTCGAGCGTGACGTACATCGACGTGCCGGTATTGTAGAGGCGCCGGTTGGCGTACTTCTTGATGACCGTCGGTTCGTTGTTGCGCGCCATCCACTCTCTCCCAACTCTGGCGGACGGCCGGCATCTCGTCCGTGCTGCCCCTGCGAAGACTTAGCCACAGTTTCGCGGCCTTTCCAAACGTTTCGCGGCGCACGTACGTGTTTGTCCGCAGGGCAGTCCGCGATGCTCTTTCGACGTCCGCTTCGAATGCGCCGGCGCCGGTCGGAACGGCATCGGGCAGCAACGCAATGCGGGGATGCCGCGTTTGACAGCCGGCAAAGCCGTCTGCGAGATAGGGCGGCTGGTGCGGCACGTCCGCGAGCATCCTGCGGAGGAAAGGCATTCCATGAGTTCTTCTGGACAGTCCATCGTCATCGTCGGCGCGGCGCGTACTCCCGTCGGTTCCTTCAACGGCGCTTTCGCATCGGTTCCGGCGCATGAACTGGGCGCCGCCGCCATCACCGCCGCGCTGGGTCGCGCCGGTGTCGAGCCGGGCGAGGTCGACGAGGTGATTCTCGGCCAGGTCCTCAGTGCCGGCGAGGGCCAGAACCCGGCCCGTCAGGCTGCCATGGCCGCGGGCGTTCCCAAGGAGGCGACGGCCTGGGGCCTGAACCAGCTCTGCGGCTCGGGTCTTCGCGCGGTCGCGCTCGGCCTCCAGCAGATCGCGGGCGGAGACGCGCGGATCATCGTGGCGGGCGGACAGGAATCCATGTCCATGGCCCCGCACGTCGCGCACATGCGGGCCGGCACCAAGATGGGCGATCTGAAGCTTGTCGATTCCATGCTCAAGGATGGACTGATTGACGCCTTCCAGGGCTACCACATGGGCAACACGGCCGAGAACGTCGCCCGCCAGTGGCAGATCACGCGCGACGAGCAGGACGCGTTCGCGGTCCGCTCGCAGAACAAGGCCGAAGAGGCGCAGAAGGCCGGGCGCTTCCGCGACGAGATCACGCCGTTCACGGTGAAGAGCCGCAAGGGCGACGTCGTGGTGGCCGACGACGAGTACATCAAGGCCGGCACCACGCTGGACAAGGTGCAGAAGCTTCGGCCCGCCTTCGACAAGGATGGCACGGTCACCGCCGGCAACGCATCGGGCATCAACGACGGTGCGGCCGTCGCCGTCCTCATGAGCGAGGCCGAAGCGTCTCGCCGTGGCTTGACGCCGCTCGCCCGCATCGTGTCCTGGGCGACCGTCGGCGTCGATCCGGCCGTCATGGGCTCCGGTCCGATTCCAGCCTCGCGCAAGGCGCTCGAAAAGGCCGGCTGGACGATCGACGATCTCGATCTCGTCGAGGCCAACGAGGCCTTCGCGGCGCAAGCCTGCGCGGTCAACAAGGACCTTGGCTGGAACCCCGACATCGTCAACGTGAACGGCGGCGCCATCGCGATCGGTCATCCGATCGGTGCGTCCGGCGCTCGCGTCCTCAACACGCTGCTGTTCGAAATGGCACGGCGCGACGCGCGCAAGGGCTTGGCGACGCTCTGCATCGGCGGCGGCATGGGCGTTGCCATGTGCTTCGAGCGCGGCTGATCCATCCGCCGGCCCGACGCCCCGCGGTTGCGGCGGGCCGGCATCCTCTTCGAAATGGGCATACGACGGCGGCTCTCGATGGAGGTCCCGCGAACCGTCGTGCATACCCGCTCAGCCGGTGGTGGCCGATGCGGGCCTATCGGGTATCGGTCAGGGAGGAAGTGAATGGCTAGGGTTGCAATCGTCACCGGCGGCTCGCGTGGCATCGGCGCGGCGGTATCGAAGGCGCTGAAGGAGGCGGGCTACAGCGTCGCCGCCAACTATGCCGGAAACGACGAGGCGGCGAACACTTTCAAGGCTGAGACGGGCATCGACGTCTTCAAGTGGGACGTGTCGGACTACGCTTCATGCGGCGAGGGCATCGCCAAGGTGGAAGCGGCGCTCGGGCCGGTCGACATTCTCGTCAACAATGCCGGCATCACCCGTGACGCCATGTTTCACAAGATGACCCCGGAGCAGTGGAGCCAGGTCATCGGCACCAACCTCACGGGCCTCTTCAACATGACGCGCCAGGTCTGGGAGGGCATGCGCACGCGCAAGTTCGGGCGTGTCGTCAATATTTCCTCGATCAACGGCCAGAAGGGGCAGGCAGGCCAGGCCAACTATTCGGCGGCCAAAGCCGGCGACATCGGCTTCACCAAGGCGCTGGCGCAGGAAGGGGCGCGTGCCGGCATCACCGTGAACGCGATTTGCCCCGGCTATATCGGCACGGAGATGGTGCGCGCGATCGACGAAAAGGTGCTGAATGAGCGCATCCTGCCGCATATTCCGGTGGGGCGTCTCGGGGAGCCCGAGGAGATCGCCCGAAGCGTGCTTTATCTCGTGGCCGAGGAAGCCGGGTTCATCACCGGATCGACCCTCACCGTCAACGGCGGCCAATACTTCCACTGAGCCTTCTGCCGCGTCTCGCACATCGACGGGAGGAACCGAAGCGTTCCTCCCGTGTTCTTCCCCCCGATATGGGGCGCGCGATCGTCTGGAACCCAAAGCGCCCGTCTAGTTCGTGGAGGATTCCTCATGATCCGCAAGCATCTCACCATCGCCATCCTGGCAGCCGCATCCATCGCCAGCGCCGCTCCGGCCATGGCCCAGGGCATCGAAATCGGCCGTGACGGCGTTCGCCTCGTCGATCCGAACCGCCGTGACGACATGCGACGCGACGACATGCGTCGCGACGACCGGCGGGGCCGCGAGATCGGCGAGCGCGACGCGGTGCGCATCGCCCGCGCCGAGGGCGTGCGCGAGGTCGATGACGTGCGTCGCACCAGCCGGTCCTATCGCGTGATCGGCACCGACCGTCGCGGCGACGATATCCAGGTCGACATCGACCGCCGCTCGGGTGACGTGCTCGGCGTTCGCTGATCGCCATTTCTCGAAAGCATGATGGGCGAGCCGCAATGTCTGCGGCTCGCCCTTTTTTTGCGGTGCCGTTTCCTCGGTCTTGAAGCTGCCACGCGGTGCGGCAACTCTGGTGCTCTGGGACATCGTTCGATGAGATCTCGATGACGAAGCCGTTTCGCCTTTCCCTTGCCCTCGCAGCCTGCCTCGTTGCGGCCACGGCGCCCGCCGTGGCGCAGTCGCTGGAACTCGGCCCCAATGGCCTGCGTGTCGCGCCCGACACCCGTCGCGGCCCGGACTACGACTACGATTACGACCGTCCGCCACCGCGTCGCGGACCGCCGGGCATCAGCGAACGTCAGGCTGCGCGGATCGCCCGCAGCGAGGGCATGCGCGAGATCGACGACGTCTTCCGCCAGCGCCGCACCATCCGCGTCGAGGGCGCCGACCGGCGGGGAGACGACATGACCGTGATCATCGACGGCCGTACGGGCGACGTGATCGACGTGCGCTGATCCGCGCGGCGGGGAGTTTGCGTTTCGTCCAGATCGTCCCACCTATGCTGCGATCATGATGGACAGCCATTTCCCCGCCAAGCCGATGCGCAACCCCGAAACCGGTGCGGGCGGGCGTGGCGTCACCGCCGTTCTCGGGCCGACCAACACCGGCAAGACCTTTCTGGCGATCGAGCGGATGGTGGCCCATTCGTCGGGCGTCATCGGCCTGCCGCTGCGGCTTCTGGCGCGCGAGGTCTACCAGCGCGTCGTCGAGCGCGTGGGCGTCGGCGCCGTTTCGTTGATCACCGGCGAGGAGAAGATCAAGCCGCCCAACGCGCGCTATCAGGTCTGCACGGTGGAGGCGATGCCCCGCGAACCGGGAGCCGCCTTCGTCGCGATCGACGAGGTGCAACTCGCCGCCGACCTCGAGCGCGGCCATGTCTTCACCGACCGGATCCTCCATGCGCGCGGCCGCGAGGAAACGCTGCTTCTCGGCTCCTCCACCATGCGCGGGGCGCTCGAGCGCCTGCTGCCCGGCATCCAGTGCGTCACGCGGCCGCGCATGTCGCAGCTCCTCTACGCCGGTTCGAAAAAGATCACCCGCCTGCCGCGGCGCTCGGCCGTGGTCGCCTTCTCGACGGAAGAGGTCTACGCCATCGCCGAGCTGATCCGCCGACAGCGCGGCGGGGCAGCGGTGGTGCTCGGCGCCTTGAGCCCGCGCACGCGCAACGCGCAGGTCGAACTCTATCAGAACGGTGAGGTCGAGTTCCTGGTCGCCACCGACGCGATCGGCATGGGCCTGAACCTCGACGTCGACCATGTCGCCTTCGCGCAGGACTGGAAATACGACGGCTACCAGTATCGCCAGCTTAATCCGGCCGAATACGGCCAGATCGCGGGACGTGCCGGACGCCATGTGCGCGACGGCACGTTCGGGGTGACGGGGCGCGTCGACCCCTTGCCGCAGGATCTTGCCGAATCGATCGAGGCGCATGACTTCGCGTCCGTGAAGGTCGTGCAGTGGCGCTCGCGCGCCCTGAACTTCGCGTCCGTCGATGCGCTGAAGGCCAGCCTGGAGGTGGCGCCTCCCAGCCCCGAGCTCGCCCGATCGCTGCCTGCCGTCGACCAGCGCGCGCTGGAATTCCTGTCGCGCGACGAAACGGTGATGGCGCAGGCCAGGGGCGCTCGCAACGTCGAGCTGCTTTGGGAGGCCTGCAAGCTTCCGGACTATCGGCGCATCGCGCCCGCCCAGCACGCCGAGATCATCGCCTCCGTCTATGCCGACCTCGTGCGCCGCGGCCATGTGGCCGAAGACTACATGGCCGAGCAGGTGCGCCGGGCGGATCTGGCGGAAGGCGACATCGACACCCTGTCCCAGCGTATCGCCGAGATTCGGACCTGGACGTACATCTCGCATCGTCCGGGCTGGCTGGCCGATCCGACACACTGGCAGGAAAAGACCAAGGCAATCGAGGACCGTCTGTCCGACGCGTTGCACGAGCGGTTGACGAAACGCTTCGTAGATCGCAGGACAAGCGTTCTGATGAGGCGGCTGAGAGAGAGCGCATTCATGGAAGCTGAAATCGGCAGCGACGGCACCGTGCGCGTTGAAGGCCACGAGGTCGGTGAGCTGCAGGGGTTCAGGTTCACGCCGGACACCAAGTCCGACGGCCCGGATGCCAAGGCCGTTCGCACCGCCGCCCAGAAGGCGCTCGGTGGCGAATACGACAAGCGTGCCGAACGTTTCGCCAACGCGCCGAACGGGGATCTCGCGATCGGCTCCGACGCGCTTCTGCGTTGGCTGGGCGCGCCGATCGCGTCGCTGACGTCGGGCGACGATCCTCTGAAGCCGCGCGTCGTGCTGCTCGCCGACGAGCAGCTGGCGGGACCGGCGCGCGACAAGGTCGCCCAGCGAGCGGAGCGCTTCGTGACCTATCAGGTCTCGACGGTGCTGAAGCCCCTGGCGGACCTGCGCGACTCCGAAGGCGTCGAAGGGGCTGCACGCGGCATCGCCTACCGGCTCTACGAGAATTTCGGCCTTCTGCAGCGGCGCGACATCGCCGAGGAGGTGCGCGGGCTCGATCAGGACGCGCGCGCGGCGCTTCGCCGCCTCGGCGTGCGCTTCGGCGCCTACCACATCTTCGTGCCGGCCCTCGTGAAGCCGGCGCCGGCCGCGCTGATGACGCTGCTCTGGTCGATCGCCCATGACGGGCGCGACAAGCCGGGCTTCGGCGAGGTGACGCAGCTTCTGGCCACAGGTCGCACCTCGGTCGCCCCCGATCCGAGCTTCGACCCCGTCTTCTACGCCCTGTCGGGCTATCGCCCGCTCGGGCGCCGCGCCGTGCGCGTCGACATCCTGGAGCGACTGGCCGATCTGATCCGGCCGGCACTCGCCTGGAGCCCCGGCGCGGCCAAACGCCCGGACGGCGCGTTCAACGGACGCGAGTTCATCGTGACGCCCGCGATGATGTCGATTCTCGGTGCCACCGCCGACGACATGGACGAGATCCTCAAGGGGCTTGGCTATCGCTCCCACCCGTTGCCGCAGGGCGAGGTCGAGGCGGAGCTGAAGCGCCAGGACGAGGCGCAGCGCGCCAAGCTTGCAAGCGACGCGGCTCCGGTGCCCGAGACCGCTGCCGCCGACACGGCGACGGCCGGCGAGGCCCCTGTCGAGGCCGCTGCGCCCGCGATGGTTTCGACCGATGATGCCGACGCCGCGAGCGAGCCGGAAATCGCAAGCGAAGCGGCTGCGCCGGTCGAGGCCGCGGAGAGCGCGGTCGAGACCGAAGGCGCGAACGCCGAGCCGGAGCCTGCTCGCACCGAGCCGAGCCCGACTGAGTCTGCCGCGATCGAGCCCGCCGCGACCGAATCTTCGGTGACCGAGCCGGCAGCCGACGAGGTCGCGCCTGTCGCCGCCGAAAGCGTCGGCGATGCGGAACCGGTCAAGATGATCCTGCTTTGGAAGCCCTCGCGCGGGGAACCGCGTGGGCGCCAGCAGGGCCGCGGCAACGGGCGTCCGCAGGGGCGCGGCCAGGGCGCGCGCGGCGGCGAAGCGGCCGGCAGCGAAGCCGGTGGCGAGCGCGGACCCGCACGTCAGGGGCGCGGCGGTGGTCGGCGCGAGGACGGGGAGGGCGGCGAGCGTCGCTTCCCGCGTCGCGATGGCAGCAAACCGGGTCAGGGCCAGGGTCGGCGCGAGCGTCCCGAGGGCGAGGAGCGTCGCGAGGATCGCGGCGGCCCAAACCGCGGCGGCCGTCCGTCGTACGGCAAGGAGCGCGAGGGATCGCGTCCCCCGTCCGACGCCCGGCGACCGGAGCGGGCGAGCAAGCCGATCGATCCCGATTCGCCGTTCGCCAAGCTCGCCGCCCTCAAGGACAAGCTGGGCAAGTAGGGGCGGGGCGAGCGCATGGCGGCGGGCGAACAGCGCATCGACAAATGGCTGTTCTTCGCGCGTGTGGTCAAATCGCGCAGCCTCGCTCAGAAACTCGCCGTATCGGGCGCGGTCCGGGTCAACCGCGAGAAGATTTCGCATGCCGCCCGGATCGTTCGACCGGGCGACGTGCTGACGATCTCCATCCATGATCGCGTTCGCATCCTGAAGGTTCTGGACTCCGGCGACCGGCGCGGACCGGCGCCCGAGGCGGCGCTGCTGTTCCAGGATCTCACGCCGGTGCGCGCTGATCTGGTCGGGGCGCCCCTCGCCGAAGAGGGCTGACGGGGAGGGGGTGGAAAGACATTCCCTCAAGTCGCCGTCCCGCGGCGTTTCTCGCTCTTGCAACCGCGGATGCGAGGCGATACGTCCGGCCCTGGAGCGGTTCTAGGCCTCGAACGGGGCCGCAGGCGACCTCCGATCCGCAACGATCACGCTGTTTCGACGTTGCGGGACATCAGTTCCGGGAACTCGCCATGACCTATGTCGTCACCGACAATTGCATCCGCTGCAAGTACATGGACTGTGTGGAAGTCTGTCCGGTGGACTGCTTCTACGAAGGCGACAACATGCTCGTCATCCACCCCGACGAGTGCATCGATTGCGGTGTGTGCGAGCCGGAATGCCCCGCCGAGGCGATCAAGCCGGACACCGAGCCCAATCTCGACAACTGGCTCAAGATCAACGCAGACTATGCCGAGAAGTGGCCCAACATCACCGTCAAGCGCGATGCGCCGGCCGATGCGAAGGCGATGGACGGGGTCGAGGGCAAGTTCGAGAAGTTCTTCTCGGCCGAGCCTGGCCAGGGCGACTAATTCCCGACGATTTCCCGATTTGACCCGTCGACAGCGCATGGGGGCGATCCCCTTGCGCGGTGCATGCGCATGGCATTGCCGCAGGGCAAAGCGCTGCACTGCAGGGCCTGGATGCGGGAATGCGCCATATGCGCAATTCGGTTGAAATTTCCAGCGGGATAGGGTATTATTTGTGCAACAGTCAGACATCGGATCGAGGTCATGAGACCTGATCCGGCGTCATGGTCCTTCTGAAAGGCTCTCCTCCCGTTCGCCCCGTCTTCCAGCGCTCATGCCGAGCGCCGATGGGGTTTGCGAAGGGATTTCCCGAAGTTCCGGACTGCGGCCGGCCTCCGAACCGGGATGCTCAATCCGCGACCCTCGGGTCGTTTCGTGCATAGCGATCTTCCCCGCTCTGCACAACAGGGAGTTTATGAAGCGTATGAGCAGTCAGAAGAAGACCTCCCAGCGTCAGGGTTTCAAGACCGGCGAGAGCATCGTTTATCCGGCCCACGGCGTCGGCCAGATCGTTGCGATCGAGGAGCAGGTGGTCGCGGGCATGAAGCTCGAACTCTTCGTGATCGACTTCGAGAAGGACAAGATGCGCCTGAAGGTGCCCGTCGCCAAGGCGGAAGCCGTGGGCATGCGCAAGCTGTCCGAGACCGACTTCGTGGAGCGCGCTCTCAAGGTCGTCCAGGGCCGGGCTCGCGTGAAGCGCACCATGTGGAGCCGCCGCGCGCAGGAATACGATGCGAAGATCAACTCGGGCGATCTGATCTCGATCGCCGAGGTCGTGCGCGACCTCTACCGCGCGGAGTCGCAGCCCGAGCAGTCCTATTCCGAGCGGCAGCTCTACGAGGCGGCACTCGGGCGCATGGCGCGCGAGCTCGCGGCGGTCAACGAGATCAGTGAGACCGAGGCCGTTCAGCTCATCGAGGTGAACCTCAACAAGGGTCCGAAGCGCGGCGCCAAGACCGCTGACGAGGCGGATGTCGAAGACGAGGACGAGGTGGAAGTCGAAGCCGAGCAGGCCGCCTGACCACCGCCTCCTGCAATTCGATGGATTGGCCGGCCGCTGTCATCAGCGGCCGGCTTTTCTTTACCCTGCGGCAGTGCTAGAGATCGTCAAGCGGTCGAGACCTATCTCCCGCCGATTCCTCACTTTTTTCGTTTCGCCCCTTCCCTGCGATACGATCTGCCTATTTCGCCAAAAAAACTTTGCCCCGTTGGGAACGTTCCGACGCGGTGGCCGTTTCTGACCTGGAAGCGCGGTGTCCCGCCGGGAACGCCGCGCTGCAATTCATCGCGTTTGATGCGCGACATGGAAGGTCCGGGCCCATGAAATCCCAATCGACGCGTCGTCACCTCATCCAGGCCGCCATGGCAGCTCCCTATCTGCAGCGGGAGGAGGAATACGAACTGGCCGTGCGTTGGAAGGAGCATCAGGACCAGGCAGCCCTGCACAAGATCACCTCCGCTCACATGCGGCTCGTGATCTCCATGGCATCCAAGTTCCGCCATTTCGGACTGGCGATGAACGACCTGATCCAGGAAGGGCATGTCGGGCTTCTGGAAGCCGCTGCGCGCTTCGAGCCGGAGCGTGAGGTCCGTTTCTCGACCTATGCCACGTGGTGGATCCGCGCCTCGATCCAGGACTACATCCTGCGCAACTGGTCGATCGTGCGCGGCGGAACGTCGTCGGCCCAGAAGGCGCTGTTCTTCAATCTGCGCCGTCTGCGCGCGCGCTTGAACCAGGGCACCGAGAAGATCTCCTCGACGGAGATGTATCGCGAGATCGCGACGGCCCTGAAGGTGTCGGAGGGCGACGTCGCGTTGATGGACTCGCGTCTCTCGGGCCCCGATTCCTCTCTCAACGCGCCCCTGATGGAAGACGAATCGGGTTCGGCCGACCGGCAGGACTTTCTCGTCTCGAACGATCCCCTGCCGGACGAGATGGTGTCGGCCTCGATCGACGACGAGCGCCGCGTTGTCTGGCTGCGTTCGGCGCTCGGCGTCCTTTCGGAGCGCGAACTCAAGATCATCCGCGAGCGCAGGCTGCAGGACGACGGCGCGACGCTGGAGGCCCTCGGCTCGAAGCTCGGCATTTCCAAGGAGCGCGTCCGGCAGATCGAGACGCGCGCGATGGAGAAGCTGCGCGTCGCACTACTCCAGGCGAACCCCGACGAGGCGGCGTTCATCGCCTGACCATCGTTCCCTTCACAGCATGAAAAAGGCCGCCCGATGAGGCGGCCTTTTTCATGCTGTCGTGTCGAGGCAGCTATTCGGCGATGATCTTGTAGCGACCGCCGAGGGTGATGCCGGAGCCGTCCTCCAGATCGTTCAGCAAGCGGAACATTTCCACCTTTCGATCGACGCCCTGGATCCGCTCGGCGAGCGAGCGCTCCGTGTCGCCGGCGCGGGCGGTGACGACGCGCACGCGCAGCGGCTTCAGCTGCTCGCGCTCCTCCGGCCGCAGCAGGCGGAAGGAGCCCGCGATGCTGGTCGCGATCTGCGGCAACCGGGCAGCGGAATCGGCCGGCAAGGCCGTGAGGAACCGGTAGGCCTGTCCACCGACGCGGATCACCGTGACGTTGAACACGTAGGAGCCGCCGACCGCCTGCGCCGAAACCGCCTCGAGCTCGCCGATGCGGAAGGGGCGGATGGTCGCCGTGTCGAGCCCCCCGACCCAGCCGCTCTGGATGTAGTCTGTGAGCGGGGTGGTCGCCGGCAAAGCGACGCCGTCGAATCGGATCGCGGTATCGCCCGGTCCGGTGGCAAGCACGGCCTCGGCCGTGTTGTCGATGACGAAGCCTTCCGGCACCCCGAAGGTGATGCCGAGGCCCGGGTGGAAGAAGGTCCGCCCGCGCACGTAGCCTTCCGAGGCCGTGTCGCCGAACAGCATCCCGTCGATGCCGGCGAGATACCGATCGCGGTCGGTGACGCCGGTGCCTGGCGGCCCGAAGGCGCTGGCGTGGCGACGCGCCAGTTCCACCCGCTGCGGGGCGGCCGGGTGGGAGGCGAGGAAGTCGAGGTTCGGGTTGCTGGCCTGGAAGGCGTTGCGGAAGGACGAGAAGCTGTCCATCGCCTTCAGGAAGCGCGCAGCGGCGTAGGGGTCGTAGCCCGCGTCGCCCGTCTGCTTGATGCCCATGGCATCGGCCTGGAGCTCCTGGTTGCGGGAGAAGCTGGCGAGGTTCAGCCGTCCGCGCGCCAGGGCCGCGCGTGCCTCCGTCGTGTCGCTCGCCAGAACTTCGGTCACCACGCGCCCGGCCAGCTCCGCCGCCTCCTCGCGCTGCTGGCGCTCGATGCCGTGATTGGCCTTCACGTGGCCCATCTCGTGCGAAAGGACGGCGGCCACTTCGGCCGAATCGTTGGCGAGCGCGAGAAGTCCGCGCGTCACGTAGAGGTAGCCGCCCGGCAGCGCGAAGGCGTTGATGTTGGGGGAGTTGAGCACCGTGATCGAATAGGCGCGGCCCGGATCGTTCGACACCGCGTTGAGCTTGCCGACGATGCCGGCCAGCATGCGCTCGAGCTTGGGATCCGAATAGGCCCCGCCGTAGGCGGCGAGAATACGCGGATGCTGCGACTTGCCGATCGTGGACTGCGGATCCTTGGACTGCACCGCGTCGAAGGAAACGGGATCGCGGCTCATCGGCGCGACGAGGCTCGACTGCGTCCCGGCGCCGCTTGCCACCTCTTCCAGGCTGCCGCCGAGCGTGGTGCAGCCGGCGAGCAGGAGCATCAGCGGTAGCACGACGCCGGCGCGCATTGCGCGTCCGCTCATGCCCGTCCGCCATTCCGTCCCCACTGGCCGCGCCTTGTGCCGCATTCCAGATCTTCCCCAAAGATGCCGATCCGCCTGGGATCGCTTTTGGTCTAACCGATTACGACCAACCCATGAAAGGGCCGTCGCGTCACAGAGCGCCAAGGAAACGGTGCCACGTCCGGCGGCTGCCTTGGTCTAGGAAAGGGACGAAATTAGGGTTCCGCCGAAGCGCTCGCGCCGAGGTAGGCGGCCACCCGCGGATCGTTTCCCGACAGGACCTGCCGTGGCGATCCCGTAAGCCGTATGCGCCCGCCTTCCAGGAAGGCGACGCGGTCGGCATGCCCCAGCGCGTCACCGGGATGATGGGTCACCATGACGATCGTGGGCGGTCTGGCCAGTGTGTCGCGCAGGGCGCCGATCAGCGCCAGCATCTCCATCCGCAGTGCCGGGCCGAGCGCCGCGAAAGGCTCGTCCAGGAGCAGGATCGGCCGGTCGCGCAGGAAGGCGCGAGCCAGCGCCACCCTTTGCCGCTCGCCGCCCGACAGTTCGCCGGGCATGCGGTCGGCAAGGCCCGCGAGGCCCACGCGTTCGAGCGCCTCCCTGGCGCGGGCTCGCGCCGAGGCGGGAAGGCGCCAGGTGGGGCTGATCCCGAGCGCCACGTTGCGCTCGGCCGAGAGGTGGGGAAACAGGTTGTCGTCCTGAAACACCATGCTCACGGGCCTCTCCGCCGGCGCGGTCGCCGTCATGTCGCGGCCTTCCAGGCGCACCGCACCCCCGTCGGGGCGCAGGAAGCCGGCCAGGATGTCGAGGAGCGTGGACTTGCCCGCGCCGGACGGGCCGATCACGGCCAGCCATTCGCCGGGCGCCGCGGTGAGGTCGAAGCGCAACTCCTCCTGGTCGTAGCGGTAGGTCACGGCGTCGAGTTCGATGGCGTTCATCGCGACGATCTTCTCCCGCCTAGCCCACGCTCCGCCAGAAGAATCAGCCCGAGACACAGCAGCGCCAGGAGAAGAGCGATGCCTTCCGCATCCGTCGATCGGTACGATCCCATCCGCTGGAGCAGCAGGTAGGGGAGGGTGACGAGGTCGGAATTGCCGAACAAGGCCACCACGCCGAGATCGCCGAGCGACACCGCCATTCCGAAGGCGCCGGCAAGCGCCAGCGGCCGGCGCAGCGCCGGCCATTCCACGTGGCGCAGGCGGGCAAGCCCTCGTAGCCCGAGCGCTTCGGCAAGGCGACCGTGCCGTTCCCCGACGGACGCGATCTCCGGCGACAGGATGCGCGTCGCGTAGGGGACGACGAGGATCGCGTTGCCGAGAACCACGATCGCGGGGGCGAAGCGGGCGACGTCGCCGGTCTCGCGCAGCGTCAGAAACCAGCCGGCGCCGACCACGATGGGAGGCACGACGAGAACGAGACTTCCGGACAGGGCGAGGAACAGGCCGCCACCGTGCCCCGCGCCCGTCGCCGCCATCGCGAGGCAGACCGAGAGAAGGAGGCCGAGTAAGGCTGCCAGGAGCGCGATCGTGAGGCTGCGGATCAAGGCGTCCTGAAAGGCCGGATCGAGGAGGATGCGCGCGAGATCGGCCTGAAGGCCCGACCACACGATGGCGAGGAGCGGCGCCAGAAGGAACGCCACGGCCGCGGTCGTCAGTCCCACATCGCAGACGCGGGCGATCGGCGAGGGACGATCGAACCGGCGTGCGGCGCGCGCCAGCCCGAACCCCGTGTCGCCCGCCGCGCCGAACTTCAGCGACGGCAAGAGGAGAAGCGCCACCAGCGCGATCTGCACCGCCGACAGCGTGAGGGCGCGCGCGGGATCGAAATCGTAGCGCAGCGCCTGGTAGATCGCGACCTCCAGCGTCGTTGCGCGCGGTCCCCCGCCGAGGACGAGGACCAACGTGAAGCTCGTAACGCAGAGCATGAAGACGAGGCCGGCAGCGGGCCCGAGCGTTCGTGCGACGACCGGCAGCTCGATGACGCGGAACGTCGCCCAGCGCGACAGCGACAGTTGACCCGCAAGCTTCCAGCTTTCCGCCGGTACGCCCGACAGGCCCCCGAGAACGAGCCGGGCAACCAGCGGCATGTTGAAGAAGACGTGGGCGATCAGAATGCCGGGCAGGCCGTAGATGGACGGACGCGGCAGGCCGACGAGGACGAAGGCGTCCGCCACGATGCCGTTTCGCCCGAACACCGTGACGAGGCCGAGCGCGCCGACGAGGACGGGCAGAGCCTGCGGTAGGAAGAACAGGCGCAGGAGCAGGGCACGGCCCGGAAAGCGCAGGCGGTCGAGGGCCAGTGCCAGCGGCACGCCGATGGCGACGGACAGGAGCGTCGAGAGCAATGCCTGACGGAGCGTGAACCCGACGATCCCGCGGATATAGGGATCGGATAGAAGCGCGAGAGGGGAGGCGGGCGCGATCCCCGCCAGGAGCGGCAGGAGCGCGAACGGCAGGAAGCAGAAGCCGACCACGAGCGCGGCCGCAGCGATCCCCATCCGCCGGCGCATCGTCCTGTCCGCGCGGCTCATGCCCGGTGCGAACGCCATTGCGTTCAGCGGCCGAGACCCCGCAGCCATTCCGCCGTCCACTCCGCGCGGTGCGCGGCGACGTCGGCCGCCGGGATCTCCAGCGGCCGGGATGGCTGAACCAGCGCACGGAACGCGTCCGGCAAGGCTTCGCCGGTCGGGGCGGCGGGCAACGACCAGTTGCCGGTCGGGATGATGCGCTGGAACTCCGGCGTCAGGATGAAGGCGAGGAACTGCCGAGCGAGTTCGGGATGGCGCGAGGTCCGCAGGGCGCCGGCGAGTTCGACCTGGAGGTAGTGTCCCTCGGAGAAGCTCGCCGCCTTGTAGCGGTCGGTTCCCTCTTCGATCGCGTGATAGGCCGGCGAGGTCGTGTAGGACAGGACGATCGGCACTTCGCCCTTGGTGAAGAGGCCGTAGGATTCGCTCCACCCCGGCGTCACGGTCAGGATGCGGCGCGAAAGCTCGACCCACTTGGCCTCCGCCTGGTCGCCGAACACGGACTTCATCCAGAGAAGGAGCCCCAGCCCCGGGGTCGACGTGCGCGCGTCCTGGATCGCGATCTTCTGGTCGGGATCGCCTGCCACGAGTTCGGCAAGGCTTTTCGGCGGGTTCGGGATGCTCTCGGAATCGTAGACGAAGGCGAGATAGGAATAGTCGAAGGGCACGAAGGTCTCGTCCGCGAACCCGCCGGGGATCTCCAGCGGCGACAGATCGACGTTCGAGGGCGCGAACAGCCCTGTCGCCTTCAGTTCCGGGATGAGTTCCGCCGTCATGCCGAGCGCGACGTCGGCCTGCGTACGCTCGCCCTCCAGTTTCAGCCGGTTGAGGATCGCCACCCCGTCGTCGAGCCCGACGAAGCGCAGGTCGCAGCCGCATTGCGCCTCGAACGCCTGTTCGATGCGCGGTCCCGGACCCCAGTCCGGCGTGAAGCTCTCGTAGGTATAGACGGTGAGGACCGGCTGCTCGCCCTCCTGAGCGGCCGCGCCGAGCGGCCAGCCGACGACGGCAGCGGCGGCGACGGACAAGACGAGCGGGGCAAGGCGCATGGGACGAACTCCTCGTGCCGGAGTTCGAAGCGCGCTCCGTCGACGCCCGGTCGCGGAACTCCCCCCATCCCTCCGCCGGTATGACCCGGATCAGGTATTGCGGGTTGGCGCATAGCCTCTCAGCCCGGTATGGGCACCCCGTGTGAGCGGTGGCCACGTTGCGCCGATCCCGCCGCGAGAGCAAGGGGGCAGCACCCATTGGAAACCCGCTCTCCCCAGGCGGACGACGATGCGCTATGCGCTCACCCGATGAGCCGCTTCACGATCCTTCTGGCCGGTCCGATCCATCCGACGCCGCGCCTTCTGGCGGAAGTGGCCGGCACGCGCGTGATCGCCGCCGACGCGGGCATCCGTCATGCAGCCGCGCTTGGCCTCGTGCCCGAACTCTGGGTCGGCGATTTCGATTCGCATTCGCCCGAAGACGCCGGCACCGATGTGCCGCGCCTCGAATGGCCCCGTGACAAGGACCGCACGGATGGCGAGATCGCCATCGAGGAAGCCCTCTCCCGCGGCGCGACGACGGTTCTCCTCGTCGGCGCGTTCGGCGGGCGCACCGATCACGTCTTCTCCCATCTCGTGATCGCGCTGCGCGAAGCGGAAGCGGGCCGGGAGGTCGTGCTGTTCGATGGCCGGGAATGGGCCTTTCCGCTGTCCCGAGGCCCCCGGACGATCCCCACAGAAGCCGGCGCACAGTTCTCGATCCTGAAGTTCTCCGACGTCCGCGGACTGACGATCGCCGGCGCGCGCTTCCCGCTGACGCTTGCCGATATTCCGTTCTCCTCGATCCTGACGCAGAGCAACGAAGCTATGGGAGACTCCATCCGCATCGACCTTGCGGAAGGCCGCGCCGTTCTGCTTCTCCAGGCGGACCCGAACCGGCACTGACCGTCCGGCACTGGCCCTTGCGCCTCCGATCGTCTATGCTTCCGGTGGGTGGGTCCCATAGCTCAGCAGGATAGAGCACCAGATTCCTAATCTGGGGGTCGTTGGTTCGAATCCAACTGGGATCACCAATTCTTTCAAACGCTTAGCGCAGCTCCGGCACAATTCTCGACGTGACCCGGACGCCCTCCGGTTTCCCTCGCTACGTCTCCCGATGTGGACTGCCACGGGCAGGGAGGTGCGCCATGGACGAAGGGGCGACGACTGGACCTGCACCGCGGGAACCTTCGGCACCATCTGCGACTTCGACCGGCTACCCCCCGACGCCGCGCGCCCGACCCGGCTTCCGCGGGCTCCCTCGACGGCGGCGACCGGCCTTCGCCTTGGCGATGCCGTGTGCCGCAGACCTCGGCGCCATCTCTGGAGAGACCTCATGAAGATCGACCTGTCCGGCAAGACCGCTCTCGTCACCGGCTCCACCGCCGGCATCGGTTTCGCCATTGCCAAGGGGCTTGCTGCCGCCGGCGCCCGCGTCGTCCTGAACGGGCGGGATGGCGCGCGCACCGATGCGGCGGTCGAACGGCTCCGCGCGGACGTCGCCGGGGCCGATCTGCGGGGCGTCGCCAGCGACGTCGGGACCGCCGCCGGGTGCGACGCGCTGGTGGCCGCGGTGCCGGCCGTCGATATCCTCGTCAACAATGCCGGGATCTTCGGCCCTCAGGACTTCTTCGAGACGCCGGACGCGGAGTGGGAGCGGTTCTACGCCGTGAACGTCCTGTCCGGCGTGCGGCTCTCGCGCGCCTACCTGCCGGCGATGCGGGAGAAGGGCTGGGGACGCGTCCTCTTCCTGTCGTCCGAATCAGGTCTCAACATCCCGGTGGAGATGATCCACTACGGCGTCACCAAGACGGCCGACATCGCGCTCTCGCGCGGTCTCGCCAAGCGCATGGCCGGCACGGGGGTCACCGTGAACGCCATCCTTCCCGGCCCGACCCTTTCAGAAGGGGTCGCGGAGATGCTGTCGGACGACGTGAAGCGGTCCGGTCGCCCACTGGAAGACGTCGCCGCCGACTTCGTGAAAGCCCATCGTTCGACGTCGATCATCCAGCGGGCCGCCACCGTGGAGGAGGTCGCCAACCTCTGCGTCTACGTCGCCTCGCCGCAGGCGTCGGCCACCACGGGTGCCGCCCTTCGCGTCGACGGCGGTGTGGTGGATACCATCGCCTGAGGAGACACGAGGCAATTCGGGTCGAAGAGGCAGGCCACGAAAAGAGCGGCCGGTCTCCAGCGGACGCCGGGCGCCGGGTCGCCCTATCCCCGAGGACTATCGACTGCTGCGATCGTGCGTGAGCGACGCGAAGGCCTCGTCCGCCGCACGGACCCCGGTGTCATGAGCCCCGTGCGCGGTGGAGAAGTCGGAATGGCTCGTCGCTTCCCCGGCGAAGAACACGCGCCCTTCGAACGGCTGGGCGAGAGTTGCGCGCGCGGAGGCATGTCCCGGCAAGGCGCAACTGTAGCCGCCGCCGATCGTCGGCAATCCGCTCCAGTGCGTGGCCGCCAGCGGGCGTAGATGGCGCCCGACCTCCGACCCGAAGAGCCGCACGAGTTCGTCACGCGCAAAGGCGAAACCGGCATCCGCGCCTTCGTCCAGAACCCTGGCACCATCCGCTCCGAGGAAGCATTCGATCACGGGCGCGCCGAGCGGGCGGATGTAGTAGCTTCCCGTCGAAGGGTTGCGCGGATCGCCGGTCACGTGCGTTTCGTCCTCGAACGGCGCGCCGCCGACGATTTCCAGGAACACCTTCTCGTTGCGACCGAGCGGCAGGAGGGCGGCGGCGGCCCGCCAAGGATCGAGGGCGGCCGGCATGGCGATGGCGTCGCCGGCGAGCACGTCGGTCGAGACGGTGAGGATCACGGCGCGCGCCCGGACCGTGCCCGCATTGGTGACGACCACCACGCCGTCCCTTTCGGTTTCGAGACGGCGAACCGCGGTGTTCGTCCGCAACGTCGCGCGAGCCGGCAGGCTTTCGGCGACCAGCGTCCCGTAGCCCGCCGGGAGCCGCCAATTGTCGTCCGTGGAGGCTTCGTCATAGGCGACATAGTCCTCGACCGAGATCCGGTCGGGACGGACACCGCTGATGTACCCGGCCAGCGCCTCGATGAACGCGTTCCAGGCCCCGTTCGGCTCCATCGCGTCGCTGGCGCGGTCACTGGGCGGGGGGACGTCGGCGAGCCGTTCGTACCAGCGCTCCATGGCGTCGGCGGCCGCCGCGTGGTCGGCTTGCGGAAATCCGAGGTTTCGAAACTGTCGTCCCCAGGCGGACATGCGGCGATCGATGGCGAAGCCCGCCGTTTCGGCGATCGTCGTCCAGGCGTTGCGGGCTGCCGAATGGAGCCAGCCGCAGCCAAGATCCAGCACATGTCCGTTCACGTGCCGGGTCTCGGCCCGGCCGCCGATGCGCTCGCTCGCCTCGAGGAGCAGCGGGGATGCGCCCAGCGCGCAGAGGCGCCGGGCCGCGCCGACACCGGCGGCTCCGGCTCCAACGATCAGGAAGTCGACATCTCGGGTCATGCGGATCGGTGTCTCAGGTTCGTGTCGCGGTAGCGAGGTCGGCGAGGTCGAGTTCCTCTTCCAGGACATGGAAGGCGTCGTCGCCGATCGTGCCGTCCCGCCGCAACTCGAGCAGACGGAGCCGGCGCTTGGCCAGCACCGAAGCGCGGAACGTCTTCTCCGGGGGCGTGGGCCGCCCGTCGCCGTCGCTGGCTTCCGACGCCACGCGTCGCTCGAACTCCAATTCCTGGCGGAGGGCCGCCGCTCCAGGTCCCGCATCGCCCTGCACGGCAGCGAGCCCGGCATCGGCCATCGCGACACGTGCCGTTCTGACCTCCCGTTCCACGGGACCATCGTCGCGCAGCCGAAGCATGCGCACCAGCGGTCGCAGGGTAGGGCCCTGGATGACCAGCGTGCCGAGCGTGACGGCGAAGGCGCAGAACAGGAGCATCCCTCGCTCCGGAAAGTCGCCGGGCAGGGCCAGCGCCGTCGCGACCGTGACGATGCCGCGTGTGCCTGCCCAACCGATCACGAGGCCGGAGCGCCAGTCCGGCGCGGCGGCTCCGTCGAGATCGGCGCGGCCGTTCCGCTTGAGCTGCCGCCGGCTCCAGAGGGCGGCCGCGAGCGTCCAGGCCAGCCGCACCGCGATCACGGTGGCGAGCACCGCTGCGCCGACGATCGTCCAGCGTCCGAGCTCTCCCGGCGGCGCCGATGCGATCACGGCGCCCAGTTCCAGGCCTATGATCAGGAATGCGAGGACGTTGAGAACCACCACGGCCGTTTCCCAGACGGCGAAGGAGGGAATGCGCAGACGCGCGGACTGGTAGGCGGCGGGAAGCCTCGCGAGCGTCATCCCATAGGCGACGATCGTCAGGATCGGAGACATGCCGAGCCGTTCCGACACCGTCCAGACCCCGAACGTCGAGACGAACTGGAAGATGATCGACGACGGGGCGTCGGCGATACGGCGCGTCAGGCTGCCGACGACCCAGGCGAAGCCTAGGCCGGCGACGACGCTGCCGACCGCCGAAAGCAGAAAGGCCGGAGCGATCACCTCGGCGCCGACGCCGCCTCCGGATGCGACCGCCGTCAAGGCGAGACGGTAGATCAGAAGGGTCGACGCGTCGTTGAGCAACGCCTCGTTGCGCAGGATCACCGACACGCGATGCGGCAGTCGCACGTCCTGCAACACCGTCGTCGTCGCGACCGCGTCGGGTGGGGCGACGATGGCACCGATGGCGATGGCGGCGGCCCAGGGTATGGTCGGCACGAGCGCGTGGACGACGAGCGCGACCGCCGCGGTGGTCAATCCGACCGCGACCAGCGCAAGACTGAGGACCGCACCCCAGTTGCGCCGAAGATCGCGAAGCGAGGTGTCGTATGCGGCATCCAGGAGAACCGGCGCGACGAAGAGGGCGAGAACCAGCGAAGGTTCCAGGTGGAACTCGACATGGAACGGCGCGAAGGCGATCGCGACGCCTGCCAGGGCGAGGAGCACGGGATAGGGAAGATGTCCCCGGCGCGCGAGCCCGAGGACGAGCACACCCACGGCCAGCATCCCGAGGACGGTTTCGAACACGATCATGCGCGAGTTCTCGGTCACGACTTCGACAGATGCGTGAGTTAGGGCTGCGCATTCGCCACGCCATGCCCTCCCGGTCTGGGCGCGGCGACCGTGTCGTTGCGATGGCGCCGTGCCGGCGCCTCTGCCGCGTCGCGGGGAAACCCGCACCCCACGTCTACCTGACCGGGCTCGTATGCCCCTTGCGGGAACGCTCGGTGGGCACGCGCGTAGACCCGGTGCCGGTGATCGAGGCCGCCGGGGATGGCCTCGATCGGGTCGCTTCCGATCCGGTGGCGGGCGGCGTCATGCCATTTCGGGCATGCCGTCGAGCAACTTGTCCAACGTGATGGGGTACTGTCGCACCCGGACGCCGGTTGCGTTGTGGATGGCGTTGGCGACCGCCGCGCCGACGCCGCACAGGCCGAGTTCGCCGACGCCCTTGGCCTTCATCGGCGAGGAGCGGGGATCGGTCTCGTCGAGGAAGACGACCTCCTGGTGGGGGATGTCGGCATGGACGGGCACCTCGTAGCCCGCAAGGTCGTGGTTGACGAAGAAGCCGTGGCGCGTGTCGACCGCGAGCTCCTCCATCAGCGCGCCGCCGACGCCCATGGTCATCGCCCCGATCACCTGGCTGCGGGCCGTCACCGGGTTGAGGATGCGCCCGGCCGCGCAGACCGACAGCATCCGGCGAACTCGCACCTCGGCCGTCGCCATGTCGACGCCGACCTCGACGAAATGGGCGCCGAAGGTCGACTGCTGCTCGGCCTCGGAGAAGGCCTGGTCGAACTCGATCCTGTCCTCGGCGACGATCTCCCCGTCGGCGGCCGCCTCGGCCAGCGGCACGGAGCGGTTGCCGGAGCGCACAGCCCCCTCCGTGAACTCGACGTCGTCCGCCGAGTTGAAGCCGAGCTTGGCGGCCACCGCCTCGCGCAGCTTGACGCAGGCCGCATAGACGCCCGCCGTCGAGGAGTTGGCGCCGAACTGGCCGCCGGACCCGGCCGAGACGGGAAAGTCGGAGTCGCCGAGCGTCACCTGCACCCGGCTCAGCGGCAGCCCCATCATCTCCGCCGCCGTCTGCGCGATGATCGTGTAGGAGCCCGTGCCGATGTCGGTCATGTCGGTCTCGACGGTGACGACGCCGTCGGACCCGAGCCGCACGCGGGCGCCCGAGGGGAGGGTGAGGTTGTTGCGGAAGGCCGCGGCGACACCCATGCCCACCAGCCATTGGCCGTCGCGCACCTGGCCGGGCGTCGCGACGCGCGCGTTCCATCCGAAGCGTTCGGCTCCCCGGCGCAGGCACTCGACGAGCTGGCGCTGCGAGAAGCGGCGCTCCGGCTTCATCGGGTCGACCTGCGTGTCGTTGACGACGCGGAACTCAACCGGGTCCATCCCGAGCTTCTCGGCCATCTCGTCCATGGCGATCTCGAGCGCCATCAGGCCCGGCGCCTCGCCGGGCGCGCGCATGGCGTTGCCCTCCGGCAGGTCCATCTCGGCCAGCCGCATGGCGGCCAGGCGATGCTCGCCGGCGTAGAGGAGCTTCGTCTGGGCCACCGCCGTCTCCGGATCGCCGCCCTGGAGGTTGCCGGACGTGCTCTCGTGCGCGATGGCGGTGATCCTGCCGTCCTGCCCGGTGCCGATGCGGATGCGCTGGATCGTGGCGGGGCGGTGCGTCGTGTTGTTGGCGATCAGGGGACGGGCGAGGGCGACCTTCACCGGACGCCTCGCTTCCCTCGCGCCCAGCGCCGCCAGCAAGGCGTCGGAGCGCAGGAACAGCTTGCCGCCGAACCCGCCGCCGACGAAGGGCGCGACCAGACGCACCTTCTCCTTCGGGACGTTCAGCGTCGCCGCAAGGTCGGTCCGGCTCCAGTCCACCATCTGGTTCGACATCCAGACGGTCAGCTCGTCCCCGTCCCAGCGCGCCGTGGAAGCGTGGGGCTCCATGGCCGAATGGCTCTGGTCCGGCGTCGTGTAGGTCTCGTCGAGCTTCACCGCGGCCTGCGCGAAGGCGCGCTCGAAGTCGCCGATCCGGTCCTCGGCCGGCGTGGCGCTGCCCTCGTCGCTGTTGCCGCCGACGGGCGGCGCGTCCGGCGCGAGCGCGCCGAGGTCGAAGCGCCCGTCCTCGCGGACGTAGTCGACCCGCACGAGGTTGGCGGCGGCTCGCGCCTGCTCGAAGGTCTCGGCCACGACGACCGCGACCGCTTGGTGGTAGTGATCGACGGCGGGACCGGCAAGGAGCCGGGCGACGTTGAACTTGCCCTTGCCGAGGGGGCCGGCGTTCTCGTGCGTCACGATCGCGAGGACCCCCGGCGAGCGGCGCGCCGCACGCGTGTCGATGGACCCGATGCGGCCCTTGGCGATGGCCGAGCCGACGACGCAGCCGTAGGCCAACTCGGGACCGAGGTCGTTGTGCTCGTAGGCGTAGTGTGCCGTGCCCGTCACCTTGAAGCGGCCGTCGATGCGCTCGTGCGGTTGGCCGACGACCGTCATCCGGTCGATGGGATTGGTGCCTGCGGGGCTGTCGAACTTCATCGGATCATCTCCTCGCTTCGGAAAGGACCGCGGCGAGCGTGCGCTCGGCCAGCGCGACCTTGAAGGCGTTGTGTTCGGTCGGTCGCGCGTCGGCGAAGAGGTGCTGGGCGGCGGGGCGCGCGCCGTCGCCAAGCGCGGCATCGGCCGCCTCGACGCGCCACGGCTTGTGGGCGACGCCGCCCACCGCCACCCGTCCGGTCCCGTCCGGTTGCACGACGGCAGCCACCGAGACGAGGGCGAAGGCGTAGGAGGCGCGGTCGCGGACCTTGCGATAGACGTGCCGGCCGCCGATCGGCGGGGGGAGCGTCACGGCGGTGATCAGCTCGCCCGGCTCCAGCGCGGTCTCGACGTGCGGCGTGTCGCCGGGCAGGCAGTGAAAGTCCGCGATCGGGATCGCGCGCGTCTCGCCGTCCGGCTTCACCGTCTCGACGCTCGCGTCGAGAACGCGCAGCGCGACGTTCATGTCCGAGGGGTTGGTGGCGATGCAGGCGTCGCTGACGCCGACGACGCCGAGCTGGCGGGAATAGCCCTCCAGCGCCGAGCAGCCGGAGCCGGGGGCGCGTTTGTTGCAGGCCATGTTGGTGTCGTAGAAGTAGGGGCAGCGCGTACGCTGCAGAAGATTGCCCGCCGTGGTCGCCTTGTTGCGCAACTGGCCCGACGCACCGGCCATCACGGCCCGCGTCAGGACGCCGTAGTCGCGGCGGACCCGCTCGTCGGCCGCCATGTCCGTGTTGCGCACAAGCGCGCCGATCCGCAAGCCGCCGTCCTCGATCGCCTCGATCGTGTCGAGGCCGAGGCCGTTGACGTCGATGAGGTGGCGCGGCGTCTCGATCTCGAGCTTCATCAGGTCGAGAAGGTTGGTGCCGCCGGCGATGAACTTGGCGCCCGGCTTGGCGGCCGCCGCCTGCGCCGCGGCCTGCGGGCTTTCCGCCCGCTCGAAGGTGAAGGATCTCATGCGGGCCTCCCGGCGACCTCGGCCATGGCGTCGGCGATGTTGGAATAGGCGCCGCAGCGGCAGATGTTGCCGCTCATGCGCTCGCGCAGCTCGGCGTTGGACGCCTCGGGCGCGGCGGCGAGGTCGGCCGTCACGTGGCTCGGGATGCCCGCCTTCACCTCGTCGAGCACGGCGACCGCCGAGACGATCTGGCCCGGCGTGCAGTAGCCGCACTGGTAGCCGTCGTGCTTCACGAAGGCGTCCTGCATCGGATGGAGGCTGTCCGGCGTGCCGAGCCCTTCGATCGTCGTGACCTCGTCGCCCCCGTGCAGGACGGCGAGCGTCAGGCAGGCGTTGATGCGCCGCCCGTTCACCATCACCGTGCAGGCGCCGCACTGGCCATGGTCGCAACCCTTCTTCGTCCCCGTCAGATCCAGATGCTCGCGAAGGGCGTCGAGCAGCGTGGTGCGCAGGTCGAGATCAAGCTCGCGACGCTCGCCGTTCACCGTCAGGGAGACGGTGGAGACGACGGGCGTGTCGGCGGCGCCTGCCGAAGGCGCCTGCGCCATCGCGGCGGACGGCAGCGCGGTGGTCGCGGCGCAGGCCGATGCGCTGGCCATCAGCTCGCGTCGGTTCATCGTGAGTTCGGGAAATCTCGACATGGCGATCCCATTCCGTAGGTCGTTCGAGGGCGGCGACGGTGACGTGGGCGGCTCGGCCGATGCGTTGTTTGCGGACGGCCGCCTCGCGGCCCGGCACCCCGTTTCCACCGATCCAGTTTGTAATTAGTCCAAACAGGCGGGCCGATTACCCCCGTGCGGCCACATGCCGTCATCAAGAACGCTCATCAATGCGTGAGCATGCGCCGCGGATCGCCCGCTGCCTCGTCGTCCGTTCGCTGGATCGCCGGAGCGCTCCCGCCGTCGGTCGGACGTCAGGACCGAATGGGGACGCCGGAGAAGGGGCTTCCGATCCCGGCGCGAACCCACTATCGGTCCGGCATGCACATTCGGCCTGCTCGACCCGACGACGTTTCCGGCATCCTCGCCGCCATCCGACCCGTGGTCGCCGCGGGGGAGACATACGCGATCGATTCCACGATCGGCGACGACGAACTGATCGCCTACTGGATGGGGCCCGACAAGCGCACGTTCGTAGCCGAAGAGGACGGTGCCGTTCTCGGCACCTACTATATCCGGACGAACCAGGCTGGCGGGGGCCGTCACGTCTGCAACTGCGGCTACGTCACCGCCGCCGCAGGGCGCGGCGTCGCCCGCAGGATGTGTGCCGACTCGCTCGACCGCGCCCGGGCGCTCGGCTACCGCGCGATGCAGTTCAATTTCGTCGTGAGCACCAACGCCCGGGCAATCGGTCTGTGGAATTCGATGGGTTTCGAGACGGTCGGGCGGTTGCCCGGCGCATTCCGGCATCCCTCGCTCGGCGACGTCGACGCCCTCGTCATGTACCGGGCGCTCTGACAGGCGGCTCGTCCGACGCCTGTGACGGCCTTCGCCTTGGTGCGATTGGCCGGAAGGAAGATGCGGCGTCGCGCGTAATGCCAACCATGCGTGCCGACATCGCGTTCGGTTGATTTGCGGAACTCCCGCCGACGGTGGCGCGAACCGCAAATCCATGGGCGGACAACGACTCTTGACCGTCCCCGTCTTGGACCGTCCCCTTCGTCCGCTAGCTTCCTAGTCTGTAGCGCTTCCAATCTGGAACCGCCTCCAACCGAGCGGCCGATGAAGCGACGACATTTGGGCATCGGCCTCCTCGGGATCCTCGTTGCCGGCGCAGGCGCCTTTCTCGCCATCGCCTGGGAACGCGAGATCGCTCCGATCGACGGCGCGCGCGAGGCGTCTGTGCAGGATGCCGCCTTGGTGAAACAGGGGGCGGATCTGGCTGCGGTCGGCAACTGCGTCGTCTGCCACACCGCGCCTGGCGGGAAACCGTTCGCCGGCGGCTTGGCCCTGCCGACGCCCTTCGGCACGATCTACTCCACGAACATCACGCCCGATCCGGAGACCGGCATCGGACGGTGGAGCGAGGCGGCGTTTCAAAGGTCGATGCGGGAGGGGGTCGACCGCGAAGGGCGTCATCTCTATCCCGCCTTTCCCTACGATCACTACACGCTGGTTTCCGACGAGGACAATCGCGCTCTCTACGCCTACCTGATGACGCGCGAGCCCGTGTCCGCGCAGGCGCCCGAGAACGAGCTGCCTTTTCCGTTGAACGTGCGCATGGTGCTGGCCGGCTGGAAGCTCCTGTTCTTCCGCGAGGGGACCTTCGAGCCCGACCCGGCAAAGGACGAGGTCTGGAATCGCGGCGCCTATCTCGCCGAGGGCCTCGGACACTGCAGCGCCTGCCACAGCCCGCGCAATCTCCTCGGCGCGGAGAAGAAGGGCGGCAGCCATCTGGCCGGGGGCGAGTCCGAAGGCTGGACCGCCTATGCCCTCAACGAGGCGTCGCCCGCGCCAATCCCCTGGGATGTCGACAGCCTGACGCACTACCTGCACCAGGGCTGGGAAGCCCGGCACGGCGTCGCCCGCGGCCCCATGGCGCCCGTCAACGCCAATCTCGGCACGTTGCTGGAAGCCGAGTCGCGCGCGATCGCGACCTATATCGTCTCGCTGATGGGCGAGCCGACGGCCGAACGGCGCCAACGCGCCGAGGCGCTGTTGTCGCAGGAGCAGGAGCATCTTCCCGGTGTCGCGGCCCCGTCAGCCGGCACGCAGACGGTGCCGGCTGTGCACGATCCGGCCGATCGGGGTGCCACGATCTATGCGGGCGCCTGCTCGACCTGCCATGACGCCGGTCGGCCGCTGCCCTATGGCGGGCTGCGCCTCGACAACTCCACCGCGATCCAGGGTCCGACGCCGGCAAACCCGATCAACGTCATCCTGAACGGCATCCCGGCGCCGGAAGGCGAGCGGGGTCCGATCATGCCGGGCTATGCCGGTGCGCTGGACGACGGCCAGATCGCCGACCTTCTGGCCTACATGCGCCGCACCTTCAGCGATCGACCGGCCTGGGACGACCCCGCCGATCTCATCGCCGAGGCGCGGGCGAGGGGAGAGGAAAACGGCCAGCGTTCGCTCGCCACCGGCTCCCAGGCCCCGGCCAATCCTTCGAAGCGGGAGACCTCATGGTAAGCCTGACCGTCAACGGGACGCTGCACGACATCGAGGCCGATCCCGACACTCCGCTTCTCTACGTGTTGAGGGACGATCTCGGCCTGCACGGGGCCAAGTACGGATGCGGTCTCGGCCAGTGCGGGGCCTGCACGGTGATGGTCGAGGGAGAGGCGGTCCTGTCCTGCGTGACGCCCGTGCTACTGCTCGAAGGCAAGGCGGTCACGACGGTGGAGGGCCTCGGGACGATCGAGGCGCCCGGGCCGATGCAGGAAGCGTTCATCGCCGAGCAGGCGGCGCAGTGCGGCTACTGCATCCCCGGCATGATGATGCGCGCCCAGGCGCTTCTCCAACGCGATCCCGGCGTGTCCGACGAAGCGATCCGCGCGCATATGGAGCCGAACCTCTGCCGCTGCGGCACGCATATGCGCATCCTGGCCGCCATCCGACGCGCGGCCGACAGCATGGCGACGGCCGGGGCAGAGGCTCCGTCGGGGAGGGCGGGGTCATGAGCGGGCGCGATCCTCATGCTCTGACGCGGCGCGGCGTCCTTCTGGGCACCGGCTCGCTGGTGCTGGCCTTCTCCATGCGAAGCGCGTTCGGGCAGACCACGACCTCGCCGGGCAACGAGGCGCAGAACTTCCAGGCGGTCGAGGAGGTGGCTCCCGAGCTTCCCGGCAGCCTCAAGACCAATCCGAACCTCGAATCCTGGATCCGCATCGACGCCGAAGGGCGCGCCACCGTCTTCACCGGCAAGGCGGAACTCGGCCAGGGCATCAAGACCGCGCTTCTCCAGATCGCTGCCGAAGAATTGGAGATGCCGTTCGAGAGCTTGAGCCTGATCGGACCCGACACCAGCGAAAGCCCCGACGAGGGCTTCACGGCCGGCAGCCACTCGATCCAGGACAGCGGCACGGCGATCCGCCATGTCGCCGCGCAGATCCGCGAGATCCTCGTGGCGGAAGCGGCCCGGCGCTGGAGCCTGCCGGCGGAGGACCTCGTTGCCGAAGCGGGCGCTGTGAGCGCGCAGGACGGACGGCGCGTCGGCTACGGAGACCTCGTTTCAGGCGAACTCATTCGCGGGCGAGCCCGACCGGACGCCAGGCTGAAGCCGACGAGCGACTTCCGCGAGATGGGGCGCCCACGCGCACGCATCGACATCCCCGGAAAGGTGACGGGTGGCGCGGCCTTCGTTCAGGACATGCGCCCGGACGGGATGGTGCATGGGCGCGTGGTGCGCCCGCCGAGCCCGCGGGCACGCCTCGTCTCGGTCGATGCCGCGCCGGTCGAGGCCATGCCGGGCGTCCTTGCCGTGGTGCGCAACGGATCCTTCCTCGGCCTTCTGGCGGAGAAGGAATGGCAGGCGATCAAGGCGATGTGGACGCTTTCCACACTCGCCCGCTGGGAGGAGCGGGAGGATCTGCCGGATGCCGCCACGCTGGCCGATCATCTTCTGTCGCGTCCGATCGAGGACGGACAGGTGGCCGAAAGCGGGCAGCTTGGCACGCCCGGCCTCGCCGTCGTCGAGGCGCGCTTCACCCGCCCCTACCAGCTTCATGCCTCCATCGGCCCGTCCTGCGCGGTCGCAGTGCTCGCGGACGGCGTCACCACCGTTTGGACCCATACGCAGGGTGTCTATCCCGACCGCGAGGCGATCGCCGGGATGCTCGGCGTGGAGGAGACGGCGGTGCGCTGCGTCCATGTCGAAGGCTCGGGTTGCTACGGCCACAACGGCGCCGACGATGCGGCGGCGGACGCCGCGCTCCTCGCGCAGGCCCTGCCGGGACGACCGGTGCGCCTGCAGTGGATGCGCGAGCAGGAGCATGCCTGGGAGCCCTTCTCGCCCGGCATGGTGACACGGATCCGGGCCGGGACCGATGCCGCCGGAACGGTGGTGGATTGGACCCACGAGGTCTGGAGCAACACCCACAACTCGCGGCCCGGCGGCGCCGGCGCGCTCCTGCCCGCTCAGCATCTGGCCCAGCCGTTCGCGCCGACGATCCCGAAGGTGCGGATCACGCCCGAAGGCAACGGCGACCGCAACTCCAACCCGCTCTATGCTTTCCCCAATCGCGATGTCGTCTGGCATTTCATCGAGGAGATGCCGCTGCGCGTCTCCGCCCTGCGGGGCCTCGGCGCCTACATGAACGTCTTCTCCATCGAGAACATGATGGACGAGCTGGCGGCGAAGGCGGACGCCGATCCGGTCGAGTACCGGCTTCGCCACATGCAGGACGAGCGCGCCCGCGACGTGATCGAACGCGCGGCCGCGATGTTCGGCTGGCAGGCAGGAAAGGCCCCGCCGGCGAACCACGGCTATGGATTCGCGTTCGCACGCTACAAGAATCTCGCCGCCTACTGCGCCGTCGCGATGGAGGTGATGGTCGAGCCGGATACGGGGCGCGTGCGCATGGTCCGCGGCTCGACGGCGGTGGATGCGGGCGAGGTCGTCAACCCGGACGGCGTCGCCAACCAGGTGCAGGGCGGCATCGTCCAGTCCGCGAGCTGGACGCTGTACGAGGCGGTGACCTTCGACCGGACGCGCGTCACCTCGGTCGACTGGTCGACCTATCCGATCCTTCGCTTCGATGCTCTGCCGGAGACGATCGACGTCGAGATCATTCCGCGTCCGGGCACGCCGTTCCTGGGGGCGGGGGAGTGCAGCCAGGGGCCGGGCGGCTCCGCGCTTGCCAATGCCGTCGCCCATGCGATCGGCAAGCGTCTTTACGATCTGCCGCTCACGCGCGAACGCATCCGGGAGGCGATCCGAGCCTAGGCCTCCGAGGGAATCCGCTGCGAAGCCGTTTGGGTTGCGACGAGGGCGTAAGGGGGGAGGACGCACGATACGCCCGGTGCCCCCGAAGCCTCGCCTATGCGCCGAAGGCGCCGTCGATCGTGTGCATGGCGCCGGTGACGAAGCCCGCCTCCGGTCCTGCCAGCCAGGCCACCATCGCGGCGACCTCCTCGGGCCTTCCATGGCGTTTCAAGGCCATGAAGCTGTGCATGAGGTCTCGCATCGGCCCGTTCGCCGGGTTGGCGTCGGTGTCGATGGGGCCTGGCTGCACGACGTTGATCGTGATCCCGCGCGGCCCGAAATCGCGTGCGAGCCCGCGCGCCAGTCCCTGCAGGGCAGACTTACTGAGCGCATAGGACGCCATGCCCGGCACGGGCATCCGGTCGCCGTTCACGGACCCGATCACGATGATCCGCCCGCCGTCCGGCATCCGCCGAGCCGCCTCGACCGAGGCATGGTAGGGCGCGTGGACGTTGACCCGGAACAGCCGGTCGATCTCGTCGGGGTCCTGGTCCAGGGCGTCGCCGAAGATCGCGAACCCGGAGTTCACCACGAGAACGTCGAGCGGTCCGCTGTCCCGGACCCTCGCGATCACGGCGTCCCGGTCCGCGCTGTCGGTCTGGACGGCCGTACTGCCGGTCTCCGCCGCCAAAGCCTCCGCCGCCTCTCGCGACCCGGCATAGGTGAAGATGACTGTCGCACCATCGGCCGCAAAGCGCCGCACGATGGACGCTCCGATCCCTCGGCTACCTCCGAGAACCAGTACGGTCTTGCCCTGATACGGTGTCATCGCGCGCTCCTTGCGACCTAAGTTAGTGGTCGCTACATAATTATAGAGCCAGTGCGAGGTCAATGTTTCTGTAATGTCTGTTACAAAAAATTCACGCGGGCGCGGTCGGCCACGGCGTTTCGATCCCGACGAGGCGGTCGCCATCGCCGAGCGTCTGTTTCATGCCCGCGGCTACGAGGCCGTCAGCGTCACCGAGATCACCGATGCGCTGGGCATCAATCCGCCGAGCTTCTACTCCGCCTTCGGCAGCAAGCTCGGGCTCTACACCCGCGTCCTGGAGCGCTACGCCGAGGCGGGCGCGGTCCCGTTCGCGGACCTGTTGCGGGCCGATCGTCCCGTCGCCGACAGCCTTCTGGCGTTGCTGGAGGAGGCTGCCCGTCGTTATGTCGCCGATCCCGCCGCTGCGGGTTGCATGGTGGTGGAAGGAACGCGCTGCGAGGATGCACAGGCTCGGGCGGCCGCGCGCGCCTACAATCTCGCGGCGGAAAAGGCGATCCGCGACTATGTGGCGGCCCGCCATCCCGCCGACGCCGACCGCATCACCGACTTCGTCGCGACGACCATGTTCGGCCTCTCCGGCAAGGCGCGCGGTGGGCACGGGCTGGACCAGCTTCTCGCCACGGCTCGGTTCGCCGGCTCGGCCATCGTTCAGGCTCTCGGCGATTGAACCTTCCGGACCGAGACGCGGAGGCGAGGCGACACCCCTTGCGGATCCGGTCAGCTTGTCGCCTGTGATGGCCGGTCGCGGGGCGAGAGTTTTGCCAGCCGCTCACGCAAGGCCGGTGCGGCAAAGTCGAGGAAGCGGCGCAGCTTCAGAGGCATCTGCCCGCGCGTCGCGTGGACGAGATGGACGGGGACCGGTTCGGGCTCGAAGTCGTCGAGGATGATCGCGAGCCCCCCGGCTTCCACGGCTTCGACCACCTGGTAGTGAAGCAACCGCACCACGCCGATGCCCCGGATCGCGGCATCCACCGCCGCCTCCGTCGTCGTCACCGCGAAGCGTGGCGGCAACGGCGCGCTGTCCGCTGCCGCGCGTCCCGAAGGAAGGGCGCGCCAGTTCGCCTCCGGCATCGGACCGTCCACCGCGACGGCGGGCAGATCGCGCAGATCCTCCGGCACGGCGGGTGAACCATGCCTTGCCAGAAGCGCCGGACTTGCCGCCGTCACGATGCGCATGGTGCCGATCCGTGTGGCGATCATCGTGCTGTTCGCCAGTCGGCCGATGCGCAGCGCCATGTCGACGTGATCGTCGACGAGGTGAACGTTGCGGTCGGCGAGCAGCAGCCGGACGCCGATCTTGGGAAACTGGTCGAGGAAGTCCGCGACCACCGGAAGCACATGGAGGCGGCCGAACTGGATCGGAGCGCTCAGCACGAGTTCGCCCTTCGGCTCGGCAAATTCCCCGGCCGCCTCTCGCTCGGCGCCATCCACCTCGTCGAGGATGCGCCGGGCGGCCGCGAGATAGGCGACGCCGACATCCGTCAGCGTCAGGCTGCGCGTCGTGCGAACCAGGAGCTTCGCTCCGAGCTGCGCTTCGAGGTCCGAGATCTTGCGGCTGACCGTCGGCACGGGGATGCGCAAGGCCCGACCAGCCGCCGACAGGCTGCCGCGGTCGATCGCCTCGCGCAGGAGAAGCATGGCTTCGAGACGGTCCATATCTTACCATATTTCGACAAGGTGAATTGCGATCTTGCCGTATTCCGTCGCCTGATGGAAAGGGGCATTTCTGCGTGACGAGCCCCACGGGCTTCCAACGCGGGACCCCCGATCATGTCCTATGGCTTCCTCGATATCGCCGTGACGCCGAGTGTTCGCGCAGCGCAGGCCGCGATGGGTGTCGACCATGTCTGGCAGGACTTCCCGGGACATCGCGCCTTCGACCGCTTCACCGAGAACGAGGCAGCCTTCATCGGCGCACGCGACAGCTTCTACATGGCGACGGTTTCGGAAACCGGCTGGCCCTATGTCCAGCATCGCGGCGGCCCACAAGGCTTCCTGAAGCTCGTCGATGCCCAGACGCTCGCCTTCGCCAACTACTCCGGCAACCGCCAGTACATCAGCCTTGGGAACCTTGGGGCGAACGATCGCGCCTGCCTGTTCCTGATGGATTACCCGCACCGGGCGCGCCTGAAGATCTACGCGCATGTCGAGGCCATCGCGCCCGATGCCATGCCCGAACTGGCCGATCTCGTCGCCGTGCCCGGCTATCGCGGCCGGATCGAGCGCATCTTCCGGATGCGGCTCGAAGCCTTCGACTGGAACTGCCCGCAGCACATCATCCCGCGCTTCACGGAAGCCGAGATCGCCGAAGCGGTCCGTCCCCTGCAGGAGCGGCTGGCCGCGCTCGAAGCCGAGAATGCCACGCTGCGCGCGGGCGCGGCGTCGGCGAAGGACACCCAAGGAGAGCATGCATGACCCAACCGAGCTACCGGACTGTGGACGTCGACGGCGTCGAGGTCTTCTATCGCGAGGCGGGCAGCCGTTCGAAGCCGACGCTCTTGCTTCTGCACGGCTTTCCGACGTCGAGCCACATGTTCCGCGATCTGATCCCGTTGCTGGCCGATCGCTTCCATCTCGTCGCGCCCGACCTGCCCGGCTTCGGTCAGACCAAGGCGCCGCCGCGTGGTGGCTTCGACTACACGTTCGACCGGCTTGCGGATGTGATCGAGGGTTTCGTCGAGGCCTTGTCGCTCGAGCGCTACGCCCTCTACATCTTCGACTACGGGGCCCCCGTCGGCCTCAGGCTGGCCATGCGTCATCCCGAACGCGTGTCCGCGATCGTCTCGCAGAACGGCAACGCCTATCTCGACGGTTTCAGCGACGAGTGGGGCGCGTGGCAGGCCTATTGGCGCGAACCGAGCGAGGCCAATCGCGAAGCCTGCCGGCCGTCGCTTTCACCCGGCACGATCCGGGACTGGCAGTACGGGACGGGGTCCAAGCCGGAGCGCCTTTCGCCCGACGGCTACGAACTCGACATCGCCTACATGGCGAGGCCGGGTGCCGAGGAGATCCAGCTCGATCTCATCGGCGACTACAAGAGCAATGTCGCGCTCTACCCCGACTTCCAGCGCTACTTCCGCGACCACCAGCCGCCGCTTCTTGCGGTCTGGGGGCGTCACGACCCCGCCTTCCTGCCTGCCGGCGCGGAAGCCTACCGCCGCGATCTGCCGGATGCGGAGATCCATCTACTGGACGCCGGCCATTTCGCCCTGGAAACCGATGCAGGCGAGATCGCCCGCCTGATCAGAGATTTCCTCGACCGTCGGCTTCCCAACGCCTCGGCGTGAGTCGGTCGTCGGCGCACAGCGCATCCATGGAACGCCATAGGGCGAGCAGGCGGCCGGCGATCATCTCCCGTTCGTCCGCCGCGACGACGGGCGGCGTCTGTTCGAGCTTGCGGAGACAGCGCTCGGTCGCCGAGACGAGATCCCGCCGCAAGTCGTCCAGCATCGCCGCGTCGGATGCGACGGCGGAGGCCTGTGGGATGGGCGCCGTGCGCAGCAGGTTGCAACTGGCGAGCAGCGCACCCAGGATGACGAGCAGTCCCGATACGGCGAGCCGCGCGTCCAACTGGCCCTGGCCGAGAAACGCAACGAGCAGGGCGCCGATGAACGGCTCGACATAGCTGATCGCCCCGAGGGCCTGGATGTCGCCGTGCTTCACGCCGACGTCCCAGAGATACAGAGCCAGCCCCATCGGGAAGACCCCGAGCGCGGCGATCGCCGCCCACTCGCCCGGCGTCGGTGCCACCCAGGTCTCGAGCGAGGCGTGGAGGAGGACGCAGATCACGGCGGATGCGGCGTAGAAGACCCCGAGCGCGGAGGTCGGCACGTCGGCATACCGCCGCGACAGCACGGAATAGAGGCCCCACAGGCCTGCCGCGACCCCGATCAGCGACAGGTAGAAGGCCGGCGCACGCGCGCCGCCATCATCGGTGATCGCCTCGCCGCCATCGATCAGGAGAAGGATGCCCACCAGCCCGACGATGGCGCCCGCCACATGCCAGGCGCGAAGACGCTCGCCCGGAAGGAGCGCCGAACCGAGGACGATCAGAAGCGGCGTCGTGCCCTGGAGAAGCGCGGCGGCTGCCGGGGGGGCCTGCTGCGTCGCCCAGTAGATCGCCGCGTGATAGCCGACGAGCGACCCGACCACGAGCAGCCACACCCGCGGCGGCTGCCGAAAGGCGGCCCGAGGATCGTCTCCGGTCAACCGCCACGCCAACGGGGCCATCAAAGCCGCGAAGACGAAGGCCAGCGCCACCGTCTGAAGCGGAGGGATGCGCGTCGTGAACGTGATGAGCACGGTCTCGGTCGCCCAGAGGAGGATGCCGCAGACGCCCAGAAGCGTCGCGGAAAGCCGGGCGGGTGTGGGCACCGTCACGGATCAAACGCCGATCTGGACGATCTGGTCGAGATGGAACCCGTTGAAGTGCGTGCGCATCGACAAGCTGTAGGCCCCCATCTGACCGACCTCCAGCCAATCGCCCTCGCGCACGTCCTCCGGAAGCAGGAACGGCGCGCCGAGAACGTCGTTGGAATCGCAGGTCGGCCCGAACACCTTGAACTCGCCGAGGCGGGATGCGGCGGGTGGTCCGTCGGGACGCACGATCCGCACCGGACGCCGCTCCTTGGGATGGCCCAGTTCCTGAAGCGAGCCGAAGACGCCGTCGTTGAGGAAGATCGTCCGGTCGCGGCGCAGCGTGACCTGCACGACGACGCTCGCGGCCTCCGCCACCAGCCCCCGGCCCGGCTCGCACATCAGCATGCAGCCCGAAGCGAGTTCCAGTCGGCGGCGGCCCTGCAGGATCTCGGCGAAGTAGCGATCGATCGGCGCCACGTGGTCGCCGGGGTAGGGGGCGGGGAAGCCGCCGCCGACGTTGAGGACGCTCAACGAGACGCCGGCCTTGCGCGCGACCTTGCCCGCGAGATCGATGGCGTTGCCGAAGCTGTCGGGCGACAGGCACTGGGAGCCGACATGGAAGGAAATGCCGGCCTTCACCCCTCTGCGATCGATCTCGCGCAGGAGGTCCGCCGCCTCGGCGGGCGGCGCACCGAACTTGGTCGACAAGGCATAGCGCGCGTCGCGCGAGGGCGTCGCGAGGCGGACCGCGATAATCAGGTCGCCGTCCGGTTCGGCTTCGGCGAGGATCTTGTCGATCTCGCTGGCGCAGTCCACGGTGTAGAACCGGATGGCGAAGTCGCGGGACGCGGAGCGGATCGCAGGCCGCGACTTGGCAGGATTGTTGAAGAACTGACCGGCCGACTTGCCGAACAGATCGGCGATAAGACGCACCTCTTCGATCGAGGCGACGTCGAAGTCGCGGATCCCCGCCGAGAACAGGGTTTCGAGAACGGCCGGATGCGGGTTGCATTTCACGGCGTAGAGCACGCGCGCCGGAAGGTTTGCGAACCGCCGGGCGGCTTGCCGCAGGCGTGCCGGCTCCAGGCAGAAGACCGGTTCGGCCGGCCGCAGCGACGCGACGACGGCGTCGACGGTCTCGAAGACCGGGAGCGGCGGTCCCGAACGCCGCGCACGAGCGAGGGCAGGGATGGCGCCGTCGAGGCGGGCCAACTGTTCGATAGGCGTAGTGCGATTGTCGAACGACCGGGCCGTTGCGGACATCATGGCATTCCTTTGCATGGAGCAGGCGAGGGCCGGTGCGCCTTCAGCGGCACGAAGCCGGCCCGAGAGGTGGGGTTCAGGCGACGGCCGGGATCGGCAGGCCGGGAGGGATCAAGCGCTCTTCGAGCAACCGCGACATCTCGATAGCGGGAACGGGGCGACCGAAATGGTATCCCTGCACCTGCTCGCAGCCTTCGGCGAGCAGGAACGCGGCCTGCTCCTCGGTCTCGACGCCTTCCGCCGTGGTGATCATGTTGAGGCTCTGCCCGAGCCCGATCACGGAGCGCACGATGGCGTTCGACTTCTCCACCGACAGGTCGGAGATGAAGGACTTGTCGATCTTGATCTTGTCGAACGGAAAGGAGTTCAGGTACCCGAGCGACGAATAGCCGGTGCCGAAATCGTCCATGACGATATGGACCCCCGTCTGTTTCAGGGCCGTCAGGATCTCTTTCGCCGCCACGGCGTCGTGCAGAAGCACGCTTTCGGTGATCTCGAGCTCGAGGCGTCCGGCGGGAAGGCCTGTGTCCTCCAGAACCTGCCGCACCGTCTCGACCAGTTCGCGATGCTTGAACTGAACCGGCGACAGGTTCACCGCGACGCGCACGTCCGGCCACTCCATGGCCTGACGGCACGCGGTCCGCAGCACCCATTCGCCGATCTCGACGATCAGCCCGGTGTCCTCGGCCAAGGGGATGAAGTTGCCCGGCGGAACGAGCCCGTGCTCCGGATGACGCCAGCGGACGAGCGCCTCGACGCCGGCGACGCGCTCGCCGTCGAGCTCGATCAGGGGTTGGTAGTGGACCTCGAGCTGGCCCCGCGCCACCGCCTGGCGCAGATCGTATTCCAGCGCCTTGCGGGCCTGCAGCTCCAGGTCCATCCGGGGCTCGAAGATCCGCATCGTGCCGCGACCGGCCTGCTTGGCGCGGTAAAGGGCGATGTCGGCGTTCTTCAGAAGTGCGTCGGGCGTGTAGCTGTCGTCGTTTGCGAAGGCGAGACCGACGCTGACGCCGACATGAAGCTCCATTCCGTCCACGATGTAGGGACGGTTGAGTTGCTCGATGATGGTGCGGCTGAGGGCGGTCGCTTCCAGCGGCTGGTTCACGCCGAGCTGAACCACGGCGAATTCGTCGCCGCCGAGGCGGGCGACCGTATCGCTCGGCAGGATCGCCGATCTCAGACGCTCGCTGACCTCCTGGAGGAGCACGTCGCCGGCGGCATGGCCCAGCGTGTCGTTGACCTCCTTGAAGTGGTCGAGGTCGAGACAAAGGATCGCGATGCGCGCGCGCTCCTGGCGGTTCTCGTCGAGAGCCGCCGTGAGGCGCTCGTGGAAGAGGACCCGGTTGGGAAGGCCGGTCAGCGCATCGTGGTGCGCTAGATGGGTGGCGCGGTCCTGCGCCTCGACCTCGCTGGTGATGTCCGTCGCGGTCCCGCGGTAGCCGGAGAAGCGGCCCTGCGCGTCGAAGGCCGGTCGCGCCGCCAGGCGGCAGATGCGAAGGTGGTCGTCGGCGTCGTGGTAGCGGCAGCGCAGATCGCGGAACGTCTGGTGCGCATGCAACTGGTTCGACCGCTTCTGCCAGTCGTCGTCGGCGCGCTCGACGACGAAGAACTGCTCCAGGGTCCGACCCAGCGCATTGGCCGCCGCAAGTCCCGTGACCTCGGTGAACCGGGCCGAGAGGTAGACGAGCCGCATGTCGGTGTCGCACTCCCAGATCCAGTCCGAGGACGCCTCGGCGACGTCGCGAAAGCGCGCCTCGCTTTCCTCGAGCGTCTGCGCATAGGTCTCGATGGTCCGGGACGACTGCTCGAGTTCCACCGTCGAGCGCCGCGCGTGACGCAGCACGAGGAAGGCGAAGGCCGCGAAGATGACGAGCGACACGCCCAACGGCGGCAGAATGAAACGCAGGAGGCTGTAGCCCGGCTGCTCCGGTATCCAGGTCACGGCTCCCAGAACGTCGCCGCCAGGCGAGCGCAGGGGGATAGATGCCCCGAGGCCGGGCTCGTCGGGTGTGCCCATGCGCAGGTCGCGCAGAAGGTACTCGCTGCCGATGCGGGACAGGAAGGCCGGGTCCAGCTTCTTGACGAAGATCATGGACGAGCGATCCGCCGGGCTGAGGCCCGAGCCGTCCAGCGACGGCGGCAGGATGGTCGTCGCCGCCACGAGCGCGTTGCCGTCTTGCGCGGCGAGGATCCCCACCGCGGGTTCGGCTTGCGCGGCGGCGCGCGCCAGGAGTTGCGGCAACCCGTCCTGGATGGCGGACGTGGCTTCGATCCGCGTCGTCGGCTCCCCGTCCATGACGGCATAGACCGTCTTGCCCGTGGGGGAGATCACGAAGGCCATCTCGTAGCCGAGGCCGGTGAAGATGTTGGCGCCGACGTTGCCGTCGGTCGCGGCCCATTCGATGTCTATGGTCTCGTGCAGGTTGCGGTAGACGTCCTCCCAGACGGCATAATCCCGCAAGGTTCGAGCGATTTCCCGCTCCTTCACGGTCAGAGCTGTCTCCGCGAGCTTGGTGGATGCTTCCAGTGCGATCGAATTCTGTCGATGCGCGGTGATGAGAACGAACACCAAGACCAGCGTGACCGTCGCGACGACCATGGCCGACATGGGCAGGACGACGCGACGACTGAAGCCGTTACTCGCCGGTCCCCGGTTCATCAGACTCATACACGCCCCCACCACCAATTACGGCGGACGCTAGGGGAAGAGCCAATAATGCAAAATGAATCGTCGAGGGGACGTCGTATATATCACTAACAATGTACGTAGATCCGCCACGAGTTGACGTAACGACCGAAACTCCGCTGACGCAACGACCCTATACGCTGCCGCTGGTGGAATGTGCTTCATCGCGAGATGAGACGGTGTCGCACGTCCGGATCGCGGCATCGCAGGCTAGCGAACCGCCCGCGATGCCGCTTCGAGTCGTTCACCGATCCCCTACCATTCGATTCCGATCTTGCCGAAATGGCTCGCGCCCTGCTCGTGCCGGAAGGCGTCCGCAAGGTCCGCAAGCGCGAAACGGCGATCGATCACCGGCCGGATGGCGTTCACCTCCAGCGCACGGACGAATTCCTGCTGCTGTCGACGGCTTCCTACGATCAGTCCCTGAAGCCTGGCCTGCTTCGTCATGAACACGCCGGTCGGGATCTCGCCGGAAAAGCCCGTGAGAACGCCGATGAGGGCGATGTGCCCGCCGATCCGCACGGCTTCGATGGACTGGGCGAGGGTTCCGGGGCCGCCGACCTCGATGACGTGATCGACGCCTCTGCCACCGGTCCAGTCGCGAACCCGGCGCCCCCACTCCGGTTCGGCCCGATAATTCAGGGTGAAGTCTGCGCCCATCGCGCGCGCACGCTCGAGCTTCTCGTCCGACGACGAGGTGATGGCGACGCTCGCTCCGAACATCTTGGCGATCTGCAGCGCCCAGATCGAGACGCCGCCCGTCCCCAGAAGGAGAACTGTATCGCCCGCCTTCAGCCCGGCGTCGCCGACGAGCGCGCGCCATGCGGTCAGACCCGCGGTCGTGATGGTGGCAGCTTCCACCGCATCATAGCCCCTGGGCGCGCGGGTAAAGGCGGTGGCCGGCAGGACCACGGCTTCCTGCGCAAACCCATCGATGCCGTCGCCCGGCGTGCGCGCGAAGTCGCCGACCGTCGGTGCCCCGTCCTGCCAGTCCGGGAAGAAGCAGGAGACGACCATGTCACCGGGCGAAAACTCGCTGACGCCCTCGCCGACGCTTTCCACGAGACCAGCGCCGTCGGCGAGGAGGACGCGCCCGTCCGCCGTCGGCATCTGGCCGAGAGCGACCGCGAGGTCGTGGAAGTTCAGCGAGGCCCCATGCAGGGCGACGCGGATCTCACCAGGCCCCGGCCGACCGGGATCGGAGCGGTCCTCCGCCACGATACGGTCCAACCCGCCCGGTGCCCGCAGTGCCATCACCTTCATCGTCACGTCTCCCTGCCGTTTCAAGCGGCGCAAGCGCCGGTCCCGGACGCAGATAGGGCGTGTTGCCTCCTGGAGATGAGGGGGCGGCGTATGGACCAAATTCCAAGATCGAAATGAAGGGTGGCCGTAAAGCCGGACGACGCAGGCCCACGCGTCATGTCCCATACGCTGACCCCGATGACCTCTCGGGCCAATTCAACGCGGACTTGGCGACTTTCCTCGACTGTGACGCCCATCATCGCGGGAAGGTGAGGGCATCGCAATTCATCGCAAATCGCATCATGTGGTGTCCGGCGTCGCCGAAACTCTACGATGGGTTTGGCGGTCAATCGCCCGTTGGCCGGAGCCAGACAACGTTCGATCCGCTCGACACGAGTCGTTGGTTGGCGCCTTTGCCGTCGATGTCTCAATGCCGAGAGATGAACTAGGCGCTGCCGAGATCGATCAATGGCTTTCCACAGCGGGCCAAGCACCAGCCATCGCACGATGGTTGCTTCCACACGGCCGGTAATCCGAAGCCCTTCGTAAGGTGTCCAGCCTGATTTACCGACGAGTGCGTGCCACTCCGGCGCGCGCGGTCATTTCGACGACCATGCGAGTGCTTTCGTTTTCTGCCATGTCCTGACCGAGCAGGTCTGGTCCCGGCTCGGCCAGAGTTCGCTCGATCGCCTTTCCTCGATCGAGGATCTCCACCGAGACATGAAGGACTTCTGACGACGGTTCAGACGGCAAGGTGAGGGTTCGCCTCCATGAAGGCGGCAATCTCGCGCGGTTGGGTGATCCACACCTCGTCCCGCCGCCTGGTGATATGCTCGAGGGCGCGGGTCAGGGCGCGCAGGCGGAAAGGGGCGCCGGAAATGAAGGAGTGGACCACGACGGACATGACGAGAGGTTGGTCTTTCGAAGCCTCGAGCATCTCGTCGAACTCATCCACGATCATCCGCTCGAAGTCGGTGGCGTCACCCTGGCGACCGATCAGGGTGGAAGAATCGTTGAGTTCCAGAGCGTAGGGCAAAGCCAACAGCGGGCCGGCTCGCGTCTGGAGCCAGACCGGCTGGTCGTCGAGCCGCAAGTCCATCAGGTAGCGGTAGCCGGTCTTTTTCAGAAGATCGGCTGTGTTCTCGGTCTGTGAGAGCCAGGGGCTCGACCAGCCGCCGGGACGGCCGCCTTCGACTTCCTCGATGCGATCGGCCACCGCCTTCAGATAGGCCGCTTCGTCTGCCGGCGCCCGCCCGGCGAGCGTGTCGGAGTTGGTAAGGCCATGACCGACGATCTCGCAGCCGTGCCGGCGCGCGAAGTCCATCAGGTCGGGTGCATGGTCGTAGACTTCCGTGTTGAGGAGGATGGTCAGCGGTACGCCGAAATCGGCGAAACGCTTGATCAGGCGGAAGCCGCCCACTCGGTTGCCGTAGTCCCGCCAGGACGTGTTCACGTAATCGGGTTTCGGCGCGCCGGGGAACAGGTCCTCGGTGATCCCCTCGCCGAAGACATACTCCTCGATTCCCAACGCGACGTAGAGCGCCAGACGTTTGCCGCCGGGCCATTCATAGTCCGGGCGGCGCGTGATGGGCGAGAAGCCGTAGCGGGACTGCCTGGGAAGCATGAGGATTCCTTGGGATCAGGAGATGGATCGGGCAATGGATCGAAAGGATCCGGAGAGGGTCTTGGCCGGCGGATCGGCGTAGCTCGAACGCTTCGACGTCGTGAGGCGACAGCGAACGAGGGTCTCCGCCATGCCGACCGCCACGGACACGCCGTCGATCACCGGCACGCCAAGCTCGGTCTCGATCGGGCGCGCCAGATGGCCGATCCCGGCGCAGCCGAGGACGATCGCTTCGGCGGCGTCCGTGTCGATCGCGGCCCGTCCCTCGGCGAGGATCGCCTTCAGGACCGCGTCTTCCTCGCTTTCGTCGAACAACACCGGCACGTCCACCGCACGGATCGGCAGGCAGCGACCCGCCAGATCCAGGCCAAGAGACCGTACGACCCGGTGGGAATGGATGCGGGTTCGAGCCGGGAGCGTGACGATGGAGAACGTGTCGGCAACAAGTGCGGCAGCCATCAGCGCGGCTTCGGTCATACCGACAACGGGAACACGTGCCACCTCCCGGGCGGGCGCCAAGCCCGTGTCGCCGAAGCAGGCGATCACGAAGGCGTCGATCGGTTCGCCCTCGAGCCGGCGGATTTCCGAGATGACGCCAAGGGCCGCCACGGCCTCCTCGAAGTGGCTCTCGACCGAGGGGGTCCCCTCGGGCGGCTCGCTGGCGGTCACCACGACACCGGCGGACGCGCTGGCCTGCCCGGCAGCAAGATCGGCATGCGTGAAGGCGGCCGTCGTGTTGGGGTTGATGATATGGATGCGCAAAGCGGTTCCCTTCGGACGGAGGTCAGGCGTTGGAGGCGATCCAGGTACGGGCGATCGCATCGCGCCGCGCGATCCAGCCGCCGCCCTTGTCACGCACATGGCGCAGGAAATCGCGCAGACCGGCGATCCGGCCGGGACGGCCGATGATGCGGGTGTGAAGACCGACCGTCATCATCTTCGGACGGTCCGCGCCTTCCTCGTGCAGCCAGTCGTAGGCGTCGCAACAGTAACGGGAGAAGTCGTTGCCATGCACGAAGCGGCGCGAGGCGAAGAAGTTCATGTCGTTGGTGTCGAACGCGTAGGGCAGGAGGACGTAGGGGCGCTCCGTGCCGCGCAGCGTCCACGGCAGGTCGTCGTTGTAGACGTTCGAATCGTAGAGGAAGCCGCCTTCCTCGATCAGGAGGCGCCGCGTGTTGGCCGACGGGTGGCTCTTCACGTGCCAGCCTACCGGCCTGACGCCGCACTCCGCCTCGATCGTCGAGACGCAGCGCGCGATCAGTTCGCGCTCCTGCGTCTCGCTCATCGCGTTGTGATGCTCCCACCGCCAGCCATGGCACATGATCTCGTGCCCACGCTCGACGGCGTTGCGTCCGAGCCAAGGCGTACGCGTGAGCGCCCTGGCGCACAGATTCAGCGTGGCCGGAGCCGCGAACTCTTCCAGCACGCGCATGACACGCCAGTAGCCGGCGCGGCTGCCGTATTCGAAATGGCTTTCCATGCAGAAGTCACGAAAGCCGACCAGTTCCTCCTGCACTTCGTAGGTGGCCTCGTTGCGCTCGTCGCCCGAAGACAAAGCCATTTCCGCCCCTTCCTCGATATTGAGGACGAGCGACACGGCGACGCGTGCGCCTTCCGGCCAGACGGCGCGTGGTGGGTGTTCTCCGTAACCGAGAAAGTCTCGACCGTCGTCAGGTAGGCCCGTCATCTCCCGACCCACCGCGTGAAGCCGACATCGCGGGCCGCTGCCATGCGAACCATTTCCCGGTAGTAGGGCTCGACCTCGCCAGCGCTTTCCCGCAGGGCCACAGCCTCACGTCGCAGGGTCGGCTCCAGTGCGCGGATCTCAGTCAGAAGGGCTGGCTCATCGATCGTCGTCAATCGCCGGTCGCGCATGACGACATGGCCCGCCACCACGGTATGGCGCACGGAGGAACCGCTTTCGCACAGCACGAGCTGACGCCGAATGTCGTGCAGCGGCCAGTAACTCGGCGTGTCGAGGTCGAGAACCGCAAGATCTGCGGCGTAACCCTCGGCGATCCGTCCGAGCGGCTGTCGGCGGCGCAGCACGCGACTGCCCCCGTCCCAGACCGCAGCCAGGATTTCGGGCGCCTTCGGCCATCGGGACGGATCCGGATCGGCCAAGGCATGCATGATCCCGGCCGTCTTGATAGCACCCCAGAGATTGTGGCTGTCGTCGCTGACAGCCTCGTCCGTGCCAAGGCAGATCGGAACGCCCGCATCGCGCAAGGCGCGGAAGGGCATCACTCCGCTGCCGAGCCGCATATTGCAGACGGGATTGTGCGCCACGCAGGCGCCCGAACGCCCGAGGCGCGAGATGTCGTCGTCGTCCACCCAGATCGCATGGATCACCTGCATGTGCTCGTCGAGGATGCCGAGTTCATCGACGTATCGCACGAGCGATCCACCGTATTTCTCTTCGCCCAGGACGCGTTGCAGCTTGGTTTCCAAGATATGGCAGAAGAATGGGAGATCGTGCCGGCGGGCCAGGGCCGAAAGGGCCCTCAAGTAGTCCGGCGTCGCGCGCTGGGGCGCCGAACAGGAGACGGCCGCGGCGATCCGCCCGTCGGCCGCACCGTGCCAGCGCTCGATCAGGTAGTCGTAGTGGGCAAGCATGCCCTCTGCCGTCTCGCGCGGCAGCGAGTCCATGCGCGCGCGCAGTTCCGGCGGCAGAAGATCCTTGAGGAATGGATACTTGTCGTATTCTACGACGATGGGCTGATCGAGGCCGATCGTGGCGCGCATGCCGCTGTCGGCATAGGCTTGGGCAATCGCGTCGATCGCCGCACAGCTGGTGAGCGGAACGAAGAAGGCGTCGTCGGCGACGCTGGTGATCCCGAGCTTCAGCATCTCCGCTGCGCCCATCAAGGTGCGCAGCCGAACGATGTCTGGATCTTCGGCCCCGTCCGACAGGAGGGGTACTTCGTACAGCATGAACACTTCGAGGGGGAGCCCGTCGAGAGTGCCGCGCATCAGGTTGCCCGGCGAATGGAGATGAGCGTTGACGAGACCCGGGATCACCAACTGTCCCGTTGCGTCCAGGACATCCATCGCATCCGCTGCGAGGTCGGATCCGATTTCCACGATGACGCCATCGCGAATCAGGATATCGGCTTCCTCCGGAATGTCGCTTTGCGCCGAGCGCAGCACCTTGCCGCCCCGCACCAGGAGATCAGTCATGGGCAACGTTCCTTTGGAACCGGGGATCGAGGAAGGAAGTGATCCGCTTCGCTTCGCGTTTTGGGATGTCGGTGCCGGGATCGTGCGGGACAATCTCGCTCGGTACGCGCGTGAAACCGGCACGGCGGTGGAGGCGGACTGCATACCGGGCGCGTACGAAGAGGTTCTCGCCGCAGCCTTCCGGTGCGGCGCGGGGCCGGAAGTCTTCTATGCGCAACGCGCCGAAGCCTCGCTTTGGGCAGCGTGCGGCTGGATCGAGCCGATACCGGCGTGCGATCCCGCCATCGAACCATGGCTGCACCGTATGAACCGGAAAGTCCTTCGCGGCTCTCTCGATCCGGACGGCCGGCTCCTGGGGACGACCTACTACAATGCCGGTCCGTTCGCGCTCTTTCAGCGACCCGGTGCTGACCACTCGGTTCAGGACTGGGACGACGTAATCGACGTCTGTCGCCGGGCGCGTCGGGACGGTGTCTCGGACCATCCGTTCGTGCCACGCTGGCACGCCACACAGACCGGTTTGATCTGGAGCCTGCTGTGTCATCTGTCGACGGGTGGGGTCACGTCTCTGGACGATGAACGAGCGCTCGTGGCTCTGGCAGAAGCCGTCGACTTCTTCGCGAGCCTCGTCGCGGAAGATCTCGTGCCCCCGGGCAGTCTTGATGACCGGAGCGACGAGGCGGCGCTGCGGCGATGGGCCTCCGGTCGCCACCTTCTCACCTTCACCATGGACTACCTGGCAGCGGATGCCGGCGTCTTGGCGGGGCGTCCCGTGAGCGTTCCCTTGGCGCGTCTTCCAGGACGCACCGGAACGCCTCTGATGCCCGGTCATGCGCTGATCTGCGTGCGCGCCGGCCTTGATAGGATCCGCCGCGACAAGGCGCTGCGACTGGCCGTGGCGCTCGGCGGACCAGCAGTCGACGGCGACCTGCGCGTCCACCGGCGTTGGTTGCAGGAACGGCTGTTTCCGGTGCCGTTCCCCGAACTCGAGCGCGACGAGGTCGTCCGCGACGAGCTTTTGCGCTTCTTTCCCCCGATCGGAGCGGACGAGGCCGTCAGGCGGCTGCTGGATGGGCGTCGCCGGGCGGTCGTCTCGCCGGTCAGCCACGTTCCGTTCATGCTGGAGTGGTCGGCGGGCGCGGACCGAATCCTGCGAGACGCCCTGCGCGAGCGGTTTGCGGATCCAGCGCGCACGGCAGAAGCCATCCTGATGCTGTGGAACGCCTGCCGGGCTCACTGGGTGCCCTCAAGCTGACGTCGCAAGACGACGAGCCGCCTCGGCCGGATCGAGAGCGAGCGCGGCTTCTGCGCCGCGCGAGCCGACCACCATGCCCGCCGAAACAATGGCTCTTCGCACGGCGTCGGGCGGTGCGTAGCCAAGCATCCGGCAGGCGGCATAGGCACCGCCGAAACTGTCGCCTGCTCCCGTGGGATCGAGCACGTCGACAGGCGTGACGGGGATATTCGAGACCCTCTCGCGCGCCGCGGCAAGAACGACGCTGTCTGCGCCCCTCTTGATCGCGACTTCGGCAAAGCCAGCGGAGCGGAGCGCGTCGGCTGCTTCGAACCAGCCATCCTTTGCCAGATGACCGCTTTCCAGCTCGCTCGGAAGAATGGCGTCCGCTCCCTTCAGGGCGTTCGCGAGCCCTCGTGCGTCGTGCATCTTGGCAAGGAACGGGGAGGGGTCGACGGACAGGAACTCGGCCCGACCAGCGAGGAAGGCCAAGCTTCTGGGATGCCGGTCGCGCACTTGCGGGGCGAGGTGGACCGCCTTGGCGGGAAGCCATTCGGCGGGCAGGTCGGCCGCCTCCGGCGTGAAGCGCAGGAGGTAGTCCAGATAAGTCTCGATGTCGGCGCCTTCGCCTTCCGAGCCGATGTGGCGGAGCGGTTCGTTCTTGGGCAGGCACCTGCGAAATCCGTTCGTCTCGTAGACGATCCACTCGGTGAGATGCGGCAGGTCCACGTCGAGGCGCCGGACATGGCGGATTCCGGCTCGGGCCAGGACGGCTTCGACGTCGATGGGAAAGTCATGCCCCCGGCGGAACACGAGGCCGATACGAGCCGGATCAAGCCAGAGGCGCGCACCGGCCGCTGCGTAGAGGGCGTTTCCGCCGACCTGCTCTTTCCATGGCTCCGGCGTCGCCGGAACCACATGATCGATTGTGATCTGGCCGAGGATCAGAAGATCGGGTTTGGATGCCATGAACGGGCTCAAGCCAACGTCGAAGCGTCGTCGCGGATCTGGCTCCCCGCGATTAGGCGAAAACCGTCCGTGCGTCGGAGCGGGATCGACCGGATCCCCGACAGATGCGCCATGTAGAGGACGAGAAGCTGCGCCGGCAGATGGTAGACCATCGGGGACAGGAACTCGTCCAGCGCCTCGGGCATCTCGAAATGGGCAAAGGCACCCTCCGTTCGAGCCGAGGCCGGCGCTACGAGAAGAGCCCGCCCGCCGGCGCCGGCCATGCCCTCGACGATCTCGTGGGCGCGGTCCGCGCTGTTGCCGGGAGGCGCGATGACGAAGGCGACGGACCGCTCACGCCAGGAGAAGTAGGTCAGGAAGTACTCGAGATGCGCCCATTCCTCGAGATCCTGGTGAACGCCGTTGATGGGCATCTGCTCGTGGAACTTCGCAGCCGAATAGGCAGCCGTTCCGCGACTCGGTCCGGTCCCGATCGAGAAGACGGTGTCGACCCCCAGAACGGCTTCGGCTACGCGTCGGGCGGTCGCGTCGATCCCTCGCGCCACGTCGGGAAGCATGGCGACCGATGCGGCAAGGTCCGCACCCAGCCGATCGGCGTCGTCCGCGCGCAGATGACCGCGCATCCGGCCGAGCTCGATGCCGAAGACATAGAGCGCCTGCAGAACCGCCACGTATTCAGCAAAGTTCAGGAAGCAGCGCCCGTATTGTTCAGGAATGTCGGCGATATCGCCCACGGGGCGGTGGATCACGGCGTCGGCGCTCTTTGCGAGCGCGCCTTCAAGTGTCCCGGTGACCCCCAGTGTCGGTAGTCCCTTGGATTTGGCGAGCGCGACGCATTCGCGAGCGCGCGACGAGGATCCAGAGTTGGAGATGCTGACAACCACGTCCCCTTCCTGCATCAAGGGGATCTGGTAGCGAGCGAGGTCCATGGCGGTGGTCGCCATGACCGGCAGTCCGGTCCAACGGCTGAGGGCTGGAGCGGCCGAAAGAGCAGCGAAGTAGCTGTCGCCCGATCCTGCCAGAAACAAACGGCGGGCGTTGGCGATCGTGGGGACGGTCAGCGCTTCCGCAACCGTCCGGTCGACCTCGGCGCACAGAACATCGTAGCGCAGCGCGGTGCGCATAGCCGTTTCGATCTCCTCGGCATGCGGCGGAAACGACTGGGCGAGGTCGGAATGGGCGGACATGGAATTGGGTCTCCTGAAGGGATGCAAGGGATGAGGAGCGGTCAGTTCGCCGGCGAGCCGACGAGATGGCATGCTGCCTCTTGCCCGGGGCCGGCCGACCTCATCTCGGGCTCGAGCGTGCGGCAGAGGGGCATGACGGAGGGGCAACGCGTATGGAAGCGGCAGCCGGAAGGCGGATTGGCTGGGCTCGGAATTTCGCCCGTCAGCCTCGGCACCTCCCGGGTCGCCTCCAGCTTCGGATCAGGTGACGGTGCGGCGGCCAGAAGGGCTTGCGTATAGGGATGGGCCGGTTTCGCCACAATGGCGGAGGCGGCTCCGATCTCGACGATCCGACCGAGATACATGACCGCCACCCGATCCGCGAAGCCGAAGACGCGGGCGAGGTCGTGCGACACGAACAAGTACGTGAGGGCGAAGCGCTGTCGTAAGTCGTCGAAGAGCTTGAGCACCTGAAGCTGAAGGGAAACGTCGAGCGCGGACAGAGGCTCGTCGGCGACGATGAAATCGGGCTTGAGGATCACCGCGCGCGCGATCGCGATGCGTTGACGCTGACCACCGGAGAATTCGTGCGGGTAGCGCGAGGCGAAGGCGCGGTCGAGACCGACGGCGTCGAGCATCTCCTCCACCTTGCGACGGATCGCGGTCCGATTGTCCGTTCCATGAACGATCAGGGGCTCCGCCAACGTGTCGAACACCGACATCTTCGGGTTCAGCGACGCGTAGGGATCCTGGAAGATCATCTGGAAGCCCGCCCGGGCGCGCCGCAACGTCTCGCCGCGAAGCTTGGAAATGTCCTCTCCCTTGAACAGGATGCGTCCCGCGGAGTGCGGCAGCGTACGGATCAGTGCGCGTCCGAGAGTGGACTTGCCGCAGCCGCTTTCGCCGACCAGCGCCAGGGTCTCGCCCGCATTCACGGTCAGGTCCACGTCCTTCACCGCCTGAACGATCAGCGGTTTATGGCGCGAAAGGAACCGCTTTGGGCTTGCGAAGGAAACGGAAAGGCCACGCGCTTCGACGAGCGGGGATCCGGGTTCTGAAGCACGCGTCATGCGCGGTCGTCCGTCAACGGATGGAAACATGCCACGCTTTGCGCCTTCGCTACCGGGCGCAGGGGAGGGACGGCGGTTCGACACTCGTCCGTCGCGCGCGAGCATCGCGGGGCGAAGGCGCAGGCGCGGATGTCCTCGCCGGGATCGGGCGGCGAGCCGGGGATCGGCTTCTGGTCCCGAAAGGGGATGTCGAGACGCGAGGTGCTGGCGAGAAGGCCTGCGGTGTAGGGGTGGGCGGGCGTTTCGTACAAACGCTCGGCCGCGGCGTCTTCCACGATCCGGCCGCCGTACATCACCACGATGCGCCCGGCCAGACGTGCAAGCAGGGCCAGGTCGTGCGTGACCCAGACCATGGCCATTCCCTCTTCGCGCTGGATGCGCTGGACGAGGCGGACGATCTCGGCTTGGACGGTGACGTCGAGGGCCGTCGTGGGCTCGTCGGCGATCAGGAGTTTTGGCGCGAGAGCCAGCGCCATCGCGATCATGGCGCGCTGGCGCATGCCCCCCGACAACTGATGCGGCAGCTGCCGGACGCGAAGATCGGGCGCCGGGATGCCGACGTTTCCCAGGAGTTCGATGGCTCGCGCACGGGCGCCTTCCCGGCTCAGTCCACGATGGCGCCTGAGCCCTTCGGTGATCTGGCGACCGATGGTCAGAAGCGGATTGAGCGCCGTCAGGGGATCCTGGAAGATGTAGGAAACGGTCGGCCCACGCAGATCCTCCAGTTCCCGCTTGCCGAGGTCCAGGACGGAGTGTCCGGCGACCTGCAGCGTCCGGGCCTCGATCCGGGCCCGGCGAGGGTCAAGGAGGCGTACGGCCGACATCATCGTCACCGACTTTCCCGATCCGCTCTCGCCGACAAGACCAACCACCTCACCTGGCGCGAGGGTCAGCGATACGTCGCGGACGGCGCGGATTCGTCGGCCGCCCCGTTCGAAGGACACGGACAGGTTCTCGATCGCCAGGACCGGCGCGGAAGGCGAGGCGGACAAGGCATTCATCGCGCGAGCCTCGGATCGAAGTGGTCCTGCAGCCAGTCTCCGCACAAATTGCCACCCAGCACCGTCAGAGCGATGGCGACGCCGGGCATGGCGGTGAGCCACCACGCCGTCTGCAGATAATTGCGTCCGTCGTTGAGCATGGTGCCCCAGGAGGGATTGGAGCCGTCGACGCCGACCCCGAGGAACGACAGCGCCGCCTCCGTCAGGATGGCCTGCGCCATGGAAAAGCTCGCCACCACGATGATCGAGGACACGGTGTTGGGAAGGATGTATCGAGTGAGGATTCGACGGGTCTGGACGCCGACCGTGCGCGCGGCCTCGACATAGTCCTGCGACCTGATGCTCATCACCTGGCCACGCACAACCCGGGCGTAGTTGACCCAGGTCGCAAGAGCCAGGACACAGACGATCGGCCAGAAGCCGCCCCCCAGCGTCGCCAACAGGAAGATGGCCAGCAGCGTGAAGGGGAAAGACAGCTGCACGTCGATCAGGAACGACAGGATCGAGTCGATCCAGCCGCCGAAATAACCGGCGAGGATTCCCACCGTCGTCCCGATCGCCGCCCCCATCAGGACGGCCGCGAAGCCGACCGCCAGCGAGATGCGGGACCCGTAGATCACACGCGACAGCATGTCCCGACCCAGATTGTCGGTTCCCAGCGGATGGGCAAAGGAGCCGCCCTCAAGCCAGAACGGCGGCTTCATGCGGGCGAGGAGGCTGATGGCGGTTGGCGAGTATGGCGCGATCAATGGGGCTGCGAGTGCGCAGCCAACCGCGATGGCGAGGATCGCGATTCCGATCGTGCCCAGCGTGTGGCGCTTCCAGAAGGAGCGAAGTGCAGGACCGCGGCTCATGCGAGCTTCACGCGTGGGTCGATCGCGACATAGAGCAGGTCGACCAGAAAGTTGATGAAGACGAAGGCGAAAGCGGCAAACAGCACGACGCCTTGAACCAAGGGAAAGTCGCGCTGGTAGACGGCGGTGACCGCGAGGCGTCCGACGCCCGGCCAAGCGAAGATGGTTTCGGTGATGAAGGCGCCCGACACGAGCTCGGCAAATTCCAGTCCCGCCATCGTGACGACGGGGATCATCGCATTGCGGAAACTGTGGATCCAAAGGACCACGCGCTCACGCAGGCCCTTGGAACGGGCGGTGCGCACGTAGTCGGCGCTCAGCACTTCCAGCATGCTGGCCCGCACGAGCCGGGTCAGCCGTGCGGCCGACTGGAGCGCAAGCGTGACGGCGGGCAGAATGAGATAGGCGAAGCCGCCATAGCCGGACACGGGCAGGAGGCGTAGCTCGACGGCGAACACGGCGATCAGCATCAGCCCGATCCAGAAACCGGGCGCCGACTGGCCCACCATGGCGAGAGCCGTCACCACGAAGTCCCAGGCGGTGTTGCGCTTCAAGGCGATGACGATGCCGAGCGGAATGGCGATCAGGAGCGACAGAAGGAAACCAGCCACGGCCAGTTCCAAGGTGGCAGGCAGCCGTTCCAGGATCAGCCCCGCGACGCGCGTGCCCTGGACATAGGAGAAGCCAAGATCGCCCGATAGGGCACGACCCAGGAAGACGCCATACTGAACCAGGATCGGCTGGTCGAGGCCGAGATGGCGACGCAGCTCATCCTTGGCCTCCTGTGAAGCGTTCTCCGGCACCAGCAGCGCCACGGGGTCGCCCGTCAGGTGGCCGACGATGAAGGTGCTGAACGAAACGCCGATCAGCACCAGAACGGCCATCAGGAGGCGTTTGACGAGAAATCGGGACATGAGGATCCGCGGAGATGACGGGCGGGAAGCGTCCGGCCCGGAAACCGGACGCCGCTATCGGCCGAGCCGGCTGGTTACTTGACCGTGATCAGGTAAGGCTCGAGATAGTTGTCGGCTCGGAAGTCGTAGGCGACGCGCTTGGACAGGCCGAAGACGTTCGGCAGGCGCCACAGGTAGAGCCACGGCGCGTCGTTCCAGACGATCGACTGAGCTTGGAACTCTAGGTCCTTGCGCTTTGCGTCGTCGAGCGTCTGCGACGCTTCCTGGACCAGTTTGTCGTAGTCCGGGTTGCAGTAGCCGCTCGAGTTGTCGACGTGGCCACAGGTGAGGATCACCAGCTCGACCGACGGATTGATCAGCGCCGCCCAGCCTTGGAAGTAGATGCCCTTCAGGCTGGCGGACGAGAGCTGCTGCCGGAATTGCCCGAGTTCCACCGCCTCGATGGTCGACCGGATTCCCAGCGGCTCCAGATAGGACGCCACGACCTCCGAGACCTCCTTGCCACCGGCAAATCGGGTCGAATACTGGATCGTAAGCGGGAAACCTTCGCCGAAACCCGCTTCCGTCAAGAGTTGCTTGGCGCGTTCCGGGTCGTAGGCGAACGGCTTCAGGTCAGGATTGTTGTTGGGTGGGTTGACGATGCTCTTCAAGGGCGCCGTCGTGTTGTTCAGAAGAGCCTCGATGATGGTCGGCACGTCCACGGCATGGTTCAGCGCCTGACGGACCTTGACCTCCTTGAGTGCCGGCTGCTCGCCGTTCAGCGAGATGCCCATGTGCATCTTGCGAAGGCCTTCGTTCATCACGGCGTCGCTGACGTCGGAGTTCAGTTGGTCCGCCACGTCCGGCGTGATGCCGATCGCCAGATCCACCGTCCCGGCACGCAGTTCGTTGACGCGCGAGGACATTTCCGGGATCGCACGGAACACCACTTCCTTGGCGCTCGGTGCCTCGCCCCAATAGCCTTCGTTGGCTACGAGCGTCAGGCGATCGCCGCGTTGCCAGGAGCCGAGCTTGTAGGGACCGGAGCCGACGGGCTTCAGTGCGACTTCGTCCGGCGAGGTGTCGGTGATGTACTTCGGGGCCGCGATGAAGGCTTCGGCCAGCCAATAGAGCATGTTGACCGTGGGCGCCTCCGTGACGAGGTCGATCGTATGCTCGTCGACGACCTTGACCTCCTTCAATCCGGTCTGGGCGTAGAGCTGCTGAAGCGTGTTGAACGGGGCCGTGTTCATCCGGTCGAAGTTGATCTTCACCGCCTGCGCGTCGAAGACCTCACCGTTGGTGAATTTGACCCCTTCACGCAGCTTGAAGCGCCATGTCACGTCGTCCAGTCGCTCCCAGGACGTGGCCAGGCGCGGTACCGGGGACCCATCCGGCGCGCGCCGCACCAGGCTGTCGAAGATCGACCAGATCACCGACCCCGTGGGATTGTTGGAATCGAGCATGTGCGGATCGAGGCTGATCACGTCCTCGGACGATGCGATCACGACCGGTGCGGTGTTCTGCGCAAGGACGGGCAAAGCCGAACTCGTCATCAAACCGGCGGCAAGGCCGGCGGACAGGACCAGCCGTCGTGTCCAACTGCTGTGAAGGATCTTCATCGCATGTCGCCTTTGCTGTCCCTTCCACCCAAAGCCGACGCCGGCTGGATCGGAAAGGAGGGGGGGAAGAGCTCGCGCCAGTGGCGGTTCTGCCAGTGGCGCTCGGGAAAGCTGTCGAGGAGGATCTGGAAAATCTCGGCGATGCGCTCGCTTGCATGGGCCACGTCGAACGCCTGCAGTTCATGATCCTTCACGCAGCAACGTCCTGCAACGAACACGTCTCGCGCACGTCGGCCGGGAGGCATAAGAAACAACGCCTCCAGCGGATCGAAGACCGGCTGGGCATCGAAGGCAGCCAGATCCCAGACCGCCAGATCGGCCTGCGCACCCGGCTCGAGGCGTCCGAGGTCGCGGCGTCCGATCGCCTCGGCGCCGGCCAGAGTGGCTGCGCGTACGAATTCGGGAATGTCCGCCGCCGCCTCGTCCTCCACACGCGACATGGCGAGGCCCATCTGCAGGTTCATCAGCATGTCAGGGGGAGCGGTGTCGGTCCCCAAGCCGATTCGGATGCCCTTGGCCCGCATACGGGCGAAGGACTCCAGTTTGCGTCCCGCGCGTCCGACGACGAGTGGGCAATGCACCACTGTCGACCCACTGGTCTCCAGTTGCTCGAAGTCCGACAGAACCAGGTTCGGGTCGCGCTGGGGGCCACCAAGTTCGAGAGCGTGAGGGAGCAAGGCGGCATTGCCCAGAACCCCCAAGGCAGCCAGATGTCCGATGGAGCTGCGGCTCGAACGCTGCCAGATCAACCGTGTCTCCAACGCCGACTGGCAGCAGTGAAGGCGAAACGGGATGCCGAGATCCTTTGCGGCGCTGGCTGTTCGCTGCAGAAGCTCGTCGGAGCAGGTCTCGATCGTGGAAGGCACCAGCAGAGGGGAGACAAGCGGTCCGGCGCCTTCGCAGCGCCGCGCGAAGTCCAGGGCGTCTCGCAAGCCGGCCAGACCTGCTTCCTCGTCCGCCAACTGCCCTACTTGCCCGTCGGGTTCCGCGACGTTCACGGCGGATCGATAACTCGGGCCGAGAAGAAGGCGAAGACCGAGTTCGTCCGCGAGTGCGGCAATGTCATCGAATTCGGCAACGCTCTCCGCCCAGGCGCGGAAAAGAAGGGATGTCACGGGAAGAGCGGTTGTGATGCCGGACAAAAGCAATTGTCCGAAGGCGAAACGCGCCGACATCAGGCGCTGGTCGCGCGTCAGGACCTCGCGGCGTCCCGATTGCGCGTAGGAGCGGCTCCACATGGACGCCAGGGGAGGCCTTTGTCCGCCGAACCCCAAAATGGTCGTATCCACATCGGCCAAAGCGTTCAAATCGATGAAGCCGGGCGCGATCAGTGCATTTCCGTAGTCCCGATGCTCCCAACCTTCGTGGGAAGACGCCGCGGTTGCGTGGGCGTCGCCGATCTTGATGATCCGGTCGCCTTCGATCGCTACGAAGCCGTTCTCGATGAGAACATGATCGTTCCCGTCGAAAGCCAGAATCCATCGAGATGACAATTTCTTGGGCACGTTGACCCCGTGGTTTATTTCTATGCGAGGGAGCTTCCGGCATCACAGAAACCAACGCAAGAAATATTTTCAAAATTTCAAAAAAGAAAATTTTCGAAACTCGGGAAAGATCGAGGTTTGGAAGCGTTCAGCCACCTCGTCAGTGCAAAAGATGCGCCAAAAAAACGCGATAAAACAGTACGTTATGTCGGCTTCTCGGAAGCTCGGGCTCATTGAGGGAGGGGATCGGCGAAGTGCGACAGGAAGGCGCGCATCTTTTGATGCGAACTATAATTCTTTCGAATTCTGCCGGATCTGCCAGCCGAAGGCGCCAGGTCCGATCGCGCCGACGGCTTCCGCACCAGCCTGCGCTGCGGTGCGCAGTTGTTGGCCCGGCGACAAGTCCGCCAACAGTGCCGTGGTGAGTGCGCCGACTGTGGCGTCGCCCGCCCCGGTCGGATCGATCGCCGTCCGAGGGGTGATGGTGTGATCGAGTCGTTCGCCTTTCGCGAAGCGCGTAAGCCCGGCCCGGCCGCGTTTGGCGACGAGGATGGGCACGAGGTGCGACAGTGTCTGCAGTGCTTCCTCGTCGTCGTGCCGTCCCGTCAGAAGCCTGATCTCTTCGAGGCTCGGCGCGAAGACATCCAACCGTCCTAGTGCCTTTTTCAGGCTCGCGCCGTCGAGAGCGAAGACCTCGCTCGTATCGGCGACGGACAAACCTCCCGAGGCTCGCGAAAGGCATTCTGCCAGGGTCTCGGGCGGCATCGGGCAAAGGAGGTAACCGTCGAAACCCTTCCGAGGCAGGGGCGGCGTCAGGCTCCGCGTCCGATCCCACCAAGCCGCGTCCCGTTCGGTGCTGGCGATCCTCTCCTCCCGCCCGCCGTAGTGCAGAAGCGCTCGGCGCGTGCCGCCCGAGCGTCGTTCCACCGATGACGTATCGATGTTCAAGGCTTCGAGTTGCCGGAGCCAGTGCGTCGGAAAATCCTCGCCGACGGCCACGTGAAGCGAAACCTCGGAGCCATAGCGCGCGGCCGACAGGGCGGCGTAAACGGCGCCGCCCCCGATCGTGCGGTGTGGTTTCCCCTCGACCACGATGGTATCGATGGATGCGTATCCCACGACCGCCAGACGAGCCATCGGGCTTGCTCTCTCGTCAGTGACCCGTTCCGATCAGGCTGCGGCGCGTGAGGCGACGGCTCACCGAGAAGCGCGTCTCGTCCTGCTTGAGGTGCAGCCGGCGGTTCGGATCGGTCCCATTCGCGATCCCCAGATGGTAGGCGAAGAGCTGTAGTGCGACAGCCTGGGTCAGGGGGGCATGGCGCGGGTGGCCGGGCAGGGTGATCCGATGTCGCGCCTCCGGAACGGGAGCATCTGCGGGCTCGATCGCCACCACCTGCATGTCGAGATGGCTGAGGGCCTCGGCCGTTGCATCGGCGTAGGCGGCGGATCTGGCATCTACGGGAAGGAGAACGACGATCTCGTCGCGCTTCATCGACCAGTACTGCCGGTGCGCGAACTCTTCGATATCGTCGCTCCAGGCGGGAACGGTGGTGACCTCCACACATTTCGCCGCGCCGTAGTCGGCGGTTGCCACACTCGTGCCCACACCGAGGAAACGCACGCCGCTGCATGACGCAAGGCCAGCGGCGCCACCGAACAGGGCGTGCGTCTCCTCGATGAAGCGGGGCAACTCGCCGACGAGCGCGTCCAGTTCGTCCGCCCAGTCATTGCCCTGCGCCGCCATGGCAAGGACGGCCAGGGTCGCGACATAGCTCGACGTGCCGCAGAGGAAGGGCGCGAGGTCCGGGATGTCGAGTGAAAACCGCGCAAGCCCGAGTGCGCCGATCCGTCCGCCCATGCCGTTGGTGAGCAGCGAAACACTAGCGCCGGCAGCAAGTGCCGCCTCGGCGGCTTCCAGCGTGCGGTCGACGTTGCCGGACATGGAAATCCCGATGGCACGGTCCCTCGCGCCGAGAGCAGGTGCTGTGTTCAGGAGGAAGTCCAGCCCGCTGACGCCGCTGGCCCCGGTGCCTCCGAATGCGGCGCGGGATGCGAACCAACCGTCTCCGCTCCCAAAAGCATAGAGACGCCCGCCCGCATCCGGCGTCAATGCGTTCTGGGCGAAGGCGGCGATCTCGTCGCGGCGGGCAAGGAGGCCGGCCAAGACCTGCGGTTGGCGGCGGATGTCGGCGAGCATCGGCTCGAAGCTCGGGGAGACGGCGGCGGGTTGGGGGAGGGGCATCGTTGGGCTCGTCGAGATCGGAATGAACGTCGTGTCAAAGTTTTCCAACCGAAGCCTATCCCAGCACAAGGAAAGTTTTCGAAAATTATGGTTTCGATGTCTTTCGATTTAGATGATTGTGAAAATTTATGCGATCGCGACTTCCAGACCGGACGCCTTCAGTTCTCGAATGGTGTCGGCGGAGGCGCCTTTGTCGGTGATGAGAAGGTCGGCTTCCTCCAGCGCCGCGATGCGAGCGGTTGCGACGTGTCCGAGCTTGGAGTGGTCGGCAAGAAAGATCACGCGGCTTGCAGCCTGGATCATCGCCTTCTTGATTTCCGCCTCCTGCCAGTTGCTGTTGGTGAATCCCTTACGAGGCTCGACGCCGGCGCAACTCATGAAGGCGACGTCGGCATTGATCTCAGCCAGAAGAAGGGTCCCGAACGGGGATACGAGCGAATTGAGTTGTGGGCGGACCGTCCCGCCCGTCACGATGACCGTGACCCCGGGATGGTTCGCCAGCGCTGTCGCAACGTTCAGGGCGTTGGTGACGACCGCTACGTCGGTGAGGCTGCGGGGGAAGGCTGTGGCAAGCGCCGCCATGGTGGAGCCTGTATCGATGATCACGGTTTCGCCGTCCCGGATCATCTCCGCCGCTACGGCCGCGATGGCGTCCTTCTCCTCGCCGTGCAGTGAAGCATTGAGATCGATCGGACGTTCGTAACGACTGGGGCGCACGGCGATGGCGCCGCCCCGGATCCGGCGAAGGACTTGCGCTTTCTCGAGATACAGGAGATCGGCGCGGACCGTCACCGAGGATACGCCCAGCGCTCCGCAAAGGTGTTCGACGTCGACCCGCCCATCCGCCTGAAGCAGGTCGATGATGCGACGGTGTCTTTCGATAGCTTTCAAAGATGGCATCTGGTAAAGCCGAATGGAGGAAAGTCGGGTCGGGTCTCCCGATTATGCTAGCCGATTCTCCTTTTCGCCGCCGAATTTTCAGCCTTTGCGAAAGATCGATCCTTGCGAGCCACCATGTCTCGACCTCTGCCTTCTGTGATCGCGGCCCTTCAGTTTCCCCCCTTCCGAGGCGGAAATCGAATGCCGATCTCCTGGTACGAGGACTATCTTCTCGCCAATGCGGAGGTGTTCATCCAAGGCGGGATCCGTGCGATCAAGATTCAGGACGAGACAGGGGAGACGGGGCCCGCGACGCAGCAAACCGTGGCCCGGATGTCGGTGCTGGGGCGTCTCTTCCGGCGCAGCTTTCCGGATATCCACCTCGGGATCATCGTTCAGGCCCATGACGCCATTGCGCCTCTCGCCATCGCCGATGCGGTAGATGCTGACTTCGTAAGGCTCAAGATCTTCGTCGGGGCGGCTGTCAACGCGGAAGGATTGCGACAAGCGTTGTCGGTCGAGGCGACCGACTATCGTTCGCTGCTGGAACGCAAGGATATTCAGATTCTCGCGGACGTCCACGACCGCACATGCCAACCTTTGTCGCCTGTGCCCCACGAAGCCGCGGCGCTCTGGGCACAGAACATGGGGGCCGATGCTCTTGTCCTCACGGGCGCGACCTTCGAAGACAGTCTGGCGCGCGTCACCGCAGCGCGGAATGCCGGCGTCTCGCGTCCGATCGTGATTGGCGGAAGCGTCACCGCGCAAAATATCCGTCAGGCACTGCAGGTTGCCGACAGCGTTGTGGTCAGCACATCGCTCTTGAAGCGCGGTGCGAGAGACGACCTGGTACAATGGGACGTGGCGGAAGTGGAAAAGCTGGTCGCAGCCGTAGAGGCGGACGGTCCCAGCACTGGGGGCCGCCCGTAACGAAAGCTCGCGTCGAGCGTAGCCTGCTGACGATCGAACCACGGTTCGGCTCGCTCATCGCCAGACATCGCCACATGCTCGTTCGGCCCCGTCTCAGTTGCCCTCGACGCTTTCTTCCCCGTCTGCGTCGAGTTGGTGGGCACGCGCTCACTCGGTCGCCCTTCGCGGTCTCACCTGCCGCAGCATGCCGCCCGTCGATAGATGGCAGTGAGAAGCTAGATTAGATGCCTGCAATCGATAAATGAAATTGGCGGCGGAGGACTCTGGCGGAGGGAGGGGGATTCGAACCCCCGATACGGTTTCCCGTATACACACTTTCCAGGCGTGCGCCTTCAACCACTCGGCCACCCCTCCTGACCGGTCGCGGCTTCGGGCTTGTGGCCCGGGCCTCGGTACGGTGGGCGCGGACTATCACTGGAACGCTTGCTCTGGCAAGCGGTTTCATAGGGGCGCGGGACAAAAGCCACGGGGGCGAGGCGGCGGGCATCCTTCCGCGTTCGCCGCGGTCGACGTTGCGCCGGCGTCGCGCGGAAACCATATCTTGGCGAGACGCCGCACCGCCGCAAGGTGCCCTGTGATATCGACAGGCCGCCGGGTCGCGGTGACCGGTTCGAGGAGGAGGCGAGACGATGCGGCTGCTGGCCTGGTTGGTGCGGATTGCGGGATGTCTTCTCCTGGCGGCGGCAACGGCGCTTGCGGTCGGCGACATTGCCCGGTCGCTGGCATCCGGGACGACCATGCTGATGCCTCTGGAAGCGGCGGCGCGCACCGTGGGCCTCGGCCTCTTCGACGCTGCGACCGGAACCGCGTCAGCCAGCGGCGTCTTCGCGGCGGAGGGGCGGGGCGCCACTCTGGCCAGCGAGATCGGCCGCCAGCCTGCGTCCATCGTCATCGGCCTTGCCGGAATCCTGTTTCTTTTCGTCGGCCGGCCGCCTCGCCGGCCCGCGCGAACCCTGAGGTGAACCCATGTCCTTTCTGGATCGACTGATGAAGAAGACGACCCTGCCGACGGCCGACGAAGCGCTGCCGCGCCGCGCCGGCGCCATCCCGACGGCGGAGACGCATTTCGTGTCGGGCGCGCCCCTGAAGGGCCCGTTCCCCGCGGGCACCCGGACGGCCGTCTTCGGTCTCGGATGCTTCTGGGGCGCCGAGCGCAAGTTCTGGCAGCTGCCCGGCGTGGTGACGACGGCGGTCGGCTATGCCGCCGGCTCGACACCCAACCCGACCTATGAGGAGGTCTGTTCGGGTCGCACGGGGCACAACGAGGTCGTGTTCGTGGCCTACGATCCGACTGTTGTCTCCTACGAGACCCTGCTGAAGACCTTCTTCGAGTCCCATGACCCGACGCAGGGAATGCGTCAGGGCAACGACGTCGGCACGCAGTATCGCTCCGGCATCTACTGGACGGACGAAAGCCAGCGCGTGGCGGCCGAAGCTGCCCGCGATGCTTATCAGGTGGCACTCGCGAAGGCCGGGCATCGCGGCGAGATCACCACCGAGATCATGACTGCGCCGGAATTCTACTACGCCGAGGATTATCACCAGCAGTATCTCGCCAAGAACCCGCGGGGCTATTGCGGCCTCGGGGGCACGGGCGTGAGCTGCCCCGTGGGTCTGGGTGCGGTGGCGGCGGAATAGCTGGGGCCACCGCCTCGCTCGCCCTTGCGGGTGGCGGGGTTCTGCGTTCAGTATGATGGCCAGCCATGCCAGTCCGCGGACTGGCATGGCTGGCCTTTTCACGTGGGGCGATCGCCTTTCGTGATCGGCCGTGGCCGTCTTCGCGAAACAGGGACAGACCCAACCCATGAAGCATCTTCTCGCCGGCCTGATGGCCGCCTGCTCGCTTGGTCTCGTCGGCCAGGCGCTCGCCGCCGAGTTCAAGCCCGCCGTGATCTTCGATCTGGGCGGCAAGTTCGACAAGTCCTTCAACGAGGCGGCCTTCAACGGTGCCGAACGCTTCAAGGCGGAGACGGGCGTCGCGTATCGCGAGTTCGAGATGCAGAACGAGACCCAGCGCGAGCAGGTGCTGCGGCGCTTCGCGCGGGACGGGCACTCGCCGATCATCGGCGTCGGCTTCGCGCAGCAGGCGGCGATGGAGAACGTCGCCAAGGAATATCCCAACCTCCAGTTCGCGATCATCGACACGGTGGTGGATCGTCCGAACGTGCGCTCGATCCTCTTCAAGGAGGAGGAGGGCTCCTACCTCGTCGGCATGCTCGCGGCGCTGAAGTCGCAGACGGGCACGGTCGGCTTCGTCGGCGGCATGGACATCCCGCTGATCCGCAACTTCGCCTGCGGCTACAAGGGCGGCGTGCTCGCGGCCAAGAGCGATGCCAAGTATCTCGAGAACATGACCGGTACCACGGCCGCGGCCTGGAACGATCCGGTGCGCGGCGGCGAACTCGCCCGTTCGCAGATGGACCAGGGCGCCGACGTCGTGTTCCACGCGGCGGGCGCCACCGGCATCGGCGTGCTGCAGGCGGTGGCGGATGCGGGCAAGCTCGGCATCGGCGTCGATTCCAACCAGAACATGCTGCATCCCGGCAAGGTCCTGACCTCCATGGTCAAGCGCGTCGACAACGCGGTCTACCAGGCCTTCAAGGACGCGCAGGGCGGCCAGTGGACGGCCGGCACGCAGACGCTCGGCCTCAAGGAGGACGGCGTCGGCTACGCGATGGACGACAACAACAAGGACCTCATCACGCCCGAGATGACGGCGGCGGTCGAGAAGGCCAAGGCCGACATCATCGCCGGCACGATCACCGTCCACAACTACAACACGGACAACGCCTGCCCCTATTGATCGGGGCGGCCGGTCCGGCATTCGCGGCGGCGCCCCCTTCGGGCGCCGTTTCGCGTTCCGGGCTGCGCAATGCTATGCGCGGGACCGGACGCATCAGGAGGCCGACGTTGCGCAAGATCATCTTCGATACCGACCCGGGGCAGGACGACGCGATCGCGATCCTCGCGGCGCTCGGTTCGCCCGAACTCGAGGTTCTCGGCATCGTAGCGGTGGCCGGCAACGTGCCGCTGCACCTCGCCTCCGCCAATGCGCGGCGCATCGCCGAACTCGCGGGGCGGGCCGACATTCCGGTCCATGCCGGGGCCGAGCGGCCGTTCCTTCGACCGCTCGTCACCGCCGAGCACGTGCATGGCGAGACGGGGCTCGACGGGCCCGACCTGCCGCCGCCCGCCAATCCCCTGGCGCCAGGCCATGGCGTCGACTTCATCATCGACACGGTGCGCGCGCACGAGCCGAAGACCGTGACCATCGCCGCGCTAGGCCCGCTCACCAATGTTGCGCTGGCGCTCCTGAAGGCGCCGGACATCGCCGAGCGGCTCGAAGGCATCGTCCTCATGGGCGGCGCCTATTTCGAGGTCGGCAACGTGACGCCGACCGCCGAATTCAACGTCTATGTCGATCCGGAGGCCGCAGCATCGGTCTTCGCCAGCGGCGCCGACATCACGGTCCTGCCGCTCGACGCGACGCACGGGATGCACTCGACAGCGCCGCGCATCGAGGCGTTCCGGGCCATCGGCAACAAATCGGGCGCGGCCGTCGCGGCGATGCTGTCCTTTTCCGAGGTCTACGATCTCCAGAAGTTCGGCTGGGACGGCGCGCCCCTCCACGACCCGTGCGTGACCGCTTTCCTCGTCAAGCCCGAGCTTTTCGAGGGGCGGCAGGTGAACATCGAGGTCGAAACCGGCAGCCAGCTCACGCGCGGCATGACAGTGGTGGACTACTGGGGCGTCACCGACCGGCCGAAGAACGCGTTCTTCGTCCGATCTGGAAATGCGGACGCCTTCTATGCGCTTCTGACGGAGCGGGTGGCACGGCTACCTTGATCAATAGTGCGGCGGCCGGGTCGCCTCCGCGCTGGGCGCCGCGCTTTCCTCGAGGGCCAGAAGACGCTGGACGAGTGCCTTCAGCGTCTTCTCCAGCCGCTCGATGCGCTGCCCCTGCGCCGCCATCTCGGCGGACAATTCCTCCACCGTCCGGTTCTGATGGGCGAGATCGATCTCGAGTTCGGTGATGCGGGTCTCGTCGCTCATGGCTGCAGCGCCTTCAAGGCATCGCGCAAAACCTCGGGCACGGGTGCCGGCCGGCGGCTCGCCTTGTCGACATGGACATGCACGAACAGGCCCTCGGCCGCCGCCAGATCCTCGTCGTTGCGGAAGATGCCGATCTCGTAGCGGATCGAGGACGCGCCGAGGTGGCCGATCCTGAGGCCCACGCTGACCCGGTCGGGATAGCCGACCTCCGAGAGGTAGCGGCAGCCCGTCTCGGCCACGAAGAACATCGATTCATCAGCTGACAGGCCCGTCCCGAACAGCCAGTTCGTCACCGCCGTATCGAAGAAGGCGTAGTAGGCCGCGTTGTTCATGTGGCCGTACATGTCGTTGTCGGACCAGCGCGTCGTCACCTCGACGAAGGCGCGGTAGTCGGCGCGGCTCTGGCGTTGGGGGCGTGGTGTCTGCGACATGGGCTTTCCCGAGAAAGGCGGTTCAACGGCCCACATGGCCGAGCGCCGGCTGTGGATCAAGGCCGGTCCCGGCCCACTTCACCCCGTGTGCCCGTCTGGCGCTCGGGCACGCACGTCGATAGTCTGGCGAAAACGTAGGAATGGCGACGGGATCGGCATGGCGTCTGCGATCGAGCTGATCGGCATCTCCAAGAGTTTCGGCGTGGTGCGCGCCAATCGCGACATCAACCTGCGTGTGGAAAAGGGCACCATCCACGGTATCGTCGGCGAGAACGGCGCCGGCAAGTCGACACTGATGTCGATCCTCTACGGCTTCTACCAGGCCGACGAAGGCGAGATCCGCGTCGACGGCAAGCCGGTCGCGATCCCCGATTCCAATGCGGCCATCGCGGCCGGGATCGGCATGGTCCACCAGCACTTCATGCTGGTCGAGCCCTTCACGGTGCTGGAGAACATCATGCTCGGGGCCGAGCAGTCGGGTCTCCTGTCGCCCGGCATCCGCCGCGTGCGGGCCGAACTCCTGCGCCTGGAGAAGGAACACGGGCTGGCGATCGATCCCGATGCCGTGGTCGAGACGTTGCCCGTGGGTCTCCAGCAGCGCGTGGAGATCCTGAAGGCGCTCTATCGCGGCGCCGAGATCCTCATCCTCGACGAGCCGACGGGCGTGCTGACACCCGCCGAGGCCGACCAGCTCTTCGCGGTCCTCCGGCAGCTTCGCGCCGAGGGCAAGACGATCGTCCTGATCACCCACAAGCTGCGCGAGATCCTGGACGTCACCGACAATGTCTCGGTGATGCGACGTGGCGAGATCGTCGCGACCCGGCCGACGCGCGAGACCAATGCCGGGGAACTTGCCGAACTCATGGTCGGTCGGCGCGTGCTCCTGCGCGTCGACAAGAAGCCCGCCGCGCCCGGCGCGCCGCTTCTCGAAGTCGACGGCCTGTCCGTGCGCGATGGGCGCGGCGTCGCGATGGTGGAGGACGTGTCGTTCACCGTACGCGCCGGAGAGATCGTCGGCATCGCGGGGGTCGCCGGCAACGGGCAGTCGGAGCTTCTGGAGGCCCTGTCGGGCATCCGGCGCGCCGAGCGGGGCGCGATGCGCCTGAAGGGCGAGGCGCTCGATCCTACAAGCGCGCTCGACCCGGCCGAGATGAGGGCGAGGGGGCTCGCCCATGTGCCCGAAGACCGGCACCATGTCGGCCTCGTCCTGCCGTTCCAGGAATACGAGAACGCCGTTCTCGGATACCATCGCGATCCCGCCTTCGGCTCCGGCCCCTTGCTCGACGTCAAGGCGATGCGCAGGGACGCCGAGGCCAAGATCGCGGCCTACGACATCCGCCCCCCGTTGGCCGAACTGAAGACCGCCAACTTTTCCGGCGGCAACCAGCAGAAGATCGTGCTGGCGCGCGAGATGGAGCGCGATCCGGCCGTGCTCCTCATCGGCCAGCCGACGCGCGGCGTCGATGTCGGGGCGATCGAATTCATCCATCGCCGCGTGGTCGAGATGCGCGACGCGGGCAAGGCCGTGCTTCTCGTCTCCGTCGAGCTCGACGAGATCCGGTCGCTTGCCGACCGCATTCTCGTGATGTTCGCCGGGCGCATCGTCGGCGAAGTCGGACCCGAGGCGGACGAGGGCGAGATCGGCCTCCTGATGGCCGGCGAGACGCGGCGCGAGGCTGCCGAATGAGGGACGCCCGCGTTACGCTCGTCACGCTCGGCGTCTCCGACCTCGCGCGCTCCGCCGGCTTCTACGAGGCGCTCGGCTGGACACGGACGAATGCCGGCAACGACAAAGTCGTCTTTGTGCAAGGGGAGGGGATCGTGCTCTCGCTCTTCGGCGTCGACGATCTCGCCGAAGACGCCGGACTTTCGGCCGAGCCGCTGCCGCGCTTCCGGGGCATCGCGCTCGCCATCAATCTGCCGTCCGTGGCGGAGACCGACCGGCTCTTCGCCCGCGCGGTCGAGGCTGGCGCCGATCCCGTGAAACGGCCAGAGACGGTCTTCTGGGGCGGCTATTCCGGCTATTTCGCAGATCCTGACGGGCACCTTTGGGAGCTCGCACACAACCCGTTCTTCCCGCTCGACGCCGATGGGCGCATCGACCTGACCCCGCCTTCCGAGGAGCCGGCATGAGCCGACCCTATGCCAAGCTGCCCGCCTGGATCGACCACGGCGTGATCCCGCTTCTCAACGTCGTCGTCGCCTTTCTGGTCGCGGGGCTCGTGGTGCTGGCCGTCGGCGAAAGCCCGGTGGAGGCGGCCCGGCTCATGCTGCGCGGCGCCTTCGGCTACGGCGAAGGCGTCGGCTTCACGCTGTTCTACACGACCAACTTCATCCTGACGGGCCTGGCCGTCGCGGTCGCCTTCCACGGCGGCCTGTTCAACATCGGCGGCGAGGGGCAGGCCTATGTCGGGGGGCTCGGGGTCGCGTTCGTGGCGCTGAACCTCGGCTCGGTGCTGCCATGGTGGCTCAATCTGCCGCTCGCGGTCGTCGCGGCCTTCGCGGTCGGCGCCGCCTGGGCGTTCCTGCCGGGCTATCTCCAGGCGAAGCGCGGCAGCCATGTCGTCATCACCACCATCATGTTCAACTTCATCGCCTCGGCGCTGATGGTCTATCTCCTGGTCGGCCCGTTGCGCCCGATCGGCACCATGCAGCCCGAGACGCGCCAGTTCGATTCGGGTGGCCAGTTGCCGAAGCTCGGGAGCCTGTTCGACGCGATGGGGTTCGACCTCGGCGGCGCTCCGCTCAACGTCACCTTCTTCGTCGCGCTCGCCGCCGCCTTCGCGGTCTGGGTGCTGATCTGGCGCACGCGCCTCGGCTACGAGATCCGCACGCTCGGTTTCTCGCCGTCGGCCGCGCGCTATGCCGGCATGAAGGAGACGCCCCTCGTCGTCACCATCATGCTGATCTCGGGCGGCCTCGCCGGCATGATGGCGCTCAACTCGGTGATGGGCGACCAGTATCGCCTCCAGCTCAACTTCCCGGCGGGCGCCGGCTTCGTCGGCATCGCCGTGGCGCTGATGGGCCGGGGGCATCCCGCCGGTATCATTCCGGCTGCGCTCCTCTTCGGCACACTCTACCAGGGCGGCGCCGAACTCGCCTTCGACATGCCCACCATCTCGCGCGACATGATCGTGATCATCCAGGGCCTCGTGATCCTCTTCGCGGGCGCGCTGGAAAACATGCTGCGCCCCGGTGTCGGCGTCATGTACGGCTTTCTGCGCCTGCGAGAGACGGGGCCGAAACCGGTCGGCGGGGAGGCGCGCTGATGGATTTCGCCGGTCTTCTCAATCTCCTGGACTCCACCATTCGTCTGTCGACGCCGCTGATCTTCGCGGCGCTCGCGGGCCTCTACTCCGAACGGTCCGGCGTCTTCGACATCGGCCTCGAGGGCAAGATGCTGGCCGGTGCCTTCGCCTCCGCCTCGGCGGCGGCCGTGTCGGGCTCCGCCGTTCTCGGGCTTCTCACGGGCGTCGGCGTCGCCGTCCTCTTCGCGCTTGTGCACGGTCTTGCTTCGATCACCTATCGCGGCAACCAGATCGTCTCCGGCGTCGCGCTCAACTTCATCGCGTCGGGCCTCACCATCATCCTCGGCAGCGCCTGGTTCATGCAGGGCGGCGTCACGCCGCCGCTCGGGCCGGACCAGCGCTTCCTGGGGATCGAGCTGCCGGGTGCCGAAGCGGTGCGCGACGTACCGGTCCTCGGCTTCCTGTATTCGGGACTCCTGTCGGGCCAGAACGCGCTGGTCTGGCTCGCCTTCCTCGCCGTGCCCTTCACCTGGTGGGTGCTCTACCGCACGCGCTTCGGCCTGCGCCTGCGCGCTGTCGGCGAAAATCCCGGCGCCGTGGATACGGCCGGCATCTCCGTCGCCTGGCTGCGATACCGGGCCGTCGTCATCTGCGGCGTGCTGACGGGGCTGGCCGGCACCTATCTCGCGATGGCGCAGTCCGCGGGTTTCACGCGCGAGATGACGGCGGGGCGCGGCTATATCGCGCTGGCCGCGCTTATCTTCGCCAATTGGAAGCCGGTGCCGACGCTTCTCGCCTGCCTCCTGTTCGGCTTCCTCGACGCCGCCTCGATCCGTCTCCAGACGACGCCGCTGCCCGGCATCGGACAGATTCCGCCGCAGTTCGTCCAGGCGCTGCCCTATATCCTCACCGTGATCCTGCTCGCCGGCTTCGTCGGCAAGTCGCGCCCGCCCAAAGCCGGCGGCGTGCCTTACGTCAAGGAGCGCTGATCGCGCGCCCTCCTCCAACGCTCGAGTCCGCCATGTCCGAAGACCTCTTCCTCAAGGCCCGCGCGGCGATGCGGAAGTGCCACGCGCCCTATTCGAACTTCCCCGTGGGAGCCGCGCTGCGCACCGAGGACGGCCGCATCTACGCGGGCTGCAACATCGAGGTCGTGAGCTTTCCGGAGGGCTGGTGCGCCGAGACGACGGCGATCGCCCACATGGTCATGGACGGCGGCGGCAAGATCGCGGAGATCGCCGTCGTGGCCGAGCGCCTGCGCGCGTGCTCCCCCTGCGGCGGTTGCCGGCAGCGCATCGCAGAATTCGCCCGTCCCGAAACGCGCGTCTTCCTGTGCGATGCGACGGAGGGCGTGATCGAGACCGTGCTGATGGACGAACTCCTGCCCAAGGCGTTTCCAAAGGACGCCGTCTGATGAGCGCGTTGGCCGACGCGCTGCGTTCCCATCTCGGCGCCCGCGTGCCGCGGGTCGCGCTGGTGCTGGGGTCCGGGCTCGGCGCGCTGGTCGAGGCGGTGGAGGACGCGCGTCACATCCCCTATGCCGCCTTGCCCGGCATGCCTGTGTCCGCCGTCAGCGGTCATGCCGGCGAGGTCGTGATCGGGCGGCTGGGCGGGGTCGAGATCGTGATCCTGTCGGGGCGCATCCACTACTACGAAGCGGGCGATCCGGCCGCCATGCGCCCGGCGCTGGAAGCTTTGAAGGCCATCGGGATCGAGATCCTCGTCCTCACCAACGCCGCCGGTTCGGTGAACCCGGCGATCGGACCGGGCGAGGTCATGCTGATCGAGGACCACATCGCCTTCTCCGGGCGCAACCCGCTGATCGGGGAGGCGACCGACGCACGCTTCGTCGGGATGACGACCGCCTACGACGCGGCCCTCAGAACCGCCATGCTGCGCGCGGCGGTGAAGGTGGAGGAGGGGCTCCACCGGGGCGTCTACATGTGGTTCTCCGGTCCCTCCTTCGAGACGCCGGCCGAGATCCGCATGGCGCGGGTCCTCGGGGCCGATGCGGTCGGCATGTCCACCGTTCCGGAGACCATCCTCGCCCGCTTCCTCCAACTTCGGGTCGTCGCGGCCTCGGTGATCACCAACATGGGGGCCGGCATCACCGGCAACGAATTGAGCCACACGGAAACCAAGGAGGTCGCCCCCACCGGCGGGGCGCGTCTCGCCCGTATCCTGCGCGAAGCCCTGCCGGACATCGCCGCGTGATCCTGCCGCAGGAGATCATCCGCCGGAAGCGCGACGGCGGCACCCTCTCCGCCGCGGAGATCGTCGAGTTCGTGGCGGGCGTCACAGAGGGGACGGTGAGCGAAGGGCAGATCGCCGCCTTTGCCATGGCCGTCTTCCTGCGCGGCATGCGGGCGGACGAGACCGTCGCCCTGACGCTCGCCATGCGCGATAGCGGCGAGGTGCTGGACTGGTCCGACCTGCCCGGTCCCGCCGTCGACAAGCACTCGACGGGCGGCGTCGGCGACAACGTGTCCCTGATGCTCGCCCCGATCCTGGCGGCTTGCGGCGCGTACGTGCCCATGATCTCCGGCCGTGGCCTCGGCCATACCGGCGGCACGCTCGACAAGCTGGAGGCCATTCCGGGCTATGGCGTGACGCCTGGGCCCGACGTCCTCCGCCGCACGGTGCGCGAGGCCGGCTGCGCCATCGTCGGCCCCAGCGCCCGCCTCGCCCCGGCCGACGGACGCATCTACGCCGTGCGCGACACGACGGCGACGGTGGAATCCATTCCCCTCATCACCGCCTCGATCCTGTCCAAGAAGCTCGCCTCGGGCGTCAGAACGCTGGTGCTCGACGTGAAGACCGGCTCGGGCGCCTTCATGCCGAGCCTTGACGCCGCCGCGTCGCTGGCCCGCACCCTGGTGGACGTCGCCAAGGGCGCAGGCATCGCCTGCAGCGCCCTTCTCACCGGCATGGACGAGCCGCTCGCCCGCGATGCCGGCAACGCGCTGGAGGTTCGCAACGCCGTCCGTTTCCTTCGCGGCGAGCACCGCGATCCGCGACTGGAAGCCGTGACGCTTGCGCTGGCTGCCGAGGCGTTGAGGGGAGGCGGTCTGGCCGGCGGCCTGAGCGAAGCCGAGGGCGCGGCGCGGCAGGCCCTCGACAGCGGGGAGGCGGCCGAGCGGTTCGCACGGATGGTGGCAGCGCTCGGTGGACCGTCGGATCTTCTGGAGCGTCCCGAGCAGCATCTGGCGGCAGCCCCGGTGGTCCGGCCGGTGCGTGCGGCGCGGGCGGGCGTCGTCGCCGCCATCGACACCCGTGCCTTGGGTCTCGCCGTCGTGGAACTCGGCGGCGGTCGTATCCGCCCGGGCGATCCGATCGATCCCGCCGTCGGTCTGGAGCGCATCGCGCCGATCGGCACCGTCGTGGCCGAAGGGGACCCGATCTGCCTCGTCCACGCGCGGAGCGAAGCCGACGCGAACCGTGCCGGGAGCGCGCTGCTGCGCGCCGTCACCCTGTCCGAGACGGGGGCGGCGACGCAGACGGTTCTCCAGCGCTTCGGCTGAGCCGCGGGGGCGTTCGCCCGATCGCCTCGTCGCCGTGCTTCAATTCAGGACGCGGCGATCGGCCGGCGCGTCGAGCGAGAAGGCGGGGATCTCCACCTCGAAGAGGGTGCCGTCGATCGACTGCATGCGGTAGTGCCCGCGCATGATGCCGGACGAGGTCGTGAGCGGACAGCCGGACGTGTAGGTGAAGCTGTCGCCGGGCTCCAGGATCGGCTCCTCGCCGACGACGCCCGGCCCTTCCACCACCTCGACGCGGCCCCGCGCATCCGTGATCAGCCAGCGGCGGGCGCGCAGCTGCACCGTCTCGCGCGAGCCGTTCTCGATCTCCACCTGATAGGCGAAGACCCAGTGACCGCCCGACGGATCGGACTGGTCGCTGAGGTAGGAGGGTGTGACCCTCACCGTGATATGGCGCGTCGTCGCCTGATACATCTTCGGTTTCGCGTTCGGCGCGGACTGGCGCGGGAAAAGGATGGGCCGCACTCGCCAAATGATTGCGGCAAATCCGAGATCAACGCCCCTGAAGGCCGCGGCGACGCGGTCAGATGGCGGCGAGGGCCCGCTCGATGTCCTCCACGAGATCGGCCGCGTCCTCGATGCCGGCCGACAGCCGCAGCAGCCCCGGGCCGATGCCGAGCTCGACCCGCGCCTCTTCCGTCAGGCTCTTGTGCGTCGTGGTGGCCGGATGGGTGATCAGGCTCTTCGCGTCGCCGAGGTTGTTGGAGATCATGATGATCTCGAGCGCGTTGGCGAACCGGAAGGCCGCTTCCTTCCCACCCTTGAGATCGAGCGCCAGCAACGTCGAGCCGCCCTTCATCTGGCGCGCGATGACCTCCGCGTCCGGGTGGTCGGCGCGACCGGGATAGATGACGCGCGAGACCTTCGGCGAGGCTGCGAGCGCGTCGGCGAGTGCCGCCGCGTTGGCCGTCTGCTGGGCGACGCGCAGCGGTAGCGTCTCCAGGCCTTTGAGCAGGCACCAGGCGTTGAACGGCGAGAGCGAGGGGCCGGTGTGGCGGAAGAAATCCTGCAGCTCTTCGGCGATCCACTGTGCGTCCGAGAGGATCACGCCGCCGAGGCATCGGCCCTGGCCGTCGATATGCTTCGTCGCCGAATACACGACGACGTCCGCCCCGAGCTCCAGCGGCTTCTGCTGCATGGGCGTGGCGAACACGTTGTCGACGATGAGCCGCGCGCCGGCCTCGTGGGCGATGTCGGCGACGGCCGCGATGTCGATGACTTCCAGCGTCGGGTTGGTCGGGCTTTCCAGGAAGAAGAGCTTGGTCTCCGGTCGCACCGCCGCCTTCCACTGCTCGAGGTCGCGCCCATCGACCAGCGTGCAGGCGACGCCCGCGCGCCCGAGCACGGTCTCGATGATGTAGCGACAGGAACCGAACAGCGCCCGCGCGGCGACCACGTGGTCGCCGGCCTTCACCGAGCACTGCAGTGCGGCCGAGACCGCCGCCATGCCCGACGCGGTGGCGCGCGCGTCCTCGGCGCCTTCCAGCGCCATCATCCGCTCCTCGAACATGCGCGTCGTCGGGTTGGCGTAGCGCGAATAGACGAAGCCCGGCTCCTCGCCCTTGAAGCGCGCCTCGGCGGCCTCGGCGCTAGGATAGACGAAGCCCTGCGTCAGGAAAAGCGCCTCCGACGTCTCGCCGAAGTCGGAGCGCATCGTCCCGCCGTGGACCATGGCGGTCGCCGGGCGAAGGGGGCGAGGCGCATCGTTCTTCTTCAGCATGGGACGTCTCCGCGGCCGCTTGGAACAGGGCAACAGACGCAGGAAAGCCGCTCGAAGTGACGCGAAACGGCCTTTAGCGACTTGTTTTACGTGGCTGCAAGCCGGCCGGCAAATCACCACGAACGGTGTCGAGCCTTAATCCTGTCCGCAGCCGAAATCAATCGCCCGTTCCCAAGGCCCGCACGGCCTGCTAACGCGTTGGAGGTTGAGGAGTTGAGTTCATGACCGGCGGCATCCTTCCCGATCGCGAAATCGCGCGTTTGCGTAATGACGGACGCATCCGCTGCGAGCGCCCCTTCGACGCCGACCAGATCCAGCCGGCGAGTCTCGACCTGCGGCTCGGAGCGAAAGCCTACCGCGTGCGCGCGAGTTTCCTGCCGGGGCGAGGCAATCCGGTGGAGGCCAAGCTTGGGCGCCTGTCCATGCATGAGATCGACCTTGCCGGCGGCGCGGTGCTGGAGACCGGCTGCGTCTACGTCGTGCCGCTGCAGGAGGGGCTCGATCTGCCCGCCGACATGCGCGCGGCGACCAACCCGAAAAGCTCCACCGGCCGGCTCGACATCTTCACCCGCGTCCTCGCCGACGGGACGCAGGAGTTCGACAAGATCCCGGCCGGCTACCGGGGGCCACTCTATCTCGAGATCAGCCCGCGCACCTTTCCGATCGTGGTCCGCCCCGGCTCGCGCCTGACGCAGATCCGTTTTCGCACCGGCGACGCGCAGCTCGGGGAAGGGGACCTCGCGGCCCTTCACGGCACCGAGCGCCTGACCAGCGCGGCCGACGCCAACATCTCTGGCGGCGGCATCGCCCTTTCGATCGACCTTGCGGGCGACGACACCGGCCTCGTCGGCTATCGCGGCAAGCGGCACACGGGCGTCGTGGACGTCGACCGGCGCGGGGCGCTGGCCGTGCTCGACTTCTGGGAGCCGATCCGGCGGGGGACCGTCGGCGAGCTCGTTCTCGATCCGGACGAGTTCTACATCCTGGTCTCCAAGGAGGCGGTGCATGTGCCGCCGGCCTATGCCGCCGAAATGACGCCGTTCGATCCCCTGGTCGGCGAGTTCCGCGTCCACTACGCCGGCTTCTTCGATCCGGGCTTCGGCCATTCGGCGGCCGGCGGTTCGGGCAGCCGCGCCGTTCTGGAGGTGCGCAGCCACGACGTGCCGTTCATTCTGGAGGACGGACAGATCGTCGGCCGTCTCGTCTACGAACGCATGGCGGGTCTGCCCGACCGGCTCTACGGCACGGACCTCAGATCCAACTACCAGGCGCAGGGCCTGAAACTCTCCAAGCATTTCGCCTGAAACCCCGCGAGCGCCGCTTGACGGCCGCCCTGCCTTGCGGGCAGTGTCCAACCTGAGCGCGGGCGTAGTTCAGCGGTAGAACGCCAGCTTCCCAAGCTGGATGTCGTGGGTTCGATCCCCATCGCCCGCTCCAACAATTTCAAGCACTTAGAGCGATAGTCGGACCTTTGGTCCGCACCCGTGGTCCCGATATGGTCCCAACGGGCGCGAACAGGGGCGAACAATCACGCCCCCTTCGACGCTATGAACGCTTCGATTTCGGAAGCCCGCCAGCGCTTGCACCGCTTGCTGAGGCGGATCGCAGCCGGCAGCTCGTTCCTTTTTTCCATCTCCCATAGCGTGGTCCGCCCGACGCTGAGGCGGGTCATCACTTCGTCGGTGGAGAGAAGCATTTCGGGAGCCTTGATCGGATCAGGCATCATCGCTCTCTCCCCTTGGTGCCAGTCTCGACCGGCTCGAACGGGCCGTGCGGGTGAGGGTGGCGCGCCGATCCGAGCAACTCGCTGACCGACAGCACGAACGGGATTGCCTGAGGACGTCGGGCCAGCACGTAACCCTCGACCGGCTCGCACATCACTCGGATCGGGCCGCCGGGCGACATCCAGCGTTTAGGGATCGGCGCTCCAGGCGAAATGGCAAATGACTTGCTCATGGCCGCTTCCGCTCGATCGGGAAGCCGTCGGGGCTGACGCGATGGAAGATGCCCCAGCAGGCTTCGTCGAACTGCTCGGCTGTCACGACGAGATCGACCGGCGCAAGCTCGTCATCGGATAAAGCAATGACGTCGCCGAGCGCGGCGGCCCACATGATGCGGAAGGTGCCGGTCACTGGATCGCGGAAGGCGTAGAAGCCGTCGTCCGCGAACTTCTCCGAACCGGTCAGAGCGGCGCGCGGGAGGGTGAGGGCGCCCATCACGAGGCCTCCCCATCGCGCGCAAGAATGAACTCGGCAGCTTCCCGCAGCCGCACTGTTCCGAATGCGGAGCGGATCGCCTGAGCGCGGGTCAGAAAGGCCGACGGAGTGTTGTCGAGGATGGGCGTCGCTTCGTAGAGGCCCCGCTTCCCATCACTCTGCCAGATTGAGAAACGGCAACCGAGTGTTTCCAACCCGACGACGTAATCCTCCGCAGTGAGGTCGGCGGTCGGTTCGGGCGCTCGATCTGGCGCGACATACGCAACGACCTCGCCACCTTTCACGATCGGCACGAAACCCAGGTATTCGGCCGAACTGCGAATACGCCCTGCCTCGTCGGGATTGGCGTCAAGGAAGTTCGCCATCACGCCGGCCTCGCATCGAAAAAGGCGAGGGCAGAGCGCACGAGGGCTTCGTCGAAATCATAAAGGTTCTGTTCTGCGAGCACGACGCGTAGCACCATCGCTACGCCCGCCAAGCTTGTGCAGGCGGGCATCTTATGCGGCTCGGCGTTGATCTCTTCGAAGAAGGGGCCCCACGTCTGATCACGCAGGGCGTTCAGATCCTCGTCACTGATGCCCGTGGGAGTGTTGTTGAACGCCTCCATTTGCGCCCGATAGGTCGTCAGCAGATCGAGCGCGGGATCAGTCCGTTCGGCGGCAGGGGCCTCGACTGGTGCGCAGCCCGGCGCTGCAGCTACGACGGCGGCACAGAAGCCGAGCGCCATCCCGGCGCCCGTGCTGGAAAGGAGGGCTCGCCGGTTCATTGGGCGATCTCCCCACTGGAACGATCGCAGATGCCGCTGTTCCAGAACTGCAGCCAGAGATCATCCAGCATGTGAGCAGCTTCGAAGATGTCGGCAGCAAGCGTCGTCATGCCATCGGCGACTTCCTCCTTGAACTCCGAAGTCCCGCCTTCAAGGTAGGTCTCCGCAAGGAAGCGTTGCAGCTTCGCTAGGCGATGGATGCGGGAGATCGTCGGCTCGAGGTTGCTAAATGCGCCTTTGGCGTCGACGAATGGGGGGAAGGGAGCGCGGTTCATTATGCGGTCTCCCGCCGGGAAGCGTCGAAAGCGCGCTCCCATGCTTCGAACACCGTGCTTCCGGCCCTCTGCGAGCGGTAGGCGATGAACGTCAACATCTCCGCATGCTCGTGCTGAAGTACCGTCGAGCCGTCTGGCCCGTTCGAAACGATCAGCTCTTCAACGAGGAAGCCAAGGACCATTCCATAGATCCGGGCATCGTGTGCGACTGGCTCCATATCGAAGATTTCGCCGAAGGCCGTTCGTTTCTCCGCTTGATCGGGAATTGCGGACGCGGGGGTAGCGGTGGTATGTCTGCGACCGTTCATCTCGGTCTCCTGTGAAGGGGTGGTTGGGGTTGGGCCGCGGCTCGGAGGGATTGCCGTCCCTGCCGAGCCACTTTCTTTCCTGCGCCGAGGCGGGGAGAGATTTGGCGCTATTCCGCGCTCGCCGGCTGGTGGCCGACGTCAGGCGTTTCGATACGAGCGGATGGCGTTCTGGAGCCGGCGGCGGGCGTTGTACTCAACGCGCTTCGCCTTCTGGGCATCCTGATATTCGACGGTCGTGGCGGTCATCATGGCGGCCCACTCGGGGCTGTCGCGTTCGACCTTTTCCAGACGGTTCACGGCCTTGTGGTAAACGTAGGCCGACTTCAGTTCCTCGTCGTGCGCCTTGCGCTGACGGGTGGCGTCGTCGAGTTCGATCGAGCGCCTAGCGATGTCGAGCAGGCCGGTGAGCTGCGCGAGCGACGATGCGGGCGCGAGGCTGACGGGCTGGGGGTGTTCGGTAGAAGCGGGCATATGGCCTCCATCGGGTGACGGATGTCATATAGCCACAACGGCTAAGTCTGTGTCAACATGGTTAAGCTAATTTGGCTAAGTCGTCAGACCTTAGGCTCCACGTCGCTTAGCTGTTCGGCAGGGAAGGCGAACCTGACTTCGCCCAGAACCCAAAGGTCGTGAACGTTGAGACCGTGGATCATTCGCCCGTTGACGGGCTGAATATCCGCACCTTTCTCCGTCGAAATGTCCACTAGGAAGCCGGCGCGAGCTTCGTCGGAGGACGTCCAGACTACGACTAGCCGTCCCCTGTACGCCCACGCATCCTCCTGCACGACTGGAACGAAATACAGCTTGTCTTGGTCGTGGAAGAATGGCCAGCAGCCGTCGCCCTCAACGATCACCCACTCGCCAATGTCATCGCCAAATGGACGGTCGTGAATATCGATGTCAAATTCGTCGAAATCGTTGTTCTCGTCCCGGAAGTCATCAAACCGGCCGTTGGCCTGGAGCGCGCCAACAATAGTGATGACCCGTGTGTTTGGGCGGGTTGACAGCAGATCAAGAGCATCAACGCCTAGCGCGTCGGCGATAGCGCCCATGTAGCCGACGTGGAGCTGGATCTTGCCACGCTCCAGCTTCGACAGGGTGATCGTATGGATACCCAGCTTATCCGCGAGTTGGGTCTGCGTCAGGCCCTTGGCCTTCCGAAGCTCCGCTATCCGATTGCTGTGCTCTCTCGCCATTTAGCCGTTCTCGCTTACCGTTGCTCGCATGTATATGGCTAATTCGGCTAAGTCGCTCTTGAAATCACTAAGCCGATACGGCTATCTGATCGTACGGTTAACGATCGATGGCGACTATGACACCAAGGCAGTGGCGGACAGCTATCAAGCTCACCCTGGAAGAGGCGGCCGCGGCTGTCGGCATTTCCGGCAAGAACCCGGCCAGGACTTGGCAGCGGTGGGAGGTGGGCGAACGTGCTCCGCCCGCGACTGTCGTGGCTCGGGTTGAGAAGCTTAGCGACAGTCGCGTCAAGGCGTCGGACTGGCCGTCGATCGTAGATGGTCGGAGGCGCGCCGCGTGATTACCATTCAGCTTCAGAACGTCCAGTGCGCCGAGGTGACGACCGGCCAGGCCGGAGCTTTCGTCACGCTGCGCTTCGGCAACAATGATCGCGTCGTCTACCACGCGCGATCGGCCACCGACGCCCGCGCCCTGGCCGCCATCTTCAACGGCGCGCTTCAGCAGGACGCTTCGCACGCACATACGGGTGCGCCCGCACGCGAGGGGGCGCCGGAATGAACGGCTCATACGAAATCGATATTTCTCTCGTCGAGCGCGGCACGCGTTTGCGGGACGAGGACGAGGCCCAAGTCTCTACGCTGATGAACAGCATCGGGGCGGTGGGTTTGCTCCATCCGATTACGGTCTACCAGCGCCCCGTCATTCGAGGATCCAACACCGTGTCAGGGTTTGGCCTTGTCGCGGGGCTCCACAGGCTCAGCGCCTGCCGGGCTCTTGAGTGGATCACGATCCCGGCGATCGTCGTCACCTTGGGCGAGCTGGAGCGGCAGATCGCCGAGTGCGACGAGAACCTTTGCGGCCCTCGTCTCAGCCCGTCCGACCAAGCACTGTTCACGCGGCGGAGGAAGGAAGCATACGAAGCGCTCCATCCCGAGACGCGGCACGGAGAAAACCAGCACACGAGCAGTCGCCAAGTTGGCAACTCCTCAAGTGAACGCTTCACAGCGGATACCGCTGCCGCAACCGGACGCTCCGAGAGAGCTGTTCAACGCGATGCGGAACGTGGGCAGAAGGTGTCTCAGGACGCTCTCGACATCATCCGCCACACGAAGCTGGACACCGGGTCATATCTCGACAAGCTGAAGAAGCTCCCGGCCGAAGAACAGGTTCGATCCGCCAAACGCGACCTCGTCATCAGCGAGAAGGCTGATCGTGCCGAGGATCGAGCAAAATCCGTCGGCGCGCGACCGCCCGCCGCCGAACCCGAACCCGTAGACCAGTTTGCCGCGTGGGTGGATCTGACGGAGCAGACGGCCGAGTTGACCGCCGACGCGATCTTCGCTGCCTGCCCAGTGCGGTCACGTCCGACGCTGTCTCAGCGGTGCGAGGCGGTGCGCGCCATCATCGACCGCCTAGACGAGTTGATCGAGAAACCGCCAGCACGTGGAGGCGCCGCATGAGCGGGTCGGCGATACGCTGGGCGCGAGCACAGAAGATTGAAAGCGCGTCCTTGAAAAGCCTGCTGCGCGCTATCGCTGACCGGTGCAATCCGGCGGGCGTAACGACGGCGTCTCAAGCGACGCTTGCGGCCGACATGTCGATCTCGGAGCGTCAGGTACGGAAGACGCTCGCTGTTGCCGAGCGGATGGGCCTGATCTCCCGAACGAAACGCAGCGCTGGGGCGCGCGGGCGGACAAGCGACGCCATCGCCCTGACGGTCTCGCGGGACTTCAATCTCGCAGCTTCCGACGTCGCCGCAGCCGCCGAAAAGGGGGTTCGTAACCGGAAGCTTTCGAAGCTCGCAACCGGAACCCTACTACCGGTAGCGTCGAAATCGCAACCGGAACCGGGGTTCCGGGGAATAGAGTATATATCTACTACGGGCAGCGCCGAGCCGAAAACTCAGCAGTCGTTCCAAGGGGTGAGAGCTGCGGATCGTCGAGCCCAATCGGCTGACGTTGCCGCCCCGGTCGACGGTGTTGCGATGCCGCCCGAAACCTCACCCCATGGAACGATTTCTTCGCGACGCTGGACGGGTAGCATCTACGCGAGGCACCGGGCACTGACCGCACGCACGACGCGGGGGACGGTCCATTGATCGGCGACCTGTGGCCTCACCAGAAGCGCGGCCTCGAGGTTCTGCGCGCATCCCTCATGGCTGGCTGCCGTCGACCGATGGTCCAGGCGGCGACCGGCGCCGGCAAGACGCTGTTCGCCACGAAGATCATCGAAATGGCGCTCGCGAAGGGCAAGCGGGTTGCGTTCGTCGTCCCGTTCCTCTCGCTGATCGGCCAGACCGTCCGCGTCTTGCGGGCGCAAGGCATCGACGCAGTCGGCGTGATGCAGGGTATCCACGAACTGACGGATGCGACGCAGCCGGTCCAGGTGTGCTCGATCCAGACCCTGAGCCGCCGGGCGCTGCCGAAAGTGGACCTCGTCATCGTCGACGAGGCGCACGTGATGTACCAGTTCCTGCGGACGTGGATGGCTATGCCGGAATGGTCTCGCGTCCCGTTCGTCGGCCTGTCGGCGACGCCATGGGCGAAGGGCCTAGGCAAGCACTACGACGACCTCATCGTGATGGCGACCGCGGCCGAGCTGATCGAGGCGAAGCGATTGTCCCCCTATCGGGTCTTCGCACCGTCGCACCCCGACTTGTCGAAGGTCCGCACGACGGCCGGCGACTACAACGAGGGCGACCTATCCGAGGTGATGTCGCAGCCGACGCTGGTTGGCGACGTCGTCTCGACATGGCTGCGCCAAGCGGAAGAGCGCCCGACGCTCGTCTTCGCCGTCGATCGAGCGCATGCCCGGCGACTGGCCGACGAGTTCGAAGCCGCTGGCGTGCCGTCCGAGTACGTTGACGCCAACACCCCGATCGAGGAGCGCGACGCGATCGGCGAGCGCCTTGCCGATGGCCGGATCAAGGTTGTGGTGAACATCGGCACGTTGACCACTGGCGTCGATTGGGACGTCCGCTGTATCGTCCTGGCACGGCCGACGAAGTCCGAGATGCTGTTCGTCCAGATCATCGGACGGGGCTTGCGGTTGGCGGATGGCAAGACCGACTGCCTCGTGCTCGACCACAGCGACACGACGCTGCGCCTCGGCTTCCCGTCCGAGATCCACTACGACAGGCTGGACGACGGCAAGCCCAAGACCTCGACGCAGGCGAAGCGCGAGAAGTCGACGCCGCTCCCGAAGGAATGCCCGAGCTGCACACGGCTCAAGCCGGCTGGGGTGCGCGAGTGCCCAAGCTGCGGGTTCGCCCCGGAGAAGCAATCCGGGATCGAGTGCTTCGACGGCGATCTCGTTCCGCTGAAAGGGTCAAAGGAGAAGAAGCGGCGGGAGCCGACGCCGCATTCGCCGCAGGAGGTCTACGGCATGCTGCTGTGGCACGCGAACGAGCGCGGCTACAAGCCAGGCTACGCCATCGCCAAGTTCGTCGATCGGTACGGATCGTACCCCGACAAGATGGGGGTAAAGCGCCAGCCGATGGAGCCGGACGCGGCCTTCCTCGGCTGGATACGATCCATGCAGATCCGGTACGCGAAGGGGATGGAAAAGAAGCGCCGGGAGGACCCGACCCTTGCGCTTTGAGCCCCTGAAGGAACGCTGCAAGGGTCGTTGGCAGAGCATCCTGCCAGCGGTCGGCATCGCGTCGAAGTTCCTCCGCAACACCCACGGCCCATGCCCTATGTGCGGGGGGAAGGATCGCTTCCGATTTGATGACAAGGGCGGTTACGGCACATGGTTTTGCGGCCAGTGCGATCCGCAGTCCGGCGACGGCATCGAGATCGTGAAGAAGTTTCTCGGCCTCGACTTCAAGGCCGCGGCCGCCCGCATCGAGCCGTTGATCGGAACCGCGGTCGTCATTGAGAAAGTCGGGGGGCTGACGGACAAGCGCGCCGCCGAGCTGTCATCGCGGCTCTGGCGCCGGGCGAAACCGATCACAGCCATCGACCCTGCCGGGATCTATCTGTCCGAGCGATGCGGGCTGATGTCGTTTCCCGAATGCCTGCGGTACGTGCCGGATGAGCGGTACACGGAGGACAAGGGCAAGCGGCCGACCTACCACCACTGCATGGTCGCGCGGATGATCGCCCACGACGACAGCAAGGCGAAGCTGCATCGCACGTATCTTACACATGACGGCCTCAAGGCGCCGCTCGCGCGGCCTCGGGTCATGATGCCCGGCGAGACGCCTGTTGGGTCGGCGGTTCGCCTGATGCCCTGCGACGACATCGTGGGCATCGCTGAGGGGATAGAGACGGCGCTCTCGGCGTCCCGGCTTCACGACGGCATTCCGGTCTGGGCGGCTCTGACCGCTCATCTGCTGGAGAACTGGATACCGCCGGCAAGCGTCCAACACGTGATGATCTTCGGCGACAACGACGCCAGCAACACGGGGCAGGCTGCGGCCTTCGGGCTGGCAAAGCGCCTGACCGCGAAGGGCGTCGTCGCCGACGTCTGCCTGCCGCCCTTTCAGGGGCACGACTGGAACGACGAATGGGTGAAGAAGGGGCGACCATGAAGGCGACGAACGACAACGTGGGCGGCTTGGCGATGGCATTGGTCAAGCTTCGCCTCGTCACGAACGATAGTGTGTGCGACGCGATGGAAGCAGTTGACCACCTGACGGATGCCGAACTCGACGAACTGGAGCGTCGGTGCAGCTACGTCGGCGTCGACATGGACCTCACCTACGAGGCCATTCGTTGCGAGCGACTAATCCGAAAAGATCGTCCTGACCTGGGTGGAGACGTCGCGTAATGGCTAAGCCATCGAAGCCGAAGAAGAACCCCAACGGCGAGAAGCCCGGCCCGGATGGCACGGTCTACCAGCCGCGCCGCGTCCGCACGGGGACGCAGGCCATCATGACTACGAAGGTGCGCTGCCGCCCGGGCACGTTCGAATGGCGATACGGCCGCCTGGGCAACGCCCTTTACCACGCTGGGTCATCGTTCGCCCGTCTCTGGGAGAAGGCTGGCATCGCCTCGGCGGGCTCGTCTGCGATCGGCGTAGGTGGAGGTGAGGGGGCCTGGCGCGGGATGCCCGACGGACGTGTGGTTGCCCTCGACGAGGTGCAGAAGATCAGCGCCGAGCTGGGCGGCCCAATCATGCGGCGGCTGGTGTCCTACTGCGTAGAAGGGCGCACGCCGCGCGAGATCGCGGCCACGTATCGGCAGCAGGCGGACGAGCGGCAGATGGGGTTCGTGTTGCAGCAGGATCTGACCGACCTTGCACGCGCAATGAAATTTGCCGCTTAGGACTAGATACCTGCCGTTAGGACCGTTGACCTTTCGTGACGGATGCTCTAGGTGTTTCTTCAGGTGTCGCACTGCGACTGAAGGGCTCGCTTCGGCGGGCCTTTCACGTTTCTGACTGGCGAAATCGCCAGTGACAGCATCAGGACGGCGGGGCTTCGATCCCTCGCCAGGGCGCCACGTCAGGACGGTGGAACGCCATAGACGATACGATGAATGTCAGGGTAGACGCCGTCCGCCAAGAGGGTGGCATCTCGAGCGACCGCAGCTTCCTTCTCGGATACCCGCTCGATCGCAAGGATATGGATTGTCCGCAGCGGTGTCCTGCCGCCCTCGATGTCCTGGATGCCGCGCAACTTCATCCCGAGGATGTGGGCCAACTCGCCCTGCGTCAGGTTGAGCTTCTTCCGAAGGCTGATGAACTCTTGCAGCGTCATTGATCGGTAACCCTTCGCGATCTATGTTGGGTGCTGCAACCGGGGGACCCGAAGGCCCCCCGGCCGCTTCTTACCTCAGAGCGATGATGAGGGCCGCGAAACCGATCATCACGCTCAGGGCTTGAAGGATTAGGCTGGCTGTCTCGTAGGACATTGCCTTCTCCTTTGCAGTCAGGCGGAATTGCCTGACCCGTTCTTTATGCACGAATTTCGTGTATGATGCAATGGGTAATGCACGAAATTCGAATATTCTTCGGCCCCGTCTGGCTTCGGCTTGGCGGGGTTTTCGTTGCGCTCTTCGAGGGCTGGCAGCCGATATGGCGCATCACGACCCACATGACGGACGTCTGCGCGGAAGGCGAGGCGTCAAGCAGCGTGCCAGGCGCCTAGCAGCTGAGCCCTTATGTCGTGATTGCGTGGCGCTCGGGCTCGTCGTGCCTGCCGCAGTGCCCGACCACATCGTCCCCCTGGCTCAAGGCGGGAAGGACGAGGACGACAACATCCGGTGCCTGTGCGCCGAGCATCACTTGAAGCGGACGGCCGAGCAGTTCGGTCTTCGGTATCGAGCCCCGGTCGGCGCAGACGGTTGGCCCCTCTGAGACCTCGTCATGTCGAGGTGTGATAAATCGGTCACAAAAGGGGGGGTAGGTCGAAAGTCGAGGCCCCTGGGGGCGGACACCGCTTGGGGTACTAACAACTCGCAAAGCCAGATTGATGTTTGAGGCCTGATCAACATGGCGACCCGAGGCGCGAAGCCGAAACCCGAGCACCTGCGCCTCGTCGACGGCACCCATCGCAACACCCGTCATGGCGCTGCTGCGAAGGCTCGGGAGGCGGTTGAAGGCGCTGTCGAAGCCTTCGGGGTGCTGACGAAGCCGAAGCAGATGCGCGGCCATGCGGCCGATGCCTGGAAACGATACATCGCCCCGGCCGGCTGGCTGGACGCGTCGCGAGAGCCTGCTGCAATCGCCTTCTGCGAGCTGTGGGACGAGTTTCGATCGGCGCCGCTCAAGTTCCCGGCTGCCAAGCACGGTCAGCTGCGCGCCTACATGAGCGAGCTGGGCCTCACCGACGAGCGGAACCGGGTCGAGAAGGAAGACAAGCCCGGTGACGAGTTCTTCGACGACTGACCGTGCGACGGCCTACGCCGAGCGCGTCGTTTCCGGCGACCTCGTTGCGGGGCCGCATGTGCGCAATGCCTGCCGGCGACACCTGGACGACCTTAAGCGAGACGACCTTGTGTTCGATCCGGAGAGTGCCGCCCGCGCGCTGCGGTTCTTCGAGACGAAGCTGAAGCTGAGCGAGGGCCAGTTCGAGAACCGGCCGTTCGCATCCCAGCCGCCGCAGGACTTCATCATCGGGTCGCTGTTCGGCTGGCGACGGCTGGACGGGACGCGTCGTTTTCGACGGGCGTACATCGAACAGGGGAAGGGCAACGGCAAGTCCCCGCTCGCGGGTGGGATCGGCCTCTACGGTCTGATGGCCGACGGCGAGGCGGGCGCGGAAATCTACTCGGCCGGCGCGACAAAGGAGCAGGCTGGCATCCTCTTCCGCGACGCGGTGAAGATGGTCGGTAAGTCGCCGGATCTGGAGAAGCGCCTCAAGACGAGCGGCGGGCCCGGCCGAGAGTTCAACCTCGCATATCTCCGGAACGGATCGTTCTTTCGGCCCGTGTCGCGCGAGACGAAGAAGACCGGCTCGGGACCGCGCCCTCATTTCGCGCTGGTGGACGAGTTGCATGAGCATGCCGATGCCGGGATCATCGAGATCCTGGAGCGCGGCTTCAAGTTCCGCCGACAGCCGCTGCTGCTGATGATCACCAACAGCGGGTCCGATCGCAATTCGGTCTGTTGGGTGGAGCACGAGCATGCGGTCCGAGTGGCGGCCGGCAACGTCGACGCAAAGGACGACGATGCGCACTACCTCGGCGAGCGGATCGACGACACGACGTTCTCCTACGTCTGCGCGCTCGACCCCGGCGACGATCCGCTGAACGATCCGTCCTGCTGGGTGAAGGCAAACCCGCTGCTCGGCACGACGATCACGGAGGAATATCTGGCCGGCGTCGTCGCCCAGGCGAAGGCCATGCCCTCCAAGCTGAACGGTATCCTGCGGCTTCACTTCTGCACCTGGACGGAGGCGGAAACGGCGTGGATGACGCGGGCGGTACTGGAGCCAGCCCTCGACAATTTCGACCCGGCGCAATTCCGAGATCAGGACGTCTGGATCGGCTGCGACCTGTCGCAGAACAAGGACATTACGGCGCTCGCCGCGGTCGTGAAGACCGGCATGGTGACCGTGCGTGCCGAGCGCGATGGCAAGATGCAGGAGGTCGAGAAGCCCACCTTCGCAGCGTGGGTTGAGGCCTGGACGCCTGGGGACACGATCGCCGCCCGCGCGCTTCGCGACAAGCAGCCCTACGAGGAATGGGCGCGCGTCGGACATCTGCATGCGCCGAAGGGGGTCAGCATTCGCTTCGACCATGTGGCGCAAGCTCTGGCGGAATACACGAACGCCTACCGGGTGCAGTGCCTCGCCTACGATCGGTTCGCCTTCCGGCGCGGGTTCGAGCCCGAATGCGAGCGTCTCGGCATCGATGTCGAGTTCGTCGAGCATCCCCAAGGTGGCACGAAGAAGGGCAAGCCGAACGAGCCGATGAAGCAGGCGGCGGAAGCCGACGGGCGCGACCCGGAAGGCCTCTGGATGCCCGGCTCCGTTCGCGAGCTTGAGGACGCGCTTCTGGAAGGCCGGATCAGGATCCAGCGTAACCCGGTCCTGATCTCGGCGATGATGTCGGCGGTGACGGACGAGGATCGCTGGGGGAACTACTGGCTCGCGAAAGAGCGTGCCTCGAACAAGATCGACTGCGCGGTCGCCCTCGCGATGGCGTTGGGGGCTGCCGTTTCCTACGCCGGCACCGGCTTCGACGCCGACGACTGGATAGCGAGCTACGCATGAAACTGATCCAGCGTCTTCTCCGCCTTGGCGGCACCAAGGACATTGAACGCGTCAACGGGCGTCATGTATCGACGGAGAACGGCGACAACTTCGTCCGCAATCAAGTCAGCGTCGCCGACTATCGGGACCTCCAAGCAGCGCAGGGATCGAGCGCCATCGGCCTCGCAGCGACATGGGCATGCGTTCAGCTGATCGCCGGAACGATCGCATCCCTTCCGCTGATGGTCTACCGGACGGACGCGCAGGGTATCCGTCGGGTGGCGAAGGATCACCCGCTCTATTTCGTGCTCCACGACAGTCCGAACTTCGACCAGACCGCAGTCGATTTCTGGGAGGTCATGGCTGCCAGCCTCGAGCTGGAGGGGAACGCCTACGCCGACATCACCCGCCGCGCTGGCGGGGTCATCAATTCTCTGACGCCCATCCGACCGGATCTCGTCAAAGCTCGCCGCCGCGACGACGGGTCGATCGAGTACGAATGGACCGAGAACGGCAGCCGGGTGGTGCGCCGGGGCGAGGACGTCCTGCACATCCGCGGGCCACTCGGTGACGCTCTGTCCGGGGCATCGACGCTGTCGGTGTGCCGCAGCGTCTTCGAGGGAGCGGTGCACGCCGATGTCGCCGCAGCCTCGATGTTCAGGAACGGTGTAAACCCGAGCGGCATCCTGTCCACATCGGACACGGTTCGGTTGACCGGTCCCCAGCGTCAGGAACTCGAGGACAAGCTCCGTACGAAATACATGGGCTCGATCCGCCAAGGCACTCCGATGCTGCTGGATGGCGGGCTGAAATGGGTGCCGCTTTCGATCAATCCGGTCGACGCGCAGATGCTGGAAAGCCGGAAGTTCAGTGGCGAGCAGATCTGCACGGTGTTCGGTGTCCCGCCCGCGATGGTCGGCTTCGGCGACAAGGCCTCGAATTGGGGAACGGGCAAGGAAGTCGACGTCCTCGGCTTCCAGAAGTTCACGCTGCGCAAGCGGCTGAAGCGGATCGAGCAGGCGCTGACGAAACAGCTGGTGTCGCTGGCGGAGCGCCGGGCGCAGGGCATCACGATCGAGTTCAACCTCGAGGGCCTTCTGCGGGGTGACACCGCCAGCCGGTACGAGGCGCACGAGCGCGCGATCGGCATGGGCCTGATGACCCGCAACGAATGCCGGGCGCTAGAGAACCTGCCCCCGGTCGACGGTGGCGACGTCATCACGGTGCAGATGCAGGACATCCCGCTGGCACAGGCCATCAAGCCCAAGGCGGACGGCGAGGGCGGTTCGAGCCCGGCGGCCGCGCCGCAGGCTTAGGAGACGACGATGGACAAGACGACCGCTCCACTGCTCGAGATCAAGGCCCTGAAGGACAGCGGCGAGTTCGAAGGCTACGGATCGACTTTCGGCGGCGAGCCGGACGCCTATGGCGACGTCATTGCGGCGGGCGCCTACACCGACAGCCTCAAGTCGCATCAGGCCAAGGGCACGATGCCCAAGCTGTTCTGGCAGCACAATCCGAGCGAGCCGATCGGGAAGTGGCTGGATGCGAAAGAGGACGGGCACGGGCTGCTCCTCAAGGGCAAGCTGAACATGGACGTTCAGCGCGGCCGGGAAGCGCATGCGCTCCTGAAGGCGGGCGACATCGATGGTCTATCGATCGGCTACCGGATCAAGGAATACAGCGTCGACACCGAGACGAGCGTCTGGACGCTTGAGAAGCTCGACCTCGTCGAGGTCAGCATCGTGTCGGTCGGCGCCAACGAGAATGCGGTCGTGCAGAGCGTGAAGGCCGCCAAGGCTGCGCACGACCTTTTCGAACGACTGAAGGCCGGGGACCGGCTGACAGAGCGTGAGTTCGAGACCTGGCTCAAGGGATTGGGCCTGTCCAACTCGCAGGCGGAGCGCGCCGCGCGTCTCCACCTGAAGGGGCAGGGGGAACCTGCCGAAGCGGCTGACGACGGCGTCGCATTCCTGCGCGCCTTGAAGGGCTGAAAGCCCGCTTCAACCAGATCAGGAGGTTCCCATGTCGGAACAGAGGACCGCGGCCGAGCTGGCCGCCGAGGTCAAGCGCGACTTCGAAACCAAGCATGACAAGGTCAAGGAGATCGCCGAGAAGGCGCTTGCCGAGGCCGAGAAGGGCACGCCGCTGTCGAAGGCCGCCAAGGAACTGGCGGACGAGGCTCTGACCGGCATGAACGAGACCAAGGCGCGTCTCGACGAGCTGGAGCAGAAGCTGGCCCGCGGCGGTAGCGGCAACGAGGGCCCGCGCACGGCCGGCGAACGCTTCGTCGAGGACGAGCAGTTCAAGGCGTTCGCCGGCCAGACCCGTCCGCGCGGGCGCGTGCTGGTCGAGGTCAAGGACATCACTTCGCTTTCGACCGACGCGCCGGGATCTGCTGGCGCGCTGGTCAATTCCGACCGCCGCGGTCTTCAGGTCGAGCTTCCGCAGCGCCGACTGACGGTTCGATCGCTTCTGCTGCCTGGCCAGACGGCCGGTAATGCGATCGAGTACGAGCAGGAAAAGCTGTTCCAGAACAACGCGGCCCCCGTCGCCGAGGGTGTTCTCAAGCCGCAGTCCGAACTGCAGTTCGAGGATGCGACGGCCACCGTCCGGACCATCGCGCACTGGATGCGGACGTCGGTCCAGATCCTTGCCGACGCACCGGGCCTGCGTTCCATCATCGACCAGCGTTTGCGCTACGGCCTGTCGCTCGCCGAGGAGACCCAGCTTCTCAACGGCTCGGGCGCCGGTCAGAACCTGCTCGGCCTCGTGACGGCGGCGACGGCCTACGCGGCTGCGGGCAGCTTGTCGGCAACGACGCAGGTGGACATCGTCCGCCTGATGATCTTGCAGGTCGCGCTGGCCGAGTACCCGGCGAACGGCATCGTGATGAACCCGATCGACATGGCGGCCATCGAACTCTCGAAAGACGCTGGCGGCAACTACCTGATCGGCAATCCGCAGGGCACGATCCAGAAGAACCTCTGGGGCCTTCCGGTCGTCGAGACCCAGGCCATGGGCGTCGACAAGGCGCTCGTCGGCGCCTTCAACCTCGCTGCGCAGATCTTCGATCGTCAGGACGCCACCGTGGACGTCTCGACCGAGGACCAGGACAACTTCGTCAAGAACAAGGTGACGATCCGCGCCGAGGAACGCCTCGCACTCGCGATCTATCGTCGCCAGGCGCTGGTCTACGGCGATCTCGGCCGCGTCGCCAACAACTAAGCCGATCGGCTCATCACGAGGGGCGGGCCAAGTGCTCGCCCCTCTCATGAACCGAAGGAGCGAACCAATGATCAAAGCCATCACGATCAAACCTCTCGACGGCGATCCCAAGGGCACGGAGCGGGAGTTCGACAAGCCGGACTTCGAGCGCCTTGTCGCGCTTGGCGCAGTACGAGCTGCCGGAGAAGTCGAGGAAGAGGGCGAGAAGTCCGCCCCGAACGTCGCGAACAAGGTGGCTCCTTCGGTCGCGAACAAGGCAGCTCGCAAGCCCGCCGACAAGGCCTCCTGAGCCATGACCGTCGTCGTCATCGACAAGCCGGCGCCCATCGTGACGCCGGCTGACGTGCCGGGCGCTCATGCGGCAAATGACCCGCTGGTGACGATGATGATCGCGGCCGCTCAGGCGCACATCGACGGGCCGTCCGGTTGGCTGGGGCGATGCCTTGGAGTGCAGCTGCTCGAGTGGTGCGGGAGCGACTGGCCCTGGCCGGTCATACTGCCGTATCCGCCGCTGATCGAAGTTCTTGGCGTCCGCTACATCGACCCGGCGGGCGTGATGCAGACACTTCCCCCCGAAGATTTGATTGAGCTAGTCGATCTTCCTGACGTGCGTGGGGATCGTCACGATGTGAGGATCCTCTACCGAGCCGGTTATGACGATCCGCCGGCCAACGCGAAGGCTGCTGTCATCCTCATGGCGATGGGCCTCGCATCCACGACCGAGGCGAACGGCGGACTTCGCGCCTTCACGGTCGACGGCGCCTTCTCGCGCCAGTTCAACAGTCCGGAGCTCGTCGCCCGCGTCCGCACGCAAGCAGTCGAGAACCTGCTGCAGCCGCTCCGGGTGTTCTCGTGAGCGTCGCAGCCGAATATGCGGCGCTCTTCGAGATGGGCGGCCGGCGCGTCACGATCGAACGGCATGTCGACGGCGCCCCAGTCCAAGTCCCGAACGTGCGCGCGCGCATCCGAGGCGCAGGCGGCGATCCAGTCGAGGTCTCCGCCGGCAACAACTCGATCGAGCGTAAAATCCTGATCCTCGCGTCGGACGTGCCGGTGAGCTTCCGTCCGCTTCGCCAGAGTGACGACGTGCTCGTGGATGGTCTCCGCTTGACCTTCATCGGTCGTCCGGATGATCAGACGCACCGAGACGGTGACATGCTCCTGGCCTACGACGGTCTGGCAGTCGGCGCATGATGAAGCTTGAGGCGTTCAACCGGCAGGTTTCGGTCTTCACCAGCGACCTGAAGTCGCCGGCCGCGCGCTCGGCGCGCCTCGCCCAGGTTGCAGAGGACGGGATCACTGAGATCCGGCAGTCGAACCGCGCGCTGACCGGCGCCAATCCGACGCCACGCGTCTACGTCGACGGGCGGGAGGGCGCGCCGCTGGCGAGTGTCCGGCCCGACGGCGTGATCGTCGCCAACTTCGACCCGGTGCGCGGCGCCCTGGAGTGGATCGGAGAGCAGCTGATCCTGGAGAGCCCGCGACTGACCGGAAAGTATCAGCGCAGCCACGTCCTTGAGATCGACGGCGTCGCCTGGGACGCGATCGGCCCCATGCCGGACGGCGAGCGCTACGTTTTCCGCAACACGCAGCCTTATGCCCGGAAGATCGAGCCTCGCGAGCGCACTGTTTCCGAGCGGGCGTTCTTCGGCGACCGGCGCAAGTTCCGCAAGCACAAGCGAACCGACGTCGGCCAGTCCTATCAGGCACCGGACGGCGTCTATGCCGCTGTCGCCGTGGTGGCCCAGACCCGCTTCGGCGAGGTCGCCCGGATACTCTACACTCTGAACAACTACGACGCCGCGACGGGCTATTCCCATCCGGCCATTATCGTCTGGCCGTACTGATGGCGCACCCTTCGGTCATCTCCGCTGTGGAGGCGCGGCTGCGGGGCAGCTTCGACCGCTGTCCGATCGTGACCGAGAACGTTTCGTCCAGCATGCCCGACGACGGCGGCCCCTGGCTTCTTCTGGACTTCCCGTGGTCGCGATCGCAGTGGCAGAGCGATGACGAGTTCCTGGAGGAGGGTGGGTTCCGCCTGCGGCTCCACATCAAGGCCGGCCGGAGCACCGACGAGGGGCGCGGATGGCTTGAAGACCTCACGACACTGTTCCGCGGGACGGCGTTCGACGGGGTGCAGTGCTATGCGCCGCAGTCGCCCGCCTCGGACGACCGGAACGAGGTGGCTGGATACTTCCGCCTCGAGATCACCGTTCCCTACGCAACTGTCATCATCGGATAGGAGGCCATCATGGTCCAGGTCGCCAACATCTCGCACATCGTCCAGCGTCTCACCGACAAGGCGGGCGAGGTCCACGAGATCGAGCCCGGCGAGCACGCCACCATCGACATCGACAAGGATAATCCGCACGTCGAGGCGAAGGTGAACGCCCGCCTGATCGAGATCGGCGGCTCCGAGAAGCAGGCGGCGCGCGCGGCGCGCGAGAAGTCGCCCGTCACGGCCGGCGCCGAGAAGCCCACCGAATAGCGGTTCGCCGCTCCCGCATCTCGCATCCCGCGAGACCCATGGCCGCCCTCTGAGGCGGCTTTTTCTTTGCCATCGTCAGAAGGAACAAGGTCATGGCGAACAACCCCTTGCCGGTCGCGCGCACGCGCATTTCGATCGGCGGTGCAACGGCCGACTACACGCAGACCGCGCTCGCGGCCGACACATACAAGAAGATCGGCGGCGTCCGCTCGGTGCCCGGCACCGGCGACACCTACAACGACATCACGGTCGAGGAAGTCGAGGACGCCCGCGCCCGTCACGCCAAGGGCACCGCAAACGCCCAGGCGATGGACATCGTGTGCTCGCGGCGTGCCGGCGATGTCGGGCAGATCGCGTGCCAGGCGGCCGCCGACAGCCTCGCGTCGTTCAACTTCAAGATCGAAGAGCCGAACGCCGACGGCACCTTCTCGGTCACGTACATTTCCGCACTCGTCATGGGCAAGCCGCGCGGTCGCGGTGGTCCGAACGACACGCAGACGGTGACCTTCACCCTGCAGCCGAACGAGGCGCCGATCGAGGTCGTGACGCCCTAACAGCCTCTCTCGCGAGAGACGGGCGGGCGGCGTTGTCGGGGCGCCGTCCGTCCACCCCCGATCCCCGGCACCCATCCCGAACCCGGTAGGAACTTCCAATGTCCGCACAGACCCTTTCCGCTGGCGTCGTCATCACGCTGGGCGATGACGAGTATGAACTGAAGGCCAACCTCAAGGCCGCCACCGCCATCTCGAACCGTTTCGGCGGCTTCTCCAACGCCCTCGCTGCGGTCGCAGGCTCCGACCTCGCCGCAATCACGTTCGTCGTGCGCCAGGGCGTCCCCATGAGGGACGTGTCGAGCAAAGACCTAGAAGAGGCCGTGTGGCTCGCCGGCACCCGCCACCTGATGGGCGACGTGATGAGCTACGTCACTCGGCTCGCCAACGGCGGACGCGATCCCGACCTCGAAGCCGATGAGACCAAGCAGTCCGACGAGGGCGCAGAGGGAAACGGCTGATCACGCCTGAGGAGGCGTTGGAAAGCACCTACCGGGCGGCAATCGTCGCGCTGCCCGGCTGGACGGACGAGGCAATCGTCGAGTGCGACCTCGTCCGGCTGAACACGGCGATCAGGTCGGCGAACGACCGGATCGCGGCAGACTGGCGCCAGCGCGCTCGTCTTCGCGGGCATGACGTGCCCGAGCCTGAGGACGAGGCAGAACCGCAGACGGACGAAGAGTTCAATGCGCAGTTCCGACAGACGCTGGCTCGCTTCAAGCGCGCCGCAGCTGCGCCATCAGGAGAGCATCATGGCTGACGTCAGCTACGCAGAGGCCGGAAGCGGTCGCGTATCACATATCCGGCTACAGGAAGGCGAAACCGTATGGGGTTCGGCAGCGCCCGCGCTGGAGCCGATGCACTGGCTGCCTCTCGCCAAGGGGCGCTATGCCGACGTACCCGTGACCGGGACCAACGGCGAGACTTACCTCGTGATTAACTTCGAGGTGCCGATCGACCGGCAGGTGAAGCAGCTTCTGTCGGCCAAGCCAGGGGCCGGCCCCTTCGCGGTCCAGCCCGAGCAGATTAAGGCGGCGATCAAGCGCCTTGAGGCGAAGCTGGCCCTCGAGGCTCTGAGAGCCACAGCCGAACCGGTCGTCAAGTCCGGCCGTATCGTCGACGCGATGATCATCGACGAGCGCGAGAACGTCTATCAGCTCGGATCGAGCCCTGTTCTCGCGATCATGGACGGCGACGTCGTCCTGGAACCGTCCTGTTACGACATTCGGCCGGCCGACGGCACGATCCGGCTGAAACGGCCGCCAGCGTTCGGGATCAGGCTTCTGGTGCCGTAGGAACCGGGCCGAGATAGGTCTGATGGATTGCCCGAGCCACGCTCAGGGTGATCGGCGGATGTGAATACCCTTCGTCCTTCATGCCGAGCATCGTGACGATTTTCTTGATCTGCTCCGCGCCCTCTGCACTGGAGGCGTAGTAGCTTCTGGTGAGCTTGACGGCTTCAAGAGCCGAAATGCACCGATCGATGTCGCTGTAATCTGCCATGCGTCGTCCTCCGTTGACGCATCACACTCTCAGAGGGTGCTGATCTGAACCTGAAGGCCGGTGGGTTCGCTCACCGGCCTTCTTTCAATCGAAAATGTGCTCTAGCCCAGTTGGTATGCCCACACGTTTGCATTCGCGTAGCTGAACGGCTTTTTCGGCAGTCAGCTGACCGACCCGATAAGCGTTCGCAGCTTCGGAACAGGCTTGGAACAAAGCGACCTCGGCATCCTCGGCTTCTTGCCGCGCCGACGCCGCGGTGTAGCGGTCCCAGCTATAAAACGCGACGAACCCGATCACGGCCACACAGGCGACTGAGACTAACGCTTTGAACCACATGTGCCCCTCCCTTCGGTGGGCAGCTTGATACACGAGGCTCACCTTCCGGTGGGCCTTTTTCTTTGAGGTCTCCATGGCCAACCAAACCATCACGACCGCGACCTTCCGAGCTGAAGAGCAGGGGGTCGATGCCGTCGCCTCCAAGCTCGACAAGCTTAAGGGAGCGGCGGGTGGCGCGGCGCGGGGCGTAGACGAGTTCGCCCGCACTTCTGACACCTCCGCGAAACGGATCGGAACCGTCGAACGCGAGGTCGACCGCCTCCAGCGCCAGTTGGCTGGTGCACCCGCGGCGTGGGCCGCATATGAGCGCGGCATGCGTGCGGCGACGAACGGCCTGGATGCCGGGCGACTGACGGTCGAGCAATACGGCCGCTCGATCCAGCAGCTACAGCAGCAGTTGCAGCGCGTCGTTGCCCCCAACTTGCGCATGGACGTTGATGCGACAGGTTTGTCCTCGCTTCTGGGAAGCACGCAGAAGGTTTCGGCTGCACAACGCGAGGCCGCGACACAGACACTTCGGAACGCCCAGGCGCAAGAGGCTGCGATCAAAGCCCAGGCCGACGCGCAGACGCAGCTTGCCGCTGCTGCCGCCAAGCTGCGCGCCGAGATCGACCCAGTCGCCGTGGCCCAAGGGCGGCTGAACGCCGAGCTCGATCAGTACAACGCTCTTGCCCGCGCCGGGGCTATCGACAGCAGCGAGTTGGCGAAGGGTCATGCCCTGGCGAACGCGCGGTTCAAGGACGCGACGAAGAACCTCACGGCGGCGAACGAGAACCTTCAGCTTGCCGGCCACCAGATGTCGAACCTGAGGTCGCAGGGGATCGACATCGCAACGATGTATGCCGGCGGCGCTTCCATCGGCCAGATCGCTGCGACGCAAAGCGGCCAGATTTTCGAGGCGATCGCCGGCCAAAATGGGTTCAAGCAGGGCCTGAAGGAGATCGCCGGTTCCGCCCGCAGCGCGTTCGGCACCGTCGTCTCCGCCCTTGGACCGGTCGGCATTGGCCTGACGGCGGCGTCGGTCGCGGCCGCCGGGCTTTGGTACACCTTCCGCGAGAAGGTCGAGCCGATCGGCAACATCGTCGAGAAACAGGCGGAGAGCATCCGGGCGCTACGTCAGGCGTACGGGCTGGCGGAGGAAGGGGCCGACAAATACGGACGCCGTTCCATCGAAGCAATTCGGGCAAGTGCCGAGGCGAGGGTTCGTGAGGGGACGAAAAGCCAAGCGCGATCCGCCAGTGACGTACTGGAAAGCTTCGCCCCATTCGACGCGACTGGTCTGTCCCGTCGCACGGCCCCAGCGCTGGTCGACCTGAAGAAGGCAGCCGACGCGTTTCGGGCTTCTGTCTCGGCGGGCAATCCCGATTTCTTCGAACTCCATAGGGCACTTGGTGCAATCCAGTCGTCGACTGCGGATAAGGCGATCATCGCCTTTGCAAAGGCGACCCAGGAAAGCATCGAAGCCAACGTCACGGCCCAGCAGACCCTTGCTGGCACCAAGCGTTCGCTCGACAGCGTAGCAGTAGCCGCAGATCGGATGGCCGCCGCCTACGGTCGAGCGATGGGCGAGCTAACGTCCATGGCGCCAGACGCGCGCACCGAGGCCGAGCGCATCAACGCGGCATTCCAAGCGGCCGCTGATAGCGCTCGCACGATGGGTCAAGTCCAGGCCGCGGTCGCGGCGGCGAACGCGGCCATGAAGCCGATTACCGACGCGGCCAACGACAATCTACGCGAAGAGCGAGCAAAGCGTGCCGCCATTGGGCTCTCCGAAGAGGCGGCGGCCATTGCCGAGGTGAATGCGCGCTACGAAAAGCTGAAGGAGAGCGTCGCAGGGAACGCCGACGCCATCGCTGCCTACGATGCCGCCCAGCAAGAGGCCACGGCCGCCGTGCGCGAGCAGGCCAAGCACGACGCCGGCTTGAAGCGCGCCGAGGACGCGAAGGCCTACCTGAAGGCAGTGGAAGACCAGCGTACGGCCACCCTGGATCAGGTGGAGGCGATGCGCCGGCAGGTCGATATGTTCGGCCAGTCTGAAGGCGCCATGGCTTCGGCCGAAGCCCGCACGCGCATGCTGGCGGACGCCTACCGGCTGGCGCGGGAAAACAATCAGGTCGTCACCCCTGCCCAGGTCGCCGAGATCGAGGCGGCGGCGGCCGAGATCGGAACCCTGACCGACAGCTTGACGAAGCTGCGCGAGACGCAGGAGCAGGCCAAGCGGGTCAGCACAGCGTTCGACGATCTCGCCTTCGAAAGGTCCATCCTTGGCCTACCGGAAGCCGAGCAGCGCGTCCGCGAGTTCGTCCGGAGCACGGGGGTCGATTACACCAGCGCCAACGGGCAACGTCTCGCCGAAGAGCGTCGGTTCAACGATGCGCTGATCGAGACGCAGGACCGCCTTCAAGAAACCGGGGAGATCGGCCGCGACGCCTTGAGGGACATCGTCGACGGCTTCATGTCGGGCGAGAACGCGATCGACAGCATTCTCGGCGGTCTGAAAAACATGGCCCAGGCGTTCGCGCGGATCGGGTTGGAAAAGCTCGTCGGCGCATTCTCCGGAGGGTCGCCATCGTCGGGTTCGGGCGGCGGCCTTCTAGGTGCTCTCGGCACCCTCACTGCGAACGCCCCCCGCACTGCCGCAAACCAGAACGCCCCCGCATTCGGCGCCACCCGCGCCATCGAACAGACCTATGCCGCACCGATCGCGACGGTTCAGCGGAGCGTTCTTCCCGCGCTCACGAGTTTTTCCGGCGAACTAAACGCTGCGGCGAAGGCCATCCGCACGATCGAGAGCGGCTCGCCGGCCGGCAACTATTCCGCGCTCGGCCCGATCACGCGCACCGGCGACCGGGCCTACGGCGCTTATCAGATGATGGGCGCGAACATCCCGCAGTGGTCGAAGGAGGCGCTCGGGCGCGTCGTCTCCAACGTCGAGTTCCTTGGCAGCAAGAATATCCAGGATGCGGTGTTCAAGAGCCGCTTCGGGGATCGGTACGCAACGAAGTACGGCATGGTCGGGGCTTCGCAGGCATGGTTCGCCGGCGAAGGTGGGATGCGCAATCTTGCGGCGAAGGACGTCGTCGGCACATCCGTCAGCGGCTACAGCTCCAAGTTCGCCTCGCTGTTCAACAAGCACCTCGGCAGCACCAACGTCGCCTCGTCCACCAACGATCAGAAGATCGTTGCCAAGGGCGTATCCCAAGGCCTCGAGGATTATCAGCGGAAGCTCGGCGGCCCGGAGAGCTACACCAGCGGCCGGTTCGATGCAGGGGCGCCGCAGTCCGCGTCGGGCAGCACGGGCGGCCTGATGGGACTGCTGAAGTCGCCGTTCGGCCAGGGGGCTATGAACGCCTTGGGCGCTTTCGGCTCCGGTGCGTCGGGTGGGCCTTTGTCGGGGGCTCTGTCCGGCGGTCTCGGCGCAATAGGCATGGGCCTCGGCCCGGTCGGCATCATCGCGGGCATCGGCGCTGGCGTGCTCGGCGGTCTCGCCAAGAACCTCTTCAACAAGAAGGAGCGCGAAGCCGCGCACCGGCAGCAGGCCGCTGAGTGGGAGCAGATGCTTCCGCAGTGGCGCGAGTACCAGGAGCGCATGAAGTCGGGCGCTGTCCCGACCAGCAACCTGCGCAAGAGCTTCGCGGCCGACGACCAGGCGCTGTCCGATTTCATGCGGGTCGGCGGCAAGGCATGGAAATACGGCAGCGAAAACAGCACCGCGTTGCACTACCAAGTCGGCCTCGATCGCTACGCCTATCAGAACCGGGCGAAGTCCGCGTTCCGCGACAGCTTCGAGACGAACGAGGGCGGTCTCCTGGCGGGTCAGGGTCTTGAAGGCCCGTGGGCGAAGGCGCGCGACGCAATCCGGCAGGCGTCCGAAACGCTCCTGACCTTTGTCGACGACACGTCCGTCGCGTTCGGCGATGCGGCCGCCGAGGTGGATCGCGCCAAGAAGGCCGGTGTCGAGCAGCTGCGCGCGGCCCTTCGCGGGTCCGAAGACCTGACGGAGGTCCAGAGCAACGTCCTGGCGTTGGAAGGCGCTGCGGCGGCTCTGCGCACCGAACTGGTCAAGCTCGGCGTCGCCAGCGAGGACGTCGCGCGGATCGTCGAGGAAGACCTGACCTTCGCCATGACGAAGGCTCGCAGCGACTTCGAAACGGGCCTGCGCGACCAGCTCGACGACCTGAACGGGGAGGGCTACCTCACGCAGGCGCGCGACCTGATCAAGACGTTCGACAAGTCGAAGGAGGACGCCGCCAAGCTCGGCGCGGACACGTCGCTGCTGCCGACCATCTTCGCCAAGCAGGCGCAGCGGATCGTCGACGGGTCCGAACTGGCGGGCGACGCGTTCGATGCGCTGATCAAGGCCTTTCCGCAGCTGTCCGGCGTTGTGAAGGCCTTCAACGGCACGGCGCGCACCGCGGCGGAGTTGGCGCAGGACGCCAGGGACGCGGCGCTCGCCTCGCTCGACGCGTCGAAGTCGCAGCTGCAAAGCGTCTATCAGACGATCCTCAGCTACCGCGACGGGCTGCGTTCCTACCAGAGCCAGCTGAAGCTCAGCGACAGCTCGACCCTGAGCCAAGCCGACCAGGTGAAGGAGGCCCAGCGGGTCTACGGCGAAACGCTGGCGAAGGCCAACGCGGGCGACAAGGAGGCAATGGGCAACCTGACCGGCGCGGCCGGCGACCTTCTGTCGAAGGCCAAGGATTACTTCAAGACGAGCCCGGAATACGTCGCCATCTTCAACAGCGTCAGCGCGTCGCTGAAGGCGGCCGAGGGCAAGGCGACTAGCCAGCTCACCACCATGGAGAAGCAGGCGGCGTTCCTGAAGACGATCGCCGACACCAGCGTAAACGTAGAGAAGGCGCTCGCGGATTTACTGAAGAGCCAGCAGGCCGTCAACGACACCCGCAATTGGGGCCTGAACCCCCAACGCAACAAGGCCATGGTCAAGGCGGCGAGCGCCGCCGGCTACGACTACACGGGCGCTTTCGGTTCAGGCGGATGGAACGCATGGATTTCGTCCATGAAGCCGTCCGATCAGGCCATCCTGCGCGCAATTGAGCAGCGCTATGCGGGCATGAACTACGATGCCGGCGGCTACACGGGGCCGGGCGGCCGCAAAGAGGTGGCCGGTCTCGTCCATCGAGGCGAAGTCGTTTGGAACCAGGATGACGTGGCGCGAGCTGGTGGTGCGCAGAAGGTCGACGCAATGCGCCTCGGTCTCGTTCGTGACCCGTACCCCCGGACTGAGATGCTTCGGCGCACGGCGGCCAATCTAAACGGCCAGAGCGGCTTCGCCTCACGAGGCGACATGCGCGACGTCACCATGCGGCTCGACCGTATCGTGGACACGCTGGCCGAGGGGTTCGGCGGATCGATTGACGCCACCAATCGCATGTCCAGCGCGGCGGAACAGGCAGCCTTCGCGTCACGGCGCGCTGCGATCAAGTCGAAGAAGAGCGCATGATCATCCTGGTTGAGATCGACGCCGTCGACGAGACGACTGGCGCGGCGGAGACGTTGCGCTTTGGCTCCAAGCCCTACACGACAGAGCCTGGCGACACGCCGGCCAACGCGGTGTTCCGGTCTCGGCTCAAAGACCCCGGAAACTTCGAGCGGCATCTCTTCGGCGAGGGGCGGACCTACGGTTCGAGCGAGGTGGGCGTCGGCGAGGTCGTCCTGAACAATGCCGACGGCAAGCTTGACGGGATCGAACGCCTGGCGCTCGACGGACGAGCAATCCGCATCTGGTCGGTGAAGCGATCAAACAGCCCGTGGGCTTCGCGCGAGACGGTGCTGATCGGCACCATGGACCTCGCCAGCTTCAACGGCCGGGACGTGCAGATCCGGCTCATGGATCGGTTGGAACTCCTGCGCGAGGCGATCCAGCCGCTCGCCTATCTCGGCACGACGATCAACGGTGGGCTTACGGTTGCCGAGGGTAACGTCGACCTCAAGGACGTGAAGAAGCCGATGCTGTTCGGCCGGGCGCTGTCAATCGCGCCCGTCATGGTCGACCAGTTCGACAATGTCTATCAAGTCGCGAGCAACGCCCTGGCGCTGATCGAGAACGTGCGCGACGGCGGCGTGAAGCTACAGGCCTCGCAGGACTATCCGACCCTAGCCGCGCTGAAGGCTGCGACGGTGGCAGCAGGCCAGTACGCCACCTGTCTCGCGCTCGGTCTCCTGCGCACAGGCTTGCGACCTGACGGTACGCTGACGTTGGACGCGGCAGAAGGTGCGACGGCGGCCGACCGCTCTACGGCGCGGGTTTCTCGACGCATCCTCGGCTCGCTAGTTCCCGTCGACGAAGCGTCCTTCGACGCACTCCACGCGGCCAACCCTGCCGAATGTGGCCTGTGGATCAGCCAGGGCGAGACAACTGTCTTGGCAGCGGCCACGACGATACTCGCGTCGGTCGGCGGCTGGCTCCTGCCGGATCGCTTCGGCGTGTTCGTGACGGGCCGCCTTGAACTGCCGGCCGGCGTGCCGGTTACGGTCCTGACGCGCAATCGGATCATCGATCGAGGCGAGGGGTTCGCCCGCCTGCCGACGGAGGACACGGGCGAGGGGATGGCAGCAAAAAGCCTGACCGTTCGTTTTGGGCGGGCCTACACGACGTTTTCTGAGAGCGACCTGAAAGAGGTCGCCAGCGACGACGCCTTCCGCACCTTCGCGAAGGAGGAGTGGCGTCAAGTGAAGGTTGAGGCACCCGAGACCGCCGCGCTCCATCCGCGCGCGATCGAGATGCTGTTCGAGACCTGTTTCGTTCAGGAGGCAGATGCGCGAGCCGAGGCGGATCGGCTGCTTGCGATCTACCGCGTGACGCGCCGCCGCTTCCAGATCGTCCAGGCGAGCCAGACGGTCGCCCATGTCGAGCCGGGGGCCTGCGTCACATTGCAGGTGAACCGCTACGGCCTCGATGAAGGACGATTGGCCCGCGTGCTCGGCATCGCTCCGACCTACGGAACCAACCTCACCACGCTGGACGTCTGGGCATGAACGATCCCCGCATCCTGAAGCTGTATTACGACAACAAGTCGGACCTGGCCTACGCCGGCCGCTTCGGTCAGATCCCAGGTGCGACATTGTCTGGCGGGGAGTGGGTGATCCCGCTCGCCAACCTGCAGGACCCCGAACTCGGGCTGATCGCGCGCTCTGCGTCGGCTTCGCCGGACGATGCGCGCTTTACCATCACCTTCACCAACCTGACCAAGCTGTCGGCGTTCTTTCTCTGCAACACGAGCCTGTCGATCTCAGCCCAGATCGGATTGACCGGATACTACGATGTCGGGCGCACAGACATCGCGTTCGAGACGGTGTTCGACGCCTACCCCACAATCGGCGCCGAGCCTGGGCTTGAGTGGGGCGACGAGACGATCTGGGATCAGAAGGCGCGGTCGAAGGATCTTGAGGGCCTGACGCAGAACGCTTTCACGATTTTCGATGACGACGTGCGCGTCTCGGCGCTGGATGTGCAGATCTTCGACGAAGACAACCCTGACGGCTTCATCGACCTTGGCCGGCTGCTGTGCATGTCCGGTTGGCAGCCAGCGCGCAACCCGCTGATCGGTAGTTCACTTGGCATTGAGACCGACACGACGGTCGAGAAGTCGATGTCCGGCGCGGAGAGCTTCGACCGACGTGAGCCGTTCCGGGTCTACCAGCTGAACTACGGCTATCTGCCCGAGCAGGAGACGCTGGATCAGGGCCTAGAGATGGGCCGTCGTATCGGGGTCGACGGCGAGGTGTTCGTTGTCAACGACTTCCGGCCAGCCAACCTGCACCGGCTCAGCTTCCTCGCGCGACTGCGCCAGCCGCCTACGTGGGAGCGCTCCGCCCCGCGCTTGGCCAACATCTCCTTCCAACTCAAGGAACGGCTTCCATGAGCCTGACGCCCGACGAAAACGCATCCGGCGACCGCCTGCTTCAAGTCAACGACGCCCCATGGGATCGGCTCAAGAACATCTTCGGCTTGGGGCGAGATGGTTACAGCCGCGGCGTGTTCACCGGGGCGCTGACGGACTTCGTGCGGTTCGCCCAAGGCGTGGTTCGTGTATCGGCGAGCGCCTTGGCTGAGATCAAGAGCATCGCTGATCGCTTCGAAGCTGCCGTCGCGGCGATTGAGGCTGGGCCAGTGACCAGCGTCAACGGACAGTCCGGCGCCGTCGTCATCGACCTATCGACTATCTCGGCGGAGGTCGAGGCGCAACTCGCCGAACTGGAGGCAGCGCAAGACGCCTTCTCCGCACGCATCGCATCCACCAACGCTTATTCTCTCGCCTTCGGAGGCTAAACCATGTCCAACACCAAAGCCGAAGGCGGGGTCTCGCTCACGACCGGGCTTCAGACCGTCGTCGTCAACGCCGAGGCTGACGCCAAAGTGCGGACGTACGAAATCCGGTTCTCGAACATCGACGGTGCGGCTAGCGTTGACCTCACGCAGTGCCTGCTGATCGACAAGAGCGCGTCTAGTGCATCCCGGCCCATCCTGCCGGTCAACGCCACGGTGAAAGCGCGGGATGCGCTTATGACGCGCATCACACTTGACCCTGGCGATAGCGTTCAGGCCTCGGCTTCGGCCGCTGGCGACCTTTATGCCCTCGCTACGAAGATCTTCGAGGAGGCGGCCTGATGGATGCGCTGATGGCGGGGATCGGGCGCCCCTTCGAGCGGTTGAGCGATCGGCGAAGTGGTTCATCTCCTGCGACGATCATTGGAGTTGGCCCAGCCCAGTTTGTGGAAGCAACCCAGTCCAACTTCCTCAAGCCGATCACGCTTCTAAAGCCAGCCAACGTGGCGTCGGGTGACTTCCTACTGGCGGTCTGGATGTCTAGCTCGAACGGCGTGAAAGTAGTGACAGATAACGCTGGATGGTTCGTGCCGGGACCATACGACATCTACGGCGGATATCAGCTTGATATGATTGCCAAGATCTCGGAAGGCTCGTCTGAGGCGAACCCTGTCTTCAACGTCCAGACCGGTGGCGTCAGCTGGTGGGGTGTCCTTATTGCTCTTCGCGACACTGAGTTCGTCGGCTTCCCATCGTCGAGAGGTTTCGGAAATCAGACTAGCATTGCGGTGCCATATTCAGCGAAGTCGAGTGACGTCCTGAGCTTTGTTTCCGCGAGAAGTTCCAACGTCGCTCTTGGCCTAGAGCGATCAGATACGCTTGCCTCTGGCCAGACTAGTCTGATGAGCTTCGCGGCGTTCCTAACGAGAGACGTGCCTCCCGGTGTTCAGACGCTCGGGATAACTCCGTTGCGCACGAACAACGGCAACCAACAAGCTATTCGGGTGGCGGGAGCATGATTGATCTTTACCGACGCAACGATGGTCCGCCGGAAAAGCTGCCGGAACGCGCCTACACTGTGGACGGGCTTGCGCGCACAGACCTAGCCAACCAGCCGGACAGCCGACGCGAGTTGGGGTTCGTAAAGTTTGGCTCCTACGATCCCTTGACGCAGGCTGTCGTCAAGCGCGGGGACGGCTACGCCATCGTGCCGATCGAGGCGGCGAGCGATCCCGATCCGGCGGACCTGCCTATGTTGGTCGAAGCCGAAAAGGTGCGCAGGATCGAGGCTGGCTTCCCCTTCATGGGCAAGGTCATCCAATCCCGCGCCGAAGACCGGGAGAACATCGCCGGGGCGAAGTCGGCTGCGCAAGATGCAAAGCTTCTCGGCGCAGAGCCGGGCGAGCTGTCCTGGCAGAAGCGGCTCGACGCGGAAAAGGGGGCGGACGTCTTCGCATGGATCACGCTCGACAACTCGATGCTGCCGCTCGATGCCGACGCCATGATCACGATGGGCTATTCCGCGATGCTGCATAAGCAGCGGCTGATCTTCGTAGCGAAGGGCATCAAGGATCGGCTGACCGCCGGAGAGACAATCGCCGACGTGACGGCCGACGCGCTGTGGAGTTGAGCTATGGCGGGCGAACGATACCGACGCATTTCGCAGCCCGGTGACTGCAAGCCGGGCCTCCAGGCTGGCGATCACGATGGTTGGCTTCTCCTGGACGGGCGCACAGTCACCCGGAAGGCTTATCCGCAGTTCTTCGCCAAGCTGAAGCTGACCGGCGACGAGGCGGTGCTGCCCGACGCGCGCGATAGGCTTCTGATGGGGGCAGGCGGCAAGCTGAAGGTCGGGCAGACTAGCGGTTCGTCGAAGCTGACCCTGACCGCCGAACAGCTGCCGGAACACACGCATTCCTCGGCCAAGGTGACGACTGCGGCCACAGCCTCGCAGAAAGCCCTGCTGACAGGCATCGGCCTCGGCGACGTGACAAAGCCGCCGACGACGTCCGTTGTCGCTGGCGAGGCTCAGACGGGCACGGCAGGGGCAGGCAAGGCGATCGACCTACCCACGCCTCCGCACTTGGCGCTCGCCCTGTTCGTCTTCACCGGCCAATCGGGCTGATGGGCGCCTATACCGACGCGCCGGTCATCTTCGAACGGCTTGGAGGCATCCAGTACCGCCAGCACGGCGCGACACATTGGGAGATCGGCAGAAAGGGGTCGAACTACTGGTTCGAGGTGGATGACGGGACGCTTTTCGACGTCTCCATTCCAGCCGGCCCGCTTCGGCTCATCTTCGACCCGCACGACCCGCGATACCTGAAGGCGGCTGCGCTTCACGACGAGCTGCTGCGTCAGGGGTTCGACCGCGTCACCGCCGCCGGGGCGTTCAACCAAGCACTGAATGCCGACGGCGTGTCGGCAGCCAGGCGGTTCGTCATGACGGCCGCCGTCGCATTCTTTCGCTGGTCCTGACCGGCGAGAACTAACCACTCCACAGACCAATCACCGGGCGCCGCGAGCGCCCTTTTTCATGCCCGCACGGAGGCCTGCATGGCGTCGAAATCGAACTCCCAACGAACGAACAGCTACATCGGCGCCGGCATCATCACCCCTGCCGCGGGTGGCGGAGTGGTGCCCTCGGTTCCAGCAATCTACGGCCTCGTTACGAAGACGACGGACGGCTCGGTCGGGCAGACCTACACTGGCCCCAACTGGACCTCGCCGCAGTGGTATCGCGAGACGCTGGCGAGCCCGAAGCAGCGCACTGCCATTTCCGGGGCCATCAGCCGCACCTACACGGCGACGAACGACGACATTGGCTTCCGCCTCGTCATGGCCGGCACCGACGCTGGAACGCAGAAGGTCGCAGCGGCATGGAACCCGGTGCCTGTCACTGCGATCGTCCTTCAGGACTTCGCCACGACGACTGCGTGGTCGCCCGCAGGATCTCCGCTCCCGACCTTGGCGGTGGATTGGGGCAAGCTGGTCGTCACAGAAACTGGAGCCGCAGGCCGCGCATATAAGTCGATCGGCACGCAGACGCCTTCGGAGTGGGACGTCGTCACCTTTTTCCAGGACCGCGGCACCGACCCCGCCAAGAACCAGTCCAATGGCCCGACCTACGGCTTTGCGACGGACACGGCGTATCGCAATGCGATTGGCGGCGGGCCCAGGTCCGGCCTCGCGGACGATGGGACGTTGGGCGTCGTTTCAACGTCTCGCAATGTCAGCGAGGTCTCGACGCTGGCTGCGATCAACACGCCAACGGTCCTGAACATGTCCACTGCGGCTTCGTTCACCGGGTCCAATAATCTGACCGTGCGCAAGCACATCATGGCGCTGGCGAAATCGCGCGGCATGACCAAGGTCGCCATCACAATGGACGACGGGTATGACACGCAATACACGAAGAACGCAGGTCAGGCCGAAGCTTACGGCTTCAAATTGAGCTTCTTCGCCCCGTGGGAAAAATTCATCGGCGGCGCCGTGTCAACCAGCGGCCGCATGACGCTCGCGATGGTGAAGGATCTCTACGCGCGCGGTCACGCCATCTGCCTCGACGGGACGGCAGACGACGGGGTGATGACGGCGAGCAGCAATGGCATCACCCGTGCTCAGCCGTCGGACAACGTCGCAGAGATCGAGCGTGGTCGTGCATGGCTTGCTGCGAACGGCCTCGTCAACGGTCCGGGCGGGTACGGGGGTGATGGCATCTGCTATCCGGATGGGGTGTACGAGGATCGCACAACGGTCGGCGGCCCCTACGATCGCGGCAAACTGCCTGCGGCACTCAAAGGTGCAGGCGTGAAGCTCGCGCGGACGACGGACGCAGGCACCTACCCGACGCGCTATGGCTTCAACGACGGCTGTCTGCTGTTCCCGAGCTGCTCCACCTCGAACCTCGACGCCGACGCCCTGATGGTCAACGTCAATCGCGCCATCCAGCGCGGCGCGACGGTGATGTACCACTTCCATCAGCCGCTCGATGTGGACTTCACCACATGGCTTCAACGGCTGGCCCAGCTTCGCGACGCGGGCACGATCGAGGTCGTTACCATCCCGCAGCTTATCGCCGCGGACTACGGGGCAAGCTTCCCGAGCTAACTCGCCTTCACGTCACGAAGCTGATGCCAACGACGCTACTCTATTGCAGCATGCCGCAGGGTGATCTCTAGGGGTTCGGCCCCACCGTGGGCCGTGTCACTGTCCGCCAGCACATTCAGCTGGATCTCATAACCGCGACGCTGCAATTCACGAAGGATACCGCCAGCTAGTTCTTTCAGGCTATCCAGGAGCTGTTGTTCAGACATCTCGCGAAGGGTGGATGGGTCGCGGTAAGTGAATGGCATGTTAATATTCCTGTGAATTCCACCTCAATGTGCATCCGAGTTGTGCCTTCACACGTATAGGCTGAAGGTGTGGACCTTGGGAGAGGTGGTGTATGCCGCATGTGCAGAGCGCGAAGGCGAATATTAGGATCGACGGCGGTCTCGTATGGTGCCCCAAGGGCGACAAGTTTCACCTAGACGCGAACCTAGCATCGATCCTCGGGGTCTCCACCCAAAGCGTCGTCCTGGATGGGGAAGAGTATCGAACGTACGTTCACCCTAACGATCTGCCGAACGTCCGGCGCATTGCGCAAGCCGCTATCGTAGCTCGAGAGCCACTCCGTCTCACTTACGCGCTCCGCGATCGGTTCGGCGTATATCGCGATGTGAAAGTCGAAGGCTTTTGGATCGAAAATGAGGCGGGCGAACTGCAAGCCACATGTAATCGCATCGTGGAGCGGGACGATGCGGACGAGACATCTGCAGACAGGATTGCCGATCTCGCCTTGCAGATCATGACCCTAGCCGCTGGCGGGCAAGGGTTGCCGGTCAAGCTGATGGCGGAACACATCCTGATCCACCTGATGCGTCAGGACGCCGACGCCAAGACTTAGGGAGCCCCTCCGCTTTCAACTCGAAACGGCGTGGGTCTTAGCTGATGATCCAGCTGGCGACTTGCACCGTCGACCAGCCAAGACCGCCGATCACAGCAGCAATGGTGAGGAAGCCGCCGACCTGGATCAGCACGCAGACCCACATGGGATAGGGCACAACCTCGTCCCATAGGTCGTCCGCCCGAGCCGGTACGTTCGTCTGATCAGCTTCCATTACGGTAGGATGGGAGGCAGTAGGCGAACATCCGGTTAAAGCCCTGCAGCCCCCGTCTCAAATGGCAATTCGCCCGGGGCTAACGGCGCCGGACGAATTGCCTCGCTTAAGGGAAGCTGCACCTCAGGTCAGAGCGTGTTGCCTGCATGTCGATCGCCCCGCGGAGTGCTTGCCAGCGTCTGCCACTCTCGCGCAATCCTGAGGGACGTTGCGTCATCGAATGAGAAGGCAAATGGAGGGAGGCCTGCAGACTGACATTCTAAAGAGATCCGCCCGTCCGTCGCCAACACGAACGACGTGTTCGGGTCATTCAGCGTCAAAATCGGTGGCTCGGCCTTTACCGCAGCAGGGCCAGAGAGCGCTGTTACGAGGGTGCCGACAAGTTTCTTCAACTCACTCCGATCAAGATCCAGGAGGATCTCTCGGCCCCCACTTTCAAACCGCAGCTGATGGCCGCTGGCAGTCGTCTCGCAATGATACCGGATGCTAGCCATCAGTCCCTCCTCGGGCTCTTTGAACCGCGGGAGCAAACCAGCTTTATTCGAAACTGACTAGTAGCATGGGGCCTCATTAAGGATTTGAATTGTCTCCGTGCCTCGAATGCGAATCCGATACGTGCCCTATGCGAGCGGGTCGTTTGGTTTAAACAAGGGCACTATTCGCTCCCATCTGAGGGCGACCCACCCAGGAGTATCACTTACTGGGCGGGTCTTCGCGTCGTGACCGTAGGAGTGAAGACGCGATACCGCTAGGACGCGCCGCGCGACAGCTGGAGTCAACCTCACCTCATCAGCAACCACCAGCCAATTCAGATTTGCCCAGGCGGCAGGCGCGATCCCTCAGTCGACGCGTGAACATCGCGCCGGCACCGAAGATTTATCGGAACATTCAATGCCTTGCGCCTCTTCGATGAAGATACGCAGCAGGAGTGCGCCGAATGGGACTGCACGAGATCATTGAGGCGTATGAAGCGGGCGCCATGTCGGGCGCTGAAGCTTTGGAACTTTCCGGCTTCATGTCGTTACTCGACCTATACGAGGCAGAGTCCGACTTTCGCGCGATCTTGTCGTGGCCAGCTCGCCGCCTGTCGGAAAACGATAACGTTCGACGCTAGGGCGCAGATCGTACCGACCCTTTTCTAGAAGGCGACCCACCCGGTCGTGATGGCGTGTCCGGGTGGGTCTTCGCGTCGAGACCGTTGGAGACGCTTCGCGGCGCGATCAACGCAGGACGCGCCCGAATAGGGAGGGAGTCAACCGCCGCTCAAAAGGCGACCCGTCCGGGAGTATCAATTACCAGACGGGCCTTCACGTCATGAGTTTTAGGGACCCTACACGACGCGATTAGATCAAGACGCGCCCGTTGTCGGGCAGAGTCAACTCCACATCAAACGGCGGGGGAGCCAGTCCAACGGTCAGAACCGCTGTTCTTCGTCACGATTGGCGTGCGGAGCAACAGATCGCACAACCAACGCTTTGCCGATCTGATCTCCGTCGCCCAAAGCGGCGAGAACGGCACTGACAATACGCTGTGCTTTGAGCCGGCTCATGCCGTCCTCTTGGATCTCGAAGGCCAGGCGTCGCACGAGCTCGTCCATACAATGTTCCTCAACGCAGGCCGCAGGACATAGGTGCGACCGACATAGGGCTGCGTAAGCGGCGCAAGACAACGAAAGGCCAAGGTTTGTTTCCGCCGTATGTCGTGGCAAGCGTCGCAAGCATATTTGGGTGACGCCGCCCACACTTCATCTGAGGGCGACCCACCCGGTCGTGATGTTGAGGCCAGGTGGGTCTTCGTGGCGAGCCCGCTGGACGACGGACGCGATAGCGAATGTTCACCGGTTTTAAGACGCCCAGACAACTGACGTGCACCGTTCAATATTACGCTAGGGAACCCTGGGAACCGGCTTCGATTGTATCGTGCGCGTTGGTAACGTGGGGATGCGTATGGAGTTTCACCCGACCTATGGGCGTGCAGTCGTTCGTACGCGGGAGGTCTCGGACGGGGGCTGGACAGTTCGGATTGCCAGCGTCCCTCTCGAGGACGTCATGCAGCTCGTTGATGCTGGTTGGTCTGAAGATCGTATCCTGACGCGGTACAGCCTGATCATGAGATCGGATCTGCGACGGATTATTGCCCTGAGGGAGTTCGATCCAACGTAATTCGCGCGACGGTAGAGCTATGCACGTCCCGCACGTGTGTCGAGGGCGGAGTAAATTCGTAGCCCACGCCAACCACACGAACGATCTTCCGCCGAACGCGTGGCCGTGACCAAACTCGGCTCAGGATTAGGGTAAACACACGCGGCGAATGGTGTAGGAAACGCGGTGACTTCCGGCCTTCGGTGAACCGGCAGACGAGCAGGTGAGCATCATTCCAGAAAAACAGCCTACGCGAGTGCGCCGGGATGAAGATATCGAGAGTAGGATAGGCGGGCGCATAAGAGAAGCTCGTAAGTATCGGAAAATGAGCCTGTCCACTTTAGGTGATGAGCTGGGGCTGACGTATCAGCAGGTCCAAAAGTACGAGACTGGGACCAATCGGATTAGTGCGAGCACGCTGTTGAAAATTGCCGACGTCCTTGAGGTGAAGATCACTTATTTCTTTGAAGGACACCCAACGACCGACCAAGGGGACGCCAGAACGATCGGATCCATACCTGTGAACACGGATACGCAACTAACACTCGAACGGGTGGAAGATGTCAGGATCCGAGCACGGCTACGTGACCTGGTGGATGCCATCGGAGACGTGAGCGTATCGAAGCGCAGGCGATAAAGCTTCAGGCTCTCATGTCCGCCCACGTGTAGATCATAGCATACGAGTTATACTGAGCCCGCCCGATCCGCCGCGGCGGGCCTTTCTGTGACCAGAGTCACCTGCGTATTCAAATGGCGGGGGCCTCCTGCCACCATCCATCGTCAAGGCCGTCCTTCGGGGCGGCCTTTTTCTTTGCCCGAAAGGATCATTCCCATGGACCGAACCGTCCCCGCCGGCGCGGCGCGCCTGCTCGACTTCATCCGAGATACCGAGGTTGGGACGGAGGCCCGATCCGGTTACGACATCATCTTCGGCCACAACCAGGACAAGCTACCGAAGCCCGTCACGTCCATGACCGTGGACGAGGTGTTGGGGCAGCAGCAGTCCTGGTCCTCGCGCTTCGGCTCTTCGGCGACCGGCGGCTACCAGTTCATGCGAGCGACGCTCTCGCAGCTCAAGAGCGAGTTGAAGCTGCGCGGCGCGCAGGTGATGGAGCCGAACCTGCAGGACCGGCTCGGCTACCACCTCCTGAAGCGCCGCGGATACGAGAAGTTCGTGTCCGGTCAGATGGACCGGACCGAGTTCGCCAAGCGCCTCGCGCAGGAGTGGGCGAGTTTCCCCGTCCTCATCGCCACGCGCGGCCAGCATCGGCAGATCTCGCGTGGCCAGAGCTTCTATGCCGGCGATGGGCTGAACAAGGCGCTGGTGAAGCCGGAGGCGATTGAAGGGATTCTCGCCGAAGTCCTGGACCTTGCCGCGGCCGATGCTGTCGCGCCGATCGCGCGGCCCGAACCGGAAGACGTGATCGTTGTGGAGGTGCCTTCGTCGCGCCCGGCCGAGAAGGAGACGCCTGCCATGACCGACAAGCCTCTGACGCCGATCGAGCAGATGAACAAGCCTGTGAAAGGCGCGCAGGCGGGCGTCGTATCGGGTGGAATTGGCGCCGCGCTTATCCTGCTCGTCCAGTCCGCTGGATGGCTCCCGGCCGCTTGGGAGAGCGGAGCGCCGGCAACGGCGTTGGGCCTGGTCGTCGGAGGTGCCTGCACCCTGATCGGCAACTTTCTCGGCGCGTATCTTGCGAGGGACAAGCGGTTTCAGTCGGAGCGTTCCGTATGACCGGGATCGAGAAGAGCGGAGACCGCTCGGTCGGCGCGTTCTTCGTCCATGTCAACCGGAGCTTTCGCAAGACGTTCGACACGCGCGTTTCGGAATGGGCGCTCGCAGCGATCCTGTTCCTGTGGTCGGTGGTCCTGCACCTCAACCCGAAGCTGTTCCAGGAAGGCCCGTCCTACGTGAAGATGGCGGACCTGATGCCGCAGCACTCCTGGGCAATTCTATGCCTGATGGCCGGAGGTGGGAGGCTGATCATCCTTCTGGTGAACGGGCTGCTTCGCCGATCGCCGCACCTGCGCTGCTTGGGCTCGTTCGTGTCCTGCTTCTTCTGGTTCCAGATCCTGATCGGCCTGATGCAGTCGGGGACTTACGCGACAGGGCTGGCGGTCTACCCGGTCCTGCTTGCCCTTGAATGTTATCACACCATCCGATGCGCCCGCCTGGCTCGCGCTGTCGACACCGATCCGCCAGCGGAGTGAAAGCGCATGCCCGAGAAGGACATTCTCTACAACGTCGCCTTCTTCCTCGGATCCATCATCGCCGTCGTCATCGCCTACTTCCGCAACTCGCCGAAGGATAAGAAGCCGGACGAGCAGGTGTCCAGCGTTGTGGCGGGCGTGGGTGTCGGCTTCGTCAGCAAGGAGGCAGAAGAGCGACGGGACGCCCTGGAGACCCGCCAGACGGTCGCGCTGGAAAGCATTGCCGGCTCGCTCGCTGTCCTGGCGGATAGGGAGCGGCACGAGATGCATGAGGCAATGGAAGACGGGTTCGCCCGCATCAACCAAGCGATGAAGGATCTCGGGAAGGTGACGGGTTAGTATCCAGTCAATTCATTTATCATTGCGAGGTTGCTTCTTGATCCTGTACCTTTTGGTTGCATCGTGTTTCTTTGACCGATTGTTCGCGGGTTCAATCAAGCCCCTTTCAACCAGTCCATTGATCACCTTGCTTGCATAGGGCCAGCTGCGCTTCAGGATCAACGCAGCAAGAGTTATATTGATGGTATCTGCTTCCGTCATCGCAGATATCAACCTGCGCTCATCATCGGTCAGAGACGTTAATAGTTCCTCGTTTAGGAAAACGTTAGGACTTATCTCCCGAATCTTTCTGCGTCGATCCGCATCGTTACTCAGGGTCACATGGACTTGGTGTCCATTAACTTCCTTCTGGATAAAGTTTGGAGCTGGTAGTCCAGCTCTCTGCATATCTTGGCGCATTCTTCGTGTTCCTTCGAAGCCGCAGAACGTAAGTTCGAACTGCATCATTGCTTCCATCAGGAACGGGTTTCTTGGATTATGGGCGTCATACACCGTCTCCGACGTTGTGGGGGGTACAAAGCCACCTGGACTTTCAACGACAAAACGGTCATCGAAAATTTTCACAAATATGTTCTGCGTCTTCAGATTGTATGATCTATGAGCAACGGCGTTGACGATTGCCTCAAACCATGCAGATTGTGGATATTCTGGAGAGAATGTTAGCTTGCCGTCTACTAGTCTCTGATAGACCTTGATTTGAGCCTCGATAATCTCCCGAGCCTCCGCAAGCATGGTCGGTATTGGGCCATCTACGAACCTGCTGAAAACTGAGTTCAGGCGGTCGCCGAATTGTTCTTCTGTTCCTTCATATCTAATGATCCTGATACGTGCCCCGGGAATTACCTCTCGTGGATCGCGGGCGAACAATAACGCGCAGGCTAGGTTGGGCCTCAAACGGCCACCAATCACCTTGCCGAGCTTCGCTAGACCAAGAATTTCATCGACCGTCTTTTTGCCCTTGAAGCCACGATTGGCGGCAAACGAAGTGCAGAACTTGGATACCTGATCTCGATCGAAGTCGTCAGGGAAGTTGAGGTTGACTTGCTCTAACTCGTAATGAATCTCATGCTTGGCAATCCTAACCTCACGTTTCAACGTCTCTGTCAGTTCCATCCGTTTATCGCCTTCGCGGATGAACGCTTTGCCGTTGCTTATTTCTACTAGCTTGTCATCCCTGTAGTTTACCCGGATCGCAATGACGAAATCATCGCCGCCCTTCGAGTTCGTGACTGCCACCTGCTTGACTGCATATCGGGCGTCTTCACAGTAGGCAGATAGCGAGTGGAGTTCGTTGATCTGGACTTGATTGAGTGAGGCGCACCCTGAGATGCTGCCGTCATCCTCGATGCCGATCAAAATTATGCCGCCGTAGGGGTGCGTGTTCGACCACATCGAAAGGTATTCGCCGAGCTGTTTAGGCTTGATCCGAGCGCTCTTTCGTTCCAGTCGGCGATCTTCGTTGAACAGGTGAATGTTCTCGGACGACAAGCGATCATAGATCTCGTCGGGAGTCCAAAGCTGGGACAGCTCAGGTGGCTCGGAGGCTTCAAAGACGAAACTGAGCTGGGTCGTCATTTCACGCACTCACGTCGTTTAGAGTCGTTGAGAGTCGTTGAGAGTTCCGCAAAAAACCTAGCAAAAACAATACACTAAGACGCGCACCCATGGGCGGTGGATTGCCTCTTGCGGGCCAGTGCGGGAGGGTCGGCTCACCGGGCGTCGGCTGCGGGTCGTGCAGAGGGTAGGTGATTTTTGACTGCATTCTTCAACGCTTCTCTCCGACGATCGTCTGAAGCAAAATGGCCCACGCGTCGAGTGCTGCCCGTTTCTCCCTAAGGTACGCATTCCGATCATAGACTGCCGTGACGGCGGCCGTCCCGCCAGCGTCGCTGGTGTGGTTCAGAACTTGGCTGACGACGAAGCGAGGTATACCGATCCGCTCGCTGGTGATGGCCGTTGCACCCGTCCGGCGCAGGTCGTGCGGGGTGATCCCGGCGAGAGGTTTCGTCCGCTTTGGATCTTTTTCGGTCGGGTCAGGGATCGTCAGGTGCGGCACAAGCCGCCGCCAGGCATGCGTCAGAGCCATGGCGCCGATCGCCGCGTTCGGATCGCGACGGGCGGCAAAGACGAACTGGCTCTCGCGTCCCATTCCGACACGCAACATTACCGCCTCGTCGATCAGGGAGAGGGCCAGATCGGATAGTGGTACTATGTGGGTCCGCCCGTTCTTCGTCCTGGTGCCCGGGATCGTCCATGTCCGGGCTGTGCGGTCAACCTCGTCGACGCGCAAGCCGATGACCTCTGAGCGTCGCTGCAGCGTCACGGCCGCTAGCTTAATTGCCGCGACGAGGTTGGGCGAAATGCTGACGCCCTCGATCGAGGGCACCATCCCCAGCCCCTTCCACATTGCTCGCAACTCGGGATCCGTAAGTACGCGCTCCCGCTCCGTCCAGGTCGGCGCGGATACGAAGCGCGTCGGATCGCTGACGACGATGTCCTGCCAGATCGCGTAGTTGTAGATCCGCTGAAGAACGTTGCGCCCGAACCGGGCGGCCGACTTCGACTTCTCGGTTTCGGCCTTATCTATTGCGGTCTGGATCTCTGCCCGCGTCAGGTCGGCGAGGGGTCGGCTGCCGAGGTATGGCCGAACGACGTTTTCGAAGTAGGCTGTATCTTGCGCAAGGGAGCTGGGCCGCATCGGCTTTCCGTTGAGCCGGTGGCGCCCGATTGCAGCCTTCTCCAGATATGCCTCGCCAATCGCGGCCACCGTGTTCACCCGGCGCTCCTGGCCCGCCTTCCGCTCGCTGTCGCGCTCTCCCGCGGGATCAGCACCGCGCGCGACGTCGCCCACGACCTTCGCTGCTTCGGAGCGCGCGACAGAAACGGGTAGGGCAGGGTACGCACCCAGGTTGACCCGCTTTCGATCGCCATTCTTGAGCCGATAGCGCACTGTCCAACTCTTGGCCCCAGCAGGTGTCACCCGGAGGGATAGACCAGGCTGCCGTTCGTCCTGATACTCGACGAGGGCGGTAGTCGGGTTGATTGCCGCCACGCGTGCGGCGGTGAAGTCCATCTTGGGCATCGTCTGGGACCACGAGCGTCCGTGGTCCCGCTGTGGTCCCACCGAGCCCGGACTGTAGCGAACATCCGCGAACGGCAACAGACGTCGGATTGCAGCGTTTGCAGGCGGTTCGGCCTATGGTGAACGTATGCGAAACTCGGCAAACATCATCGTGGAGGGCTTCCCAAGCTGGATGTCGTGGGTTCGATCCCCATCGCCCGCTCCAAACTCGGCCGACGACAGACCCCTTGAGACTGGACGACAGGTTTTGGGACGGGGGCTCGGCGACAGCGCTTTTCCAGTGGCCCTGCATCCGTTCCTGCACGTCGAGATTGCTCGCGTTCGAGGGACGGCACTCGCGCGGTCGCTCAACCTCCGGTGAATCCCTCTGGAGGAGCGCAAGAGCATGCCAACGCCGCCTGAAGGGGGAGGCCGCCGTCAGCCCGGACGAACCGGCCACGCGTTCCGCGACGCTCTGCGCCTTCTGTTCATCCTCGTCCGCGGCAGCGAACCCTTGCCAGAGGGCGCTCGCACCGAAGACTGGGACCGGGTGTTCGTCGGATAACAGCGAGCCCTGGCGATCGACTTCTGGCTCCGCTACCCCTCGACTAACTCGCCGACGAGCTCCTCGACATCCGTGCCGTAGCCACGACCCGGCCGTGCGCCGGATCTTCGACGAGGACGAGCTCTCGGTCCGGACGGTCTGGATGATTACTCGAAGTCGCCGAGTTCGCCGTGAAGCCGTTCCATGTCTTGCAGGCGAAGACGGCCAGCGGGCCCGGCGCGGCTGGCCAGTAAGCCGCAAACGAGGTGGACGAGGCTGTTGGCGGCGATGTCGCTGTCGAACAGGGTCGGACTGCGGCCCTCGATGCGGAACACCCAGCTTGCAAGCGACGCCGAGCGATGAGCGCTGGGATCGGTGACGTAGATTATGCGGGCGCCACGCTTTCCCGCGGCTCGCATCACGGACGAGAGGGCCGGCACGCGTCGCCGCAGCCCGATCGCGAACACGACGTCGCTCGAGTTCAGGCCGGCGACCTGCTCGGCCATGGTGTTCGCTCCGTTCGGGAGCACGACGACGTCGTCTCGCACCTGCCCGAGAAGCCACGCGGCATAGGCTGCGACCATCGCGCTCGTCCGGAAGCCCAGGCAGTAGACCCGCCGGGCGCCGGCCAGAGCCGCGACGGCCGCGTCGAGGTCTTCCCGGGACAGCTGGGCGAAGGTGGAATGGATGTTGGCGACCTCGCTTGCGACATGACCGTCGAACGTATCCGAAACGCCGCGCGCTTCGGCCTCGCGCGTATGTCGGTAGTAGGGCGACCCCCAGCGCTGGTTCGCCCGCATTTCCCGCCTGGCCTCTTCGAAATCCTCGTAGCCGATCCGCCGGAAGAAGCGGCTGGCCGTGGCCTTCGAGACATCGGCCAGCCCTGCCAGTTCGCTGGCGGCATAGCTCGCCAGTTCCCCGGGAAAGTTGAGGATCACGTCCGCCAGCCGCTGCTCGTGAGGCGGCAGGCGGTCGTAGTTCTCGCGAATCCGTGTTTCCAGGGGAACGGACATCGGCGCGCCGATTCGGTCAGGAGGTCATGGAGCGGTCGGGGACCCAGGTAGCGGAGGGAGGAAGATCGGGAAACCCCTCGTCGAGCACCATGAAGGCCGCGTCCTTCGGGGTGTTGTCGCCCTGTCCCTGGATCGGAACGATGTCCTGCGGGCATGCCGAGAAGGCGACGATGCAGTCCATCTCGGCCTTGAGGATTACGTGGTCACCGGGTCTCGTGACGGTCGGCTTCGTGGCGAGCGTGCGTCCGTCGGGCTGGACGGCGATGTTCATGAAGATGTTGAAGGAGGCGAGGATCGGCTGGGGCGCCTCCAGGCCGATGTCGCGCAGGGCTTCGTGCATGTTGTCCAGGCAGTTGCGATGATACTCGCGAACGCCGAGGCGCTGGTAGCGATGGCAGTCGCAGGCCGCCATGAACGTGTCGTGCACGCCGGGCGAGGTGTCCTCCACCAGGGTGAGGATCGGGTTGCGGCGGTTGGTGACGAAGCTGTCCCCGACAACGGGATTGAGGCGCTGGTTCCAGACGCGCGTCGCTTCCATGGACATGTGCTCGGCAAGATCGCGGGCGTTCCAGGCCCAGCAATCAACGACCTGCGTTCCGTGGATGTTGACGAGCTTCACCGCCTGGCCGGCGCGCAGGCGCGTGGCCTTGCCGTGTCGGGCTGGAACGAGGGTCGGTTGGGGATCGCGCATCGTGTGGTCCTGTGCTGGCGAATGGGTTGAGTTGTCGGTCACTGCGCCGTCGAGAGGGCGTGACGGCTCATCACCTTCTCGAGAAACCTGCGTGAGCGCTCCTCGCGCGGCCTCTCGACGAACTGGCGCGGCGATGCGTCCTCCACGATCTGCCCCTTGTCCATCAGCACGATGCGGTCCGCGACCTCCATCGCGAAGCCGATTTCGTGGGTGACGATGACCATCGTTGTGTGTTCGCGAGCGAGTTCCTGGATGACGGCGAGGACCTCTCCGACCAGTTCCGGGTCGAGGGCACTCGTCGGCTCGTCGAAGAGGATGAGCTCGGGTTGCATGGCCAAGGCGCGGGCGATGGCGACGCGCTGCTGCTGCCCGCCGGAAAGATGGGTGGGATAGTATTTCATCCGCTCCGACAGTCCGACGCGTTCGAGAAGCGTTTCGGCAAGCGAACGTGCGTCACGGGCCTTCATGCCCTTCACGACGCGCGGGCCCTCCATCACGTTCTCGATCGCCGTTCGGTGCGGCCAGAGGTTGAACGACTGGAATACCATGCCGATGCGCTGGCGCTGTTCCTGAAGCCGGCGATGTTCCAACGGCACGGCGCCGCCGCCGGCCGATTCCCGTTCGCCGAAGAGTTCGCCGCTGAGGTAGATGTGTCCGGAGGTGGCGGGCGAGAGGCGGTTGATGCAGCGCAGGAACGTCGACTTGCCGGAGCCCGAAGGGCCGAGAATGCACACGACTTCACCCGGCATGACCTTCAGGTCGATGCCGGACAGCACCTGATGGCCGTCGAAGGTCTTGGTGATGGCTTCGGCGTGCAGGGCGGGAATGGTCATCGGCTACGTCCTTCGGACAGTGCGGGCGTACCGCGGCGGAAGCGTGTGGCACGGTGCTCCAGGAGGCGGGCGAGGCTTTCGAGCGCGATGCTGATGGCCCAGTAGAGAAGGGCTGCGACGAGGTAGACCTCGAAGGGGGCGTAGGTTCGCGACACCGCCTGTTTGGTGGCGAAGGTCAGCTCTCCCACCGAGATCACCGACAGAAGCGCCGTCTCCTTCATCAGGCCGATCAGGAGTCCGCAAAGAACGGGAAGCGCGATGGGCAGCGCCTGCGGCAGGACGATCCTCACCAGGCGCTGAACCGGCGTCATGCCGACCACGAGCCCCGCTTCGGTCTGGCCGGGGGGAACGGCCGCCAGCGCGCCGGTCAGGGCGACGGCGACATAGGCCGAGAAATAGCCGGCCAGCGCCATGACGCCCGCGGCCTCCGGGGACAGGAGAAGGCCGAGATTGGGCAGGACATAGAAGGCGATCAGGATCAGGACGAGGGGTGGGATCCCACGCATTGCTCCGATGAACGCGTGGGCAAGGCCACGCAGGAGCGGAAGGCGCGCCGACGAGAGCAGCGCCAGAACCGCGCCGCCGGCCAGCGCCAGCAGGCCGGTGGCGATGCTGAGCCGCACCGTCATCCAGGCGCCACGTGCAAGAAGGGGAACCGTTGCAAGAACCAGCGACCAGTCGAGCGACATGGGGTTCCTCAACCGATCGCCGTGCGTCGCTCGATGGCGCGCGCGGTTTGGACCAGGGCCTGGCTGGCGACGAGATAGCCGACGGCGACCGCCAGCAGCACCTCGGTCGGTTCGAATGTCCGCGCGATGACGATCTGGCCGGCGAAGGTCAGCTCCGTCACGGCCACGACCGAGGCCAAGGGTGTCGTCTTGAGAAGCAGGGTCATCTCGTTGATCAGGGAGGGCAGGGCGATGCGCACGGCCTGCGGCAGCAGGACCCGTCGCCAGAGCGCGACGCTGCGCATGCCGATCGCGTCCGCAGCCTCCCGCTGGCCGGCCGGGATCGAAAGGAGCGCGCCCCGCATGATCTCGGCGACATAGGCGCCCGAGTTCAGCCCGAGCGTGAGGCTCGCAGCCAGGAACGGCGGCAGATGGACGCCAAGGAGCGGCAACGCGAAGAAGACAAGGAAGAGCTGAACCAGAGCCGGCGTGCCTCGCATGAAGCTTACATAGACCCGAGCCGTCCACCGCGAGGCGGTCGAACCCGAGAGCAGGGCACAGACGACGACACCCCCGACGACCCAGCTCAGCAGGGCCGAGCAGGCAGTCAGAGCCAGCGTCGTCGCCGCGCCCTGTGCGAGTTCCGGTAAGGCCGCGACAAGTCTCGCCGGCTCCAGCATCGTCAGCCCCTCCGGAGCTCGTTGTGCACCTCGACACGGATCGGGCCGTTGCCTTGCTCGGTGCCGAGATCGCTGCGACAGGCGCCGACGAAGACGGTGCAGTCGATCAGCACGCGAAAGGTGACGTGTCCGGACGCTGCGTGCGCTACGGGGTTGGGTCGAATTCCCCCGTCGGTTCCGATGCCGACATGGAGGAACAGGTTGACGGGGTCGGGCAACTTGATCGGGTCGAGCCCGCGCGTCGCGACAGCTGCCGAGAACGCCTCGCGCGCACCCGTATGGGGACCAAGGCCCGCCTCGCGGAGGCTTCGGTCTGTGGAAGCCGGGAGCAGGAGGTCGTGCGCGCGCACGGTGTCCTTGCCGAGCACCATGATTGGCCGCCGCCGGTTGGTGACGAGACGCATGCCGAGGCCAAGCAGATAGGAGTTGCTGAACACCCTCGTGTGATGGGGCGACAGGAATTCGCCGAGGTCGGCCTTCGTAAACGCGTAGAGCTGGGCGGTACGGCCGCCGAGTTCGTCGGTGACGGTGAGAAGCTGTCCCTGGAACGCGTCGCAGGCGACGACCTGTCCATCCGCGACCGTCCAGCGGCCCTCGGGCGGGGCGATGCCCGTTTCGGGCGACTTCATCAACAGCATTGCAGTGCCTCGATCTGGCTGGCGTCAGGGCGCGCTTCGGTCACGGCTACGCGCATGTCGGTGACCAGGAGCCCGTTTCCGGGGATGATGTCCTGCGGGCAGGGAGAGATCGCGCAGACGACGTCCATGAGCGCCTTGAGGATCAGGTGGTCGCCGGACCGGCTGACGGTGTCGGTGACGGCCATGCGCCCGTCGGGGCTCACCGGGCCGTTCTGGAAGAAGTTGAACGGTTCCGGCACTTGCAGGATGTCGATGCCGTAGGCCTGGAGCGGCTCGAACATGTTTTCGAGGCAGTTGCGGTGTCCGGGCACCCCGAAGTCGACGGCGTAGCGGGTCGGGTCGCAGGCCGGGACGTTGGCGTCGTGGATGCCGACCGTGTCCTTCACGACCTCGAACATCGGATTTCCCTCCGACGACATCAGGAAGTCCCCTTCCTTGAAGTAGATCGAGAGGTTGCGGCGACGGGTGTGGACCGGCGACAGCACCTCCCCGAGGTCGGCGCGATTCAACGCGACGAAATCTCCTGCCTGCTCCCCCTTCAGGTCGACGATGGTGATGAACTGGCCGGCCGTGGCTTCGAACCCGCGGCCGAAACCACCGGGAACGAGCATGCCGTCCGGGCCCATGCCGGAATGGCTATGGCGATTGCACATGGTGTCTTCTCTGCTTTCGGATGGAACGGGAGGAGGATGCGAGACCCCCTTTTCCCGTTACTTCGCGGTCGGGACGAAGTCGGCTTCGGGAAGGTCGAAGGCGATGCCGAGGAACTGCTCCTGGAGCGCCTTCATCTCGCCGGAAGCCTTCAGCTTGCGCAGTTCCGCGTTCAACGCGTCCGTCAGGGCGGTGTCGTCCTTTCGCGCTCCCCAGGCGATGTAGTCGGTGGCTCCGAGTTCGCCTGCGAGTTCGAACTGGCCGGGGCGCTCCTTCATGATCTGGGCGAGCACGCTCATGTCGTCGACGATGAAGTCGGCGCGACGGGTGCCGAGGGCCGTCACGGTCTGCTCCGTCGTTTCGACGCTGACGATGTTCAGCGGTGCGCTGCCCTTCGTCTCGAGTTCCTGGCTGGCTTCCTGAACGACCCGCTCCGGTGTGCTCGTCTGCTTCACGGCGACCGTCAGGCCTGCGAGGGCTCCGGGTTTATCGCCGTCGACCTTCGTGTCGCCGACCCGCCGCAGGATGCCGTTCACCGACTGGCTGACCGGGATCGTATAGGAGATGCGTTCGGCGCGTTCCGCCGTGACGTTCAGGGCCGTTGCCGTGAAGTCGAACGAACCGGCGACGAGACCGGGAATGATGCCGCTGAACGCCATCGTACGGTACTCGACCTCGACGCCCATGTTCGCCGCGATCTTCGACAGAAGAGACGGGTCGTAACCGGTGATCGCTCCGCTTGCGTCGGTGAACTCATACGGAGCGAAGGTGGGATCGAGGCCTACGATCATCTTGCCGCGCGCTTTTATGTCGTCGAGTGCATCGGCCGATGCAGGCGATGCGGCCAGGCAGAAGAGGGCGGCCGCAAGCGACGCTGTCGCCCAGCATTTTTTGCGAAGATTGTCCGTCATCATGATGCACATTCCCACAGCGTAAAGGAAACCCGAGTTTCAATCCGCGGAAAATGAAACTGGGGTTTCATCCTCGCGGAAAACGAAAGGGCCATGGGCCCTGAAACTGTTCAAGCAAGTGTCGTGCCAGAACCGAAGCCCATGTCGCCCGTCGTCTTGCGGCCGGTTGTGCCTCAATTGGCACCGTGCGGGGCAGCGCCTGCTGAAATTGCGGGCGGTTTCCCTTGTTCGGTGAGCGGAAGACCAGCAGCTTCCCGTCAGAGCGGCCTCAGTCGCGGAGCGGTGACGTCGATGCGAGCGTCAGCCGTCCGGTATCCGTGGGCGAAACCGGAAGCGCGCATCGCTTCCATGCCTTCATTCGCCAAGGGGTTTGACGTTTTCAGGTTCCCCGTTGCCGCTTCGTTCGAAAACGGCGACCACCGAGAGCGCTTCGTTGCGGCCGCGTACGGTGTGGGTGCCGAGATCGTGGACTTCGAGGCAGGCGGGAAGCCGATCGATCCGCTCTATAAGATTCGCGGACGCGATGACCGGAACATCGAGCGCCTTGGACAAGGCCTCCAGGCGGGCTGTCGTGTTCACGACGTCACCGAAATAGGTGATCTTGTGCGGTTCGAGGCCGATTTCGGCGGTCACCACCGGTCCGCAATGAAGAGCTGCGCGAAAGCGCGGCAGGGCGCCATGATCGGCCTCCCAGGACGCGGCGTCCTGCGCGAGCACGGATGCGAAGTCGAAGACGCACCGAAGGCAAGCGCCATCGTGCGTTCCGCGCCCGATCGTCCAGGTGACGAGCGCCATATCGCCGATATAGTCGTCGATCGCCCCCCCGGATCGCCGGACGGGGGCGGCAAGGGCGTCGAAGATCCGTCCGAGCCAGACCTGCGTGGCCAGATCGCCGTTCCTTTCGGCAAAGTTCGTGGACCCGACGATGTCGAGAAACAGGAAGACGCGCTCCTCCCGGATCGGACGGTGATAGAGGCCGAGCAGGAGGTTGGAGAAGACTTTCGGTCCGATGAGATCCCGGATCCGGAAGATGAGAATGACCACGAGCGACGCGACGATCGAATAGGCGAAGCCGGACTGCGTCATCACCATCGCGGCGCGCGCGCTTTCCATGACGCCCAGCCCATGATGCAGCGCCAATCCGGCCGCCATGTTGGCGGCGGCGATCATCGAGGCGTAGGTGACGAGTGTGGCCCCGGCGAAGAGCGGGGTCGCCAGACGGCGGATGCGGTTTCGCCAGGCCGGCAGCAGAAGCCCGCGTTCGTAGAAGAGGATCAGCGAACCCACGCAGGCACCCCGCACGAGGGATCCGACGAACGTTCCGGCCTGCTCGAAGACAGACCAGTAGATGAGCCCTGCCAGGGCCCCGATCGCTGGAGCGATCAGAAGGAACCATAGGTGATGTCGTCGCATCGACATGTCCCGAGCTGATCGCACCGGCGGCATCGACTGGCCGCGGCCCTCGCCCCGCCAGACGAGCGATCCGGCACCGCATGATGGCGCGGATGAGGCCACCCGTACCAGTGGCCTCGTGGCGGCGCCTCCGCGGTCGAGCGACGGCGTTCGCCGGTTCATACCAGGGTGATCGATGCGAGGGCCGTTTCCGACCCGACGACTCGCCCGGAATCATAGGAACCGACGCCCCGCGAGATAGCCGAAGGCTGCCGTGATCCCCATGGCGAGCGTGTACCAGGTGGCGACGAACAGCGGACTGTCGTCGGGGCAATGGGTGGCATAGAAGGCCGCCGCCATGGCTCCGGACGCGACGCCCGCCGCCGCGCCCGCCAGTCCGGGGCGCGACGGCATTCCCTGGCGAAGCGCCGCGATGAAGCAGACAAGCGGACCGATCGCGATCGCCGGGATGAAGAACAGGCAGTAGCGCGCGTTCGTGCCGACGAGGCGGCTCGCCCATTCCGCCGGAGGCGACATCGCCAGTTCGACGCCGACGCCGGTCGCCACCACGGCGGCGACGCCGCCCAGAAGCCATGGCCAGGCCCCGAGCGGGGCCGCCGGTCGGCCGATGCGGTCGAGCAGGCCGATCATGGCGACGGCCAGCGGGAGCGTGACGATGAACTTGAAGAGGACGCGGGCGGTGCGCAACACGGCTTCGAGGTCGGGCCGTGGATGCAGCATGGCGAAGTAGGAGATCGCAGCCGCCAGAATGCCGGCGGCGGCGGCCTGGACAATGACCCGGCCGAAACGGACCCGAACCTTCGCGTCCTTCGACAACATGCGGATGAGCCGGTCCGTCCCGATGGACGGCTTTTGACCGCGATCGTCGTCCGGCATCATGTCATTCCTCCGCGATAGAGCATCGCAAGGCTCTTCAACGCCCGGTGAAGCGCGACGCGCACCGCGCCTTCCGTCATCGACAGGCGCTCGGCCGTGTCGCGGACGCTGGTCCCGTCGAGCGAGACGGCCTGGACGATATCGCGCTGGACGGGTTTCAGGCTGCCGAGCATTCGATCGACGTCATGCTCGTCCATCGACGTCGTCTGGCGCTCGTCCGGGACGAGGTCGACCACGTCCTCGATCGGGACATGGATGCGATGTCCGCGCCGCCGCAGGGCGTCGACGAGCTTGTTGCGCGCGATCGCCGAGATCCACGGCCCGATCGGGCGCTGGGGATCCCACGTGCCGCGCTTCAGGTGGATGGCGAGGAGCGCCTCCTGGACGACGTCCTCCAGATCCTGGTTGCCTGCGCCGAAGGCGGACAGGCGCCCCCGCACGAGCATCCTGAGGTGCGGCGTCACGGCCTCGAGGAAGCGGCGGTAGGAAGGCTCGTCACCCTCCAGCGCCGCCGCCATCCAGGCCGACCAGTCCTCTTCGCGCGAGCGCATCGTCAAGGGATCGCGTCCCGTTCTTCCGGCCGACCCTGTGCGGGGGCTCTCAGTTGGATGCCGTCCCGGTCCCCGAGGTCAGCACGGGTTCACCGCGGAAGCGCTCGGGGAAGAGGCGTTCGAGATCGCCGATCTTCGGAAGGTCGTTCGCGACGATGTAGGGGGCGTCCGGGTGCCTCGCGAGGTAGTCCTGGTGGTAGCCCTCGGCGGCGTAGAAGGCCTTGCCCGTCTCGATCGTGGTGGCGATCGGCCGGCCGTAGATCTTCGCCTCGCCGAGCTGCTTCACGTAGGCCGCCGCGATCCGGCGCTACGCCGCATCGACGGGGAAGATCGCCGAGCGATACTGCGTGCCTCTGTCGGGGCCCTGACGGTTCAGCTCCGTCGGGTCGTGCGCGACGGAGAAGTAGATGCGAAGGATCTCGCCGTAGGTGATGACGGCGGGATCGAACGTAACCTCCACTGCCTCCGCGTGACCGGTCAGGCCACTGCCGACGGCTTCGTAACGCGCCGTCGACCGCTCGCCGCCGGCATATCCGGACACCGCGCTCGTGACCCCCTTCACATGCTGGAACACGCCCTGAACGCCCCAGAAGCAACCGCCGGCAAGGACCGCTCGATTCACCGCGGTTTCAGCTTTCAGGATCGGTGCCGGCGTGCGCCGGCTGGCCTCGATCGCGTCGGCCGAGCCGGCGGCGGCAAAGAGCGAGGCGGCAAGGCCGCCGAGGGCGACGAGCGCGAGGATGCAGCGGCTCATGGAGTGGATCCTTTCGGTGCAGGCGATGTCGCCGTTCAGGCGGAGGCCGGGCGGAAGTGCAGGGCGATGCCGTTCATGCAGTATCGAAGGCCCGTCGGCTTCGGGCCGTCGTCGAAGACATGACCGAGATGGCCACCGCAACGGCTGCATTCGACCGCGTCGCGCACCATGCCGAAGCTGGTGTCGCGCTGCGTGAGGACGCTGCCGGGCAAAGGTTGCCAGAAGCTCGGCCATCCCGTGCCGCTTTCGAACTTGGTATGCGAGGCGAAGAGGTCGCGCTCGCACCCGGCGCAGGTGAAGGTTCCCGTCCGCACCTCGTGAAGAAGATCGCTGGTGAAGGGGCGCTCCGTGCCGGACCGGCGCATCACCTCGTAGACGTCGCCGCGCAGGAGCTTGCGCCATTCGGCATCGGTGCGGGTGATCTCGAAGCGGCCGGCGCCAGCCGCGATCGCCGAGCCGAAGCGTCCGAGACCAGCTCCCGCCAGGAGCGCCGTCATTCCTGTTCGCAGAAGCGATCGCCGCGTCGTCATGATGGGGTTCCTTCCCGTTCCATCGAACGAGCTACGGAACGAGCCAGCGCTTCGTTACATGCCGATGCGGTTTTTTCGGGGAGTTTGCGCAGATCAGATCCCGGCATACCAGTCGTAGCCGATCGCATCCTCCCAGTAGCCCCCTTTGCCCCCACCGATGCCGGCAAGGCTGGCGACGATCTCGAGCCGCATCACGTACTTGGCCTGCTTGTATCCGAGCTGGCGCTCGACGCGAAGGCGCAACGGTGCGCCGTGGCCGATCGGCAGCGGGGCTCCGTTCATAGCGTAGGCAAGGATCGTCTGCGGATGATGCGCCTCGGCAAGGTCGATGCTCTCGTAGTAGGGGGAGCCGTCGAAATCGTCGGCGCAGTGGAAGACGACGTAGCGCGCGGCCGGCCGCAGCCCGGCCTCGCCGAGGAGCCGCCCGAGCGGCACGCCCGTCCACTGACCGATGGCGCTCCAGCCCTCGACGCAGTCATGCCGCGTGATCTGGGTTCGCGAGGGCATCGCCATGATCTCGGCGAGGCTGAAGCGCCTGGGTTGTTCGACCAGCCCGTCTATGGCGAGCGACCAGCCTTTGAAGCCGCCGTTCGCAAGCGCTCGATAGATCGGGCTCGAGGGCATGGTGTTGCCGTTGGTGCGGAAGACGGGCGACATCTCGGCCGCCTCGAACTCCGGGGCGAGGACGTCGCCGCCGAGCAGCCGATGCACGCGCCGAGCGAGGCCGTCGGCGGAGCCGAGCGCCTCGGAGACGGCCGGAGACTGCGCGAGGCCGAAGACGTCGCAGCCGGTCAGGACGAGCGGGGCGCCGCCGGCGAGGATGCCCGTCATGAAGCCGCGGCGCGTGGGTCTGAGAACCATCGGGCTATTCCTTCGGGAGACGGTAGCGCCCGGTGATCATCGAGCGCACCTCGTTGATCGGGCCCGCGAGGACGACCATCGCGACATGGACGAGGATGAAAGCGACGACGAATGCCGCCGCGATGAAATGGATGGAGCGCGCGGACTGCCGTCCGCCGAAGAGATCGAGAAGCCAGGGCCAGGTGGCGTTCATCGCGGGGGACATGGTCAGGCCCGTCAGCACGATCGCCGGCAGGAGGACCAGGAGAACGCCGCAATAGGCCAGCTTCTGCAGGACGTTGTAGCGCCGGGCGGCCTCGCCCTTGGGAAAGCGAAGTCGCGCATGCTGGCCGATGTCGCGAAGGATGTGCGCGGGAGCGAGTTCCGCTCGCGTCGGCAGGAGATCGCGTGTCAGGTGCCGGGCCGCGAGACTCCAGAGCCCGTAGAGCAGAAGACCGCCTGCGAAGATCCAGGCGAAGAAGAGGTGCCAGTGTCGCGCGACCGCGAGGTTGTAGCTCGACGGGATCGTCGCCCAGTAGGGAAAGGCGCGGGTGACCTCGCCGCCCGCGGCGTTCGTCCAGCGCCCGAGCACGCCGGTGGTCTCGACGGAGAGACTGCCGATGCGAAGATAGCCGCCGTCATCCGTCGCCCCGATCTGCAGCCACGCCTGGTCCGGGTTCGCCCCATAGGCGCCCCAGTAGAGGCGGGGATGGGCGTTGAAGATGGTGAGCCCGCTCATCAGCATGACGAGGAGCGTCACGACGTTGACCCAATGCCAGAGGCGGGTCGGCCAGCGGTGCCGCAAAACGATGGTCGGCGGCTCCTGCCGCGCTCTGGCGGCGGCTCCCTGCTCGATGTGCGATCCGGTGTCGGTCATGGCCCGCCCCTGTCTCGTGATGAAGCGCCCGGACGCAGCCGCCCGGGCGCTCGGATCGAAGCGCCTACTTCGTCTTCGGCTTCGCGGGGGCCGGGGCCATCGCATCGGGAGCCATGGCGTCGGCCTTCATGGCGTCCGGAGCCATGGCGTCGGGCTTCATCGCGTCGGCGTTCATGGCATCGGCGGGCTTCATCGCATCGGGGGCCATCGCATCGGGGGCCATGGCGTCGGCCTTCATCGCATCCGGCGTCATGGCATCGGGTTTCATGGTGTCTTCCGCATGCGGCTTCATGGCATCCTCAGCGAACGCCGCCGGCACGAGACCGGCCGTGACCGCGAACAGGACGGCGCCGAGCGGCAGAGCGCTGCGAACGAGGGAATGGATCATGCGTTTCTCCGGGGATGGGGAAGCGGACCCCGTGGGGCGCTTCCGGTTGAGCCGGCCATCGGACGCGGCATGGAAGGGGCGCACTTCGTCGAGGCCGCGCGGATCACGCCGCGCCGCTCGAGTGTTTCGATGCGCCCGATGAAAGGGTCAGTCCGTCACGGCCGAGAGGATCGGCCCGCCGGGCTTCTGGACGATGATGGCGGTCCGCAATCCGTCCTCGACGGGCGGGCCCGTGAAGGACATTTCGACGCCGAGCCAGCGGCCGACGTTGCGGATTTCGGTCACGACGTTCGGGACCGGCAAGGTGGTGCCGGCGTTCTCGCCCCGTTCGATCGCGACGGTCTGCACGCCGGGCTTGTAGCGGACGAACCAGACATCGGCGCCGGACGCCGGAGCCATGCCGCGGCCGATCCTGACGACGTTCATCGTAATGTCGATCGGCACCACGGCGGGTGGCTTGGCCTGGCCGATCATCGACCGCAACGGATCCAGCCTGTTGCCCACGGTGTCGCCGGCGCCGTTGACGACCACTTGCGGCGTGAACGGCCCGTCTCGCCCGAGGCCTGCCTCGTAGTCGCGCTGGCGCGCCGTGAAGGCCTCCGACCCGAACGTGTCCTTCCAGCCGAGGTGATCCCAGTAGGTGACGCTGAAGCTGAGGGGCAGGACGTCGGGCGCCTTCATCACCGCCATGACGTTGCGGTTCGCCGGCGGCACGGAACTGCATCCCTGACTGGTGAAGAGTTCCACGACGGTGACGGGACGGCTGGCAGCCATCGCGGGAAGAGCCATGAGACCCGCACCCAGAAGTGTCGCCAGCTTGACGAACGCTTGGCTCCCTGGCCACGGCCACGTCGTATGTGTGGATGACGTCATCGGACTCTCCCCGACGATCGCTGTGTCACCGGCGGTGACGGCGGCGTCTGGAGTGTCTACGCGGCGACACCGCCCGACGTTACAGCGGACCGTAAAAGATCGCAGCGTCCGCGGACCATGCTCGCGAGGTGCGGATGCCCAGACGCCGACGGGCCGCGACGGACGGGGACCCTCGAGCCTCGGTCAGGCCGTTGCGTTCACAGCCTTTTCCACGGGGCAGTCGACGCAGACGTCCGCGTCACACAGGCGGCATACGGCATAGGCGTGCCGAGCGTCCTCGACGAACGCCGCAAGCAGCTTCTCGGTGAGCCGGGAAAACGTCTCGAGCTCCGCCGGATCCAGAACCGCCAGCGCTCGTGCCAGGCGATCCCCGCGGGCTTCGAGGATACGCGTGCAGGTTCGTTCTCCCACATCGGTCAGATGCACGGCGACGGAGCGGCGATCGTGAACGCCGGGACGGCGCTCGACCAGTCCGCTGGCAACCAGTCGGTCGATGAGACGGACGGTTCCGGGATGCGATAGCCCCAGCGCCTGCCGCATTCGCTCGATCGGCATGCCGGGCTCATGGCGGAGCAGCGCGATTGCGGCAGCGGCCTGACCAGGCTCGGGGGCCTCTGCGGCGGTGCCGTGCAGAAGCATGTCGCTGAAGGCCAGAGCCAGGGCTCCGACGATGTTCTCGGTCCGTCGTTCGGTCATGACCTCAAAATATGTGCTTGACGCATAGAGATCAATTCGATCTGATTATATGCGTCACGCATACATCGGAGCGAGCCATGCAACCCCGTCCCCTTTCCGCCTTCGACAACGCGTTTCTCGCGCTCGAACGCCGAGCACCTGCGCCTCGGATTGTAGCCGTCGGGCGAGCGATTGGGTTGGCGGGGCTCGTTCTGCCACTCTTCCTGATCGGCATCGTGAAGTTCACCCCGTTCGAGGTCGAGGCGCTGCGCCCCCTCATCACCGCGACGCCCTGGCTTGCATGGCTTTACGTCGTCTTCGGCGCGACGGGCACGTCGGCGCTGCTGGGCTTGGTCGAGATCGCCACCGCCGGTCTCCTGGTTCTCTCGATCCGGTCGCCGCGGGCCGGGATCGTCGGCGGTGCGCTGGCCGCGCTGACCTTCGTCACGACCGTATCCATTCTCCTCACCGTTCCGATCTGGGAGGACACGGTCGGTGGCTTTCCCTGGATCAACGCGACCGGCCAGTTCCTGATCAAGGATATCGGGCTGCTCGGACTAAGTCTTGGGGTCTTCGGTGACAGCCTGGCGCGGCTTCAAACGAATGGCGTGGCGACGAACGCAGCCGATCTCTAGGCATCCGCTCTCGTGGGCCCGATCAGTTCGAAGAGGACCAAGACCCGGTCGCAGGCGCCGAAGGTTGCTGGTCGCCGTGCGAGCCAGCGCCGCTGATCGATTTTGCATCCTATGGACGGAAGCGCCGCGCACGGCGCTTCCGGATCGAGGCGAGCTGACCCGGACCCCCTCGCAAGACACGACACGGTCGGAAGCAGGGAGGCCTTCCGCTCAAGCGGCTTGAGCCGGGATTTTCGTGTCGTTCTGCCGATAGCGGAACTTGACGTCGGTCAAGCCGGCCGCGTCCGACAGGGTGGCCGCGAGGAGTTGCGGCGCGAAGATGTCGGCGAGGCCCTGCATGATACGATTCTCGAAGAACGGAACGCGCAGGACCGTCATCGAGCGCCCGTCGGCGACGGTCTCGTCCGAGGTCACGAGAAGCGAGGGGCAGCCGATGGTCTCCAAGTTGCGGGCGAGTTCGATTTCGCGACCGCGCCCGAACAGAACGACCCCCGTGGTCTCGTCCATCGATTCCATGGGGCCATGGAGATAGTGCCGCGTGTCGTAAGCGGAAGCAGGGATGCGTGCGGCCTCGCGGATGAGAAGCGAGGCGCCGTCGGCAGTGCCGAGGCTTGAGCCCGCGCCGACGCAGTCGATGGCGCGCCGCTCGGCGAAAAGCCGGCCAAGACGCTCCATCCGCTCGCCGGCCGACGCCAAAACCGAAGCAGCCAGATCAGGCACAGCCGACCAGTCGTCCGGCTGGCCGGTGATCGCGTCGCAGACGAGGCCTGCGGCCAGGAGCGTCGCCGTGTATCCGGTGCTGGACGGCGTTGCGTCCGACCCGTTGGCGAGGCGGACATGATGCGTCGCCGCCTTCGCCAGAGGGCTCTCGGAGTCGTTGGTGACGGCGATGCTGCGGGCGTTCGGCAGGCGGCGCAATGCCTCGACGGTCTCGACGCTGCGGCCGCGATGCGAAAGCGCGATCACCGTGTCGGCGAGATCGAGCCCGTCCATCATGTCGACCGAGCGGATGGCAAAGGCGCGCCGGCCGCGACGCTGGAGCTCGCCCGCGACCACCACGGCGGCTGCGAAGCTCGCTCCGATGCCGGTGACGGCGATCAGGCCGTCCCCGAGGGCGGACATGTCCTGCCCGGCGATCTCGGCCTCAGCGGCTTCGAGGCTGTCGCGCAGGGATTCCGTCTGACGGGCGATGGTGGATCTGTAGCTCATACCTGTGCCTTAAGCCTTTGCCATGTCGATGAGGGTCGCGGGCGGCTTACCGCCCAACTTCCCGAGGGCGGCCCGCTGTCGGGCCAGAAAGCAGGCGCCCTCGACGGGTGCCCCGGTGAAAAGGCGCGCGGCGACGCGGCCTTCGCAAGCAACTTCGAGCGCGCCGGAGAAAGCGTTCCAGAGGCTCGGTTGGGCTGCGATCACGCTGCCGCCGGCGACCGCGGTGTCGGCGCGAACGCCTCGCGCTTCGAGCGTCGCAACGAGGTCGGCGAGCGCCCGCCCGCCCTCCGCGACCACCTGGGCGGCCAGATCGGAGCCCTCGCGTTCGGCCTCGAAGACCAGTTGGGCGTGTGCGCCGACCGCGGAAGCCGGGCCGATCTGGCCGAGCCGGCTGCCGATCCGAGCGGGGGAGGGGATTTCCAGCGCCTCGAACAGGTGCGAGACGAGGGGATCGGCTGTCGAGCCTCCGCGGTCGAGATGGCGCGCGACGCTTCGCGCCGCCTCGCGCACGAGGCTGGCGGCGCTCCCTTCGTCGCCGATGATCCAGCCCCAGCCCCCGGCCACATGCATCCGCCCGGTGCCGTCTCGGCAGACAGCGATGGAACCGGTCCCCGCCACGAGGCCGATCGCGTGCTCCAGGCCAAGCGCCGCCGGCATCAGCTCGGCATCGTTCACCACCTGAACGGGGCAAGGGCTGACCGACGCCAAGGCCGCTTCGAACGCCTCGCATTCCGATCCGTCGTCGCAGCCGTGGGCGCCCACGGCGATCGCATCCGGCGAGGCGCCATCGGCAAGCGCCAGGGCAAGATCCACCACAGCGGCGGCGTCGTGGGCCCAATCGCGCCGGCGCCAGTCTCGGCTCGGCAGCACACGCTCGCGCACGCCTTCCGGGCCTTCCAGGCGAAGCTGCGTCTTGGTGCCGCCAATGTCGACGCCGACGACCCGGATCGGTCGTATCGGACCGGGAGCGGCCATCTGGTCCTCAATGCGCATGGATCGGCCGGATGCGGCGCCCCGTGGCGTCGAACAGGAGGAAGCGACCGGGATCCAGCCGGGCGCGGCAGGTCCTGCCGCCCCGGTATCGCAAGCCATCGCTGCGCACGATCAGGCGCTCGCCGCCCGGCATGTCGGCGTGGATGTAGGTGACGTCGCCCAGTTCCTCGACGAAGGCGACGTCCGCCTCCACGTCGTGTGGACCCGCAGCGCCCTCGGGCGCCAGGCGCACGTGTTCCGGCCGAATGCCGATCTCGATCTCGGACAATGCCGGGTCGAAGCCGGGGAAGGGCAGCTCGATCGCGGCGCCTGAGCCGCCGATGCCCGACACGGTCACGCGTCCGGGACCGGTCACGGCGATGCGTGCCTTGAGGAAGTTCATCTTCGGCGAGCCGATGAAGCCCGCGACGAAACGGTTGCCGGGATCGTCGTAGAGGTCGAGGGGGGCGCCGCATTGCTGGACGACGCCGCCGTTCATCACCACCATCTTGTCGGCGAGCGTCATGGCTTCGACCTGATCGTGGGTGACGTAGATCATGGTCGCGCCGAGGCGCCGGTGAAGGTCGATCAGTTCTGCCCGCATCCTGACACGCAGCTCGGCATCCAGGTTCGACAGCGGCTCGTCGAAGAGGAAGACCTTGGGCTGGCGCACGATCGCCCGGCCGATGGCAACGCGCTGCTTCTGGCCGCCCGACAACTGCGAGGGACGACGCTCCAGAAGCGCGTCGAGGCGCAGGATCGCCGCGGCCTTCATCACCTTGTCCAGGATCGTCGGCTTGGTCTCGCGGGCCATGCGCAGACTGAAGCCCATGTTCTCAGCCGCCGTCATATGCGGATAGAGCGCATAGGACTGGAAGACCATGGCGGTGCCGCGCTGCGCCGGGTCGACGTCGTTCATGAGGGTGCCGTCGATCCGCAACTGGCCGGAGGACATGGTCTCGAGCCCCGAGATGATCCGCAGCAGCGTGGACTTCCCGCATCCGGAGGGACCGACGAAGACGACGAACTCGCCCGATTCGATGTGAAGGTTGACGTCGCTGAGGACGTTCATGGGGCCGAAGGATTTGGCGAGATGAGTGATGTCGAGTCGTGCCATCGATGGTCCTCGATTGTTTCCGTCAGCCCTTGGTGCCGGACATGGCGATGCCCTCGACGATCTTTCGCTGGAAGATCAGGAAGAAGATCAGGGGGGGTACGGCAGCCAGGAGGTTCGCCGTCATCACGACGTCGACCGTCTGGTGGGAAAAGGGTGCGTTGAAGAGGCCGACGACCTGGCCGACCGTGTACATCCGCGAGTTGGGTGCGACGATCAGAGGCCACATGAAGTTGCCCCAGGTGCGCATGAAGGTGAGGATGGCGAGCGTGACGAGAGCGTTCTTCGCCAGCGGCATGACCACGTGCCAGTAGATCTGGAAGTGTCCGGCACCGTCGAGGCGTGCCGCCTCGATCATCTCACGCGGTATGCCTTTCATGAACTGGACGAGAAGGAACAGCCCGAAAGCCGATGCGACACCCGGCACGACGAGGCCCTGCATGGTGTTGAGCCAGCCGAGGTCGGCGACCAGAAGGTAGGTCGGAATGATCGTGACCGCCGTCGGCACCATCAGCGACAGCATGACGAGACCGAACAACAGTCGCTTGCCGGGAAACTCGAAGAGCGCGAATTCGAAGGCTGCCATCGAGCCGACGGCCAGTACCCCGACGATGGTGAGGAGCGCGTAGGCCATCGAGATGTAGTAGGCGCGCAGGTAGTCGGTCTCGCGCAGGATCATCGAGATCTTCGACCAGCCCGACTCGAAGGAGGTCGGCAGCAGCCGTGGATTGATCGAGACGGGGGTGCCGGGCTCGGAGAAGACGACGTTGATCATCCACCAGATGGGAAACAGGATGACGAGACTGACAGAAAGGGCGATCACCCACTTCAGGACGCTCCAATAGGTCAGCGTGGCCAGGCGTCGGCGACGCACGATCGCGGCGTCGAGGGCGAGGGTCATCGCGGGGCCTCCTTGCCGCGCAACGCGAACATGAGGCCCGTAAAGGCGACGATGATCGCGGTCAGGATGAAGCCGTAGGCGGCGGCCTGCCCGAAGCGCACGGAGCCGAAGGCCCGGCCCATCATGTCCATGACGGGGAAGAGGAGCGCGTTCTGACGCCCGCCATACTGGGTAAAGGACGAGCCGGTGAGGAGCCACGGCACGTCGAAGACCTGCAGCGCCGAGATAAAGCCGTATGTGGTCACGAAGAACAGCACCGGCGCGAGCATCGGGACCGTGACGTGGCGAACCTGCTGGAAGCGGTTCGCCCCGTCGAGGCGCGCAGCCTCGTAGAGGTCGGTCGGGATGTTCTTCAGGCCGGCCAGCAGGATCACCATGTTGAAGCCTGCCGATACCCATATGTCGACGGCGATCAGCGCGTAGAGCATCGTGCCGGTGTCGTTGAGGAAGTTGACGGAGGGGATGCCGAGCCAGCCGAGCACCATGTTGATGAGGCCGAAGCTCGGCGCGTACATCCAGCGCCAGATCGTGGCGGCGAGAAAGGCCGGCAGCACGACGGGCAGAAAGAAGACGCTGCGAAAGAGGTTGGACCAGAACCCGGTGAAGCTGTCGACGAGGAGCGCGAGGCCGAGTGCCACGAGGATGCCGAGCGGAACCGTGATGATGATGTAGGTGGCGAGATTCCACAGGGCGCGCTCGAAGTCGCGCGAGCCGAGGATGCGGGTATAGTTTGCGAACCCGACGAAGCGGGGATCGCTGGCCGCGTTCCAGTCGTGGAAGCTGTAGAAGAGGCCGCTGACGATCGGGTAGAGGAAGAAGGCCGCGAAGAGCAGCATGAACGGCAGTACCATCAGGTAATGCGGCAAGTATCTCGTGGCGGGCATGGACGACGACTCCGCGAGGGACTTCGAGAGGAACCCGGCGACCGAAGCGCCGCCGGGATCCGCTCCCAACCGGTCAGTTCGTGAGGCAGTCGTTCAGCTCTTCGACCAGCGCCCCGGCGCCCTCGTCGGGCGTCATGTCGCCGTCGGCGACGGCCGATGCGTTGTCGGTGACGATCGAGCGGTAGCAGTTGGGATAGGCGCCGACGAAGTAGGGCGGCATCACGTCGACCGCGTACTTCACGGCTTCCAGCGAAGTTGCGATCAGCGGAAGCTTGGCGACCTCCGGCTCCGCCATGGCCGCGGCGTTGGCGTTGTAGCGCGAGAGGAGCGTGGCCCAGCGCGCCATCTGGTTCTTCTCCGTGATGTAGGCGGCGAACTCGAAGGCGATATCCTGGTTCTCGCCCGGTGCCACGCCGACGATCTCGTAGCTCTTGATGCCGCCGTGGCGGCCGGCACCCATGGCGGGCACCAGCGTGTAGTCGTATTGGAGGCCGGAATCCGCCGCCGCCTGCTTGTAGGTCGGGTCCACCCACGGGCCGACCACATGGAAGGCGAGCTGGTTCGTGATGAAGAGGTCCTTGGTCGCCTGGTCGTTACGACTGGTTCCGCTGTTGAGCGGGGCCATGTCGACGAAGAGCTGCAGGACCTTGGCATAGGTCGCAGGATCGATCCGCGTCTTGTTCGTCTCGAAATCGACGCCCCAGCCGTTCACGTCGCCGACGATCGCGTAGGTGCTGGCGACGGAGTTGAAGACCTGGGTCTGGTCCGGCATGGCGAACTTGCCGGCCTCCTTCACCTTCTGCATCTGGGCGTACCATTCCGCCCAGTCCTTCGGTGGCTGCGTCGTGTCGATCCCCGCTTCCTTGAGGACCGTGAGGTTGCGGAACATGATCTCGCCGAAGCCCGTATAGGGCAGGCAGTAGAGGGTCTCCGGCTGCGGCATGCAACTCGCGAGCGCGTCCTTGTCGAACTGGCTGCGATACGCATCGGGCATCTTCATCCACTGCGGATAGATGTTGGAGAGGGCGCCGACCTCCACGAGTTGCGCGCCGACCGCCAAGCCGTTCATGAAGACGTCCGGTAGCGTGCCGCTCGCCGCGCCGGCGATCTGGCCGGCGGTCAGGTCGTCGTCGCCGCGACCGGAGATGTTGATCGTGACGTTGGGGTGCTTCTCGCGAAATTCCGAGATGAACGTCTGCTGGAGCGCGAGCGCGTCGCCCTGCGCGAAATCCGAATAGACCCAGTACTCGAGCGTCACCGGCTCCTCGGCAGCGGACGGTATGACGGCAATGGGATTCCCCACGAGGCAGAGAAGGGCGAGGGCAGACGTCAGGCTGACTGAAGGGCGCATGAAACGGCTCCGTTGCTCGTCGACACGATCACCAAGCCTCGCCCTCTTCGGTCCGGCTTATGTTAGGCATGTTAACAAACAAATCGAAGTGCGCAAGGGCGCATGGCCGGCGACTTTCGCTCCCGGCTTATCTGGCTCCGTCCGCGAGAAGGAGGACCAGCGCTTCCTCGATGGCGAGGCGTTCGATTCCCAGGACCGTTGCATCCGGGCCGAGGGAACTGCTGCGCACGGTGACGGGGTAACTCAGCCGTGCGGCCACCTCCGGAACCGTCGGCAGGAGCAGCGGGCTCGTGCCGACCCCGCCGCCCAGGACGACGAGGCCGGGATCCACGACCGCCACGCAGGTGGCGACGAGCCCGCCGATGTCGTCGGCATGCCGGCACACCGCCGCAAGCGCACCTCCATGACCGCTTTCGGCGAGCCGGAAGAGCTCGCTCGCATCGCTTGGCGGGGGCCCTTCGCTCGCGTCCCAGGCTCCACGCACACGCTCCATGAGCGCCTCGGTGCCGAGATAGGCTTCGATCTCCCCCGGTACGGGAACCATCCCAGCCGCCAAGGGGAAGGCGATATGCCCGATCTCGCCCGCCGCACCGTTGCGCCCCCGCACCAGCCGCCCGCCCAGCATCAGGCCCATGCCGAGCTTCAGGCCGATCTGAATGTAGGCAAAATCTTCCTCGCCCTGCGCCACCCCGTAGAAGCGCTCGGCGACAGCAGCGCAGTTGACGTTGTTCTCCAGGATCAGGGGCAAGCCTCCCGGCGGTTCGAAGCGAGTAAAGAGGCGGTCCTGACGGGTGGCCGCGGTATCGCCCGAGTCCGGGCGGACTACGCGGGAGGGGAGGGCAATGCCGATGGCCCGAAGTGGGCCCCAGGACGGCTCGCGCTCGGCAGTGGCGGCCTCGAACTCTTCGGCGACGGCGAGGCTGATCTCCTCGTCCATGACCTTGTGATTGGAAGGCAGGCGGTAGGTGCGGCTGTGCAGGAGCCGCCGATCGAGCGTGGAGACGCGCAGCCGAACATGCGTCGATCCGGCATCGACGGCGACGACATGGCCGGCGCCCCCGCCCGCACGGTAGAGTGCGGCCTTGCGCCCGAGGCTGCCTTGGGATTCGCCGACATTCTCCACGAAGCCGTGTCGTTCCAGTTCCCCCATGGCGGCGGACATGGTCGGACGGGAGAGGTCCAGCAGTGCGCCGATCTGCGGGCGCGTCGCCGGTCCCGAAGCGACAAGGGTTCGGAACACGGCCCGCGCGCTGGCCGTCAGGCTGACGAGCGGCATGGTCGGTGAAGCAGGCGACGGGGTAGATTTCATTTGTTAGGACGTTTAACCAATAGGGCGAGCCGCGCGTTCGGCATCTAGCTCATAGGCTGTTCCAGCCTGAAAGGACATAATGAACGCACTCACCACGTTCGACGTCGGTTACGACGTGCCCGCTCGCCCGGGCGACGCTCTCGACACCGTCCAGACGCCCGCGCTCGTGATCGACCTCGATGCGTTCGAGCGGAACCTCGAGCGGCTGCGGGCGGCAGCGGACGCCATGGGCGTGCGTCTGCGCCCGCATGCCAAAACCCACAAGTCCGCCGACATCGCCCGCATCCAGATGGAGCGGGGCGGGGCTTGCGGCATTTCATGCCAGAAGGTTTCGGAAGCGGAGGCTCTGGTGCGCGCGGGCATCGACGATATCCTCGTCGCCAACGAGGTGCGCGATCCCGCAAAGCTCGACCGCATTGGGCGACTGGCCCTTGAGGCGCGGATCATCCTGTGCGTCGACGACGCGGAGGCGTTGCCGGATCTGGCACGCGCCACGTCCCGCCACGGCTCGACCCTCGAGGTTCTCGTCGAGATCGATTGCGGCGCCGGCCGGTGCGGAATCTCGCCGGGAGAGCCGGCCCGCGATCTCGCCTTGCGCATCGCCGAGACACCCGGGCTCGTCTTCGCTGGCCTTCAGGCCTATCACGGACCGGCTCAGCATATCGCCGACCCGTCCGAACGGCGCGCCGCGATCGCCAAGGCCGTTGTGTCGACGGAGCGGACCGTGTCGCTTCTGGCCGAGGTGGGCCTGTCCTGCGCCATCGTTGGCGGGGCGGGCACCGGCAGCTTCCCGCTGGAAGGTGGCTCGGGCGTCTACAACGAGCTGCAATGCGGCTCCTACGTCTTCATGGACGCCGATTACGAGCGCGTCCGGACGGAGGACGGCGGACGCCCCGGCGGCTTCGAGAATGCCCTCTTCGTGCTGACGTCGGTGATGAGCCGACCGGCGCAGGGTCGTGCGGTTTGCGATGCAGGCCTGAAGTCGCTGTCGACCGACAGCGGCTTGCCCCGCGTCTTCGATCGTGAGGGTGTTGCCTATGTCGGGGTCTCCGACGAGCACGGGAGCTTGTCGGACCCAGGCGACACCTTGCGCGTCAACGACCGGATCCGGCTGGTACCCGGCCATTGCGACCCGACCTGCAACCTCCACGACTGGTACGTCTGCGTTCGCAACGGCCGCGTGGAGGCCTTGTGGCCGGTCACCGCGAGAGGCAAGTCCTGGTGATCGAGGACCAGTGAAGCGGAATGCCGGCGAGGGCGATCGTACTTCACACAATCAAGGGCTCTGTCGAAGCCGTCCATCCGGTCGACGCACCCGAGGTGCCGCTGTGGTCTGCCGGCAGAGTCCGGCGGACTTTCCGCGGCCCTCGTATTGAGCGATCACAAGGCTCGAAGGGGTGGAAAACGGTCCGTCGCCTATCCGTTAGGAAGCCAAGAATGCGCACGTTCCGCGCGATAGCGATGCGTCATCCGGGTCGGAGATCGCCGACGAGGGTTGGGATGAGTTCCGACACGGTCGGGTGTATGGGAACGGCCCGCTCGAAGATCGTGTAGGGCAGGTCGGCGTTCATGACGTCGAGAATGCCGTGAATCGCCTCGTCGCCCTCGACGCCGAGGATGGCGGCGCCAAGGATCCGGTGCGTCTGCGCGTCGGCGACGAGTTTCATGAAGCCCTGCGTCTCGCCCTTTTCGATCGCCCGACCGACACGGCTCATCGGCCGATTGGAGAACAGCAGCAGCCGGCCGCTCGCACGGGCCTGCGCGTCCGTCAGGCCGACGCGGCCGAGCGGAGGGTCGGTGTAGAGTGCGTAAGCCGGGATGCGCTGGTCGACGCTGCGCGCGTCCCCATCCAGGAGATTGGCCGCCAGGATCTCGTAGTCGTTGTAGGCGGTATGGGTGAAGGCGCCCCGACCGTTGCAGTCGCCGAGCGCGAAGATGCCGGGCACGCTGGTCTCCAGCCGCTCGTCCACCTCGATGTAGCCGCGCTTGTCCGTTCGGATGCCGGCGGCATCGAGGCCGAGGTCGTCCGTGTTCGGGCGCCGCCCGACCGCCATGAGGACGTGGCTCCCGACGACCTCCGGTTCTCCGGTCCGGCAATCGACGCGCACGGCGACGCCGTCCGCATTGGGCGCGAAGGCGATGCATTCCGCCGACGTGCGCACCGTGATGCCTTCGGTCTCCAGGATGGTGCGGATCGCCACCGAAACGTCCTCATCCTCGCGCGAGACGAGGCGCGGACCCCTTTCGATCACCGTCACAGCCGATCCGAAGCGGCGGTACATCTGCGCGAACTCCAGTCCGATATAACTGCCGCCGATCACCACGAGGTGGCGGGGTAGCGTATCCAGCGCGACGATATCGCTGTTGGTCATGACGGGCACATCGCCGATGCCCGGCATGTCCGGCACGAATGCGCGTCCCCCGACATTGAGGACGATCAACGGCGCCGTAAGTCTGTCGCCGCCAACGCCCAAGGTCTTCGCATCAAGGAACCGGGCGTGGCCGCGGATCAGCGTCAGCCCCTCCATTCCCTCCAGCCAGCGCTCGTTGTTCTCGCGCGCCGTGCGCGAGACGGCTGCGGCGCGGGTCTGTACCTGCGCCATGTCGACGGAGACCGGGCCGGGCAGAACGACGCCGTAGTCCGCTGCCCGGCGCGCCGTGGCGGCCACCTTGGCGCTGGCGACCAGGGTCTTGGTCGGCATGCAGCCGGTGTTGACGCAGGTTCCCCCGACGAGGTGGCGCTCGACGAGGGCGACCGTCCGTCCGGCTGCGGTGAGGCGCGCGGCGAGCGAGGGGCCGGCCTGGCCTGCGCCGACGATGACAGCGTCGAAGGAGCGGATCATAAGGAGCACCGTCACGATCAGGAGTTCACCGAGGATCGCGGCAGCGTCCTCGAAGATGGCAAGTCGCAGGCCTCATCCTGAGCTATCGTGGGCCGATGGCCTAGACCCCATCAGAGGGGACAATCGGAAACGGATGCCTGGCGCTTGTCGGCCATGGTTGGCTGCGCAAGATCCGTGAGGCCGAGATGTTCGTCGGCCTGTGGGCCTGCACACTGAGGGTGACGGCGGACGCCTTGCGACCGTGCCAGCCGATGCGAGAAGGCTGCGAGCTTCACGAACGTCTCCTGCCTCGCCGCGGCACTTGATCGATTCGAGCGTTAATCGGGCCTAAAGTAATCATTCGAAAAAACTCGCGACAGACTGTCGGAGGAACATGATTTTTTAAGGCGATATTGTTCTACGAATACCCGGAGATCCACAGCTGCGGGTATCAATTTGCTCTCGAGATTCATCCGAAACGAGCAAGGCAATTTTGCTATATTGACTGCACTGCTCATTCTTCCTCTGATTTTCGGTGTCGGCGCGGGTATCGACCTCAACCGTCTTCATACCGCCCGGGTCCACCTTCAGGATCTGGCCGATGCCGGTTCGCTGGCGATGGCGATCTCCAAGGAGCAGCAGGCGGGCAAGCTGCGCTCGATCGGCGAGGCGACCATCGACGGCAACCGGGCGGCCGGGGCGTTGAACGCCGTCGAGATCGCTGACCTCAAGACCAGCGACAAGCAGATAGAGCTGTCCCTGGTGTCGACCGTGAACATGACGTTCATGTCGATCGCGGGCTTCGACGCGTTCGATGTGCAGGCCGCCTCGATCGCCAAGCGCGAGGTGACGGGAACGGTCGAAGTCGCGTTGGTTCTCGACAACACCTATTCGATGATCGGTCCCAACACGAGTGGCCAGAAGCTCGCCTCGTTGAAGAGCGCCGCCTCGAAGCTGGTCGGCACCCTTCTGGACGGGGGCCAGGATCAGGTTCGTATCGCACTCGTCCCCTATGCTGATTACGTCAACGTCGGAACGCAATACCGCTCCGCGTCCTGGCTCAGCATCGAAGGCAAGCGCGCCCCCACGTGCCGCACCCAGACGACGGAGACGATCTGCCATCGCAGGAGCCCGACCTTCGCCTGCACGGTGACGCGAGACGGCATTCCGCAATCGTCCACCTGTGGCGGGGACTGCCTGGAATCGGAGGTCGTGCCTCTCGTTCCGCCGAAGGAAACCTGCGACGGTCCCGACAAGCGGGAATGGTTCGGCTGTGTGGGGTCCCGGTTTGCCCAGGCGACTCCGCCCTACAACGTGACCGACGCGAACCCTTCCGTTCCCTATCCCGGCATCATCGACAACGAGATCAAGTGCCCCAACCCCATCGTGCCTCTCACGACGGATCGGGCGAAGCTTCTGAGCGCCGTCAACGGCATGGTCGTCGAGAAGCCATACTACAAACCCCTCACGTACATACCGTCCGGACTGATGTGGGGTCAGAACGTTCTGTCGGCATCGGCACCGTTCCAGGAAGGGCTCGACTACGATCCCAAGAACCGGAAACCGAGGAAGATCGTCGTCCTGATGACCGATGGAGCGAATACGATGATGTTCCAGGACTGGTGGGGTCATCACGGTCCCGTCCGCGGTGGCGAGAAGCCGGATGCGGAACTGTCGTCGACCGATCAACGGGTTCGCAGGGAGGAGCGGGAGCGCACCGACAGCGACTCCCGCAAGCTCTGCGACTACATGAAGTCGAAGAAGATCGAGATCTACACGGTCGCGTTCATGGTCGACACGTCGGAGGGGCGTGCGCTCATGGCCTACTGCGCCAGCACCCCAGCCAACTATTTCGACGCGAATGATTCCGCGTCGCTGCAGACCGCGTTCGGAAACATCGGCGACTCGATCAGTCGCGTTCGCCTGTCCCGGGACTGACATGCCGTTCGCTCGAGAGATCAGGTCTTTCTACGCGCGAAAGGACGGGGTGACGGCGGTCGAGTTCGGATTGCTTGCCACGCCATTCTTCCTGGTCGTTTTCTTCATCCTCGAGACGTCGCTTGTCTTCATGGCGGAAACCTCGATCAACAACGCCGTGGAGCGCGTGGCGCGCGAGGTCCGCCTCGGAAGTCCGATCGCGACGACCGACGGGGAGTTGCGATCGTTGATCTGCGCGGAGGTCGGCTATCTCCTCGACTGCGAAAAACTGCACATCGATCTTCGCCGCTATCCGACCTTCGAGGGGATCAGCATCCCGCCCATCGTACAGGATGGTTCGATCGCAACGACGTTCGAGGCCGGAGAATCGAGCATCGTCATGAGCCTGCGCGTCGCCTACGAGTGGCCGATCATCACGAACTTCATGCAGAGATACCTGTCGACCCTCGAGAGCGGTAACCACCTGATCGTCGTCGGCACGTTCCTGAAGTCCGAGCCGTACTGATGACGCTCGCCGGACCCGGCCGCTGGAAGACGATGCTTCGCGATCGACGCGGCGTTGCCGCCGTCGAGTTCGCCATCGTCTTTCCGGTCCTGCTGATCCTTTGCTTCGGCGCCTTTCAGCTGACGATGGCTCTGACACTCTTCGGCAAGCTCAACAGCGTGGCGGGCGCTGTCGCGGATATCGCCAGCCGTGAACTGCACACCAGCGCCCGGGAACTGACCGGGCTCGAGAATGTCGCCCGGCAGTTCATCGAACCCTACGACGTCGAACAGTTGCGCATCGTCGTCTCGGGTGCCGAACTCGATCCGAATGGGGACTGGATCGTCAAATGGTCGCGCGCATTGGGTGGCAACGCGCGAGCAAAGGCCTCCCCCATCTCCCTGTCGGTCAGCACGGATCCCGCAAGCCCGAAGTTCGTCGTGGTCTCCGAACTGTCGTATCTCTACCGCCCGATTTCCAACCTCGTCCTGTCCGAGCCCTTCGCCATGGAGGCGCTGACATACCGGTATCCTCGTGTCGGGGGTCGGGTCGAATGTCCGGATTGTTAGGACTTGGAAGGTCACCCGCGCATCCGTCGGAGCCTCGTTGCGCAGTCGCCGTCACGCGGTTGGCGTCTGCGACAGCAACTCCTCGACGTCCATCCCACGTTCCGCGATGAGCGACACAGCAGTGCACCGGGCGACACTACCGTCTGGGAAATCGGAATGGCAATTCTCCCTCGGTCGACGAGGTCTCGGTGCCTTCATCGGCCGCGATGATGTTCGCGCAACCTCAGGAGGACTGCCATGACACTGCGAAACGGCCTTGATTCACTTCTGCGCCCGGAAGACTCGGTGCTTCTCCTGATCGACCACCAGCCCTACCAACTGGCCAACCTGAACAGCCACGATCCCCAGGCCGTGGTGAACAACACGACCGCGCTGGCGAAGGCCGCCAAAGCCTTCGGCGTTCCCACGATCCTGACCAGTGTCATCGCGGGGCGCGGCGGTCTGCTTTTCAAGCACCTGACCGACGTCTTTCCCGGCCAGGAGGTGATCGATCGGACCTTCATCAACACATGGGAGGACAAGACTGTGGTCAGCGCCGTCGAGGCGACCGGACGCAGGCAGCTCGTCATCGCGGGGCTCTGGACCGAGGTCTGCGTTGCGATGCCGGCGATCCAGGCGGCCGGTGAAGGTTGGGACGTGACGGTCATCACGGATGCGTCCGGAGGCACGTCGGTCGAGGCGCATCAGGTCGCCATCCAGCGCATGATCGCGGCCGGCATCAACATGATGACCTGGCTCGCCCTGGCCGCCGAATGGCAGCGTGACTGGGCACGGACGGATACGGCCGGTCCGCTCACCGAGGTCCTGATCGACCACGTCGGCGGCAGCGGCATCGCTTACATGTGGGAACAGCAGCTGCTCAATACGCCGGTCGAACGGGCCGGTTGATCCGGTCCACGTGCAACTGTCCCGGGCGGCGCGACGCTCCCGGGACGCCTTGCGGGGTGCGATGCCGGCCGGCCGACGTCGCCGACCCGAAGCGCCGTTCCGGGCGCCAAGGTCGGACCGCACTCGTTGCCGCTGCGACATGGGTTGGCGTCGCCGGGCGATGCGGCTGGCCCGGCTGGAAGCACGTATCATTCAGGACGCTCCGTCCAACACGATGCGTCATCCGTGATCGTTGGCAGCCAGCGGGGTGCGTCTGATAGCTCGTCGCTCCCTTCACGGGGAAATCTCGCCGACCGGGTTGATCAGACCGCTCAGCATCTCGGATGTTCCATCCGAAAGATGGGGCGTGGTTTCAAGACGCGCGTCCGTTGCCCCGGCGTTCCCCGACGGACAACTCAGTTGCGCGCCAGTCGCGTCTACTGTCCTCAGTCTCGTCGACTGAGTTGTCAGGCGTCTGAGCTTCCAGCTGGACTGAACTGCAGGGAAACGGCCGAAGGCATCGGCGGGTAATCCCAATGCGAAACACTTCACGAGACATCGAGGGATGGTGACATGATCGATCTGAAGGGAAAGCGAGCCCTCGTAACCGGCGGCTCGCGGGGCATCGGCGCGGCGATCGCGCTGGCTTTGGCGGAAAATGGCGCGGACGTCGCCTTCACCTATCAGCGCTCGGCCGAACGGGCGGAAAGCACGGCCGCGTCCATCGCAGCGACGGGGCGCCGCGCACGCGCCATCCAGGCCGACAGCGCCGACCCGCAGGCGATCACGCGCTCCATTCGCGAATGCGTCGAAACGCTCGGTGGCCTGGACATCCTCGTCAACAGCGCCGCCATCGGCCACGCTGGACCCATTGCGGATATCGACTTGAACGAGTTTCAGGCCTTGCTGGACGTCAACGTGCGCGCGCCGGTGCTGTTTGCCAAGGCGGCGGTTCCTCACCTCGGTGAAGGAGGGCGCATCATCACGATCGGTTCGAGCCTCGGCGAGCGTGTTCCGTTTCCGGGCGTAACCGCCTACGCCATGTCCAAGGCAGCCCTCAGCTCGTTCACGCGCGGTCTGTCACGGGAACTCGGGCCGCAGGGCATCACGGTGAACCTCGTGCAACCCGGTTCCGTCGACACCGATGCCAACCCGGCGGACGGTGCGGCCGCCGACTTCCAGCGGAGCCTCACGTCCCTGGGGCGGTTCGGCGAGCCGAGGGAGATCGCGAACGTCGTGGTTTTCCTTGCGAGTTCCGCGGCGAGCATCATCACGGGCGCCACCCTGACGGCCGACGGAGGCGCCATTGCATGATGCGAACGGCCCGTCTTCGGTCGTGATCATCCGCCCGCGGCAAGCCAGCGAACGGCTGCCGCTCCTCGATACGACGGCAATCTCGCCCCGTTACCCGCAGGGGAGGGCGAAGGCGGGGGACGCGTATCGCGTCATATCCTGCAAGGGCTTGGCCGCGCCGATGGTTCTGCGTGCCCTCGATGCCGTTCGCGGTGCGACGATCGACGCTGCACTCTAGCCGTTCGAAGCCTGAAACGGGGCAGCGTCGGCGTCCTTTGCGAAACCCTCGTGCGACGCCATGTTTGCCAATAGTCTGTCGCGGGCGGCCGTGACATGATCGAAGACGGCTTGTCCCGCGGCGGCGGGGTCACGTCGTTCAAAGGCCGCCACCATCGCTTCGTGCTCGCGGATGACATCTTCGACGATGTCCGGATGGTATCCCCCCAAACTGTCGGCGACCGTCCGTACGACGCGGGTTCGCCCTTCCAGGATCGTCTCGGCCTCCGGATTGTCCGCGATCGAATAGATGCGTTCGTGGAAGGCGATGTTCTCGCGCGAGGCGACCATGGGCTTGGCGGATCGGATCAGCACGTTGAGATCCTCGTGCATCGCCCGGATGTTCTCGATGTCGTCCTTCGAGGCGAGTTCGACGGCGCGCCGCGCGAGCATGGATTCGATCCCCACGCGGATATCGTAGATGTTGCGGATGTAGCCCTCGGTGATCGCTTCGATGCGAAAGCCGCGATGCGCGATCGAGATCAGGATGCCTTCGCCCTCCAGTTGCCGCAGCGCCTCGCGGATCGGCATATGGCTGACCTTGTATCGGGATGTCAGCGTCTCGATCGTCAGATGGGTGCCGGGGACGAAGCCGCCATCGGCAAGGTCGGCGATGATCGCCCGCTTTACCCGAAGGTATGTCGGTTCGTTCAGGGGAAGGTCTTCGGACGTTCGTCGGCGCTGCACGTGTGTCTCCCGATCGGCAGTTCATCCTAGCTACGCCAAGCCCGGTTGACGAGCAAATACATTTGCGCAAATGTACGAGGGTGAGCGAAGCGTCTCGGAACGTTCTGCCGCGAGGTCTGGGAGGGATCGTCATGAACAAGAACCGGCATCGGGTCTCGCGGACCCGCCGTGCATTACTCGGCACTTTGCTCGTCGGGGGGCTCGCGGTCATGCTGCCCGGCGCGCCGATGTCCGCACACGCGCAGGCAACGTCCGAAGGCGTGCCCGCCGACCTCGTTGCCGCGGCGAAGGCCGAGGGAACGTTAACTTACTACCACACGACCGCCATCGACCCGACGGCGGTGTGGACCGCCGAGTTCACCAAGAAATACGGCATCACCACGCAGAATGTGCGCGGGCCCAGCTATCCGTTGTTCGAACGTTGGCTGACCGAGGAGCGCGTCGGACAGCACATCGCCGACGTCGTGCAGATCACCGATACCGTTCTCATCGAATCGGCTGATGACGAGGGTCTCATCGCGGACTATGCCCCTCCGTCCGGCTCGGGGATCCGTCCGTCGATGAAGAAGGACGGGGTCTGGTACACCGTCTTCGTCAACGCCATGGGCATCGCCTGGAATTCGACCAAGGTCACGCCCGAAGAAGAGGCTTCGATCCGCGAGCAGGGCTGGAACGCCCTCACGGATCCGCGGTGGGCGGGCCGTATCGCGACCGGCACGCCAGCCTCGGGCGGCTCGAGCTATTCCTATGTCTACATGTTCCTCGGCGGCAAGCGCGATCAGTTCGGGCCGGCCTTCGAGGAGAAGATGGCGGCGCTCAAACCGCAGGTCTACGAGAGCAAGTCGCCGATGTACGACCGCATGGCGGCCGGCGAGCATGCGATCGTCGATCAGGCGTCGCAAAGCGATATGGGCGGGCTCTATCTGAAGGGTGCGCCGATCCGCTGGATCTTTCCCAGCCCGACGCCCGCCAATCTGACCGTCCAGGCAATTTCGGCGGGCGCGCCCCACCCCAACGCCGCCCGATTGTTCCAGGAATGGGCCGCAAGCGCCGAAGGGCAGGCCGCATGGTTCAAGGTGGCCGGGGTCGCATCCGCTCGCGACGATACGGTCGACCCGCGCAAGGCCGCCAAGGCCGACTGGTACAAGGAAGCCTGGTACGCCGATCCCACCGATCTCTACATCGACTACCTCAGCGATCCCGGCTACGTCGACCCGTCGAAACCCATCATCGCCGAGTGGAACCAGATCTTCGGACGGTGAGGGCGGTCCGATGACGATCTCCGTCGACGCCCCCGGCAGCGCAGCGAAGCCGATCGCCTACGAGGCGTTGAGAAGACAGCGCAAGGGCTACGTACTGCCGCTCGCGCTCGGGGCGATTTTGTTCGTCCTGGTGCTCGTCCCGATCGTCCTGATGTTCGTCGGATCGATCCGAACCGGGACATTCGTCGACCCTCGTGCGACCTTCTCGCTGCGCAGCCTCGCGACGGTCTACACGACGTGGCCCTTCATCCGGACACTCGGCATCACCGTCGGAGCCTCGCTCGTCGTCTCGTTCGTCGCCTGCTTCCTCGGCATCGCGCTCGCGTGGCTGCTCGCCCGCACGGATCTCCCGGCCAAGGGCATGATGGAGAACGCGGTCATCGCGCCCCTGTACCTGTCGCCCTTCGTCGGGGCGCTGGCGTGGCTGATCCTCGCCTCGCCCAATGCGGGTCTTCTCAACGTCCTTGCCCGGGACCTCTTCGGCGCGACGGGGCCGGTGATCAACGTCATGACATCCACGGGCGTGATCCTCGTCATGGCGCTCTACAACGTGCCCTACGCGTACATGACGGTGTCCTCGGCGCTGAAGGGCATGGACCCGTCCATGGAGGAGGCGTCCTATCTGAACGGGGCGGGCACGTTCGCGACGGCCGTGAAGGTCACGTTCCCCGTGGTGCGGCCGTCCATCGTTTCGGCTTTCTTCTTCGTCTTCGTCCTGACCTGCGGAACGTTCTCGATCCCTGCCGCGCTCGGCGGCACGCAGTCGATGCCCTTCCTTGCCGTCGATATCTACCGGGCCGTCGCCACCTTTCCGCTCGACTACGCCCGCGCCGCGGCCATCGGCACGCTCTTGTTCTGGATCTCCCTGATCGGTGTCGCCTTCTACCGTTTCGCGTCCCGCGTCGCGTCGCGGTTCGTCACCGTGACGGCCCGCGGCTATCGGATGCGCATGGTCAAGCTGCGAGGCTTGCGGTTCCCGGCGATCGCGCTGATCGGCGTCTATGTCGTGCTGGCGATCGTGCTGCCGTACCTCGCGCTCTTCTACGTCGCCTTCACCAGCTTCACATCGTCCACGATCCTCGATGCCACCTTCACGCTGGACAACATCCGCGCGGTCGCCGGATCGCTCGCCGTGCGCCAGTCGATCGTCAACACGCTCCTGATCGGAGCCATTGCGCCGACGCTGTGCGTCGCTCTCGGCGTGGCGATCGCATACGCCATTCGACGTCTTCGGGTTCGTGGCAGTGGATTCCTCGACTATGTCGCGATGTTCCCGATCGCGGTGCCCGGCATCGTCTTCGGCACGGGCATCTTCTGGACCTACCTGATGACCCCCGCCTACGGGACCATCTGGATCCTCGTGATCGCCTTCGTCGCCTCCTACATTCCCTTTGCCTATCGGATGATCGACACCTCGATCATCCAGATCGACAAGTCTCTCGAGGAAGCGTCGTCCGTCTGCGGCGCATCGCACTGGCGCACCGCCGGACAGATCACCTTCAAGCTCATTCGGCCGGGCATCCTGTCCGCCTGGATCCTCGTCTTCATCTTCTCGATCCGCGAGATCAGCGCCGCCATCCTCCTGGCCTCGCCGAGCAACAAGGTGCTGTCCGTGATGTCGTGGGACTATCTCGAATTCGGGAACGTCCAGAACGCGGCAATCATCGGCATTCTCCAGACGATCATCCTGATCCTCGGCATCCTCGTCGGCCGATACGTCCTGCGCGTGCGCCTTTCCCAGGCGTAAGCTGCATCCATCCCGCCATCGGAGTGCATCATGGCCAAGCTGAGCGTCGAGGATCTCGTCGTCGCCTATGGTTCCGTCGTCGCCGTCCGCAACGTGTCGTTCGAGGTCGAGGACGGCGAATTCGTCTCGCTGCTCGGTCCGAGCGGCTGCGGCAAGACCACGACGTTGCGCTGCATCGCCGGTCTCGAAGGCTCGTCGGGCGGAACGATCCGGATCGGCGGCGAGGTCGTGGCCGCCGACGGACGCGACGTGCCGCCGGAAAAGCGCGGCATCAACATGGTCTTCCAGTCCTACGCGGTCTGGCCTCACATGACGGTCTTCGAGAACGTCGCCTACGGTCTTCGGACGCGGCGCGAACCGGCCGCCGATATCAAACGCAAGGCTGACGAAGCGCTCGCGATCGTCGGGCTCGGCGGATATGCGGACCGATACGGCACGGAGCTCAGCGGCGGACAGCAGCAGCGCGTCGCGCTCGCCAGGGCGGTGGTCACCTCTCCGCGTCTCCTCCTGTTCGACGAACCTCTCTCCAATCTCGACGCGGGCCTGCGGGATCGGATGCGTTTCGAACTGGTGGATCTCCAGCGGCGGCTCGGCCAGACCTCGCTCTACGTCACGCACGACCAGTCCGAAGCCATGCTGATGAGCGACCGCATCATCCTCATGCGCAACGGCGAGATGGTCCAGGCAGGCAGTCCTCGCGACCTCTACGATCGTCCCATGAGCCGCTTCGCAGCAGAGTTCATCGGCAACGCCAACATTCTCGACACCGTCGTCGTCCGCGCCTCCGACGACGGCGGTGCGCTCGTGGCCCTGGCGGACGGTACGACGATCGAGGCGCGGTTCCCATGGCCCGATCGCCGGCGGACGTCGGGGCCCGTGTCGGCATGTATCCGGGCGGAAAACATCGAGCAGGTGTCGGCAGACGACGGCACCAACAACGTGTTCGACGCGGAGGTGATGTCGGTCGCCTTCCTAGGCTCGACCGTGACGTGCCAGCTGCGGGTGGGCGTCACGACCCTTCGCGCCGAACTGCCGGCCAGGCGGCCCCCGTCCGTCGGTGAGCGCATCCGCATCCGCATCGAGCCGGACGCCGTCGTCCTTGTCGCGGACCATTGAACGCGCCGCAGCCAAACGATCTCACAGGAATGGACACCATGCGCATCGAAAGCGTCGAAAGCATCTTCGTCGACAAGTACTTCTTCGTGGAGGTCCGGACCGAATGCGGCCTTGTCGGGCTCGGGGAAGGGGGCGCGTGGGGCTTCCACGAGGCGACCGCCGGCGCGGTCCTGAGGTTCAAGGACTATCTCATCGGGCAGGATCCGCTGCGGATCGAACATCACTGGCAATATATGTACCGCTGGGCTCATTTCCGCGGTTCGGCGGTCATGGCCGCGATCAGCGCCATCGACATCGCGCTGTGGGACATCATGGGCAAGCGTTACGATGCGCCCGTCCACCAGCTGCTCGGCGGCAAGGTCCGAGAAAAAGCGCGCGCCTACTACCACGTCTTCGGCGAGACTAAGGAAGAGCTGTGCGCCGGCATCGAGGACGCCAAGCGGCAGGGCTTCACGGCGGTCGGGCATCTCACGCCCTTCCTCGACGAGCGTCGTGAGGTCCCGTACTTCCAGACGCACGCCCAGAAGGTCGGCGACGCGGTGGAGACGGTGCGACAGTACCGCGACATCGCCGGGCGCGGGATGGATCTCTGCATCGAGATCCATAGGCAGATGACCCCGTACGAAGCGGTCCAGCTCGGCCGGGCGATCGAGCCCTTCTACCCGCTCTTCATCGAAGACCCGGTCACCCCCGACAATTTCGACGAGATGGCCTACGTCGCCGACAAAATCTCGATCCCCATCGCCACGGGAGAGCGGATGACGACGCTCTGGGAGTTCCAGATGCTGTTGGCTAGAAATGCTGTCCAGCTCTTCAGGCCGGACGTCTGCATCGTGGGCGGCATTTCCGGAGCCCGCAAGGTGGCCGCCCTTGCGGAGGCGTCGCATGCCGGCGTGGTTCCCCATAACCCCCTGAGCGCCGTCTCGACGGCGGCTTGCCTCCAGATCGCCGCGACGGCGCCGAACTTCGTGCTGCAGGAATTTCCGAACGACACGTGGGACGTCACGGACAAGAGACCGGATTCGGATGGCTTCCTGATCGGTGCGGCACGTCATGACGGAGAAGGCTTCCTGACCATCAGCGACGAACCGGGCATCGGCATCGCGCTGCGTCCCGACGCGGCACAGAAGTTCCCCTACCGGCCACGCACCATCCATACCCGCCTCCACAAGGACGGCTCGGTCGTCGACCAGTAGTCTCTCGAAGGCCTGCGGAGACCGTCCGCAGCCTTCCTCTCTCCGACGGAGCCGAAGGCGCGGCTCCTTACAGTTCCGTCTCGGCCTCGACCCGCACGGCTCCCCAAGACCAGCGACATCGTCGTCCTTGTGCTTGCGAGAGGAACGGCGATCGTGGCGGATTACCCGCCTTCCGTATCGGCCTGACGTGCGGCGTTCGAACGCTTGTACCGCCCCGGCCTGCCGACTTGTATCGGGCCCGAGGAGGTCCGATCCCGCTGCGGCGGGACCGTTGGAACGCACGAAGGGGATGCCCAGGAAGACGTTGGACAGTGCCCGCCGCCGGAATCATGGCGTCGGCGACGGGCGAGGCGGATGGGTCAGCGACGAGCCGGGAGCCGGCGACGCCTCCGGCGCCGAAGGCCGTCGCGGCCCGAAGGACGCGTCAGCCTTTCACGAAGGCGAGGATGTCGGCGTTGAGCGTCTCGGCGTTCACGGTCAGCATGCCGTGGCTGAAGCCGGGATAGGTCTTCAGCGTGCCGTTCTGAACGAGTTCGGCGCTGAGCCGACCCGCGTTGTCGATGGGCACGATCTGGTCGTCCTCGCCGTGAAGCACGAGGGTGGGCACCGAGATCGCCTTCAGGTCCTCCGTCTGGTCGGTCTCCGAGAACGCCTTGATGCCGTCGTGATGCGCCTTGGCGCTGCCCATCATGCCTTGACGCCACCAGTTGGTGATGACGCCCTGATGGACGGTCGCGCCGTCCCGGTTGAAGCCGTAGAACGGCCCTGTCGGCAGATCGAGGAAGAACTGCGCGCGGTTGGCCGCCAGAGCGCTGCGCAGACCATCGAACACCTCGATCGGAAGACCGCCGGGATAGGCCTCGGTCTTCAGCATGATCGGCGGCACGGCGCTGACGAGCACCGCCTTGGCCGTGCGCCCGCTCGGCTGGCCGTGCCGGGCGACATAGCGCGCGACTTCGCCGCCGCCCGTCGAATGGCCGATATGGATCGCATTGCGCAGGTCGAGCGCCTCCGCCACCGCGAAGGCGTCGGCGGCGTAGTGGTCCATGTCGTGACCCTCGCTCACCTGTGTCGAACGGCCATGACCGCGGCGGTCGTGGGCGACCACGCGGAAGCCGTGCTGCAGGAAGAACAGCATCTGCGCGTCCCAGTCGTCCGACGACAGCGGCCAGCCGTGGTGGAACATGATCGGCTGGGCGTCCTTCGGCCCCCAGTCCTTGTAGAAGATCTCGACGTCGTCTGAGGTCGTGACGAAGGGCATGGTCATGTCTCCAGAGATCAAGGGTTCGGTTGCGGATGCGGCGGCCTTGGTGAAGTCGGGCACCATCGTTGCCGCGACGAGGGCGGCGCTGCCGGTCAGGGGCTCGCGCCGCGTGATGATGCCGTTTCAACGCTCGCGTGTCATGCCGGCGTCCGACGCTTCTTCATGTGCGGGTCCTCCGCGCCGGTTGGCATCGGTCCCGTCGCCCTGCAGCGAACCGTGCGCAATCGAGGGGGGCGAAGACCAGGGGATGGCGAAACGGCGACGGCAAAACCGAAGGTCCGACACCGCAGCCCCTTGCGCGAGGAGAAGCGGGATGATTTGAGGCGGCCTCCTCCTCAAGCCCATCCCATCTGGAATTCCCATGATCCGCTTCGAGAGCATCGGCAAGCAGAACGGCAAGCAGATCGTCTTCATCGAGGCGTCGGCGGCGCTTCAGCGTGGCGAGAAGATCGGCCTTGTCGGTCCGAACGGTGCGGGCAAGACGACGCTGTTCCGGATGATCACCGGCGCCGAACTGCCGGACGAGGGGCAGGTCTCGGTCGATCGTGGCGTCAGGATCGGCTATTTCAGCCAGGATGTCGGCGACATGGCAGGCCGCAGCGCGGTGGTCGAGGTGATGGACGGCGTCGGGCCGGTCAGTGCGCTGGCGGCCGAGATGGCGGAACTGGAAGCGGCGATGGCCGATCCGGACCGGGCCGACGAGATGGACGAGATCATCGCCCGCTACGGCGAGGTTCAGGGTCGCTACGACGAGCTCGACGGCTATGCGCTGGACGGGCGAGCCCGCGAAGTCCTGGACGGCCTCGGCTTCAGCCAGTCGATGATGGACGGCGACGTGGCCAAGCTCTCGGGCGGCTGGAAGATGCGCGTGGCGCTAGCGAAGATCCTCCTGATGCGCCCCGACATCATGCTCCTCGACGAGCCGTCGAACCATCTCGACATCGAAAGCCTGATCTGGCTCGAAGGATTTCTCAAGGGCTTCGACGGCGCCGTCCTGATGACGTCGCACGATCGCGAGTTCATGAACCGCATCGTCGGCAAGATCATCGAGATCGATGGCGGCGCGCTCACGTCCTATTCCGGCGATTACGAGTTCTACCGGCAGCAGCGCGCCATCGCCGAGGTGCAGCAGCAGGCGCAGTTCGAGCGCCAGCAGGCGATGCTGGCCAAGGAAGTCGCCTTCATCGAGCGCTTCAAGGCGCGCGCCAGCCATGCCGCGCAGGTGCAGAGCCGCGTGAAGAAGCTCGACAAGATCGAGCGCGTCGAGCCGCCCAAGCGCCAGCAGACGGTGCGCTTCGAGTTCCAGCCGGCGCCGCGCTCGGGCGAGGACGTCGCCACGATCAAGGGCGTGCACAAGCGCTACGGGACCCGCACCATCTACGACGCGCTCGACTTCCAGGTGCGCCGGCGCGAACGCTGGTGCGTGATGGGCGTCAACGGCGCGGGCAAGTCGACCTTGCTCAAGCTGATCGCCGGCGCGTCCGAGCCCGATTCCGGGACGGTGACCCGGGGGCCGAGCGTCAAGATGGGCTACTTCGCCCAGCACGCGATGGAGTTGCTCGACGGCGAGCGCACGGTGCTGCAGTCGCTGGAAGACAGCTTTCCCCAGGCCGGCCAGGCACCCCTGCGCGCGCTCGCCGGCTGCTTCGGCTTCCACGGCGACGAGGTGGAGAAGAAGTGCCGCGTCCTGTCGGGCGGCGAGAAGGCACGCCTCGTCATGGCCCGGATGCTGTTCGATCCACCGAACTTCCTCGTGCTCGACGAGCCGACCAACCACCTCGACATCGCCACCAAACAGATGCTGGTCGAGGCGCTGTCGCGCTTCGAAGGCGCCATGCTGTTCGTCAGCCACGATCGCCATTTCCTGGCGGCGCTGTCCAATCGCGTGCTGGAGCTGACGCCGGAAGGCCCGCATCTCTACGGCGGCGGATACACCGAATATGTCGAGCGCACCGGCCAGGAAGCGCCGGGACTGCGGAACTAGGCGCTTCGCGCACCAAGCATGGCTCGGCCGGAGGACGTCCTCCGCCATGCCGCAGGTGACAGCCGAAAGGCTACGTAGGAACGGCGCCAAAGCAGGCTTCGGTTGCGGTTGGTCTGCTCGATTATGACGGAACGAGCCGGTCGGCTTCGCTGCCCGGAGAGAACGCGGGATGGAACGCATGGACGGGACGTTCGATGTCGCGGTCGTCGGGCTCGGAGCCATGGGAAGCGCCGTCGCCGATCAACTCGCGCGACGCGGTTGCAAGGTCCTCGGGCTCGATCGCTTCGTGCCGCCTCATTCGTTGGGGTCGAGCCACGGCGAGACGCGCATCACGCGTCGCGCGGTGGGAGAGGGCGAGGCCTATGTCCCGCTGGTGACGGCCTCCCACCGGATCTGGCGCGAGATCGAAGCGGAAACGGGCCGCCCGCTGTTCACCGAATGCGGCACGCTCGTCGTCGGGCCTGCGTCGATCGAGAGCGGCTTCGTTCAAAGGACCCTGGCCGTCGCCGAACAGTTCGGCATTCCGCACGAGCGCCTGGACGGGGCGGGGATCGCCTCGCGGTTCCCCTTCATGACGGGTCTCGACGGCGCGCTGGCCTGCTTCGAGCCGGGCGGCGGCTATGTCCGGCCGGAGCATTGCATCGACGCCCAACTGACGCGCGCTCGGGCCTCGGGCGCAACCCTCTGCACGGGAGAGGCCGTCGTCGGCATCCGCCAGGAGGCGGCCGGAGTGCTGGTCGAAACCGACAAGCAGACGTGGCGCGCCGATCGCATCGTGATGACCGCCGGGGCTTGGAACGCACGGATTCTGGGAGCGTCGTTCGATCGGCTGCTGATGGTCGACAGGCAGGTGCTGCACTGGTTCGCGCTGGAGGAGCGCGCACCGTTCACCGAGGCATCCCCCGTTTACATCCGGATGCATGGGCCCGAGGCGATCCAACACTTCTACGGCTTTCCACCGCTGCCGGGCGAACGGCGGGTGAAGGTCGCGACCGAGCAGTTCGCGACATCGACCGATCCCGACGCGGTGCGCCGCGACGTGGATCCCGCCGAGTCCGATGCGCTGTTCAAGGACCATCTGCGGGGACGCCTTGCAGGGGTGCGGAAGGACGCCGTCGAGACCGCCGTCTGCCTCTACACCGTGACGCCAGATGGCGGGTTCATCGTCGACCGCCAACCCGACATGGACCGCGTCACGGTCGTCTCCGCCTGCTCCGGTCACGGGTTCAAGCATTCGGCGGGTCTTGGCGAAGCGCTGGCAAGGAGGCTTTGCGGCGAGACGCAAGACATCGACCTCACGCCGTTCGCGCTGGCGCGGTTCCGCGCTTGACGGCGACAGGCGGCTTGGAGGGGCGAAGGCGCCGGAAAGCGACACGTCTGCCGAGCCTTGGACGCCATGCATGAGCCGCCGGCCTGACCCCGTCACTCGAAGATCATCGCCGACATCGGTCGGCAGGCATCAAGGGACCTTCACACGCTCGCGCAAGCCCCGTCGGACGATCGCGGGCCTGCCGGCGAGCGAGCCAACCGAGAACGGGTCGCCGCCGTGCTGACGCTGGCGGACCTCGCCAAGCCATTGAACTTGTCGGGGAACGGTCGACCCCATGGCGGTGCGGCCGGCGACTTCGCGGGCCTCACGGGCCTTCGGCAACGGGTAAAGGCCTGCGCTTGGGCATGTCGACATCCGGCGAAGCGGGATGACGACGGAGCCGGTGGGCCTTTCCTTCGATGATCCCCTCGGAGCCGAACGCCGCCGCTAGCCGGGATCGAACTCGGCAGGCAGTTCACCGTGCCGTGCCAGGACTACGGGATCCTCGACGACTTCTCCGGTGTCGGTGTCGATCGTCTGCTTGAGAGCCACGACCCCGGCGGTGCGCGTGGCATCCCGGTCGGCGCGACCCTGAGCTTCCGCCGCGGTCTTGAACTCCATCAGTCGCCCGGCGACCAGGCGCTTGCCCATCCGCTCGAACTGCTGGACCACGAACAGCGTCTTCTCGGGCATCTCGTTCTCCTGCCGTGGCGTTCGGTCGCCGCCACCTCTACCAGTTCGGGACCTGGTTTGCGCCCCTTCGGTTGTCCGGTCGCGCCAGAACGGCTGGCGTTCACACATGGATGCGATGATGCCGAAGGCGACGGCGCCGCTCGACTGGAGCGCGCCGAGGAAGTTGAAGAAGCCCGACCACAGGACCGCCAACTCGGCAGGCATGGAACGGGTGCGGATGACGGCCGCTACCGCGTTGCCACGTATCGTGGAACCCGTTGACGAACTCGGAGTCGAGGGCGATCACCAGCGTGCTCCCGAGCAGCACCCAGGGCACGGCACGCGCTCCCTTAAGATCCTAGCCGAGCGAATGGATGATGTAGATCAGACCGGCAGCGAGAACGAGACCGAAGACGGGGAGGAGCCATCGCCCCGTCGTGCTGGGACGTCCGAGCGGATGATCGGGGTGTCGCGGCTGAACATCGGCGGAGGTGATGTCGGCCATGGTCAAGTCCCCGAATGGCTACGGGATCATGGGAACGTCATCCTTGATCCATATTGGCTTCACGACATGCCGGAGCCGACGTCGGGCGCTGTTCGTATCGCCCGTGCGACGACTGCTGCGAGGCCAGTGGCGGTCCTCTTCGCTCCGGTCCGCAACGGCGATGTCGCCGCGCAGGCCGGCATGCGCCACCACTGCGCATCGGTTTCGGAGGGCATGTCACCGGCGCTGCGACACGGTCCGTCCCGGCTGCCGAACGGCGTTGCCGCCGCTACGTCATAGAAGGGTCGGCAGGACGTCGGTGAGTTCGCGGGCGAGGAAGCCCAAGCGCCCTCGCGTGCGAGCGAGCTGGCGTCCGGCTTCGGCGTGGAGGTGCGTGCCCCACCGCGCCGCCATGAGCGGAGGCGCGCCGCGGGCCAGAAGGCCTCCGATGACGCCTGCCAGGACATCGCCGGAGCCCGACGTCGCCAATCCGACGCCGCCGCCTTCGCATTGCGAGGCCGTTCCGTCGGCCAGGCAGATATGCGTGTCGCCCCCCTTCATCACCACGACGGCGTCGCATGTCGAGGCCGCTCGATGGCCCGCCGCTCGCGGATCGGCGGTGACCTCATCCTTCGAGATGCCGAGAAACGTCGCCATTTCGCCGGCATGCGGGGTGATCACGAGCCGTCCGCGCAGCGCCTGCAAGGCCTCCCGCTGGTTCCGCAACCCGGTGAGCGCTCCGGCATCGACGAGGAAACGGGCGTCCGGGGCCGCGTCGAACAGGGCGCAGGCGAGCTTGGCGGCCCCGTCTTCGTCGAGGAAACCGGGACCCACCACGATCGCATGAGCGGATGCGGCAAGCGACGTCAGTTGCGCGGCGTCGCCGGGGTCGATCTCGCCGTCCGCTGTTTCGGCCAGCCCGACGACGAGCGCCTCGGGCATGGCTGTGGCAACATGGGGCGCCGTGGAGCGCGCCGTTGCGATCTGCAGCTTTCCCGCGCCGACCCGCAGCGCCGCCGTGCCCGCCAGGAGCGCCGTGCCGGGCGTGCGCGCATTGCCGGCAACGATCAGGATCGTGCCGCGCTCGCCCTTGTCGGTCGCCTCGCCGGGATCGGGAAGCGGATGGCCGCGCAGGAACGAGGCGGTCACCGCGATGGGCGGCTCGAAAGGAACTTCGATCGTCATCGCGAGGCCACGTTCGCGTCGGGCGACCTCGTCACCGCGGCGCCTTCCTCCACGAGCGGCGCGACGAAGTTGTATCGCGCGAGGACGGGGGAGGTCCCGGCTGGCGCGCCGGCATCCATCGTGTATTCGGTGAGCGAGCAGTTGGCCACGTCACTCTCCCTGTCGATCGCGAGGATCATCGCCTCGTCCATCTCCTCGATGATGTAGCGCAGGCACAGGACCGCCACCTGATGGCACACGATCATGACCCGCTGCCCGCGATGGTGGAGCGCGATCGTGTCGAGGGCGCTGCGCAGCCGCAGGATGACGTCGCTCCAGCTCTCGCCCCCGGGCGGCCGGTGATAGAACTTGCCCAACAGCCGCCGGAACTCGGCCTGATCTGGAAAGCTTTCGGCAATGCCTTCGGTCGTCAGGCGATCGAGGATGCCGAACTCCTTTTCGCGCAAGCGCTCGTCGAGGACGATCTTGCGGACATCGAGCCCCGCCGCGTTGCGGATGATCTCGGCCGTCTGGCTCGCACGCACATAGGGCGAAGCCAGGATCACCTGGGGCTGCTCGTCCTCGGGCAGTCGACCGAGCCACTGGCCGACGCTCCAGGCCTGTCGCTCGCCGAGCGGGCTCAGGGGCACGTCCATGTCGCGGTCCGCGATGTCGATCCGCTTCCGGTTTTCCGCCATCGCCGCGTCGCGCGCCACGTTGCCGAGGCTCTGACCATGACGGACGATAAGGAGCCGAGAGGGCCAGGTCGGCTCGCCCGTCATCCTTCGCTCCGCACGTCGCCGGTCACATTCGGATTTCCGTCGTTCTTGAGATCGGTTCTGCCCCGCGTCTCCTCGGGCACGCGCGCTCCGCCATGGGGCGGAACCTCGCCTCCGAGGCCGCCGTCCTTCAGCAGGGTGGGCGGCTTCGTGGTGGCCGTTTCCGGGTCGCGCTGATCGTTCGTCTTCGACATCGCCGCAGTCCTTCTCGTCGTAGACGAAGACGCCGGGCTCGTACCGATGTTCCCGCCAACTTCGTTGCGCGGCTTCGTTTGCGGGACGGGCCGTTCGGGCCGCGCCGAGGCCCGGTGCCTATCGCGAGCCCGGGCGACCGAGACCCACGACCAGGCTGCCGATCGCGTTCGCATCGCGCGGCTCCGCCGAAAGATACGCTTCGAGCCGCGCGTTCCGGTCGAGCCTCAAGGTCAGGATGTCGGCGACGGCATGGCGCGCGGGGGCATCGTCGCCTGAGATTCCGAGGCTCTCCTCCAGCATCTGGATATCGGCGACGCTGGCATGCCCCTGTCGTTCGAGATCGGACCGCGTCTTCGGGTCGATCAGGATGTGATCCACGGGCCAGCCATGCCGGCCCCCCGTCATGTCTTCGCCAACGACGCGGCCTTCCACCACGACCTTGACACCCAGCATGCAAAGACCGGCGAGGTCGTCGCGTATGCGCTCGGCATCCACCGGCACGAGACCCTCCAGGACGCGCAGTTCCAGGCGCTCGGGCTGCAGTCCGGTCTCGCGCAGGGCGAGCTTGACGGCGCCGGGAACATCGCCGCTGAGGAACTGCACGGGCGAGATGGCGACCGAGACCACCAGCATCGGCCAACCGGCTCCGGCCCGGCAGGCCGCCCGCAGGGCCCAGTCGCCGAGGGGCACGATCAGGCCGCTTTCCTCGGCGAGCGACAGGAAGGCGTCCGCCGTGAGGCGACCGCGTTCGGGATGGTTCCACTCGATCTGCGTCTCGACCGCCTCGAGGACCCTGTGTTCGGCCGTGAATCTCGGCCGGTAGATCAGTTCGAACTGATCGGCTTTGATGCCGAACTGCATCTCGTGCGCCAGATGGCGTCCCGCTTCCGATTGCGCTTCCGTCCCATCGGAGAAGAAACTGTAGATGCCGCGTTGTCCGCCCTTGGACCGGTAGAGCGCCACGTCGGCATGGCGCAGAAGCTCGCTCTCGCTGCGGGAATCGCCCGGAGATTGGGCGATGCCGATCGACAGGCCCACCGTCAGGCTGTTCTTCTCGTAGCGGATCGGATCCTTCACGACCGAGATCAGGTAATCCGCCAACGCCGCGGCGCCCTCGCGCGTGAGATCGGGCGCGGCCACGACGAACTCGTCGCCGCCGACCCGCGCGACGATCTGGTCGTCCTCGACCGCGAGGCGCAGCCGCGCGGCCAGCTCGCGCAGGACATGGTCACCGACATGGTGCCCGAACGTGTCGTTGATCGGTTTGAAGTGGTCGAGATCGAGATAGAGAACCGAGAGTTTCGCGTCGGGGGCTTCCAGAGCGTCGCGCATGAAGTTCGCCAGGCCGGTCCGGTTGGGCAGTCCGGTCAGCCCGTCGTGAAGGACCTCGCGCCGCGCTCTGGTGAGGTCCGCCGCCAGCGCGACGTCGGCCGTGATGTCCGTTGCGATCTTGACGACCTTGAACGGCTGTCCGTTGAGATCCAGGATCGGGTTGTAGGATGCCTGGATCCAGACCTCGCGCCCGTCCTTGCCGACCCTTCGGAACTTGGCGGACAGGAACTGGCCGTCGCGCAGTTGCTGCCAGAACTGACGATACTGGTCGCTCTGCGCGAAACTCGGCTCGAGCAGCATGCGATGGTGACGGCCGACCAACTCGCAGGCCTCGTAGCCCATCGCGTCGAGGAAGTTCCGGTTGGCCTCGAGGATGATGCCGTCCATGTCGAAGGCGACGACGCACTGCGACTTCCGGATGGCCCGGATCTGACCTTCGTAGTCGCCCTGCCGCAGCTTCTCGGCCGTCACGTCCACCGCATTGTTGACGACCTTGAAGGGGCGCCCGTTCATGTCGAAGATCGGATTGTAGGACGCCTGCAGCCAGACTTCGCGTCCGTCCCGGCAGATGCGCTTGAACTCGCCGCCGCGCAGCTCGCCCCCGGCCAGCTCCTGCCAGAAGGTGCGATAACCCTGGCTCTCGCGCTCTTCCGCGGAGACGAACATGCGGTGATGCTGGCCGCGCACCTCGGACAGGCGGTATCCGGTGATCTCCAGGAAGTTGTCGTTGGCGTCGAGGATCGTGCCGTCGAGCGCGAAGGAGACGACCGCCTGCGACTTGTGGATGGCCGCGATCTGCCCCTGGTGATCGGCCTGCCGAAGCTTCTCCCGGGTGATCGCGGTTGCGTATTTGACGACCTTGAAGGGTTTTCCTTCGTGATCGAACACCGGATTGTAGGTTGCCTGGAGCCACAGCTCGCTTCCGCTCTTCCCCCGGCGCTTGAACTCGCCGCTGCGGTGACGTCCCTCGGCAAGGTCGCTCCAGAAGATCTCGTATTCCAGCGAGTGCGCGTGGGATGGATCGACGAACATGCGGTGATGGCGCCCGGCGATCTCTTCCAGCCGGTAGCCGACAGCGCCGAGGAAGTTGGCGTTGGCATCCAGGATCGTGCCGTCGAGCGCGAACGAGACGACGCATTGCGACTTGTGGATCGCCTCGATCTGCCCTTCGTGATCGGCTTGCCGCAACTTTTCGGCCGTGACGTCCACCGCGTATTCGACGATCTTGAAGGGGCGACCGTTGGTGTCGAGGATGGCGTTGTAGGTGGCGCGGAGCCAGACGACGCGGCCGTTCCGGCCGTGGCGTCGATATTCGCCGGACCGATGCGCACCCTTCGCCAGGTCGGCCCAGAAGGTCTGGTATTCCGGGGCCGCCGCTTCCGCGGCATCCACGAAGATCCGGTGGTGTCGGCCGGCGATCTCCGCACGGGTGTAGCCCATCGCCTCCAGAAAGAGCGTGTTGGCGTCTAGGATCGTGCCGTCCAGAGCGAAATGGACCACGGGATGGGACGTGTTGAGCGCGGCGATCTGCCCGCCTTCATCGGCGGTCCGGATCCGGCGCTCGGTCACGTCGCACATCAGGACGACGATCTCGCTGACGCGACCGCTGGCGTCGCGAAGCGGAGCATAGCTCGCCTCGACCCAGATCACCGTGCCGTCACGTCTCAGCCGGCGGACCTCGCCCCGGAAGGGCGTCCCGTCCTGGAGGGCAAGGCGAACGCCTTCTTCCTCGGTGGCGTCGAGGTCGTCGGGCAGCAGAATGGCTCGGTTGCGCCCGGCGAGGTCCCAGGCGCGGTAGTCGAACATCTCGAGGAACCGGGCGTTGGTGCGCAGGATGGTTCCGTCGGGCGATACGGCGATGCGGGCCAGGAACAGATCCAGCGCCTCCAGGTCCCCGATCGTAGCCGATCCATCCGTCACCTGCTGAAGCATGGTCGCACCTCCTGTCGCGCCGGTCCACAATCGCTGGCGGCTTCGGCCGGCGTCGGAGCAGGAGAGGTGCTTCATCGCATGACGGGACGCGCCACCCTGTATGGGGGCGAACCTTAACGCTACGTCATTTAACATTCCGTCATGCTTGATGGCCACGACTTGAAGAGGTCCGGCGGGTCGAAAACGCGCAAACGCCGGACCGTCGTCTCGACAGGCCCGATGCCGGAGTGGAGCGATCCGATGCCGGCGCCCGGCCTTCCCGATGCGGAATGCAGCGCTAACGAAAGTTCGCACGTCATTATACCAGTTGACGACCCGCGCTTTGGTATGGATAGTCCGCCAACCCTTTTGGAGGAGGGAGCGGAGATGGAGCGCGGATCGCTGGGATCCTGCCTCTTCGCATGAGGAGGATCGCCATGCTCAAGAGGTTCGTTCTGTCAGCGCTTTCGGCCGCGGCCTTCGCGCTGACGCCCCTGCCGGCGTCGGCCGCCGATCTCATGGCCATCATCACGCCGAGCCATGACAACCCGTTCTTCAAGGCGGAGGCGGAGGGTGCTGCGGCCAAGGCCAAGGAACTCGGCTTCGAGCCGCTGGTCCTCGTTCACGACGACGACGCCAACAAGCAGAACCAGCTGATCGACACGGCGATCGCGCGCGGCGCGAAGGCCATCGTGCTCGACAACGCGGGTGCCGCCGCCACGACGGCCGCGGTGCAGAAGGCGAAGGACGCCGGCATCCCCTCCTTCCTGATCGACCGCGAGATCAACGAAACCGGCATCGCCGTTTCGCAGATCGTCTCCAACAACTACCAGGGCGCACAGCTCGGCGCGGAGGAGTTCGTCAAGCTGATGGGCGAGGAGGGCCCCTACGCCGAGCTTCTCGGTCGCGAGGCGGACACCAACGCCGGCATCCGCTCGGGCGGCTACCACGAGGTGATCGACCAGTATCCCGACATGAAGATGGTGGCGCAGCAGTCGGCCAACTGGAGCCAGACCGAAGCCTTCGAGAAGATGCAGACGATCCTCCAGGCCAATCCGGAGATCAAGGGCGTCATCTCCGGCAACGACACGATGGCCATGGGCGCCTGGGCGGCGCTGGAACAGGCCGGCCGCACCGACGTGATCGTGGTGGGCTTCGACGGCTCGAACGACGTGCGCGACTCGATCAAGGCGGGCGGCATCAAGGCGACCGTGCTGCAGCCGGCCTATCGCCAGGCTCAGCTCGCGGTGGAGCAGGCCAAGCAGTATCTCGACACCGGCAAGACCGGCGTCGAGGAGAAGCAGCTGATGGACTGCGTCCTGATCAACGCGGACAACGCCGCCAAGCTCGAAACCTTCGCCATGAAGGACTGAACGGAAACCGGGCGACGGCGATGGCCGTCGCCCGTCGCCGTTCGGGGGCCGGTTCGCCGGCCCCGTTCCCGTTCGCCCTTCCGCGTCGAGGCTGCCGATGAACCGCCTGTCCCTTTTGACTGCCGTCGCGCTGCTTCTGGCTCTGCCGGGGTGCAAGTTCGTCGAAACGGCCGAGCTGGCCGCGCGGGCCGAGGCGTCAGCCAAGCCGGCCGCCGGGTCGGACGTCGCGGGCCGCTGGGACGCGGAGATCGTGCCCTACATCGTCGAGAAGGCGAAGCCGTTGGCCGAAATCCGCGCAGCGCTCGGCGGCGGGCTCGATGCCACGGGCAAGACGTTCGGCTACCGCGAAGTGCCCGAAGGCGCGCCGTGGAACTTCCCCGTCGCCATCACGGGCACGATCGTCGAAGCCAACACCAAGTCGCGTGCCGCCACCGCCGACGTCGACACGGACGGCGACGGCAAGGCGGACGTCACGCTGCAGCTCGGACCGGTGATCAAGGGCACGTCGATCCGCGACGTCCTGCCCTTCGTTTCCTTCACGAGCTACTCCAACCAGATCGAATATGCCGACGTCGCCAAGGCCTTCAACACGCAGGCCTTCGAGCGCGTCCTGAAGGACTTGCCGCGCGATGCGCTGATCGGATCGCGCGTCGAGGCGACCGGCGTCTTCACCCTGCGCACGGCCGCCGACAAGGTTCTCGTCACCCCGGTCCTCGTGAAGCTCGGGGCGGGCGCGTGAGCCACGAGATCGTTCTGTCCGTCCGGGCGGCGACCAAGGTCTATCCCGGAACGCAGGCCCTCAAGGGGGTCGACTTCGACGTCCGGCGCGGCGCGGTCAACGTGCTCGTCGGCGAGAACGGCGCCGGCAAGTCGACGCTGATGAAGATCATCGCGGGCGTCGAGCAGCCGACGGATGGCGAGATCCTCCTCGACGGCAAGCCGGTCTCGCTGCCCGACACGGCAGCCGCCTCACGGCTCGGTATCGGCATCGTGTTTCAGGAACTCAATCTCTTCCCGAACATGACGATCGCCGACAACATCTTCATCGGCCGCGAGAAGACGCGTTTGGGGATCGACATCGACGGCGGCGCGCAGAACGAGATGGCGCGCGCGCTCCTCGCCCGCCTCGAACACTCCAATCCGCCGGATATGCCGGTCGGCGACCTGCGCATCGGCGAGCAGCAGATCGTCGAGATCGCCAAGGCGATCAGCCAGGACGCGCGCATCCTGATCCTCGACGAGCCCACCTCGGCTCTCTCGGCGACCGAAGTCGAGATCCTGTTCGGCGTGATCCGCGAGCTGAAGGCCCAAGGGGTCGCCATCGTCTACATCTCCCACCGGCTCGAGGAGCTGGTGCGCATCGGCGACTACATCACGGTCCTGCGCGACGGGCGCATTACCGGCGCGCAGCCGATGACCGACGTGGACGTACCCTGGATCGTCCGGGCGATGATCGGCTCCTCGTCGAAGGACTTCGCCAAGACGGTCCAGCACGACTACGGGCCGGAGATCCTGCGCGTCGACGACATGACGCTGCCGAGAAAGGGCGGCGGCTTCGCGGTCGACCACGTTTCCCTGTCGCTGCGGGCCGGCGAGATCGTCGGCATCTACGGGTTGATGGGGGCAGGGAGGACCGAGCTCTTCGACTGCATCATGGGCCGCGAGCCGCTGGCATCCGGCCGCGTGACGCTCGCCGGACAGGAACTCTCCGACCGCTCGATCCACGGCCGCATCAAGCGCGGCATCGCGTTGATCCCCGAGGATCGCAAGGCGGAAGGCCTCGTGCAGATTCTGTCGGTGTCCGAGAACATGTCGATGTCGAGCCTGTCGTCCTTCACGCGGCTTTTCCACCTCGACGTGAAGCGCGAGCGGTCGAGCGTACGTGATTTCGTCAAGCGCCTCGCGGTGAAGGTATCGAGCATCGACAACCCGGTGTCGTCGCTCTCTGGCGGGAACCAGCAGAAGATCGTGATCGGCAAGGCGCTGATGACGGGCCCGAAGGTCCTCCTCATGGACGAGCCGAGCCGCGGCATCGACATCGGCGCCAAGGCCGAGGTCTTCCGCGTGATGCGCGACCTCGCCGCCCAGGGGCTCGGCATCCTCTTCGTCACCTCCGACCTCGAGGAGGTGATGGAATTGTCGGACCGCATCATCGTCATGTCGAACGGACGCGTGACCGGCGAGCGCGAGCGCTCCCGGACCGACGAGCCCGAGATCGTCGCCCTGTCCGCTGCCGGCCACGGACGTGCGCCCGGCCCCATCCCGTCCCAGTCGGAGCTCCGCCGATGACCGCCACCCATCCCGCGGCCGCCGCCTCCGGCAGCGACATGTCCGTCGCGCTCCTCCTCCTCAAGGCGCGCACCTTCATCGCGCTGATCGCGGTGGTGCTGTTCTTCTCCTTCGCCGCCCCGAACTTCCTGTCGACGGCGAACCTCATCATCATGTCGGAACACGTGGCGCTGAACGCGTTCCTGGCGATCGGCATGACGTTCGTCATCATCACCGGCGGTATCGACCTGTCGGTCGGATCGATCGTCGGCCTGTGTGGGATGGTGGCCGGCTATCTCGTCCTCAACGGGGTCGCGATCGATCTCATCGGCTACACCGTCTTCTTCAACACGTTCGAGATCGTGCTGATCACGCTCGGCGTGGGGGTGCTGGTCGGCGTAGTCAACGGGCTCCTCATCACCCGGCTCAACGTCGCGCCCTTCATCGCGACGCTCGGCACGCTCTACGTCGCGCGCGGTCTCGCGCTTCTGTCCTCCGGGGGAGCCACCTTTCCGAACCTGCGCGGCTCGGCCGAATGGGGCACGTCGAGTTTCCCGCTGATCGGGTCGGGTTCCTTCCTCGGCGTGCCCGTCTCGATCTGGACGCTGGTCGCGGTCGGCTGCGGGGCTGCCTATCTCGCAGCCCGCACCCCGCTCGGCCGCTCCATCTACGCGGTCGGCGGCAACGAGCGCGCGGCCGCCTTGTCCGGGCTCCGGGTCAACCGGACGAAGATGTTCGTCTACATGTTCTCCGGCTTCTGCGCGGCGATCGTCGGGCTCATCGTGTCCTCGCAGCTCGTCGCCTCGCACCCGGCCACCGGCGAGACCTTCGAGCTGAACGCCATCGCCGCGGCGGTGCTCGGCGGCACCTCCATGTCGGGCGGGCGCGGGCGGATCGGCGGTACGATCGTGGGTGCCTTCGTGATCGGCATCCTGTCCGACGGCCTTGTGATGATGGGCGTGTCCTCCTTCTGGCAGACCGTCATCAAGGGGCTCGTGATCATCGCGGCCGTGGTTGTGGACCAGTTCCAGCAGCGCCTGCAGCAGCGCATTGCCCTCCAGCGTCAGGCGGCCCTCGGCCGCTGACGGCCGATCCGCTGGGCAGCGACCGCGACGGACCTCGATCAGGAGACCTTAAGCGATCGCGATGTAGAAGGCACGAAAGGGCGGCGACGATTCGCGAGCCGCCGTCGCCAGTTCGGGGGGCCTCGCATGCGAGACAGTCAACGCGAAGCGATCCGCCAGAAGGCCTTGGCCGAGATCGCCCTCCTCGACACCCCACCCGAGCGCGAGTTCGATGCGCTCGCCAGGCTCGCGAGGCGCATGCTGGGCACCAGCATGTCGTCGATCACGTTGATCGACCCCGAGCGCCAGTGGTTCAAGGCACGCTGCGGGCCCCTGGCGCCTTCGACCGCTCGCGGGCCGGCGCTGTGTACCGCCGTGTTCGAGAGCGAAGCCTCCATGACGGTCGCCGATGCCCGGCTCGATCCACGCTTCGCCGATAGTCCCTTCGTCACGGGCGCGCCCCATGTCCGCTTCTACGCGGGCGTTCCGGTGCGGGTGCGCCAACTGGATGGCGAGCAGGTGACGATCGGGACGCTGTGCGTCCTCGACGACGAGCCGCGCGAGGCGACGGCGGTCGACATGGAGACCCTGACCGAACTCGCCTGCCTTGCCGAGGCATTGGTGGATGCGCGGGCCGTGGCCTTGCGGGCGGCCGAGGCGGCCGAGCAGCGTCGCCTCGCGATGGAGCGGCTGGAGCGCGAACGCCGGCAGTTCAAGCAGGCCGAACGCATGGCCGACATGGGATCCTGGCGCTACGACATCGGCACGAATGCGACGTCTTGGACGGACGGAGTCTTTGCCATCCACGAACTGCCCATAGGCGGCGGCGTGCCGAACGGCGAGATCATGAGCTTCTTCCCAGAGCCCGACCGCACGGCCTTTCTGGATGCCGTCATGCGCACGCTGGATACGGGCGAACCCTTCGAGATAGACGCCGACCTCGTGACGGCGAAGGGCAACGCGCGACGCGTGCGCTGCTCGTGCGAGATCGAATTGTCCAAGGGCAGTCCCGTCGCTCTCATCGGGCTGATCCAGGACATCACCGAGCGCCACGATCTCGAGGAGCGCCTGCGCCGTCAGGCCCGGACCGACGACCTGACGCAACTGCCCAACCGCGCGGAGTTCAACCGCGTCCTCGCCAAGAACCTGCGCGACGCGAAAGCCATCGGGCGCGAGTTGGCCGTGCTCCTGATCGATCTCGATGGCTTCAAGAGCGTCAACGACGTGCTGGGCCATGCGGCGGGCGACGATGTCCTGCGCCGCGTCGCCGAACGCCTTCGCCAACCGTGTCACGACGCCTGCTTCGCAGCGCGGCTGGGCGGCGACGAGTTCGCCATCGTGATGCCCGCCGAGGTTGGTCGATCGGACCTCGCGCCGCTGGTCGACCGCCTCCTGCGCGACTTCGACATCGTGGCGAGCGGGTCGGGCCACATCGTCCACGTGACCGGGACTGTGGGTATCGCTTGGTCGAGCGACGCGGACGGTGACGGGGAGGCTCTGCTGCGCCAAGCCGACGCCGCCCTGTATGCGGCCAAGCGGACGCGGAAAGGCACCGCACAGACCTACCGGGGCGACGCTTCCACCTTCGAGCTTGCCGGATGAGGCGACGGCGGGCGGAGCGCCTCAAGGCCTCGGCGCGACGTTCGCAGTCGGGATCGCGCCGTCACCGTCCGACGTAGTTCGCCAGTTCGTCCGGCGTGCCGTTCGGAAAGGCTTCCTTCAGGAAGTCGAGGAAGGCCGAAACCCGCGCGCTCAGCAGTCTCCGGGTCGGATAGAGCGTCCAGAGGGCGATCTCCGACCCGTCGACGTCGCCCCAGTGCACCAAGGTGCCGTCCGCCAGATCATGGCCGACGAGCGAGATGGGAAGCCGCGCGACCCCGACCCCCGTCCGCGCGGCGTCGCGGACCATGATCATCGACGACAGGCTGAGGACCGGACGCACCACGATGTCGGATCGCCCGTTCGCGGTGACGATGTTCCACGTCTCGTCCGCGGCGGTCGGTCCCCGAACCACCGCGTCGATGGGCGAGGCGCCCGTCGGCCGTTTCACTTGCGCTCCCGCGACGACCACCAGTCGATCGCGGAGGAACACGCGCCCGACGAGGCTCTCGTCTGCCTTCGGGTTCACCCGGATCACGAGATCGTAGGCTTCCTCGATCATGTCGACGGCACGGTCCTCCGTGGTCACCTCGAGACGAACGTCCGGATGCCGGAGCGCGAAGCCCGCCGCGAGCCTGCCCATGGCGGTCTGCGAAAACAGGAGCGGCACGCTGATCCGCAGGCGTCCACACGGCCGCCGTCCGCCGGATGCGATGGCGGTCGTGGTTTCCTCGAGGTCGGTCAGCAGCGCAGCGGTCCGTTCGAAGAGGGCGCGTCCTTCCTCCGTGAGTTTGAGGATGCGGCCGCCACGCTCGAACAGGCGGAGGTCGAGACTGGCCTCCAGGTCGCCGACGCGGCGAGACAGCGTCGCCTTCGGACGTCCCGAAGCACGGGCGGCCCGGCCGAACCCCTCGTGGCGGGCGACGAGGTTGAAGTCGGCGAGCGCGAGAAGGTCCATCTGTTCCACCTGTGAGACGGCGCGTCCAAAATCGGCGTCTATTGGAATGAACGGGGATCACCGATCTTGCAATCGTAGCCCACACCGAACGGAGCGATCCCCATGACCATCCTTGTGACCGGTGCCACAGGCACGATCGGCCGCCACGTCGTCGAGCAACTCGTCTCCCGCGGGGCCGACGTGCGCGCGCTCGTGCGAGACCCCGCCAAGGCCGACATTCCAGCCGAGGTTTCAACCGTGCGGGGCGACTTCCTCGACGTCGATTCCCTGCGCCAGGCGCTTTCCGGCGTCTCGACGCTGTTTCTCCTGAACGCCGTGGTGGCCGACGAATTCACGCAGGCCCTGATCGCGCTCAACCTTGCCCGCGAGGCCGGCATCGAGCGTGTCGTCTATCTCTCGGTGATCCATAGCGACGTCTACGTGAACGTGCCTCACTTCGCCGGCAAGTTCGGCGTCGAACGCATGATCGAAGCGATGGGGTTCAGCGCCACCATCCTGCGCCCGGCCTACTTCATGAACAACGACGTCGCGATCAAGGACGTGGTCACGGGCCACGGCGTCTACCCGATGCCGATCGGCGGCAAGGGTCTGGCCATGGTCGACGCCCGCGACATTGGCGAGATCGCGGTCATCGATCTGCTTCGCCGCGAAAGCTCGCCGGCGGTGCTCCCGCTGGAGCGTATCAACGTCGTCGGGCCGGACACGCTCACCGGGGCGGATATCGCCGCGATCTGGACCGAAGCGTCGGGACGCCCGGTCGCCTATGGCGGCGAGGACACCGCTGCGTTCGAGCGGAACTCCCGCCAGTTCATGCCGGGCTGGATGGCCTACGACATGCGCCTGATGGCCGAGCGGTTCCTCACCGACGGCATGCTCCCCGAAACCGGGGACCGCGACCGACTCACCGCTCTCCTCGGACGCCCGTTGAGATCCTATCGCCGCTTCGCCCTCGAAACCCTCGCCGCCGCCTGACCCCGGCCGGCACCGATCGCGCAGAAGGAACATTCCGATGATCTACTCCACCGCAACCGTTCCGGTGAACCCGGAGGGTGAAGCCGAGTTGACCCGCGCGCAGGTCTGGGCGGGCCTCGAGCTGAAGGCGCGCGACGCCCGCGAGTTCCTGCCGCCCGGCCTTTGCACCCGCTGCGAGGTCGTCGAGGAGAGCGCGACCCACTTCGTTCGCGAGGCTACCATCGCCGGCATCGACCTCAGCGAGATCATCACGCTCGAGCGCTAGGCCAAGGTCACGTTCTTCCAGGCATCGGGGCCGCGCGAGGGCGCCATCGTCAACGAACTTTTCGAAGACGACGCCGGCGCGCTCCAGCTCCGCTTCTACTGCTATCTCGGACTGCGCGGAAAGGAGCCGAACGGCCCGGAGGAACAGGCCGAGCAGGCCCAGTTCGACGGCGACACGGGCTACCGCAGCGCTCTCCTGTCGACGCTGAAGCGCACCCGCGAGCTTGCCGCCGCCGGCCAACTCTGACCGGAGAGACGTTCGACTTCGGGAGAAGGTCCGTCCACAGATTGGACCTCCGCCCGGAGGCGACATCGGCTTATCTAGGCCTTGGCGCGCGGCCTTCGGCCGCGTACGCACCGCCTCGCGGCACCCCGCTTCGACGTTCGTTCGAGCGGGCGGATCCACCGGAGTTATCCCATGACGATGTCAGCTGACAGGGCGCGGCCATCCGCCGTCGCGGCGATGGGGCGAGGGCTGACCTTCGCCATGGCGGCGGCGACGGGCCTCGCGATCGCGAACATCTATTACAACCAGCCGATGCTCGGCATCATCGAGCGCGATCTCCCGGGGACCACGACCACCCTCGTGCCGACCGCAACGCAGCTCGGCTACGCGCTCGGCCTCTTCCTGCTGGTGCCACTCGGCGACCTCGTCGAACGCAAGCGACTGATCGTCGTGCAGTTCCTTGCCCTGTCGGCCGCGCTGGCCTTGGCTGCCATGGCGCCGAGCGCGACGATGGTCGTTCTTGCCTCCGTCCTCGTCGGCGCGGCGGCGACCGTCGCGCAGCAGATCGTTCCCCTTGCGGCCCATCTGTCGGCCCCGGAGCGGCGCGGGGCGACCGTTGGGACAGTGATGTCCGGTCTCCTCTGCGGCATCCTTCTCAGCCGCACCCTGGCAGGCTTCGTCGCCACTGCCGCCGGCTGGCGCGCGATGTTCTGGCTGGGCGTTCCCCTGGCACTTGCGGCCGCCGCCATGATGGCCGTCATGCTTCCGCGAAGCGAACCGACGACGGCCCTTCGCTACCCCGCCCTGATCCGCTCGCTCGGCGGGCTGTGGGGCGAATTCGGCGCCCTGCGGCTCGCGGCGACGACGCAGGCGCTGCTCTTCGCCGGCTTCAGCACCTTCTGGACGATCCTCGCGCTTCGCCTGCAGGAGCCCGCTTTCGGCCTCGGCGCCGATGTCGCCGGCCTGTTTGGCGTCATCGGGGCCGTCGGCGTGCTGGCGGCGCCGATCGCCGGGCGGATCGCCGATCGCCGGGGGCCGCACAAGGTCATCGCGCTGGGTGCGACGCTGGTGCTCGCCTCGTGGATCGTCTTCGGTGTCTGGAACTCGATCCCCGGTCTCGTCGTCGGCGTCGTCCTGCTCGACTTCGGGATGCAGATCGCGCTGGTCTCCAACCAGCATGTCGTCTACGCGCTGCGGCCGGAGGCCCGCGGTCGCCTGAACACCATCTTCATGTGCACGATGTTCCTTGGCGGAGCGCTCGGGTCTGCGGGCGCGACCCAGGCCTGGAACCTCGGTGGCTGGGGAGCGGTGGCGCTTCTCGGCGGTGCGTTCGCGGCATTGGCGACGGCGATGCAGATGATCAGCCTCGCGCGCAAGGCCTGACGCCGGCGCGCTTCGCTGGAGCGAGGCAGCCCGGAACAGCCGTTTGCGGCTTTCGGTAACCCCCCTTCGGTCAGCCGCCGGTGGGGAAGCGACCCTGCGCCTGATCGAGCGCGGCGAGACCGCGAACGCCCTCGCGGTTGCCTGTCCGCGCCACGGCCGAGAAGACCCGGCGCGCGTCCGCCCAGCGGCGCAGTTCGAGATAGGCGTAGCCCCGCAGCACCATGAGATCGAGCCGTTCGGGCGCGATGCGCGCCCGCTCGTCCAGGGCCTGCAGCGTCTCCACCGGCCGCTTGCGCTCGAACGCGCCGGTCGCGCGCGCCGAAAGGATCGCCGTATCGAGTTCGATACGGCGGGTGGTCGGTTGCGGCGAACGGGCAGCGGCGATCGCCGCGCGGTCGCCGACCCCGAGGCGAAGATAGGCGAGGCTTTCGCCATAGGACGCGTCCTGACGCGTCCGCCCCTGGCCGCGCCGCGCCGCACTCTCGAAGGCGGCGGCCGCCTCCAGCGACCGGTCGAGCCCGAGAAGGCACCAGCCGCGCGCCATCGCCCCCTCCGGAGAGAGCGTCGAGGGGTCGATCTCGGCTCCCCGGCACCCGCGCGTGTCGGTTTGGCGGCGGGGAGAGGTTGACGGAACAGGCCGTGGCGGCGCCTCGGCAACCCGGCGGCGGGAGGCTGCGGGCATCGGTGGTTCGGCATAGGCCGTCGCGGCGGAGTGGGCCCCGGACAGCAGCGGGTTGGCGGCAAGCGGGGCGGGTGCGAGGGCGCCCGATGCCACCGGCGGCGCCACCGCATCGGGGAGAGGGCGAGCCGCAAGGGCGGCGGGCGCTCCACCGGCCTCGCGGGCGGCCTGCGCTGCCGCGACCTGCGCCTGGTCGGGTCGTCCGATCGCGGCGATGCGCGGCGAGCGCCCGCCGAACGTGCGCTGAAGCGTTGCAAGGCTCGCGCGGTCGCCGAGGCGTTGCTCGACGAGCGCGAGGCCGTAGGCCGCGGGCTCGTTGTCGCTCTGCCACCGGAGCGCCGCCGCGAACCACTGGGCGGCCGTTGGAAACTGGTTCAAGTGGAAGGCGTACCAGCCGAGTTGCTGGGCGCTTGCCGCATCCTGGCCTTCGCCGACTGCCTGCGCGATGCGTGCCAGCGTTTCGGGCGCGATGGCTTGGCCCGCGCTTGCGGCCAGAAGGTTGGCGGCAGCGGCGAGATAGACCGCTCGTGCCCCGTCGGAGGCCGAGCGCCATGGCGTCATCGCCCCCTCGGCATCGGCGAAACGGCCGAGCGGGATGAGGGACAGGGCATATCCCTGCGAGATCGTCGCGCTGTCCTCCCTGGTGCGGGCGTGCTCGAAGTCCGGCAGGGCCCCGGCGGGATCGCCGCGGCGCAGGGCGTACCAGCCGAGGAGTTCGGAATCGGACGCCTTGCCGTCCGGTGCTTCGGTGAGCCGGCGCAGGAGCGACAGATCGGCGTCGGAAACCTGCAACGCGGCATCGTCCGCCGCTTCGGCGACGTCTGCACGTGCGAGATCGGTGCGCACGGACGCGAATTCGCCCACCCCGTCCGGCCCCGTGCGTTCCGTCGCGAGCAGCGGCTCGAGGTCGGCGCGGGACAGGCGCTGGACCGCCATCTGAACCGTGGCGAGACGCTCCCCCGCGTTGTCGCAGTTGCGGAGCACGTAGAGATAGGCGTCCTTCGCCCGATCGGGGCGCTTCGTCTCGGCGAAGGCGCGCGCGACGCGCCACAGGACGTCGACCTCCGAGCATGTGAGAAGGCTCGGGGTAGCGGCCGCGATGCGGATCACGCTTTCGCTCTGCTGCAGGTTCGAGGCGTTGACGAGCTGCAGGCGCGCCTCGGCGACGCCGACGCGCTCCAGAAGATCGGCCGGGGGCTGCCAGCCGGGCTGGCTCGCCTGCCGCGCGCCGATGGCCTCGCGCACTTCGGCGAACTTGCCCTGGGCGTAGAGCTCCCAGATGCGGTCGAGTTCCGGATCGCCTTGCGGGGCGTTGGTGAGAAGATCCAGCGGATTTTCCGGAGGTTGCCAGCTCGGATAGAGGGCCTTGAGCCGCGCGATCTCGATCTCGAGCCGCCGCGTGTCGCCTTGCTGGGCGAAGTAGCGCAGGGCCGTGATGTCGATCTGCAATGGTGTGCCGGACGCCGGCGTCGCGGCATTGGAACCGGCCGCCGGCGGGCGAGGGAACGCGCTCGATGGCACCGACGCCGCGGCCGATGATGGCGTCGGCTCCGCGGCCGCGGATACGCTATCCGGCTCGGCCGCAGCGGCGACGTTGCCGCCGAGGGAGTGCCGGAGAACGCTCGGCGCCGAAGGCCGCGAGGCGGGGTCGCCGTCCCGCCATCCGTACATCAGGACGGCAAAGCCGGCGATCGCGGAAAGCGCGGTGACGGACTTCATCGCAGACATTCGGGATGCGTCTCCGAAAGGGTGCCGAGGGTGAGGAGATGCAGGGTGGAGGGATAGTAGAGGGTCGGTGCGAAGCGGCGCAGGTCTTCCGGCACCGGCGCCCCGTCCAGCACGCAGGCGATGGCGGCCGGGATGATGCGATAGCCCGAATCGCTCAAGGTGTGCGTGGTGGCGCCGCTCGCGAGGTCGACGATCCGCAGATTGCCGTCTTCGTCGGTCATCGCGCTTGCGAGCTTGCGCATGAGATCCGCGTCGCCCTCCTGCGCCCGCATCAGGTAGAGCGGCAGGCGGAGCGCGTTGTAGCCGAACTCCGCGGGGAAGCCCTCGGCCGGCCGCGGACGGTCGGCGACGGAGAGCCATTCGGGCGGCAGTGGTGCGTCGGACAGCACCTGCGTCAACAGCTGCCGCCCGCTCTTTGCCACGCCGATCCAGTCGTGATCGGGCGCGAGCGCGGCGAGTTCCCCAAACGCCTCGAAGACCCAATAGGAAAGGTTCACCACCGGACCGTCCGCTCGATCGCTCCGGTCGAAACCGGCGACGCCCGGCCGCAGCAGAACCTGCCCGTCATGCTCGAACAGGAGATGCGAGCCGATGGCTTCCGCGAGCGCCGTCGCGGCTTGTCGGAGGTCGGGTCGCTGCCATCGGTCGGCGCCCCGCGCCAGCGCGAGGGCGATCAGAATGTCGCCGTCGCTGGCATCGTTGAGGTCGGTGACGGGCGGCTGCGCGCCGGGCGTCCAGCGCCAAGCGGCTAAGCCGTCGTCGCGCACGAGGAGTTGCGTGCGCGTGAAGCTCCAGATTCGGTCGAAGTTCGCGGGGTCGTCGGCCATCACCGCGAGGAGCAGGCCGTATCCCTGGCCCTCGCTGTGGCTGATGCCGTCGTTGCCCGTATCGACGATCCGCCCGGTGTCGTCGAGGAAGCTCGCGCGGTAGCGGGCCCAGCTGTCGGCCGAGAGCGTCGATGCGGCCAGGGCCGGCGAGCAGGCGAGGAGCAGGGCGGTGAGGACAATCTTCCACACTCTCATCGCCGTTGCCCCAGGGTCTTCACGAAGGCGGTGGTGGCGACGCCGAGCAGCAGCGCCACGGCCACGATCAGCGAGGCATAGGCGAGGACGTTTTCCGACAACCAGTTGGCGACGATCAGGCGAAGGTTCGCCAGCGAGAAGGGCTGCGTCGGCAGGAGGCTTGCCGCGCCGAGCGATTGGCTGGTGACGGTTCCCGTCGCGGGGTCGAATGCTGACACACGGCCGTCGAGCTGCACCCAGTTGCTTTCGCGCACGATCAGTCCGACGCTGTCCTTCAGCGTGGCGGTGCTGGGCGATGTCACCACAGTCCAGACCGCTCCGTCGGCAGCCGCGCCCTGGGCGATCACCAGCCCGTCGTCGTCGCCCGGCGTGAACGGCTGCTCCTGTGCCGGCAGAAGCCGCAGCCCACCGGCCTCGATGTCGAGGGTCGAGCGCAACCAGTCTCCCAGATCCGCCAGCCTGCCGCGCCAGCCGGAGGCGGCGCCGAACTGCTCTTGCCACCTGTCCGGCGTCAGCTCGGGACGTGCGGCGGGGCCGGGCGTCTGGCCTCCCCATTCCGCGGCCCGCTTAGGGTCGATGTTGACCTGCGACAGCACGGTGGGTGGAAGCTGGCGAGGCGACCCAATGAAGAGCGCGTGCGACGCCGGGGCAGCCGGCGTCCGTGCCACACGTAGCGGAATCACATGGCCGGCGGAAAAGGCGACCCGCCCGAACAGGTCGGCAGCGGCGTCGAGCCCATCGGGGCGGTCGTCCGGCAGAACCACGTCCACCGGCTTCTGCGCCACGTTGTAGGGGAAACCGACGCCCTGGAACGCCGAAAGGTCGGGTACGCGAGCGATCCGCGCGAAGTCCGGGACCTCGAACCGGGACGTGTCGAACAGGGCGAAGCGTGGCGTGCCGCCGGTGGAGGTGCCGGGCGCGCAGCTATCGTCGGCAGCGGTCAGGAGGTTGGCCTCGAGGGCGATCGTGTTGGCCCCCGGCCGCACGTGGCGCATGGTGACCCGAAGCGGGAACTCGTTCAGCGCACCGCTGCCACCGCCGCCGATCGGCAGGGTCGTGGCGATGTTGCCGTTGACATAGACGTTGACGAGGCTGCCCGGCAGCACTTCGCCGCTGTAGGCGGCGTCGAGCCGCATCACCGCCTCGCCATAGGCGCGGGCGAAGAAGTCGCCGGGGAATGCCACAGCGAACTCGGTGCGGAAGCGCCGGCCGGAGAACTCCTGCGAGGCCACGCCGAGATCGCGAAAGCGCAGCGCTCCGCCCTGGCGCATCAATGGGGCATCCGGCGTTCGCAGCGCGGGGCTGAGGAAGGCCGGGCGCGGCGCGCGGTCCTCGGGGTCCACGAACGAGACGATGCGCTCCGCGCCGGCTCGAACCTCGTCCCACCCGGTGCCGGTGACGACGAGCACGCTGGAGCCGTCCGTGCGTTGCAGGAAGCTCGTCCCGCCCGCCGGTGCGCTCGTTCCGGTTCCCATCAGGGCGCCGACGGCGTCGGCCGGCGCGACCACGACGTCGAGTGTCCCGGAGCGGACCGGCGGAACGCTTCCCTGTACGATTTCGACCGACTGGTTCGGCATGGCCGCGAGAAGCGCGAGACCCTGCGAGAGCCGCAGCACGGTCTCTGCGGCTTCACCGAGCTGACCGTCCGGCAGCGTGATGCGGATATGCGTCAGGCCTTCCGCGTCGGTCCCCGTGGCGCGAATGTCCTCCAGCCGGCGCGCCGCGAAATCGGCCGGCGTGCCCGTGAATTCGAGAAAGGTGCCGGCGGAATTCAGACGGGTCCAGAGATCGTAGGTGGAGGAGACCGTGCAGTCCGTACGGTGTCGCAGGGTGCTCTCGACGCTGATCGTATTGAAGCCGGGGTGCAGCAGGCCCGGCGGCACCGGGGCGGACAGGTCGCCGATGTCGTCGGACGAGGCGACCGGCTCGTCGACGAGCGGCATGTCGTTGACGAGGACGCGCAGGCGCGAGGCTTCCGGCGCCACCAGGATGGCGTTCTGGTAGGCGATGGCGAGCCGGGCGGACGCCTCGGCTTCTTCGCGCGTCAGGTAGACCGACCAGCGTCGGCGATCGGTCTCGCCCGAAAGCGCCAGTTCCGGTCCGGCGACGAGATGACGACGCCAGCCGCCCGGCGCGGGAATGGCCGCCCGGTTCGCTTGGGGCGCAGGGGATGCGGGCGGCACTGAGGCCGGCGGCGCGTCGGATGCAGGCTCACCCGACGACACGTCAGCCGCAGGAGAACTTGGCGGGGCCTCCCGTACGGGGCGAGACTCGGTCGCCGGCGGGCGCTCGCCGCTCATGTCGAAGGGCGCGGGCTGGGCGCCGGCGGGGCCGCAGAAAGCTGCGGCAAGGAAGGCGAGGGCTGGGGCGATGCGCCGGCTCATCCGTGCGCCTCCACTGCGGTCGCCGCCTCGGCGGTCGGCTTTCGGCCCACCGAGCGCAGGAGGTATCCGAGCCCGCGGAAGGTCTGGTAGACGCACACGCCAAAGAACCAGGCCGAGCCACCGAGAAGGCCGGGATTGCGGCGGCGCGCGCGCTGGAAGGCTTCCCACTGCGCGGAATCGGCGAAGATCAGGTCGGCGATCAGGCGGTTGTGGTGCGGCCCCTCGGTGATGAACGCGCACCCCAGCACCATGCTGCCTTCGCCCCGCGTCATGCGCTTGAACGCCACCGGGATCGTGTCGTTGTCCGTCGCCCGGTCGGTCCGCACCGTCAGCGTCGCCACCGTGCCGCGCTCGGCCTCGTGCGGCAGCGCTCCCGTCACGCGAACGGCGACGCCGGACACGGAAACGTCCTCGATCGTTCCGGCCAGCGCCGCCTCCCCGATCCGCAGTTCGCATCGCCGCTTCACGGGGATGCGCGGATTGACGGTCCGGGTTCCGAGCTCCGATACGACGCCGAGCGCGCAGCCCGCAATCACCAGATTGAGGACGTTCCAGGCGCCCACCACCATGGTCAGGTCGGCACGATAGGGCTCGTCGATCACACGCCAGACGGTGGCCACCAGTCCGAGAAGCAGGATCGCGAAGATCACGTAGAACGGCATGCCAAGCTCGGACACGCGGCTGACTTCGATCGATTCGTCCTTGGCCGTGACGTTGAAGGTCGGCTTCTTCGGGTGGCGGATGGTGGAGACGACGGCCGGCAGCAGGTGAACGCTCTGCACGTACTCGTAGAGCTCGGAGATCCATGGCCAGCGGAACGAGCCGTACATGTAGTTCTGCATCATCAGGTTCACGGCCATGTAGGTGAGCGTGTAGGCCACGAACTCGCCCGAGGACGCGTTGAAGATCTGCAGGCCGAAGAACAGGTAGAAGAGCGGCGCGACGAGAAACATCAGCCGCGGAAAGGGAAACAGCCAGAACAGCGTGGAGGACGTGTAGCAAAGGCGCTGGGGGAAGGAGAGGCCGCGCTTGAACAGCGGCGCGCGCAGGAGAAGGATCTGCATCATCCCCTGCGCCCAGCGCGAGCGCTGGCCGATGAACGAAGCGAAGGTCGCCGGCTGTAGGCCCGCGATCAGCGGCTTGTCGAGGTAGAGGCTGTTCCAGCCCCGCGAATGAAGCTCCACCGCCGTCTCGCAGTCCTCCGTGATGGAGACGCCGGAGAAGCCGCCCGTCTCCAGAAGGGCCTCCCGCCGCAGAAGCGCCGCGGAGCCGCAGAAGAAGGCGGCGTTCCACTTGTCGAGGCCGCGCTGGATGATGCCGTAGAACATCTCGTTCTCGGACGGCATCTTGGCGAACGTGCGCAGGTTGCGCTCCAGCGGATCGGGATTGAGGAAGAAGTGCGGCGTCTGCACCAGGAACAGGCGCGGGTCGTCCTCGAAATAGCCCACGGTTTCGGCCAGGAAGTCGCGGGCGGGCGCATGGTCGGCGTCGAAGACGGCGATCAGCTCGCCGCTGGACTGCGTCATGCCGTTGTTGAGGTTGCCGGCCTTGGCGGCAAGGTTGCGCGCCCGGGTGAGATACCGTGCCCCGAGCGCCGCGCAGAGCGCCTGCAGCTCGACGTGGCGCCGCTGCGCCGCCTCGGCGGCCACCATGTCGTCGGACTGGCGCTTCTGCTCCGAGCCGCCGTCGTCGAGAAGCCAGACCGTGAACCGATCGGCCGGGTAGTTCATCGCGAGCGCGGACGCCAGGGTGTTGGCGAGGAGCTTGATCGGTTCGTTGTAGGTGGGAACGAAGACGTCGACCGTCGGTGGTCGCCGGTCCGCCGCCAGCGAGCGGGATAGCCGGGGCGGCACCGGCGCCGCCACCACGAAGAGGCTGAGCGCCAGCATGAAGACGCTGTACATCTCGGCGAGATACAGAAGGAAGCCCGGGATGAAGTTCTCGAGCTGGTTCACCGGCGGCAGTGTCGAGGTCGTGCGCCAGTAGACGTATCGCAGCACGATCGAGGTTCCGAGCGCCAGCGCCACGAGCCGCCAGACGCCGCCGAGATCGAGCGTCTTCAGGATCATCATGACGCCGAGCACGAAGAGCACGGCGAAGAACTGCGCCTGCAGGCTGACGGGCAGCGTGATCATGGCGATCGCCAGAGCCGAGGCCAGGATCCACAGGAGGGTCATTGCGATGCGCAGCATGTCTAGTCCCGGTGGACAGGGGCAGGATACGGAGGCTCTTCGCTCGCCGAGTGCCGGATGCCGCATCGGGATCGAACGCCTCTCAGTGCTACGAAAGGGTAAGGGAACTTGCAATCTATGATTGCGGTCCTGGCCTCGTTCGAAACCGTCGTGATCGGCCCGGCACTGGGTTCAGCAGCCTTCGGTCCCCATCAGCCGGCCATCGGAACAGATCATCGGTGGTGCAACCACCGGTCGCGCTGCGGATTGCGTTCCGTCCCCCTCGGATCGCGCGCCCGTCGGTCCCGGCGGCGACGCCGCGGGTGCGGGGGCGGGGTATGCGGGCGCCTCTCCGGGAGGTGGAGGAACGGCGGGGCCGGTGGGTTGGGGGAGCGGTTCGGGCCGCAGGGCGTCCGGCGGTGTAGCCGCAACCGCACGGGCCGCGCGACGGGGCGGGGGCGGCCGTGGCGCTGGGTCTTCGGCCGGCGCTGCCGGGGCGATGGTGTCCGCCGCCGCTACCAGCGGCTCGGGATAGAGGGGCGCGCCGGTTTCGCCCAGCGTTGCCGAGGGCGCGGGCGGGTCGCCGTAGGGCATCCACGAGAAGTGGTTCAGGAAGGCGTTGACGCCGAGACCGTACATCGTCGCGAGAAGCTGCGCGTCGGTGGCGCCGGCCTCGCACTGGCGCAGGCGCAGGTTGATGATGCCCCGCGGCCGCAGAAGCAGCGTCGCATGGTCCGTTCCGCTGAGCCGTTGCCACGCGTAGAGGCAGTTCGTCGAGCCGAGCCGTCCGGTGGCGAAGCCGAAAGGGCCATAGCGGTTCTGTACGTAGAGGGGCGAGCGACGCATCGCGACGCCGGGAAACTCCCGTCGGAGTTCACCGGCGATGTCGGCGCGTGCCAGCGAGCGTTCCGAGAGTTCCGTGCGACCGGAGGTCGAGCGGTCGACCGGACCGATGAAGTGGGCACGGATCGTGTTCTGGGCCCCGACACCGCCGCCGCCCGCCAGGACGATCTCCTGTTCGACGCCGTTGCGGTAGCGCTGTTCCAGAACGCCCACCACGGCCGGTCCGCCCGACTGCGGCAGGACGAAGGCCTCGCGCGGAGATACGTCCCGGATGGTGGAGAAGCGGTCGATCTCGCCACGCGACGCACAGCCGGCAGCCAATGCGAGGCAGAGCGCCAGCAGCAGCCGGCACGCCATTCTCGGCATGGGTGCCGAAGCACGACCGGACAACACGCGCTCGAGTGCCGTTACTCGGTGACGATCGACGTCGGTAAGGGGCGGGTGGGACATGGCGGCAATCGTCTGCTGGTTTCACACGAAGCGGGGCACCGAATGTTGACCGTAGCAACCCTAGATTGCGTCAACCTGCAACAACTCTCAATGATTGCATCGGCGCATGGAGGAGGGAGCCGGTCCGGCGTTGCGCGTCGATGGTGAAGGGAACCGCTGACGCCGATGTTATCCCGGCATGGCCACCCTCCCATTCTCCCGCATGCTACGGTGGCCGTCATCTAGGGCTATCGTGTCGCGAAACGGGGAACGCCGGATGGATACCGAAGACCTTTCGATCTTCGTGGAAATCGCCGACGCGGGAGGCGTTTCGGCCGCTGCTCGCAGGCTCGGCGTCTCGAAATCGATCGTCAGCCGGCGCCTGATGCGGCTCGAGGAAGAACTCGGCGTGCAGCTCGTCGCGCGAAACACGCGCGGCGCTGCCCTGACCGAAGCCGGCAACGCCTTCCGCGACCATGCCGCGCGGGTCGGCGCCGAGATCGAGGCGGCCCGGGAAGCCGTGGTACCGAACGGCGAGCTTCGCGGCCGGTTGCGCGTGGCCGTTCCGCTTTCCTTCGGCCCGACGCACTTTGCCCCGATGCTCGCGGAAATGGCACGGCGCCACCCGCAACTGCACGTCCACTCGGTCTACGGCGATCGGTTCGTCGATCTCATCACGGAAGGCTTCGATTGCGCCATCCGGGTCGGCTACCTCCAGGACTCGAACCTGATCGCCCGGCGCATCGGTCCGATTTCCGGCAAACTGGTCGCAAGCCCGAGCTACATCGAGGCGCACGGCGCGCCGGACACCCCCTCGGACCTCGCCGCCCATCAGGCGCTGATGCAGGGCACGGAGGCCTGGCAGTTCATGGATGGAGACAAGGTGATGACCGTGAAGCCGCAGGGGCGGTTCAAGGCCGACAACGCCAACGCGCTTGCCGCCGCCGCCGCCGCGGGCCTCGGCGTCGCCTGGATCCCCGACTGCGTCACGCACGAATACATCACATCGGGAGCCCTGGTTCCGATCATGACGCGCTATCCGCCGCCGACCGCAGGCGCCTACGTCGTGCGACCGCCCGGCCAGCATCCCGCGCGGAAGGTCCGCATCTTCACCGAGCTCCTGATCGAGCTGCTCGGCGACGATCCGCGCTTCGCTAGCGCCGAGCCGTGACCTCCGCGAGAGGGGGGGGCCGCCACGCCAGTTCCGCTTTCCGCAACACAGTGTGCCGGGATGCGCGGCTAGCGGCGGGTAGGGGCGTCCGATAGCTCTGGCCGGATCGAGGCGACGACGCGTTCGTTGCGCGCGACGATGGTTTTGCAGGAGGAGGACCGCATGAGCTGGAACCCCGCGATCGAGCCGGGCTGCCCCGACGACGTCGGCATCGACGCCATCGAGACGCTCATCATCCCGCGATCGCGCGACCTCAGCGGCTTCGAGGTGCGGCGCGCGCTTCCCGCGCCCAAGCGCCAGATGGTCGGGCCGTTCATCTTCTTCGATCAGGCGGGACCGGCGGAGTTCCTGACGGGCACCGGCGTCGACGTCCGACCTCATCCGCATATCGGCCTCGGGACCGTGACGTACCTTTATCGCGGCGACTTCCACCACCGCGACAGCATCGGCTCGGACCAGATCATCCGGCCGGGCGCGCTGAACTGGATGGTGGCCGGGCGCGGCGTCTCGCACTCGGAGCGCACGAGCGCCGAAGGCCGCAGCGGTCCGAGCAGCCTCTTGGGGATCCAGACCTGGCTGGCTCTACCCGACAGCCACGAAGACATGATCCCGATGTTCGAGCATCACGGCAAGGATGTGCTGCCGACCATCGAGGACGATGGCGCGTCGGTTCGGCTGATTCTCGGAACCGCCTATGGCGAAGCCGCGCCGGCCACGATGTTCTCCGAAACCTTCTATGCGGACGTGCGGCTCGATCCGGGAAGCCGGCTGCCGATGCCGGACGATCACGAGGATCGGGGCATCTACATCGTCGAGGGCTCGATCTCCGTCGCGGGCCAGGTGTTCGAGGCGGGGCAGATGATGGTCTTCCGTCCCGGCGACCGGATCACCGTCTCCGGAGGACCGGCAGGCGCCCGGCTGATGATTCTGGGCGGCGCGACCATGAAGGGCCCGCGCTACATCTGGTGGAACTTCGTCGCATCCTCCCGGGAGCGTATCGAAGAAGCCAAGGCCGAATGGCGCGCGGAGGCATGGGGAACGGGACGTTTCGATCTGCCGGTCGACGACCGCGACGAGCACATTCCCTTGCCTGACTGACGGGTACGCGTGCAACTGTGGTCCGCGCGCGACGGGTTCGAAACGACGGAAACGACGCGGCTCGCCGCCGCGAGCATGGGGGAAGGCAAGCGATGAGAAACGACTGGCCCGAAATCGACTATCTCGGCTGGCGCGAGACCTGTTCCGCCCTGCACCTCTACCTGCAGATCGTCGGCAAGTACCGGCTGGCGCATAGCCCGTGGCTCAATCATTCCTGGAACGCCACATTCTACGTCACGCCCCGCGGCCTTGCGACCTCGCCGATCCCCGACGGCAGTGGCATCGAGATCCTGTTCGATCTTCGCGATCACGAGGTCCGCGGAACCAACGGGGACGGGCGCTCTGCGTCCATCGCCCTCAAGGCCACCACGGTCGCGGTGTTCCACGCCGATTTTGTGCGCATGATCACCGATCTCGGCGGCACGCCCACCTTCAACGGCAGTCCGAACGAGGTGCCGTTTCCGGTCCCCTTCACCGAGGATCATCGCGACCGGCCCTATGATCGCGACGCGGTGCAGCGCTTCCATCGAGCGCTGGTCGCCGTCGACCGCGTGTTCCGATCGTTCCGGACCTCGTTCCTTGGCAAGGCGAGCCCGGTCCATCTCTTCTGGGGCGCTCTCGATCTGGCGGTGACGCGCTTCTCGGGGCGGCGCGCGCCGCTTCATCCCGCCGGGATTCCGACCCTGCCGGACGACGTCGCGCGCGAAGCCTATGACCGCGAGGTCTCCTCGGCCGGCTTCTGGCCGGGCGGCGGTGGCATCGACTATCCCGCCTTCTACGCCTACGCCTATCCCGCCCCGAACGGCTTTCGGGCTGCGTCGATCGCGCCGGAGGCGGCCTTCTGGCACGAGGGCCTGTCGGAGTTCGTCCTTCCCTACGACGCCGTTCGCTCCGCGCCCGATCCCGATGCAGCGCTCATGGCCTTCCTCGTTTCGACCTACGAGGCGGCGGCCGACCTCGGCGGATGGGATCGCGAACTACTGGAATGCACGCCCGGACAGCCGGGACGGGTGCGCACCGCCGACGCGGACCGACCGGGCAGCGCGGTGGTGAGCGAGGAGGCCGGCGTCGAGCGCGAGGATGGCGCCGCCAAGGGCCGCTACCGCCTCGTCCTCGATGGTGCGGAAGCCGAGATGACGTACAGCCGGGCGGGGCAGGGGTTGATCATCATCGACCATACCGAGGTTCCCGCGGCCCTGCGCGGGCGCAAGGTCGGCGAGCGGCTGGTGCGCCGGGCCGTCGAGGATGCCCGGAAGGAGGGCATCTTCATCATCCCGCTTTGCCCGTTCGCGAAGGCGCAGATCGACCGCCATCCGGAGTGGCAGGACGTCTTGCGCCGGTGATGCGCCAGGGGCGGACAGGCGAGGGAGCGCTGCGCTCGCTCGATCTGCGTTGCGGGCGCGCCGCCTTTGTGCGATGGCGACGCCAGCCGCCCATAGGCCTTCCGGGGACAGTCAGTGCAGCCGCTCGGCATCCTCCACCATCTGCCCGTGTCGTCGCGCAACTGGGGCGGCATCCAAGTCCAGTTCGCGGCCTTTTTGCAGGCCACCCGCAGCGATCCGCGCTTCCGCCACTACCTCACGACAGACAAGCGAAGCCTCTCGCCAGAGATCGAAGCCCTTGCCGGGGCCTTCGCCGCGCCTCCCTTCGATCCGAGGGAATGGTGGGGGATCGTCCTGCCGAAGTGGCTTCGGCAGCGACGCGAGACGCGCGCGGCCCGCCGTTGGCGCATCGACGCGGCGGTGAACATCAACCTGCCCGGCGATCTGCGGGCGGTTCGTACGGCACGGAGCGCGGGAGCCGCCGCTCTCTATTGGGAGCGCGGCGCCGTCTGGTTCGGGCGCGAAAAACCCCTGTCCAGCGAGTTCCGTGGGGGTCATCACCTCTTCCTCGCCAATTCGACCGCCAGCCGGCGAATGCTGCAGGAGGTCTGGCGGATCGAGGCGCCGATCGAGATCCTGTCTCCTTGCGTCTGGAACGCGCCGCCCGCCGTCGGCGAACGCGTGCTTCCCTCCGATAGGCCCCTGCGGCTCGGTTTCGCGGGTCGCCTCCGGGCGTTCAAGGGCGGCGTTCTCGCGGTCCACACCGTGGCGGAACTGCGTGCGGCCGGCCGGCCGGCGGAACTGGTCGTCGCCGGCGAGGGGCCCGATCGCGGACGGATGGAGGCTGCGGCGAAGCGGCGTGGGGTTACGGATCACGTGCGGTTCCTGGGTCAGGTGCACGACATGGCCGGCTTCTACGAGGGCATCGACATCCTCCTCCATCCCGCGCTCCGCGAACCCTTCGGCACCGTGTGCCCGGAAGCCGCCAGCTTCGGGGTGCCGTGCGTCGTCACGTCGGTGGACGGCCTGCCGGAAGCCATGATGCACGGGGTGTCGGGCCTGCGCGTCGAGCCTCATCTCCCGCTCGCCGCCTTTGGCGACCTCGGGGGCGATCCGAGTGACGTCTATCCTCTCGTGTACCGTCCCCTGACGGATGATGTCGGGCCGCCGGCCCTGCCGGATCCCGCGCGTCTGGCCGATGCCGTGCTGCGCATTGCGGGCTCCGACGAGAGTTACGCGTCTTTCCAGAAGGGCGCGCGCGCGGTGGCCGCCGGGCAGGCCCAGCCTGCCTCCCACATCGATCGCTTTCACCATCTCGTCAGCTTGGCGATGAGCCGGCGTTAGCCGGTCGCCGGCTTCTCGTCCGCTCGGCCCGCGAGCCCTAGATGGTCGGCCCATGGTGCTTGCGATCCATCCGCCGCGCCGCCGCCCTCAGCCCGGCAAGGCGATGATCTTCTTCACCAGCGACACCCATTTCCATGATCCCCGCGTCCTGCGTCTCGATCGAAGGCCGTTCGCCGATCTCGCCGCACACGACGAAGCGCTGGTGGCGGCCTGGAACGCCGTTGTCGGTCCGGGCGACGAGGTCTGGCACCTCGGCGATTTCGCGCGCGGATCGCCCGATCTGAAGGACGCACTGTTGTCGCGCCTCGACGGCACCAAGCATCTCATTTCCGGCAACAACGACGATCGGGCGACGCTGGAAAACCCGAGATGGCGAAGCGTCCAGTCCTATGCCGAGATCGCCGTGGACGGTACGCCGCTCGTCCTCTGCCACTACGCCTTTCGAACCTGGAACGGGATGGGACGGGGCGCGGTCAACCTGCACGGCCATTCCCATGCGAGACTCAAGCCCATTGCGCGCCAGTTCGACGTCGGGGTCGACGCCTTTCCATTTCGTCCCGTCACGCTCGCCGAGATCCTGGCATCGCGCCGGCGCGGGACGAAGCGACCCGATGTCTAAGGACGCCCGACAAGGGCGGACTTGATGCGCCTACCCGCTGTTCCGATCCCGTCACGAGAGATTTCACGCCTTGCACGGCACGAGCTCGCCGAAAACGCGGCTGACGAGGCGGTCGCGGACCGATCGCCGAAGGCGTGCGCGGCATCGTGTCGGGCAGTTCGGCGCGGCCGGTGCCCGGCGCTGGCATCCACTCGAAGGAGAGGCCGGCGCCTAGGCGGATCGGGATCCGCAACGATCCGGTCAATCGGTCGCGCCCCCCGGTACGGCTTTGATGATGCGCTTTGTTGCGCATCGTGGCAGCCTTCGGTCTTCGACGCACTGAACGTTGGGAGAGGTTCTATGCGCTTCTACTTCAACTATCGGAAGCACGACTGTCTCGTACGCGACCCCGAAGGCAGCGAGCTTCCCGACGAGGCGGCTGCGACCGACGAGGCCATCTACTCGGCGCGCGAGTTGATGGCGAGCGCGGTGCGCGACGGCCGGGACATCTCGGACGAGGCCTTCGAGGTCGTGGACGAACGTCAGGTGGTGCTCCTGCGGGTGCCCTTCAGGATGGCGTTGCGCCGACCGAAGGACTGACCGCATCGCGCTCCGCTCAGCGCGCCACGATCCTGAGCGGCCTGTCCTGCATCAGCCACTCGCCTTCGATTTCGGAAGAAGCGCGTGCCCAGAATTCGTGCTCGCGGCCCCAAGGCCGACCTTCCAGTTCCCAGAGCTGGTAGGCGCGGTCGCGAACGCGCTTCGTCATGTCTTCCAGGCATCCGGTCGAGATCGAACAGGCAGCGCCTGTCAGCGGGTGATGGGTCATCATCGTCATGGTTCTGGTCTCTGTCATGCCATCGGCAACGCGGTCGAACGACGGGCGGCGCCTGCATGGTCAGGAAAGCTGGACCATACATTGAGCCGATCCGCCGCCCGTCGAGGGCAGGTCCGACACGAAATCGATAGATAACTCCTCAACTCGCTGGGAATGATCCACCGGACGGCGATTGGGAGAGCACAGACGCGGGGGACCCGCCGCGTGATGGGTTTGGGAAACCGCGAAGCGCCCTTGCTCGATCTGCCCTCGGTGGAAAGCTGCTACCATCAAACATGAAGCGCCAGTTCATGTATACAAAAGTAACGAACATGATTGGGCGGTGAGTTTTTGAACCTTGCAGGCGCGCTTCGGCGAACGCGGACGAAGAACGAGCCGAAGACGGCGCAGTCATATCCGGTCCGGTCTTCTGCGGGATTCACAGCGTGAGCCCGAAGTTTTCTGCGGAGGTGCCAAGAACTTGGGCGCGCGACCAGACATTTTACACAGTATCTTTGCGCCTATGGCTCGATTGCAGCGAATTTGAAGGACGCGATTAGGCGGCCGTAACCGATCGCGCGTCATGCTTCGGAGATTGAACCCGAGGCAGAATCCCGATGCGCGCTCGTCTACCATTTCTTGCTTTCTTGCTCTTGGCCTTGTTCCAGGCGGACGTCGGGTGGACGCGTGAATGGCGCGTCGACCGCGTGAGCGGAACGGCTTGGACGATCGAGAGCGCCGACAAGCGCAATGTTCTGGCCGTCGGCATGAGCGTGCCCGAAGGCCTGACGATCGCGACCGCGAAGTCCGGACGTGTCCGCCTGTCGAGCGAGAACAACGTGATGACGCTCGGTCCCGGAAGCGTCGCGTTGGTGCAGCCCAAGGGCTTGTTCAGTTCCAAGACGGAAGTGCTGCAGCAGGTGGGCAGTATCGAGTTCGACATCGAGAAGAGGGCGTCGCCGCACTTCACCGTCCAGACCCCGTTCATGGCGGCAGTGGTGAAGGGAACGGCCTTCACCATCGACGTCTCCAAGACCGATACGAAGATCGGCGTCAATCGCGGCCTCGTTCAGGTGCGCGACCTGAAGACCGGCGAGACGGCCGGCGTCGGCGCCGGTCAGCGTGCGAGCGTGTCGACGACGACGTCCGGCCTTCGCACCGCAGGCGTCAATGCGCCGGACGTGGCACCGGGCAAGCCGTCCGCTCCGAGCGTCGCCCCGGTCGGGCAGGCGCTCAGCAGCTTCCGCGAGGCCGCCGCGACCGACGCCGCACGCTCCTCCGCGGCATCGGCAGGTCCGGAAGCGGCCGCTTCGACCCACGAGAGCACCAGCACCGCATCCTCGCGCTCGTCGACCGCAACAAGCGCGGGCGGTTTCGGTGGCGCGGACTCCAACGGGCGCGATCGTCCGTCTCTCGGCAGCAGTGTCGCCGAAACCAAGGCAACGGCCTCCGATGCGCGCGATCGGGGAATGGGGCGTAATTCGCAGGCTGGCAGCGGAGCATCGGCGTCCGAGGGGGGTGTCGGACCTCGCGGCAACGGCGGCAACCGTCCCGGTCGCTCCGAAAGCGACGGGAAGGGGAACACCAACGGTCGCCCGGGCGGACATGGTGGTCCCGGCAAGGACGGCGCTGGCGGACCCGGCAAGAATGGCTCCGGCGGCCCCGGAAAAGGCGGTCCGGGTGAAGCGGGCAATGGTGGTCCCGGCGGACCCGGTAAGGATGGACCTGGTGGACCTGGCAAGGGTGGAAACGGCGGTCCTGGCAAGGGCGGTCCCGGAAACGGCGGACACGGTGCTGGCGGGCCTGGAAATGGTGGACCCGGCAGTGGAGGGCCGAGCGCGGGTGGGCCCGGTGGGCCCGGCAACGGAAACGGCAACAACGGCGGCGGCAACGGCGCGGGCAACAACGGTAACGGCAATGGCAATGGAGGCGGCGACGGCTCCAACGGCGGTGGCAACGGCAATGGCAATAACGGTAACGGCAATGGAGGCGGCGACGGCTCCAATGGCGGTGGCAACGGCCAGGGCAACAACGGTAACGGCAACGGCAATGGAGGCGGCGACGGCTCCAGCGGAGGTGGCAACGGCAAGGGCAACAACGGTAACGGCAACGGCAATGGAGGCGGCAACGGCTCCAACGGCGGCGGCAACGGCAAGGGGAACAACGGCAACGGCAACGGAAACGGCGGCAGCAACAAGTAGTCGATGACCTCGGCGGGGACCGGCCAGTGATGGGGAACACGACGGGGATGGTGAACCCGAACGCAGAGGGCCGGTCCACGCGCATGGCGGCGGCGTGGATCCGGCCGCTCGCCACCCTCCTGATCGTGGCGGCCTGTCTCGGCGGGGCTCACCTGTCCGGCTTCACGCGCCTTCTCGATACGACGCTGTCCGATGCGCGCTTCTCCCTCGGCCAACGTCCGGCGTCCGGCGAGATCGTGCTGGTCGACATCGACGCGAGAAGCCTGGCCGAGGTCGGCGTGTGGCCTTGGCCGCGTCGTCTCCATGCCGACCTCCTGAAGGCGGCCGCGGACGCGGGCGCGAGCCGCATCGCCTTCGACGTCGACTTTTCCACCCGCTCCGGCGGCGAGGACGATGCCGCCTTCGCCGAGGCCCTTGGCGCGACCGGGCTGGAAGCGTTCCTCGCCGCCTTCGTGCAGCAGGATCCCGCGTCGGGCAAACCGCTGCCGTCTATGCCGATCGAGCCGTTGCTCGACGCCTCCTGGCCCGTCTCCATCAATGTGCCGCTCGACGAGGACGGACGGGTCCGGCGTTTTCCCTGGTCGATGAATGTGGCCGGCGAACAGGTGGCCTCGATGCCCGCGGTTCTGGCGGACCGCCAGGAGACCGCGGCGGATTTCGGTATCGACCACGCGATCGCGGCCAGCTCGATACCGCGCGTGTCCTACGTCGATGCGCTTCACGGCCGGGTCGCGAGGGACGCGTTGAAGGGCAAGACCCTGATCGTCGGTGCAACGGCGATCGAACTCCACGACCTCTTTTCGGTGCCCGATGCGGGCATCGTGTCGGGGTCCACCGTGATCGCGCTCGCAACCGAAACCCTGATCCAGGACCGGGCCCTGTCGTCGTGGCAGCCTCCGCTAGGTGTCGCCGCGCTAATGCTGGCATCGGGCTGCTGGTTCGTGCTGCGCAACTCGCTTCGGCGCAGCCTCGCTACCGCGCTGGGGGTTGCCCTCGCCATCGAGGCGGCGGCGGCTTGGTTCTATCTCGAAAGGGCCGTGATGCTGCAGACCGCCGAACTTCAGCTGTCGGTCGCCGCGATCGCACTCTGGAGCCTCCTTCGGGAATTCGACCTTCGCCAGTTCCGCCTCTGGGTGGCCCGGATCGAAACGCGCAACACGGCTCGGCTTCTGGAGCGCGTCGTGGACGATGGCTTCGACGCCATCGTGATCATCGACGGAGCCGGGCGGGTCATGCGGATCAACGAGGCTGCGCGCCTCCTGCTCGCCCTGGCCGTGACGGAGCGCCCGGCCCGGCTTTCCGATCTGCCGCCGGCCCTCGTCGAGGCGGTCGACGCGGCGATGGCCGACGAGGGCGATGCGGCCGGAGCCGGCGCCCGGCCTCGGCGCACCGTGACGGTGGCGAAGGGCGAGGCGGCGGGGATCCTCGAGTACACGGTCGCCCCGTTCTGGCTGGAAGGCAAGCGCAACCGCCGCGGCAAGGTCCAGCGGTTGCGCTATGTCAGCCTCATCCTTCACGACGTGACGGATCGCGAACGGTCGCAGGAGCGGCTCCGCTTCGCCGCGCTTCACGACAGCCTGACCGCACTTCCCAATCGCCGCGCCCTCGAAACCGACCTCGATGGCCTGTTTGCGGAAAACTCCCCGGTCACCCTGCTTGCCTTCGATCTCGATCGGTTCAAGGGCGTCAACGACGCGCTCGGGCACGCGACGGGCGACGCCGTCCTCGTGGAAACGGCCCGTCGTGCGGCCCGCGTCCTGCCGGACGGAGCGTCGGTGTACCGGATCGGAGGGGACGAGTTTCTGGTCCTCGTTCGATCCGCGGATACCGACCTCGGTCGGGCGGTCGCCGAAGGCATCGTGCGGGAGATCGCGCATCCCTACGTCGTGAACGGCCATCGCGTGTCCATCGGCGCCTGCGTCGGTGTCGCCGCCGATGTCGATGGTTGCGGCGACCCGTCCGTTCTGCGCCGTCGTGCGGACGTCGCGCTTTATCAGGCGAAGCGTACGGCAGACGGACCCGTCGTCCTGTTCGACCTCTCCATGGACACGCTCCGCCTCGAACGGTTGGCGCTGGAGCGGGATCTGGCACAGGCCATCGAGGCTGGAGCCTTCGAACTGGCGTATCAGCCGCAGGCGCGGTTTCGCGACGACGCCTGGACCGGCGCGGAAGCGCTCGTTCGCTGGCGCCATCCCGAGCGCGGCTACGTCTCGCCGGCGGAGTTCATTCCGATCGCCGAAGAAACCGGGCTGATCCACAAGCTCGGCGCGTTGGTTCTGCAGGTGGCCTGCCGCGACGCGCTGCTCTGGCCGGAGACGATCAAGGTCGCCGTCAACGTCTCGCCGCTCCAGTTCCTGGCCGGCGACATCGTCGGGGCCGTGAGCGCCGCGCTGGCCTCGTCGGGGCTCGACCCGAAGCGGCTGGAGCTGGAAATCACCGAGTCCGCCTTTGTCGGCGAGAACCATCGCCTGGCCGGTATCTTCGACGAGCTGCTGGCGCTCGGCGTCACCTTCGCGCTCGACGACTTCGGCACCGGCTATTCTTCGCTCGGCTACCTCCATCGCTTTCCCATCGCGAAGATCAAGATCGACCGCAGCTTCGTGACGGACATTCCCGAAAGCCGGCATTCGATGGCCGTGCTCCGCTCGGTCGTGGTCCTCGCCGACGGGCTCGGGATCCGAACGATCGCCGAAGGCGTGGAGACGCCATCGCAGGCGTGCACGCTCCGCGAACTCGGCTGCGGTGAGGTCCAGGGCTACCTTTACTCCAGGCCGCTCGACATCGACCGGGCGACGGACCTCTTCCGCACCGGTTCCCGCGGCAGCCAAGCGGATCGCCGCATGTTGCGCGCCGTGGGATGACGGCCGGGCGGGTCCACGATGGTGGCGAGGCATGCTGACGAAAAAAAAGGGGCTGCGGACCGAATGGTCCGCAGCCCCTTGCGGTGTGGAAACCGATCAGTTGGCGGGCGCAGCCGAACCGGACGAGGCGCCGCCGGCCGGAGCCGCCGCGGACCCGACATTGATATCGGGCGTATCGATGGTGACGTTGGTGCTGCCGCCACCGCCGGCCGAGCCGAACAGGTTGCCGCCGAAGACGAAGAAGCCGCCGATCACAAGCGCGACCACGAGGAGGCCGGCGATGAACCAGCCCGATCCGCCGCTGCGGCCGCCGTCGTTGACGACCACGGTGCGGTCGACGGTGCGCTCGACCGGACGCTCATCACGGCTGTAGGAACTCGACATACTACAATCCTCCATTGGATCGGGACCGACGCTGGTGGGTGACCCGAAAACCCGTGTCCTTCGGCACCAGAATGCGCAAGGGCTCGCAGGGTTTCAGTCGGGCAGGAAGAATCTTGCGAAGGTTTGGAGGACTCAAGACGGCCGAAATATATGACGTCGGACGTCATGTATTTTCGGGGGTGGACGCGCGGAAAGCAAACCGAATGCGGAGGGGCCGTCGCGAACATGAACGCCGGGTTCACTTGGCGTTCATGTGGCGTTCGATACTGGTGCGCTCGTGAGTTTTCGGGAAGCGCCTGCCTGTTCCCGTCCCTTCACAGGCAGGTGCCTATGGCTGGGCGCCCTTCACGGGCGTCCAGCTATACTGCGATCGACCTTCGGGCGGGGTCGCCCTGGGATCATGACGCGAACCACGTACCCGACGAACGGGTGGACGGGCGCCGCGATGGGCGCCATGCCGCGCCCGGCACCCATCGGGACCGCTTCGCGGCAAGCGCCACGGCGCTCAGTTCGATGCCGGAGCGTCCGGCTGGGGCAGGAAGTCGGCCCGGTAGGGCGTGAACGTATCGACCAGCCGCCCCTTTTCGAGCGCCTTCACGCCATGCCGGAGCCCGGACGGTACGATGAAGCTGTCGCCCGCCCGCAGCGTCTCGGTGCGTCCGTCGACCGTCACCTCGAAGGCGCCTTCCGCGACATAGCTCGACTGGACATGCGGATGCTCGTGCAGCCAGCCGACGCCGCCGGCCTCGAAGCGGAACTCCACCATCATCAGCTCCGGCGTCCAGCAGATGATGCGGCGCCGATTGCCATCCGGCGTCGCCTCCCAGGCGCCCTCGTTCGCGCGCGCGAAGATGTCAGGTCCCATGGTCATGCCCGTCACCTCGCAAGCCAGCCGCCGTCCACCGGCAGGATGACGCCGTGGATGTAGCGGGAGGCGTCGGCGAGCAGAAAGGCCGCCGCGGCTCCGATATCCTCTGCGGCGCCCCAGCGGCCAGCCGGTATGCGCTCGAGGATCGCCCGCGTCCGGTCCGGGTCGGCCCGCAGCGCCGCCGTGTTGTTGGTCTCGATATAGCCGGGTGCGATGGCGTTGACGTTGACGCCGCGCGCGGCCCATTCGTTGGCGAGGATCTTCGTGATCCCGGCGACTCCGTGCTTCGAGGCCGTATAGGAGGGGACGCGGATGCCCCCCTGAAACGACAGGAGCGAGGCGATGTTGACGATCCGCCCCGGCCGTCCCGCCTGGAGGCAGCGCCGGCCGAAGCTCTGCGACAGGAAGAACGTCGCCTTGAGGTTGAGGTCGACCACGGCGTCCCAGTCGTCTTCGGTAAGGTCGACCGAGTCCGCACGCCGGATGATGCCGGCATTGTTCACGAGCCCGTCGAGCGGAGCCTCGTCCATCGCGGCCTCCAGCGCCTCGACGCCGGACCGAAGGTCCGAGAGATCGACGAGCGTGGGCGAGAACGTGCCGCCAGCCGCGCTTACGAGCGCCGATGTCTCGCTCATGTCGGAGCGGCCGAAGCCGATCACCGACCCGCCGCTGCGCGCGATCGCGACGGCGATCCCCTGGCCGATGCCGGTGTTTGCGCCCGTCACCGCGAAGCGTCGGCCCGCAAGGCTGAAGGAGTTGAGGTCCATCAGCGCAGGTCCTTCAGGGGAGCGGGGTCCATGTCGGTGTAGTCGACGTTGTCGCCGGCCATCGCCCAGACGAACGAGTACGAGGAGGTTCCGCAGCCCGAATGGATCGACCAGGGCGGCGAGACGACGGCCTCCTCGTTCGCCATCACGATGTGTCGCGTCTCGGTGGGCTCGCCCATCAGGTGGAACACACGCGCCTCGTCGGCGAGGTCGAAATACAGGTAGGCTTCCATGCGGCGGTCGTGGACGTGGGCCGGCATCGTGTTCCAGACCGACCCCTCGGCGAGCTTGGTCATGCCCACGACGATCTGGCAGGTCTCGATCGTCGTCGTGTACTGGAAGATCGAGCGCTCGTTCGAGGTCGCGCGGGCACCGAGATCGATGCGCTTGGCGGACTCGTGCGGGAGGTGGCGCGTCGGAAGGGTTTTGTGGGCCGGGGCCGACAGGAGATAGAAGCGCGCGGGGTTCGCACCATCGGCCGAGCGAAGCGCGACCTCCTGCCCGAGGCCGACATAGAGCATGTCGCGGACTTTCAGCACGTGGCTCTCTTCGCCGACGCGAACATGTCCCTCGCCACCGCCGACATGGACGAGAACGAGTTCCCGACGCTCCAGGAACCGTGCCGTACCGTTCGGGCGGATCGTCTCGAGCGCGATCTCCTCGGTCGTCGGGACGGCGCCACCGACGATCATCCGGTCGTAGTGCGTATAGGACAGGCGAATGCGACCCGTCTCGAACAGGCCCTGGATCAGGAAGTGGCGCCGAAGCTCCTCCGTGCCCATCGCGGCCGCGGCTTCCGGGTGGACGGCGAAGCGTGTCTCGTGATCGATCGTCATGATGGTCCTGATTTCGGTTCGGAAACGGTCTGTGGAACGGCCGCCGCGGCGTAGGACTCCTGCTGGTAGGTCAGCCGGCGGCGGTAGCGCTGCTGGGCGGCGAAGAGGTGCCGGCGCATCGCGTCGCGCGCCGCGTCCGGATCGCGCGCCGAGATCGCCTGGAGAACGGCCAGGTGCTCGCGTTGCAGGCCCATCAGGTACTGGGGCGAGAGCGCCTCGACCGAGTACCAGGGGGACGTGCGGTCGCAGGGGATGGTGCGGTCGCCGAGCGCGTCGAGGATGTCGACGTAGAACGGGTTGTTGGTCGCGGCCGCGATCTCGCGATGAAAGGCGAAGTCGGCCTTGCCCGTCTGCTCGCCGCGATGGAGGAGCCGGTCGAACTCGAAGAAGGCCTCCTGGATCCGGGCCTCCTGCGACGGGTTGCGCCGCTCGGCGGCCAGACCCGCGCTCTCGATCTCGAGACCCATCCGCACTTCGAGGACGTTGATCGCCTGACTGATGCGGTCGCCGACATCCGCGGCGATCGCGGCGATCCGGCGCTGCGGGTTGATCCGCACGAAGACGCCCGCTCCGTGCCGCGGCTCGACGAGCCCGTCGGCCGAGAGGATCGCCACCGCCTCGCGCACCACGGTGCGGCTGACGCCGAAGATCTCCGACATGCGCGTCTCGGTCGGCAGCTTCTCGCCGACGGAGAAGTCGCCGGCGATGATCTGCGCCCGCAGCGCCTGCACGACGGTCTCCGACAGCTTGGCCTTGCGCTCGACCCGCAACTCCCCGGATGTTTCGGACATCGACAAACCCCTTATCGGAACGCGGCCGGCAGCCACAGCGACAAAGCGGGAATGTATGTCACGAGAAGCAGGACCACGACGCCCGCTCCGTAGAACGGCCAGACGGAGCGCATCGCCTCCCATACCGTGATCTTGCCGACGGCGCAGGCCACGAACTGCACACCGCCGACAGGCGGCGTGTTGAGGCCGATCCCGTAGTTCAGGATCATGATGACCCCGAAATGCACGGGATCGACGCCGTAGGCGGTGGCGATCGGCAGGAAGATCGGCGTCGTGATGATGATCGTCGGTCCCATGTCCATGAAGGTGCCGAGGAGCAGCATCAGGACGTTGAGAAGGAGGAGGATCATGATCGGGTTGTCGGACAGGCCCTGCATCCAGTCCACGAGCGTGGCCGGCACGCGCAGGAACGCCATCAGCCACGAGAAGGCAGCAGCGGTTCCGATGATCAGGAGCACCATGGCCGTGGTGCGCACCGCGCCCATCGTGGCATGCACGAAGTCGGCCCAGGTAAGCTGGCGGTAGATGAAGATCGTCACGAGAAGCGCGTAGAGCACCGCGATGCAGGAACTCTCGGTCGCCGTGAAGATGCCCGAGCGCACGCCGCCGAAGATGATGGCGATGAGGAGAAGGCCGGGGATCGCCGTCGCCAGCAGATGGCCGATGACGAGGAAGCCCTGGAACGGCTCGGTCGGATAGCCGCGCTTTCGCGCCACAATGTAGGCCGTCACCATCAGCGACAGGGCCAGAAGAAGGCCGGGAATGATGCCGGCGGTGAAGAGGTCGGCGATCGAGATGCGCCCGCCCGCCGAGATCGAATAGATGATCATGTTATGGGACGGCGGCAGCAGGAGCGCGATCAGCGCGGCCATCGACGTGACGTTCACCGCGTAATCGGCGCCGTAGCCGCGCGCCTTCATCTGCGGGATCATGATGCCGCCGACCGCCGCCGCCTCGGCCACAGCGGAGCCGGAAATGCCGCCGAAGAGCGTCGAGGTGAGGATGTTCACCTGGCCAAGGCCGCCGCGCACGTGGCCGATGACCGAGGCCGCGAAGGCGACGATGCGGCCCGCGATGCCGCCGCGCACCATCAGATCGCCGGCATAGATGAAGAAGGGGATCGCGAGCATCGAGAAGACGCTCATCCCCGAGTTCAGCCGCTGGAACACGACGAGCGGCGGTAGGCCCATGTAGGCGACGGTCGCAAGGCTCGAAATGCCGAGGCAGAAGGCGATCGGCGTGCCGATCAGCATCAGGGCCGTGAAGCTGCCGAAGAGAATCCAGAGCTCCATGGCGATCAGCCTTTCCGCGCGAGGTCGGCCGCGTCCTTGCGGACGTCGGAGATGTTTTCGAGTTCGACCGCGATTTCGGCCGGGGCCACTTCGTCGAGGGCGGCGTCGATCGGCGCGCCGCTCGCACGCAGGATGATCCGCTCCAGCGCGAAGAGGGACACGAGCACCCCGCCTCCGACGATCGGGTAGTAGTCCCAGGCACCGGAGATGCCGAGGGCGGGCAACGTAGTGTTCGCGGTCAGCGACACGAGGCCGATGCCGTACCAGACCATGCCGATCCCGAAGACGAGAATGGCGATGTCGGAGATCATCCGGAGCCATTTCTTGCCGCCCGGCGGCACGACGTAGAGAAGGACGTCGAAGCCGAGATGGTTGTTCTCGCGCACGCCCACCGCCGCGCCGAGGAAGATGAACCAGCTCATCAACATCACGGCGCCGGGTTCGGTCCAGCTCGGCGAATCGTTGAGGACGTAGCGGCAGAAGACCTGCCACCCGACCATCACCGTCATCAGGATGAGCCCGATCCCCGCGAGGTACAGCGCGGCGAGATTGAAGCGGGACAGGATCGGGACGCCAAGCGTCGGCTGTGCGGACATCGGACCATCCGTTGCGGGGCAGGGGCCATGCGCCGCGCTCCGGCGCGTCGCCCGGACCGTCGAGAGGCATGGCGGGGGAGCGGTCCCGGCGCCGCGCGCCGGGACCCTCGACGCGCTTACTGCGTCGCGCGCACGTCCTCTACGAGCTTGCGCAGGACGTCGTCCTTCACGTGCTTGTCGTAGACCGGCTTCATCGCATCGATGAAGCCCTGCTTCTCGACCTCGTTGATCTCGGCGCCGGCCTCCTCGACCTTCTTCCGCGAGTTCTCGGTCATCGCCGTCCAGAGTTCGCGCTGGCGGCCGACGCTGTCCTTGGCGGCCGTACGGAACAGTTCCTGGTCCTCCGGCGTCAGCGCGTCGAAGGCCATCTTGTTCATCACGAAGACTTCGGGAAGGATCGTGTGCTGATCGAGCGAATAGTATTTCGCCACTTCGACGTGGCGGGCGGTGTCGTAGCTCGGGAAGTTGTTCTCCGCCCCGTCGATGACGCCGGTCTCGATCGAGGAGTACACCTCGCCGTAGGGCATGGGCGTCGCGTTCGCGCCGAGCGCCGAGGTCATGTCGACGAAGATGTCGGACTGGATGACGCGGAACTTCATGCCGGCGAGGTCCGCAACCGTTTTGATCGGCTTCTTCGAATTGTAGAACGAGCGCGAGCCGGCGTCGTAGAAGGCGAGGGCCACGAGGCCCGCGGGCTCGAAGGCCGCCTTGATCTGCTCGCCGATCGGCCCGTCCATGACCTTGTGCATGTGCTCCTCGTCTCGGAACACGTAGGGAAGGGCGGGGACGATGGTTTCCTTCACGGTGCCGTTGAAGGGCGCCATCGAGACGCGGTTCAGCTGGATCACGCCGGAGCGGACCTGCTCGATCGTGTCCTTTTCCTCGCCGAGCTGGGCGGAGTGGTAGACCTCCACCTCGTAGCGACCGCCGGTGCGCTCCTTCACGAGCTCGCCGAAATACTTGACGCCCTCGACGGTGGGATACCCATCGGGATGGGTGTCGGACGAGCGAAGCACGGTCTGCGCGCCGGCCGCGCCGACGCCCAGGAGCGATGCGAGCGCAACGCCCGCCAGAAGCCTCATCATGCGCATGCGGGTGTTCCTCCAAGGTTCCGGGCTTGTCGCCCTGTTCTGCGGATTCAAAGACGGTAGGCCTTCTTTGCGAGGCCGTAGGCCAGCTCGCTCGCGAGCTCGTACGCCTCGTCCTCGCGCAGGCGATGTTCGGTCACGAGGCGCGCGAGGAAGGTGCAGTCCACCCGCCGGGCGACGTCGTGGCGCGCCGGGATCGACGGAAAGGCGCGCGTGTCGTCGTTGAAGCCGACCGTGTTGTAGAAGCCCGCCGTCTCGGTCGTGCTCTCGCGGAAGCGGCGCATGCCCTCAGGGCTGTCGTGGAACCACCAGGCGGGGCCGAGCTTCAGCGCGGGGTAGACGCCCGCCAGCGGCGCGAGTTCGCGCGCGTAAACGGTCTCGTCGAGCGTGAAGAGGATGACCGAGGCGCGCGGGTCGGTTCCGACCGCGTCGAGGAGCGGCCGAAGGGCGCTGACGTAGTCGGTGCGGGTCGGGATATCGAAGCCCTTGTCGCGACCGAAGCGTGCGAACATCGCGGCCGAATGGTTGCGCATGGAGCCCGGATGGATCTGCATCACGAGGCCGTCCTCGGCGCTCATGCGTGCCATTTCGGTCAGCATCTGGGCGCGAAACAGGGCGCGATCTCCGGCCTCCGCCGCGCCCGTCCTCACCCTGTCGAACAGGCGTGCCGCCTCCGCCGGATCGAGGTTGGCGGTCTCGGCCGTCGGGTGACCGTGATCGGTGGCGGTTGCGCCGAGCGCCTTGAAGGCCTCGCGCCGCTGCCGATGCGCGTCGAGATAGCCGCTCCAGACGCCCGTATCGGCGCCGGTCATCTCGCCGAGACGGTCGAGATTGCGGGAGAACCCTTCGAAGTCCGGATCCACCACGGCGTCCGGCCGATAGGTCGGCAGGACCCGGCCGCTCCAGCCGCTCGCGGTGATCGCCTTGTGCGAGGACAGATCGTCCAGCGCGCCGTCGGTAGTGGCGATGACCTCGATGCCGAAGCGCTCGAACAGGGCGCGCGGACGGAAGGCATCGGTTGCGAGGCACTCGGCGATGGTGTCGTACTGCCGGTCCGCGGTCTCCGGCGAGAGCGGCTCGCTGAGCCCGAACAGCGTCTGGAACGTGTAGTCGAGCCAGGCACGCGTCGGCGTGCCGCGAAAGAGATAATACGACTTTGCAAAACGTCGCCAGATCTCGCGGCCGTCGGTCTCGACGGGCCCGCCATCCAGTGTCGGCACGCCGAAGTCTTCGAGCCGGTGCCCCTGACTGAAGAGCATTCGGAAAATGTAGTGATCGGGAACGATCAGAAGTTGCGCCGGATCGGGAAACGGCTGATCTTCCGCATACCAGCGCGGATCGGTGTGCCCATGCGGGCTGACGATCGGAAGATCGCGCACGCTGTCGTAGAGGTTGCGGGCGACGGAGCGAACGCCGGGTTCGGCCGGAAACAGATAGTTCGGGTCGACGAATGCCATGCGCTCCCAAGCCCCTCCCAAGGCAAGCGAACGGTAGCGCTGCTTACGAAATCATGTCAACATACAACTTGAAAATTCATAAGACGACTTTCGGGAGGGGCAGCGGCTGGCGATCGCAACGCTGAAGCCGCACAGGTCGTCGGTCGGCGGAGGCACGGGTTTGCGTATCGGGATCATCGGCCTCGGCATGGCCTCGGCGCCGCATGTCGCGGCGCTCCGCGTCCTGGGAAACCGGGTGGAGGTGGCGGCGGCGTTCAGTCCCTCGCCGGAGCGGCGGGCGGCATTCGAGCGGGCGCATGGCCTCCCCATGGCGACCAGCCTCGAGGCGATCCTCGATGATCCGTCGATCCCCGCGGTCCTGATCCTCACGCCGCCTTCCACGCATCTGGATCTCGTCCGTCGCGCCAGCGCCGCGGGCAAGCACATTCTCCTCGAAAAGCCGCTGGAGATCGACGGCGGACGATCGCGCGACCTCGTGGAGGCGGCGGAGCGGGCCGACGTGCGGCTTGGCGTCGTCCTCCAGAACCGCTTTCGCCCGTCGATCGAGGAGGCGGCCCGCCTGTTGATGGACGGGGCGCTCGGCGAGGTGGTGAGCGTCTCGGTGCGCCTCAGCAACTGGCGCCCGCAGGGCTACTACGACGAGGCCGGGCGCGGGACGCGTGCACGAGACGGCGGCGGCGTTCTCCTCACGCAAGGTATCCATACGCTCGACGCGATGATCGCGCTTGTCGGGCTGCCGGAGGAGGTGGCGGGCTTTGCCGCGACAAGTCGCGCCCACCGGATGGAAACCGAGGATGTCGCCCATGCCGCCATGCGGTTCGCGAGCGGCGCACTCGGCGCCGTCAGCGTGACCACCGCGGCCTTTCCGGGCTTTCCCGATGCGATCGACCTGTTCGGTACGTCCGGCTCCCTGCGCGTCGATTCGTCGGGCGTCGACGTCTTTCTCGCGGACGGTCGTCAATGGCGGACCGAGGACGGGACGACGGGCACCGGCACGGGTTCCGACCCGATGGCCTTCTCGAGCCAGAACCACGAGCGCCTGCTCGCAGACTTCCTGGACAGCATCGCCGAGGCGCGATCCCCACGCGTTTCCGGACGCGAGGCGTTGAAGGTCCATGCCCTCATCGACGCGATCCTGACATCGTCCGAAGCATCGGGTGCGCCGACGCGCGTGCGCGGCTGAGGTCGTCTCCCTCGGTGCTTGGTTCGCTAAGGAATGGAGGGGCTGTTCCCGGTCGGGCTGCCTCGACACTGGCCCGGCTTGTCCAATGTGATGTCGGCGACAGACGGTCGCGGAGGCATTCGGTTGGGGTTGGTCGAGCGCGCGGAACTGACGGAACGGCCCTCCATCGTGGTGGTGGGAGACCTCGTCGAAGGATGGCCGCCCCACGACGGCGACACGCGGATGCTGGATGAGGGCGCCGACGACTGGCCGGAGCGGCTCCGCGATGAGCCGTACGTGCCGCCTGGCCTCCACGGCGGCCATCGGGATGGCCTGCGCGTCGCCGGTGGCTATCTCGAGCGACTGCCGCTCGCCTGCGTCGCCGCCGGCCTAGCCGATCATGCCGAGATCTGGCACCACGCCCGCTCCCGCGACGTGCCTGCGCTTCGGCGCGACAGCCGCCATCTGGCGCGCCGGGTGTTCCGGCTGGATGCGGACGAGGCTCCCTTCCGGTCCCGGCACATGCTGCGCTTCATCGAAGCCGTCGGCGCGCCTCACATCCTCGTGGTCTTGGGGCTCGGAGTGAGCGAGGAGATCCTTGCCGCCTGCGGCGACAGCTTCAAGGTCTACAACTCGATCGACGCGCCGGCGCTGCGTGTGCCGCCTGCCGTCAGCCGGCATTTCAATCTCGTTCTCACCGGAGCGCAGTGGCAGTCCAGCGAGGTCGAGGCGCGTCATCCCGGCATGGCCACCGCGATCATGCCGATCGGTCCGGAATTCGCCGACGCGGAGACCTTTCGGCCGCTCGGCGGCGAGAAGCCCTACGACGTCGTCTATGTCGCGGCGGCGCAGCCCTACAAGCGGCACGACATCCTCTTCGATGCGTTAGCCCAGGCGCCGCGCCGCCTCAAGGCGCTCTGCGTCTTCGGCTATGGCGAGATGGGCGAGGTCCTGCGCTCGGATGCTGCCGAGCGGGGCCTCGACGTCGATTTCGTCGGTCCGCCGGGCGTCCCGTTCGCCGAGGTCAATCGCCTGATGAACCTTGCGAAGATCGGGGTCGTCTGCGGGGTGGACGACGGCGCGCCGGCGATCCTCACCGAATACATGCTGGCGGGGCTGCCGGTCCTCGCCAACGAGCGCCTCGCCTGCGGACTGCAGTTCATCACCGCCGAGACCGGACGAACCGCGCCCGCCGAGAATTTCGGGCAGGCGATCGCCGAGATGCTGGACACGCTGCCGGACTTTCGGCCGCGCCAAGTGGCGGCGGACCGCTGGACGTGGCCGCATACGATCAAGCGGTTCCAGTCGTTGCTACAACAATCCAGCCGCTTCCATCCGCCACATGCGGAACGAACGCGTGATCGGTTAGTTCGGACGCCACGATAGAGGGGTGACCATGACGCCGGAATTCTCGGAGACTTCCGGTGCGCCGGGGGCAAGGTTCGGCGACGCATTCAAGCCTGCGCATGGCGACGTTCCCATCATCTGCTTCTCCCACCTGCGCTGGGATTTCGTGACGCAGCGCCCGCAGCATCTCATGCGGCGCTTCGCGCGCGACCAGAAGGTCTTCTTCTTCGAAGAGCACATCCCCTGCGATCATCCGCTGCCGTATCTCGAATTCCACCCCTTCCCGGAGGATGGGGTGATCGCGCTGCGGCCCCGCCTGCCGCACTGGTGGAGCGTCGAGGAGCGTGAGGCGGGTCTCTCGCGGCTCCTGGCCATGCTGGTCGAGACCGCGACCACCACCGCGCCGGTGCTGTGGTTCTACACGCCGATGATGTTCGCCTTCGCGCAAACTCTGGACGCCGCGGCGGTCGTCTACGACTGCATGGACGAGCTGTCCGCCTTCCGCTTCGCCGATCCGCGCCTCGTCGAGCTCGAAACGAAACTGATGGCTCGGGCCGACGCCGTGTTCACCGGCGGTTGGAGCCTCTACGAGGCGAAGCGCCACCGGCACGCCAACATCCACCCCTTTCCCTCCGCCGTCGACGCCGAGCACTTCGGCCGCGCACGGAGCGAGAGCGTCGAAGCACCGGCCGATCAGGCGGGTCTCGCGCGCCCGATCCTCGGCTTCTACGGCGTGATCGACGAACGGCTGGATCTCGATCTCGTCCGCGACGTCGCGGCGGCAAGACCGCACTGGACGCTGGTGATGCTGGGTCCCGTCGCCAAGATCGACCCCGCCGATCTGCCGCGCCTGCCCAACATTCATTGGCTCGGGCCGAAGGGCTACGGCGAGCTTCCCGCCTATCTCTCGGGTTGGGACGTGGCCCTGATGCCCTTCGCCATCAACGAGGCGACGCGCTTCATCAGCCCGACCAAGACGCCGGAATATCTGGCGGGCGGTCGCCCCGTCGTTTCGACGCCGATCGCCGACGTCGGTCGGCACTACGGCGAACTCGAGGGCGTTCGGATCGCGTCCGACGCCGCCGGTTTCATTGCGGCCTGCGAGGTGGCACTGGCGCTCGGCCGCAGCGGCCCGTGGCTGGCGGAAGCCGACGCGGCACTCGCCGATATCTCGTGGGACGCGACGCAAAGGCGGATGTCCGCGATCCTGGCCGACGCCGTGGTGGCGGCTCGGGTGGCCAACACGCGTGCGGCCAACGACGAGGTTCCCCAGAGCCCCGTGGTGCACGTCGGGCGCAAGCGCGAGCGCTTCGACGCGCTGGTCGTCGGCGCCGGGTTCGCCGGCTCCGTTCTGGCCGAACGCCTCGCCGAAGGATCGGGGCAACGCGTCCTCGTGATCGACCGGCGCGACCATATCGGCGGCAACGCGTTCGATCACCACGACGCGGCCGGCGTGCTCGTGCACCGCTACGGTCCGCATATCTTCCACACCAACAGCCAGAAGGTCGTGGACTACCTCGGCCGCTTTACCGCCTGGCGCCCCTACGAGCACCGCGTGCTGGCGCGCGTCGGCGACCATCATCTGCCGATGCCGATCAACCGCACCACCCTCAACGGGCTGTACGGCCTCGATCTGCGCACCGACGAGGACGCCGCCGCGTTCCTGGCGGCACGAGCGGAGCCGCTGGCCGAGATCCGCACGGCGGAGGATGTCGTGGTCGCGGCGGTCGGGCGCGAGCTCTACGAGACGTTCTTTCGCGGCTACACCCGCAAGCAGTGGGGCCTCGACCCGTCCGAGCTCGATCGCTCCGTCACCGCCCGCGTGCCCACCCGTACCGATACCGACGACCGCTACTTCCTCGACCGCTTCCAGGCGATGCCGGCGGACGGCTACACGGCAATGTTCCGCCGCATGCTCGACCATCCCCGCATCACCGTGCGCACCGGGACGGACTACCGTTCGCTACGCGACCGCGTCGATGTCGCGCACACTGTCTTCACCGGTCCGGTGGACGAGTTCTTCGATCATCGCTTCGGTCGCCTGCCGTATCGCAGTCTCGCCTTCCGGCACGAGACGCACGATCGCGAAACGTTCCAGCCGGTGGCGGTGGTGAACTATCCCGCCGCCGACGTCGCCCACACGCGCATCACCGAATACAAGCACCTGACGGGCCAGCGGCACGAGAGCACCAGCATTTCCTACGAGTTTCCGTCGGACGAGGGCGATCCCTACTATCCCGTGCCGCGCGAGGAGAACCAGGCGCTCTACCGGCGTTACGAGGCGCTCGCCAACGCCACGCCTGACGTCAGCTTCGTCGGGCGGCTGGCGACCTATCGCTACTACAACATGGATCAGGTGGTGGGGCAGGCGCTGGCGACCTACGCCCGCCTGACGGCGCGGCGGACCGGCGCGGGCGGCGGCACGGCGGCTGCGAGCGCGACGACGGGGCCGGCGGTTTGAGCCGACCGGGTTTCGACCGGGGCCGTTCGCGATTGCTCCTGGCGACCGACAGCCTGGTCCCCTCGGGTGTCGGCGAACACATGCTGACCCTGGCGCGTCACCTCGATAGCCGCATGGACGTGGCGGTGGCCGCCGACCCTCGGAGCGGACTCACCGAGCGCGCGCTGCGCCAAGGGCTGGCCGCGATCCGTTTCGATGCGGCGAGCCCGGCATCAATGCGCGAAGCCCTCCAACGTTGGCGCCCCGACATCCTCCATGTCCATGCCGGGATCGGATGGGAGGGGCAGGCGCTCGCCACTATGGGGCGCGAGGCGGGCGTCCCGGTCGTGCTGCGCACGGAACACCTGCCCTTCGTGCTGACCGACGCAGCGCAGATCGAGACCTATCTGGCTTCGACACGCACCCTCGACGCCCTGATCTGCGTGTCGGAAGCCGCCGCCGAAAGCGTCGTCGCGGCGGGCGTCGATCGAGCGCTGGTTCATGCGATCCGCAACGGCATCGACCCCCGTGCGCCTGAACGCTCGCGACAGGAGACGCGCCGTGCGCTCGATCTTCCCGCGGATGCGTTCGCGCTGCTCGTCGTCGCGCGCCTGACCGAACAGAAGGGGCATACCGTTCTCCTCGATTCGCTGGTGCAGCTGCGTGGCGGGGTCCCGAACCTCGTCTGCCTCGTCGTCGGCGACGGCCCGCTTCGACACGCACTGGAAACGCGAAGCGTGGCGGCCGGTCTCGGAGACACGGTGCGCTTCCTCGGCAACCGCGACGACGTCGCCGACCTGATGGCGGCCTGCGACCTCCTGGTGCTTCCCTCGCTCTTCGAGGGCCTGCCGCTGGCGGTGCTGGAGGCCATGGCCGCTGGGCTTCCGGTGGTGGCGACCCGCATCGGCGGCACGACGGAAGCGGTGGAAGCGGGGCGCACCGGATGGCTTGCAGAGCCCGGCGATGCAGCCTCGCTGGCCGAGACCCTGTGCGATGCGATCGGCGACGGCGAAGGTCGCCATCACAGGGCGCAGGCCGGCCGTCAGCGCTTCGTGTCGCAATTCCAAGCCGCTGCCATGGCGAACGCCACCACCGAACTCTACTGTCGGCTCGCGGCCTCCTCGAACGAAGCAAGTGAGGACCAACGCATGAAGACCATCCGGATCGGCTTCGTGGGCGCCGGCGGCATCGCCCAGCGGCATCTCGGGATCCTCGAGCATTTCGCCGATGTGGAGATCGTCGGCTTCGCCGATACCGATCTCGGACGGGCCGAGGAGTGCGCCCAGCGTTTCGGGGCGCGCGCCTTCCCCGACGCGGTCGCCATGATGGACGCCTGCAAGCCCGACGCCGTCTACATCTGCGTGCCGCCCTTCGCTCACGGCGCGCCGGAGCGTGCGGCGATCGAACGTGGGCTGCCCTTCTTCGTCGAGAAGCCGGTCTCGCTCGACCTCGCCACCGCGGAGGCGATCGCCGCCGAGGTCGCCGCGAAGGGCCTCGTCACCGCGGTCGGCTACCACTGGCGCTATCTCGACACCGTCGACGAGGCCCGCGCACTCCTCGCCGAGAACCCGCCGCAGCTCCTGTCCGGCTACTGGCTGGATTCGACGCCGCCGCCGCAATGGTGGTGGCACGAGGATCGTTCGGGTGGCCAGATGGTCGAGCAGTCGACGCATCTTCTCGATCTCGCGCGCTTCCTCGTCGGCGAAGTGACCGAGGTCTATGGCCGGGCGGCGCACAAGGACCGGGCGGACTTCCCCGGTCTCGACGTGCCGACCACCTCGACCGCCAGCCTGACGTTCGCGAGCGGCGTCGTCGCCAACATCGCCTCAACCTGTCTCCTCGGCTGGAATCACCGGGTCGCGCTGCACGTCTTCGCCGACAAGCTGGCGATCGAGCTTACCGATCGGGACATCATGGTGGATGTCGGGCGGGGACGCCCCGTGCGGGGCGCCGACGGCGATCCCGTCTGGCGCGAGGATCGCGACTTCATCGACGCCGTGGCCGGCGAGGAAAACCGCATCCGCTGCCCCTACGCCGACGCCGTGGCGACCCACCGTCTGGCGCTCGCCGTGGTGGAATCGGCTCGCACCGGCGAGGTCGTGCACCTGCGGCCCGACACCACCCCGCGCGTTGCTCCCGCGCCGCTCCGGTTTCCGCCCCGTCCGGAGCCCGGCGCGCTGCCGCCGGGCCATCGTCATGTCCGCTCGCTCGGGATCGAGCGACCGGGCGAAGCCTACCATTTCCAGTACGAGGAAGGACCGCCGGGCGAGGGCCAGGTCCGCCTCGACACGCTCTTCACCGGCTTCTCCGCTGGCACGGAACTCACCTTCTTCAAGAACACCAACCCCTACCTCCATTCGCGCTGGGACGGCGAGCGCGGCGTCTTCGTGCCGGGCGAGGCGGGCCAGCACTATCCCGTGCCCTTCCTCGGCTACATGGAGGTGGCGCGCGTCGCCGAGTCGCGCGCGCCGGGGTTCCGGGCCGGCGAGGTCGTCGCGTCGACCTATGCGCACAAGAGCGGCCACACGGCCGATCCGTTCCACGACCTTCTCGTCAAGTTGCCCGCCGGCATCGATCCGATGCTCGGCATCTACGTCGCGCAGATGGGGCCAATCGCCGCCAACGGCCTCCTTCATGCCGATGCCGAACTCGCCGGGACGCATGTCGAGAGCCTCGGGCAGGGCGTTGCCGGACGCCCGGTGCTGGTGATCGGCGGCGGCGTGGTCGGCCTCCTGGTCGCGCTCTTCGCCGCCCGTGCAGGCGCTTCCGAGATCGTCGTCGCCGATCCCGCGCCCTTCCGGCGCCAGCGGATAGAAGCCCTTGGCTTTACCGCGATGGAAGAGGACGAGGCCTGGGCCTACGCCAAGGCGAACTGGCACCACGGCGGCGGGGACCGGGGCGCGGACTTCGTGTTCCAGACTCGCGCGGATGCCCGCAGCCTCCACGCGGCCCTGCGGGCGCTGCGCCCGCAGGGCACGGTGATAGACCTCGCCTTCTACCAGGGCGGCGCCGATGCCGTGCGGCTCGGCGAGGAGTTCCACCACAACGGCCTGGCGATCCGCTGCGCGCAGATCAATCGCGTGCCGCGTGGTCTCGGCTTCGCATGGAGCCGTCGCCGACTGGCAGCCGAGACGGTCGGGCTGCTCGCCGCGCGCGGGGCCGACATCGCCGAGCACATGATCACCCACGTCGTCGACTTCGAGGACGCGCCCCGCTTCCTCTGCCATCTCGTGGACGAGCGGCCGGACTTCCTGCAGGTCGTGTTCAAGGTCGGCGGGTGATGGCGGAGCGGCTCGGAGGCGGGGACGATCCCGTCCGCATCCTCTTCGTCTTCGCCTGGCTGGTGGTCGGCGGAGAGGAGACCGAGGTGCGGCTTCTCGCGCGCCATCTCGATCCCCGCCGCTACCGGATCGACGTCGTTGCCTGCTTCCGCAAGGAGGGGATGCCAGAGCAGACGCACGAGCAGCTCGAGGCGGCTGGCATCCCTGTCGACCGTACGCCCTACGCGCTCTCCTTCGAGGATACGATCAGCTACCTCGCCGGCAAGCTCGCCGGCTACGACGTCGTCGTGTCCTGCCAGAACGTCGCCGACATCTATCCGGCGCTCGAGCGGTTGCATCTGCGCCCGCCCCTGATCGAGCATGGCGGGCTGGTCTCCGAAGCGCTCGGCGGCCCGAAGCACCTCACCCACCGCTATGTCGGGGTGTGCCGCTCGATCCGGGATGCCGCTGCCTCGCGCATGCCGGGCCGCGAGCACCATGCGGTCGAGATCCCGTCCACCGTGGATCTCGACGCCTTCGACCCGGCTGCGCGAGGGCCGACGCGCCTCGCCCTTGGCCTGCCGCCGGAGGCACCCGTGATCGGCTGGGTCGGGCGGCTCGACCCGAAGAAGCGCGTCGAGGACTTCCTCGACGCCGCCGCCATCGTGTCGCGCATGCGTCCCGACGCGCGCTTCCTCGTGATCGGCGGGCCCGACGCCTTTCTGCCGGACTATGCGCGGGCGCTGCACGACCGCGCCCGGACGCTCGGACTCGGAAAGGTCCTGCGCTTTCTCGGCGACCGAGCCGATATCCCGGAGCTTCTCGCCGCGCTCGACGTCTTCGTCTGGCTGTCGCGCGGGGAGGGGATGCCGCACGTCGTCGCCGAGGCCGGCGCCGCGCGCCTGCCGGTGATCGCGACCCCCGACAACGGCACGCTGGAGCAGATCGAAGACGGCGTCAGCGGCCTCTTCGTGCCGCACGCAAACCCCGTGGCGGTCGCAGAGGCGATGCTTGCGCTGATCGGCGATCCCGCACGCCGCGCAAGCCTCGGTGCCGCGCTCCGGGCCAAGGTCGAGCGCGACTACGCGGTGCCCGTCGCGGTCGGGCAGTGGCAGGCGCTGATCGAGGAGGTGCTGGCGGAGAGCCGGCCGCCCGTACCCGTGCCCGGCCTCTTCCGGTCGTTCTTCCAGGGCGGCTTCGAATCCTCCAGCCATCGGCGCGCTCATGACCGGCGGCGCATCGACATGATCGCGGCGAGCTACCACGACCGCTTCGCGCGCGAGGACTACGCCGCGCTTGCCGGCCACGGCATCCTCACCGTACGCGACGGACTGCGCTGGCATCTGATCGAGCCCGAACCTCATCGCTACGACTGGTCGAGCTTTCGCGCGCAACTCGATGCGGCAAAGGCGACGGGGACACAGGTCGTCTGGGACATTCTCCACTATGGCTGGCCGGACGATCTCGACATCTGGCGCCCGGAGTTCGTCGAGCGCTTCACCCGGTTCGCCGCCGAAGCCGCACGGGTCATCGGGGGGGAGACGGAGGGGGCACCCTTCTATGCGCCCGTCAACGAGATCTCCTTCTTCGCCTGGGGCGGCGGGGATGCCGGCTATCTCAACCCCTTTGCCCACGGCCGTGCGCACGAGCTGAAGGTGCAGCTGTCGCGCGCCGCGATCTCGGCGATGGAGGCGATCCTGCGGGTCGATCCGCACGCCCGCTTCGTCCACGCCGATCCCGTGATCAACGTCATCACCGATCCGTCCCGACCACACGAGGCAGCCCATGCCGAGGGGCATCGTCAGGCGCAGTTCCAGGCCTGGGACATGCTGGCCGGCCGGGCATGGCCGCAGATCGGCGGGCGCGAGGCGCTGCTCGATATCGTCGGGGTGAACTACTACTTCAACAATCAGTGGATCCACGGCGGCCCGCCGATCGACCTCGGCCACCCGCTCTACAAGCCCTTCCGCGATATCCTGACCGAGACCTATGCTAGGTACGGCCGCCCGATCTTCATTGCGGAAACAGGCATCGAGGGCGATCGGCGGGCGCAATGGCTGCGTTATGTCGGCGCGGAGACGCGTGCCGCCATGCGGCGCGGCGTTCCCGTCGAAGGCCTGTGCCTCTATCCGGTGCTCGACCATCCCGGCTGGGACGACGAGCGTTATTGCCCGAACGGGCTCCTGCGCTTCAGCTCCTCGGCGAGCGAGCGGATCGCCGATCCCGCGCTCGCCGAGGAGCTGAAGCGTCAGCGCGGCATGAGGCCGTGAGGTCGGTCCGGCGCACGCGGATGACATCCGCATGCACGGAGGCTCCAGTGCCAGCCTACCTTGCGACCGGCTCGTTGTTGTCCACGACCTCGCGGTAGGCGGCCATGTCGAGGAAGGCCTCGCCCTCGACGATCCGCCCTTTGTCGAACCGGAGGATCCAGACATACTGGTTGCTGTAGGGCGCTCCGGAGGTCGTGGTCGAGGACGCGTCGAAGCGCACGATCACCCGATCGTCGGCGGTCCAGACGTGGTGCACGAGTGGCTTCAGCGGGGCAGCCAGCCTGTCGACCAGGGGAGCGGCGGCGCGGGTCTGGAAGGCGTCCTTGCCGATGAACGTGCCCGTGAACGAGCCCGAGCCGGCGATGGTCCAGCGGATGTCGGGTGCGAACAGGTCGAAGACGTGTCCGGTGCCCGCGGACCAGGCGTCGAACGCCTGGCGCACGGTGTGCTCGTTGTGCGCCTCGCCTCGAGCCTCGTCGGTGGAGGCTTGGGCGACCGGTGCGGTGCAGAGCAGCGCCAGCGTCACAAGGAGGCGGCGAAGGAATGTCGAGCGGTGGGGCATCGAAGGCTCCTTTTCTCTAAGGACGTTTCGGTGGTGGTTGGGGAGCGCCGGTTCGGGCCTCGAGAACCGCTTCCCGGCAGGCTTGACGACCGGAACCCCCGAGCGGGGCCTTCAGGCCCCGCCGGCGGTGCGGGCCGATGTCAGGGTCGACGGCGCAGTACCATGCCGCCGTGATGCAGCGTGTTCGCGTCGACGAAGTCGCCATCGGCGGTGAAGCCGGTGTCGTCCCAGTATTCGATGTGGGTCCCCGACACCTCGTAGCGGCCGCGATAGGCGCTCTCGCGCGTACCGCGCGCCTCATCGTAACGGCCGTTGGCAAGGAGTTCGTGACGCACCTGGCCGTCATCGGTGACCCAAAGGCCGGCGTAGGGGTGCCCGGGTTGAGGCATGGCGGGATCCTCGGCTTTGGAGGGCGTGATGGAAGCTGCGGCCAGAACGGCCGCTCCGAAGAGGGCCCGGCGCATCAGTGCGCCGAACGCAGCGGTCGCACGACGATCTCGCTGACGTCGACGTCCTCCGGCTGCTCGAGCGCGAAGCGCACGGCCCGGCCGATCGCGTCGGGCTTCAGGGCGATGGAGCGATAGGTCTCCATCAGCTCGGCCGCCGCCTTGTCGGTGATCGTCGAGGCGAGCTCGCTTTCCACGACGCCGGGGTGGATGCACGTGACGCGGATGTCCTGGTGCTCCTGGCGCAACCCGTCCGAGATGGCGCGCACGGCGAACTTCGTCGCGCAATAGACGGCGGCCGTCGGCGACACGGCCAGCGCGCCGATCGAGGCGATGTTGACGACGTGGCCGGAGCCCCGCGCCGTCATCTCCGGCAGAACCGCGGCGATGCCGTAGAGGACGCCCTTCACGTTGACATCGATCATCCGGTCCCACTCGTCCACCTTCAGGGAGGCGAGGGGGGACAGAGGCATGATGCCGGCATTGTTGACGATCGCATCGACCCGGCCGAAGGCGGCGCGCCCGGCGTCCGCGAAGGCCGCGACGTCGGCCCGGTCGGTGACGTCGAGGCGGCGGGTGGCGACGTTCGTGCCGCCCTGGCGCAGTTCGTCCGCCAGCGCATCGAGGCGATCGGTGCGACGCGCGCCGAGCATGAGGGTGGCGCCGGCGGCGGCGAGTTCGCGGGCGATGCCCTCGCCGATGCCGGAGGAAGCGCCCGTGATGAGCACGATCTTGTCGAGAGCCATGATGGTCTCCTGGGTTCGTTTCAGCGTGGACCGCCGCGGTGTCGTTCCCGTCCATGCGCAGCGGTTGCCGTAGACCTAAACCTCCTACATTGTTGTCAGGAGCCGCCCGATGCTGCACAAGCTGGAAAGTTGGACTAACCAATGCGCGCCGATCTCAACCTGCTAGCCGTGTTCGCGGCCGTTGCTGAAGAGCCGAGCTTTCGCGCAGCCGCCGACCGCCTGGGTGTCACGCGCTCGGCGGTGAGCCAGTCGTTGCGACGTCTCGAGGAGGATATCGGCGTCTCGCTCGTGCGGCGCACGACGCGCAGCATGAGCCTGACGGAGGAGGGCGAGCGGCTGCGCGACGAGATCGCTCCGGCGATCGCGGAGATGCGGGCGGCGCTGGAGGGCGTTCGCGCGCACCGGTCCGACGTGCGGGGGCAGCTCAGGCTGGCCGTCTCCTCGATCGCCGAGAGCGTCCTGTCCGGCACGCTGCTCGCCGATTTCGGGCGGGCCTACCCCGACGTGCAGATCGACGTGCTGGTGACCGACGAGGAGTTCGATATCGTCGCGGAGGGTTTCGACGCGGGGGTGCGGCTTGGCGAGGTGATCGAGCAGGACATGATCGCGGTGCCGGTTTCGGACGACCAGCGTCAGGTCGCCGTCTGCACGCCGAGCTATCTCGCCCAAGCGGGCGCGCCGTCCCACCCGCGCGAACTGGCGGCGCATCGCTGCATCGGTTGGCGATCGGCGCCGCGTGCCGCGCCCTACCGATGGGAGTTCACGGAGGATGGTCGCGACTTCACGGTGGACGTGGCGCCGGAAGTGACGACCAACGACATGCACCTCATGATCAAGCTCGCGCGCTCCGGGGCCGGCATCACGTTCGGGATGGAGGACACGTTCCGTGCCGACCTTCAAAACGGTGTTCTCGTCTCCCTGCTCGAACCCTTCTGTCCGCCCTTTCCGGGCTTCTTCCTCTACTATCCCACCCGTCGCAACATGCCGTCGAAGCTGCGCGCCTTCGTGGATCATGTCGCGCGCCACCGGCGGTCCCGAGGCTGAGGCAGGATGCGTTGCCTCATTTCGCGCGGATTCCCCGACCTCCGACACCCGCCAATGCCGCGTCCTTTGGGTCGTCGCAAACGTCTGGACATAAACCCGGTCTTCGCAGGAGGCGGAACGGCGCCGCGCGGTTACGAGGTAGGGCGAAGGGTGATGCGCGTGAGTTCGGGCGGCTTGCCCAACCGGAAGGCGAAGCCTGGCCGGAGGCCGGTGCCGTTGCTGACGTAGAGCACCAATGTCTCCGATCTCGTAAGGCTCGCCGCCGGTCGCGGTTTGAAGTGCCGCGACCCGGCTTGCGGCGAAGAGGATTGAACCGAGCGTCAGGGGACGAGCAGCACCGTTCCGATCCAGCCGAACTCGCGCGCCTCCTCGAGCAGTTCGAAGGCCGGCCAGGCCAGCAGGAACAGGAGGCCGTCGGCCAGTGTCCTCGCGACGCGGTCGGGGCGAACCGCTATCACGGGCATGTCTCGCCAAGCCGAAAACCGGGGGCCGAAACGCGGAACCCGTTGGCGATAGGCCTCGTAGGCAGGACCGAACTGCGCCGCCAGAAACGCCTCCTCGCGGCTGATCACGACCCGGAAGATCGCGGCCACCGACACGGCGAAAACCAGACCGATGGTCAGGCTGCCGGACTGGGCACCGACGCCGAACATGGCGATGTAGGTGAAGACGTACAGGGGGTTGCGGCTGACCGAGTAGGGGCCGAATTCAACGATCTCGCGTGTCTTTCGCCCGCCGATATAGAGCGAGCACCACGCTCGCCCGAGAACCCCGGCAGCGATCGCCGCAAGGCCCAGCGTTTCGACCGCCTCTTCCAGAACGGAGTGCTCTGCCCAAAGCGGCCCGATCGCCACGCAGAAGGCGAGAAGGCCGAGGGCGGACAGTCGCAGGACCTGCTTTCGGCGCTGCTGGACGAGGTCGATGTCGACGGGATTCATGAAGGCGGACCTCTAGCCGGTGATTCTGTCCGACGTTGTCGGGTGCAAACGGGGCGGTTCGGAGACATCGAGCATTCCACCCCGCCAACCGTGCGTTCAGCTCCAGACCGCAGCCCTGTGGAGAAAGGGCCGTCATGCCGGACGATGCCGTCGACCCCAGTGATTTCGACATGCCCCGAGACCAGAACCGCGAACGCCCAGGCCAGCGGCCCGTCGAAGAAACGGGCGGGCGGTAAGGGCGGATCGACGGCGAAGCCTGTCGTCCGAACCGGGGCGCCGGACGGTGCCGACGCTCAACTGTCCGTTCCCGTCCTCTCGACCTCCGCCACGATCGCCTCGTAGAGCGGCTTGGGGCCGAACTGCGCTGGCTCCTTCCCGTTGACGAAGAAGGTCGGGGTCTTCTGGATCCCGACCGCCTCGAGGTCCGCGACGTCCCGTTCGAGGACGGCCGTCACCTCCGGCGACACGGCGTCGAGCCGGGCTCGGGCGAGGTCGATGCCAGCTGTCCCCGCGATCTCCCAGGCCTTCGCAATGTCGGGCGCTCCGTGGACGGCCCATTCGGGCTGACGTTCGAACACGCGGTCGAGGACTTCCTCGAACCTGTCCTGCCGCCGTGCCGCCTCCAGGATGCGCACGACCTCGTCCGAGCCTTCGTGGAGCGGCGTGTAGCGCAGCACCAGGCGAAGCTCTTTCGGATACCTGGAGAGGATCTGCCCGAGGATCGGATGGAAGGCCCGGCAGGCTTCGCAGGACGGATCGAAGAACTCGACCAACGTCACCGGCGCGTCGACGGGGCCGATGACCGGCGAATGGGGCCGTACGAGGCGGTCGCCGTCCGCGGAGAGCGGCGCGATCGGGGGACGGCTGGCGCGATACCAGACCGCTCCTCCGCCGAAGGCGAGGATGGCCGCGGCGGCGGTGGAGGCGACGAAAGTCCGGCGGTTCATGCGCGTTTCCTGTCAAAGCGGCAAACGAGGAGGAGGGTGATCGCGGCGAAGGCCCCGAAGGACAGGTAGGGGAGCGGCAGGCCACCGAAGATCGTCATCTCGGCGCTTGCGCAGGACGGGCCCGCGCCACATGGCTCGATGGCTTCCGGCACGATCCCGGCGTAGAGCAGCGCATGGAAGGCCGCGACCGCGAGTCCGGCGATCGCGAGAGGCAGCGCATAGACCCGCACGCCCCTATCCGCTCGGAAAGCGGCGATCCCGAGCACGACGGCCAGGGGAAACATCGCGATCCGCTGGTACCAGCACAGGACGCAGGGCACCTGTCCCATGACCTCGCCCACGAAGAGCGCGCCAAGCGTCGCCGCAAGCGCAACGACCCAGGCGGCGTAGAGGGGCGCCAAGTGTCGGGCCGACCCGTCAGGGGCAACATCGCCGCGCTCCGCAACGTCAACCGTTCGCGCCGACATTGGCGGCCTCCGTCGTGTTCCCGTCCATCCCGGCGGCCGACCTGACGATCCCGTCCGCGGCCAAGCTCGCGTCGGCCCCATCGGAGCCTTCGATGAGGCGCATGACCTTGGCCCGTCTGACCGCCATGTCCTCATGCATATCGAGCGAGCCGGCGAAGCCACCGTCGCGGTCGTAGAGGTAGACCCCGGCGGAGTGGTCGACCGTGTAGTCGCCGCCCTCCGTCGGCACCTTCCGGCGGTAGGCCTTGAACGTGGAGAAGGCCCGCTCGACCTCGGCGTCGGTTCCGGTCAGGCCGACGATCCTCGGATCGAAAGACTGGAGGTAGGCGTTGAGAACCTGCGGCGTGTCCCGCTGGGGATCGCCGCTGACGAGCACGACCTGGAGGCTGTCGGAGTGCGGGCCGAGGTCCGCGAGGAGGACCGAGAGCTCGCCGAGTGTCGTCGGGCAGATGTCGGGGCAGTTCGTGAAGCCGAAGAACACGGCGACGGGTTTGCCGCGAAAGCTGACCCAAGTCCGCGGCTTCCCGTCCTCGTCGACCAGCGCGAACTCGCCGCCGATGGGCATGGCCGCCAAGATTCCGGCGGCAGGCGCCGGCAAGCCGCCCGGAAGCGTCCATGCTGCGCCGACGAGGGCGCCCGCGGCGACGACGACCGCGCCCCAGAGCGCGATCCGAACGGTGCGCAGGTCCACGGCTGGTGTCCCTTGTGGGAAGGGGCAGCCGCAGCGGCGCCGAAGCCCTCGACCGAGAAACGGACCGGGACGGTTCCGGCGCGCTCGAACACGAGGGTGCCGTCGAACGACTGCCCCTTCACGATCGGCTCCTTGAGGTCGAGCAGCATGACGTGGGCTCCGCCCGAGGCGAGCTTCACGGTTGCGCCCGCCTCCACTGCGATCCCGTCGTCGACGCGGCGCATGCGCGCGACCCCGTCCTCCACGGTCGAGGCGTGGATCTCGAAGCGCCCGGCGACCGTCGCCGAACCGCCGATCAGTCGGTCGGCCTCCGTCCCGTCGTTGCGGATCGAGACGTATCCGACGCCGACCTTTGCCATCGGCGGTGTCGGACGCGACAAGGGATGTTCGATCGTGAGGTCGCCGGCCTTGAATTCGTGCGCGGAAGCCGGACCAAGGAGGGCGACACCAACGGTGATGGCGGCAAGTTGCACCGACCATGCGGGTCTCATGGGTTCATCCTTTTTCGAAGTCGTCAGATCCAGCGCCGGACGGCGCTTCGGTATGCGGTGTAGGCCGGGCCGAACGAGCGTTCGAGAAAGCGCTCCTCGTCTCGCACCTGCACCTCGCAGGCGATCCAGAAGGCGAGCGCGCAGGCGATGACAGCCAGGGACGGAACGGCGACCGCAAGGCCCGCTGCCATCGCGAGCATCCCGAGGAACACAGGGTTGCGGCTGAGGCCAAATAAACCCGTCGTGACCAGGGCGTCGGGCGCCTCGTCGGGGATACCGACCCGCCAGCGACAGCCCATCTCGCTCCGGGCCACGACCGTCAGAACCTGCCCCGCGACGGCCAGCGCCAGCCCGGCCAGACGGATGGCGGAGGCCTCTCCCGCGAGCGGTGCGAACGCGGCCGACGCGCTTCCCGCAGCATGGAGCCCGAGGGCGACGAGGCCGCCGACGACGGCAGCGGCGAACAGGACGCGGGCCAGCGTCTGCCGGATGCTCATGCCGAAGCCGTAGGCCCTCCCGCCGATCTCCCGGGACGTCCGGTAGGTGGCGAGCACGAGCCAGGCCACGATGACGGCAAGGACGATCGCCGGGCCGAAGCGGAGGGGGTCCCCGACCGCGGCGGTCACCGCGGCTTCCAGGCGAGGAGCCGCATGGCGTTGGCGGTGACGAGGACGGTCGCGCCCGTGTCGGCGAGGATCGCCGGCCAGAGGCCCGTGATGCCGAGGATGGTGGTCACGAGGAACACTGCCTTCAGGCCGAGGGCGATCGCGATGTTCGCCCGGATGTTGCCCATGGTCGCCTTGGATAGCGCGATCATGTCCGGAACGTCGCGGACCCGTCCGTGCAGCGCCGCCGCGTCCGCCGTCTCCAGCGCCACGTCCGTGCCGCCGCCCATGGCGATGCCGATGTCGGCCGCCGCCAGCGCGGGCGCGTCGTTGATGCCGTCGCCGACCTTGGCGACGACGAGCCCCTCGGCCTGAAGTTCGCGTACGATGCGCTGCTTGTCTTGCGGCAGGAGTTCCGCGCGCGCCTCGATGCCGAGGCCGTTTGCCACCGCCTCGGCGGTCGTGCGGTTGTCGCCCGTCAGCATGAGGGTGCGGATGCCGTCCGCCTTCAGGGAGGTTACCGCCTCCCGCGCGTCCGGGCGCGCCTCGTCGCGCATGGCGATGTAGCCCGCGACCCCGTCGCGCGCGAGCACGACGGACACGGTCTTTCCTTCCGCGTTCAGCGCGGCGATCGCAGCCGTCTGCTCGTCGCCAAGGGGAGCGCGGCGCCCTGCGGCCTGCGGCGACCCGAGGAACACGGCATCGCCGCCGACCTTGCCCTCGACGCCCTCACCGGGGACGGCGTTGGCGTCGAAGGCTGGCGGCACCGGAGCCTTGTCTGTCTTCGCCTTCTCGAGGATCGCGAGCGCCAGCGGATGGCTCGACCCCTTCTCCAGCGCGGCCGCGAGCGACAGGACGTCCCGTGCCGGGCGACCGACCGCGACCACGTCGGTCACCACGGGCTTGCCCGCCGTCAGCGTTCCCGTCTTATCGAAGGCGATGGCGGTGACCCGTCCAAGGGTCTCCAGCACGACGCCGCCCTTCATCAGGAGGCCGCGCCGCGCGCCCGCCGACAGGCCGGCCGCGATGGCGGCGGGCGTCGAGATGACGAGCGCGCAGGGGCAGCCGATCAGGAGGATCGCGAGGCCCTTGTAGATCCACTCGCTCCAGTCCGCCCCGAGTGCCAGCGGCGGCACCACGGCGACGAGGAAGCCGACCACGAGGACGGCGGGCGTGTAGATTTTGGAGAAGCGGTCGATGAAGCGCTCGGTCGGCGACTTCGATTCCTGTGCCTCCTCCACGAGGCGGACGACCCGGGCGATCGTGTTGTCGGCGGCCGCCGCGGTGACGCGCACCCTGAGCACCGAGCCCGCGTTGACCGTGCCGGCGAACACCGGGTCGCCGACCGCCTTGCGCTTCGGCACGCTCTCGCCCGTCACCGGCGCCTCGTCGACCTCGCCCGATCCCTCGACGACCGTGCCGTCGGCCGGGATGCGGTCGCCGGGGCGCACGAGGATGGTGGCGCCGACCGCAAGGCTCTCCGCAGGCACCTCGGTCGTCTGTCCGTCCAACTCGACGAGCGCCGTCTTCGGCACGAGGGAGGACAGGCCCTGGATGCTCGCCCGGGCACGGCTCGCCGCCAGTCCCTCCAGCATCTCGCCGACGAGGAACAGGAGCACGACGGCCGCAGCCTCCTCCTCGGCCCCGATGAAGACGGCGCCGACGGCGGCGATCGTCATCAGCGTCTCGATCGAGAACGGGGTGCCGAACCGCGCAGTCGTGACCGCGCGCCAGGCGACGGGAACGAGACCGACGGCGAGTGCGGCGAGGAAGGCCGGACGCTCCAGCGAGGGTGCGAGGTGCCCGAGGACGTAGGCCGCGAGCAATGCCGCGCCGCAGGTCGCCGTCAGCTTCGCCTTCTTCGTGCGCCACCAGGGTAGACCCGCTTCCGCCGGTTCGTCGTGCGTATGGCCTGCATGCTCGTGCTGTCCGGTCGGGGTGGCGACGGTCGCTATCGCCGTCCCGTTCGCCGCCTCGGCGCCGTAGCCGAGGTTCCGGACCTGCCGCGTCACGACTGCCGCGTCGAAGCCGTCCGCGTGGCGGATCTTCACCACCCCCGTCGTCACCGAGACCGTGACGTCCTCCACGCCCGGCAGCCGTCGGATCGCGGTATCCACCTTGTTGCCGCAGGCCGCACAGTCCATGCCCGTGACCCGGAAGCGGCTCTCGCCCGTCGTGGCGATCATGGCGCTCTCCTTGCATCGTTGCCGGGAGAGGGCTACCTCCTCTAGTGGCTAGAGGAGCAAGCGGAAAAATGACGGCAGGCGTTCCGATCGGTGAGGCGTCGCGCGCGAGCGGGATCAAGGTGCCGACGATCCGCTACTACGAGCAGATCGGCCTCCTGGCCGCCCCGCCGAGGACGGAGGGCAACCGCCGCCTCTACGACGCGCGCGACCTGCGGCGTCTGCGCTTCATCCGGCATGCCCGCGAGCTCGGCTTCGAGATCGAGCCGATCCGCGAACTCCTGGCGCTGGCCGGGGAGCCGGACCGCCCCTGCGAGAGCGCCGACCGGATCGCGGCCGCTCACCTTGCCGACATCGATCACAAGATCGCCCGGCTGACGGCGCTGCGGGCCGAGGTCGCGCGGATGACGGATTGTTCGAACCACTCCGTCGCCGAGTGCCGGGTGATCGAGGTTCTCGGCGATCACGGCGAGTGCCTGCACGAGACGCATTGAGAACCGGCGGCTGCGGTCGCCTCACTTCCGCCGGATCGAGGCGTCTCTTGGCGGCCGCGACGGTTGCGCCCTCCGGGTCATCCCCGCGACAGCCCGACCGTCGATGATGGACTGAAACCTGCCACGTCCAACCCTCGGAACGAGATGCACCTTCCCGCACGACACCGCGCCCGCACCGCCACGCGCCGAGCCGCGCTGGCGGTCGCCCTTCTCGGTCTCGCGTCTGCGGGCGGCTGCATGTCGATGTCGGACGAGACGTACAAGGACCTCGTGCCGACGGCCTATGCCGAGGCGAAGGCCCGTCCGCAGGGGTCGATCCTGGTCCGCATCTTCAAGGAGGAGAGCGAGCTCGAGGTCTGGAAGCTCGGCGCGGACGGGCGCTACGCCCTCCACAAGACCCACCCCCTCTGCCGCTGGTCCGGCAAGCTCGGCCCGAAGAAGACGAACGGCGACCGCCAGGCGCCCGAGGGCTTCTACCGGGTCACCCGGGCGCTGATGAACCCGAACTCGAAGTACCATCGCTCCTTCAACCTCGGCTACCCGAACCCCCTGGAGAAGTCGCTCGGCTACACGGGCGACTCGCTGATGGTGCACGGCGCCTGCTCGTCGTCGGGATGCTTCGCCATGACCGACGAGGGCGTCGGCGAGGTGTACGCCGAGGCGGAGAGGGCGTTCTCGATCGGCCAGGGCGACTTCCAGGTCCAGTCCTTCCCGTTCCGGATGACGGCCGCGCAGATGGCGCGCCACCGGAGCGACCCGAACATCGCGTTCTGGCGAAACCTCAAGCTCGGCTACGACATCTTCGAGGTGACGCGGAAGGAGCCCGACGTCGCCGCCTGCGGCGGGCGGTACGTGTTCGACTCCCGCCGCAAGGACGGCCAGCCGCTGGATCCGGCGGCGTCCTGTCCGCCGCTGGAGGCGCGTGTCGCGCCCGAGGTTGCCGCCAAGCGCGAACGTGACGACAAGCTGCTCCAGTCGTTGTTGTCGGAAGGCCGCGCGGGCATGCCGATGGCCTACGTCGACGGTGGCATGCACCCGCAGTTCCGCGACATGCTGAAGCGGCTGGGCACCAAGGAACTCGCGGTGAAGACGTCGATGACCGCGGTGCAGGTCAGCCGGCCGGAAGCCCTGGTCGACGACCCCGCCGACGCCGAGCGCTGACCGACGCGCCACCGTCAGCGCGACAGGAACCTGCGGAAGGCGTCCAGCGTGTCCTTTCCGACGTGGTGCTCGATCCCCTCGGCATCCATCTCGGCCGCGTGCGGTGCGACGCCGACCGCGACCAGGAAGTCGACGACCAGGCGGTGACGTGCCCTGGCTCGCTCGGCGAGCTCCTTGCCCTCTGCCGTCAGGAAGATCGCCCGGTAGGGTTTGGACTCCACGAGCCCGTCGCGGGCCAGGCGCTGCACGGCGCGCGCGACGGTGCCCGGGGACACGCCGAAGCGCTCCGCGAGGTCCGTCGCCCGCGCTTCCCCGAACTCGCCGATCAGGTCGTCGATCATCTCGACGTAGTCCTCCGACAGCTCGGACTGGTTCGCCTTGCGCACGCGTTCGAACCGCGCGGCGATGGGGGCCGTCCCGGGTTCGTTTCCATCAACCGTCATCGCCTGATCCCGTCCATGCCGCGAACGCTAGCATTCTGCGGCCTCGGGTACAAAGTTTGTCACTGGACAAACCCTGTGCCGTGAAACAAATCTATGCGATCTCGGAGCGAGGCGCGGAACGATGACCGGTGCGAACGAAGGCGTGGACGATGCCGGGTGGAAGCGGGACCGTGGTGACGGGTCGCTCCTCGACGTCCACCGCACCGTCCGCGTCGACCGGAACGCCCCGCCCTGGCGCAAGGCGGCGGCTTTCCTCGGACCCGGCTACCTCGTCGCCGTCGGCTACATGGATCCCGGCAACTGGGCGACGTCGATCGCCGGGGGGTCGGCCTTCGGCTACACCCTCCTCTTCGTCGCGCTCCTGTCGAACGTCATGGCAATCGTCCTCCAGTCGCTCTGCGCCCGGCTTGCGATCGCGAGCGGTCGCGACCTCGCGCAGGCTTGCCGCGACGCCTATCCGAGCTTCGTCGCGCTGCCGCTCTGGTTCCTCGCCGAGATCGCGATCGTCGCCACCGACATCGCCGAGGTGATCGGCACGGCCATCGGCCTCAACCTTCTGTTCGGGATCCCTCTCGAGATCGGCGTCCTCATCACTGCCATCGACGTGTTCCTGATCCTATGGCTCCAGAGGCTCGGCTTTCGCTGGGTGGAAGCGCTGATCGTGGCGCTCCTCGGCGTCATCGCGGTGTGCTTCGCCGTCCAGATCGCCATGGTCGACCCGAACTGGGGTGATGTGATCCGGGGCTTCGCGCCGACCACCGAGATCGTTTCGAACCCCGAGATGTTGTATCTCGCGTTGGGTATCCTCGGTGCGACCGTGATGCCGCACAACCTCTACCTCCATTCGGGTATCGTGCAGACGCGCGACTACGGCTCGAGCCTGCCGGAGAAGAGCCAGGCGCTGCGCTTCGCGACCATCGACTCCACCGTCGCGCTCTGCTTCGCGCTCCTCGTCAACGCGTCGATCCTGATCCTCGCGGCCGGGGCCTTCCACACCACCGGGCGCACGGGGATCGCCGAACTCGGCGAGGCCCACAGCCTGCTCGCCCCGATCCTCGGGGCCGCCGTCGCGCCGACGCTCTTCGGCATCGCCCTCCTGTGCTGCGGCATCAACTCGACCGTCACCGCGACGCTCGCCGGACAGATCGTGATGGAGGGCTTCCTCGACATCAAGCTCGCGCCGTGGCTCCGGCGCCTCATCACGCGCGTCATCGCCATCGTGCCCGCCGCGTCCGTGACGATCTGGTTCGGGGACGCGGGCACCGCCCGGCTCCTGATCCTCACGCAGGTCGTCCTCAGCCTCCAGCTCTCGTTCGCGGTGTTCCCGCTGGTCATGTTCACCATGGACCGTCGCAAGATGGGCGAGTTGGTGGCCCCGCGCTGGCTGTCGGGTGTCGCCTTATTGATCGCCGTGGCCATCGCGCTCCTGAACGTGAAGCTGCTCTTCGATTTCGTCCTGGGCGCCCGGTCGCATTGACCCATCGCGTCGTTCCGGGCTGCCGGACCCCCCGTGATTGCTGGACTGCGGCATCGGCGTGGTCGACGCGCGGTCCGAGCGGGGATCATGGACGCACGAAGCTCGCCGCGCTCGCGGGATGCTCGGACGAGACGACGTCCCCACGGACGCAGCGGGCCCTAAGGAGAGCCGACGAGTTCCGGCTCGCGTGGCGCATGGACGCGCAGTCGCACGTTCGGAGAATGGCGGTCAGACCGGGAGCGTCACCGCGGCGGAGAGGCCCGGCGAGCGGGGGCGCAGGGTGATGTCGCCGCCGTGCTGGCGCGCGATGGCGCGGGCGATCGACAGGCCGAGCCCGGCGCCGCCGGTCTCGCGAGAGCGCGATCCTTCCAGGCGGTAGAAGGGCGCGAAGACCTCGTCGAGCTTGTCGGCCGGGATGCCCGGCCCGTCGTCGTCCACCACGATCTCGACGCTCGTGCGGGCGGCGACGAGGCGCACATGCGCCTTGCCTGCGTAGCGGGCGGCGTTCTCGACCAGATTGCGCACGGCGCGACGCAAGCCGTCCGGGCGGCAGCGATAGGGCAGGCGATCGCAAGCCTCAAAGGTCACATCGTATCCGAGCTCGGCCAGATCCTCGCACGTGCTTCCGATCAGCGCGCACAGATCGATCGTTCGTGTCGCTTCCGCCGTCGTCTCCTGCCGGATGAGGGCCAGCGTCGCATCCGCCATCGCCTGCATCTCGTCGATCGTCGACAACATCCGTCCCTGTAGGTTCTGGTCCTCGACCAGTTCGGCGCGCAGGCGCAGCGTGGTCAGCGGCGTGCGCAGGTCGTGGCTGATCGCCGCCAGCATCCGCGTCCGGTCCTCCACGAAGCGGTGCAACCGCTCCTGCATCCTGTTGAAGGCCTCGGCCGTCCGGCGGATGTCGTCGGGTCCGGTTTCGCAAAGGGGCGGCCCGGCCTCGCCACGCCCGAGGGACTCGGCCGCCGTCGTCAACTGTCGCAGCGGGCGCGCGATACGCCGCGCCGTGAAGGCGCCTACGAGCGCCACGAGCCCGGCCGTCAGAGCCACCGTGAGAGGCAGCGGCGTCGCCCAGATGGACGGCGCCAGGTGCTTGTAGAAGGCGACGTTCAGCGTCCGTCCATCGCTCAGCGGCACCAGCACGCCCGCGCCGTCCATGTCGGCGTAGTCGACGTAGCGGGCGCGGGCCGGGAAGTCCGCCCCTTCGGCGCCGCCGGCCGCGGGCGTGCTCCACCGGGCCCCTTGAAGGAACTTCGCGACCGTGGCTTCGGGAGACAGGATCGTCTTCACCCCCGGCGCGCCGACCGGGGTGTTCTCGACCCTGATGCCGAAGAGGTCGTGAAGAGGAACCCGGAAACGCGCGAAGGCCTCGTCGAGCCAGCCGTCGAGGTCCGGTGTCGCGCCGTCCGAGATCCAGAAGCGCGAGTAGTCCGTGCTGCTGACGCGCGCGAGATCGCCCTTCAGCTCCGGCGGCGCAACCTCGACGAGGCGGGCGACCGCCGCCGCCCGGCTATGGAGTTCGGTTCGCACCGCGGTCTGGACGGCGCTCTTGTAGCCGTCCCACGAGATGACCAGCGAGATCGCCTGGCTCGCGAAGAAGGCGAGCAGCATGGAGGCCAGGAGCTGGATCGCGAGGCTCTTGTGCCACCACTGAGCAATGCGCCAGCGACGGGCGACTACGAACCATCGCCCTACGGCGCCGAACCGACGGTGGGTGCGCGACGGACGCTTCTGCGAGCGGTCGGCGGCGACGGTCATGGCGCGATCACCTCGGGCACGAAGCTGTAGCCGCCACCCCAGTGGGTCAGGATGATCGTCGGGTTCTTCGGGTCGCTCTCGACCTTCTTGCGCAGGCGGCTGACCTGGTTGTCGATGGCGCGGTCGAAGGGCTCCGCCTCGCGCCCGACGGTGAGGTCGAGGAGCTGGTCGCGCGTCAGAACGGCGCCGGGATGATCCACGAACACCTTGAGGAGGCGGAACTCGGCGGTGCTCAAGGGGACGCCGACGCCGTCCTCGTCCTGCAACTCGCGGCGGCTGACGTCGAGCGTCCAACGATCGAAGCGCAGGGTGGATGGACGCCGGACGGCGCGCGGGGCGCCCGTCGGCCGCGCCCGGCGCAGCACCGCCTTGATGCGGGCCAGCAGCTCGCGCGAGGAGAAGGGCTTCGTCAGGTAGTCGTCGGCACCGAGTTCCAGCCCGATGACGCGATCCGTTTCCTCGGCCCGCGCGGTCAGGAAGATGATCGGTGTCTCGCCGATCGCGCGGATCTCCCGGCACATCGTCAACCCGTCGTCGCCGGGCATCATGATGTCGAGCACGATGAGATCGGGCAGTCCGCGTTCGAGAAGACGGCGCAATGCCCCGCCGTTCTCCGCGACGCTCACCCGGTACCCCTGCTGCTCCAGGTAGTTGCCGACGAGGTCGCGGATGTCCTGGTGGTCGTCGACGACGATGATGTGGGCTACGCTGTCCATCGGAAAGTCCCGAACGCTGGGTCGAGCGCCATTATAATGCCATGGTGCTGGAAAGGCCCGCGAAAAACTGTATCAACTTGTCGCAAGAGCACCCGTTGCTTCCGATCGACTGCACCGATCGATACACTTTTGGGACAATTTCGGACGTCCCCGGCACAGCACTGCGACAACCCCTCGCTAGTCTGATCCTCGTCAAACACGGGGAAGCGGCGCATCGCCAACTTCCCCGATCCAACGGCCCACAGAGGCCTCATCGAGGACAAATCCATGACCAAGACCCGCATCCTTGCCGCCACCCTCCTCGCCGCCGCTTCCTTCGGCACGATGTCCGCCGCCAACGCCGTGGTTCCCGGCTCGGACACCTACGAGCGGGCTCGCGACGGCGCCGCCGTCATGTCCGTGGTCCGGGGCACCGCCTCGAAGGCCAGCGCAACCGCCGCGCAGGACCAGGCGACCTACGGCTTCCCCAACACTGCCCGGTCCTCCAGCGGAGCGCTCGTTCCCGGCTCCCGCTCCGTCGAGGACACGGCCGACCGCGATGCGATGATGAGCGTGATCAACGGCACGCCGGGGGCCAACTTCACGGCCTCGCCCGGCATCGGTTCGATCGTACCGGGTTCCGACAGCTTCTGATCCGACCCGCACGGGCGGCATCTCGGCTCCTGTGGAGCGAGGTGCCGCCCTTGGCATTCATGAGCTGGCGTTATGACAGCTAGCAGATCGGCAGGCCTAATTCGTCCGAGGAACCCGCCCTAATTTCCGCCTCGCGTCCAAACGCATTCGATACTGGCGGGTGCCGGTGAGCCAGGAGACCGTCGCTTCGGCGACGCTCCTCCCGCCCGTCCCCAGGCTGCCAGGCCGGGCGGCACAGACAAAGCGGAGTTTCGGGATGACCCTTCTTGCAGCAACCACGCTGGCGATGGTCGCCATGGCCGGTGCGGCGGCGGCTCAGGACCAGCGGCGCGACATTTCGCGCGTGGCGCCCGAGATCGTTCGCAAGACGGTTCCGCCGCTTGCAGCCTATACCGACGAACTCCTGTTCGCCGATGTGTGGGCGCGTCCCGGTCTTTCGCCCCGCGACCGAAGCTTCGTGACCGTCTCGGCGCTCGTCGCCGGTGGCCATGCCGCCCAGATGCGCGCTCACTTCATGCGGGCGCTCGACAACGGCGTGACGCCGAGCGAACTCGGCGAGACGATAACGCATCTGGCCTTCTACGCGGGCTGGCCTAACGCCATGTCCGCCGTCGCGGTCGCGCGGGATGTCTTCGCGGAACGCGGCATCGGTGGCGACGCCGTTGCCGCCTCTGCCGCCGCACCGCTGCCGGTCGACGGAGCCCAGGAGCGGGCACGCGCGGCTTCGGTCGATGCCAACGTTCGCCCGACGACCCCGGCGCTCGCCGACTACACCGACCGGGTCCTTTTCGCCGACCTCTGGCTCCGGCCCGAACTCGCGCCCCGCGACAGAAGCCTCGTGACCGTGGCCGCGTTGATCGCAGGGGGCAAGGCCGAGCAGCTGCGGTTTCATCTCGGGCGGGCTATGGATGCCGGCATGACCCGGGACGAAGTGGCGGAAGCCGTCACGCATCTGGCCTTCTACACAGGCTGGCCGAACGCCATGTCCGCCGTTCCCGTCCTCAAGGCCGTGTTCGACGACAGGCCGGCCGCCGCATCGCAAACCGACTGACCGACCCCGAACGAAAGGCTCTTTCGATGCTGCTTCTGGCCACCACCATCTTCGCCGGCGCCATGCTCGCGTCCGCCGCCCCCAATCCGGACGTCAGGATCACGAAGGCGGCCGCGAACCCGCCGGCACCCGGACCGGAGGCCTATTTCAGCGGCGAGGTCAGCGTCGCGACGCGCTTCCAGGCCGAGGAGCCTGCGCGCGTCGGCGGCGCGACGGTGACCTTCCAGCCGGGCGCGCGAACGGCGTGGCATACCCATCCACTCGGCCAGACGCTGATCGTCACCGATGGCAGCGGACTGATCCAGCGCGAGGGCGGCCCCGTCGAGGAGATCCGGCCGGGCGACGTCGTCTGGATTCCGCCCGGCGTGAAGCACTGGCATGGCGCGGGTCCGTCCGCCGCGATGACGCACGTCGCGGTCGCCGAGGCGGTGGATGGATCGGCCGTGGAATGGCTCGAGAAGGTGACCGACGACCAGTACGCGGCGCGCTAGCCCGCGCGGCAGGTTCACTCGCCACGAAACCGCCGCGAGCCGGGCGCGGGGTAGGGGTGTTCCCGTCCAGCGGAGACGCCCCATGCTCCTCGACCGCCGCGCCGTCATCGCCATGCTTGCGATGGCACCCATCACCGCCCGCCTCGCGCGCGCGCAGACGCCGGGACCCGCGCCTGCTCCCCTGCCGGAGCCCCGGCTTCTCGGGAGCGACTACCGCACGGCGCGCGAGGGGTTCCGCACCAAACTTCTTCGTCGCGGTCCCGCGCCGGACGAAGGCGATCCGTTGAACGCGCCGCCCGGCGCCGAAGCGCTGCGCTATTCGTCGGCCGGACGTGAGCTCGTCGCCTGGGCGAGCCCGCCGGGCGACGCATCGTCGCTCCGGCCGTCCGTCCTCGTGCTTCATGGCGGCAACGCGATCTGGCATGGGCACTGGCAGGATCTGGCGGCGCCCTTCGTGGCCGCAGGCTATCACGCGCTGATGCCGACGATGCGCGGCGAGAACGGGCAGCCGGGCGACTTCTCCGCCTTCTACGACGAGACCGACGACGTGCTCGCCGCGGCGCAGGCGCTTCGCGCGCGGCCGGGCGTCGATCCCGAGCGTGTCTTCGTCTGCGGCCACAGCGTCGGCGGTACGCTGACGCTTCTGGCGGCGCTGGCCGGCGACTTCCGGGGCGCAGCGGCGCTTTCCCCCTCGCCGGATACGCGCATCTTCTTCCAGCGTTTCGCCGACGACGTTCCGTTCGACATCGCCGACCCGCGCGAAGTGGAGATGCGGTCGGCCGTGTGCTTCGCCTCCGGTTTCCGCTGCCCGGTCCTGATGGCGCACGGCGACCGCGAAACCCGCTCGAGCGGCGCGATCGACCTGACGGTCGCGCGGGCCCGGGCGGCGAACCTCGTCGCCGAACATCGCGTGGTGCCGGGCGACCACATGGGATCGATCCCGGCCGGCATTCGGGAAGCGCTCGGTTTCTTTCGCGCGAATGGAGCGACCGGCTAGCCGCGCCTAGACGGACAGGCCGGCGGCGTCGAAGAAATGCAGCCGCTTCGGGTCCGCCGCGAGGCGGATGGGCGCGCCGCGCCGAACCTCGCCATCGCCCGGCAGCTTGGCGACGACCCGCCCGCCCGTGTCCGTTCCGAGCTGGACGTGGACGAGCTGCACCTCGCCGAGCTGCTCGATGAACTCGACCCGGCCCTCGAGAATGGCGTCCTCGCCGGTCGCTTCCCGCAGGTCTTCCGGGCGCACACCGAGGCTCGCCACCCCGTCGGGGCGAGGCCGGGAAGGCAACGTTATCGGTGCGGCGCCACCGGCCACGCGAATGGCGGGCGACGCGCGGGATCCTTCCGCGACAGCTGGAAGAATGTTCATGGCCGGCGACCCGATGAACTGCGCGACGAAGCGGTTCGCCGGCTTGCGGTAGAGTTCCATCGGCGTGCCGATCTGCTCGATGCGTCCGTCCCGCAGCACCACGATGCGGTCCGCCAGCGTCATCGCCTCGACCTGGTCGTGCGTGACGTAGATCATGGTGGTGTTCGGCATCTGCTCCTTGAGCCGCGCGATCTCGATCCGGGTCGCCACGCGCAGCGCCGCGTCGAGGTTGGACAGGGGCTCGTCGAACAGGAACACCTTCGGGTCGCGCACGATGGCCCGCCCGATCGCCACGCGCTGGCGCTGGCCGCCGGACAGGGCCTTGGGAACGCGCCCGAGATAGGCCGTCAGCTGCAGGATCTCGGCGGCCTGCCGCACGCGCCGGTCGATCTCGGGCTTGGCGGTGCCGGCGATCCGCATGCCGAAGGCCATGTTCTCGTAGACGGTCATGTGCGGATAGAGCGCATAGGACTGGAACACCATCGAGATGCCGCGCTGCGCCGGCGGCACGTCGTTCATCGCCTCGCCGTCGAGATGGAACGTGCCGGAGGTGATCTCTTCGAGGCCCGCGATGGACCGCAGGAGGGTGGACTTGCCGCAGCCTGACGGCCCGACGAAGACCACGAGCTCACCGGAGGGGATGTCGAGGTCGATGTCGTCCAGGATGGTGAGATTTCCATAGGACTTGCGGATCTTGCGCAGGGTCAGATGGGCCATGGGGCGTGTCCCGGATGCGAGAGGTGAGGGAAGCCGGAGTGCAGCGGGCCGCTAGTGCTCGCTGGCGCCGGGCGCCATGCGCGACGCCCAGCGGACGAGCGCGCCCGGTTGGCGGTTCTGGATCTCAGCGTCGTTCATCCGGCGGATGGCGCCGCGCACGAGGCGCGAGCCGATGTAGCGGATGGGCTCGGGCGGAAGCTTCGTGCGCTTCTCGATCCCGACGAGGCCGCAGGCGCTCCATTCGTCGCGCCGGCCGAGCACGAGGCTGGCGAGGATGCGCCCGCCGATCGGCGTCTGGGCGATGCCGGTGCCGTTGAAGCCCATGCCGTAGAAGACGTTGGGATGCTCGCGCAGATGGTCGAAGACCGGGACGTGCTCGGGTACGCAGTCGATCGGCCCGGACCAGTCGTATTCTACCGCGACGCCGCGAAGGCTCGGGTAGACGCGATGCAGCTCGCGAATGTTGTCTCGGCCATGGGAGGGACTGCGGTTGAAGCTCGCGCCGAAGTCGCCGAGATAGGCGACCCCGCCGCTGCCCCGGCCGAACACGACGCGCCCGCGCGGCGTGCGCTGATAGTACAGGACCTGCCGCTGCGAGTCGCAGATCGAGGCCCCGTCGCGCCAGCCGATCCGCTCCAGCTCCTCCGGAACCTCCGCGGTCGCGATCACTTGGCTGTCCACCACATAGAGATGGCGGCGCAGCTCGGGGATGGCGGACAGCCAGGCGTTGGCGGCCAGCACCACCCGCCGCGCGGTCAACGTGCCGTTCCCCGTGCGAAGACGACAGGTCTCGCCGGTCTCGATGTCGAGCACGGGGCTCTTCTCGTGGATCGCGACGCCCCGCGAGAGCGCCAGCGCCCGCAGGCCGATCGCGAGCTTGGCCGGATGGATCGTCCCGGCGTCCCGCTCGACGACCCCGGCATAGGACGCAGACGAGCCCGTCCGGCTCTCGATCTCGGCGGCGGTGAGGTGCTCGAACCGAGCCTCGCCCGCTTCTTCGGTCATTCGCACGGCCTGGGCCCAGGACCCCTCCTGGGCGATCGAGCTCGCCGTCCAGAACCAACCGTTCAACCGGAGGTCCATGTCGATCGTGCCGTCGGCTTGGAGCGCCTCGAGTTCGCGGATCGATGCGACCGATGCGCGGCACAGCCGCAGCGCCTCCTCGCGGCCCGCGACGGCCGCGATCTGGTCGAACCCGGCGAACCAGGAATGGACCTGCCCGCCGTTGCGCCCGGAAGCACCCGAGCCGCAGAAGTCGGCTTCGAGGATCGTGATGCGGGTCTCGGGCGCGAGGTCGAGGATGCGAAGCGCGGTCCACAGCCCGGTATACCCACCGCCGACGATCGCGACGTCGGCTTCCGCAGCCCCGGCGAGGGGGGACGTCGCGGCTCCGGCGCCGATGTCCTGCAGCCAGAAGGACCGGTCGGTCTTCGCAGCCACGGCCGGCTGTCTCAGGCGAAGCGTCGGCATGGGTCAGGCCTCCTGTCCGGCGGCGATGACGCCCGCATATTTCTCGGGCAGCCAGTCCGGGATGCGGCGCAGCGTCTGGGGAAAGCCGCCGAGATGGCGGCAGGTCTCGCCGGCGGCCGCGCAGGCCATGCGCAGCGCCTCGTCGGCGTCCCGGCGGTCGACGAGGTGGGCGGTGACGAAGGTGGCGATGAAGCTGTCGCCGGCCCCGCAGGTATCCACCACATCGACAGGCATTGCCAGCGCGTGGCGCAGGTGAGACCCGTCGTCGAAGAAGGCGCCCCGGCTGCCGCAGGTGACCACCACGCGGCCGGCGCCGAGCGCGCGAAGCTGCGCGATCAGCGGTGCCGGATCGAAGCCCGCCTCGTCCGACCCGGAGGCGAAGACGAGCGGCGCGCCGCAGAGCGAAAGGGCGTCGTGATGCGTCGAGACATCGACGCTGAACGGCACCCGTCCAGCGGCGAGGCGGCGCACGAGGTCGGGGTTGGAATGGGTGCCGAGGTGGACCCAGGCGGCCTCGCCGACCGCTGCGAAGGCGGAGGGCGCCGGCATGTAGTTCTCGCCGACGCCGAGCGATTCGGTGAGGATGATCCGGTCGCCCTCCCGGTCGCGCAGAAGGGTGACGGCGGTCTCGCCGGGCCGGACCTCCACGTCGCCGCGCCGGAGGCCTGCGGTCTCGATCTCGGCCAGCATGACATCTCCCTCCGGATCCGGACCCACGGTCCCGAAGTAGCGGGCATCACGGCCCATGCGCCGCCACTGCACGGCGACGTTGAGGGCGTTGCCGCCGACCGCGAGCATGTCCTTGGAGAGAAAGGCGTCGAGGCAATTGTCGCCGATGGCGACGAGGGGTGCAGTGGTCATGTCGATCGGTCGCTTGGCTGGCGCAGGCTCACTTTCCGATGCCTTCCGAGAGGCCGCGGATGAAGTATCGCTGGGCGGCGAAGAAGATGAGGACGATAGGGAGCGCCGAGATCGTCATAGCGGCGAAGACGACGGCGTAGTTCGTGCCGTGGGTCGCCATGATGGAGGTGAGGCCGACGGGCAGCGTCTGGACGTCCGAGCCGCTCGTGAAGACCATCGCGAAGAGATACTCGTTCCAGGCGAAGAGCACGTGCAGGATGACGCAGGAGATGATGATCGGCCGGCACAGCGGTAGCGTGATCTTCCAGAAGATCTGGCCTTCGCTCGCCCCGTCCAGCCGGGCGGCCTCGTCGAGGTCGCGCGGCAGGTCGATCATGTAGGCGCGGATGAGGAACGTGCTGAACGGCACCCGGAAGGCCGTGTAGAGGATGATCAGCGCCCAGTAGGTGTTGTAGAGCCCCAGCGACTGGAGCATGCGCACCAGCGGGATCAGCGCCACGGTCGGGCTGAGCATGAGGCCGCCGAGAATGAGCCCGACCACCAGCGATTTGCCGGGCATCGGCGTGCGGGTGAGGCCGTAGGCCGTCCAGGCGCTGATCAGCACCGTGGTGACGGCCGAGACGACGGTGACGAGCGCGCTGATCGCCACGTAGTCGCGCACGCCCTGATTCCAGGCCGAGACATAGTTGCCCCAGGCCCAGTGGGCGGGAAGCGCGAACGGGTTGCCGAAGATCTCGGCATTGCTCTTCAGGCCGCTGAGCGCCATCCAGACGAGGGGATAGATGACGACGAGCCCGAGGCAGACGAGGAACGCCAGGGCGAAGGCGCGGCCGATCGCGGGCCAGAAGGCACCATGGCCGGGGCGGCGCTGGGCGGGGGCGAGCGCGCTCACAGCTCGACCCTCCGCCGCCGCGTGTACCAGAGCTGGGCGGCCCCGGTGAGCATCGTCACGACGAAGATGACGCTGGCGATCGCAGCGCCGTAGCCGAAATTGTTCTCGATGAAGCCCTGCTGGTAGAGCCAAGTGCCGAGGACGTGGCTCGAATTGTTGGGACCGCCGCCGGTCATCACCATCACCTCGTTGAAGACCTGGAAGGCGCCGGTGATGGTGACGATCACCATCAGCCCGGTCATCTCGCGCGTCATCGGCAGCGTCACGCTCCACAGGCGGCGGAAGGGACCGGCTCCGTCCATGACGGCGGCGTCGTAGAGCTCGCGCGGAATGCGCTGGATCGCCACCGCGAAGAGAAGGGTCGAATAGCCGAACCCCTGCCACTGGCTCATGGCGATGATCGCATAGATCGCCGTCTGCGGATCGCCGAGCCAGGCATGGCCGAGGCCGCCGAGGCCGATGCTTGCGAGTCCGGCGTCGAGGAGCCCGATGCGCGGCTGGTAGATGAAGTAGAACAGAAGGCCGGTCACGGTGATCGAGATGGCCGAAGGCACGAAGTAGACAGCACGCCAGAAGCGCCGCGCCCGTTCGCTCGCCAGTCCCTCGATCAGCGCCGCGAGCAGGAACGCGCCCGCCACCTGGAAGACGATCGAGATCAGGGCGTAGGCGACGTTGTTCCAGAGCGCCGTGCGGACCACGGGGTCGCCCCAGAGCCGAGCGTAGTTGGCGAGACCGATATAGGTGGTCTCGCCGGTGAAGATGTCCTCGTCCGTGGTGCTGACCACGAAGTTGTCGACGATCGGGTAGTAGACGAACCAGCCGACGAGGATGACGGCCGCCGCCGCCCAACGCAGCGAGAACCAGTCGCGGGTGGCGCGTGCGAAGCGCCGGGGTTTCGCGCGGGCGGCGGCGGCGATACCGACGCCGCCCTCCACATCCAGGGGACCGGTGCTCGACATGCCGTTACTTCGAGGCCGCCGCGGCTTGCCGGACCGTCTCCATGACCTCGTCGGGCGACATGGTGCCGCCGAGCAGGGCCTGGAGACTGGACAGCCAGGCCGAGGCGACGCGCGGCGGGTTCACCGTGTCGAGCCAGGGCATGAGGTAGGAGGCCTCGCCGATCTGTTTGAGGCCTTCCACCACGGCTGGGTTCATCGCTTCCGGCGCGGCTCCTCCGAGCGTCGCGCTCGGCTGGCCGTAGGGCGGAGCCGACAGCACGCGACCGTTCTCCTTCGAGGTCACGAACTTCATGAAGTCGATCGCGAGCGGCACGTTCTTCGAATCCGAAGAGATCATGTAGCCCTCCGGCGCGCCCTCGATCGCCTTCGGATCACCCTTGGCGCCGGCGGGAACCGGCAGGGTGAAGAAGCCGAAATCCTCGCGCTTCAGCGCATCGGCGGCCGTCGACTGATCGAACTCGATGATTTCCTGATAATACATCGCCGACTGGCCGTTGCTGAAGGCTTGCAGCGCGGATGCGTAGGACGATCCGTTCACCGCCGCGCCGTCGCTGCAGCGATCGTTGAGCGACTTCAGCTGGGCCAGCGCCTGCCCGTAGCCCGCGTCGTCGTAGGTCGCGGTCTTGGGGTCGAAGTCCTTTTCCAGGACCGACTGCGGCACATTGTAGGCCAGGAGCTGGCCGGCATAGTGGACCGCCGGCCAGGACTCCTTGTTGCCGAAGGAGATCGGCACGACCCCGGCTTTGCGAAGCGTGTCGCAGGCCGACAGCAGGTCCTCGAACGTCTTCGGCTCCGACACGCCGTGCTGTGCGAAGATCGCCCTGTTGTAGCCCATGAACTTGGCGTCGAGATAAAGCGGGATGCCGTAGTTCTTGCCGTTGTAGACGAAGGCCTTGACGGCGGCGGGAGCCAGCATGCCGCCCCATTCCGTGCCGTCGCCGATGACCTTGGTCAGGTCGACGGCGCGTTTGCCGCGCACGAAGTTGGACCCCCAGCTTCCGGTCCAGGAGAAGAAGACGTCCGGCAGCGAGTTGGAGGCGACCAGCGTCTTGGTCTTGCCCTTCACGCTGTCGTCGCTCTCCTGGATCAGCTCCACCGTGACGCCCGGATGCAGCTTCTGGTACTCCGCCGCCATGGTCTGGAAGAAGGGCGAAAGCTGCTGGAGGCCGAACTTGGTGAGAACCGAGATCGTGCCCTCGTAGGTGACGGGCGCGTTCGGCTCCGCCTCGACGACCTGTCCGGGGGCGGCCAGCGCCACCCCGGCGGAGAGCGCCAGGGCGGAGACGGCGGCGAGCGCTGCGGACGCGATAGGCATGCACCGTGTCATGGACGTATCCTTCCGTTGTCGAGGGGGGCTCAGTATTCGACGCGCTTGTAGTAGCGGCGCGTCGTCAGCGGATGGTCGCGCAGGACCTCGAGATGCGCACTGAGGCGCTCCAGAAGCGTCGCGAGGAGGGCGGGAGAGACGAGCTTTCGGGTTTCCGCCGAGACGCCCGGCAGCGCCACCGAGGCGGCATCCAGCACGCGCACCTTGTCGGTGTAGCGCTTGGCGAAGGCCTCGACGCGGTCCGACAGCGGTCGCAGGGCGTCCTCGCCCTTGAACACGAAGACGCTGACGCCCGGCTCCACCAGTTCGAGCGTGCCGTGGAAGAAGTCGGCCGCGTGGACCGGACGGGTGCGGATCCACTGCATCTCTTCCAGGATGCACATGCCGTAGTAGTGGGCTTCCGGCCAGACGGAGCCCGCGCCGGTGAAGATGTGGTAGGTCTCGTCCTTGATCGTGGCGGCGAGCTTGGCCGCCTCGTCCTCGAAGCTCGCCTTGGCCGCAGCCATGAGTTCCGGCAGTTTCTCGAGCTCGGCGATCGTCTCCTCGTAGCGATCGAACTCGCCACGCTCGGCCAGAAGCGCCAGAACCAGGATCAGCGTCTGCAGGTAGAAGGACTCCGAGGAGGTGTCGTCCTCGGCGAAGTTCGTGAAGTTGTGGTCGGTTTCCTGCGCCAGCGGCGTGTCGGCATGACCGGTGAGCGAGAGCGTCTTCACGCCGCGCGCCTTCAGGAACGACAGAAGCTGGACGCTCTCCTTCGTGGTGCCGGACAGTGACGGCATGATCACCAGTGCCTTCGCGTCCAGTCCGGCCGGCGGATCGAGCACCACCTGAGCGGGAAGCGCGGCGGAAACGGGGAAGGTCGACAGGCGCTGGGCCACGTCGATCGCCGGGAAGGTGAGAAGCTGCACGCCGCCGGTGCCCATGAAGAAGAGCCGTTCGACCCCCCCGTCCAGAAGCTCACGCATCAGCGGGCGGGCCTGCGCGGCGATGCCGACGGCACCGGTCTGGATCCTGACGAAACGGTCCTTGTCGAAGTTGAGCATGGGGTCCTTCCCTGATGACGCGGGTGTCGGCCAAGCGGCCGAAAGCGCGGGGAGCGGCGCGTTCGTCGCGCTGGCGTCTCCCCTTTCGAACTGGATGTGAGATCGATCTCACACGCGCATCAGGCTATGCTTCCGCCGGTTTGGCAAGCGGAAATTTCGATGCCGATCGAAAGCTGGCTAAATGTGTTGGGGCGGGAGCACCGAACCGCGCACGATCAGGCGGGTGGGAAAGGTTACCCGTCGCGCAGGCCCGCCCTTGCCCGCCAGGCGGTCCATCAGCAGCTTGGCGGCGAGAGGACCCATCTCGGGGATCGGCTGGGATACGACCGTGATCTGGGGATCGGTGAAGGTCGCGAGGTTGAAATCGTCGAAGCCGACCAGCGAAACCTGATGCGGAATCGACAGGCCCATGGATCGAAGACCGAGCAGCGCGCCCTGCGTCATCAGGCTGTCGACGGTGAAGAGCGCGGTCGGACGCTGGCGGCGGCTGAACAGACGGATCGTCGCCTGCACCGCGTGGTCGACGGTGGAGCGAGACACGACGACCAGCCCGTCGTCCGGCTCGATGCCATGGCTCGCCAGGGCGTTGCGATAGCCCGCAAGGCGCTCTCTGGCGGTGAAGATGCGCGAATCGTCGCCGAGGAAGCCGATGCGCCGATGGCCCTGCGCGATGAGGTAATCGACAGCCGTCCGCGCGCCGCCCTCGTTGTCGACGACGATCGTGTCGCAGTCGACACCGGCAGCGACGCGGTCAATCAGCACGAAGGGTATGCCCGCACGCGCGATGGCGGCGATATGGGCGTTGTCGTGGCCCGACGTTGGCGCGAGAACGATCCCACGGATGCTGAGGGAGCGAAGCCGCTCCAGAAGCTCGCGCTCCTGGCCGACATCCTCCTCGCTGCTGGCAATGAGCAGGTTGTGGCGGACTTTGCGCAGTTCGGACTCGAGATCGTGGGCGATGCGGGCGAAGAACGGGTTCTGGATATCGCCGGGAACGAAGCCGATCAGGGGGAGCTGGCCGCTGCGCAACGCCTGCGCCACATGGTTCGCGCGGTAACCCAGGCGCTCGGCGGCCTCGAGAATCCGTGTGGCGGTTTCACCGCCGACATAGCCGTAGCTGTTGAGGGCACGCGCCGCCGTCGCGCGCGAGACCTGGGCTGCCGCCGCCACATCCTTCAGGGTGACGACCTTGCGGTTGGTCTCGTCCGGAGCGTTGCCGTCCGGTTTCGCCCGCCCCGCCTTCTCGTCAGCCACTGTCCTGTCCTGTGCGTCTATACATTGGGGCGAACGGGATCGGCACCCGTCGCGCGGCCGCTACCTGCGCAGGTGGAACGGCCCATGGCAAGACGGGAGGTGAGAGCAGGGGGAACCCCGATGGGCAACGTCCGCCGCACGACACACGGCCCGTGTCGGTGCTCCGAGCCACCGAGACCGCGCGGGTCCGTCCGGAGCGGTTCAGCCCTCGACGCGGATCCTGCCGCTGGAGGACTGATCGAAGCCCTGCCGCCACGACATGCCGTCTGCGCTGCCGGATCGATAGGGGTTGTCGTGGGCGGAAAAGCCCCGCCGGGCGGCCTCCGCGCCTTCCAGGCGCACATGGTCGTCACGGGTCATCGGACTTGGCATGGCCATCGCGGCGTGGTTGGCGAGCACGGCTTCCTCCTGTTCTTGTTGAAGAAAGCCTCGGGCAAAGACGTTGCGCAAAGCTGAAGCGGGTTTGGTGCGATGCGGTCGAGGCGGCGGTGCGCGTTGGCGTCGGTCGGCTATGTCGGGCGGGCGCCGTCGGATTCGCAGACGGGAACGCCGGCATCCTCGCTTTCGGACTTCAGAACCGAGGCGACGATGGTCGGGGTCAGAGGCGAGGGGGCGCCCACTTCCAGGAGCGAGCGGACATGGCGGTCGAGGTCGAGGGGTTCGGAACTCCTGACCGCGTCGTTGACGAGGTCGGCGATGCCGAGGGCGATGTCGAGATGAGTGGTCATCAGTTGCTTTCCCGAGAGGAGGGCACCGATAGGATCACGCAGGGACACGAAGTGCCATTTTGAAGCACGCCAGGAGTTTAGGTGGTTTTTCCGTAAAGGAAAGCCGAACCCGGTCGGTTTTCGCACCACCGTCTCACGCGCGAGGGACCTTCGACGGCCGAACGCGACGCCGGAAAGCCGCAACGGCGTAGCGACCATGCCGCTGGTCGAGGACGCGGAGCATGCTGCGAGCGAACATCCGGCAGAGGCGGGCCTGCGCGAGCGCCGGCAGCTGCGCGGCGTCGTCGAAGGGCACGACGTGATGCAGCACGACGATCCGTCCGCCCGGCGCGAGCGACTGCATCATCCGCTGGCCAAGCGCCGCCAAGTCGAGAGGCGAAAGGTAATAGGCGATCTCGGACACGACGATCAGGTCGAACGGACCGCCGGGAATGCCGCCGGGAAGCACGCCGTGGCGATAATCGATCCGCGCGTCGTGGGGTGTGAGGCGGCGCGCCGTTTCCAGCGCCGTCGGCGCACCGTCGGTGGCGACGAGCGTCAGGCAGCGCGAGGCGAGGGCGCGCGAGTTCTCCCCGATCGCGCAGGCGAGTTCCAGTCCGCGACCCAGCCGCTGCGGGCCGCAGGCGCGCAGGAGGGTGCGGCGCTTCATCGCCTCGAAGGCGGACGTCCGGTAGTTCCAGGGATCGCTGGAGACCTTGAACTTCGTCTCGAAGCCGTCGAGGTCGATGGGCTTCACGAAAGCGGCCGCCAATAGCTTTCCACCGGTCCCACCAGCCTGTCGATCGTCGCTTCGGTCAGCCGGAAGGCCGTCGGATCGTCGTGGATCAAGGGTTCCGTCTGCGTTCGGTGGGCGGCGACCGCGCGGCGCTTGGGCGCCAGCGCCCCGCCGACTGCGAAGGAAACGCGCTCCATCTCGCCCGGCTTCGGGTGATCCCCCGGCGCGCCGATCTCGTCGAGCCAGATCGCGTATTCCAGGGTGAGCGGCTGCAGTCCTGCCTGGTTGAGCGCACGGCGGAACAGGCTCCAGGCGTCCCGGTGATCGCGATGGGGGTCGCGCCTCCACGGCAGGAGGACGAGGTCGGGCCGTACGTCGCGCACGACGCTTCCCGCCGCCTCGAGCGCAGCGATATGGTCTGGCGTGCCCTCCGCCGGCATGTCGGCGTCGCGCAGCCGCATGAAGGTGCGTCCCACCTCGCCAAGGCCGAGCGCAGCCAGGGCTTCCGCCCCCTCGGCTTCGCGGGCGGCCGCCAGACGTGTCCGTGGCCAGGTGGGGGAGTTCGGATGCGAGGCGCCGCCGTCGGTGACGAAGGCGACATGAATGGTGCGACCGAGACGGCCGAGATGCCACATCACCGCACCGCAGCCGAGCGCCTCATCGTCGGGATGGGGGGCGACGGCAAGGATCCGGCGGGCTTCGAGCCTCGACGGGTCGAGAAGCGGCGTCGTCATGGCCGGGAACCGTCGAAGGCGCGCCCGGGCTCCCAGACCCCGTCGGCGATGGCGGCGCCGAGGCCCGCGAGGGCACCGTCGGGATTGGGCTGGCGCAGGTAGGTGCGCAGATCGCGCACGAGGCGCTCCAGCGGATGGGGCGCGATCAGCCCGCCCGCGCCCACACCCCGCTCGGCCTCTTCCAGAACGCCGAGTGCCAGCGCCTCGACGGCGCCGCGCGCGGCGTTGACGGTCGCGACGAGCGGCTCCGGCGGCGCCCGTCCGGCGGCGACGTCCATCCATTCCCGCGCGGCCCGGTCGAGCCAGCCGTAGCCACCCTCGACCGCCGCACCCATCCGCGCCACGCGGTGCGCCTGATAGGGATCGCCGATGCGACGGGTGTCTTTCAGATGCGCCACCGCCGTGTCGTAGACCGCATGCATGCCGCCGACATGGACGGCGACGAAGCGGATCGCCCCGGCGAAGAACCACGGCGCCTCGAGGTAGGCGTCGGGCGCGCCGAGGATCATCTCGTCCGTCACGGCGACGCCGGTGAAGTCCACCACGTGGCTGCCCGAAGCCCGCATTCCCAGCGGCTGCCACCACGAACGATCGACCGGCAGCCCTTCCAGCGGCACGACGATCATCACGCGGCCCGTCGGCCCCGGAACGGTGACGACCGCATGCGACAGCCCATCGACGCCCGACGCGTAGTTCTTGGCGCCCTGCAGCCGACCGTCCGCCAGTCGCAGCGGCGCGTCGGGCTTGTCGGTGTTCCAGACGCCGAACACGTGCCCATCCTCGGCCAGCGCGTCGTAGCGCGCGCGCTGCCCCGGCGTGCCATGGCGGCGGATCAGCGCCAATGCGTTGACATGCCCCTCGAAGATCCGGCCGGTGGGCAGGTCGCCGCGTCCGATCTCGGCCAGAAGGCGAAGAAGACCACCGATCTCCCCGTCGCCCAGCAGCGGCTCGGCGACGAGGCCGTGAGCGCGCAGGACGCCGAACGCGGCTTCGGGGAAGCCGCCGTCACGGTCACGCTCGGCCGCTTCGGCGCCGAGCGCTTCGTGAAGCGCGGGACGGCTTAGGCCGGGTTCGAAGCGTTCAAGCCGCACGCAATGTTCCTTCGTAGTCGGCGATCAGGGCCTGGATACGGGCAATGGCTTCGCCGGCGGGCATGCTGGGCTCGGGATCGGGCTCGTCCGGCGCAAAGCGTTCCACGAACCAACCGGGCGCCGGTGCTTCCCCACCGGCAGCCAGCGCCGAAGGGTCGATCCCGAGTGCCGCCGCCGCCGTGCTGCGGGCCAGCGGCGGCAGATCCGCGAGCTTTCGCACGGCGCGCCGCCGCTGCAACCGCGCTTCCAACCCGGCGGGATCTTCGACCAGAAGAGGCAGACCCTCCGTCTCGGCCCGCAGCCATGCCTTCAGGCAATCGGCCATGCCTCCTCGCGCCCGGCCGATGAGCCGCGCCGACACCTCGACGCGCACGTCCAGCGGATGCACGAGGAGAGCGCCCGCTGCGCGGGCCGCCACCACGAGTGCCAGATCCTCGCGGCGGGGCAGAGGCGGCAGACCACCGACCGCACGATAGATCTCGGTTCGTATGGCAAGGCTGCCGCCCGTGTGATCGGAGTGACGCGGCCAGGGATCGTGATCGAGCGGATCGATCAGTGCCGCCAGGCGGTCACAGTGCATCGCATAGGTGGCCGCGGCTGCGGCTCGCGCGTTGAAGGCGGCGCCGAGACGCTCTTCTTCCCAGCGGTTTCCGTAGAGCTTGCCGCCGACGAGGTCCGCCCCCCGATCGATCGCCCGCAGGGTCGCGCCGATCCAGCCGGGATCGGGCACGGCGTCCGCATCCGTGGTGAGGATGACGCCCCGCTCCGGGGGGCAGGCGGCGGCGGCACGCTCCATCGCCATGCGCCGGGCCGTTCCGACATGGGCCACGGGCGCCGGCAGGTCGATGTCGATCAGATCGACGCGGAGCCTGCCGAGGCTCGGGAAGACGTCGCCCACCGCCTCACGCGTCCGGTCCGTGCAATTGTTGAGAAGAAGGACCACCAGAACGCGATCGGAAGCGTCGTCGCACCACGACTGATCGTTCAGCGCGCGCAGAAGATTGGCGATCCGCTTCTCTTCGTTTCGAACCGGCACGGCGATGACCGGATGCCAGTGATGTCCCGGCGAGTGTCCAGCTATCGGCAAACCGCTTGTCCTCCGCCCGCCGCGGACATGTCCGCAAGGCATCCTACGAAGGTGGACCTCGCGCCTCCCGCGCATAGGGGCGAAGGCTTGGCGGACGGCGCGATGTTTTGGTTCGCTGCTAAAAATTCGGCGAGGATCGAACGGGGTCGACCTCGCCGAATGAAGGCTGCGGGCGGGCAAGGATGGCCGGAACGCCGGGTGGCGCTCCGGCCCGTTGCGCCCTTACGGGGTCATCGTGAAGGGTGCCGTCATCTTGTCGGCGTTGTCCTTCGTGATCAGGATGCAGTCGAAGAGCTGCTTCTCGTCGGCCACGCCCGTCGCGCCGTTCTTGATGAAGGCGTCGGCCTGGCGGACGGCTTCGGCCGAGAACACGGCGACCGGCTGAAGCACGGTGTACTGGAGTTCGCCCGCCTTCACCGCGGCCACCGCATCCGGCGAGCCGTCGAAGCCGCCGACCTTGATGCCCGAAAGCTTGCCGGCTTCCTTCAGCGCGGCGACGGCGCCGAGCGCCATCTCGTCGTTGCCGGAAATAACGCCGATGATGTCCGGGTTCGCCTGCAGCAGGGACTGCATCTTGTTGTAGCCCTGCGTGCGGTCCCAGTTGGCGACTTCCTGGCCGACCTTCTCGAGGTCCGGATACTGAGTCAGCACGGTCTCGAAGCCGTTGGAGCGGGTCTGCGCGTTGTTGTCGGAGGGCGCGCCGAAGAGTTCGACATACTTGCCGGTGTCGCCGACCGCCTCGACCCAGGCCTGAGCGCCGATCGCCGCGCCTTGCGCGTTGTTGGAGACGAGCTGCGCCTTCGCGAGGCCCTCCTGGTTGATCTCGGCGTTGACGAGGATCACCGGGATGCCGGCATCGACCGCCTTCTTCACCGCGCCGACCGAGCCGTCGGCGTTGGCGGGATCGAGGATGATCGCCTTCACCTGGCTGGTGATGGCCGTGTCGATCAGGCGCGACTCGGCGTTGGTGTCGCCCTTGTGGGCGGCGACGGTGGCGGTGTAGCCGAGCTTCTCGGCTTCCGCCTTTGCGACCTCGCCCTCGGTGAACCAGTAGGGGTTCGACGGGTCGTTGACGATGATCGAGATCGCGCCGTCGGCGAAGGCGGGCGCGGAGAAGATGGTCATCACTGCTGCGGCAGTCGCCGCCAGAAGCGTCCGGGTCATGCGCATGGTTGTCTCACTCCCTATGAATGCCGGTTCCCGGCGAGGCTTGCCGTCGTTGAGGCGTCATGCCTTCGATGGCGAAGAGGTGGCGGCGGCCTTGGCGGGCTTGGGGGCGCGCCGGCCGTACTGGATGGAATTGAGGAGCACGGCGAGCACGATGACCGCCCCGGTGAAGACGGTCTGCCAGTAGGCCGACACGCCGATGATCACGAGCCCGTCGGCGAGGAAGCCGATCACGAAGGCGCCGAGCATGGTGCCGCGGATGTTGCCGCGCCCGCCGGTCAGCGCCGCGCCGCCGATCACGACCGCCGCGATCGCGGTCAGCTCGTAGGTCGTGCCGGCCGTCGGGCCTGCCGAGGTCAGCTGCGAGGACAGGACGAGGCCGGCGATGGCCGCGCAGATGCCGGATAGCACGTAGACCGTGATGGTGACGCGCTTGACCGGCACGCCCGAAAGCTCGGCCGCACGACCGTTGCCGCCCGTGGAATAGACCCAACGTCCGAAGGCGGTGCGGTTGAGGAGGACGCTGGCGAGGATCGCGACGATGGCGAGGATCAGGACGCCGATCGGCACGTTCAGGACGCGGTTGAAGCCGAGCCAGTCGAACCCGGTGTTGCCGAGCTCGGGACGCCCGCCGAGATTGTTGTAGGTCAGGCCGTTGGTCATCAGCAGCGCGATGCCGCGCGCCACATAGAGAAGGCCGAGGGTCGCGACGAAGGCCGGCACCTTGAAGTAGGCGATGAGGACGCCGTTAGTCAGGCCGACGAGCGCCCCGACGCAGGCCGTCAGGATCACAACCACCCAGACCGGCGGGTACAGGATGACGCCGAGCGGCTCGAGCGTCACGCCCTGCATCAGCGCGCCTGCGATGACGCCGGCAAGCCCGAGCGTCGAGCCGACCGACAGGTCGATGCCGCCGGTGAGGATCACGAGCAGCATGCCGATGGCCAAAAGCCCGAAGATAGCCACGTGCGAGGCCATGGTCAGGAAGTTGCCGGTGGAGAAGTAGTAGGGCGAGAGCGACGAGAAGATCGCGACGATTGCGATCAGCGCGAAGAAGGCGCGACCTTCCAGAAGCACGCGGCCGAGATCGAACCCGCCGCCGGACGCCTTCAGAGTGCTGGTGGTGCTCATGACGGAACTCCGGTTCAGTGGGTCACGGCTTCGCCGGAGGCGGCCATGATCTCTTCCTTGGTCACGCTCGCATCGAACTCCGCCGAGATCCGGCCGCGATGCATGACGACGATGCGGTGGGCGACGGCGAGGCATTCCCCGACCTCGGAGGTCGAGTAGACGACGGCGAGACCCTTGCGGGCGCCCTCGGCGAGAAGCTTGAAGACCTCGGACTTGGCGCCGATGTCGATGCCCCGGCTCGGCTCGTCGAGAAGGACCACCACCGGATCGGTCGCCAGCATCTTGCCGATCACGACCTTCTGCTGGTTGCCGCCCGACAGCGAGCCGATCGGCGCTCCGCCACCGTCGGTCTTGATGTGCACGCCTCGGATCGCATGGGCGACGATGTCGCGCTCGCGGCGCTTCGACGTGAAGAGCCCGCGCGTGAACGAGCCGATCGAGGCGAGGGACAAGTTCTCGCCGACGCTCATGGTCTGCACGAGGCCGTCGCGCTGGCGGTCCTCGGGCACGAGCACGAGGCCGCGCCCGATGCGCTGGGCGATCGAGAGCCCGGACAGGTCCTCGCCTTCGAGGAGAACCCGGCCGCCGCTCGGGCGCAGGCGTCCCGCGACGGTCTCCATCATCTCGGTGCGCCCGGCGCCCATCAACCCGTAGATGCAGACGATCTCGCCCGCGCGCACGTCGAGCGAGAAGCCGTCCACCACCGAGCGGTCGGGCCTTGCGGCGTCCGGCACGCTCAGGTTCTCGATGCGCAGGGCCACCTCGCCGAAGTCGTAGCCGGCGGGCGGCGAGCCGAGGTCGTAGTTGTCGCCCACCATGTTGCGGACGATCCATTCGAGGTCGATCTCGCGGCGCGGCGCATAGGCGGTCATCGTGCCGTCGCGCAGAACCACGGCGTGGTCGGTGATCTGCAGCGCCTCTTCGAGATGGTGGGAGATGTAGACGATCGAGACGCCGCGGCTCTTGAGGTCGCGGATCACCTTGAACAGGACCTCGACTTCCGTGGCGCTGAGCGCCGAGGTCGGCTCGTCCATGATCAGGATTCGCGACTTGACTGACAGGGCGCGCGCGATCTCGACGATCTGCTGCTGGCCGAGGCGCAGGTCCTCGACCGGGGTGAGGGGATCGATGTCCTCCTCGAGCTCCTCCATCAGGAGGCGCGTGATGCGCTCCTCCTCGGCGAAATCCACGCCGCCGGCGGGCCCCACGAGCTCGCGGCCCATGAAGATGTTGTCGCGCACCGAAAGGTTGGGCGCGAGCGAGAGCTCCTGGTGGATGATCGAGATGCCGCCGCGGTCGCGCGCGTCGGTGGAGGAGGCGAAGGTGACGGCCCCGCCGTCCAGCACGATCTCGCCGGAGGTCGGCCGCACAACGCCCGACAGGATCTTCATCAAAGTCGACTTGCCGGCCCCGTTCTCGCCGAACAGCGTCGTGACCTGGCCCTTGTGGACGTCGAAGTTGACGCCCTTCAGCGCGTGGACGCTGCCGTAGGACTTGGCGACGTTGCGCGCCGACAGGACGACCTCGTCGTGAGGCGAGGCTAGGCTCATTGTACGCTCATGGCGACCGGCGTCACCAGCCAGCTCTTCGGGTTGACGAGGCGGAAGACGCCGGTGACGGTCACTGTCTTGCCGGTGAGGGCCGAATTGTCGATGCCGGCCAGCACGTCCTTCTTCATCTGGTCGTTGATGGCCGCGCCGGCGTTCTGGTACTCGATCTGGTTCTTGAACTGCCCGAAGGCGATCGTACCCGTGGCGTCGCGTAGATCCGTGCCGTTGATGGCCGGGCCGGTCTGGACGCGCACCGTGGTCTCGGGCGGCATGCCGGGCACGGCGACCTTGAAGAGACCCGACTTGCCCTCGCCGACCGTGCCGGTGAACTTCACCGGGAACACGGGGCCCGTGCCGCCGGAAATGCCGTACTTCTCCGTCGCCGCCGCCTTGTCGGCCGCGAGTTCCGAAGAGAGTTGCGCGGCATCCTGCGCCCGCGTCTCGACGCTGGTGCGTATCTCGGGAAAGGCCGAGGCGCCGAAGGTCGCGGGCGAGAACACCTCGGCCTGGACGTCGTGCTCTCCGCCGATGGTGACGATCCGCGTGTCGTAGGCCATGGCCGCTACGAGCGCGACGCCAAGAGCCGTGACGATCAGGGGAGCGCGCGATGGGCTTCTGCCGCGCGGAGCCCGTTCACCTTGCAAGGTCATCGTATCATCCTCGTGCCATTCGGCCGAACCGGGTCGACGGTGTGCGGGACGGCGGCGCGCGCCAGGACGCGCCGGCTCGAAGCCGACGTCCGGAGAGGGCCTGTCTCACCCTGTCGCATCCCGTGTCCTCCCACGTCGCCATGGCCCCGGCACTCCACCTCCGGGGCTTGGGGGCTGCTGCGCGCCCCATCGGCCATGGGGGAAATTATTGACACTCGCCTGTTGAATGCAATAGTTTTCTTTCAGTGAAAAATTTTGCACTGCGAAGGGCAAGCCTGGGAGGGCCGGTGCGCACGTCGATCAAACGCGACTCCGACGAGAGCCTCGCCATTCGCGCGGCCTGGCTTCATTACGCAGCCGGAATGACGCAAGGGGAAGTGGCGCTGAAGCTCGGCGTCTCGTCCACGAAGGCGCATCGCCTGATCGCCTGGGCCTACCAGAACGGCGCGGTGAAGGTGTCCGTCGTGGGCAGCGTCGCCGAGTGCGTGGCGTTGGAGGATGCGATCCGCGGTGCCTTCGGGCTCGCGGTCTGCGAGGTGGTGCCCGATCTGCACGAGGAGGAGGGAATGCCGCTGCGGGCGCTCGGTGGCGCCGGGGCGGCCTTTCTCGAGCGAGAGATCGAGGCGGGAGCCGGTGGCGTGCTCGGCATCGGCTTCGGGCGCACGCTCGCCGCCGCCGTCACCGCCATGGCGCCGACCGGATCGGGCGCGATGCGCTTCGTCTCGCTGATGGGCGGCCTGACACGCAACTTCGCCGCCAATCCGCACGACGTGATCCACCGGCTGGCCGAGCGCACCGGGGCTCTCGCCTATGTCATGCCGATCCCCTTCGTCGCCAATTCGCCGGCCGATCGCGACGTTCTCCTGTCGCAACGGGGCGTCGACGAGATCTTCGGCCTCGCCTGCCGCGCCGACCTCATGCTCATGGGCATCGGCACGGCCGAATTGGACGCCCAGCTCGTCGGCTCCGGCATGATCCTGGCCGACGAGATCGAAGACGTGCGCCGCAGCGGCGGCGTCGGCGAGATGCTCGGCCACTTCCTGGACGAGGGCGGCGCGCCGGTCGAGACGCCGCTGTCGGGGCGCACGGTGTCGCCGGCGCTGGACGACATCCGCGGTCGGCGCGCGATCGCCATCGCCGGCGGGCCCGGCAAGGTCGCCGCGATCCGCGCCGTACTGCGCAGCGGCGTCCTCACCGGGCTGATCACCGACGAGCGCACCGCGCGCGAGCTGATGCGGGATGTGGGTTGAGGGAGGACGCGATGGGGGGACAGCGATCGGCAGGCCGGATCGGCGGAGGCGTTCATGGCTGAGGGCGCGGACATCCTGATCGGCATCGACGCCGGCACGTCGGTGATCAAGGCGGTGGCCTTCGATCTCGCCGGCAACCAGCTCGGCACGGCGGCGGTGGTCAACACCTATCGCGAGGAGCCGGACGGCTCGGCCGTGCAGTCGATGGAGCGGACCTGGGCCGACTGCGCCAAGGCGCTGCGCGAGCTGGGACAGATGGTGGAGGGACTGTCCCGGCGAGCCGCGGCGGTCTCGGTGACAGGGCAGGGCGATGGAACCTGGCTGGTCGGCGCGGGCAACCGGCCGGTCGGCGACGCCTGGCTCTGGCTCGACGCCCGCTCCGCACCGGCGGTGCGGCGACTGTGGGACAGCCCGCTGGAGCGGACGCGCTTCGAGCGCACCGGCACGGGGCTCAACACCTGCCAGCAAGGGGCCCAGCTTGCCCATATGGCGGCTGAGCACCCTGAGCTCATCGACAGAGCGGAGGTCGCGCTTCACTGCAAGGACTGGCTGCATCTCTGCCTCACCGGCGTTCGCGCGACCGACCCGTCCGAGGCGAGCTTCACCTTCGGCAACTTCCGCGACCGCGCCTACGACGATACCGTGATCGAGGCGCTGGGCCTGTCCGGGCGCCGCCATCTCCTGCCGCCCATCATCGACGGAACGACGATCACGCACCCGCTGACCCGAGAGGCGGCGCAGGCGACGGGGCTCCGCGAAGGCACGCCGGTCTCGCTCGGCTATGTCGACATGGTGATGACGGCGCTCGGTGCCGGGGTCCATGCTCGCGAGCCCGGCGTCGCCTGCTCCACGGTCGGCTCGACCGGCGTCCACATGCGCGCGGTGCGGTCGCAGGACGTGGTGCTGAATGCGGAAGGCACGGGTTACGTCATCGCCCTGCCGATCCCCGGCATCGTCACGCAGGTCCAGACCAACATGGCCGCGACGCTGAACATCGACTGGGTGCTGGGGCTCGGCGCCGATCTCCTCGCCGAGTTCGGCGAACGGCCGGCGAAGGCCGACCTTGTCGCGCGCATCGAGGGCTGGCTCGCGCGCTCCGAGCCCGGCGCCATTCTCTACCACCCCTATATCTCGGCCGGCGAGCGCGGCCCCTTCATCGACCCGGACGCGCGCGCCAGCTTCATCGGCCTGTCGAGCGGGCACCGCTATCCCGACCTCGTGCGGGCCGTGGTCGAGGGCATCGCGATGGCGGCACGCGACTGCTACGCCGCGATGGGCGAGATGCCGCGCGAGCTGCGTCTTACCGGCGGCGCCGCCCGCTCGCGAGCGCTGCGCTCGGTGCTGGCGGCCGCGACGGGCGCCGGCGTTCGCGCCTCGGCGCGCGACGAAGCCGGGGCAGCGGGCGCGGCGATGATGGCGGCCGTCGCGATCGGGGCCTATCCGACGATGGACGCCTGCATCGAGACGTGGGTGACGCCGCTGCTCGGTGCCCCCGAAGCGCCCGATAAGAGGCTCGCCGCCCGTTATGCCCGCACCTTCGAGGGCTACCGGAATGCGCGCCTGGGGCTTCGCCCGGTCTGGAACCAGATGGCGGCGCTGCGCTCGCGCGACCTGCGCCTCGATGCGGGCCCGGAGCCTGCCGAGCTGGCGATCGCCGCCGAAACCGATACGAGGAGCTGAACCGATGAGCGAGACGAAGACGATCGACGTGCTGGTGGTCGGCGGCGGCATCAACGGCGTCGGCATCGCGCGCGATGCGGCGGGGCGCGGGCTGTCCGTCGTCCTGTGCGAGAAGGACGACCTCGCCGAAGGAACGTCGTCGCGCTCGGGCAAGCTGGTGCACGGCGGCCTGCGCTATCTCGAATACTACGAGTTCCGCCTGGTGCGCGAGGCGCTGATCGAGCGCGAGGTGCTCCTGCGCTCGGCAAGCCACATCATCTGGCCGATGCGCTTCGTGCTGCCCCATTCGCCGGAGGATCGTCCGGCCTGGCTCGTGCGCCTCGGCCTCTTCCTCTACGACCACCTCGGCGGTCGCAAGAAGCTGCCGGGCACGCGCACGCTGGACATGCTGCGCGACCCGGAGGGCGCGCCGATCCTCGACAAGTACCCCAAGGGTTTCGAATATTCCGACTGCTGGGTGGACGACGCCCGCCTCGTGACGCTCAATGCCGTGGATGCCGCCGAGCGCGGCGCCGAGGTGCTGACGCGCACCGCCTGCGCCAGCGCCCGGCGCGAGGGCGACCACTGGGCCGTCGAGCTGCGCGACGAGACGACCGGCGAGACGCGCCGTCTCCACGCCCGCTGTATCGTCAACGCCGCGGGCCCCTGGGTCAACGACATGGTCGGGCGCGTGGCCGGGCGCAACTCGCGGCGCAACGTGCGCCTCGTGAAGGGCAGCCACATCATCGTGCCGAAGTTCTGGCGCGGCGAGCACGCCTATCTCGTCCAGAACACCGACAAACGCGTCATCTTCATCAACCCCTACGAGGGCGACAAGGCGCTGATCGGCACCACCGACATCGCCTACGAGGGCCGCGCCGAGGAGGTGACCGCCGACGAGAGCGAGATCGCGTATCTTCTGGCCGCCGTGAACCGCTACTTCAAGGAGAAGCTGCGGCGCGAGGACGTCTTGGAGACCTTCTCCGGCGTGCGCCCGCTCTTCGACGACGGCAAGGGCAACCCTTCGGCCGTGACGCGCGACTACTCGTTCGACCTCGACGAGGACGGCGGCGCGCCGATGCTCAGCATCTACGGCGGCAAGATCACCACCTTCCGCGAACTCGCCGAGCACGCGATCGAGCGGATCGGCAAGTTCTTCCCCTCGATGGGCAAGGCCTGGACCGGCAACGCGACGCTGCCGGGCGGCGACATCGCCGACGCCGACTTCGTGCAGTTCGCACAGGACATGCGCGCCGCCTATCCCTGGATGGGCCGGGAGATGATCCACCGCTTCGGCCGTCTCTACGGCACGCGCATGCGCACGATCATCGGCGACGCCACCTCGATCGAAGGTCTCGGCCGCCGTTTCGGCCGCCGCCTGTTCGAGGCCGAGGTCCGCTATCTCGTCGCCCATGAATGGGCGGAGCGGCCGCAGGACATTCTTTGGCGCCGCACGAAGGAGGGGCTGCACATGACGCCGGCCGAGCGCACCGAGTTCGCCGAATGGTTCGAGAGCGCCGAGCTGCGCCGCGCCGCCTGAAGGAACGCTCCATGCCCCTGACGCTCTCGCTCAACACCAATCCGCTGGTGAACCGCTTCGCGGATCCGGACGATCTCGTCGACACGGTAGCGCGCGACCTGCGCATCCGCGATCTGCAGCTCACCCACGAATTCATCAATCCCTCGTGGCCGGCGCCCGTGATCCGCCGCCTGACGCGGCAAATGGACACCGCGCTCCACCGTACCGGGGTGCGGGTGACGAGCGGCATGACCGGGCCTTACGGCCGGCTCAACCATTTCGGCCATCCCGACCGCGACGTGCGGCGCTACTACGTCGACTGGTTCAAGACCTTCGCCGACATCACGGGCGACCTCGGGGGCACGTCGGTCGGCACGCAGTTCGCGATCTTCACCTACCAGGATTACGACGACCCGGCGCGGCGCGAGGAGCTGATCCGCATCGCCGTCGACTGCTGGGCCGAGGTGGCCGAGCATGCCAGGGCGGTCGGTCTATCGTATGTGTTCTGGGAGCCGATGAGCATCGGCCGCGAGTTCGGCGAGACGATCGCGGCGTGCATGGCGTTGCAGGATCGGCTCACCGCCGCGAACATGGCAGTACCGATGTGGATGATGGCCGACATCGACCATGGCGAGGTGACGAGCCCCAACCCCGACGACGTCGATCCCTACGCTTGGGCGCGCGCCGTGCCGAAGGTTTCGCCGATCATCCACATCAAGCAGAGCCTAATGGACAAGGGCGGCCACCGCCCCTTCACCGCCGAATTCAACGCCAAGGGCCGCGTCCAGCCCGAGCCGCTGCTGACGGCGTTGGCGGAGGGCGGGGCCGTGGACAACGAGATCTGCCTCGAACTTTCGTTCAAGGAACGCGAGCCGAACGACCGGCAGGTGATCCCCCAGATCGCCGAATCGATCGCCTTCTGGGCCCCGCACATCGACACCGGCGCCGCCGACCTGCGCATCTAGCGCGCAAGGGCTACTCCCGTCGTTCTCCACGGCGATACGCAACGCGTATGCCGGATACTGCCGGTAGAGAACGGCTGCTTGCCGTCGCAACCCCATATGCACTGGGGGGCCGCGCTGGCCATGGATGTCGGCTGCCTGAAACGGGGCCTGTATCAGAACGAGGCTGCGGCACGGGCCCGGGGCGCAAGCTCGCATGGGTTCGAAGGAATCCCATAAAGGTAGGGTACTCACCACGCCCAGGCGGCAACTGCGAACGCATCCGAACCGCGAGCAAATTGCGGAGCGCGAGAACGCAACCACACGGACCGCCGAAAAAACAATGTCAGGATGAAGAAAGCTGGCTGGGGAACCTGGATTCGAACCAAGACTAGCGGAGTCAGAGTCCGCTGTTCTACCCTTAAACTATTCCCCAGCAGGAACCTCGCTTTCGCGAAAGGATCGTGATCTTGCCGACCGCGTTCCATGAGGGGCGAGATAAGGGATTTGGGAGCGGGCGTCAACAGGCTTGCGCGAGGTGAGCGCCGGCCGAGGCGTTTGAGGCGAAACCATGTCGCCGGCGCCGCTTTCGTTGGATGACCCGGGTTGCGCCTTGTGCATTGTGGCCGGTCGGCTACACTCCGGCCAACGTCATTGACCCAACGGGTCTTGGAGCGCCCCTGCGGCCGGCTCCGGAGAAGAAATGTGATCCATGAACAGCATCAAGGCCGAACACCAGTCAGGCATCTAGGCAGCGATCTCTCGGCCGTGCTCGTCCGCTCCTCTGGCGACGCCACGTCAGGCTCCGGCGAATCGACCCATTCCAAGCGAACGGAACCGACGGTCTCGAACGGGGAGGACGGCAAGGAAGGCCGCAAGCTGTCGAAGCGTCAGCGGCGGCGCAAGCGCAAGGCGGTGCCGGCGGAGGCACGCGCGGGAGGAGCCGGCGCGCTGCACGACCTGCCGCCCAACCTCAGTGCCAAACTGACGGAGGCCGAGCGCGCTCTGCGCGCTCGTTCCGGCGCTGACGGCGCACAGCCCGCGGCCAAGAGCCGACGTCGGCGGCGTGGTCGTGGCCGCTCGGGCTCGGCACCCGCAGCCATGCCCTGTACGCACGTGCCGTCGGCCGTCGCCGTGCCGCAGCGCGCGGCGCCCGTTCGCCGCGCCGATCGTCCGGACGGCGACGGCATGCGGCTGCCCACATATGCGGCGCTCGATCTCGGCACGAACAATTGCCGCCTCCTGATCGCGACGCCGACGCGCCCCGGCCAGTTCCGGGTGATCGACGCATTCTCGCGCATCGTGCGGCTGGGCGAGGGGCTCGGGCGCACCGGAAGCCTGGCCGCGGGGGCGATGGATCGAGCCGTCGCCGCGCTGGAGATCTGCAGCCAGAAGCTACAGGCACGCGAGATCTCGGGCGCGCGCCTGATCGCGACGGAAGCCTGCCGCGCGGCGGCCAACGGCGCGGAGTTCATCGAGCGCGTGCAGCGCGACACCGGTCTGTCGCTGGAAATCGTGACGCGCGAGACCGAGGCGCGGCTCGCCGTGTCCGGCTGCGGCTCGCTGGTGGATCGTTCCGCCAAGGGCGCCGTGCTGTTCGACATCGGCGGCGGCTCCACCGAGATCGCGCTGCTCGATCTCAGGCGCGGCGCGAGCCGGCGCCTGTCGAACCACATCGTCGCCTGGACCTCGCTGCCCGTCGGCGTCGTGACGCTGGCCGAGCGGCATGGCGGGCGCGACGTGCCGCCGGACGTCTTTGAGCGGATGATCCGCGAGGTCGAGGAGATGATCGCTGGCTTCCCCGGCGCGGGAAAGCTCGACGATCTCGTCGGCCGCGACGGTTTCCACCTGCTCGGCACCTCCGGAACGGTGACGACGCTGGCCGGCGTCCAGCTCGAACTGGAGCGCTACGACCGCCGGCAGGTGGACGGGCTCTGGCTCGCCGAAGCCGATATCGACCGCCTCGTCGGCAGGATCGCCGGCTGGAGCTTCGAGGAGCGGGTGGCCAATCCCTGTATCGGCTCCGAGCGCGCCGATCTGGTGCTCGCCGGTTGCGCGATCCTGGAGGCGATCCGCCGGGTCTGGCCGGCCAAGACCCTGCGCGTCGCCGATCGCGGCCTGCGCGAGGGGTTGCTCACCGAGATGATGGTGGCGGACGGCGTCTGGCGGCGCCCGGCGCCCGTGACGGTAAGGCAGACGGCGTAATGGCAAGTTCGGGACGGGGCGACGACCGGGGCCTTGCGGTCCGGGTCAAGAAGAAGCGTGGGCTGAAGGCCTCCTCGCGCGAATGGCTGCAGCGCCAGTTGAACGACCCGTACGTGCGCCGATCCAAGATCGACGGCTACCGGTCGCGCGCGGCCTACAAGCTGAGCGAGATCGATGACCGCTACAAGCTCCTGCGCAAGGGCATGCGCATCGTCGATCTCGGCGCGGCGCCGGGCGGCTGGTGCCAGATCGCGGTGGAGCGAACGGCCAATACGCCCGACGAGGCGCACGTCGTGGGTATCGACTATCTGCCCGTCGATCCGATCTCGGGCGCGACCATCCTGGAGCTCGACTTCCTGGACGAGACGGCGCCCAGCCGCCTGCTCGAGGCGTTGGGCGGCGATCCCGACATCGTCCTGTCCGACATGGCCGCTCCCACGACCGGGCATCGTCGCACCGACCATCTGCGCACCATGCATCTCTGCGAGGTTGCTGCCGATTTCGCCATCCGGACGCTGAAGCCCGGCGGTCATTTCCTGACCAAGACCTTCCAGGGCGGCACCGAGGGCGAACTTCTCTCCATGCTGAAGCGCAACTTCCGCACGGTCCACCACGTGAAGCCGCCGGCGTCGCGCGAAGGGTCCGTGGAGCTCTATCTCCTCGCAAAGGACTTCAAGGGTCGCGGCCCGGGCTGGAGCGAAGCTGAGATGGGGGAGCAGTCCGAAGGGGACGCCGGTCCGCTCGGCTGAACGCTATTCGGCAGGCACGCGCCGTCCGGCAAGCTCGGCCCCTGCTTCGCGCGTGAGGCGCATGAAGGGGATCGCGGCGAGCATGGTGACGAGGCCCACCGTGAGGAACGCCACCGAAAAGTCGGCGAGCGTGGCTTGGCCGGTGCCGTTGAGGACGATGCCCGCCTCCAGAATGCCGCCGGCCGTCGCCACGCCGCCGGCGATCGCGATCTGCTGGAAGGCGGCGAGCATCGACGTCGCATCGCCCGAGCGGTTCTGCGGCACGTCGGCGAAGGCGATCGTGTTGGTGCCGGTGAAGAACATCGAGCGGAAGAAGCCGCCGATCAGCATGAGAACGATCAGGACCGCGATCGGCACCGCGGGCCGATAGAAGGCGATGGCCCCGATCAGCGCGCCGCCGACGAGCGCCGAGAGCACCAGCGTCGGACGGAAGCCGAAGCGCTTGAGGATCGGCTTGATCAGCGCCTTCGTCGTCATCGCGCCGCCGATGGAGACCGCGCTGACGAGGCCCGACTGGAAGGCGGAGTAGCCGAAGCCGAGCTGCAGCATCAGCGGAAACAGGAAGGGCGTGGCGCCGGCGCCGATGCGAAACACCGAGCCGCCGATCACGGAGGCGCGCAGGGTGGCGATGCGAAGGAGATCGAGCCGCACGACGGGATGCTCGGTGCGGCGCGAATGCCGGACATAGAGAAACGCGAAGACGGCACCGACCAGCGTCGTGGCGACGCCGACCGTCGGCGGCAGCGCGGGCAGAGAGACGACCGACAGGCCGAACACGACGCCGGCGCAGGCAAGGCCCGACAGCGCAAAGCCCGTCCAGTCGAAATGGACGTCGCGCATCGGCTCGACCTCAGGCAGGAAGCGCTGCGCGAGGCCCAGGCCGACGATGCCGACGGGGATGTTGATGAAGAAGATCCACCGCCAGTCGGCATAGGTCGAGATGAAACCGCCGAGCGGCGGTCCGATCAGCGGACCGACGAGGGCCGGCATGGTGAACCAGGCCATGGCGCTGACGAGGTCGGACCGCGGCACGGCGCGAACCAGGAGCAGGCGCCCCACCGGCGTCATCATCGCCCCGCCCATGCCTTGCACGAAGCGCGCGACCACGAAGCCTTCGAGCGACGAGGCGAAGCCGCAGGCGAGGGAGCCCGCAAGGAACACGCCGATCGCCATCTGGAACACGGGCTTGGCGCCGAACCGGTCGGCCATCCGGCCCGAGATCGGGATGAACACGGCGAGCGCCACGTAGTAGCTCGTGAGTGCCAGTTTCAGCGCGATCGGGCTCGTCCCGATGTCGCGCGCGATCGTGGCGAGCGAGGTCGCGATCACCGTCGAGTCGATGTTCTCCATGAACAGGGCGACGGCGAGGACGAGGGGAACGATGCGCTTCACGGGGCGGGACCGGCGGCAGGACGTGGGATGTCGGACGGGATATAAGCCGCCCTTAGGGATCGCGCCAGCCGGGGTGAGCCCGCTATCTCCAGGATCCGTGAGGCGATGTCGCCTTGTGAACAGGGCGTTCCCGCCCATGTTCACGTTGATCCGACACCCAACGATCGAACGTGAGGTCGCCACGATGCCCGACGCCTTTGAACTCAACCGCCGCAACGCGATGCTCCTGGCGGCCGGCGGTGTCGCCGGAACGCTCTCACCCCGATCGGCCGCAGCGCAAGGCTCGACCATGGAAACCACCAGCGACACCCATCCGCTCGCTCCCGGCTGGCGGCGTTTCAAGGTCGGCGATGCCGAGGTGACGGTGATCCTCGACGGGATCCGACCGGGGGAGGGGCCGTTTCCGACCTTCGGCGAGGACCAGAGCCAGGAGGCCGTCGGTGCGCTGATGGAGGCGAACCTCCTGCCGCCCGCGCGTTTCGCCAACTTCTTCCACCCCGTTCTCCTGCGCCTCGGCGACGAACTCGTGCTCGTCGACACCGGCATGGGCGCGGGCGGGCGTGCCAACGGCATGGGCCTCCTGACGCAGCGCATGGGGCAGGCCGGCTTCAAGCCGGGCGACGTGACGCTTGTGGTGCTGACGCACCTGCACGGCGATCACATCGGCGGGCTGATGGAGAACGGCGCGCCGGTCTTCGCCAACGCGCGGTATGCCGTGGGGCGCACCGAGATGGACTTCTGGACCTCGGACGAGGCCAAGAACGGGCCGCGCGCCGAGAACGCCAAGGCCGTGGAGACCACCGTCGTGCCGCTCGAGGACAAGACAACTTTCCTCGGCGACGGCGACCAGGTCGTGCCGGGCATGACGGCACGCGCCGCCTTCGGACATACGCCGGGCATGCTGGCCTTCGAGGTCTCGTCGGCCGGCGAGCGCCTGTTCCTGATGGCCGACACGTTCAGCCACTTCGTGGTCTCCTTCCAGCGGCCGGACTGGCAGGTGCGCTTCGATCAGGACAAGACGGCGGCGGCGCAGGTCCGTCGTCAGTTCGCCGCCATGCTGGCGGAGGAGAAGGTGCCGCTTCTCGGCTACCATCTGCCGTTCCCCGGCTTCGGCTATGTCCAGAAAGACGGCGACGCGTTCCGCTTCGTCCCCGAAACCTACCAGACGCTGGCGGACGGCTGATCGGCCTCTGCTCAGCTTTTCTTTCGCGGGGGCTCATGCTACGAGCCCGTGCCAATCCACCAAACGCCGGCGCTCCCCAAGGGGCGCCTGCATTCATTTTCGGGGACTGGCAATGGCACGCATCATCGAGACCGCGACCGGCGCGCTGGCACTGACCTTCGACGACGTCCTGCTGCAGCCCGGCCACTCCGAAGTCATGCCGGGACAGGTGGACGTCCGCACGCGCCTCACGCGCTCGCTCCACCTCAACATCCCCATCCTGTCGGCGGCGATGGACACGGTCACCGAATCGCGTCTTGCCATCGCCATGGCGCAGGCCGGCGGCATCGGCGTGATCCATCGCAATTTCACGCCTTCCGAGCAGGCCGAGGAGGTGCGACAGGTCAAGAAGTTCGAGTCGGGCATGGTGGTGAACCCCGTCACGATCGGACCGGACGCGACGCTCGGCGACGCGCGCGCCTTGATGCAGGCGCATCGCATTTCAGGGATTCCCGTGGTCGAGAACGCCGGGCGCGGCGGCCAGACCAAGGGCCGCCTCGTCGGCATCCTCACCAACCGCGACGTCCGTTTCGCCTCCGACGACCGCCAGAAGATCTTCGAGCTGATGACCCGCGAGGGTCTCGTGACCGTGCGCGACAATGTCGACCAGGGCGAGGCCAAGCGCCTCCTCCACAAGCACCGGATCGAGAAGCTTCTGGTGGTCGACGGCGAGGGTCATTGCATTGGCCTCATCACCGTCAAGGACATCGAGAAGTCGCAGCTCAACCCCAACGCCGCCAAGGACGCGCAGGGACGTCTCCTGGCGGCGGCTGCCATCAGCGTCGGCGACGACGGCTTCGAGCGGGCCGAGCGCCTGATCGATGCCGGCATCGACCTCATCGTGGTGGACACCGCGCACGGCCATTCGCAGCGCGTCCTCGACGCCGTCACGCGCGTCAAGAAGCTGTCGAACGAGGTGCAGGTCATCGCCGGCAACGTGGCGACGCCGAGCGGTGCGCAGGCGCTGATCGACGCAGGCGCCGACGGCATCAAGGTCGGCATCGGGCCGGGCTCGATCTGCACCACGCGCATCGTGGCCGGCGTCGGCGTGCCGCAGCTGTCGGCCGTCATGGACGCCGTCAACGTGGCTGACAAGGCCGATGTGCCGGTGATCGCCGACGGCGGCATCAAGTATTCCGGCGATCTCGCCAAGGCGCTGGCGGCGGGCGCTTCGGCCGTCATGGTCGGCTCGCTGCTGGCCGGCACCGAGGAAAGCCCCGGCGAGGTCTATCTCCATCAGGGCCGTTCGTTCAAAGCCTATCGCGGCATGGGGTCGGTCGGCGCGATGGCCCGCGGCTCGGCCGACCGCTACTTCCAGGCCGAGGTGCGCGACACGCTGAAGCTCGTGCCCGAGGGCATCGAGGGGCAGGTGGCCTACAAGGGCGCGGTGTCGGCCGTGCTCCACCAACTGACCGGCGGCCTACGGGCCGCCATGGGCTATACCGGCGCGGCGACGCTGCCGGAGTTCCGGGCGAAGGCGACCTTCGTGCGCATCTCCAACGCCGGGCTTCGGGAAAGCCACGCCCACGACGTCACCATCACGCGCGAGAGCCCGAACTATCCCGGCTTCGGCGCCTGAGCCTCGCTCAGGCAGGCGCGGATCATTTCGGCCAGCCGCTCGAAGTCCGAGCGGCGGCCCGACGACGAGCGGAACACGAGAACGAGGGCGCGCGACGGCGCCGGCTCCTCGAAGGGCAGGAAGGCGATGCCGCCCGCGCGTGCTTCCGCCGCCACGGCGCAGGCCGGCACCAGCGTGACGCCGAGGCCGCCCGCCACCATCCGCATCAGCGTGTTGAGACTGGTCGCGCCGAGGCTGGCGAGGTCGCGCGATTCGGCGATCCGGCAGACGTCGAGCGCCTGATCGCGCAGGCAGTGCCCTTCCTCCAGGAGAATCAGCCGCTCGCCCTCCAGCCGATCCGGCGAAACGGGCGCGCGAATGCGCGCGGCCGCCGCTTCCGGCACGGCGAGCAGGAATGGATCCTCCCCGAGCGGGATCGTCTCCACACCCTTGCGCTCGACGGGTAGCGCCTGCACCACGCAGTCGAGCTCGCCGCGCGCCAGTTCGTCGGCGAGCTCGGCCGTGACGTTTTCCCGCACACCGATGGCGAGGCGCGGAAACGAGCGCGACAGTTCGGCCAGAAGTCCCGGCAGGAGATAGGGCGCAAGGGACGCGATGATCCCGAGCCGCAACTGGCCGACGAGAAGCTCGTCGCTGGCCTTCGCCAGAGCTTCGAGGTCGCGGATCTCCGCCAGGATGCGCCGGACGCGGCGTCCCACCGTGTTGCCTTCGGGCGTCAGCGAAACCCCGCTCGGCCGGCGCTCGAACAACGCAGTGCCGAAGTCGACCTCCATCTGGGCGATCTGCGCGGACAGGGCGGGCTGGGATATGTTCAGCCGCTTGGCCGCTTTCCCGAAATGCAGCGTCTCGGCCAGGGCTTCGAAATAGCGAAACTGTCGGATCGTGAACATCGCGATCGGATAAACCTATCGAGCAAGCGGGTAAATACGATTGGAAATTATCGACGGAATCGGATTGGAATGGCTCCAACTTGAAGGACGGAGGTTCCCATGACCGACAGACCACGGCTTACGACGACGGCAGGCGCGCCGCTCTCCTCGAACCAGAACGCCAAGACCGTCGGCCGCAACGGCCCGGTGCTTCTGGAGGACTACCAGCTCATCGAGAAGCTGGCGCACCAGAACCGCGAGCGCGTTCCCGAGCGCGTCGTCCACGCCAAGGGCTGGGGCGCCTTCGGCACGCTGACCGTGACGGAAGACATCACGCGCTACTCGCGCGCCAAGGTGTTCGACACGGTCGGCAAGAAGACCGAGATGCTGGCCCGCTTCTCGACCGTGGCCGGCGAGCAGGGCGCGGCGGATGCCGAGCGCGACGTGCGCGGCTTCTCGCTGAAGTTCTACACCGAGGAGGGCAACTGGGACATCGTCGGCAACAACACGCCGGTGTTCTTCGTCGCCGACCCCTACAAGTTCCCGGACTTCATCCACACGCAGAAGCGCCACCCGCGCACCAACCTGCGCTCGGCCACCGCCATGTGGGACTTCTGGTCGCTCTGCCCGGAGTCGCTCCATCAGGTGACGATCCTGATGTCGGACCGCGGGATCCCGGTCGACCCCTCGCGCATGAACGGCTACGGCTCGCACACGTTCTCGTTCTGGAACGACCAGGGCGAGCGCTTCTGGGTGAAGTTCCACTTCAAGACGAAACAGGGTCACAAGACCTTCACGAACGAAGAGGCCGAAAAGGTCATCGCGAAGTCGCGCGAGAGCTACCAGGAAGCGCTGTACGGCATGATCGAGGCCGGTCAGTTCCCGAAGTGGGACTTCTTCGTGCAGATCATGCCGGAGATGGAAGCCGAAGAGTTCGAGCGGAAGACCGGCTGGAGCGCGTTCGACCTAACCAAGGTCTGGCCGCACGGCATGTACCCGCTGATCAAGGTCGGCGAGTTCGAGCTGAACCGCAACCCGGACAACTACTTCACCGACATCGAGCAGTCGGCCTTCAACCCGTCCAACGTGGTGCCGGGCATCGGCTTCTCGCCGGACAAGATGCTGCAGGGTCGCCTCTTCTCGTATCCGGACGCGCACCGCTACCGCATCGGCGTCCACTACGAGTCGCTTGAGGTGAACAAGCCGCGCTCGCCGGTCAACCACTACAACCGCGACGGCTCGATGCCCTTCGGCCTGCGCACCAACCCGGATGCCTATTACGAGCCCAACTCGTTCAACGGCCCGGTCGAGGATCCGAGTGTCGAGGAGCCGCCGCACCGCTATAGCGGCGAGGTCGGTCGCTACGAGTATCGCGCCGAGGCGGACCACTACTCGCAGCCTCGCGCGCTGTTCCAGATGTTCGACGACGCGCACAAGGAACGTCTGTTCAACACGCTGGCCGGCGCCATGCAGGGCGTGCCGCAGTTCATCGTGGACCGCCAGCTCGCCCACTTCGACAAGGTCCATGCCGATTACGGCGCCGGCGTGCGCCGCGCGCTGGCCGGCTTCGGCCGTGACGACGAGCAGGCGAGCCTGACGACCAGCCACTCGGCCGCCGCCGAGTAAGGCTGCGGTTCTGCGAAACCCGAAAGGGCCGGGAGAGATCCCGGCCCTTTCCGCGTCGAGGCCCCGACTTGTGATCGGCCTCCGGCCGCACTAACCAAGCGGCAGCAAACGGAGACGAGGTGTCATGCGGCTTGGCGGACGGATCGCGGCGGCGGTCGAGGTGTTGGACGACATGGCCTCGCGCCGGCGCCCGGTGGCCGACGCGTTGAAGGACTGGGGTCTGTCCCATCGCTTCGCCGGTTCGGGCGACCGCTCGGCCATCGGCAACCTCGTCTACGACGTGTTGCGCCGCCGCCGGTCGCTCGAATTCCGCATGGGCACGAAGGCGACCGCGCCGCTCGTCTTCGGCGCCTTCCTCGATTCGTCTGGGATGTCGGCGGCGGATTTGCGCTCGGCTCTCGACGGCGACCGCTTCGCACCAACGCTGCCCGATGACGGGGCGCTCGAACGCTTCCGCCAAACGGGGCTGGAGGATGCCGACCCGACCGTCGCCGCCGATGTGCCCGATTGGCTGGCTGCTCCGCTCGCCGCTTCGCTGGGCGACGGTTGGATCGCCGAGGCCCGCGCCCTGTCGGACCGCCCGCCGCTCGACATGCGCGTCAACACGCTGAAGGCCACGCGCGACGAGGTGGCCGGCGAACTCGCGCCGTTCGCCGCCGGGCCCACCCCGCTGTCGCCGATCGGCTTGCGGGTGCGGCCGATCGAAGGCGAGGGGCGCCATCCCAACGTCCAGGTCGAGCGCGGCTTCCAGACGGGAGGCTTCGAGATCCAGGACGAGGGCTCGCAGATCGCCGCGCTTCTCTGCGATGCGCGCGCGGGCGAGCGCGTCCTCGACTATTGCGCCGGGGCGGGGGGCAAGACGCTGGCGCTCGCCGCAGCCAGCGGTAACGCCGCCGACATCCATGCCTTCGACGCCGATCGCCAGCGCCTCGCGCCGATCTGGGAGCGGCTGGCCCGCGCCGGGGCGACGTCGGTCACCGTCCACGCCCCGCGGGATGATCTCGCGCCGCTGCACGGCACAATGGACCTCGTCGTCGTCGATGCGCCCTGTACCGGCGCCGGGACCTGGCGCCGCCGCCCCGACGCCAAGTGGCGGTTGACGGAAGCGCAAGTTGCCAAGCGCATGGGCGAGCAGGACAAGGTGCTCGATGCCGCCGCCCGTTTCACAAGACCCGGCGGACGCCTCGCCTACGTCACCTGCTCCGTTCTGCGCGCGGAGAACGCCGAACGCGTGGAAGCCTTTCTCGCCCGCACGCCCGGCTGGCGTCTGGCCGACGCGCAGGATCGATGGTCGCAGATGCTGCCCGACGCCCCGCATGCCTTCCACGCGGAGCGCATCGGCGACGGCGCGGTGCTGACGCTGACGCCGCGGCGCTCCGGCACCGACGGCTTCTTCTTCGCCCTTCTGGAGCGGGTGTCCTGATGCGCTGGCTGAGCCTTCTCGTCTTTCTGGCCATCTCGCTCGGCGGCGGCCTCCTGATCGGGGCGAACAACACGCCGGACGACTGGTATCGCCATCTCGACAAGCCCTGGTTCAATCCGCCGAACTGGGTGTTCGCCCCGGCCTGGACGGTGCTCTACGTGCTGATCGCGGTAGCGGGCTGGCGCGTGTTCCAGGCCGGCAACCGCCGCGCGATGGTGCCGTGGGTCCTGCAAATGGCGCTGAACTTCCTGTGGTCGCCGCTCTTCTTCAGCGCCCATGCGCTTCTGCCGGCGCTGGTCGTGATCCTCGGGTTGCTGGCCGCGATCCTCGCCTTCCTCGCCCGCACCGGCCCGCGCGACGCGATCGCTTTCTGGTGCTTCGTGCCCTATGCGGTCTGGGTCTCCTACGCGACGCTTCTGAACGCCGCAATCTGGCGGCTGAACGGATGAGCGCGGATGCACAGGTCGAGACGATCGGCGGCCGCCGCGTCCTCTTCGCAATGGCCGCCGCACCCGAATACGGCCCGGCCCTTCGCTCGCGCATCCGCCCATTGATGACGGGCATCGGGCCGATCGAGGCCGGTATCGCCGTCGCCTACGCCCTGAGCGCCTGCGCCGCGCGCGACCTGTTGCCCGACCTTGTGGTATCGCTGGGCTCGGCCGGTTCCGCGTCGCTCGAGCAGGGAGCGGTCTACCAGGCGTCGAGCGTCTCGTGGCGCGACATCGACGCGAGTGCGCTCGGTTTCCAGAAGGGCACGACGCCGCTTCTCGACCTTCCCGCCGAGGTGCCGCTTCTGACGCCCATCGCCGGCCTGCCGGCCGCCCGACTGTCCACCGGTGCCAACGTGGTGAGCGGCGACGCCTATCGCGCCATCGACGCCGACATGGTCGATATGGAGACCTTCGCGGTCCTGCGCGCCTGCGCGCGCTTCTCCATTCCGCTCGTCGGCCTGCGCGGGATTTCGGACGGCGCCGCGGAACTGCGTCACTACGACGACTGGACCGCGCTCCTGCCCGTCATCGACGAAGGGCTGGCCGCCGCTCTCGACCGTTTGGCCGAAGTCCTGCAAGCCTAGGTCCAACCAACTCTTGATTTCCGGCGCTGCCTGACTAGAAGTCCGCCATGACCCAGCACCCCGACAACATCCTCATCGTCGACTTCGGCTCCCAGGTGACGCAGCTCATCGCGCGTCGCGTGCGCGAGGCCGGCGTTTATTCCGAGATCGTGCCGTTCCAGTCGGCGGAGGAGGGCTTCCGCCGGTTGAAGCCGCGCGCGGTGATCCTCTCCGGCTCACCTGCCTCCACCATGGAGGAGAACTCGCCCCGCGCCCCCGACGCCATCTTCGAGGCCGGCGTGCCGGTGCTGGGCATCTGCTACGGACAGCAGACCATGTGCGCCCAGCTCGGCGGCAGGATCGAGGGCGGGCTCCACCGCGAGTTCGGCCGGGCCTTCCTGGAGGTGCAGAAGGTCTCGCCGCTCTTCGACGGCATCTGGGCGGAAGGAACGCGCCATCAGGTCTGGATGAGCCATGGCGACCGCGTGACCGCCTTGCCCGACGGGTTCGAGATCGTGGCGACCTCGCCCGGCGCGCCCTTCGCCGCGATCGCCGACGAGCGCCGCCGCTTCTACGGCGTGCAGTTCCATCCGGAGGTCGTCCACACGCCGGACGGGGCCAAGCTCATCTCCAATTTCGTCCACAAGATCGCCGGCACCCCGGGCGACTGGACCATGGCCGCCTTCCGCGAGCAGGCCGTCGAGCAGATTCGCGCGAAGGTCGGCAATGCCCGCGTGATCTGCGGCCTGTCGGGCGGCGTCGACAGTTCCGTCGCAGCGCTTCTCATCCACGAGGCGATCGGCGAGCAGTTGACCTGCATCTTCGTCGATCACGGCCTCCTGCGGATGGGCGAGGCGGAGGAGGTCGTCGGCATGTTCCGCGACCATTACAACATCCCGCTCGTGCATGTTCAGGCGCAGGACCTCTTCATCGGAGCCCTCGAAGGCGAGATGGATCCGGAGGTGAAGCGCAAGACCATCGGCCGCCTCTTCATCGAGACGTTCGAGGCGGAAGCCAAGAAGATCGGCGGCGCCGAGTTCCTGGCGCAGGGGACGCTCTACCCCGACGTCATCGAGAGCGTGTCGTTCACCGGTGGCCCGTCGGTCACGATCAAGTCGCACCACAATGTCGGCGGCCTGCCCGAGCGCATGAACATGAAGCTCGTCGAGCCGCTGCGCGAGCTGTTCAAGGACGAGGTGCGCGCGCTCGGACGCGAGCTCGGGCTTCCCGACCGCTTCGTCGGACGTCATCCGTTTCCGGGTCCCGGCCTTGCCATCCGCTGCCCCGGCGGCGTCACGCGCGAGAAGCTCGACATCCTGCGCCAGGCCGATGCGATCTATCTCGACGAGATCCGCAAGGCCGGCCTTTATGATGCCATCTGGCAAGCCTTCGCCGTGCTTCTGCCCGTGCAGACGGTGGGCGTGATGGGCGACGGGCGCACCTACGAGTTCGTCTGCGCCCTGCGTGCCGTGACGTCGGTGGACGGCATGACGGCGGACTTCTACCCCTACGACATGGAATTCCTCGGCAACGCGGCGACGCGCATCATCAACGAGGTGCGCGGCATTAACCGCGTGGTCTACGACATCACCTCCAAGCCCCCCGGCACGATCGAGTGGGAATAATTTTTGCCCCTCCGGGCGTATCCGAAATCACGCTAGAATACGACATAATCCAATGAAAATGCTGAAAAAATCTCTCTAAGACTTTCAGTATCTATCGCCGGGTTAGCCTCCCGTTTGACGGTATGGCTGGCGGTATGGCGCGTCTTGTCTCAACCGAAAAACGCATATACCGTCAGGGGCAAGAGAGCTTCTGACGGTATATTATTTTGCCTAAACACTTGTAAGTGCTGAATAAAAATCCTGTCAGGCGGCCAAATTTTGGCCTGACGGTATAGTTGGGTGCTCTCCTGCATTTTTTGACCGATCTGGAGGGTGCAAATGCTGACCGACGCCGCCATCAAGGCACTGAAACCAAAAGATAAATTATACAAGATTGTGGATCGTGACGGTATGTACGTCGTGGTCCAACCTTCGTGTTCAATCGTGTTCCGCTTGGACTACCGGCTCAACGGCCGTCGGGAGACCTTGACGTTGGGTCGTTATGGTCCGACGGGTCTGTCTCTGGCCAGGGCGCGCGAGAAGCTGATTGATGCCAAGCGCGCGATTTCCGAGGGGCGCTCGCCGGCGCAGGAAAAGCAGCGCGAGAAGCGGAGGATCAAGGAAGCCAAGAGCTTCGGCCAGTTCGGCGAGCGCTGGCTTCAGGAAGCGAGGATGGCGGACAGTACACGCGCGATGCGGCGGTCGATCTTCGAGCGCGACATCCTCCCGGCGTTTCGCAATCGACTGCTAACCGAGATCCTGCCGGAGGATCTGCGCGGGTTGTGCGCGAAGGTAAAGGAACGCGGGGCGCCGGCAACAGCGGTCCACGTCAGAGACATTGTGAAGTTGGTATTCGCCTTCGCCATCCTGCACGGGGAGAAGGTCGCCAACCCGGCCGACGAGGTTGGCCCATCGTCGATCGCAACCTTCGTGCCGAAGGACAGGTCGCTATCTCCCGCGGAGATCCGCATCATGCTCGGACAGCTTGAGCATGTCCCGACGCTGCCGACGATCCGTCTCGGGATAAAGCTGATTCTGCTCTCGATGGTACGAAAGAGCGAATTGCAGGATGCAGTCTGGGACGAGGTCGATTTTGAGAACGCCGTCTGGTCGATCCCCAAGGAGCGAATGAAGCGCTCGAAGGCGCACAACGTCTATCTATCGCAGCAAATGCTCGACATCTTCATCGCTCTCAAGACCTGCGCCGGTAACTCGAAATACGTCCTGCCGTCGCGCTACGACGCTGACGCGCCGATGTCGCGGGCCACGTTCAATCGGGTCACGACGGCGGTGGTGGTGCGGGCCAAGAAGGAAGGAATGCCGCTGGAGTCCTTTACGGTTCACGATCTCCGACGCACCGGCTCGACTCTGCTGAACGAACTGGGCTTCAACAGCGACTGGATCGAGAAGTGCTTGGCGCACGAGGATGGCCGATCCTCACGGGGCATCTACAACAAGGCGGAATATGAGCATCAGCGCCGGCACATGATCCAGGAATGGTCCAACATCGTGGATGCTTGGGTCGTGGGGGAGAAATACACGCCGACCCTTTATCCGCCGACAATGGACCTGCTTACGCCCGAGCCGGTTGTTTGATGGGGCGGGTCTTGCGAAGATGGACATCGGGCATGGGTGCGCGTTTCACGGTTTTCGCGCGCGAGGCGCGGCGGCGCTCCTCGAGCCAGGCTTCGACTTCGGCGAGGTCCCAGACCACGCAGCGAGACGTAAGATAGAAGCGCTGCGGAAATTCACCGCGCTGCTCCATGTCGTAGATGGTCGTGTCGGCCAACGGGACGATTTGCCGAAGCTCATGGCGCCGGATGGTCCGTGTCACGGCGGGAGGTTCTTGGGATTTCATCAGAGGACTCCGTCAGCCATTTGGGCTCGGCGGATAGAAATCGATAGACGACGTTGAAAGAAAGCCCGGATTGAGGGGCGTAGAACGGTATCGCGCTCTGGCGTGCATATCGGATAAGGCGCGGTCATCGCCGCGCCCAGCCAGACCTCCAATCGGTTCATTTGGGTGATCGTCGATACCGGCCCTTCCGGCGTGAGCCGACGTAGCATATGAGACCTGCCACCTTGAGCGCGGCAATGTCCCGACGCGCAGTTTTCAGGCTGACTGCCCACACCGCCGCAATATCCCGTGCGCCACTTCGACCTTCACCGACTCGGCCGAGAAACCAGTGCTGCCGCTCGTTGAATTCGGCTCGATCAGGGACATTTTTAGGGTCGCGTTCAGGGACACGTTCAGGGACATTTTTCCGCGCGCCCGTTGCCGATCGCCCCCCTGCGGCTTCCCCGGCAGCATAGGCTTCACGGGCTCTGGCCAAGGAAATGCGATCCACTGGGCCGGTCAACGGGATGGATGCCGGGCCATCGACCAGGCCGAGAACGAAGGCCCTGATGACTGGAGACGAAACCACCAGCCGCAGGAAATAGACGCTGTCTGGCCCGTGCTGGCCTGAGAGCCAGTGCTTGACGGTTCGCTCGCTTGCGTCCGTCTGGCGCATGAGCTGCTTAATCGCGCGGCGACTGTCGCCATGCTCTTTGCGTAGCAGCTCAGCGATGGTCCGCGCATAGTCTTCGCGTCCGCCAAGAACGCCTGTCCATAGGGGTAATTTCCTGCCCGTTTTCGGCAACATCTTCCGTTTTCTCCGCAGCTAAACTGTTCCAGTGCGGAGTGACGGCAGAGCCCCGTCATGCGCTGCGGCGGTAGGTCGCCCGGACCGCCGCAGGCAAGTTCGTGAGGCGTAATGTGATGAGCCGGAGAGATTACGATAATGAGCGGTCAGAGCAGCCCGAACGTCCTCTTCGGGCTGCCGAATACGTCCGCATGTCGACGGATCATCAGAAGTATTCGACGGAAAACCAATCCGACGCGATCAAGCATTATGCCGAGGCGCGCGGAATCGAGATCGTCTGTACCTACGCCGACGAAGGAAAGAGCGGGCTCAGCGTCGATGGCCGTGATGCGTTCAAGCGGCTGATCGCGGACGTCGTGGAAGGCCGCGCCGACTTTGAGATGATCCTCGTCTACGACGTGAGCCGCTGGGGGCGCTTCCAGGACACCGACGAAAGCGCCTACTACGAATATATCTGCAAGCGCGCCGGCGTTCGTGTCCAATACTGCGCCGAACAGTTCGAGAATGACGGAAGCCCGATCGCGGCCATCATCAAGGGCGTGAAGAGCGCCATGGCCGGGGAATATAGCCGTGAGCTTTCCGTCAAGGTTTTCGCCGGCCAGGGGCGCCTGATCGAGAAAGGGTATCGTCAGGGAGGCCCGGCGGGTTTTGGACTACGGCGAACGCTCATCGATGAGCACGGCGCTATCAAGGGATGTCTTGAACGGGGCGAGCAGAAGAGTCTCCAGACTGACCGCGTGATCCTGACACTCGGCCCGGCCGAGGAGGTCGATCTGGTTCGCGAAATCTACCGGGCGTTCGTCCATCAAGGGTATAGCGAGAGCGATCGCGGCCGATCTCAACAGACGGGGTATTTCCACCGACCTTGGACGACCCTGGACCAGGGGAACCGTCCACCAGATTCTCATCAACGAGAAATATGTCGGCGACAACGTATGGAACCGCCGCTCTTTCAAGCTGAAGAAGAAGCGCGTTCGGAACGATCCCGGTATGTGGATCAGGGCACAGGATGCGTTTGCGGCCGTCATCGAACGCGAACTGTTCGAGGCGACCAGGACCATCATCGGTGTGCGCTCCTTCCGGCTGAGCGATGAAGAGATGCTGCAATCTCTGAGGGCGCTTTATCAGCAAAAAGGTTTGCTCTCTGGCATCGTCATCGACGAATCCGATGGGATGCCGTCCAGCAGCGCCTACAGCTCCCGCTTTGGCAGCCTGCTTCGCGCCTACGGTCTCGTGGGCTTCACGCCAGCTCGCGATTACCGCTACGTTGAAATCAACCGCGAACTGCGAAAGCTCCATCCCGGCATTCTTCGTGAGGTGCTCGATGGATTGCGGGCAACGGGCAGCGATGCCTGGCAGGATCTCGAGGCCGACCGGATAGTCGTCAACGGTGAGTTCAGCGTCTCGTTGGTGATCGCGCGGTGCATCGAGACGCCGACCGGGCTCCTTCGGTGGAACCTGCACTTCGATACCTCGCTCGCGCCCGACATCACGATTGTCGCGCGGATGGATAGAGCCAATCGCGTGCCGTTCGACTTCTATCTGTTCCCCCGTATTGACATGCTCTCCGAAAAGCTGCGGCTAGGAGAGGAGAATGCGCTCGCGCTCGATGCCTACCGCTTCGACGACCTTGAGCTTCTCTATGACATCGCCGCGCCTGTTCCTCTTGGGGAGGCCGCCTGATGCCTGCTGTTCGACCGAACAAGATCGAAATGATCCCTATCTCCCGGATCACAGTTCTGAACCCTCGCGCACGCAACAAGCGCCAGCATCGGGAGATCGTGAACAACATCGAAGCCATCGGCTTGAAGAGGCCGATCACGGTGAGCCGCCGCGATTGCGCAGGCGGGCCGAGATATGATCTCGTCTGTGGTGAGGGCCGGTTGGAAGCCTTCCAGATGCTTGGTCAGACCGAGACTCCGGCCGTGGTGATCGAGGCCAGCGAAAGCGAGTGCCTCGTCATGAGCCTGGTCGAGAATATCGCCCGGCGCACGCCGCGGCCCATCGACCTCATGAAGGAGATCGGCGCGCTACGATCTCGTGGCTTCAACGATGCTGCCATCGCGGAGAAGATCGGTGTCGGGGCATCCTGGGTGAACATGATCGCGTCGCTACTCGAGCGTGGCGAGGAACGGCTGGTGTCCGCTGTCGAAACCGGGCTCATTCCGATCACCTTGGCAATGGAGATTTCCAAAGCCGAAACGGAAGAGGCGCAGAACCTGCTCCTCGACGCCTATGAGACCGGCAAGCTTCGGGGCAAGAAACTCGCCGCGGTTCGACGTCTGCTGGAAATGCGGATGCGCAGCCAGCGCAAGGGTGGATTGCCTGTCGGGCGGTTGGGCCGAAAGGGCACCGGCGTCCGTCGGATGACGGCCGCCGATCTCATGCAGGTCTATCAGCGGGAGGCGGAAAAGCAGCGTCTGCTGGTCAAAAAGTCGGACTTCACCCAGACCCGGCTGCTGTTCGTCGTCGAGGCGCTGAAGGATCTGCTCGGCAATGACGGTTTCATCAATCTGTTGAGGGCGGAGGGGCTGGCGACCATGCCACGCGCGATCAAGGTCCGTGTGTCGGGAGACGGTCATGACTGAAGAACCGAAGGATCGGGATGACGGCCGTATCCATTTTGGCTTCGACCGAGATTTTCTGACGATCCCCGTCGCGGCAATCGTGCCCCTGAAGACGTTGCCGCCCGGCGCCAGGGAGAGCCGATCCTATTCGCAGGTGCTGAGTTCGATCAAAGCGATCGGCCTGATCGAAGCGCCCGTCGTCATGGCAGACGAAAAGAATGCCGGAACCTGGTTTCTCCTCGATGGTCATCTGCGGCTTGAGGCGCTCAAGGAACTCGGGATCTCCGAGGTCGAGTGCCTGCTTGCAACTGACGACGACACCTACACCTACAACAAGCGCGTCAATCGCATTCCGCCGATTCAGGAGCATCGGATGATCGTGCGGGCAATGGACCGAGGCGTGTCATCGACCGACATTGCCACCGCATTGAACCTTCAGGTTGAGTCCGTGCTGCGGCGTTTCCGGCTCCTGGAAGGGATCAGCCCCGAGGCGGCCGAGATGCTGAAGGATACGCCCTGTTCGATGAAGGTGTTCGACATCCTGCGCCAGATGACGTCAGTCAGGCAGATCGAAGCCGCAGACCTGATGATCGGCCAGAACAATTTCACCGTGATGTTTGCGCGTGCGCTGCTTGCGGCGACGTCCGAGAACCAACTCGCCGCCACCCGCAAAGGAAAAGGGGGAGGCAAGCCAACGCCCTCGGGCCAGCAGATCGCCCGCATGGAACGCGAGTTGGCGGCGCTCCAGACCCAGGTGAAGTCGGTCGAGGAAACCTACGGCATCGACAATCTGCATCTGACCGTCGCCCGCGGCTATGTCGCCAAGCTGCTGGCGAACAACCGGGTGGTTCGCTGGCTGGCGACCCATCAACAGGACTATCTCAGCGAGTTTCAGAAGATCGCCGAGATCGACACGCTCGGCCCGATCGCGGAAACGCCGGGCGCCTGAGTCAGATATGGGGACCCGGACCCGATAAGCGCGGGGACCATGGGAGAAGCCGCACCGTGGGGCGGATCAAGCATGGTGGTGGGAATGGCGGCGAACCCGCATGAAGCCCACTAGGCTGGTCCACATATAGCCAGCCGCATGAGGGGGCGCTTCCCCCGCATGAGCAGGACGTGCGTGCCGGACGCGCCGGCCGGCACGCACGTTATTCATCGCGGTGCTTCTGTCGTGAGAATGCCGACAGATCGAGGGTCAATGCTTGCAGCGACCGCGTCGTTTCCACGTCGTGATGGGTCAGGAGATCGACAAGATCCTCCTGGTCCGGCTGCCCCAAAGCAAGGCGATAGAGCAGCCTCTGCGTCCTCAACTTTGCGAATCGATCAATATCGCGACTTTGGGGAAGCGCAAACAAATGTCGCTTCAGTTCCGCACCTTCCATCGCCCACCAGGGGCTGAGGCCGGTTTTGTCGTCCGCGAACGCCTTGTCGGCGTCGCGTGCGATGATGTCCCACGGCGACGATGCTTGGCCACGTGCCTGCGCCAACGCTTGTTCGCCTAGTTTTCGGGCGAGCGGTTGTCGGACAGTCAGTCCGCCGAAGCGCTGGACGCGACCTTCTCGTTGCTCCAGGTCGACCGGGCTGGAACAAAGATCCCAGTGGCCCAGCCGGTCGCACCAGCTATGGAAATCGAGCCCTTCCTGTCCGACAGAGGTCGTTGCTAGGACATGGGGCCAGAACGGCGTATTGAACGCGCTGCGGATTTCCTCAGAGCGCGCCGGTGGCGGTTCATTGACATCATGATCCTGCCGATGCGTCTCTGTCTCAGTGCCCCCAAACGGCACCGCAGCGTGACAGCGGATACGGATCTTGTCCTTTTTCTTCGCGCCCTTGAACCCGAAAGTGCCGACGTTCGCTGCGAGCGCCGCCGACAGATCCTCGATCAATCCATCAGGATTGACCTTGGATTTGCGCAGCCAGAAATGTTCGTCGAGGACGGCTTCCAGGCAGCCATCAACACACGCATTCTGATATTTCTGCGTGGCGTCCTCACCGGGCAAGATCGACCAGAAAACGGGGCGATCCAGATAGGTGCGCAGCCTCGTCCAGCAGAAGCGCACAAGCCGCGCGAAATGCTGCTCCTGATAATCGAAAAGCTCAGGAAGATGGCGATAGAGTGCTCGGCCCGTCACGACGCCAGGGGCGCCGAGAGCCATATCCACCAGAGCGTCCAGCTCCCACCGGCTTAGCCAGGCGATCGCCTCGGCCTCTTGGCGCTGCTTGAGCAAGGTTTGAAGTGTTGCATCTTTCGGGGCGACCCGACCCCAGTTCTTCTGGACCGCCGCGAACTCCCGAGCCAGCGGCGCCTTTTGCGCACGTTCAATGGCCGCGAGGATCGCCCACGCCGGTTTGCGTCGTCGGTTGCTTCGCGCATTCGGAGCCTCCGGCGCGATGGACGGGGGCAGCGCCTGAATGATCTGCTGCCGCGCCCTGGCCCTGGTCGCCTTGATCGCAGCCTTGCCCTTCACATCTAGGGGATCGACAGCGCGGATCAGGAAAGGGCTCGGGTGAAACAGGGCGAGCGTGGGGCCTTGGTTCGGCTTCGGGTTCAGGTGGCGTTTCTTCCACGCGGCAGCGTAGGGAAGATTGCTTTTTGCCACGCATTTGCGCTCGACCTCAAGGCTGACAAGGGCTGCCAGGCTTTGCGGTGTGGCCCTGAATCGGCTGAAGATCAGCATCTTGGGCGATTGCGTCACCTTTGCCCATGGGCCGGAAGGCGCCCACCAAGTCAGCGACGGCAACACCCACGGAAGGGCAAGGGCCTCCGTTGGCACAAGGCCGTTGAGGGCACGGAGCTTGGCGCTTCCCCAACCCTCTTTGGGCGGCTTGAAGCAATTGGTGACTCCGAGCCGGGGGACGCTGCGCGTGGCCGGAAAATCTATGTCGCGAGAAATCTGGTATCGGTCCCCCAACGCTTGCGCAGGAAGTGGCACTGACAGCCAGTAGGCGATCGCGCTGCCTGCGAGCTTGGGCGACACATGGTCGGTGAAATGTCGATAGACGTCGAGATCGTGGGGCTCGATCCTTACGGACGGCGGCGCAGGCTCTCCGGCATGGTCGGAAACCGGACGCTCGGTCCGCGACATGAGTGGTGTGAGAAGCGCCTCGAGGTGGTGCTTGAGCGCTTGCGCCTCTTCGATTGCCGTCGTGCGGCTATCGGGCGGCAGGTGGCCGATCAAATGCAACAGATCGCCAAAACGACGAAATTGGGATTCGGCCTCGGCGCGTACAGCCGACCCGCCCAGAAATTCGATAATCTCGAAAAATTCGACATGGGGGGCAGCCCCAGAGCCGCTTTCCCAGCGCTCGGCATAGAAACGGTAGGGCGTGGCGGACAGGAGGAGGATCGGCGGCGGCGTCCCGCCATCTGTTCCCGCCAGCAGTTGACGCGCCAGGGGATTATCGGCGCCTGCATTGAGCAGTTCGCGATAGCATTGGAACTCGTCGAAAATTACGAGATCGGGCGGGGCGGAATCCAGAGCGGCTTGAGCGAGCGCCTTGCGCATCCGGCCCAAGCTCTGACCGTGTTTGCTCGTATCGATCGCGTGCAGAATGTTTTCGCGGGCCGGCTTGCCAAATTCCGCGCGCAACGCTCGGCCATAGGCCACCTTGAAGAGGGCGGAGACATTGTCGAACTTGCCCTGAGCCTCCTCGCACGCCCATCGCCAGCCGGACGTTGCGCCATATTCGATATAGCCTTCAGGAAAGGCTGCGGTCAGGCCGGGGTATAGTTCGTCCAACAGGAGCTTGACGAACGCGCGCTCGACAGCCTTGCCGCCGTAGAGGCGCTGCGAGCTGGAGAATGATGTGGTGGGTGTAAAGGCGTAGAGCCGCAGCTTTCCCTTGCGCTTTTCCTCGAACGGAATGAGACCGACGCGGTCGATGATGGAGAGTGCGTCCTTGGCATCGTCCTTCTCGAGGAAGCGCAGCAGTTCGACCTTATTCTGGTCAGCGACTTTGAGCCCGCTCGTAATATAATAGACCGTGAACTTGCGCGCTTTGCTCGCCAGTGCCGCAAGCGTATCTCGGGCGACGACGGTCTTCCCGAGGCCGACTTCGTCCGCGACAAGGAATCGGCGCAGTGCGTTGCCTCCCGACAGAGCGGCAGTTGCAGCCTTTACCGTTGCGGCCTGGAAGGGTTTCGATCTTGCGCTCATGAGGCAAGCCGGGAGCGCGCGATGGCCCAAATCTGAGCGAGTTCGTTCAAGTCAGCTCTCTCCGCTTCGCTCAGATTCTCGCCGTGGGCGAGAAGCGCATCCACATAGGGCGCAAAATGGCGATCGACCCGGCCGAAGGCTTTTCGGTCGCGTGCCCAAGCGGTGAGAATATCCTCCAATGTGAGGCGGTCATAACCCAGGCTTTGGGGGCGGTTGCCCCGCGATCCGACATCTTCATCCCATGCACCGCCACCGACTGGAAGCGTGTCGCCGCCGAGCATCGCACGCATCCAGTCATGAAACGCGCGAAGTCCCATGTGGCTGGCCAGCGCGGCTAGATCCCGCTGCTCTTCGAGAGGCGGATCGACGATGACGCGCTGCATCCATCGTAAAGCGCCGTCTGGGCCGCTTATCCGGACCTGAATGAAGGCAGACTGGAGTGACAAGGGGATCGATCCAAGACCGAGGTTGAAGGCATCGGTCGGCCAAGGCAGCAGGTCGCCATTTGCAGATCCGGCGTGCAGCACATGGTCGGGGTACGCGAGCGAAGGAACCGCCCGCGCGTCGAGAGAGAAGCATTCTCCGTCGCGGCGCAGAACCGGGTCCCAGGAGGCCATGAGCACCTTGCGCGACTCTTCCAGAGCATCGGCTGCACTTGTGCTGCGCAGGTCCGTGGCGGCGACTTCCTCTATGGTGACAGGCGTCGCTTTACCGACCAGGAACGCCAGGCCGGAAGCGAACGCTTCGCCCGCCTCAAGTTCGACCATGATTTCCGAGTTGCGCCCCGACCACGCCCTTTCGGTCGCATTGGCGCTTCCGACCCTCAAGATGGTCTTCTCGCCCGAGTGGAAGCAGAAGATCTTCGCATGGAGCGCGAGGGGCGCCGGCTCCACATCATCTTCGGCCACAGGTTCGGTGCCGGGCAGAGCGAGCGTGGACTCGTCAGCAAGCACGTCCGGCGCCGCATAGACCAGGATTTTCGAGAAACCCGTCAGCGAGGTTCTGGACCGGCTGGCTATTTCGGCAAGGGCCGGCATCGACGAAATCAGCGTCCTGGAACCAGCCGCTCCCCAGTTGCCCGCCTTTTTCAGAAAGTCGGGCGACAGGAACGGGCTGATGATCGTTATGCCATCGACCGCGCCGGATGGCGGCTCCGCTGGCAAGGGAACACCTTCATCCAGCCCATTGAGGAGGCCGCGTAGGCGAAAACCGTCCGGCGCATCCCACCAGATCGCCTCCAGTTGCTCCGAGATGTCATCGGCATCCTCGCGCGATGCGCAGCGTGCGAGAGTGCTCCCGAGAGCACCGACGCCAGGGAGCCGAACCCGCCCCTTCGCGCGCTTTTCGCTGCCGTCCAGCAAAACGCCGGCGTCGAGATCCTGTGATCGCGTGAGGTTCCGGCTGCCAATCCAGAGCTTCCAGCGGGTTTCCCCTTTGGGGCAGTTATAGGCGACCAAAGCAATCTTCGGATGCCAGCTACGCTCGTATTCATCGTAGGGTCGCTCAACGATGAACTGATCGAGGATGCCCGCGATCCGGGGGAGAGCGACCGGGCGCGCGATCCGCCCGCGCTGGATGATGATCTTGACGTGATCGCGCAGCCTGTCGATCGCTTCGGCAAAATCGACGGCCGTTCCACTGCCCTTGTCATTGTTACGACCGATCAGGGCGAGCAACGCCGCGGCCACCGCAGACAGGTCGACCGAGTAGGTCGCGAACAACGCGAGCTTGACCGTCTCCAATCGCCCGGGCCGCAGTTCGTCGAGGTAGGGTTGGCCGTGCCAAGCTTGCCGATCGCTCATGCGACAGCCTCCAGATCACGCAGGAGCCGTTTCACATTCCCCCAGCGATAATGGAGCGGCTCGGCGCGACCATGGCGCTCGCCTTGCCATTCCATGCGCCGATCGACGCCGAACTGGTTGCTGGCGAGACGCGCGCGATCATCCTTCCTGCTGACCTCCGCCCGCGCATACACGTCGAGCAGCGGTATCGGATCCTTGCTATTTGCCCGAACCCAGGCCGAAGTTTCTTGCAACACGCCCTCAACCGCAGGCGGGAGGTGCCCGATTTCGGCGAGAAACAGGTCCATATCCAGCCGGGCGGCAATCCCTCCCCATTGCTCGACCGCGTCTTTCAGCGCGGCGCGGTGCAAATTTGGCTGTGGTCGCTTGTCGCGTGTTTCCTTGAGTGTCTCGACCTGAGCCGCATAAATTGCCCTGCCAATCGCGGACAGCGCCGCCGCCTCGCCGGCCCGCTTCAGCATGGCGGCCTCCTTACCGGCAAGTGCGAGAATTTCGCTGTCCCAGCAGTGATCCGCCTCGCCGAGCGGCTTTCCGACCAGCTTCGACAACAGCGATGGCTCGCCCGGATCCGTCGGCGAGCGAACGGCGCGCAGCTTGGTTGCGAGATAGATCTGCTCCGGCGGCAAAAGGTCGAGTGTAAGCTTTCCTCCGCCATCCCAGTCGCCGGGAGCATCGATCAACCCCGAGATTGGCCAGGCCACTGTCTCGAAGGGCTTGCCATCATCGTCATGGAGGGCGCGTTTGCCGGAAGCTGCCAAGAGCTTCGCCATATCCGGGCGGCTCCACGGCCGGCCATCAGGGCGGGTGCCGATCAGTCCCCATTTAGCGAGAGCCGTCCAATAAACATAGGCTGGTGGTTGGCTGATCACGCGGGGGAAGACTTCACCTCCGATCACGCCATCTTTCTCACCGCCCACTCCATCGACATATTTGAGACGGCCGGTCAGCTCATGTTCGAGATCGGAGAAGGCTTGGCCAAAGTCCTTGGGAACAGGGCGCCTCGTCCGAAGGCTTTGGTAAAGCCAAGGGATGAGAAGCGCGTAGCGCAGCCGTGTGTGCAGAACCGACGTGCCGGGGAAGAAGTGATCGGCATAGCGTTGGTGGACGATGAGGAATCCGACCTCATCGCGCACCCCCGCTGCGCCGCCGAACATCATCTGTTCAGCCTGGCCCAGCGCCTTGCGCGACAAAAAAGTGAACCCAAAAGATGACACGAAGCCTGCCCCCACGGCGTAGTAGAACTTACATCTCAAGAATATTGCCGATGCCCTACGGCATCATTGACTACCAATGATTTTCAACCTCATTGCGCGGGTTTCGAGCAAATAGGTCTCGACTCCCGCAAGCAGGTGCAAGCCTTCTTCACCGATTGCTTGCCGGGATAGTCCAGGTTGCACGATGCGGACGTCGAACTCGAAGCGGTGATCTTGCCACCCGACCTTGAGTTTTTTGAGCGCGGCGGCCGAGCCTTGTTCAATTCGAGAGCTGAGACCACGGTCCCGGCGCATCTTTTCGCGCCTCAGCATGTGTTGAAGCATGCGGCCTGGCCGGTCGCGCCACCGAGCAGACTTCTGAGACTGGCCGCAAACCTCGTAAAGGTCGCTGAGCCGCGCGCCTGTTGTATCCGCGCCCGAATACTTGCAGTGATACAGGGTCACGGAAACGACGCTGTCGGTTATTCGCAGCGCCACGACATCAGCGATCTCGCCTTTGCCATCATCGTCGAAGATCACATCATAGGGATCGGGGTCCGCCAACAGCGTGTCGATGACGAGACGTTGGACTGAGTCTGGGCGCTTGCTCGCGCCTTGCGACTCGACGCGGATATTGGCCTTCGACCAATCCCAGGCTTCGATCTTGTCGGACGGGTATGGTTCGATCGTTTCGCCTTCGGGCAGGGTGTAGAGGTGGCTGTAGATGAGCAGCGAGCCATCGCCGAAGTCGATCTGTGGCGAATCCTCGCCGAAGGATTCCGAAAGCGTCTGCACCTTGCTGCCGATCTTGATCGTCGCCTTGGGGCCGGCGCGCTGAGGGTAGCGGGCATGCCCGTCGCTGAAGACGATCTCGAACTCGGCCGTGTGGTCATCGCTCCGCACGGCGAAGCGTAGCGGTCCGGAACGAGCGTTATCGAGCAACTCGATATCGCATTCCGCGAAGGTTACGGGCTCATCGCCGAACGAGATCTCGATCCGCTCCTCGAACTGCGTGATCAAAGATTCAGGCCAATGGATCGCCACGGGCGGAACAGCCGGGCGCTGGCTGATCTGGTGGGGGCGCATCGCGCTCTTGAAGACGCCGTCGGTCGTGATGCTGGGATCGTTCACCGTGCGACCCACATCCTGACACCAGTCCACCCAGTCGGTCAGGTCATGGACCTTGGCGCTGGACCAAAACTTGCCCTTCGCCGAGCAGCCGCGTGAGGCCGGCACGCCGTCGAGAAAGCCGGTGGCGAAGATGTTGTTCTTGATCCGCGACTGGGATTTCGCGCTGTCGAGGCCGTCGGCGACGTCCACGCCCATATACATGGAATAGCGGACGCCGCGCCCCTGATGGTGGGTGAGGCCGAGGTTGCGCAGGATGAGCCGCTTGAACCCATGGAGGCTGCGGAACACCTCCTCGCCTTCCACGCGGCGCGTCGTATCGCCGCAAACCGCCTTTGCCAGGCGATCGAACGGTCCCTTGGCGGAACTGCTGACATAGAGCAGGCCACTGGCCTGATCCCAGTGGAGCATGTGCAGATCCCAGGTGACGTTTACCGCCTGCTGCGCCGAGGTCCAGCGCGCCTGTTCCTCGGCCCTAGTCACGAAGATCGCGACCCGTTGATGCGGGTTCAGTTTCATGCCGAGATAGACGCCGGGATTGTAGAGTTCCTCCGCGCGGAACGGATCCCAAGCATCGCAGGACGTCCGGTAAAGGACCGCGTTCATTTTCGGCTCGAGGGTCTGGAGCGGAATGTCGCTCAGATCGCCCGAAAAGCCTTTGAACATCTCGGCGCGGCGAACCTGTCGTTCGATCTTTGCCGAACTGAGCGCCTCCACCAGCGCGTTCCAGTCGGCGTCCTCGGCGTAGAGCTTGGCCAGCGCGCGATCGACATCGTCGATGCCGGTATTGGCGATCACCGTCGCATCACCCAGGGTCGGATCCTGGCGGGTGAAGCGGCCGACGAACTGGATCGTCACCGCCACGCTCTTGTGATGATCGTGCAATGCAGCAATCTTCAGCTCGGGCAGGTCGAAGCCCTCGCCGAGCATATCGACGCATACGATGATCCGGCTCTCAAAGCGGCGTAACGCTGCCAGATTTTCGCGCCGCTCCTTCAGCGATTGCTGGCTGTGGACGATGACAGGCCGGTAGTCCGGATAAGCCGCCGCATAGAGGCTATGCAGGTGTTTGGCGCGTTCGATGGTGCTGCAACGTGATCGGCCCCCACTGAGTGGTCCGGTTAGAAAGTTAGTTCAGGGTTGGTCTTTGCACCAGCGTTAGCTTGGCCGGCGAAGCAGGTCGGGTCAGCGCAGCCGGCCAAGCGGCGAAGGCTGACACGAACACTTCTGGTGCCGGCGGTTTGTAGCCGATCGATCCATGCGGTCGGATCGTATTGTAGTGCCGCCGCCAGCTTTCGATGACGATCTGCGCCTCTTGCAGGCCGTAGAAGATCTCGCCGTTGAGCAGTTCATCGCGAAGGCGAGCGTTGAAGCTTTCGACAAAGCCATTCTCCCACGGTGATCCTGGGGCGATGTAGGCGGTCTTAACGCCAACGGCCGTGATCCAGTCCTGCACGGCTTTCGCGATGAACTCGGGCCCGTTGTCAGAACGAACGTGGCCGGGCACACCGCGCAGGACGAAGAGGTCTGACAGGACGTCGATGACATCCGTCGAGTTGAGCCTGCGAGCGACGCGGATCGAAAGGCATTCGTGCGTGAACTCGTCGATGACGTTGAGCATGCGGATTTTGCGGCCATCATGCGTGCGGTCTTCGACGAAGTCGTAGGACCAGACGTGGTTCGCCCGCTCGGGCCGCAGCCGAACACAGGAGCCATCATTCAGCCAGAGCCGTCCGCGCTTGGGCTGCTTGGCGGGCACCTTCAGACCTTCGCGACGCCAGATCCGCTCGACACGCTTGTCGTTCACCACCCAGCCGGCATCCCGCAGCAGCACGGCGATCTTGCGATACCCGTAACGGCCATACCGGCGGGCCAGTTCGATGAGGTCGGCCGTGAGTTGCTCTTCGTCATCTCGGCCCCGCGGTACCTGGCGCTGTGTCGAACGGTGCTGCCCGAGGGCGCGGCATACTCGCCGCTCGGACAGCTTCGTCATCGTCATGACGTGATCGACACAAGCGCGTCGGCGCGCAGGGCTCAGTAGTTTCCCCGGGCGGCCTCGCTGAGGATCAGCTTGTCCAAGGTCAGATCGGCGACCGCCTTCCGCAGCCGCTGGTTCTCGGTCTCAAGATCCTTCAGCCGCTTCACCTGGTCGACCTTCAGGCCGCCGAACTCCTTGCGCCACCGATAATAGGTGACCTCCGTCACGCCGATCGAGCGCACCGCGTCCGCTACCGTGCGTCCCTGCGACACCAGAACGTCAACCTGCCGCAGCTTCGCGACGATCTCTTCGGGCTTGGGGCGTCTTGCCATATCCGTCCTCCTTCAGGCTCTCAAAGCCATACTTCAGGGCGGACCATTTCAATGGGGGTGGATCAATGATCGGGAACGGCCTCAACCCGGATGGAGACGCCGCCCGCCGAGAAGTCGATCGGCGCTATGCGGTGCGATTTCGAGAGTGAGAAGAGGATAGGCCATGAGATCCTGCGCGTCTCGTGGCGCGAAGTCGCCGGGAAGCGCGCGAAACAGGTCGAGCTGCCCACGCTCCGAAGGGTCACGACGACGCACCACCATGAAAGGGACCAGCCACGATCAGCGTGCGTATCGGCCGGCGAGCTGGCCGGTCGGTAGCGTTTGGCGCTTTGCGGGAAGCACAGAGCCGCGCGGATCGGACGTCGAGGTCACAGCGCCACGCTCGGCCCAGGTCTCCAGATCGTCGACCGAATAGACGACGCGCCCGCCGAGTTTGTGATAGGCTGGACCAGTGCCGTAGGTGCGATGCTTTTCTAGGGTGCGCGCGGACAGGCTGAGAAATTCAGCGGCTTCCTTGGTCCGCAGGTAGCGTGGCGGGAGCGCGGCGGTATCGGGTCGCATGGGGCGGGCCTCCGTGGGGTTGCTGGGGGCCGCTGGCGATCAGCGGCTGACAGCGACAACGGCGGCGGAGAACCTCCGGCGGGATGGATGGGGGACTTGGGATGGCTAAATTCCCCACCCCTGTTGTTGGCGCAGGCTAGGTGCGCCGACGATGCCGAAGCAGGTGCAGATAGCCGCCATTGATGAGGGCCAATCCGGCTTCGGCGAAGGCGATCACGGTATCCCGCAGCGGCGAGGTCTTCCAAGGTTCGGTATCGATGCGCGCCGCGCCATAGATTGCGATGGCGATGTCGCGATAGGTCGCGCCGTTCATGCGGCCGTCGGCAGCTCGAAGTTTGAGGCGAAAGCGGCGGCGCTGCTCGGCGGTCATGCGCGTGTCGCGCAATGGCGGACGCTGGAGCCAGGCGCGCGCGAGGCGTGTCAGCGCATCAATGCGATCGAGGATGTCGTCATCGATGGGGACGACCGCCGCAAGCTGGTCGTTTGCGGATATGCCGGGTAGGAAGAGTAGCTGGAGGTCGTGCTCGGGAAGACCGGCATAGGCTCCTTCAGGGCTATCACGGCCCGCAGCGAACCTGTCGGCGAGGCTGTTTGAGCTGGACGGCAGAAAGGTCGGCCGTGCTGTCAGAAAGAGGACGGCGGGATCGCTCTGCGGCGACCACACCACCTGTTGCTGTAGGGCAGAACGACCTGGTCTTGCAGGGAAATCGCAACCCCCAGCGCTGCTGCCTGTCGTCAGGCAGCGGCTGAGTCTCGGCGCCAGCATCGACCAGATTGGCGTAATCGTCCTGATAAGGGCGGTATCTGCGAAGGCACTCCCAGGCGAGACCTTCGATCGGCAGTGTATCGAAGAAATCGTAGCTGCGGTCGTCTCGCCAGTTCGATGTATCGGGCCTCATCGCATCAACTCTCCCGCTTTGTGCGCGTAAGTCGAGCGTGTGATTTTTCGGGGCGCGACGAGGGTGTTGGAAGCCCGGAGGAGGGCATTGCGTGATGTCGAAAGGGCATCACGCCGGTTCGCAAACCTCTCAGCGGTGAGCCGGTCGCAGGAGGTGCCGATAGCCGGTGTGTGTCATCCAGCGGGCGCGTTCGAGGTGGCTGTCATGGATGCGGCGGCAGCGTTCGGGTTCGCGGGCGGGATCGAGGTCGAACAGCACCCGCACGGCTTCCTCCCAATGCGCGCCGTCAGCGGCCGCATCCAGCAAGCGCATGTATAGTTTGGCGTGCGACTTGTCGTAATCGGTGAGATCTTGCCCCGATGGCGCTAGGTCCTGGAATGGTGCGGTCATGGTGCAGACTCGGCGAATATGCGGTGCCTGTCTATTATCCATGTTTGATCCGAAATGGAGGCAGTGCGAATGATGAGGAACCTGGCTGCCCACAGGTCAGCGTAAGCCTGTAGATCGGTTCGGCTTGTTTCCGCGATCATCGACCAGCAGCACTCCTTGCCCTCGGTCGGTCGACAGGAAGACGATGCCGGCAGCTTCCAAGGCCCTGCGTGCCTGATCGCGCGTCGTCTCGTACACATCGAGCCCGCTTTCGGATTCGAGGCGCTTGAGCGCGGTCAGCGATAGGCGGGCCTTGTCAGCGAGCGTCTCCTGTGTCCAACCCAGCAACGCGCGTGCGGCCCGTGATTGTCGGGCGGTGATCATGCATGATCACCTCCCATCGCAACCGGCGCGCGCTCCAGAACTACGGCTATTTTAGTCGTATTGGCCCGTTTCTGCCAGCTCAAAGAGGTTGACGAAGGGCCGTGTTGGGCTGGCGCCGATTTGCTGATTCGGGCAATCGAGGCGTTGTCGTCAGTGAAGCGAAGGTTCTGCGGGCTGGCTTTTGCAGTAAAGCTGGAAGAGTGCGCCTTCGGTGTGACCCAACTATTTGGGGCACGCATCTGCGATCGGGTGCGATTTGAGCAGGAAGGCGGCCCCGACCTTTCGGCCGGGGCCTCGTGACGCCGCCTCAGTTTGCGCGGCGGCCGTTGGGGCGGGACCAGATCAGCGAGTAACCTTCACCGTCCTCGTCATCGAAGATGTTGGCGTAGATCGGAGCGTTGAAGCTCGGATCGTCGAGCTTGAGGCCCAGATAGTCGCGGCCCTCGTTGGAGCGCTTGGACCAGGCGGCGCCGATCTCGGCGCGGCCGACTAGGACCCGGTGGCTGGGGGCGTTCTCGCCGCTGGCGCGCAGGTCGGAGACGATGCGCACGCCCTTGGCCTGGACGCTGAGGGTGACGATTTCGCCGCCGAATTCGTTCGAGCCGGTCTTCTTGAAGGTGCCGATGGTCGCCATTGTAAGTCTCCATTTTCCGTTTCGAGCCCGCACCATTGCGGCCTCGATGGCGATCGACCGGACGGAGGCGAGCGACGGCACATCGCTTGCGACCGCAGCAAAGCGGAGGATGGCGCAGGCGCGACTTTGTTGTTTCGCGAGGAATGACGGCGCAGCCGGCAGGGGAAGAAAGTCGGGGCCAGCCGTTGTGGCTTAGGCGCTCGAGGCACAGCCGTCCTTCGGCCAGATCAGGCCATTGAAGAGGCCGTTTTGGCGCGGGTGCTGGACGGATCGACGGCGGAGACGGCGGCGACCTTCGCATTGGCCTGGGAAGTCCGACCGGCGATCACAGGCGTAGACCTCCCTTGAACAGGCCTGCGCCGCGCATTTCGCCATTCCGCCAGCTCTGACGAAACGCCTCGACGCTGAGGGGCTGCCGGCCACGATGTCGTTGCCGCCCCGACGCGCTCCATCCTTCCGTGACAGGTGGGCGCAGCCGATGCTTCGCGATGCCGCTTCCTCATCGGGCGACCAGATGGCGTGGAGGGCAAAGGTATGTGCCGCTGGATCCCGCCGCGATGGGCGCTGCGGGTTTAGGCGTGGGACACATGCCCGGCAGATGGGTCGGAGGCCGCCATTCCAGTGATGCGCACGAAGGCGACGATGCCGACCGCGATCGCTCCGATGACGGAGAACACGGTCTGCCATGTCTCCGATGGCATGGTGTGTTTCACGATCCCATGGGTGGCATGGAATCCGGCGACGACGGCGGGGGCGACGAAGGCTGCGGCGATGAGCAGGCGTGCCCAGGTCGGACGGACGGTGGCGAGCAGGAATTGGCCGATGCCGAAGGTCAGCCCGGCGGCGACAAAGCCGACGACAATCGCGCCGAGCCAGCCCGCGCCGGTGCCGTAGGCCCATGTGCCGGCAGTCACGCCCGCGAAGAACGGAAGAGCGAACACCGCAAGCGTGAAGAGGAGCCAGCAGAGGAAACCGATGGCGGCGATGCTGAGGAGAATACCGATGAAGATCATGGTGGTGTCTTTCGTCAAATGTCAGACGGACGCGCCTCCACCACCACCACGGCGCACATGCGAGATTAGCAGAATTCGAGCTGCGGGGGGAGCAGAAGCGTGAAGCGTCCGCCGACTGCGCGACCCGGTTCGCCTCATGAGGCGAAGGGGTCGATTTCGCCGACGATGGCGTTTTCATCGCCGTCATATTCCGACGCCGGGGTGACGGAGAGCGTGCCGTCTCCGGCGCGATAGATGACGATGGCCGCCATCAGGGTGGTGGCGAGGCTGAAGGCGAAGGCGTGAGCGGTTTGGAAGGACATCGACCTGGCTCCTGTTTGAGCGGAGGTCCATCCCCCGCTGACAGGCGCCCGAAGAGTTCGGCCGGTGGCCGCAATCACCGTGCAGGCGAAGCCGGAGCGGCGGCACGCTATGCGTAGTCCGACCCTTTAAGGGTTGATGGCGTCAGGCCATCGGCTGAACCCAAGGATCAGCGTCTTGAAGCGGAGGTAGTCGTCCGATCAGGAGACCGGGTTGTCTGCATGCCGCGTGGACTATTGCTGCCGGCTCGGCTGGCGTCACTTGCGCTGCCGGTGGCCGGATGTCAGCGCCCGGCCTTCCAGGGATCGATGACCGTGACATTCGCGGCCTCGAATGCGCTGCTGTCGCGCGTGGCGACGGCAAACCCCTTGGCGGCTGCGATCGCTGCCATGTAGCCGTCGGGAGTAGGGAAGCCTTTCCCGGCCGTTCGGGCTTTGACGGCGAGATCCGCATAGCGGCGCGCAGCATCGATATCGAACGGGAGGACGCGGTCTGCGAACAGTTCCATCACCCCATCCAGGGCTTCGGTGAGACGCTCCTTGCGCTTGCCCTCGGGGAGCGCGCCGATGCCGAACATCAGCTCGGCGATGGTGACGCTGGAGAGAAAGAGCGTTTCCGCTGCCTGCTCGTCGAGCCAAGCGCGTACGGCCTCGTCGGGAGCGGGCTTCATCGCCTCCGATATGACATTGGTGTCGAGGAGGATCATTCGAAGCTCATCGGCTTGGCGGGCGCCTTGTCACGAGCTTGGTCGAGGGCGTCCACATCCTCATTGGTCAAGCCGAGGCGACGGCTGCGTTCCGCGAGCGCCGTACCGAGCCGGAGGCGCGTATCGGGACGAACAGCCATTTCGAGAATGTCGCGCATTTCCGCTTCGGCGCTGCGGCCGTGCTGCGCCGCCCGCACCTTGAGGGCACGATGCGTTGCGTCGGACAGATTCCTGATCGTCACTGCGGGCATGATAGCGCCTCCTACAAGTTTGATAGCGATGATAGCATCATATAAGAATTGCCATCATTTTTCAAGGCGGCCGGTCCCGGCGGCGCTTACGCGCCGCCCGAGCCGAACCTATAGACCGGGATGCCCATCTTGCGGGCCTTATCGGCTAGGTTGTCCTGAATGCCCGTGCCGGGGAAGATCACGACCCCGATCGGCACGATGCCGAGCATCTGGTCATTGCGTTTGAACGGTGCGGCCTTGGCGTGCTTCGTCCAGTCCGGCTTGAAGGCGACCTGCGGCACCTTGCGGCTGTCGGCCCAGCGGGAAGCGATCTTTTCGGCGCCTTTCGGCGAGCCGCCATGCAGCAGCACCATGTCGGGGTGCTTGGTATGGATCTGATCGAGCTTGGCCCAGATTTGCTTGTGGTCGGCGGTGTCACCGCCCGAGAAGGCGATCTTCGGGCCGGCTGGTACGAGTACCTCGGTATCCGCGCGCCTCCTGGCGGCGAGGAAATCCCAGCTGTCGATCAGCGACGCGGTGAGGTGGCGATGGTTGACCCGTGATCCGGTGCGTTGCGACCAGGGTGAGCCGGTGGCGATACGATAGTGTTCGGCGGCGGCTTCGCGGAAAGCTTCCATGCCGTCGCGGCGGTCGATCAGGTTCATGCCGATGTCGATCAGGCGCTCGAGCTGGAGGGATTTCACCTCGGAGCCATCCTGTTCGCGCTGAAGCTGCTTTTGCGCCTGCTCGTTGTCGTCGAGCTTCTGTTCGATGCGGTCCACGGCGCGGTGGAACATATTGACGGTCGACCAGAGCAGATCGGGGAGATCGAAGTCGAGGCTGGTGTCGGTGATCGTGGCGACCAGGGCGTCGAAGATGTCGGCGACAGCGCCTTCGATGATGCGGTCTTCCGGTGACGGGCGCTGGTCCAACTCGTCCTCTGAGGGACGGTAACCGTGGAGCTGCAAGTCCTGGATCAGATGGTCGGTCGGGGATGACTCGTGGTGTGGTTCGTAGTCGTCGTGCTCGCTCATGGGATGCTCCGTCGGCAAGGACCGCGACCGTCGCGGCCTTCATGGCGACGAAGCCGTCGGGCGGGACGGACCTGCACCCTGAGCGTGGGTCGAAGGGCCGAAGCGTCAGCGGAGGATGGCGAAGGCCGACGATTTTGTTTCGCGATGGAAAGACCCAAAGGGTCGCCGGAAAATCGTCGGCCGCAGCCATTGCCGATCCGGCTCGGCTGATGGCCGATCGCCCTCTCGAAGGCCGAGGCGCGTTCCTCTTGCCGTCACTGGCGCATCGTTGCGGCATGGCGGCTGCGCGCCACCTGTCAGCCCCTGCCGGCTAAGCGGCCACGTCCATGAAGCGTGCGACGTCCTCCGGAGCGAGCTGTACTCGAACGCCTGCCCGAAGCGCATCGATACCGAGCCGCCGGAGATCCTCGTTGAAGTCCCCGAATGCTGGCGACAATGGGATGGCCTCGATTCCCTCGGCGTTCGCCCGTTCGATCAGCATGTCCCGCGCGCCGTCACCGGCCGGATCGTCGTCTCGGACGATATAGAGTCGTCGAAGCGTTGGCGGGAACAGGATGGCGGCCAGATGTGCCGCCGAAAGCGCCGGCGCCATCGCCATATCGGGCAGGACCTGCCGGAGCGACAGCATGGTCTCGATACCTTCGCCTGCCGCCATCACGCTGCCGGGCGCACCGATGCGGACGGCATTGCCGAGGAGATCGCCCATCGCCTTGCGCGGAGTGTCTATGGGGGCTTTGTCGGAGCCGTCAGGCGCAAGCCAGGTGCGGTGCGCGCCGGTGATCTTGCCAGCGAGGTCGGTGACGGCGGCGATCATGGCGGGCCAGGTCTCGGTCGGGCCATCGTCGGGCTTGTAGTAGCAGCGGGGGTGGAAGCGCAGGTTTCCGGTTCCGTGCAAAAGCGCAATGCCGCGTCTGCGCAGATAGGTCTGCACAATGGTCCCGGTGATCGGTTGCGTCATGGCGATGAGACGGCGTGCCGCCTCGGGCGACCCCGATGGCGCTGGTGCCAGTCCGCGGCGTGATGTTGGCTCCGGTTCGGGGTGCGGCAGGCTGAGGAAGGTGCGCGCCTCTTGAGCAACGTCTGCGAAGTCGATGAGGCCGAGCGATTCCCGGATGATGTCGAGAAGGTCGCCATGTTCGCCGGTGGCGGCGTCGGTCCATTTGCCCGCTGGTCCCTTCGGGGTGTCATGCAGGCGCACGAACATGGAGCGGCCTGCGGCATTGCGCACATCGCCAACCTGCCAGTAGTTGCCCTGCCGGTGGCCGTTGGAGAGATGGTGACGGCAGACCGCCTCGGCCTGTCGGCCGAGACGGTCTGCCAGTTCCGAAGCGTCCCGCCGAGCCATCACGCTGCCTCACGCTCGCTGATCCGCTCGACCGGATAGGTGGCGAGCAGCTTGCCGATGATGGCGGGACCAGAGGCATCGACCGGGACGAAGAAGCGCAGCTTCCACGAGATGATCTCGCTGAAGAGGCCATAGGCGCGCAGGCGATCCCGCACGGTGTCGGTGAAGCCGGACAGTTCGATCCGGTTCGCGCCCATGACGCGCGCGCGGCGAAGCTGGAGCCCGCTGGCCAGGTCGAGGATGGTGCGACCATCCACCAGAGCGGCATAGGCATCATCGCTGCTGAGGTTGGCCGTTCCCGTCGAGGCGGCATTCAGGGCCCAGGCGGACGAAACCCGCCGCCCGATGATGCGTTCGCCATCGTCGGTCTGGAGCCGATAGACGCGCGTCGACTCGTTCGGCAGGCGCTTCCACACCGGCAGGAGCAAACCGCTGACCATGTGGATGGCGCCATCGGTATAGGCCGGCACTTCGGCGACTTCCCGTTGCCAGACCGCTGCAAAGCTGTCGCGATCGGCTTCCTGCCAATGGCTGTCTTCCATCATGGCGAGGGTTGCGTGGTGCTGTTCCATCGGCCGGATCAGGCGGACGCGACGTTCGATCTCGCCGTCGTCAAACATGATGGACGGCGCCGGCACCTGGACAGCACCGCGTCCCGAACGCGCGTTGATGAGCAGCCGGGCATGCGGATCGTCGAGCCAGTCGAGCGCCGTATCGAGCGTGGTTGGCTGGTTTCGGCGGCGCTCGGTGATGGTGAGCAGCCGCGTCTGCGCGCCCGTTGCCGGATGGGTGTAGATAGTCGTGCGCTCACTAACGACGAAACTCTCCGCCGTCAGCGTTTCCAGCCCGACATCATAGACGCCGCTGGCGATGGCTCCGGCCACCTTGGCGTCGAGCAATTGCTCGAAGGCGGTGAAGAGGATGCCCTGAAGCTCGATGGTCAGCGCCAGCAGACGGTTGAGGAATGTGGTGATCGGCGGCAATTCGTCCTTGATGCCGCTATCGTCCGTCAGTTTCAGGCCGGTCGCGGACTCGAAGCGCCCCAGCGAGCAGCCCTCGACCTTGCCGCGTACGATCAGGAGATAGAGCTGCCGCAGCGCATCGCGGGCGTAGCTCGATTCCAGATTGTCCTCGGGCCGGAACAGGCCCTGGCCGCCGGTCTGGCGCTGACCGCGCGTGATCGCGCCCAGCGTATCGAGCCGGCGCGCGATCGTGGACAGGAAGCGTTTCTCGGCTTTGACGTTCGTGGCGATCGGGCGGAACAGCGGCGGTTGCGCCTGATTGGTGCGGTTGGTGCGGCCCAGACCCTGAATGGCGGCGTCGGCCTTCCATCCGGGTTCGAGCAGATAATGCACGCGCAGACGCTGGTTCTTCGCCGATAGTTCGGCGTGATAGCTGCGGCCGGTGCCGCCGGCGTCGCTGAACACGAGAATGCGCTTCAGGTCGTCCATGAACGCAGCCGTCTCGGCAAGGTTGGCGGATGGCGCGCGGTTTTCGACCGTGAAGCGTTCCCCCTTGCGGACGATGCGCCGGGAGCGGCCCGTCACCTCGGAGACCATATCTGTGCCGAAGCGCTGTACGATCTGGTCGAGCGCCCCCGGAACGGGTGCTAAAGACGCAAGACGTTCGATCAGCTCGTCACGGCGCGCGACAGCTTCGCGGCTCTCAACGGGGTGGCCGTCGCGATATACCGGGCGCGAGGACAGATTGCCCTCGCCATCCGTGAACGGCTCGTAGAGCTGGACCGGAAAGGAATGGGCCAGATAGTCCAGGACATATTCCCGCGGCGTGATATCGACACGAATATCGTTCCATTCCTCTGTCGGGACTTCCGCCAGCCGGCGCTCCATCAGCGCTTCGCCGGTCGAGACGATCTGGACGACAGCGGCGTGGCCATCATTCAAGTCACGTTCGATGGACCGGATCAGCGTGGGCGTTTTCATCGACGTGAGCAGATGGCCGAAGAAACGCTGCTTGGCGGACTCGAAGGCCGAGCGGGCGGCGGACTTGGCCTGCCGGTTCAGTGTGGCTCCCCCACTATCTGGGCTGCCGGTGATGTTGGCCGCCTGCATCGCGGCGTCGAGATGATTGTGGATGACGGCGAAGGCGCTGGCGTAGGCATCGTAGATGCGCCGCTGCTCGTCGGTCAGGGCGTGCTCTATCAGCTCATATTCGACGCCATCGTAGGAGAGCGATCGGGCGGTATAGAGGCCCAGCGCACGCAGATCGCGGGCGAGCACTTCCATGGCCGCGACACCGCCGTCCTCGATCGCCTCGATAAATTCGGCGCGGGTGGCGAACGGAAAATCCTCACCGCCCCACAGGCCGAGCCGCTGGGCATAAGCGAGATTGTGGACGGTGTTCGCGCCGGTAGCCGACACGTAGACGACGCGCGCGTTGGCCAGGGCGTGCTGAAGCCGAAGGCCCGCGCGTCCCTGCTGTGAGGCGGCAACGTCGCCGCGTTCTCCCTTGCCGCCTGCGGCATTGGCCATGGCGTGGCTCTCGTCGAAGATGATCACTCCATCGAAATCGGAGCCCAACCATTCGACGATCTGCCGGACACGGGAAACCTTCTCACCACGGTCGTCGGACCGTAGCGTGGCATAGGTTGCAAACAGGACGCCTTCCGACAGCGTGATCGGCCGGCCTTGCGGGAAGCGCGACAGCGGCGTGACCAGCAGGCGCTCCATGCCGAGCGCGGACCAATCGCGCTGCGCGTCCTCGATCAGCTTGTCGGATTTGGAGATCCAGACCGCCTTGCGGCGACCGCGCAGCCAGTTGTCGAGGATGATGCCGGCAGATTGACGGCCTTTGCCGGCCCCGGTGCCGTCGCCGAGCATGAAGCCGCGCCGGAAGCGCACGGCATTTTCGGCATCGGGCTTGGCTGCCTGCACGAGATCGCAGGTCGCATCGACGGTCCAGGAGCCGGCGAGGAAGTCCGAATGGGCTTCGCCGGCATAGATGACGGTTTCGAGCTGGGCGTCCGACAGGAGATCGGTGATGTTCGCGGGCAGCATCGGCCGATAGGCGGGCTTGGGCGGTGCAACGCTCGCCATGGCCGCCGATTGCACGAGCTTGGTGGGGTGCGCCTGAGAACTGGCAATACGGATCGACTGCAATCCATATTCTTCATAAATCGCGTCCGTGAGGTGGGCGCCTTCCGGTGGCGTCCAGTCCATCGTGTCGTAGGCGAGTTCAACGCCCTGCGGGTCCATGGTCGAGCATGCGGTCGGACGCTCAGTGGCGGTGCGTGCGAGATAACCCCGCACGGTGCACGGCGCCGAGGCCGACACGGGCGGCGTGATGTCGGGCAGTGCGACCGGCAGGCGCGGTGGAATCTGCGCTTCGATCCATGCGAGCAGCGTGGCGACGTCGGGCGCAACGTCGGCGGAGCCAGGGAACGCGGCCGGGTCTTCGGCCGGTAGCTTGTCGATGACGGTGAGCCGCGTTTCGATGCTCGTACCATGCTTGGCATAGACCGAGCCGTGGATCGCCGCTGTGAAGACGATGCGCCCACGCTCCTGAAGCCGAATGAAAGTGTCGCGCCAGGCCGGTTGCTCGGGCCCGAAGTTCGCGCCGGTGATCGTCACAAGACGCCCACCATCGGCAAGCCGCGCCAGGGCCGAAACAACATGACGCGCAGCGGCGTCGGCGACCCGACCGGAGACGTGCGCCATCACTGAGAAGGGCGGGTTCATCACGATGACGGAAGGGACCGCGCACGCCGGAAGGTGGTCGTCGATCTGGGCGGCGTCACACCGCGTGACGGCAAGGGCTGGAAAGAGCTGGCCAAGCAGATCGGCGCGGGTTTCCGCCAGTTCGTTGAGGAGTAGCGAGCCACCACTGATCTCGGCGAGGATCGCGAGAAGACCCGTGCCTGCCGACGGCTCCAGCACAATGTCGTGCGGTGTGATCGCGGCGGCCGCGATAGCAGCGAGGCCGAGCGGGACCGGCGTCGAGAATTGCTGAAGCGCCTGGGATTCCTCGGAGCGACGGGTGTGCGTCGGCAGAAGGCCGGTGATTTTCGACAGGGCGGACAGCCGTGCAGCCGGAGTGCCGGCTTTACGGAAAAGCGCACGTCCGTATTTGCGCAGGAACAGGACGGTCGCGCCTTCACAGGCTTCGTAGGCCGTCTTCCAGTCCCAGGCGCCACTCGTGTCGGAAGCCTCGAAGGCCGTTTCCATGGCGATGCGAAGATCGGCGTTGTCGATCCGCTGGCCGCGTTCGAGCAGGGTGAGAAGCTGATGGGCGGCGACGATGAGGGCGGACGCGCGGGCAACGGGCGCAGCCGGACCGGCTTCGGGGGACGTGATGTTCATGGATCGGAACCTCGGGAGAGCGGGAACGGGAAGCCCGGACGGTGCTCTCTCTCGACCGCACGGACTCAAACCCGTCCCGGCGGCCCTCTCACTCTCGAACACGTCGCTGCCGACATGAAAAAAGCGCCTCGGCCGAGCGGCAGAGGCGCTTTGAGAGGTCAGGCCCAGTGTCCGTCGGTGATCTCGCGGGCGACGAGCCTGCGCGCCTTGCGGATCAGGTCATCGCCGCAGGTGTCGATGTGCCCGAAGAACCGGGCGCGCGCGCCGTTCGCGGTCCAATCGGCATAGGCGCAATACTCGCGAGCCTCGGCCCGGAAGGCCCGCATGTCGCTGGCCCAATGGGGCTTGGGTTCCACGACGACGGTGATGCCGTCTCTGGTCTCCAGCCAGGGAAGCGAGCGCTCGGCGGGCGGACGCTCGGAATCGGCGGCGAAGATGGCGTCGATGTCCATCATGGCGCTTCTCCCGGCGTGCCCGGATGCATGAAGCCGCGAGGATCGCCGGGGTCGGGCGGCAGGTAGGCGTCATAGGGATCGCCGTCGGCGAGGTGGCCGAAAGGCGTGAAGACGAAATCACCATCGTTTCGTCCCACCGCGCAGATGACGTAACGCGGAGCGCCGGTCACGGCATCGAGGCATTCCATGAGCGCAAGGTTGCCGTCACCGGCAGCGCGCAGCAGCGTCTGAAAATTGCTCTGGGCATAGGACGGGATGCTCATAGCGGGCCTCCCTCGTCGGACAGTGTCTGGTTGAGCCAGCCATCGGTGTAGATCCAGTCCACGGTCTCTCCGGTGGCGAGATCGAGGACATGCGCACCGCCGCCGAAGCCGTCGAGCCGGGGCTTCGAGCAGGTGTTGGCATATTGGAAACCCCAGCGGCCGCTCAGGCGGAATTCCGTGGCGCAGTGCTTCACGAACTGGATCAGACGCTCGGGATCGCCAGTGACGTCGTCGTGCATCCAGAGCTGCGTGCCGCCATGCTCGGGCTGGATCGAGAGGAGGAAGCCCTCGGAAGGCGGTTCCTCCGATGCGCCGGCGTCGGAAAGGCGGTTGTAGAGGTCGAGCTCGCGGGCGGCGTTCTCGGGCGTGCCGACATCGAGCAGGCACGAGAAATGGGTGAAATAGTCGGCCATGACAGGCTCCTGAAACGAGAATGCCCGGCCCGCACGGCACAGCCGTTCGGGCTGCCAGCCGTGGGACCGGGCGGTGTGGAAGATCGGGGTGAGATGCGCGGGACGAACGGCGCCGCCCCGCGCGATCCGCGCTATTCGGCGGCGACGGCGTGCTGGACCTCATCCTCGTCGGTGTCTTCGTCCTCGCCGTCCTCGGTGAGGAAGTCCGGCAAGGCGGTGTCTTCGCCGGTATCGGCCTGATCGTCGGGACCAGACTGATCGCCATCGAAGGACGCCAGGCGTAGCGGTTCGGGCAGCCAGCCGCTGTCGCTCAGCAGTCGCTCGGCTTCCTTGGCCATGTCGCCCTTCTTCATGTGGTCGATGAGCTGCGCAGCCCGCTCGCCGGCGCCTTCGCGGACGGCCTCGAGAATGCGGGGCTTGGTCACGCGGCCGAGATAGTTGCTGACCGTGGGTTTCCAGCCTGCGGCCACCATGTCCATGCCTGTAGCCCGCGCTAGCCGGTCGGCCTGCGCCAGACGCACGTCGAGCCCATGCTGGCTGACGCCCGAGCCGGAATAGGGGTTCGGACGCTCGAACAGCGCATTGACGCCGTAGCTGACGCAAAGCGCCAGAAGCTCCAGGCGCGTGCCGTCATCGAGATCGGTCAGCCAGGCCCAGAGCGCCTGATCGTCAGCGGGGATATGATCCCCCCAGCGTTCGTGGCGATCGTTGACCGCCTGCGCCGATGGGCTGTCCTTCAATTCCTCGGACTGGGCCGAGAAGAAGATGTGGCGGACATTGGCCTCGAGGCAACCGGACGGGTTGGTGTGGATGAAGGTGTCGCTCAGAAGCTTGTGCAGCAACATGGTCATGGCGACGTGCGGATGCTCGGCCAGCGCGTTGCGCAGCGCCAGGGTGCGATGGGCCGTCAGCTCGATCACGAGACGCTCGGGCAAGGGCTTGACGCCGTCTTCCTCATCGTCCTCGGGCTCGGCGGGCTTGCCGCCGATGGTGATGACCGCGCGTTGGACGGCCGGCGTATCGGGCTGGTCGCTCCCGGACGCCTCGCTATCGGGCTCGGCCTGGGGCTCATCCTCGGCGCGGACATAACCGCGGTCGATCGACAGCGAGCCGTCGGAGTCCAGGCTGACGAAGGCGCCGGCGATTACGATGTCGGCCCGATCGTAGCTGACCGGGCGGTTCTCGAAGGCGTCCAGTGCCTGCTCGATCTCGCCGAGACGTTGATCGATCGCGTCGGGCAGTTCATCGGCCTCGGAATATTCCGTTTCGATCCGGTCATATTCCTCGCGCAGCGCTTCGCGGGTCGCACGCTCCTCGTCGGTCAGATCGACCGCAACGCCGGAGAGTTCACGCAGGCCGTGGTCGTGGCCATAGGGGAAGCTCACCGCGACTTCGATCCACTTCCAGCCTTCCTCGGCGATCTGATCGGCGGTGGCTTTCAGCTTCTCCGCCACCATACGGTCGAGCAGGACGGGGTCTTGCAGCCAACCGCCGTCGTCGGACTGGAACAGATCGCGCAGTACGATGCCGCCTGCGGCCTCATAGGCATCGACACCGACGAAAATGGCCCGCTTGTCCGAGGCGCGAACCGCGGTCTCGGTCAGCATGCGCCGGATCTGATAGGGCTCCTTCTGCCAGCTATCCTTGATCGCGTCCCAGACCTGCTCCTGGCGGGCATGGTCGGGGCTGACGGTGAAGGCCATGAGCTGTTCGAGGGTCATGCCGTCATCGGCATAGATTTCGAGCAGGGTCGGCGAGACGGAGGTGAGGCGCAGGCGCTGCTTCACCACGGCGACGTTGACGAAGAAGGCGGCGGCGATGGCCTCCTCGGTCATGCCCTTGTCGCGCATCGCCTGAAAGGCGCGGAACTGGTCGAGTGGATGGAGTGGTGCGCGTTCCATGTTCTCGACCAGCGACACTTCGTCGACGAGGATGTCGCTGTTGGCGTCGCCGATGACGCAGGGCGCCGTCGCCGTCTTGGCCAAACGCTTCTGCTTCACGAGCAGTTCGAGTGCGCGATAGCGGCGACCGCCGGCCGGCACTTCGAACATGCCGGTCTCCGCGCCATCACCATCAAGGACCGGGCGGACATGGAGGCTCTGGATGAGGCCGCGCCTGGCGATGGACTCGGCCAGCTCCTCGATCGAGACGCCGGCCTTGACGCGGCGGACGTTGGACTGGCTTAGCACCAGCTTGTTGAAGGGGATGTCGCGCGCCGACGACAGGGTGATCTTCTGGATGGCTGTTGCCATGTTCGTTACTCCGCGACGGGCGGCCGCGAGACTCTCTCTCGACCTCCAACCCGTCACGAAGCGAAGCGCCGCCCTCTCACTCTAAGGAGGGCAGCGCCAGGCGGGCGGAAAGGCGTAAAGCCGTAAGTCCGCTTCTCCGCCTTTCCGGTGTTCATATTCGATCACGCCGCCTGCCGTTCGTCGCCGGCCATGGTGTCGTCCGGGCCGAGATCGGTGTCGGGCAGGAAACCGAGCAGCCAATCGGCCGCCTTGCTCGCTTGGGAGGCGGCGCGGACGATGGCGCGATTGTCCTCGCGCAGCACCCCCAGCCAGGCGCCGATATAGTCGGCATGGCGGACGGTCGGCACGATGCCGAGAGACGCGCAGCAGAAGGCCGCGTTGATCTCGGCCACCAACTCCTCGAAGGCGTATTTCTTCGTGCCGAAACCGCCGGTCAGATCGCGGCCGAGCCGGGAGGCATGGCCGCTGGCGTGCCCGAGTTCGTGCAGGGCCGTGCGGTGCCAGTTGATCGGCTCGAAATAGGCCTGCGGCGGCGGCACCTGCACATAGTCGTGCGCCGGCACATAGAAGGCGCGATCGCCGCCGATGCGGAAATCGATGCCCGTCGCTTCGATCAGAGCCTCGACGCGCGGCTCGATGAGGACAGGCGGCGGTGGAGCGATGGCGGCGATGTCGTCCGGCAGTCCGTCGCATTGCGCGGCGTTGAAGACGGTGAAGCGTTTGAGGAATGGAATTGCAGCGGCATCCTCGCCGGTCTCGCGAGCGCGGCGCTTCTCGTCCTCCGGCGTGAAGCGGTCGGCATAGACGACGGTCGTGCCATGCTCACCCTTGCGGACATTGCCGCCCAGCGACAGTGCCTGGCGGAAGGTGAGCCAACTCTGGCCGGGGAAGCCGTGCTGGATCACTGCCCCCCAGAGGATGAGCACGTTGATGCCGGAATAGTGCCGTCCGGTCGCAGCGTTGCGGGGCATGGCGAGCGGCGCCTTGGCCGCGGCCGATCCCCATGGCTGGACCCAGGGAGCACGGCCCGCCTCAAGCTCAGCGATGATCTTGTCGGTGATGTCGTCATAGAGGCTCGTCCGGCCTGAACTGGCGCGGCCGCCGTGGTTTTTCCTGAACATCGCGGTTCTCCGCGACGGGCGCCGGAGACCTCTTCTCCAGCCCTCAACCCGTCACGGGAAACCCGTCCGCACTCTCACTCTATGGGGGGCGTTGCGGGGATCTCCCTGCAGAGGGGGTCGGGCGAGACCCAAGGCTCGACCGCAGGGGAAGGCTTTCCCCTTTGTCCCAGCTTTCCGTCCCAGATGTGTTTCCTTGAAAACTGTCAGAAAAATGCGTATATTACTGACAGAAGAAAGACGATGACACGGCTGACCGAACAGATTCTGTCGCATATGGCGGGTTTGCCCGAGGGCGCTTCTGTGTCCGCTAAGGGGCTGCTCCATCTCGGCAATCGCGCAGCGGTGGACCAGGCCTTGTCGCGTCTGGCCGAGCGCGAACAACTCATCCGGGCTGGGCGCGGTGTCTATCTCCGCCCCGTCGTCAGTCGGTTTGGGACGCGAGCGCCGTCGGTGGAACAGGCCGTGGAGGCCCTTGCCAGCCAGCGTGGCGAGACCATTGTCTCGAACGGTGCGGCGGCCGCAAACGCGCTTGGCCTGACAACGCAGGTGCCGGTTCGTTCGGTCTATCTGACCTCTGGGCGCAGCCGGAAGATGAATCTCGGCAAGCAGATCGTGGAATTGCGGCATGCCCCGCGCTGGCAATTGGCCCTGGCCAACCGTCCGGCGGGGGAGGTTGTGAGGGCGCTGGCCTGGCTCGGCCCTGATAAGGCTGAAGCCGCGCTCACGGCGTTGAAGCGCAAGATGCCGCCCGGCGTGTTTGGCGAACTGGTCGCCGCTGCGCCGCAGCTGCCTACCTGGCTTGCCAGGAGCGTGGGCAAGGTCGCGTATGAAACCAGAGAAATGACGAAATGATACCAAAGCAGATCAATGACCGCTCGGGAGGGCGCAATGGCTGAAACCCAAATCGAATGGACTGACGCCACATGGAATCCCGTTGCCGGCTGCTCGATCATCACCGCCGGCTGCACTCATTGCTATGCCATGGAGATGGCTAAGCGCCTTGAGGCCATGCACATCCAGAAATATGCCGGTCTGACCCGCAAGAGCGGGCAGAGGACGGTCTGGAACGGCGTTGTGCGTGAGGACCGGGATGCGCTTGCGATTCCTTATGGCTGGCGCAAGTCGCGCAAGATTTTCGTCAATTCGATGAGCGACCTGTTTCACGAGCAGGTCACGGACGCCTTCATTCTCGATGTCTGGAAGGTGATGCGTGAGACGCCACGCCATAATTATCAGATCCTGACGAAACGGCCCGAGCGCATGGCGGAACTGGTCGCCACCAAGATCGGAGAGGTGCTCCCGAACGTCTGGCTCGGCACGAGTATCGAAGACGGGGACGTGGTGGACCGGATCGATGCCCTTCGTGCTGCGCCGGCCGCGATCCGTTTCATATCGTTCGAACCTTTGATCGGGTCTGTGGGGACCGTCGACCTGCGCGACATCCATTGGGCTATCGTGGGCGGGGAAAGCGGGAAGTCCGCCCGTCCCATCCGGGAGGAATGGATCGACGAGATTTATATCCAGTGCCTGTCGGCTGGCACAGCCTTCTTCTTCAAGCAGTGGGGGACCTGGGGCAAAGACAACAAGAAGCGATCGAAAAAGGCGAACGGCCGCGAATATCGCGGTCAGACCTGGGATGAAATGCCCACGGCGGCGCAAGCGTCCGCGTGATCGTCAGATAGGCTTGGGGGGATGCTATGGTTGAGAAGCGATACGAGTGGGCTGACGGCGCAAAGCTTGAGGAGCATTCGCGGCGCAAACACAAGATTCTCCGTGAATATGTCTTCGATTACCTGACCGTTCGCTGCAAGCTGCCGCAGCAGGAACGTTTTCGGCTGGCCATTGTCGATGGCTTCGCCGGGGGCGGCCGCTACCAGTGCGGGACATCGGGTTCTCCGTTGATCTTCATCGAAGAGTTGAAGCGAGCCACCGAGGCCGTGAACACGCATCGCGCGGCACAGGGCTTGAACGCGATCGAGGTCGAGTGCCTGTTGGTCTTCAACGATGCCAGCCGTGATGCGATCGAACTTCTAAAAACGCATGTGGCGCCGCTCCAGGCCGACATCGTCGCGACCTGCCCGAAGCTCCATCTGCGCGTCGAGTATCTCAACGAGTTTTTCGAAACCGCTTATCCCAAGATCAAGCGCTTCCTGGAGCAAGGACGCTATCGCAGCGTGATCTTCAACCTGGATCAGTGCGGCCACAGCCATGTCGAGCGGAATACGATTCTCGACATCATGCACTCGTATCCTGCGGCCGAGATCTTTTACACCTTCGTCATCAGTTCCTTGCTGGCGTTCCTCCAGAAAGACCAGCCGGAGCGCCTGCGTGCGCAACTCGATCATCTCGGTCTCGCCAGCGGCGATGTCCAGGCACTGGACGGGTTGATGAGCCAGAAGGATTGGCTCGGAACCGCAGAGAAGATCGTCTTCGACGCTTTCCGGCTTTGCGCGCCCTATGTGAGTCCGTTCTCGATCAACAACCCTGGCGGTTGGCGCTATTGGCTGATCCACTTCGCCAACGCTTATCGGGCACGGCAAGTTTACAACAATATCCTCCACGACAATGCCAGCCTTCAGGCCCATTTCGGCCGATCGGGCCTCAACATGTTGTCCTATGACCCGCGCCATGATGAGGGGATGCTCTATCTCTTCGATGACAATGGCCGTGCCTCGGCCAAGACCCAGCTTCTTGATGACGTCCCCCGTCTCGTGTCTGAAGCTGGCGATGCCATGTCGGTGATGGAGTTCTATGAGAGCATCTACAACGTCACGCCGGCGCATGCCGATGACGTCCATGCCGCGATCATCGAGAACCCCGATCTTGAGGTGATCACGCCAGCCGGTGGCGAGAGACGCAAAGCGAATACGATCGGCGTCAATGACATCATCAAGGTGAAGACCCAGCGCAGCTTCTTTCCGATGTTTTTGGATGCCGGAAAAAGCCCGCTGGGGCGGAAGGAATAGTCCTCGCCATCATCCTGAGGCCAGCCGAGGTTGGCCAAGCACGAGTCAGATTTTGCCTCCTACCGGGAGAAGGGTGAGGCCTGTTTCCGATTATTCGGCGTCCACGTGGACACCGCATCCTTGACATAACTTATCAAATATGACAAACATCAATCCGTAATTTATCAGATATGGGGCATTGTCATGGGCTCTCCAAAGGTCAGACCAGCCCTCGAAAGGCTTGGCCAGGACATTCGAAATGCGCGGCTACGGCGCACTATTGCGGTTGCGGACCTGGCCCTGCGCTCCGGAACATCGGCCAGTTCTATCGCGCGGCTCGAAAAGGGCGACCCTGGCGTTGCTATTGGGACGCTTGCGGATGTGCTGGTCGTTCTTGGGCTTGTCGAACGGCTGGCCGATCTGATCGATGTCCGCAAGGATGATCTGGGGCTTGCGCTTTCTAGCGAGCGCCTGCCGCAGCGAGGCAAATCTTTCGCGACCAGGGTCAGAAAGCAAAAGGCCAAGTCGGAGCCGAGGCGCGCGTTCGATGACGTGGTCGATCCTGACGGAGCGTCGTTCTGATGGCGGAGTTCGTTGCCCAGGTTGTTCTTGGCGACAGTCGTGCGCCCGTCGGTCAGCTGCGTTTCACAGCAGCGGGGCCGCGGCAGTTCTCGACCTTTGCCTATGACGCTGCCTGGATAGAAAATCCCCGCGCCTTTGCCGTGCAGCCGGATCTTCCCCTAGAAGGCGGCCCTTTTCATACGTCGGGGCAGCCAGGGAACATGCGTGATGCACTGGCGGGCGTCTTCGCCGATGCCGCGCCGGACAGTTGGGGACGGCGCCTTCTCGAACGTGCCTATGGCAATGGTCTGAGCGAGTTTGAGTATCTGACGCTGTCCGACGACGCCTGTCGTCAGGGCGCACTGCGATTTCAAGGCGACGATGGAGAGATCATCCGCGGTAAAGCGGGTGACGCCGTGCCCCGCCTCGTCGAGCTGGAAGCGATAACGGCCATTGCCCGCGCCTATGAGCAGGGTAAGGAGATCTCTGCCGAAGAGATGCAGGCATTGGCGGGCGCGGGCGGTTCGGGCGGCGCCCGGCCCAAGGCCAATGTCCAGGACGGCGATACGCTCTGGTTGGCCAAATTCACCTCGGTTCACGATCAGCAGCCGATCGAACGGGTCGAGGTCGCGACGCTTCGGCTAGCCCAAGCTTGCGGCATTCGCACGCCTACGGCCAGGCTGGAACTCGCCGACACTCCCTTTCCGGTCGCGCTGATCCAGAGGTTCGACCGGCGAGGCAGTTCCCGGATTCCCTATATCTCGGCGCGCACGGCCCTTGGGAAGACCGGGACGGAGCTGGGCTCTTATACCGAGATCGTCGATTTTATCCGTGCCTATGGCGCCGATCCCAAAGCCGATTTCCGCGAGCTTTTCCTGCGCCTAATTTTCACGATCCTTGTATCCAACAAAGATGACCACCTGAAAAACCACGGCTTCCTCTATGTGGGAGGCGGGCAATGGCGGTTATCTCCGGTGTTCGACGTGAACCCAGCTCCAGATCGAAATCCCCATCTTGAGACGGCGATTTTGGAGGGCGGTGCGCACGACCGCTCCATATCGCTTGCACTCGAGGCTTGTGAGTTTTTCGAAATTCCTCCCGAGGAAGCAAGACGGATGGTTCGCGACACGGTTCGCCGCATATCGGAAGGATGGCGCGAGGCTCTGCGTCAGGTCGGCGTGTCAGGTGCGCTGGCGCGTGACTACGAGCCAGCCTTCGCAAATGCCGAAACTGAAATTGCGATGGTCGCATAATCAAATTTGACCGATAGCGGCTGATAGCGTGTCAGATATGATGAGTTTGGTCTGGAAGATGTCCGTCGACGATCGGTATCGAAGCGGCACTATGCTTCTGAGACGCAATATGGAGAGGTGTCAAAGCCTGAATCCTTCGATGCCGATGGAAAATTCGGTTGCGGATCGGTATGACGGGATTGTTGCGAGCACTTTCGCCGCCCCAGACCCGAATTTGGTCCGGCAACCGTCATCGGCGATAAATGGCGAAATTTGCGACTGGCCATCGAGCCTAAAAAACCCAATGTTTTCATAAGCACTAGCTTGGCGTCGGCGGTTCTGTCGGTATAACGGTTTTTGAAAATATTTTTTTTCTTCTCTTTTCAAATGGTTAGACTATGCGATCGATAATTGAGTGGGAATGAGGCCGCCGGCCGCAAACCGCCTAGCCTGACCATCGGGACCACCGCCGCGAGGCGGTGGTCTTTTTCGTCGGCGTGCCAGTCTCCGGCATGGCAATCGGGCAGCCGTGTCCTTCGGCTCAAATGTTCGTCAATCTTTGCAGGATACAACCTGTGGGACGGGGATGCGTCGGGCTGCGATCCGATCCTCCCAAACGACGCGCATACGGTCCAGGGGACGCAGGAAGCCATGATTCTGCAAGAACTTCAGTCCGAAGGCGAGGCCATCGCGTTCGCCACGCCCGCAGACGCGGCGCACGGCGAGATCACGCTCGCGCCGGTTCTCGACGTGCGGGCGGCCAAGCCCCTGCATGCCCGTCTCCTGGCGCTGCGCGGCGACACGATCATCGTCGACGCCTCCGATGTCGAGCGGATCGGCGCGCAGTGCGCGGCCATCCTTCTCTCCGCAGCGCGGAGCTGGGACGCCGACGGGCAGGAGTTCAGCCTCGTCAATCCGTCCGACGCCTTCCGCAAGGGCATCGAGCTTCTCGGCATCGCGCTGACCGAAGTCGGTGGCGTCCCGTCCGGTTTCGGCGACGCCGAGGGCTGACGCCAGGGAAAGCCGGACCGCGTCCTCGCAGACGGAACGCAACGCATCTTCGAGCCCAAGGAATCGACCAACATGACCAAGTCGCACGAGGCGGAGCGGGCCCGCGAACTGATCGCCTTCCGCGTTGCCGAGCAGGAGTTCTGCGTCGACATCACGTCGGTGCGCGAGATCCGCGGCTTTGCGGCGGCGACGCCCCTGCCGCATACGCCCGGCTTCGTGACGGGCGTCATCAATCTGCGCGGCGCCGTCCTGCCGATCGTCGACCTCTCCCTGCGGCTCGGCTTCGGCCCGACCGAGCCGACCGCCCGCTCGGTCATCATCGTCGTGATGGTGGGCAACCAGCTCGTCGGCCTCCTGGTCGACGCGGTGTCCGACATTCTGACCGTGGTGGACGAGAACCTGCAGCCGACGCCGGACCTCGCGTCCGAAATCGCGCGCAGCTTCGTTCGTGGCGTCATCGCGCTGGAAGGCCGGATGATCTCGCTGATCAGCACGGAAAGCGTGCTGCCGCCGTCCGCCGAGAACCTGGCCGCCTGAGCGGATCGCCCGCACGAGGCTTCGGAGTCCATCGATGTCGCGAATCCTGCCGGGCGCCCCGGCGCAGTCCGAACCGCTCCAGCCGAGCGGCGAGTTCGAGCTGACGCAAAAGGACTTCCTGCGTATCGCCAAGATCCTCTACGAGGACTCCGGCATCGCACTGCCCGACAGCAAGATGGCCCTCGTGTATTCGCGTCTGGCCAAACGCCTTCGGGCGCTCGGCATGCAGAGCTTCCGCGAGTATTGCGAGCATGTCTCGGGCACCGAGGGCAAGGGCGAGCGCATGACGATGCTCGCCGCGCTGACGACCAACGTCACGCATTTCTTCCGCGAGATGCACCACTTCGACCATCTGCGCACCCAACTCCTGCCGCCGCTGCTCGAAGAGGCGAAGCGGGGGGGGCGCGTGCGCATCTGGTCGGCGGGCTGCTCCAACGGCCATGAGCCCTACTCGATCGCCCTCACCATTCTCGGCCTGATGCCGGACGCGGCTAACTACGACGTGCGCATCCTCGCCTCCGACATCGATCCCAACGTCGTCGCCTTCGGGCGGGCCGGCATCTACGACGATGGGGCGCTCCAGCCGGTTCCGTCCGAGCTGCGCCGACGCTGGTTCTCGCGCGCCAACGGCGGACACTCGGTCAGCGACGAGATGCGCACGCTGGTCTCGTTCCGCGAGCTGAACCTGATCGGCGACTGGCCGATGAAGAACGGGTTCCAGGCGATCTTCTGCCGGAACGTGACGATCTACTTCGACGAGCCGACGCGCCAGAAGATCTGGGGCCGCTTCATGAAGTATCTCGAGCCCTCCGGCATGCTCTACATCGGTCATTCCGAACGCCTCACAGGCCCGGCGGCCGACCAGCTGTCCCTCGTGGGAACGACCACATACCGGCGGACCTGACGCCATCCGCGTCGGCCCCGCGCAGCTTCAAGGCCGTGAGAACCCCTTCCATGTCTTCCACGCGTGTTCTCGTCGTCGACGATTCCGCCACCATGCGCGCCCTGATCCGGCATGCGCTGGAAGCCGATCCCCGGATCGAGATCGTGGGCGAGGCCGCCGATCCGATGCAGGCCCGCCAGGCGATCAAGGTGCTGGATCCGGACGTCGTGACGCTCGACATCGAGATGCCGGGCATGAACGGGCTGGAATTCCTTGACAAGATCATGCGGCTGCGGCCGACCCCGGTGATCATGGTCTCGACGCTGACGCAGCCCGGCCAGGCGGCCACGATCGAGGCGCTGCGGCTCGGCGCCTTCGAATGCGTGCCCAAGCCGAGCGCTGCCGGCGGACGCGACACGTTCGCTCTCCTGCCGGCGCTGGTCCACGAGGCGAAGCGCGCGAGGAACCAGATCGCCGGAAGCCGCGACCGCCAGATCTCCGCGCCGCAGACCGCGCAGACCGCCTGGCCCGACCTCATCGGCATCGGCTCCTCCACCGGCGGCGTGGAAGTCCTGATCGCGCTGCTCGCGCAGTTTCCGGCCAACACGCCGCCGGTGATGATCGTGCAGCACCTGCCGGCGAGCTTCACCGCCTCGTTCGCCGCGCGTCTCGACCGCGCGTCTCCCGCCAAGGTGGTCGAAGCGCGTTCGGGCGAGCCGGTGCTGCCGGGCCATGTCTACCTCGCGCCCGGTGGACGGCACCTCAGCGTCCGGCGCAGCGGCACAAAGCTCATCGCCTCCTTGAGCGACGAGGACACGGTCCAGGGCCATCGCCCGTCCGTGGACGTGCTCTTCCATTCCATCGCTAAGACCTGCGAGGGGCGGGTGACCGGCGCGATCCTGACGGGCATGGGGCGCGACGGGGCCGACGGCCTCCTGGCGATGCGCCGCAAGGGGTTCCGCACGCTGGCGCAGGACGAGGCGACCTCGCTCGTCTACGGCATGCCCCGCGTCGCCTGGGAAATCGGCGCGGCGGAGAAGCGGGTACCGATCGGCGGGATGGCCAAGGCCATCTTCAACTGATCTCCCGTCTACTTCGTTTTGAATGAATCCTTCAGCTTTATACGAGATGATCGGTCTCGAAATCTTCGACAAGGGAACGGCCTGCCATGAGTTTCGTACAGCATCTCAAAGTGATGATCGTTGACGACCATCGGACCAGCCGCCTCCTGATCTACGAAGCGCTGACGCAGCTGGGTATCACGCAGGTCGTCTATGCCGTCGACGGCGAGCAGGCGCTGAAGCAGATGATGGCGACGCCCTGCCACATCGTCATCTCCGACTTCAACATGCCCAAGCTCGACGGCATCCAGCTCCTGAAGGCGCTGCGATCCTATGGGCCGACGAAGAAGACCCCCTTCTTCATCCTGACCGGCAAGGGCGACCGCGCCCTCGTCCAGCAGGCGGCCGCCGCGGGCGCCAACAACATCCTCGCCAAGCCCATCACGGTCCCCGTGCTGCGCAAGACGCTGGAAGCGGTGCTCGGCCCGCTTCAATGAGCCAGGCGTTGTCCTCCTCCCTGTCCGGATCGTCGGATCGGCTGCGCATCAACCTTATCCAGGGCGAGGCGCAGGTCGACGACCGGCCCAACGTGGTGTTCACGACACTGCTCGGTTCGTGCATTGCGGCCTGCATTCGCGATCCCGGCGCCGGGGTCGGGGGGATGAACCATTTCCTGCTGCCCGGCGATGGCCTGGGAAGCTCCTCCACCGGCGTGCAGAGCTACGGGCTCTACCTCATGGAGCTTCTGGTCAACGGCCTCCTGAAGAAGGGCGCGCGCAAGCACGCGCTGGAAGCCAAGATCTTCGGCGGCGCTCGCACGATGGAAGGCCTGTCCGACATCGGCGCCAAGAACGCGAGTTTCGCCAAGCGTTTCCTGGACCTCGAAGGCATCTCCTACGTCGGTGGCAGCGTGGGCGGCACGCAGGGGCGGCGCATCGAGTTCTGGCCCGTCAGCGGCCGTGCGCGCCAGATCCTGATGGAGCCGACCGACAAGGCCCTTCCCCGGATCATGGCTCCCGTCCCGGTGGCGCCCCCGCAGGGCGGCGGCGATCTCGAACTCTTCTGAAGGAGCGCGGCGTGACGGCAAGTTCCATGTCTTCGCAACTGCTTCTGGACCGGCTTGCCGACGAACTGGCCCGGCTGACTGCGGCGGCGACGCGCCTCGAAGGCTTGATCGCGCCCGCCGGCCTCGGGCCGGAAGCGATGATCGTCGCGCAGAGCCACGATCTCCTCAGCCAGACCATCGCCGAACTCGAAGGGTTCGTGCGGGCCAGCGCGCCGAGCTTCGCCGGCGGTCCGGACTGCGATCTTCAGGCGCCGCTGGCGGCCATCCGGCTCTCGGCGCTTGCCAACCGGCTTCGTGGCTTGACTGAAGCTGAAGTCATGTCCGGCGAAGTCGATTTGTTTTGAACGACGGCAGATTCGGGCACTAACGTCCAGTCGCGAAATGTCCAGCTTCTTCACGAAGAAGAAATTTCTGCCGGCTACAGTAAACCAATGAGACCGATTTCAGAAAGGAACCGGTAGTGAAGACGATCCTGACCGTAGACGACTCGCGGACGATGCGCGACATGTTGCGCGCCGCGCTCGCGGGCGCCGGCTTCGACGTCGTGCAGGCGGAGGACGGTGTCCATGGCCTCGAGGTCCTGGCCGGCTGCGATCCCGACGTGATCGTGACCGACGTGAACATGCCCCGCATGGACGGCCTGACCTTCATCGAGCAGCTGCGTGCCGACGCCGACAAGCGCGCGATCCCCGTTCTGGTGCTGACCACCGAGAACGACGCGCAGAAGAAGGCGCGCGCCAAGGCCGCCGGCGCCACCGGCTGGATCGTCAAGCCGTTCGATCCCAAGAAGCTCGTCGACGCCATCAACCGCGTCGCGCCGTAAGCTTCCGTCTCGCAACAGAAACTCCTTCGAAGCCGAATTCAAGGGACCCGTCCATGGACACGATGGCCGCCATTCGCGCCACCTTCTTCGAGGAGTGCGCCGAGCAGCTCCAGGAACTGGAGGCGGGCCTTCTCGCCATGGAGGGCGGGCAGACGGACTCCGAAACGGTGAACGCCGTCTTCCGCGCCGTTCATTCGATCAAGGGCGGTGCCGGCGCGTTCAACCTCGACGCGCTCGTCCAGTTCGCCCATGCCTTCGAGACCGTGCTCGATCTCGTGCGCTCCGAGCGGCTCGAGGCCGACCAGGCCGTGGTGCGCGTGCTCCTGCGCTCGGCCGACGTCCTGACCGATCTCGTCACCGCGGCCCGCGACGGCGGCACGGTCGAACCGTCCCGCCCGCAGGGGCTGATGGCCGAGCTTTCCGTCCTGGCGGGGGGCGGCGGTCATGCCGCTGGTGCCCCGGCCGCCCATGCACCGGCCGCCGTCATGGCGCCGGCCGAGGAGGAGGTGGAGTTCGTTCCCGTCGCGGTGGACTTCAGCGACATGTTCTCCGCTGCCGGGCAGGACGTCACGTACCGTGTCCGCGTCCAGCCCAAGCCCTCCCTCTACGAGCACGCCAACGACGCCGCCCGCCTGATCCGCGAGACCCTGGCTCTCGGCACCGGCACGGTCACCTGCCATTCCGACGAGTTGCCGGACCTCGCCGAGCTGGAGCCCGAGGGTGCCGCTCTGTCCTGGACGATCGAGATCACCACCGCGGCCGGCGAGGCCGCGATCCACGAGATCTACGAGTTCGTGGAAGGCGACTGCGACATCACGGTGGAGCACGCCGACGACGACACGCCGCAGCTCAGCGGCGACGATCTCGACGCGCAGATGGCAGCGCTGCTCGGCTCGATCGGGGGAGGCAACTCCGTCCCTTTCGTCGATGAGCTTGCCCAGGCGGATACGCCCGAGCAGGCTCGCCCCGACGTCGTCGCCCTAACGCCGGCCGCCCCCGTCGCGCCCGCAGCGTCGGCCCCCACCGCCGCCGCCGGCGACGGCGCGGCCGACAAGGGTGTGCCCGCCGGACCGGTTCCCACCATCCGCGTCGATCTGGAGCGTGTCGATCGCCTGATCGATCTCGTGGGCGAGCTGGTGATCCACCAGGTGATGCTCTCGCAGCGCGTCATGCAGGCGGGCCTCACCCGCGCTTCCGACATCGCGATCGGCCTCGACGAGCTCGAGCAGCTGACCCGCGAGATGCAGGACAGCGTCATGGCGATCCGGGCGCAGCCCGTGAAGTCCGTGTTCCAGAAGCTGCCGCGCCTCGTGCGCGAAGTCGCCGAGCGCACGGGCAAGAGCGTGCGTCTCGTGACGGAAGGCGAGTACACCGAAGTCGACAAGACGGTGATCGAGCGTCTCTCCGACCCGCTCACCCACATGATCCGCAACGCGATCGACCACGGACTGGAGACGCCCGAGGGCCGCATCGCCGCAGGCAAGCCGACCGAGGGCGTGGTGCGCGTGGCCGCCATGCACCGTTCGGGCCGCATCGTGATCGAGATCTCCGACGACGGCGCCGGCATCAACCGCAAGGCCGTCTTCGACATCGCCGTGTCCAAGGGCCTCGTGCCTGCCGATGCGCAGCTGTCGGACGACGAACTCGACAACCTCGTGTTCCTCCCGGGCTTCTCGACGAAGAAGGAAGTCTCCGAACTGTCCGGTCGCGGCGTCGGCATGGACGTCGTCAAGCGGTCGATCCAGGCGCTCGGCGGCCGGGTGACGATCACATCGCGTCCGGGCAAGGGGTCGCTCTTCTCCATGAGCCTGCCGCTGACGCTGGCGGTGCTCGACGGCATGATCGTCTCGTGCGGCGAGCACACGCTGGTCGTCCCGATGACCGCCATCATCGAGACGCTGCGTCCCAAGCAGAACGAGGTGAAGCCGTTCGGCGGCGACCAGCGCGTCATCAACGTGCGCGACAGCTTCCTGCCGCTGATCGACGTGTCGCGCCAGCTCGGCTACCGGCGCGAACCGACCGACGCACTGGCCGGCGTCGCGATCCTCGTCGAGGCGGAGAACGGCCAGCGTTCCGCGCTCCTCGTCGACAGCATCCAGGGGCAGCGCCAGGTCGTCATCAAGAGCCTGGAGGCGAACTACGGCCGGGTGGCGGGCATCGCCGCCGCCACGATCCTCGGCGACGGCCGGGTGGCCCTCATTCTCGACATCGACGCCGTGGCCGCCTCCACGCGCTTCGAGAACGGGATTGCTGCGATGGCCGCGGAATAGTCGCAAGACCCTATACGGCCTACAACCTTGAAGCGCCGCTGGCACACGCTGGCGGCGTTTTTGCGTGTTGCTCGCGATCGACTTGAAGGACACATCCGTACGCAAGGTTCGGAACCGAAGAATGCGCGACCGGAACGCTGCGATATTTAGCATTTACTATGGATTGCGTGTTTCCTTCAAAGGAGCCGGCTGTCGCCGGTCCGCCAGCCGTCGGTATCCCTCCTGCTTCGAGCCAATCCCATGATGCTTTCCCATATTTCCATCGGCAAGAAGATCATGGCGAGCTTCGCGGCCATGGTGGTCGGCTCCGCCGTCATGGGCGCCGTCGTCTACGGAACGATGACGAGGATCGAGGACGCACGCCAGGCGCGCATGGTCGTCAGCGACGGCGCCAACGACGCCATTCTCCTGCGCATGCTCGTCACGCGCCAGGAACTGTCGATGCGCGGCTACATCCTCGTGCCGTCCGACGACATGATCAAGAAGGTCGCGACCCACTACGAGAACTTCCGCAAGACGGCCGCCAAGCTCGACGGCACGGCCCTTGATCCGACTGTCAAGGACATGATCCGGACGGCCGTCGCCGGCATGGACGTCTGGCAGGCGCAAGTCGCCCAGGTCGCGATCCGGCTCGCGAGCAATCCCGCCACCATCGCCCAGGCCGGTCCGTTCGTGCGGTCCGACAAGGCGGACGCCTTCATCGATCCGATCGAGACCGCCATCGATTCCGCCGTCGCGGCTTTGCGCGATCGGGCTGCGGCGCTGGCGAGCGAGCAGCGCAGCGCCTACGAGCGCGGCATCACCGAGATACTGACCGCCCTCGGACTGCTGCTGGCGGCGGGCTGCCTTTTCGGCTGGCTGCTGATCCGCGCGATCTCCTCGCCGGTGGTCAGTCTGCGCGACGTGATGGGTCGGCTCGCGCGCGGCGAGCGTGAGGTCACGGTGCCTTCGCTCGATCGGGGCGACGAGATCGGCCAGATGGCCGGTGCCGTCGAGACCTTCCGCATGGCGGCCGTCGAACAGGCGCGGCTCGAGGCCGAATCGTCCGCGATGCGCGAGGCCCAGACGGCCGAACGCGAGCGCGTCGTCGCCGCCGAGCGCGCGGCCAAGGCCGAGCTTCAGGTCTTCGTCGACAGCGTGCAGGGAGGCTTCGCCCGCCTGTCGAACGGCGATCTCACCGTTCGGCTCGACGGGGATGTCGCCGAGCAGTACCGCCCGATCCGCGACCAGTTCAATGCGTCCGTCGAGCGGCTGGAGGGCACGCTGGGTTCGGTCGTCACCGCGATCGGATCGCTGCGCAACGGCCTCGGCGAGATCAACGTCGCCTCCAACGATCTCGCCCAGCGCACCGAGCAGCAGGCGGCAAGCCTCGAGCAGACGGTCGCCGCGCTCGCCGAGGTGACCCGTGCCGTCAACGAGACGGCGGACGGAGCCGGACGCGCGTTGAAATCGGCCGAAAGCGCCAACCGCAACGCGGCCAAAGGCGGCGAGATCGTCGGACGCGCGGTCACCGCCATGCGCGCGATCGAGGAGTCGTCCGAGAAGATCGGCCGCATCATTGGCGTGATCGACGAGATCGCCTTCCAGACCAACCTCCTGGCGCTGAACGCCGGCGTCGAGGCCGCGCGCGCCGGCGAGGCGGGCCGAGGCTTCGCCGTGGTGGCACAGGAGGTGCGGGGTCTCGCCCAGCGCTCGGCCGAGGCCGCCAAGGAGATCAAGGACCTGATCCAGGCCTCCGGCACGCAGGTGGAAGCGGGCGTCTCGCTCGTCACTGCGTCCGGCAAGAGCCTCGACGACATCATCGCCGAGGTCGGCGAGGTCAGCCGTACGGTGGCCGAGATCGCCACGCGCACCCGCGAGCAGGCCGTCTCGCTTCGCGAAGTGCAGACGGCGGCCGACCAGATGGACAAGGTCACGCAGCAGAACGCCGCGATGGTGGAAGAGGCGACCGCGGCCGCCCAGACCCTGGCCGCCGAGACGGACGAACTCGCCCGCCTCATCGGCGAGTTCAAGCTCTTCTCGAACCAGGGCCATTCCGGCCAGCTCCAGCGCGCCACCCGCCGCGAGGCGCCTCGCGCCGCCGCTGTGCAGCCCACCCGACCCGTGGTCCAGATGCGTTCTGCGGGCCGGGGCGGCGCCGCACCGCTCGCCTCCGCCGCGACCGACGGCTGGGAAGAGTTCTGATCCCTTTCGCGGGAGATGCCGAACGACAGGCGCCGGACGGTCCCCCCGTCCGGCGTTTCGCGTCATGGGGAGGCCGCGCCCCGTGACGCCACGAAATCGGCACGAAACGAAGGCAGGTCAGATAGGGGCGACCGCCGCGCCATCGGTCGGTCCCGCCAGCCCGTGTCCGAGTTCGAAGGGTCGAGATGACATCCGCCTGCCGCTTCGCAGCGTTCGTTGCCCTGGCTCTCCTTGCTCTTGCCATGCCCGATCGGTCTCGGGCCGCCGCGCCGCCGACCAGTTGCGGCAAGGTGCGCATCGCCGCGATGAACTGGGGCTCGGCCGAGGTGATGGCAGCCATCGATCGCTTCATCCTGCGCTACGGATTCGGCTGCGACGCGGTGCTCGTGCCCGGCGACACGATGAGCACGTTCGAATCGATGACCACGCGCGGCGAGCCTGACGTCGCGCCCGAGGTCTTCGTCAACCAGTTTCGCGGCGAGCTCGACGAGGCGGCCGGTCGCGGCCGCATCGACTACGGCGCCAAGGTCCTGTCGGACGGTTCGCAGGAAGGCTTCTGGATCCCGCAATACCTCGCGGACGCCCATCCCGAGATCCGCACCCTGTCGGACGCGCTGGCCCGGCCCGAACTGTTCCGGTCCGGCGAGGCGTCGGGGCCGGAGGCGGGGCAGGGGGTCATGCACAATTGTCCGCTCGGCTGGGGCTGCCAGATCATGGTGGAGAACCTCTTCCAGGCCAACCGGGCCGCGGAAAAGGGTTTCCGGCTCGCGCCGAGCGACAGCTCCGCCGCCCTCGACGCGTCGATCGCGGACGCCTTTGCCGAGCGACGGGGGTGGATCGGCTACTATTGGTCGCCGACTGGGATCCTGGCGCGCTATCCGATGAAGCGGCTCGCCTTCGACGTGCCGTTCGACCGCGACGAATGGCTGCGCTGCACCACGCAGCCCGACTGCGCCGACCCCAAGCCCAACGCCTGGACGCCGGCCGACGTCTATACGCTCGTGTCCGGCCGCTTCGAACGCACCGCCCCCGAGGCCATGCGCTATCTGTCGGCCCGGTCCTGGAACAACGCCACGGTGAACCGGGTCCTCCTGTGGAAGGAGGACAACGCCGCCGACGGCGAGACGACGGCGCGTCATTTCCTGCGATCCTACCCTTCGATCTGGCGTGGCTGGCTGCCGCCTGCCGCCGCCGAACGCGTCGCGCGCGCCCTGTAAAGGGTCCCGGCGGAGCCCATGGCTTCCGCTGGCGGCAAAAATCGTTCAAAAGCGCAAGCTGATCCGGCCCGGCCATGCCGGCCTTCCCTCGCAGTGCCAAGGTTGAGCGTCCATGAGCAATGACACATTCGTTCGCGAGGTGAACGAGGAGCTTCGCCAGGAGCGTGTCCGCGCCTTGTGGGTCCGCTACGGCACCGCCGCGGTGATCGCCTCCGTCCTCATCGTCCTCGGCGTCGCGGGCTATGTCCTGTGGCAGCGTTACCAGGCGAGCGTCGCCGCGGCCGACGGTGATCGCCTCCTCCAGGCGACCGCACTTTACTCCGAGGGCAAGACGGACGAGGCCAACGCCATCCTCGACGCCCTGGCGACCAACGGCGTCAACGCCTATCCGGCGCTGGCGAAGCTGCGCCTGGCCGAAGCGCGGGAGGCCGGCGACCCGGCCGCCGCCGTCGCCGCCTTCGACGAGGTGGCCAACACGAACGGCGCTCCGCAGGGCCTTCGCGACATGGCGGCGGTGCGCGCCGCCTATATCCTCGTCGATCACGGCTCGCTCGCCGACGTGCGCGGCCGCGTCGAGCGCCTGACCGGCGACGCCGAGCCCCTGCGCTTTCCCGCCCGCGAGGCGTTGGGTCTGGCGGCGTGGAAGGCCGGCGACCTCGAGACCGCGCGCACGATGTTCGATCAACTGCAAGAGGACCTCGGCGCCCCGGCCGGCATCCGCCGCCGCGCCGGACTGATGGGAGAGCTGATCGCGGCCTCCACGCCCGCAGCGCCTGCTGCTGCCGCGCCCGCGACCCCAGTGACGGAAACGCCTGCGACATCCACCCCCGCGGCCCCGGCCGCCGAGCCCGCAACGCCGGCACCCGCCGCGCCGGCTGAAACGCCCGCTCCTTCGCCGGCGACGCCCCCTTCGGCACCCGCGCCCGCGCCTGCCCAGCCCCCGGCCTGACGGGAGCTTCGAGGAACACATGGTCACCATCGCCATCATCGGACGGCCGAACGTCGGCAAGTCCACCCTGTTCAACCGCCTCGTCGGCCGCAAGCTCGCGCTGGTGGACGACCGTCCGGGCGTCACGCGCGACCGGCGCGAGGGCGAGGCGCGCCTTCTCGACCTCGACTTCCGGGTGATCGACACGGCCGGTCTCGAGGAAGCCGGTGTCGAAACCCTGGAAGGGCGCATGCGTGCCCAGACGGAGCTGGCGATCCAGGACGCCGACCTGTCGCTCTTCGTCGTCGACGCCAAGTCGGGCGTCACGCCGCAGGACGAGACCTTCGGCGATCTCCTGCGCCGGCGTGGCAAGCCGGTGGTGCTGGTGGCCAACAAGTCCGAGGCGCGGGGCTCCGATACCGGCTTCTACGACTCCTACTCGCTCGGCCTCGGCCAGCCCTGCGCCATCTCGGCCGAACACGGCGAAGGCATGGGCGACCTGCGCGATGCCATCGTCGAGGCTCTGGGCATCGAGGCCTTCGAGGACCCCGACGCCGCCGATGCCGACCCCGAGGCCGCCATCGAGTTCGACGAGGACGGCGAGCCGATCGAGCGCTACGACGCCACGAAGCCGCTCAACATCGCCATCGTCGGCCGTCCCAACGCCGGCAAGTCGACGCTGGTCAACCGCTTCCTCGGCGAGGACCGGCTGCTGACCGGACCCGAGGCCGGCATCACGCGCGATTCGATTTCGGTCGAGTGGGAATGGCGCGGCCGCCGGGTGAAGATGTTCGACACGGCCGGCATGCGCCGCCGCGCCCGCGTGCAGGAGAAGCTGGAGAAGCTCTCCGTTGCCGATGCGCTGCGCGCCATCCGCTTCGCCGAGGTGGTGGTGATCGTCTTCGACGTCACCATTCCCTTCGAGAAGCAGGACCTGACGCTGGTCGACCTCATCGCGCGCGAGGGGCGCGCGCCGGTCCTCGCCTTCAACAAGTGGGACCTCGTGGAGGACCGACAGGCGGTGCTCGCCGACCTTCGCGAGAAGACAGAGCGCCTCCTGCCGCAGGTGCGCGGCGTCAAGGCCGTCACCGTCGCGGGCGCGACGGGGGAGGGGCTCGACCGCCTGATGAAGGCGATCACCGAGACGCACGAGACTTGGAACCGGCGCATCTCGACGGCCAAGCTCAACCAGTGGCTGGAGCGCATGGTCTCGCACCATCCGCCCCCCGCCGTGTCCGGCCGGCGCGTCAACATCAAGTACATGACCCAGATCAAGACCCGGCCGCCGACCTTTATCCTCCACACCTCGCGCCCCGAGGCCGTCGGCACCGCTTACACGCGCTACCTCGTGAACGGCCTTCGCGAGCAGTTCGGCCTGACGGGCATCCCGATCCGGATGACCATGCGCAAGTCGGACAACCCCTATGCGCACAAGGCCAAGAAGTTCTGAGGAACCCCGCTTCTCCCGCTCATTAACCGATCGATAAGGTTAATGGGTGATGTTCGACTTCCGATGGAACCTTGCGGAAGCCGATCATGACGAATGCGAAGCGTGGCGCCCGCCGGGGGGCAAGGACATCCCTAGCCCGCCACGCCGCGTTCCGTCGTCTGGTGCTGTCGCTCGGTGCGGCGCTTGCCGCGCTGCCGGCGCTGCCGACCACCTTGACCAACACGAGCCTTGCCCTCTTCGATTCGGCGTCCGATCTCGCGTCGCCGCTGCTGACGCTCTCCGCCTTCGCGAGCGATCCCGCGTTCGAGGACGCCGAGCCCGATATCGCCATGATTCCCGCCGACGGCGCGGTGTATGTGCGCGACGACGCGGGGCGTGTCCCGGCGCAAAGGGGAGGGCGCGTCGGCCCGCGTCCGCTCGCTGCGGTCCAGCCGAAGTTCGCCGCCGGCGCGATCTTGTCGCCGAACGGTCTCCTGCGCCCCGGCCTCGCGCTCGGCGACGACGAGATGCGCACGGCGCTCGCCGGCCCGATGCCGGCCGGTGGCCCCATCCGCATCGCCGCCTTCCGTCGCTCCGGCGACGACGTGCGCCTTCCGTCCGCGTCGGATGCGGTGCAGGTCGCGGCGCTCGCGCCTGCGGCGGCGTCGAAGACGATCCCCGCCGGCAAGGCCGACGCGCTGCAGACGCTCGCGGCCTATGCGCCGGCAGCCGCTCCCGGCAGTTCCAGCCTGTTCGACGCGGTGCTCCATCCGACGGGGCGCGACTTCGTGCCGCCGATCGGCGAGAAGGACCATTCCTGGGCCGCGTCCATCCTCCCGGCGTCTTCCTTCACCGAGAAGGAACAGACCTGCCTTGCCAAGGGAATCTACTTCGAGGCGCGCGGCGAAAGCGAGAAGGGGCAGGCCGCGGTGGCGCAGGTCATTCTCAACCGCGTCCGCAACCCCGCCTATCCCAAGACCATCTGCGGCGTCGTCTACCAGAACCAGGACTGGAAGAATCGCTGCCAGTTCTCCTTCGCCTGCGACGGCATCAAGGACGTCATCTGGAGCAAGCGCGCCTACGGCACTGCCAAGCGCATCGCCGGCGAGACAACGCGCGGCGAAACCTGGTTGCCCGAGGTCGGCTCGGCCACGCACTATCATGCGACCTATGTGAAGCCGCGCTGGGCGGCGACCATGCAGAAGGTCGACAAGATCGGCCTTCATATCTTCTACCGCACCTTTGGCGGCGGCTGGCGCTGACGAACCGCCTACCGCTCGCACCTCGCCTGCCATACATGCAGAAGAGCGCCGACGATTCCGTCGGCACACGATGATGTGAAGGGCGCCCGACCACGGGCGAAGAGGCGATGGACGACCGCACGGACAAGACCGATGCCGAACTCGCCGAGGACCGCGCCCGCCTCAAGGCCCGGCTCGACCATTTCAAGGCGACGCAGAAGACGATCCTTCCCGAGACGGACGGCAAGCCCGGCTCGATGCAGGGCATGGCGCAGGGGCTCAAGATCGCCAGCGAGTTCATCGCGGGCGTCGTGGTGGGGGCGGTGATCGGCTACGGCATCGACCAACTCTTTGGAACGACGCCGTTCGGCCTGATCGTCTTTCTGATGCTGGGCTTTGCGGCCGGCGTCATGAACGTCATCCGCTCCGCCAGCCAGCCGACGCCGCCGGCGGATCCGAATTCACGTTAAAGAGAGTATGTCGGACGCCGCGGGCGACGCCCCGGAGAGGCGTTTCGGGACCGAACGACGTGCCGAACGCGGTCGACCCCGGCCCCACCGGCGCCTATCGGCAACGACGGCGGTGGCGGAAAGCACCGCCGGACCGACCCGGCGGACTTTCGAAGCACTCTCGCAAACGATCGGACGGGGACAGAGCCGGCATTTCGCCCTGCAGGGTGTTGCGAAGCGCGGTTGAGGACGCTATGGCAGTCTCGCTCCGAGAGGGCGAGCATAAGAGGACCAAGCGTTTGGCGAACGATCCCCTTCATCAGTTTCAGATTTCTCGGCTGGTTCCGATCGAAATCGGCGGGGTCGATTTCTCGTTCACCAATTCTTCGCTCTTCATGGTCGCGACTGTCGCGGTAGCGACGGGCTTCCTGTATTGGTCGACGCGCGGCCGCGGCCTCGTGCCCAGCCGCTCGCAGTCGGTCTCGGAACTCTCCTACGAATTCATCGCCAGCATGCTGCGCGACGCTGCGGGATCGAAGGGGATGAAGTTCTTTCCCCTCGTGTTCTCGCTGTTCATGTTCATCCTGGTGGCGAACCTCCTCGGGATGTTCCCGTACTTCTTCACCGTCACCAGCCATCTGATCGTCACCTTCGCGCTGGCGCTCCTCGTCATCGGCACGGTGGTGGTCGCCGGCATCAAGGGCCACGGGCTCGGCTGGTTCAAGGTGTTCGTTCCCTCCGGCGTTCCGGCGGCGGTGGTGCCCTTCGTGGTGCTGATCGAGATCATCTCGTTCCTCTCGCGCCCCGTTTCGCTCTCGGTTCGTCTCTTCGCCAACATGCTGGCGGGCCACATCACGCTCAAGGTCTTCGCCGGCTTCGTCACCTCGCTCGGCGCACTCGGCGCCGTGGGTGTCGGCGGCGCCATCCTGCCACTCCTGATGACGGTCGGCATCACGGCGCTCGAGTTCCTCGTGGCGTTCCTGCAGGCCTACGTCTTCGCGGTGCTGACCTGCATGTACCTCAACGACGCGGTCCACGTTCACCACTGACCGTTTCGCCCTCGTCACGCGGCCGTCTCGGTCGCGGGCCTCAATCCCCGCACGATCCACTAAAGGAGTTTCTCATGGACGCGGAAGCTGCACGTTACATCGGCGCTGGTCTGGCTTGCTTCGGCATGGCCGGCACGGCCCTCGCTCTCGGCAACATCTTCTCGAGCTTCCTCACCGGCGCGCTGCGCAACCCGTCGGCTGCCGACGGTCAGTTCGGCCGCCTGATCTTCGGCTTCGCCGTCACGGAAGCTCTGGGCATCTTCTCGCTGCTCATCGCGCTGCTGCTGCTCTTCGTCTAATCGACGTTTTTCGGGATTGTGCAGCCGGCCGCCCCGGACGGGGCGGCCGGACCCGTATCATCTGAGGTGGACATGTTCGTCACGGAAGCTTTCGCGCAGACAGAGGGTGCGCCTGATGGGCATGGAACGCCTTTGACGACCGCACCCACTCCCGGAACCTCCGAAGCCATCGGCGTGCCGGAAGGCGCGCACGAAGCGGGCGGAACCTTTCCGCCGCTGAACCCTGAATTCTTCGCCTCGCAGATCCTGTGGCTGGCGATCACCTTCGGCGTCTTCTACTACATCCTGTCGAAGACGATCGTTCCGCGCATCGCCGCCGTTCTCGAGAACCGCCGCGAGCGCATCGCCGCCGACCTCGAGGCCGCCGAGCGCATGCGCGCCGATGCCGACGAGGCGCAGGCCGCCTACGAGCAGGAACTCGCGAGCGCCCGCGCCAACTCGCAGAAGATCGCCGGCGAAGCCCGCGATTCGGCTCGCTCGGGCGCCGACGCCGAGCGCAAGCGCATCGAGGGCGAACTCGATGCGAGGCTCGACGCCGCGCAGAGCCGCATTGCCGAGATCAAGGCCCGCGCGCTCGCCGACGTCGACACCATCGCGACGGAAGCCGCCGAGGCCATTCTGACCGAGCTGACGGGCACGGACGTGCCGCAGCAGGATGTGGCCGCGGCCGTTCGCGCCGTCCGAGCCTGAGGAGCTGAACCATGCATTTCGATGCAACCTTCTGGGCGCTGATCGGCCTCATCCTGTTCCTCGCCATCGTCGCCTACTTCAAGGCGCCGGCCATGGCCGCCCGCTCGCTCGACAACCGCGCCAAGCGGATCGAGAACGAGATGGAAGAGGCGCGTGAACTCAAGGAAGAGTCCAAGCGCCAGCTGGCCGACTACCAGCGCCGCCGTCGCGAGGCCGAGGCCGAGGCGCGCGAGATCGTCGCCAGCGCCCAGCGCGAGGCCCAGGCCCTCGTCGAGGAGGCCCGCGTCAAGAGCGAGGAATACGTCGCTCGCCGCACGCAGGTCGCCGAGCAGAAGATCGCCCAGGCCGAGGCCGACGCGATCGCCGAGGTTCGCGCCTCGGCCGTGAACATCGCGATCGACGCCGCAACGCGCATCATCACCGAGCGCAACCTCGGCGGCGACGGCCGGATGACGGACCAGTCCATCGAGGAAGTGCGCCGTCGGCTCAACTGAGCCCGTCCGTTCTTTTGAAGCAATCGAGCCGCCCTCCTGGGCGGCTTTTTTGTTGCCTCAAAACCCGTGAAGCACGATTGGCGTCTGCGTCCGGACAATGCGTTGGACAACCGCCGAGACTACGTCCGGTGGACCCATAACACCGGTTGGGCAGCCGGGCATGCGCGGTCGGGATTGCGCTTCCCTTAGGATGTCCCGACAAAAGCCGGTCGGGGAATTCGGTCCCGGATGCCGGTCATCCCAGCGCTACCGATATTCGTCATAGCGGCTCATGGGTTCCCCGCGGCAAGGGCAGGAAGCCATCGTGTCTTTGAGGCACGATCGAGAGAATGTTATCGATCGGGTGAAGGCGAAGCGCTCGCGGGAGCCGCAGTCTGCGCCTCAGCTGCCTCGCGACAGCCTCGCGGCGATCGGCGCGAAGCTGCGGCGGTGATGTGCGCAAGGTCCGTCCGTCTCGATCACTGCCATATGTGCAGCCGTGCCGTAGCCCATGTGGCGGCCGAAACCGTAGGCGGGATGCGCCGTGCAGAGCCGCGTCATCATGCGGTCGCGCGTGACCTTCGCGACGATGGATGCCGCGGCGATCGAGAGCGACTGTGCGTCCCCGCCGATCACGGCCGCCGCCGGACAACCAAGCCGCGGCGGCACGTCGCGCCCGTCGATCAGCGCGTGCGCGGGCGGAACGGCAAGTCCCGCCAGGGCGCGCCGCATCGCGTTCAGCGTCGCCTGCCGGATGTTGACCCGGTCGATCTCCGCTGCGCCGGCCGTCCCGACACCGACCTGCGCGGTCGCCAGGATTTCCACGAACAGTCGTTCGCGCTCGTGCGCTTTCAGCTTCTTCGAGTCGTTGAGACCTTTTGGGACATGGCTGAGATCGAGGATCACAGCCGCCGCCACCACCGGCCCGGCAAGAGGCCCCCGGCCGGCCTCGTCGATCCCCGCGATCCGCTCGAAGCCGAGCGCCCGGAGGCCACGCTCCAGCGCGTCGCTCGGCGAGCCGATGTCGGAGCGCGGAAGCACGGTGGCGAAAAGGGAAGGGAGCGAAGGATCGGAGATGCGGCTGGTCATGGTGCGGCGACCCTGACGCATTCTCCGATCCTTCTCAAGCGCGACGGCGGGTTGGCGAGCCGTTGCGCTCGTGGCGGCGGCGGAACGGGGAAGACCGCCGGCGCCGTTCGCCCGGGTGCGGCTCCGGGCGATCCGTCAGGCCGCGTTCAGAGCAGCGACAGCTGAACGCCGCCGCCCCTCGGCGCGCGGAATAGATCGGTCCGCAGCTTGGAGCGTTCGATGTTCAGCTCCAGCCGCTTGGCCGCCAGCTCGAAGCGGCGCTTGATCTGCTGGGCATAGGGTCCCTTGCCGGTCATCCGCTGACCCCATTCGGGATCATAGTCCTTGCCGTCTCGCATCGAACGCAGAAGCGTCATCACGTGCCGGTAGCGGTTGGGATAGTGGCGCAGCAGCCATTCCTTGAAGAGCGGCGAGACCTCAAGCGGCAGGCGCAGGAGCACGTAGCCGACCTCCCGGGCGCCGGCTTCAGCCGCCGCCTCCAGAAGCCGCTCGATCTCCGAATCCGTCAGTCCCGGAATGATCGGCGCCGTCATCACCATGGTCGGGATCCCCGCCTCGGTGAGCTGGCGCACGGCGTCGAAGCGCTTGGCGGGCGTTGCCGCGCGAGGCTCCATCAGCCGCGCCAGCTGCCGATCCATCGTGGTGACGGAAACCGCCACGCGCGCCAGCCCCTTGGCCGCCATGCGCCCGAGGATATCGATGTCGCGTGTCACAAGCGCCGATTTGGTGACGATGCCGACCGGATGGTTGGCGCGCTCCAGGACTTCGAGGATCTCGCGCATGATGCGCCGGGTCTTCTCGATCGGCTGGTAGGGATCGGTGTTGGTGCCGATCGCGATGGAGCGCGGCTCGTAGCCCGGCTTCGACAGCTCGTCCTCGAGAAGCTGCGCCGCGTTCGGCTTGGCGAAGAGCTTGGATTCGAAATCGAGGCCAGGCGACAGGCCCATATAGGCATGGCTCGGCCGCGCGAAGCAGTAGACGCAGCCGTGCTCGCAGCCGCGATACGGGTTCACCGAGCGGTCGAAGGAGATGTCGGGCGACTGGTTGCGCGTGATGATCGTGCGCGCCGTCTCGTTCTGCACCTCCGTGCGGAAGGGCGGCAGCTCGTCGATGGTCGCCCAGCCGTCGTCGAAGGCGGCGCGCGAGAACGGCTCGAAGCGACCGGACGGGTTCAGCCCCGCGCCGCGCCCGCGCCGACGGTCAAAGCCGACGCGCAGGCCCGACTGGTTCAGCATGTGGTTTGCCATATCGACGCCGCGGGCGGGGCCCAGCGCTGCGCGATCGATGCTGCGGATCTCGGACATGGGATTGAGTTCTCTTCGGATGCGATCCCGTTATGACCAGGATCCTAATCTCGGTGGAAGAACAATACAAGAACAAAGAAGAACGAAGGTGGAAGCTGGCGGCTCGCGCTGCCTTGGGCTAACGCAGGGGTATGCTGACCGTGCTGATCCATCATGCCGACGACCCCGCCGCCTTCGCGCAGACCCTCACGCCGCTCGTCTCTGGCGCTGTCGAGGGCATCCTGCGGGATGTGGTGGTGCTGGACGCGCAGGACGAGTCCGTGCGACGTGTCGCCGATCATGCCGGCTGCCGTCTGGCTGCGACGGTCGACGTGCTCGCCGCCCCGGACCGTTTGAAGGGCGAATGGATCCTGATCGTGCGTTCGGGGGTCCATCTGCCGGACAACTGGATCGACCGCGTCGCGCGCCACGCCGCGGGGCGGCCCGGCGCGGCGGCTGCCCGCCTGCCAGTCCCGCAGGCCGGCGTCTTCGATTGCCTGTTCGGCCGCCCCCGAGGCGCAGTGCTGGTGTCCCGCGCGGCTCTTGCGGCGGCGGCGCCCGCGAGCGGCGGCCAGATCGATCGCCTGCTGCGCGCCTTGCGACCGCGGCGGATGCCGCGGGGGTGACGGGTCTCTACGCCGAACGACCGCCGCGGCGCAGGTGCTCGTCGAGGCGCGGCATGATCTCGACGAAGTTGCAGGGGCGGTGCCGGTAGTCGAGCTGCGCGCCGAGGATGCCGTCCCAGCCGTCGCGGCAGGCGCCGGGCGATCCCGGCAGCGCGAAGACGAAGGTCGCATTGACGACGCCCGCCGTCGCCCGGGACTGGATGGTGGATACCCCGATCTTCTCGAAGGAAATGCGGTGAAAGACGGCGGAGAAGCCGTCCATCCGCTTGTCGAAGATCGGCTCCAGGGCTTCCGGCGTCACGTCGCGCCCGGTGAAGCCCGTGCCGCCCGTCGTGATCACGACATCGACGGCAGGATCGCGCGACCAGCCGAGCACCACGTCGCGGATCGCTTCGATGTCGTCGGGCACGATGCGCCGGTCCGCGAGCGCATGGCCCGCGGCTTCCAGCCGTTCCGCCAGGGTGTCGCCCGATCGGTCGTCGGCGGCCGTTCGCGTGTCGGACACGGTGAGAACGGCGATCGAAAGGGGAACGAAGGTCCGCTCGGTCATCGGCTCTGCTCCGTCAGCCTGGAGGCCATCACCCACCAGCGGGGATGGGCGGCGGCGATGGCCCGTTCGGCCGCTCGACATGCGGCGTCGGTCTCGAAGAGGCCGAACACGGTCGCGCCCGAGCCCGACATCCGCGCAAAGCGCGCGCCGCCGGTCGTTACGGCGCGAACGGCGTCCTCGATCGCGGGGGCGAGCGCGATGGCGGGCGGCTCCAGGTCGTTCCGCGTGGCTGCGAGATACCGGGCAAGGCTTTCAAGATCGGGAAAGCCCTCGGCGGGCGGAGCCGGGAGGAGGGGATTGTCGCGTCGGGACAGACCTGCGAAGACGGACGGCGTCGAGACCGGTACGCCCGGGTTGACGAGCAGGACGGGCAGGGCCGGCAGCGCCCCGAGCCGCTCGCCGCGCTCGCCGATGCCGCGCACCACGGCCGCTTCGCCCGCGAGGCACATCGGAACATCGGCGCCGAGCGCGACGCAGCGCTCGGACAGAAGGCGCCGGAGCGCGGGATTGCGCGCGGCGATCCATGCGAGCAGCGCCCCGGCGTCGGCCGAGCCGCCCCCGATGCCGGCCGCATGCGGCAGGTGCTTCGTCAGCCGGATCGACAGCGGCGACAGGCGCACCCCGGCGGTCGGGGCCAGTTCCTGCGCCAGTGCCAGCGCCTTGAGGACGAGGTTGTTCGCGTCGGTCGGCACGCCCGCGCCGAGCGGCCCGTCGACGATCAAAGCGTCGCGAAACCCCGGCGCGATCTCCAGCCGGTCGCCGAAATTTGCGAAGGCGACGAGGCTTTCCAACTCGTGGTAGCCGTCGGCCCGGCGCCCGACGACGTGCAGCGCCAGGTTGATCTTGGCGCGCGCCGTGACGGTGCCGAGGAAGGGGACGTGGACGAAGGCGTCCATGCCCCGGTCAGTTCGACGCCTTGGGCTCGGAGGTCTCCCCGGCGGCCGCGGTCGGCGCCGGCTCGGCTTTCGCCGTGTCGGCTACGGGTCCGAGACCCTCGGCCAGCTTGCGCTTGATCTTCTCGACCTCGGTCGCTTCGGGCGCGGGATCGCCCACCAGCGCGCGGTTCCACTGGAAGCGCGCCTCGCGGCTGCGGCCGACGCGCCAGTAGGCGTCACCGAGGTGGTCGTTCAGCGTCGGGTCGGCGGGCATGATAAGGACCGCGCGCTCCAGCTGCTCCACCGCCTCGTCGAACCGGCCGAGGCGATAATAGGCCCAGCCGAGCGAATCGATGATGTAGCCGTCGTTGGGACGCAGGTCGACGGCGGTGCGGATCATGTTCAACCCCTCGTCGAGGTTGCGGTTCATGTCGACCCAGGAATAGCCGAGATAGTTGAGGACCTGCGGCTGGTTGGGTTCGAGTTCCAAGGCCTTGCGGAAGTCCGGCTCGGCCTTGTCCCATTGCTTCTGCCGCTCGAAGGCGATGCCGCGCTGGTAGTAGATGTTCCAGATGTTCGGGGCGTCGGCGGGCGCCAGCGTCAGCGCCTTGTCGAGCATGGTGACGGCTGCGGCATATTCCTTGTCGGCGGCGAGCACGTCGGCCAGCGCCAGATGAGCCTGCAGGTCGTTGGGATAGCTTTCCACGGCCTTGCGAAGGTGCACCTTCGCCTCGTCCTTGCGTTCGGCCTGCCAGAGGTCGAGGCCCATCTGCAGCTCGGCCGTGCGCCGGTAGGGCGAGCCCTCCGGGATCTGCTGGTAATAGGAGATCGCGAGGTCGATCTGCTTGGAACGGTCGGCGACACCCGCGAGCGCCGTCAGCAGTTTCGGATCGGCCTTGTTGGCCACCGCCTTGGCGAACTGGAAGTAGAGGAGGGCGACATCCTGCCCGTCGCCGCGGTTGATCGCCTGGCCGAGGATGTAGAGCGTCTCGGCGGCGCCCGCCTGCGCGTCCGCCACCGGCGCGGCGACTTCCTTGTCCCCGCGGATCGCCGCCTCGAGCTGCGTCAGGGGCTCGTAGGAAGGCGCGAGCTCCAGGCCCTTGGCCACGGCGTCCAGCGCCTGCTGCTTGCGTCCCGCACGCGCCTCCAGCCGCGCGAGGGCCTCGGCGCCGGCGAGATAGGCGTCGACGGAGGTCTGAGCCGTGCTCTGGTCCGAGATCAGCGCGCCCAGCGACGAGCGCGCACGGTCGAGATCGCCGCTGAGCCCGGCGATCAACCCGGTCTGGTACTGGTTGAAGGCGGCGAACCAGGTGGCGCCGCGCAGGTCGTCGATGCGGCGGATCGCTTCGGCCGCGCGCCCGGCGCCGACATCGGCCCAGGCCGAGAGATGGGCGACGAGCAGCGCGTCGAGGTCGCTGGTGTCGCGCAGCTTGAGGGACTCGATGGCGGCGTCGAAGCGGCCGGCGTGCAGTGCATCCAGCGCCACCGCGATCTGCGCCACCTTGCCGACGGTCTCGTCGTCCACGAGCTTGGCGGCCAGATCCACGCCGTCCCGGAACCGCCCGTCGGCCAGATAGGCGAACATGGCTTCCTGCTGCAGGACGTCGGAGGTCGGGTCGAGCCGCAGCGCCTCGTCGTAGTAGTCGGCGGCGATGCCCGGCTGGCGGTTTTCACGCGCCAGCTTGGCGGCGAGATAGGCGCCCGACAGGGACTGCACGTTGACGCTCGCCCGCTCGGTGCCGGTGGCCGGCTTGTCCTGCGCGGCGGGCTCCGCCGTCTGTGCGCTGGCGGGTGCGGCCAGGACGGTGGCGGCCAGGGCGGCGGCCATGGCGATCCGCGAGATCAGCGTTCTATCCACGTCGAACTTCCTCTTTCCCGACCCCCGCCGGCGCCACGGCGCTGGCATCAGCGCGCTCGTTCGCCCGGTGGCATGCGCCCAAGTGACGGGCGTTCACCCGTGTCCGCGTTCAGAATGTCTAATTTGCGACCGCGCGCGTGGCCAGCCGCTTCGGGGGATCAACGGATCCGCTCGACCGAAAAGGCCACCACCGCGTCCAGCGCGTCGCGATACGGCCCGTCGGGCAGCACGCCGAGGGCGCCCGACGCGCGCCGCCCGTGCTCGCGCGCCCGCGCCTTCGTCGCCTCCAGGGCGCCGTGCCGCGTCAAAAGCTCGCGGGCCCGAGCCAGCGCCGCTTCGTCGTTGCGACCGTCTTCCATGGCCGAACGCCAGAACGCCCGCTCGGCCTCGTCGCCGGCGGCATGGGCGAGGATCACCGGCAGAGTGATCTTTCCTTCGCGGAAATCGTCGCCAACGTTCTTTCCGAGATCGTCGGCCGAGCCGCCGTAGTCGAGGACGTCGTCGACGAGCTGGAAGGCGAGGCCGAGATGCAGGCCGTAGTCGCGCATGGCCGCCTCGAAGTCCGCGCCTGCACCGGCGATCACCGGGCCGACTTCAGCGGCCGCCGCGAAAAGCGCCGCCGTCTTGGCACCGATCACCGCCATGTAATCGGCTTCGGTGGTGGTCATCTGCTTGGCGGCCGACAACTGCCAGACCTCGCCCTCGGCGATGACCGCAGAGGCGTTGGAGAGGATGGCCAGCGCCCGCATCGAGCCGACCTCGACCATCATCTTGAACGCCTGGCCGAGGAGGTAGTCGCCCACCAGCACGCTCGCCTGGTTGCCCCAGATCGTGCGCGCGGTCTTGCGCCCGCGCCGCAGGTCGCTCTCGTCTACCACGTCGTCGTGCAGCAGCGTCGCGGTGTGGAGGAACTCGACGCTGGCGGCCAGCTTCACGTGGTTCTCGCCGCGGTAGCCGAAGGCGAGCGCGGAGGCGAGCGTCAGGATCGGCCGCAGCCGCTTGCCGCCCGAGGAGATCAGATGCTCGGCGATCTCGGGGATCAGTTCGACGTTCGACCCCGCCATGGACAGGATCAACGCGTTGACGCGATCCATGTCCGCGCGCGTCAGGCCGAGGATCGGGTCGATCGAGGCGACCGCACTCGTCTGATCCAGGGGGCGGGCAAGGGTCACTGGACATCTCCGTATCGCTGCGCGCGCAATAGCCGGGTGGGCGTTGGGCGGCAAGTGCGTAAAGTGGTGCGCCGGCCCGATCGGGCGACCAATGCTGTCGCGCGGCTTGCGCGCCACGGCGGTTTGAGGGCACTGAAGGGAGCCATGATCGAACTCCTGCGCTCCAACGATCCCGTCCTTCTATCCTTCACGCAGGCGCTACTGCGCGATTCCGGGATCGTCCATCTCCTGGCCGACAGCCACATGAGCGTCCTCGATGGCTCGATCGGCATCCTGCCGCGCCGCCTGCTCGTCGACGGCGACGAGATCGACCAGGCCCGCCGCCTCCTCACCGATGCCGGACTGGCGCACGAACTCTCCGACCGTGCCTGAACCCTTCCACGCCGAAGACGTCACCTGCGACGCCTTTCTCGGCGGGGCGTTCCATCTTCTTCAGCCCGCGCGGGGCGGCCTGCGCTCCGGCGACGACGCCCTGCTTCTGGCCGCCACCGTTCCGCCGGGGCAGGGGGGGCACGCGACCGACCTCGGCTCCGGCTCCGGCGCGGTGGCGCTGACGCTGGCCTTCCGCGCGCCCTCCTTGAGCGTCACGCTGGCCGAGCGCGACCCAGTCATGGCGGATCTTGCCCGCCGCACCCTCGCCCTGCCGGAGAACGCGCACCTCGCCCCGCGGCTCGCGGTCGCCGAACTCGATGTCCTGTCCCCGCGCAGCGTCCGCGAGGCGGCCGGCCTGGCCGACGCCGCCTTCGATCTCGTCGTCACCAATCCGCCGTTCCACCCGGCCGGCGGGCGCGTCTCGCCGGATGCGATGCGGGCGGGCGCCAAGGGGGTGCCGGACGCCGCCTTCACCATCCGCTGGATCATGGTCGCCGCCGCGCTTCTGCGGCATGGCGGCGCATTCCGGATGATCGGCCGCCCGGAGCAGATTCCCGCCATCGCCGAGGCCTGCCGCAACCGCCTGGGCGGCCTCGCCGTGCGCGCCGTCCATGCCCGGGCCGACGCCGCGGCCGTCCGGATCCTAGTCGCTGCCACCCGCGGCTCGCGCGCGCCCCTGCGCCTCCTGCCGCCCGTGGTGCTCGAACCGCCCACACGCGATGCCCTGTCGGCGGGCCATCTCGCCATCGCGATGGCGTGAGGCGCCTTGGCGCGAGCCGCCCGCAATCCCTACATGCCGGGCGACACGTTCTCCAGGAAAGCCGCCCCCTTGCCCAACCCGATCGCCCGACTGATCCCGAAGCGTTTCCGCAAGACCGACACCGTCATTCCCGTGGTGCGGCTGAACGGGGTGATCATGGCCGGCGGCTCGCCGCTCCGTTCCTCGATCAACCTCGCCTCCGTCGCCCCGCTTCTCGAGAAGGCCTTCGCCCACAAGGACGCGCCGGCGGTCGCCATTTCGGTGAACTCGCCGGGCGGCTCGCCTGTCCAGTCCCGGCTCGTGTTCCAGCGCATCCGAGATCTCGCCGAGGAGAAGAACAAGCGGGTGATCGTCGCCTGCGAGGATCTGGCGGCGTCGGGCGGCTACATGATCGCCTGCGCGGGCGACGAGATCGTCGCCGACCCGTCGTCCGTCGTCGGCTCGATCGGCGTCGTCTCCGGCGGCTTCGGTTTCGTCGATCTAATCGGCAAGCTCGGCATCGAGCGCCGCGTCCACACGGCCGGCCAGAACAAGGCGACCCTCGACCCCTTCCGCCCCGAGCGGCCGGAGGACGTGGAGCACCTGAAGGCCCTGCAACTCGACGTCCACCGCACGTTCATCGATCTCGTCCAGTCGCGGCGCGGAGCCAAGCTCGCCGACCACCCCGACCTCTTCACCGGCCTCTTCTGGTCCGGCACGCGCGGTCTGGATCTCGGACTCGTCGATCGGCTCGGCGACCTGCGCACCGTTCTGCGGGAAACCTACGGCCCCAAGGTCAAGCTTGCGGTGATTCAGCCGAAGCGCGGGATTCTCGCACGGGGCCGGGGCGGAGCCGCCGCGTCGTTCGCGAGCGCCGCAGTCGAGGCCGCCTTCTCCGCTGCCGAGGAGCGAGCCCTCTGGGCCCGCTACGGCCTCTGAGCCTGTCTGCCGCCTTGCCTTGGCCCGAAAGCGCCGAAATACTGGGGAACAGGTGAATCATGGTCGATCCGATGCCCATCCTCCTTTTCGGCCTCGTCGGGGCCGCCGCCCTCTTCGGCTACCGCCAGCTCCGCCAGGAGACGGCGCGCGTGGTCGAGCGCAACCGCCGTGCGGAAGCCGAGACCCGCACCGGTGCGCACGGCACCTTGGAGCGCGGCACCGACGGTGTCTACCGCATCCGCCGCGACGACTGAGCGCGAAGGCTTGACCCCGGAAAGCGGAGCATGGCAACTCGCGCGGCATAAGAGTGCCGCGTCGAAAACAGCCAGGGTCCGCCGCCGATGTCCGAACTCGCCGATCACATGCGGCCCGAACGCTCTTTCCAGGGGCTGATCCTCGCGCTTCACCGCTACTGGGCGGACTACGGCTGCGTCGTGCTGCAGCCCTACGACATGGAGGTCGGCGCCGGCACTTTCCATCCCGCCACCACCTTGCGCGCGCTCGGCCCCCGCCCGTGGAACGCGGCTTATGTCCAGCCATCGCGCCGACCCAAGGACGGCCGCTACGGCGAGAACCCCAACCGCCTGCAGCACTACTACCAGTATCAGGTCATCCTGAAGCCCAACCCGCCCAACCTCCAGGAACTCTATCTCGGCTCCCTGAAGGCGATCGGCGTCGACATGGCGCTGCACGACATCCGCTTCGTCGAGGACGACTGGGAGTCGCCGACGCTCGGCGCCTGGGGCCTCGGCTGGGAGTGCTGGTGCGACGGGATGGAGGTCTCGCAGTTCACCTACTTCCAGCAGGTCTGCGGCATCGAATGCGCCCCCGTGGCAGGCGAGCTGACCTACGGCCTCGAGCGCCTCGCCATGTACGTGCAGAACGTCGACAACGTCTACGACCTCAACTTCAACGGCCGCGAGGGCGCCGAGAAGGTGACCTACGGCGACGTCTTCCTCCAGGCCGAGCGCGAATACTCCCGCTTCAACTTCGAGATCGCCGACACGAAGATGCTGCTCCAGCACTTCGACGACGCCGAGCGCGAATGCGCCGCGATCCTGAAGGCCGGCGCGCCCGACGCCCTCGGCGCCCTCCACCGCTGCGTCCTCCCGGCCTACGACCAGGCCATCAAGGCCTCCCACGCCTTCAACCTCCTCGACGCCCGTGGCGTCATCTCCGTCACCGAACGCCAGAGCTACATCCTGCGCGTGCGCACGCTCGCCAAGGCCTGCGGCGAGGCGTTTTTGGCTACGGAAGCCGGCGGGGCGGGGTGGAAGGCGGCGGCCTGACCTAGCGATTTGCGAAATCGGACCCAGTAGCACCTTCCTGAGCGGCGGCGAGGCCTGCCGCCATCCGATGCTCGGTCGCCGGTCAACCTATTCACAGCGGATCGTCGGGATCGCCTGATAGGTTCCTGCGGAGAAAGAACCGCTCGTCTTCGTCGCCGTCAAGGCGAGATCGATCGTCTGCGTGCCGTTCAGGATGATGGCCGACAAGAGGTTGAGGAGCGACGCGTTGCCCTGCGGCAGAACCTGCCCCGTGAACACCACGTTCGCGTCGCTGTTCGGCGGGGCGGACGAAAAGTTCGTCGGCGGCACGAACGTCACGTGAAAGCAGTTCACCTGTGCCACGAGACTGCATGTCAGATGGGGGAAGGAACCGTTGATCAGCGTCGTGACGCTTGCTCGGGCCGCTCGTCCACCGGGGTTCGTCGACGACAAGGTTCGAAGGTCGGCCGAGGCCGTCAGGACACCCGGCGAGGTGACGACGATGGTGCAGGAGCCGATGCGCACATCCACAAGGGCGGACGCCGGCAGCGCCATCGTCACAAGCCACGTCAGCGCAACCATGGTCAGCCGTAGCGCAGCCATCGGCGGACGCTCACTTGCTTTTCTGCTTGCCATCGGTCCACCCCGTATCCGCCCAGCGCACTTCCTGTGCCGTCGGTCCGGCAGAGGCCGTCGAGGTTGCGACGGCGTCGGATTGTCCACCGGTGACGCCCATCTGCAGAAGCTTCAACTCTGCCCGCAGCCGAGCGATTTCGAGGTCGTAGAGTTCCGCACAGTTCACGCGTCTGCCTCCGCCGCCCAGCGGGATGACCACACGCCCGTAGGTTGCGACATCGCCGTTGCGATTGTTCGATCCGTTGATCGCGCCGACGTCGAGGTAGGCTCCCGATCCTCCGACCGCGGAGCGGCACGTGGTGCCGTCAGCTGCCCGCACCTCGTCCTGCCCCTGGGGGAGTGAGACGCCCGGAAGGTTGAATCCGCTCTGGCTCTGGTTGAGATAGTAGATGTCTTCGGCCAACGACGGGGTGGAAACGAGGCCTGCTAGAAGCGTTGCGATCAGGACGCGCGCTTGCCGAGGAACTTGCCACATATCTGTGCCCTCACTTGAGTCTGCGAATTGGGGAAGGGAATGCTTTCGGCGCACACGCGAACCTTTCGCTCGCGGCGTCCGTCGAACGGAATGGCGACGATGACCGGTCGCGAGGCGCCCGAAGCCAGCATCACGGGACTGGCCGAGATGCGTACTCCACCAACCGGCGCGAAGTCCTGATCGTAGACGCGCACGTCCACGCGGATCGGGCGATCGTAGGGGTTCGACGGGAAGATCCGGACCGCAAAGGCGTCGCTGACGCTGACGACCTCGCCGCGCATCGGTGTCATGGACTGCGCGAGGGCGGCGCCGGATACGACGGACGCCGCAAGCGCCCCCGCGACGGCGGAAAGGAGCGCTCCCGTCACTCGCATCGCACCGTCACCGTCGCTGCGTAGGCACCGCCCATGAACGTGTCGATCCCCGACTTCGTGCCGGTGAGGTTGATATCGACGTTGCGGGTGCCTGCCCCGGTCATCAGTGTCGAGACGCCGGTCTCGGTCACCACCTGCGCCCCGCTCATTGAATAGGTCGGCGTCCAGATCGTCGTGCTGGTGTCCGTCGAAGGAGCGGTTGCCGATGAAACGGCGTCCAGGCTGACGCGTACGCCACCCGTCGTCGTGACGTCCACCTTTGCCGGAGTGCCGCCCGGATTCTTCGAACTCAAATTACTCAGCGAACCGTTGGCGGTCAGTGTTCCCGTTCCGTTGACGACGTTCACGGCGCAGGTCGTCGCGACGTTCCCGGTGAAGGTCACTGTGTTTGTCGCCGACTGCGCGTCGAAGGGGAGGAGTCCGCCGGCCAAGGCGGTGGTGATGAGGATGGCTTGCCGGTTGGATGACATTTGGTCGCTCGGTCGTTGCGTTAACGACCTAAACGTCACACGCGAGGCGTGTCTGTAACTTGCGGTTGATATCTAACCACGTATGGTTATCATCACTTAGGTATAGCTGTGACCTTTTCGTGGGTATACGGCGCCCTATTTCGGCACCTATCCGAAGGCATCGATTTTCGGTCCCGTCGCGTGATGACGCAACAGGCTCCTCGCTTCCGTCGTATCCGAAGGGAAATAATCCCCCCGGATCAGCTCATCACTCCACACGTTCTACCCGTCCTTTCGCACCTCG
>NZ_BBWJ01000003.1 GCF_001463745.1 Aureimonas sp. AU22 | reverse complement strand
TGGCGGGCAACCGGAGAAGCTCCATGGCGGGGTCTCGCACACCCTGCCGAACCGCAACCACCGCGCGGGTCGCCGGAGGCGGACCACTCTAACGAACTACCCCAGAAGGTTCGCCTCCGGCGGCCCGTCGCCCGTTCCATCCGGGGCGACACCACGGAAGACCCCATCACCCCGGCCGCCTGTGACGGTGCGGGTGCCTTGCCGTGTCCCGACCTTGGTTCTCCCGGCCGACGTCCCATTTCCCGCGTTTCCTTCTCACAACGCGAAACGGGAATGACGTCATGAAAAGCGCGATCCACGACCGGTTCGGCGATCCAGCCGACGTCCTGAAACTGGGCGACAGCCCGCTGCCCGAGCCCGGCCCCGGCGAGGTGCGGGTGCGCACGATCCTCTCGCCGATCCACAATCACGACCTTTGGACGGTGCGCGGCACCTACGGTTACAAGCCCGAGCTGCCGGCGATCGGCGGCTCCGAGGCCGTCGGCACGATCGAGGCGGTGGGCGAGGGCGTCGACGGCGCCATGGTCGGCCAGCGCGTGAGCGCCGCCGGGGTCCACGGCACTTGGGCCGAGGCCTTCATCGCCAAGGCCGGCGGCGTCATGCCGGTGCCGGACGCGATCGGAGACGAGGCGGCCGCGCAACTGATCGCCATGCCCTTCAGCGCCATCACGCTTCTGGAGTCGCTGGGCGCAAGGCCAGGCGAGTGGATCGCCCAGAACGCGGCCAACGGCGCGGTCGGGCGCATGCTGGCGGTGTTGGCCGAAGCGCGCGGTATCCATGTCGTCAGCCTCGTGCGCCGCGACGAGGGCGTCCGCGAACTCGAGGCCGCCGGCATCCGCAACGCGGTCTCGACGGAGAACGAGGGTTGGAAGGACAAGGTGCGCGAAGTGACGGGTGGCCAGCCGATCAAGGCCGGCGTCGAATCCGTCGGCGGCGAGGCGGCGGCCGATCTCGCCGACATCCTGGGCGAAGGCGGCACGCTGGTCTGCTTCGGCTCGATGACCGGCGAGCCGATGCGCATCCCGTCCGGTGCGCTGATCTTCAAGCAGATCGTGGTCAAGGGGTTCTGGGGCGCCAAGGTCGGTCCGGCCGTCTCGGCCGAAGACCGCAAGCGCCTGATGGGCGAACTCGTCTCGCGCGTCGCCAAGGGCGAGCTGAAGCTGGAAGCGGAGGAGATCGTGCCGCTGGCCGAGATCGGGCGCGCCGTCACGGCGTCGCTCGCGCCCGGAAAGGTCGGCAAGGTCCTCGTCCGGCCCTGACGCGGAAAGGGGCGGGCCTTCGCGGCCCGCCCTTGCGGATCAGTTCAAGGCGGCGAGGAATGGCGCCGTCGGCCAGCCGTCCGGCGCGAAGCCGCGCTTGCCCTGTTCGGTCGCCACCGCCGCGCGCGTGTTGGCGCCCAGAATCCCGTCGACCTTGCCGACGTCGTAGCCGAGGGCGACGAGCTTGTTCTGCAGGACCTTCATCTGGTCGCCGTCGAGGCCGGGCTGCGGGTTGCCCATGTCCACCACCGGATCGCCCGCCAGCCGCGTTCCGAAATAGGCGGCGGTCAGCGAGTAGGTCAGCGAGTTGTTCCACTGCAGGTAGATGTCGAAGTTCGGGAAGGCGAGGAAGGCCGGGCCGCCCTTGCCCTGCGGTAGGATGATCGAAGCCGGCACATCGTCGCGCTCTAGCGGCGAGCCGTCGGACTTGGTGACGCCGAGCGCGGCGAATTCGCGGCGCGGCTCCTTGTTGACGAGCGCGGCGCGGTCGAAGGGAAAGTCCGCCGGCACGCGGATCGCCTCCAGCCATGGCTGGCCGCGCTGCCAGCCCATCGATTGGATGAACTTGCCCGTCGTCATCAGGACGTCCGGCACGTCGGTCAGGAGGTTGATCTGGCCGTTGCCGTCCTGGTCGGTGCCGAAGGCGATGTAGTCCTCGGGCAGCATCTGCGTCTGGCCGAGCTCGCCCGCCCAGGCGCCGCGCATCTGGTCGGGGCGCAGGTACCCCTTGTCCACCAGCTCGATCGCCGAGATCAGGTGCGGGCGGAAGATTTCGGGACGGCGGCAGTCGTGGGCAAGGGTGGCGAGCGCCGAGAGGGTGTCGAAGTCGCCGAGCACCGCGCCGAAATCGGTCTCGAGGCCCCAGAAGCTCGCGATCACCGGGCCCGGCACGCCAGTCGCGGCTTCCACTTCGCGGAAGGTCGAGGCGTATTTCTTCAGCTGCGCCTGGCCGCGCGCCAGCCGATCCTTGTTGACCATGCGGCCCTGGAAGCGGCTCCATTCCTGCTGGAACACGGCCTGGCCGCGGTCGCGCGACAGCACCTTCTGGTCCTGGCGCACGTTGCCAAGCGCACGGTCGATGCCGGCCGCCGAAAGGCCCTTGGCCAGCGCCTCGGTCTTCACGCCCGCCATGAACTGGTTCCAGTCGCCGCCGCACTGCGCGCCCTGGGCGGCTGCGCCGGAAACGCCGGCGACGAGAAGGGTCGAGGCGAGCGCCAGCGATGTGAAGGAAAGGGCCATGGCGGGTGCGTCGCTCCGGTTCGAATAGGGATGCGCCGCCTTTGACGGGCCAAATGGGGCGCTTTGAGGAACGTCAGGCGGAAGGGCGGTGCGCCTTGAGCCAGGCGTCCCAGTCGGCCTTCGTGCCCGAGAAGGCGTTGCGGTCCACATCGCCGGAGACGCCCGGCACGGTTCCGGTCGCGGTCCACTGCCAGAACCGCCAGTCGGGGCGGCTGTCGTAGTTGACGCTCGGATGGTCCTTCACGCCGCGCAGCCAGAACTGATGCTTCGGGAAGGTGCCGATCAGACGGTCGCGATGGATGTCGATCGGCGCGTAGATCACCGGCCGAACGCCGTAGTGCTTCTCCAGCGCGTCCATGAAGGCGGTCATCTCGCGCACCATCTCGTCGCGGGGCGGGCGCCGCGTGCAGGTGGGCGAGTCCGGCGTCCACTCGACATCGAGCACCGGAGGCAGGGCTGCCGCGTCGCGCGGCACGTTCTGGATGAACCAACGCGCCTGCTCGATGCCGGGCCGGCACCAGTAGAAGAAATGGTAGGCGCCGCGCGGAACGCCGGCCGCACCGGCCGCGTCCCAGTTGCGCCGGAAGGCCGAGTCGACACGATCGCCGCCTTCGGTGGATTTGATGTAGGCGAAGGCGACGCCGCCCGCGCGCACCGTGTCCCAGTCGATCTTGCCTTGGTACTTCGACACGTCGATGCCGTGGACGGGATAGTGATGCGGCGCCGAGCCAGCGACGCCGGTCAGTCCGAGATCGCCCGGGTCGAGCGAAGCGCTCCGGCATGCCGCCAGAAGAAGCGTCGCTCCAATGAGAGCCGGGATGCGCGAGCCGGAGGCGGCCCGCGACAGGAGATCGATGATGGCGCGCATGCGTCTTCCCGTTGCCGGCCGAGGGGCCAGTGCGGTCCGGACCTTCGAAGGCGACGCTTGTCCCAAACTGTATCCCAGGGCTTCTCACGAAGCGATGATGATCTGTGAAACATCACGACTCCATGCGTGATCCCTCTTGCATTGAACCCATCGGCGTTCCGATCGTTTGGATGGGGAGTTCAATCAACGGAGACGATCCATGCGTTCCCTGACCCTCGCCATCGGCGCCCTGTCCATGCTCGCGCTTGGCGCGTGCTCGGACAACAACAGCTCGTCCACCACCCCCGCCGCGACGACCACCACGCCCGCGACCGGCACCGCGACGACGCCGGCTCCGGCAACCGGCACGGCCACGACGCCAGCGACCGGAACCACGGGCACCGGCACCACCACGACGCAGTAAGGCGTTCATCCGACCGGAAAACGGGCCCGCGCTCCATTCGCGCGGGCCTTTTTCGTGCGCCTCCGGAAGGCGAGCTCGACCACCGGCACTTTCGGCAGCCGTCGTTCATCGGATAGAACGACGTGGATTCGCCCCGACCGGCTGCAGGACCCGGCTTCCATGTCCATCTTCTCGACGCTTGCCCAACTCTTCCGCGACATCGCCGTCTCCGGCGCCGAAGCGATCGAGGCCATCGTGGAACGCGTGCGCACCGCCTATTCCGGCGACCGCGAGACGCGGCGGCGCGTGGCCTTCTCTGTCGCCATGATCGCGCTCTCGGCCAAGATGGCCAAGGCCGACGGCGTCGTCACGCAGAGGGAAATCCGGGCCTTCCAGGAGATCTTCAAGATCCCACCCGAAGAGGTCGGCAACGTTTTCCGCCTCTACGACCTCGCCAAGCGGGACACGGCCGGCTTCGAGATCTATGCGGCCAAGATGCGGGGCCTATGCGACGGCGGCCCCGGCAACTGCGCGCTCCTTGCCGACGTGCTCGACGGGCTGTTCCACATCGCCGGCGCCGACGACACCATCCACGAGCGCGAGCTGGAGTTCCTGGCGCGCGTCGCCGAGATCTTCGGAATGACGGAGACCGAGTTCGAGGGCGTCAAGGCGCGCCATATCCAGAGCGGACCGGAGGGGGCCTTCGCCGTCCTCGGGGTGCGCCCCACCGATCCGCCGGAGGCGATCCGCCGGCGCTATCTCGAACTCGTCAAGGAGAACCACCCCGACCGCCTCGCGGCGCGCGGCGTTCCGGACGAGTTCATGGCGATCGCGACCGAGCGCATGAAGGCGATCAATGCCGCCTGGTCGCTGGTCGGCCGGGTCGCGATGACATGAGGCCGGACAGTTCCGTCGTCACCGAGACCATCGCCGCGCCCAATCACGATGCCCGGCGCGGCGGTGCCAGACCCGAGATCCTGCTCCTGCACTACACCGGCATGGAAAGCGGCGCGACGGCGTTGGAACGGCTGTCGGGTGAGGAGGCGCAGGTCTCCTCCCACTATTTCGTCGAAGAGGACGGCCGCATCGTCCAGCTCGTGCCGGAGGAGCGCCGTGCGTGGCACGCGGGCGTCTCGTGGTGGCGTGGGCGGGACGATGTGAACTCCCGCTCGATCGGCATCGAGATCGTCAATCCCGGGCACGAGCACGGCTACCGCGCCTTCCCCGCCGCGCAGATCGATGCGGTTATTCGATTGTGTCGCGATTGTGTCGCGCGCTGGGCAATTCCTGCACGCAACGTGCTCGGACACTCCGATGTCGCGCCGACACGCAAGGAGGATCCCGGCGAGCTGTTCCCCTGGGATCAACTTTTCCGATCGGGGGTTGGCCATTGGACCGAGCCCGCGAAGGCCACTGGCGGGCGCTTCCTGACGCTGGGCGATCGAGGTCAGCCCGTGGAGGCCTACCAGGGCCTTCTGGCAGCCTACGGATATCTGCAGGAAATCAACGGAACCTTCGATGAGGCAACGCGTTCGAATACGTTTGCCTTTCAGAGGCATTTCCGGCCGAGCCGTGTCGACGGCATCGCCGACATGGGTTCGATCACGACCCTTCACCGTCTGCTGACGAGCCTGCCGACCCTCGGCTGAAGGATATATGGCCGACTTACGGTCGTCCCGAACTATTTCATTCGTTAATGTTCCGTGATCGAGCCGACACATTGGCGGTCGATTGCTCCTGCAAAAGCTCAGCCGTCATCGCCGCCGCGTATCCGGGCGGCTCATGAGGGGGACGGCCGCGCGTCCGTTCGACGTGCGCGCCGACAATCCACGGAACCAAAATGAACCGACTGCCTGCCGCGGCTTGCGCCGCGACGCTTCTGCTTGCCCAGATTTCTGCCGTTCAAGCCGATACCGCTTCATCCACGTCCCTGGCGCCCGTCGCCGAACCATCCATTTCCGAGCAGAAGCCGGCCGACGCGGCCGAGGACTCCGACGACACCCTTTCCGGGCGCCCCTTCGCCGACATCATCGCCCGCGAGGCCGCGGCCAACGACGTGCCTCTGGAACTTGCTCATGCCATCGTCTCCGTCGAGAGCAACTACCGGGTCGAGGTGACCGGGCGAGCCGGGGAGATCGGGCTGATGCAGATCAAGCCCGCCACGGCGCGCGACATGGGTTTCGACGGTGACGCCAAGGCGCTCTACAACCCGGCCGTCAACATCAAGTACGGCATGAAGTATCTGGCGGGTGCCGAGCGTCGCGGGGGCGGCACGCTCTGCGGCACCATCCTGAAGTACAATGCCGGCCACTATTCCAAGCGCATGAACCCGACCTCGGCCCGCTATTGCGAGAAGGTCAAGACGGTGCTCGCTTCCCTCTGATCGCGGCCTCCCTTGACAGGACCTGGTGTCCGGGCGACACCGCGCCCTGCCAGCCGGCCGGGCGGCCGCTCCCGCAATCGTCGAAAGGCGGCGGGGGAGGAAAGTCCGGGCTCCAAGGAGGAACGGTGCCGGGTAACGCCCGGCGGGGGTGACCCCAGGGACAGTGCCACAGAGAGCAGACCGCCTCGCAGCCCTCGGGCCGCGGGGTAAGGGTGAAAGGGTGGGGTAAGAGCCCACCGCGCGGCCGGCAACGGTCGCGGCATGGTAAACCCCACCGGGAGCAAGACCGAATAGGGACGACGTGGCGGGAAACCGCCGGCCCGCTCCGGGCCAGTCGTCCGGGTAGGTTGCTTGAGGCGCCGCGCGAGCGGCGTCCCAGAGGAATGGTCGCCGCACGGCTTTTGCCGTCGCACAGAACCCGGCTTACAGGCCGGCTGGCCCTCGACCCTGTCCACAATGGGATGGTTTCCCACCGCAACCGTCGGGTGACGGGCGGTCCGCGATGCCAACGACCGGAAATCGATAGCCAGACGATATTTCGCTGGCTTTTGGCCTAAAGCAAGGCCGCGACAACCCCCTGTTTCGCAAACATTTTCTGCGCGGCTTTGTTGCAACGCGGCGAACTCGGTCGGCCCCGTACACAGATTATTAACCATCTGAGAACGTTCGGTTTTTCCGAGCGCAATCCTGCTTGACGTAGCGTCCGGCTGGCAGGTCTGGGGGACGCATTCCCATTGACCCCCATATCCGCCCATGGTATCCCAAACCCCAGATTCGAACGCTTGTTCAGCACCGATTTCTACGCACATCCGACGCCCGTTCGGTCCATTCGAGATCGAGCAAACTGCGCAACCCTTGGTTGTTCGGTGGGGTATCCGTGTGCCGCGAGCGGGTGGAGCGGCAGGCGGATGAGAGGGTCGGGATAGAGGCGAGGTCGGGGTTCGCGACGGGTGGAACGATTTCTTTCCAACGCGATCAACAACATTGACGCCAAGGGTCGCGTGTCGGTCCCAGCTCATTTCCGCCAGGTTCTGGCCGCGCGGGGCGTTCGGGACCTCTACGCTCTCCATGCGATCGGGCATCCGGCGATCGACGTCGGCGGCATGGATCTCCTGGAGCGCTACGAGGCGCGAATGGCTGCCGAGGATCCGTTCGGCGAGGACTACGCCGACATGTCGCTCTTCGCCTATGGCGACGGGGCATTCCTGAAGTTCGATGGGGAGGGGAGGATCATGGTTTCCGATTTCATCCGCTCGCATACGGGCATCAAGGATCGCGTCGTCTTCGTCGGGCGCAACCACTTCTTCCAACTCTGGGAGCCATCCCAGTTCGAGGCCTATCGGGCGGAAGCGAGGGCGCGGCTCACCGCGCGTCGCCAGGGCCGAGGCGCGTTCGAGAGTACACCGGAATGATGGCGGACCACGGCCAGGCCTTCGTGCCGGCCGGTGGCGGACCGGTCCGCCACGTTCCGGTGCTTCTCGACCCCGTTCTCGCCGCGCTCGACCCCAAGCCGGGCGAGCGCTTCGTGGACGGCACGTTCGGAGCGGGCGGCTATTCGGCGGCCCTGCTTGACCGCGGGGCCCATGTTCTCGGCATCGATCGCGATCCGACCGCCATTGCGGGGGCGCAGCCCTTGCTCGATCATTATCCGAACCTTGCGCTGCATCCCGGCCGTTTCGGCGATCTGCGCGCCATTGCCGCCGAGCGCGGCGAGCCTCCCTTCGATGGCGTGGTGCTCGATATCGGCGTTTCCTCCATGCAGATCGACGATGCGGATCGCGGCTTCTCGTTCCAGAAGGACGGGCCCCTCGACATGCGCATGAGCCGATCGGGGCCGAGCGCGGCCGATGTCGTGAACCGGCTGAAGGTCGGCGATCTCGCGCGCATCCTCAACTTTCTCGGCGAGGAGCGCCAGGCGGGCCGCATCGCGCGCGCCATCGAGGCGCGCCGCACCGAGCGCCCGTTCGAGCGTACCCTTGATCTCGCGGGGCTGATCGGCAAGGTCGTCGGCCGCTCGCACAAGGACCGGATCGATCCCGCGACACGCACCTTCCAGGCGCTGCGCATCTTCGTGAACGACGAGCTCGGCGAACTCGTGCGCGCGCTCGTCGCCGCCGAGCATGTTCTGAAGCCCGGCGGGCGCCTCGTCGTCGTCACCTTCCATTCGCTGGAGGATCGCATCGTGAAGCGCTTCCTGCGCGACCGCTCCGAGGCGGCGTCAGGTTCGCGCCATTTACCGGATGTTCAGCATAGGGACGTCACATTCGACGCTCGCAACAAAGCCGTAACCGGCGACGAGGGGGAGATCGCTCTCAATCCCCGCGCCCGGTCGGCCAAGTTGCGGGCCGCCGTCCGAACCGCGTTGCCGCCCCGGCGGGACTCGGAGGCGACGGCCTTCGTCGATCTGCCATCCCTTGCGGACCTGCCGCCGTCCGGAGCTGCCTGAACCATGCTGAAGACGCTCGACGTCCTCCTCGTCGCCATCGTCCTCGTCGCTGCGACCTGGACCTTCGGCCAGAAGTATCAGGCCGAATCCCTCGAGCACGAGGTCCTTCTGCTCGATCGCAAGATCGCGCAGGAGCGCGAGACGATGCAGCTTCTCGAGGCCGACTGGAGCCTCCTGAACCAGCCGTTCCGCCTGGAGGCGCTCGCACGCAACTTCGATGCCGTGCTCGAGCTGAAGCCGGTCGAGCCGCAGCAGATCGTGGAGCCCAACCAGCTTCCGGCGGTGCCTGCTCCGCCGGCGCCGGAAGAAGCCGCGCACGCTTCCAAGATCGCTTCCGCCAGCCAGGGACGCATTCGATGAAAGCGCTGCGGACCCTTCTTTCCACCATCGCCAAGGCACCCGGCGCGACGCCGCCGGTTGCAGCCACGGGGCTCCGCCGCCGGCGCGTCGAGGCGCCGCGCAACAAGCCGCGCTTCCTGATCGCGACGGGCCTGTTCTGCGCCATCTACCTCGTGATCGGCGGCCGTCTCGTCTATCTTGGCACCCAGTCCGATCCGAACGACACCTATCGCTCGGCGGCGGGGCAGGGGCCGATCACGCGCCCCGACCTCATCGACCGCAACGGCGAGGTGCTGGCGACCGACATCAAGACCGCTTCGCTCTTCGCCGAGCCGCGCCGCATCGTCGACGCCGACGAGGCGACGGAATCCCTCCTCACCGTGCTTCCGGACCTCAATCCGAAGGTTCTCCATGCGCGCCTTTCGTCCAAGGCGGGGTTTGCCTGGCTGAAGCGTGAGCTGACGCCGCGCCAGCAGCAGGAGATCATGGCGCTCGGCATTCCCGGCATCGGCTTCCGGACCGAGAAGAAGCGCTTCTATCCCGGCGGCCCGACCGCAGCCCACATCGTCGGCGTGACCAACGTCGACAACCAGGGCATCGCCGGCATGGAGAAGTATGTCGACGACGCGGGCTTCCGCGACCTCAGCTCGCTGGGCTTTGCCGGCAACGACAAGCTGGAGCCGGTGAAGCTGTCGATCGACCTGCGCGTGCAGCACATCGTGCGCGACGAGTTGGTCGCTGCCATGGCCAAGTACAAGGCGATCGCCGCCGGCGGCCTCGTCATGGACATCCAGACCGGCGAGATCATCGCCATGGCGTCGCTGCCCGACTACGATCCGAACTTCCCGGCCGACGCGCTGAAGAAGGAGAATCTCAACCGCATCTCGGCCGGCACGTTCGAGATGGGCTCGACCTTCAAGATCTTCACCACCGCGATGGCGCTGGACTCCGGTCTCGTGCGCTACAACGACGTCTTCTCGACGACGCCCTTCCGCGTCGCCGGCTTCACCATTAAGGAATTCCACGGCAAGGGCCGCCCGCTCTCCGTGCCCGAAATCTTCGAGTACTCCTCCAACGTCGGCTCGGCGCGCGAGGCGGACCTCGTCGGCATCGAGGGACACAAGGAGTTCCTGACGCGCATGGGGCTCCTGTCGCGCGTCAAGACGGAACTGCCGGAGACGGCGATGCCCTCCCAGCCCAAGCAGTGGAAGAAGATCAACTCGATGACCATCGCCTTCGGCCACGGCGTGTCCACGACGCCGCTGCAGACGGCGGCGGCCGCGGCCGCCATCGTCAACGACGGCTGGTACGTGCCGCCGACCTTCCTGCCGCGCACGAAGGAAGAGGCCGACGCGATCAAGGTGAAGGTGCTGAAGGATCAGACCTCGGCCGAGATGCGCGAGATCTTCAAGATCAACGGCGTGTCGGGCTCGGGCAAGAGCGCCAACCCGCCCGGCTACCACGTCGGCGGCAAGACGGGCACGGCCGAGAAGGTCGTCGCCGGGCGCTACTCCAAGGACATGCGCTTCAACGCCTATGTCGGCGCCTTCCCGATCGAGAAACCACGCTATCTCGTGCTCTCGATCATCGACGAGCCCAAGAAGGAAGAGGGCAAGTACGCGGCGACGGCCGGCTACAATGCCGCGCCGATGGTCGGCAACATCGTGCGCCGCGCTGCGACGTTCCTCGACGTGAAGCCGGACTTCGGGGAAACGGGCAAGTCGCTCCTCGTGTCCTACTGACGTCAAAATGCTTCAACAGGCTCGCCTCGTGCTCTACACGACGGGCGGATAGGACGAACCCGGACGAGCCGGCGGCGGACCCGCCGGCTTTTCCGTGACATGCGGAAGATGGTAAATGAAGCTTTGCGATCTCGCCGAAGACCTCGCCACCGGCGCGAAGGATGAGACGGTCGACATCACCGGCCTGACGTCCGATTCGCGCGAGGTTCGGCCCGGCGTGCTGTTCGCGGCGCTGGCCGGCTCGAAGGGCGACGGCGCGGCCTATGTCGGCGACGCCGTGGCGCGGGGTGCGGCGGCGGTCCTGTTGCCGGCCGGCGTCGAGGCGACGGTTTCGGTGCCGACCCTTCGCACCGGCGATGCCCGGCGCACGCTCGCCCGCATGGCCGCCCGCTTCTATGGCCGTCAGCCTGACCATGTCGTCGCCGTCACCGGCACCAGCGGCAAGACCTCGATCGCCGCCTTCACCCGCCAGATCTGGACCCTGTGCGGCCTGAAGGCCGCCTCGATCGGCACCACCGGTGTGGTTTCGCCGACGCGCGACGAATACGGATCGCTCACCACCCCCGAGCCGGTCGCGTTGGCGAAGCTGATGGCGGAACTCGCCGACGAGGGCGTCACGCATGCCTCGATGGAAGCCTCCAGCCACGGTCTCGACCAGCGGCGGCTCGACGGCGTGAACCTTCGTGCGGCGGGCTTCAGCAATCTTGGCCGCGACCACATGGACTACCACCCCACGGTGGAGGACTACTTCCGCGCCAAGATGCGCCTCTTCGACACGCTGCTGCCCAAGGGCGCGCCGGCGGTGATCTACGCCGACGACCGGTGGTCCGGCCCGGCGACGGAAGCCGCCAATCTCGCGGGCGCGACGGTGATGACCGTCGGTGCCAACGGTGGGTTCCTGAAGCTCAAGCGGCTCGAGCACGAGCGCCATCGGCAGATCGCCGAGATCGAGGCCGCCGGCAAGCTCTACCGTATCGTTCTGCCGCTGGCCGGCGAGTTTCAGATGGCCAACGCGCTGGTCGCCGCCGGTCTTGCCATCGCCACCGGGCGCAACGTCGACGACGTGCTTCCCGCCCTGGAGCACCTGAAGGGCGCGCCCGGACGGCTCGACCTCGCCGGCTCCACGGCGGACGGCGTCCCGGTGTTCGTGGACTACGCGCACAAGCCGGAAGCGCTGGAGAATGTCCTGTCCTCCGTGCGCCCGTTCACCACCGGCCGCGTCGTCCTCGTGTTCGGGTGCGGCGGCGACCGCGATCGCGGCAAGCGACCGATCATGGGCGAGATCGCGGGACGCCTCGCCGACATCGTGATCGTGACGGACGACAATCCGCGTTCCGAGGTGCCGTCCGAGATCCGCGCCGAGATCCTGGCCGCCGTTCCCGCCGCCGAAGAGATCGGCGACCGACGCGCCGCGATCCGTCATGCGGTCGAGCTGTCGCGAGCGGGCGATACGGTGATCGTCGCCGGCAAGGGCCACGAGAACGGTCAGACCGCAGCGGGCGCGACGCTGCCCTTCAGCGACCACGAAGAGGTGCGGGCCGCGATCGCAGGGGCCGCACGATGAGCGCGCCGCTCTGGACCGGCGCCGCACTCGCGGCGGCCACCGGCGGACGACCGATCGGCGCCTTGCCGGAGGCGGTGACGGGCATTTCGATCGACACCCGTTCGCTGAAGCCGGGCGACGCCTTCTTTGCCATCAAGGGCGATGCGTTCGACGGCCATGCCTTTCTGCGCCAGGCGTCCGCCGCCGGTGCCTCCATGCTGGTGGTCTCCAAGCAGAAGCTTCCCGCGCTCGGAGCCGTCGGTCTGCCGATGGTGGTGGTGGACGACGTCCTCAAGGCACTGGAGCTTCTCGGCAGCGCCGCGCGCCACCGGTCCGAGGCGCGCATCGTCGCCGTGACCGGCAGCGTCGGCAAGACGACGACCAAGGACGCGCTGCGCCACGTGCTCGGCGCGCAAGGCACGGTGCATGCCTCCGCAGCCTCGTTCAACAATCATTGGGGCGTGCCGCTGACGCTCGCGCAGCTGCCGGCCGACACGCGCTTCGCCGTGTTCGAGATCGGCATGAACCACCCGGACGAGATCCGGCCGCTGGTGAAGCTCGTGCGCCCGCATGTCGCCGTCGTCACGCTGATCGCGGCCGCCCATCTCGGCTTCTTCAAGAGCCTGGAGCATATTGCCGAGGCCAAGGCCGAGATCTTCGAGGGCGTCGTGCCCGGCGGAACCGCGGTCCTGAACGCCGACGACCCGATGACAGCCTACCTGATGCAGGCGGCTCAGGCGGCGGGCGTCACGCGCATCACCACCTTCGGCGAGGAGGAGGGGGCGGACTATCGGCTCGCGGGCTTCCGCCCGTCGGTCACCGGCTCGCGCATCGTGGCAAGGATCGACGGAGCGCAGGTCGAGGTCCAGCTCGGCTCCGGCGGCCGGCATCTCGTCCAGAACGCGCTGGCCGTGCTCGGCGCGGCGGACCTTCTCGGCGCCGATGTCGAGCAGGCGGCAAAGGCTCTGGGCTCCTGGCGCGCGGGCAAGGGGCGGGGCGAGCGACACGTGCTGCCGCTCGGCGACGGCAGCGGCGAGTGGACGCTGATCGACGAGAGTTACAACGCCAACCCGGCCTCCATGCGCGCGGCCCTGGCGCTCCTGGCGCAAGCCGCGCCCGGACCGAGCGGACGGCGCATCGCCGTCATGGGCGACATGCTGGAACTCGGCGAGTTCTCGGCCGACCTCCACGCGGAGCTCGCCGGTCCGATCCTCGACGCCCATCCCGATCTCGTCCTGCTCGCAGGCGAGGAGATGAAGGGCCTCGACGCCGGCCTCGAGCGCCTGGTGAGGCACGAATGGCATGCCAGCCCCGATGAGCTTCGCGAAAGCCTCGTCCGGCATCTTCGTCCCGGCGACGTCGTGATGGCGAAGGCCTCGAAGAGCATCGGTTTCTCCAAGATCGTGGACGATCTGATCCGCATCCATTCGGCCCCGGCTCCCGCGGCCTCCGGCAGCGCCGCCCCCTCCGATCTCGGCCAGGGAGCCTGATCCATGCTGTCCTATCTCGCCACGCTCGCCGACGACGCGCAGCTCTTCAACGTCTTCCGCTACATCACCTTCCGCACCGGCGGGGCGATGATCACCTCGTTCATCGTGGTGTTCCTGTTCGGGCCGGCCATCATCGCGAATCTTCGCGTGCGCCAGGGGCGGGGCCAGCCGATCCGCGCCGATGGCCCGCAGACGCATTTCAAGAAGGCCGGCACGCCGACGATGGGCGGGCTGATGATCCTGTCCGGCTTCCTCGTCGCGACGCTGCTCTGGGCGGAGCTCTCCAACATCTACGTCTGGATGGTGCTGCTGGTGACGATCGGCTTCGGCTCGATCGGCTTCTACGACGACTATCTGAAGGTGACGAAACAGAGCCACATGGGCTTCTCCGGCAAGTCGCGTCTCGGCCTCGAGTTCGCGATCGCGCTGGCGGCGGGCGTCATGGTGATCCTGGCGCAGCAGGGCTCGTTCGCGAGCTCGCTCTCCATCCCCTTCTTCAAGTCGCTCCTGATCGATCTCGGGTGGTTCTACGCCGCCTTCGCCGCCTTCGTGATCGTGGGCGCCGGCAACGCGGTGAACCTGACCGACGGGCTCGACGGCCTCGCGATTATGCCGATCATGATCGCGGCCGCCGCCTTCGGCCTGATCGCCTATCTCGCCGGCAACACCAACTTCGCGAACTACCTGCAGATCCACTACGTGGTGGGCACGGGAGAGCTCGCGGTCGTCTGCGGCGCGGTGATCGGGGCGGGGCTCGGCTTCCTCTGGTTCAACGCGCCGCCGGCCGCGATCTTCATGGGCGACACGGGCTCGCTGGCGCTCGGCGGCCTCGTCGGCGCCATCGCGGTCGCCACCAAGCACGAGCTGGTGCTCGCTGTGATCGGCGGGCTCTTCGTGATCGAGGCCCTGTCGGTGATCATTCAGGTCGGCTGGTTCAAGATGACCGGCCGCCGGGTCTTCCTCATGGCGCCGATCCACCACCATTTCGAGAAGCTCGGCTGGACCGAGAGCCAGGTGGTTGTGCGCTTCTGGATCATCGCGCTGCTCCTGGCCTTCGTCGGCCTCTCCACCCTCAAGCTGCGCTGAGGTCGCCGCGATGATCGCCGCGCACACGTTCACCGATCGCACCGTCGCCCTGTTTGGCCTGGGCGGCTCGGGGCTGGCGACGGCCCGCGCGCTGCAGGCGGGCGGTGCACGGCTCGTCGCCTTCGACGACAATCCAAAGAGCGTGGAGGCGGCGCGAGCCGAGGGCATCGCGACCGGCGACCTGCACGACCTCGACTGGTCCGCCGTCGAGGCGCTGGTGCTCTCGCCCGGCGTGCCGCTGACGCATCCCAAGCCCCACTGGGCCGCCGACCTCGCCAACGGGGCAGGCGTTCCCATCATCGGCGACATCGAGATCTTCGCGCGCGAGCGCGAGACCTCGACGCCCCGCGCGCCCTTCGTCGCCATCACCGGCACCAACGGCAAGTCCACCACGACTGCGTTGATCGGGCACTGCCTGAAGGCCTCCGGCCGCGATACGCAGCTCGGCGGCAATATCGGCGTCGCGATCCTGACGCTGGAGCCGCCCCGGCCCGACCGCTTCTACGTGGTCGAGTGCTCGTCCTACCAGATCGACCTCGCGCCCTCGATCGCGCCGACGGTCGGCATCCTTCTGAACCTGACCCCCGACCATCTCGATCGCCACGGCACCATGGAGAACTACGCGGCCATCAAGGCGCGGCTCCTGCAGGAAGCGGGCACGGCCGTGATCGGCATCGACGACGACTACTGCTCGGGGATTGCCGACTGGCACGAGAGCGAGGGCAACGTCGTGGTGCGCATCTCGAAGGAGCGCGCGCTGAACGACGGCGTCTTCTTCGAGGGCGGCGAGATCCAGGTCGCAGAAGGGGGCTCCGTCGTCCGGCGCTTTTCGCTCGACGGGATCGGCTCCCTGCGGGGCCGTCACAACGGGCAGAATGCGGCGGCCGCCGTCGCGACCCTTCTGGCGCTCGGCCTTGCCGACGACGAGATCCTGGCGGGGCTCCGGTCCTTTCCGGGGCTCGCCCATCGCATGGAGGAGGTGGGGCGGCGGGCCCAAGTCCTCTTCGTCAACGATTCCAAGGCCACCAACGCGGATGCCGCGGCGCCCGCCCTCGGAAGCTTCGATCGCATCCACTGGATCGCAGGCGGCTTACCGAAGGAGGGCGGTATCGCCTCGCTCGAGCCCTTGTTCGGGCGCATTGCGAAAGCCTACCTGATCGGCGAGGCGGCTCCGGCCTTCGCCGCCGCTCTTGGTGAACGAATTCCTTACGAAATATCGGGTACCCTGGACGTCGCGGTCGAGGATGCGGCGCGCGACGCGGGCCTGACGGGGAAGGAAGAGGTCGTCCTCCTGTCGCCCGCCTGCGCCAGCTTCGACCAGTTCCGGAATTTCGAGGTGCGTGGCGACACGTTCCGCCAGCTTGTGGCCGCGCTGCCCGCGACCGAACCGTCTTCGAAGGGTTGAGCCATGTCGAGCCGCGCCAAGAAGGGCCTCATCACGGACTGGTGGTGGTCCATCGACCGCTGGTTCCTGGCCGCATTCCTGATCCTGATGATCGGCGGCATGGTGCTGTCCTTCGCGGCGAGCCCGCCGGTGGCCGAGAAGATCGGGCTTGAACCGTTCCACTTCGTCAAGCGTCACGCCTTCTTCCTGTTTCCCTCGATCGCCGTGATGCTGGCGACCTCGCTTCTGACCCCGCGCGGCATTCGCCGCATGTCGATCGTGATGCTCGCCGGCTCGCTGGTGGTCATGGTGATGGCGCTGTTCTTCGGCATGGAAGTGAAGGGCGCGCGGCGCTGGATGGACTTCGGTCCGCTGACCGTTCAGCCCTCGGAGTTCATGAAGCCCGCCTTCGTCGTGGTCTGTGCCTGGCTCTTCGCCGAGCGCTCGCGCCGGCCGGACGTGCCGGGCAACCTGTTCTCGATCATGCTGCTGCTCGTCGTCACCGCGCTCCTCGTGGCGCAGCCGGACCTCGGCCAGACCATCCTCACCTCGGCCACCTGGAGCTGCATGTTCTTCATGGCCGGGCTGTCGTGGGTGTGGATCGCCCTGCTCGGCGGCGTCGGCATGGTCGGCTTCGTCGGCGCCTATACGGTGTTCCCGCACGTCGCCTCGCGTATCGACCGCTTCATGACCGGCGAGGGCGATACCTACCAGACCGACACCGCGCGCGAGGCGATCCTGTCGGGCGGCTGGCTCGGCCAGGGCCCCGGCGAGGGCACGATCAAGCGGATGCTGCCCGACAGCCATACCGACTTCGCCTATTCCGTCATCGCCGAGGAGTTCGGCATCGTCTCCTGCATGGCGCTCTCGGCGGTCTTCTGCTTCGTGGTGATGCGCGGCCTTTCCATCGCCTTCCATCAGCGCGACACGTTCAACCGCCTCGCCATCTCGGGCCTCGTGATGCTGTTCGGCCTCCAGTCGATCATCAACATGGCCGTCAATCTGCACCTGATGCCGGCCAAGGGCATGACGCTGCCCTTCATCTCCTACGGCGGCTCGTCGATGATGGCGGTGGCCATCTCGGCTGGCTTCGTGCTGGCGCTGACGCGCAAGCGTGCCGAGAACGTTTCGCAGACCGACCGCCTCGTGGAGCGCACGCTCGCCTTCCAGGCGCCGTATCCCGCGCGCTAAGAAGCCGATCATGAACAAACCCATCTTCCTATGCGCCGGCGGGACCGGCGGCCACCTGTTTCCCGCCGAGGCCCTGGCGCACGAGTTGCGCGCGCGCGGCCATGGCGTCCATCTCGTCACCGACGAACGCGCCGGCCGCTATGCCGGCAGCTTCCCGGCCGACGAGACGCATGTCGTGCCTTCGGCGACCTTCGGCTCGAAGAACCCGCTCGCCATCCTGCGCTCCGGAACGAAGCTCTGGACCGGATACCGCGGCGCGATCGCGCTGATGAAGCGGGTGAAGCCCGCCGCCGTGATCGGCTTCGGCGGCTATCCCACCATTCCGCCGATGATGGCGGCAGTGCAGCTGGGGCTTCCCACCGCGATCCACGAGCAGAACGCCGTGATGGGACGGGCCAACAAGTTCCTCAGCCAGCGCGTGCGCCGCATCGCCGCCGGCATCCCGCAGTCCGATGCGGACGGCGCGATCGCGGCCAAGATCACCGTCACCGGCAATCCGGTGCGGCCCGCCGTTCTCGATGCGGCGACGACGCCCTATCGCCGAAGCCACGAGGGCGAGCCGTTCGAGCTGGTCGTCTTCGGAGGCAGCCAGGGAGCGAGCTACTTCTCCGACGCCGTGCCGGCCGCTGTGAAGCTGATGCCTCCGGCTCTGCGCGCGCGGCTGCGCGTGACCCAGCAGGCGCGGGCGGAGGACGAGGCGAAGGTGGTGGCGGCCTATCGCGAGCTCGGCATTCCCGCCGAGGTCTCGCCGTTCTTCACCAACATGGCCGGCCGCATCGCCGGGGCCCATCTCGTCGTCAGCCGGGCAGGGGCCTCTACCGTCTCGGAGCTTTCGGTGATCGGCCGCCCCTCGATCCTGGTGCCGTACCCCCACGCGCTCGACCACGATCAGGCCGCCAACGCCGCGCGGCTGCAGCAGGCCGGCGGGACGGTGGTCTCCAAGCAGGCGGATCTCACGCCGGAGCGACTGGCGGGCCTGACGACGATGCTCGCCAACGATCCCGACAAGGCGGAGACGATGGCCTTTGCCGCGCGCTCGCAAGGCATACCGGAAGCGGCGCGGTTGCTAGCCGATCTCGTCGCGTCTATGCCGGACGCCGCGACACGCTGACCATTCAACGAGAAGACCAGAGGAGCCGGCCATGAAGATGCCGCCCAATATCGGCCCGGTGCATTTCATCGGCATCGGCGGCATCGGCATGAGCGGCATCGCCGAGGTGCTGGTCAACCTCGGCTACACCGTGCAGGGCTCGGACGCCTCGGAGAACGCCAACGTCCAGCGCCTGCGCGAGAAGGGCGTCACCGTCCATATCGGCCACGCCGCGGAGAACCTGGGGCTGGCCGAGGTCGTGGTCGTCTCGACCGCCATCAAGCGCTCCAATCCGGAGCTGTCGGCCGCGCGCGAGCGCCTGCTGCCGATCGTGCGCCGCGCCGAGATGCTGGCCGAGCTGATGCGCTTCCGCCAGGCGATCGCGATCGGCGGAACGCACGGCAAGACCACGACGACCTCGATGGTCGCGACGCTGCTGGACGCCGGCAACATGGACCCGACGGTCGTCAACGGCGGCATCATCAACGCCTACGGCACCAACGCCCGCATGGGCGAGGGCGAGTGGATGGTGGTGGAAGCCGACGAGAGCGACGGCACCTTCCTGAAGCTGCCGGCCGACGTCGCGGTCGTCACCAACATCGATCCCGAGCACCTCGACCATTACGGCACCTTCGACAAGGTGCGCGCCGCCTTCCGCGCCTTCATCGAGAACGTGCCCTTCTACGGCTTCGCGGTGATGTGCCTCGACCACCCGGAGGTGCAGACGCTGGTCTCCGAGATCGAGGACCGCCGCATCATCACCTATGGCGAGAACCTCCAGGCCGACGCGCGCTTCCAGAACGTGCGCGCCGAAGGACCGCGCTCGACCTTCGACGTGACGATCCGCGACCGCATCACCGGCGCGACCACGGCGATGAAGGACCTCGTGCTGCCGATGCCCGGCCGGCACAACGTCTCCAACGCCACGGCGGCGGTGGCGGTCGCCCATCGCATCGGCATCGGCGAGGAGGCGATCCGCAAGGGGCTGGGCGCCTTCGGCGGCGTCAAGCGCCGCTTCACGCATACCGGCAACGCGCTCGGCATCGACGTCTACGACGACTACGGCCACCACCCCGTCGAGATCCGCGCCGTCCTCTCGGCGGCCCGCTCGGCGGCGTCGGGCCGCGTGGTCGCAGTGGTGCAGCCGCATCGCTACACGCGCCTCCAGTCGCTCTTCGCCGACTTCGCGGCCTGCTTCAACGACGCCGACACGGTGATCCTCGCGCCGGTCTACTCGGCAGGCGAGGAGCCGATCGAGGGCGTCGATTCGGTCATGCTGGCGGAGCGCCTGCGTCTCGGCGGGCACCGGGACGCACGCCTCATCGACGGGCCGGCGGAACTCGCGCCGCTCGTGCACCGCGTGGCGGAAGCCGGCGACATGGTCGTGTGCCTCGGCGCCGGCTCGATCACCACCTGGGCCTATGCGTTGCCGAAGGAACTCGAGGCGCTGGGGCGGCAGGCTTGAGCGAACTCTTCGCCGCGCTGTCCGATCCTGCCCTCGGCCTTCGCGGCAAGCTGCAGGCCGCGGCGGACCTCTCCAAGATCACCTGGTTCCGCACCGGCGGCCCGGCGGACCTCATGTTCCAGCCGGCCGACGAGGCGGACCTCGCCGCCTTCCTCGCAGCCCTGCCGGCCGAAGTACCGCTCACCGTCGTCGGGATCGGCTCCAACCTTCTGATCCGCGACGGCGGCGTCGGCGGCGTGGTGCTGCGGCTGCCGGCCAAGGGCTTCGGCGAGGTCGAGGCGGTCGGGGAGGGGCGCATTCGGGCGGGCGCGGCGGCCAGCGACAAGCGCGTGGCGGCAGTGGCGCTAGAGGCCGGACTCGGCGGTTTTCATTTCCTGCACGGCATTCCCGGTTCGGTCGGCGGCGCGATCCGCATGAACGGCGGGGCCAACGGCGTCGAGACGGCCGACCGTCTGGTGGAGGCGCGCTCGCTCGACCGGCAGGGCCGGGCGCATGTGCTTTCCAAGGCCGAGATGGGTTTCTCCTATCGCCATGCCGACGCGCCGGAGGACCTGATCTTCGTGTCCGCCGTCTTCGAGGGGCCAGAAACGGACCGCGAGGACATTCGCCGCGCGATGGACGAGGTGCAGCACCACCGCGAGACGGTCCAGCCGGTACGGGAGAAGACCGGCGGCTCGACCTTCAAGAACCCACCCGGCACCTCCGCCTGGAAGGAAGTCGATCGGGCGGGTTGCCGGGGGCTGACCATCGGCGGTGCGCAGATGTCGGCGCTGCACTGCAATTTCATGCTGAACGTCGGCGACGCCACCGGCCACGACCTCGAGCTTCTCGGCGAGACGGTGCGGCGGCGCGTTTTCGAGACCAGCGGCATCCTGTTGGAATGGGAGATCAAGCGCCTCGGCCGTTTCGCTCCCGGTGCCGCCGTCGAGCCGTTCCGTCCCTGACGGTCTCGCCGCGCGGCCGCGCAAGGCCTATGACCGGGCGACGAATGTCGCGAGCCAGACCATGACCCTTGAAACCGCTGAACAATCCGCGCTGAAACGTTCGATCGCCGCCACGCTCGTCGTCGGGGCTTCGGGCGTCGGCTTCGGCATCCTGTCGGGCTCTTTGTCCATCGCCTTCGACGGCATGTTCTCGGTGGTGGACGCGGCGATGACCGGCATGGCGCTTCTCGTCTCGCGTCTCATCGCGCGCCAGACCTCGGGGCGGTTCCAGATGGGATTCTGGCATCTCGAACCCATCGTGCTCCTATTCAACGGCGGCCTCCTGACCCTCCTGTCGGCCTACGCCTTCGTGAACGCGGTCGCCACGCTGCTGTCGGGCGGCCGCGCGCTCGAATTCGGCTGGGCCATCGCCTATGCAGCAGTGATCGTCGCCATCTGCCTTGCGATGTTCCTCATCGGTCGGCGGCAGAACCGGGAGATCAGGTCCGAGCTTCTTGCCCTCGACGTGAAGGGCTGGGCGATGGCCGGCCTCATCACGGCGGCGCTTCTCGCCGCATTCATGATCGCCGCCCTTCTCCAGGGCGGCGCCTACGAGCATTGGACGCCGTATGTCGATCCGGCGGTGCTGGCGGTCCTCACGCTCTGCCTCGTCCCGGTGCCGCTGCGCACCGTGTTCGAGGCGCTGAAGGAGATCTTCCTCGTCGCCCCGCCCGAACTCGACATCCGCGTGCGCACCATCGTCGCCGAAACCGTGCGTCGCCACGGCTACGCGGATGTGCGCACCTATGTCGCCAAGGTCGGGCGTTCGCGCATGATGGAACTCCACTTCGTCGTGCCCATCGACCACCCCCGCCAGACGCTTGCCGACTTCGATCGCGTGCGCGAGGAGATCGGCGCGGCGATCGGCGGGTCCCCGCGCGACCGCTGGCTGACGGTTGCGTTCACGGCGGATGAGAAATGGGTGGATTGAGGTCCGTGCGCTTCCAGCGCGCCCGCCGTCATGAGCGGCTGTTCGCGCCTCGATCGGACCGCAAGGAACAAGTTGCAAAAACACTAGACAGGTGTTCACACTCGCGGTCTGGCGAGAACCGAACGACTGAAGATTCTGTCTCGCCCGTCTGCCGAGGGGGGACCAACGATGGCTGAGATTCTAGCCGCATTGAAGGGGGTCGTCGACGCGCTCGGCGCGACCGTGCTCCTTCCCATCATCATCTTCGTGATCGCGCTCGTGCTCGGCGCCAAGCCCGGCAGGGCCTTCCGCGCCGGCCTGACCATCGGCATCGCCTTCATCGGCATCAACCTCGTTCTCGGCCTGATGCTGACGACGCTCGGCGAGGTGGCGCAGGCGATCGTCACCAACACCGGGATGCAGCGCGACATCGTGGATGTCGGCTGGCCGTCGGCGGCGGCGATCGCCTTCGGGTCGTCGGTCGGGCTCTGGGTGATCCCGATCGGCATCCTGGTAAACGTCGCGCTCCTGTTCTCGGGGCTGACGCGCACGCTCAACGTCGATGTCTGGAACTTCTGGCACTTCGCCTTCGTCGGCTCGCTCGTCGTCGCCGCGACGGGGAGCCTCGGCTACGGCCTTCTGGCCGCCGCGTTGATGGCCGCTCTCGCTCTCGTGCTGGCCGACTGGACCGCCAAGGGCGTCCAGCGCTTCTACGGCGTCCCGGGTGTATCGGTGCCGCATCTGGCCTCCGCCCAGATCGTGCCGCTCGCGATCGCTCTCAACTGGATCATGGACCGCACTCCCGGCATCAATCGTATCCGCGTCGATACCGAAACCGTGCAGCGCCGGCTCGGCGTCTTCGGCGAACCGATCGTCATGGGCCTCATCATCGGCCTCGTGCTCGGCCTCGTCGCCTATGCCGGTTCCGCCGACTTAGGCACCGTCATCACCAAGAGCCTCCAGACGGGCATGAGCCTTGCGGCCGTGATGCTGCTGCTGCCGCGCATGGTGAAGATCCTCATGGAAGGCCTCATCCCGGTTTCGGAGGCCGCGCGCGAGTTCGTGCAGAAGCGGGCCGGCGACCGGGAGATCCACGTCGGTCTCGACTCCGCCATCCTGATCGGGCATCCGGCGGCGATCGCCTCGTCCCTGATCCTGGTGCCGGTCGCGATCGTGCTGTCGCTGATCCTTCCCGGGAACCGCATCATCCTCTTCGCGGATCTCGCGGTGATCCCCTTCGTGGTCGCGATGGCCGCGCCGATCGTCAACGGCAACGTCTTCCGCATGGTCGTGATCGGAACGGTGACGCTCATCGTCGGCTTCTACGTCGGCATGGCCTTGTCGCCGCTGATGACGGCCACCGCCGCCAATTCGGGCTTCGCCATCCCCGCCAACGCCACCGGCATCACCAGCGTCGTGGACGGGTTCCTCTACATTCCCTGGATCGTGATCCGCCTCACCGAGATGTTCGGGCTCGTCGGCCTGCTTCTGGTTCTCTGCGGCGTGGCAGCGCTGTTGCTGGCCTGGCGCGCCGCGCCACGCCGCATGGAGCGGCTCGCAGGGGCCGACGATCCCCTGCCGGACGCCGTGCCGGTGGTCGCGCCGCCGATGGCGCGTCGCACGTGACCGATCTTCTGCGTCGCTACCTCGACCGCCGCGCCATCCTGATCGGGGTTCCGGTCGGCGACGGCGGGGCGGCGATCGATCTCCTGGCGGAACGCCTGCGCGAGATCGGCTGCGTGCATGCGAGCTGGGGACCGGCAGCCCGGGCGCGCGAGGAGGCGATGCCGACCGGCCTCCCGCTCGGCGACCTGAACGCCGCGATCCCTCACACCGACCCGGAGCACGTGGTGCAGGCGGCGGTGGGCCTCGCCATCCTTCCCGAGCCCGTGCGCTTTCGCTCCATGGACGACCCCGACCTGTGGCTCGACGTGCGCGTGATCTTCGCGCTGGCGATCCGCGACAAGGCCGAGCAGATCCCGCTGCTGCAGGCGGTGATAGGGACGCTCGCGGACGAGCAGCGTCTCCGGCGCCTTGCCGGGGCCGGGACTGCCGACGAAGTTCTCGAAGCCCTCGGCCACTGACAACAAGGAGCGTCCCATGCAACGCAAGACTGTCCTGATCGCCTGCGGCACCGCCGTCGCCACATCCACCGTCGTGGCGGTCGCGATCGAGGAGGCGATGGCCGAGCGCGGCATTCCGGTCGAGGTGCGCCAGTGCAAGGCGACCGAGGTGCGCGGCCTTGCCGCCGATGCCGACGTCATCGTCGCCACGACGCCGGTCCCCGACGATCTCGGCCGCCCCACCTTCAAGGGCCTTCCGTTCCTCACCGGCATTGGCCGCGACAAGGTGCTCGACGATATCGAGGCGGCATTGCGCGCCTGAGGGCGGAAGCGGGCAGGGGAGCCGGTTCGTTAACGCCGTCTCTCCAAACGGCCTTACGATTTTCTTGCTTTCGCCACGGTCGGTTAACCATCGCTTAACCATCTCCAAGCGATGAATGATCCCAGCCTTCAATGGATGGGATTCCCGGTCGATGACCTCGCATGTCGCAGTGCTGTTCGGTGGCTTCTCGTCAGAAAGGCCGGTGAGCCTGTCGTCGGGCAAGGCCTGCGCCGACGCGCTGGAGGCGGAGGGCTTCCGCGTCTCCCGCGTGGACGTCGGCCGCGACGTGGCGGCGGTGCTTCGCGACCTTGCGCCCGATGTCGCCTTCAACGCGCTTCACGGCCCGTTCGGCGAAGACGGCACGATCCAGGGCGTCCTGGAGTTCCTGCAGATCCCCTATACGCATTCGGGTGTCCTCGCTTCGGCGCTGGCCATGAACAAGGTCAAGGCCAAGACGATCGCCAAGGCCGCCGGCGTCCCGGTGGTCGAGCACAAGATCCTCGACCGCCGTGCGGTCGCGAAATTCCATGTGATGGCGCCGCCCTACGTGGTGAAGCCGATCGCGGAGGGCTCGTCCTTCGGCGTTTTGATCGTCCGCGCCGACCAGGAGCACCCGCCGCAGCAGTTGCACGGCGCCGACTGGACCTTCGGCGAAGAGGTGATGGTCGAGCGTTTCGTGCCGGGGCGCGAGCTGACCTGCGCCGTGATGGGCGACGTGGCACTGCCCGTCTGCGAGATCACGACCGAGGGCCACGCCTTCTACGACTACGATTCCAAGTATCTGCCGGGTGGCTCGCAGCACGTGATCCCCGCTGAGATTCCGCCCGCCATCGCCAAGCGCGTGCAGGAGGCGGCGCTCGCCGCACACCGCGCCGTCGGCTGTCGCGGCGTGTCGCGCTCGGACTTCCGCTACGATGACCGCTTCGGCGACAAGGGGGAGCTGGTCTGGCTGGAGGTGAACACCCAGCCCGGCATGACGCCGACCTCGCTCGTGCCCGATATCGCGAAGGTCGCCGGCCACTCGTTCGGCGAGCTCCTGTCCTGGATGGTGAGGGACGCCTCATGCGGTCGCTGAACGACGCCCCGATGTTCCAGCGCGTCAGCCCGGTCGTGATGCGCATCCAGCGCCTCGGTCGCCGGACCGTGGTCTGGATCAAGAACGTGCGCGAGATGCCGCTTCCGCGCTTCCGCACGCTCGCGGTCGGCCTGCTCGGCTCCACCGCCGTCTACGGCATGGTGCTCGGCGGCCATCAGACCGCGGTGATCGATGCCGTCGCAGAGCCGCTCGGCCTGTCGATCGATACGGTCGACGTCACCGGCTACTCGGAGACCAGCGAGATCGACGTCCTCCAGACGCTCTGGATGACCGGCGCGCAGACGCTGCCGGCGCTGGACGTGACGGCCGCGCGCGAGGCGATCGAAGCGATGCCCTGGATCGAGAGCGCGACGATCGAGAAGGAATATCCGAACCGCGTGAAGATCGCGCTCGTGGAGAAGCAGCCCTTCGCGCTCTGGCAGCGGGACAAGGACCTGTGGATCGTCGATCACGACGGCCGCGAGATCGTGCCCTACGCCACCACCCGCTTCACCGACCTGCCCTTCGTGGTGGGGCCGGGCGCGGCGCGTGAGGCCGCCGATATCCTCGACAAGATGGCGCTGGTTCCCGAACTCGACCAGCGGATCAAGGCCTATGTGCGCGTCGGCGACCGTCGCTGGGATCTGCGTCTCGACAACGGCGTGGTGATCCGCCTGCCCGAACTCGACCCGATCGAGGCGGCCGCGACCGTGATGCGGGTCGACCGCAACGAGGGGCTTCTCGCCCGCGACATCGTTTCGGTCGACATGCGCCTCGCCGACCGGATGGTCGTCAAGCTCACCCCGGCCGCCAAGACGCGCTGGGACAAGGTCCTCAAGGAGCGCGACAAGCTCTGGAAGCAGGCTCAGAAGGAAAAGCCGGTATGAGCCTCTTCTCCAAGTCCACCGACGAACTGCCTCGCATCAAGAAGCCTTCGGACAAGCGCGTACGCACGATCTCCGTGCTCGACGTCGGCTCCTCCAAGGTCACCTGCCTCATCGCGCGCCTGAAGCCGCGGCCGGAGAGCGAGGTCCTGCCGGGCCGCACCCACGTCGTCGAGGTCATCGGCATCGGCCACCAGCGTTCGCGCGGCGTGAAGTCCGGCGTCGTGGTCGATCTGGAAGCAGCCGAAAAGTCGATCCGCTTCTGCGTGGACGCCGCCGAGCGCATGGCCGGGCTGACCATCGAGTCGCTCATCGTCTCCGTCTGCGCCGGGCGCCTGAAGAGCCTGCGCGGCTCGGCCCGCGCGGCCGTCGAAGGCGCCGAGGTCGGCGAACTCGACCTTAAGCGCGTCCTCAACCAGGCCGCCCGCCATCCCCTGCGCGAGGGCCGCGTCGCACTGCACCGCGTGCCGTTCGACCTGTCGCTCGACGGGGAGGGGAGCCTCGAGAACCCAGTCGGCATGACCGGCGCGGAACTCGGCGCCGAGCTTCACATCCTGTCGGCCGAGGAAACCCCGCTGCGCAACCTCGAGGCCGCGATCAACCGCGCCCATCTCGTGGTCGAAGCCTTCGTGGCGACGCCCTATGCGAGTGGCCTCTCAACCCTTGTCGACGACGAGGCGCTGATGGGTTCGGCCTGCATCGACATGGGTGCGGGTTCGACCACGATCTCGATCTTCCAGAACGGCCACTTCGCCTATGCCGACGCCGTGGCGCTCGGCGGGCATCACATCACCATGGACCTTGCCCGCGGCCTTTCGATCCGGCCCGAGCAGGCCGAACGGCTGAAGGTGATGCACGGCAACGCGCTGCCGAGCCTGATGGCGGACGGCGACACCGTGTCCGTCGCGCCGCTCGGCGACGAGGCCCACGAGCAGCCGGTGCAGGTGTCGCGCTCGCTGATCGCGCGCATCATCCGCCCGCGCGTCGAGGAAACGCTGGAGCTGATCCGCGACCGGCTGGCCGCCTCCAATCTCGGCCATGTCATCGGCAAGCGCGTGGTGCTGACCGGCGGCGCCTCGCAGCTCGCCGGCCTTTCGGAAGCGGGGCGCTCGCTCCTGAACCGAAACGTGCGGCTCGGCCGCCCGGTCGGCGTCGCCGGCCTGTCCGCTTCCAACAAGAGCCCGGCCTTCGCAACGGCGGTCGGTCTCCTGATCTATCCGCAGGTCGCGGCCGCCGAACACGTCCCCGAGCAGTCGATGATCGACTTCGCGCTCGATCCGCGTACGCGCGTCGGCCGCTTCGGCTCGTGGCTCCGGCAGAGTTTCTGACAAGCTTCGCGTGCGAAGCTCGTCACCCCGAACCTAGAAATCGGTGCGCGCCGCGCACTGGACCATAAGACCCAAAGGCCGCGCGGCGAACCGGCCCAGACACAAAGGGAAACCACGATGAGCATCACCCTGCAGAAGCCGGACATCACCGAGCTGAAGCCGCGGATCACCGTGTTCGGTGTGGGCGGCGGCGGCTGCAACGCCGTCAACAACATGATCAACGCCGGACTCGAGGGCGTCGAGTTCGTGATCGCGAACACCGATGCGCAAGCGCTGCGCTCGTCGCGCGCCGAGCGCGTCATCCAGATGGGTGTCGCGGTGACCGAGGGGCTGGGCGCCGGCTCGCAGCCCGAGGTCGGCCGTGCGGCCGCCGAAGAGTCGCTCGACGAGATCTGCGATCACCTCCTCGGCTCGCACATGTGCTTCGTCACCGCCGGCATGGGCGGCGGCACGGGCACGGGTGCGGCGCCGGTGGTGGCGCGCGCGGCCCGCGAGAAGGGGATCCTGACCGTCGGCGTCGTGACCAAGCCCTTCCACTTCGAGGGCCAGCGTCGCCTGCGCATCGCCGAGCAGGGCATCGAGGAGCTGCAGAAGAACGTCGATACGCTGATCGTCATTCCCAACCAGAACCTCTTCCGCATCGCCAACGACAAGACCACCTTCGCCGATGCCTTCGGCATGGCCGATCAGGTGCTCTACTCCGGTGTCGCCTGCATCACCGACCTGATGGTGAAGGAAGGCCTGATCAACCTCGACTTCGCGGACGTGCGTTCCGTGATGCGCGAGATGGGCAAGGCGATGATGGGCACGGGCGAGGCGTCCGGCGAGGGCCGCGCGATGGCCGCCGCCGAGGCCGCGATCGCCAACCCGCTCCTCGACGAGACGTCGATGAAGGGCGCCAAGGGCCTTCTCATCTCCATCACCGGCGGGCGTGACCTCACGCTTTTCGAGGTGGACGAGGCCGCGACCCGTATTCGCGAGGAAGTGGACCAGGACGCCAACATCATCCTCGGCGCCACGTTCGACGAGAACCTCGAGGGCGTGATCCGCGTGTCGGTCGTCGCCACGGGCATCGACAAGGCCGCGATGGAAGTCTACGGCCACGCCGCCGAGGCGCGCGCCGCCGCTGCGATCGCCGCTCGCCCGGCCGTCCAGCCGGCCCCGGCCCCCGTGCAGATGGCTCAGCCCGCCCCGATCATGCAGGCTCCGGCCCCGGTCGCGCAGGCCCCGGTCGCGCCGCAGCCGGTCTACCAGCCGGCTCCGGCGTTGGCCGACATCGAGGACGACTTCACCGCCGCCCTCGAAGCCGAGATCGCGCAGGTCGCCCCGCGCGCCCCGGCGCCGCGCCAGCCGGTGCAGCAGCCCGCCCAGGCCCGCATGCCGCGCGTGGAAGATTTCCCGCCCGTGGTACAGGCCGAGATCGAGCGCCGCAGCGCCGGCGTCGAGGCGGCGGGCGACGAGCGGGGCCCGATGGGTCTTCTGCGTCGCCTGACCACCGGCCTGTCGCGTCGTGAGGAAGACGAGGCGGTGCTTGCCGACCCGGTTCGCCCGGCCGCCACGCGCCGTCCGGCCGAGGCGAGCCCGTACGCGCCGCGCCGCCAGGCGGCCGACTCCGCGGCTCGTCCGCAGAGCCAGGTTCGCCAGCCGAGCGAGGAAGACCAGCTCGAAATTCCGGCCTTCCTGCGCCGCCAGTCGAACTGACGGTCACAAACTCACCGCCATCCGGTGTGGCCCGCCCTCGAAAGAGGGCGGGCCTTTCTGTTTAAGGCTTTGAATTCGTTATCGTAAATGAAGCGTTAAGCTGCATTGCGGTAACACTGGGTAAGAAAGCGTGATTTGGCCTTATTTCGGCTAGGACCTAAATTTTGTGACAGTTTCAGACACTTCGCGTGCGCATACGGAATCCCCGTTGGATCATCCGGAAGCCGGGAAGAGTTCTCCTGCCTGGAGCGCGATCCTTTCGCGAGCGGCGGGCCGGTATAAGGATGAGTATCACGTGGTCAACCAGCACACGATCGGAGCGCGTATCGGTTTCGAGGGCGTGGGGGTTCACAGCGGCACGCTGGTGGAACTGTCGCTCCATCCGGCCGAGCCCGACACCGGCATCGTGTTCCACGTCTTCGAGGCGTCCGGCCTCGTGCATGAGATCGCCGCCGTTTCCGCCAACGTGACGTCCACCGATCTGTCCACCATCGTCGGCGACCGTCGTGGCGCCCATGTGGCGACGATCGAGCATATCATGGCCGCCCTCTACGCGATGGACGTCGACAACGTCGTCGTGCAGATCGACGGCAACGAGATTCCGATCATGGACGGCGGCTCGGACATGTTCGTGCGGGCCATCGAGTCGGCCGGGCTCGTCGCCCAGCGCGCGCCGCGCCGCTTCATCAAGGTGCTCAAGCCCGTTCGCGTCGAGCTGAACGGCGGCTTTGCCGAGTATCGTCCCCACGAGGGCACGCGCTTCGAGGTCGAGATCGATTTCGCCACGGCTGCGATCGGCCGTCAACGGTTCTGCGCCGACCTGAGCCCAAGCCTCTTTCGCGACGAACTCGCGCGCGCCCGCACCTTCGGCTTCATGAAGGACGTCGAGCGTCTCTGGGCATCGGGCCACGCGCTCGGCTCCTCGCTCGAGAATTCGGTGGTGATCGGCGACGACGACCGCGTCATCAATCCGGCCGGCCTGCGCTACCCCGACGAGTTCGTCCGGCACAAGACGCTGGATGCGGTGGGTGATCAGGCTCTGGCTGGCGCGCGCGTCCTCGGCTGTTACCGCTCCTACAAGGGCGGGCATCGTTTGAACGCGCTCGCCCTGCAGGCGCTCCTGAACGATCCGGCGGCCCATGCCGTGGTGGAGGTCTCCGGCCGCCGTATGGAGCCGATGCGCCAGGTCGGCATGGCGGCGATCGCGGTGCCCGCGCTCGGACCTCAGGTTCTCTGATCGGCCCAACGCCACCGAAAGTCTTAAAAAAGGCGCCTTGGCCTGTCGTGAAGCGTTGTCGCGATGCGGGACGTTGGCTAGGAAGGTGTCCCGTTCGGGCAGTCTGCGCCGGTCCGGGAAAGCCAGGGGGAACGAGTTCGATGGGAATCAAGATGCCGCTGTCCGGCCGCTTTCCGGTCGTGCCGATGGCACTGGCCGTGGCCGCGTCCGGTCTCCTTCTGTCGGGGTGCATGTCCTCGAAGGACAATGATATCGACGCCCTGGCGCTCGCGTCGCAGACCGAGCCGGCCGACACGCTCTACAACCAGGGCCTCGCCAACCTCGAGAGTGGCCGGCTGAAGGAAGCGAGCGCCAAGTTCGAGGCGATCGACCGCCAGCACCCCTATTCCGAATTCGCCCGCAAGGCGCTGGTGATGCGCGCGTTCGCGAGCTACCGCACCGGCGACTACGACGAGGCCGTCGCCTCGGCCCGTCGCTACCTCCAGCTCTATCCGGGCTCCGAGGACGCGGCCTACGCGCAGTACATCATCGGCCTGTCCTACTTCCGCCAGATGCCGGACGTGACGCGCGACCAGTCCGACACCGCGCGCGCCGTGCAGGCGATGCAGGAGGTCGTGGACCGCTATCCCGATTCGGAATACGCCGAGGACGCACGCACCAAGCTGCGCATCGCCAAGGACCAGCTGGCCGGCAAGGAGATGCAGGTCGGGCGCTACTATCAGGAACGGCGCGAATACATCGCCGCCGTGAACCGGTTCAAGAACGTCGTCGACACCTATCCCGACACGCGGCATGTCGAGGAGGCGCTGGCGCGCCTCACCGAGAGCTACTACGCGATGGGGCTGACGCAGGAAGCGCAGGCCTCGGCTTCGGTCCTCGGGCAGAACTTCCCGGAGTCCGAGTGGTACAAGGACTCCTACGCGCTGCTCCAGTCCAACGGCCTGCAGCCGCGCCAGGGTGGAGCGACCTCCTGGTTCTCGAACGCCACGCGCGCCATCACCGGCGCCGACCGCACGCCGGCGGGCAACCGCGCCCAGGCCGAGCGGACGGTGCTGAACCCGCCCGCGCGTTCGTAACCACCGCAGCATTCGAGGAAAGGCCGGCATCGTCCGGCCTTTTTTCGTTTCCGCGGCGGCCCGGCGCGGCCTGCCCTTCTCACGGCGCCGGGGCATCCATATCTTCGCGATTGCCATTCTGCGCGAGCCGGTCTAGCCCTTCTCCCCTATGCTTGTTCACCTTTCGATCCGCGACATCGTCCTCATCGACCGGCTCGACCTCGTGTTGAACGACGGCCTGTCGGTGCTCACCGGCGAGACCGGCGCCGGCAAATCGATCCTGCTCGACGCCCTATCGCTCGCGCTCGGCGGGCGAGGGGACGGCGGTCTCGTGCGCCACGGCTCAAAGCAGGGGGAGGTCTCAGCCGTCTTCGACCTGCCGACCGCGCACCCGGCCCGCAGGCTCCTGACGGACAACGGGTTCGACGACGACGGCGACCTGATCCTGCGGCGCGTGCAAAGCGCGGACGGACGCACCCGCGTCTTCATCAACGACCGGCCGTCCAGCGTCGGTCTGATGAAGGAAGTGGGCGCTACGCTCGTCGAGATCCACGGCCAGCACGACGACCGCGCGCTCGTCGACCCCGAGGCGCACCGGCTCCTGCTCGACGAATATGGTGGGCTGACGCTCGAGGCGATGGCGGTCACCCGCGCCTTCGACGACTGGCGCAAGGCGGAGGGCGAGCTGTCGCGCCACCGCGCCCGCGTCGAGGCCGCCGCGCGCGAGGCCGACTATCTCCGCGCCTCGGTGGAGGAGCTCTCCGAGCTTTCGCCGATGGCGGGCGAGGAAGAGGAACTCGCCGAAGAGCGCCAGCGCATGATGCGCTCGGAAAAGATCGCGACCGACGTCAACGACGCGCACGAGGAGCTGTCCGGTCCGGCGTCTCCCATTCCCGGTCTCGGCAGTCTTCTGCGCCGGCTCGATCGCAAGAAGGACGAACTGCCGGGTCTTCTTGACGAGGCGATCGAGCGTCTGGAAGCAGGGCTCGACGCCTTGTCTGACGCGCAGATGAGCCTGCAGGGCGCGCTGCGCACGCTCGAGTTCGACCCGCGCGCGCTGGAGAAGTGCGAGGAGCGTCTCTTCGCGCTGCGCGCGGCGGGCCGCAAGTACAACGTGGCGGTGGACGATCTCGCCGATCTCACCGCCAAGATGATGGGCGATCTCGCCGAGCTGGATGCCGGCGAGGAGCGCCTCGGCCATCTGGAGGCCGAGGTCGTTGCACGGCGCGAGACGTTCGACCAGCTGGCGGCGGACCTCTCGGTGAAGCGCCACGAGACAGCCCGTCATCTGGAGGCGGCCGTGATGGGCGAGCTTCCCGACATGAAGCTGGAGCGCGCGGCCTTCATCGTGGAGATCGCGACCGATCCGAAGGCGCGTACGGGGGCCGGCATCGACGCGGCCGAGTTCTGGGTGCGGACCAACCCCGGCACCCGCGCCGGGCCGATGATGAAGGTCGCCTCGGGCGGCGAGTTGTCGCGCTTCCTGCTGGCGCTGAAGGTGGTGCTGGCGGACAAGGGCTCCGCTCCGACCCTCGTGTTCGACGAGATCGACACGGGTGTGGGCGGTGCGGTGGCCGATGCGATCGGACGGCGCCTCGCGCGGCTCGCCTCGCGGGTGCAGGTCCTGTCGGTGACGCATGCGCCGCAGGTCGCGGCGCGTGCGACGACGCATCTCCTGATCTCCAAGGCCGAAGTCCAGCCCGGCGACGAGCGCCTGTCGACGCGCGTGGCGACGATCGACGTATCCGCCCGGCGTGAGGAGATCGCCCGCATGCTGGCCGGCGACATCGTGACCGACGAGGCGCGCGCGGCCGCCGCGCGGCTGATCGGCCATCCCAACTGAGGACGGCGAAGCGTCACGGGATTTTTCGCCGGCCTGCTCCAGAATCGGTGTAACGCCCGATCGATCCTCCTGAGCCGAGCCAGCCATGTCCGACCTTCCCGATCTCGACCGGATGACCCCAGAGGCGGCCGCCGCCGAGCTGGAGCGGCTGGCGCGCGAGATGGCCGAGCACGACCGGCGCTACTACGAGGACGACGCGCCGACGGTCACCGACGCGGAATACGACGCCCTGCGCCGGCGCAACGCGGCGATCGAGGCGCGCTTCCCGGATCTGGCGAGGGCGGACTCGCCCGCGAAGAAGGTCGGCGCCGCTCCCTCCGCGAAGTTCGCGAAGATCCGGCACGCCGTGCCGATGCTCTCGCTCGACAATGCCTTCTCCGACGAGGACGTGGCCGACTTTGCCCGGCGCGTGCGTCGCTTCCTCGGCCTTGGCGAGGATGCCGCGCTCGCGATCACGGCCGAACCCAAGATCGACGGGCTTTCCCTGTCCCTGCGCTACGAGAAGGGCCGGCTCGTCTCAGCCGCGACGCGCGGCGACGGGCAGGTGGGCGAGGACGTGACCGCCAATGCGCGCACGCTGGACGACATCCCGGACCGGTTGAGGGGTTTCGCCCCGGCGGTCTTCGAGGTGCGCGGCGAAGTCTACATGACCCACGCGGACTTCGCGGCGCTCAACGCACGGCTGCTGGCGGAAGCCGGCGAGGGCGAGGGGGCGAAGGCCGCGCGCCAGTTCGCCAACCCGCGCAACGCCGCCGCGGGATCGCTGCGCCAGAAGGACGCGAGCGTGACGAAGTCGCGGCCGCTGCGCTTCTTCGCCTATGCCTGGGGAGAGACCAGCGAACTGCCCGGCGCCACGCAGACGCAGGTCGTCGCCGCGCTTCAGGACATGGGGTTCCAGACGAACACGGTGCCGCAGTTCGGCAACGACGAGCCGTTGATGAAGCGGCTGGAGACCGTCGACGGGCTGATCGAGCACTACCGCCGCATCGAGGCGGCGCGGGCGGGGCTCGGCTATGACATCGACGGCGTCGTCTACAAGGTGGACGACCTCGACGCGCAGAGCGAGCTCGGCTTCGTCTCGCGCGCACCGCGCTGGGCGATCGCGCACAAGTTCTCGGCCGAGCAGGCGACCACGACGGTGGAGGAGATCGTCATCAATGTCGGGCGCACCGGCAAGCTCGCGCCGCTCGCCAAGCTGACCCCGGTGACGGTGGGCGGGGTCGTCGTCTCCAACGTGACGCTGCACAACGAGGACTATGTCGCCGGGCGCGACGCCGACGGCCAGCCGATCCGTGGCGGACGCGACGTTCGCATCGGCGATACGGTGGTGATCCAGCGCGCGGGCGACGTCATCCCGCAGGTCGTGGACGTCGTGATCGAGAAGCGTCCCGAGGGCGCCGAGCCCTTCCGCTACCCCGACCATTGCCCGATCTGCGGCTCCAAGGCCGAGCGCGAGATCAATCCGCGCACCGGACGGCTGGATTCGGTGCGGCGCTGCACGGCGGCGATGACCTGCCCCGCGCAGGCCAAGGAGGGGCTGAAGCATTTCGTTTCGCGCAACGCCTTCGACATCGAGGGCCTCGGCGAGACGTTCGTGGAGGAACTGTTCGACGCCGGCCTCCTACGCCAGCCGGCCGACATCTTCCGGCTCGAGTTCGAAGCGCTGCGCGAGGCGATCGAGGCGCGGCGACGTGCGCTTGCCGAGGCCCGTCGACAGGCGGAAGGCAAGGCCGAGCCAGCAAAGGCGGCCAGGAAGGGCGAGACGACGAAGGCGATCGACAATCTCCTGGCGGCCGTCGAAGCGCGCAGGACGGTGTCGCTCGACCGCTTCATCTTCGCGCTCGGCATCCCCGAGATCGGCGAAAGCTCGGCCAAGGCATTGGCAAAGCATTTCGAGGACGTGCCGGCCTTCGTCGCCGGAATCGATGCCGCTCGTGCGGGCCAACCGGGGGAGGATTGGGCGGAGCTCAGCGCGCTGCGCACGATCGGGGGCACCACCTTCGAGCGGCTCATGGCGGTGGACGACGCCAAGCTCGCCGATCCCCACTGGAACCCTCTGCGCGACGCCGATCTCGGCCTCAAGGCGAACCAGCGCGTGGTTCTGCGCGAACGCTACGGTGAGGAGGCCGAGAGGTTTGCCGATGCGTTGCGCCGGGCCAAGGCCGGCGCACCCGGCGATGCCTTCCTCGCGCTGACGCGCGACGGCGACATCGGCACGGTGGCGACCTTGTCGCTGATCCATTTCTTCGACGAGCAGCACAACCGTGAAGCGGTGGAAGCGTTGATGGCGGCCGGGGTCACGACCACGAACGAGCGCGCCGCGCCGCCTCCGGCTTCCTCGCCCGTCCGCTCGAAGACGGTGGTGTTCACCGGGACCCTGGAAAAGATGACGCGGGCCGAAGCCAAGGAGCGGGCGGAGGCGCTGGGTGCCAAGGTGTCCGGGTCGGTGTCGAAGAAGACCGACCTTGTGGTGGCCGGACCGGGAGCGGGATCCAAGCTGACGGACGCGCAGAAGCACGGCGTGAAGGTGATCTCGGAGGACGACTGGCTTGCACTGATCGCGCAAGCCTGATTCAACCGGGGCTGTCTCCATCAGATCTCGCGGGGGACGGTCGGGCGGGCTTCGTCCGCCGTCCATGCGCCGTTGCGCAAGCCGGAGGGGGCGTCGGAGGCCACGGCGCATGGTGCGCCCCTTTTTCGGATGCGCATGACCGTCGTTGCCCTCGATTTCGAGACCGCCAACCAGAGCCCCGTCAGCGCCTGCGCGATCGGTCTGGCGTTCGTGGAGGGCGGTGCCGTCACGCGGCGCTTCCACACGTTGATCCGTCCGCCGGAGCTTCGCTTCGACTGGGGCAACATCCGCGTGCACGGCATCCGGCCGGAGGACGTGCTCGACGCGCCGAGCTTCGCCGATGTCTGGCGCGAGATCGCCCCGGTGTTCGATGGCGCGCTGGTGCTGGCCCACAACGCCTCGTTCGACATGACGGTCCTCAAGCGCACCGCCGCCCATCATGGCCTGGCGCTGCCGGAGTTCCGCTCCTTCTGCACAGTCGCGATGGCGCGCCGGCTCTGGCCGGAGGAGCCGAGCAAGAAGCTGTCGGCCCTGGCGACGCGCTTCGGCATCACCTTCCGGCATCATGATGCCGGCGAGGACGCCTTCGCATGCGCCACGATCGCGCTGGAGGGCGTGCGGCATGCGGGGGCACGCGATATCGTCGATCTCGCCGACACTTCCGGGCTTGCCAAGCCGGTCTCGGCCAGCACCCCGCCGCGGGCCGGGGGCATTGCCGCCCGCGCCATGGCGGCGCGTGGCGAGGCTGCGACCGGGCGTCTCAACTTTCGCGTAGCGGGGAGCCGTGGCACGCCTTACGAAATCGAGGTCGTGCGAGGCGGGCGAGGGGACATGCGTCTCGCCTGCACCTGCCCCGCCTCGCGCTTCCGCTCCGACTGCAAGCACCGCGCGGCGCTGCGCCTCGGCGATCTCAGCGCCGTGATGGGTTTGACCCCCGACATCGAGCGGGCGCTCACAACCCTGTTCGCCGCCCCCGTGCGCGGCGCGGCCTGAGGGGACAAAAAAGCCCGCCGGTTCGCGGGAACCGGCGGGCCTGTGGATGCGGTGTGGTGGCCTCGCGATCAGGCTTCCTGGATCGCGGAGAGCTTCCACTCGTCCTTGAAGTCGCGCAGGAAGGTCCAGACCTCGGTGGACTCGACCGGGGCGTTGCCGCCTTCCCGGATCGCGCCGGTCTCGCGGTCGCGAATGGTCTCGACCATCGAATAGCGCATCGCGACGGTGGCGTATTCGCGCGAGCCTTCCTTCCAGCTCTCGGCGACGTCGCCCTGAAGCAGCGTCACGTCGCGCGCCTCGACACGGATGCCCTTGGAGGCGTTGGTGGCGAGTTCCTCGGAGAGGTAGGAGGCGACCTCGGGGGTCGTGATCTCGCGGAGCTTGGCGTAGTCCTCGCGGGTGAACGCGTCCTGCAGCGTCTGGAGGCGGTTCTCGAAGATGTCGAGATCCGCGGCCGTGATGCGTAGCTGGTCGACGCCCGCAGCGCTCGAAGCCGCTGCAGCCGCCTGCGGACCGGCATAGCCACGGGCGCCTGCCGCCTGACCGCCCTGCGGGCCGCGCTGGCCGAGACCCTCGTACATCGTCCGGTTGTTGCCCGCCTCGTTCGGGCGCCCACCGGCCATCGCCGTCTGGCCGGAGCGGCGACGGAACATGCGCACCACGAACCATACCACGAGGCCGATCAGCAGCGCTTGGACGAGGAAGCCGAGCATGCCGGCCATACCGCCGAAGCCGGTGCCCATCAGGAGGCCGAACAGGCCGCCGATCACGAGACCGCGCATCAGCGCCCCGCCGAAGCCACCGCCGAACATACCCGAGCGCATCCCGGGACGCGCCGCCGCCGCAGCGCCGGCCGCAGGGGCCGCCGCGTTCGGCGAGGTCATGGAACGCTGCACCGGCGCGGCCGAGGGCGCCGTGTTCGTGGCAGGCGCGGACTGGTAGGTGCGCGCCCCACGGCTTCCGAAGCTGCCGCCGCGGCGCGCTTCCGCGAAGTCCACCGCCGCCAGCGAGAAGGTCAGCGCCAGCACGCCCATCAAAGCCATGCCGCGCATTTTGGCCGAGCTGCCCATCGTGATCGATCCTTCCGGTATGCCGATATTCCTTGGACCTCATATAGGAGGCCGCAATCGCCGCTGGAAAGGATTCGCGCCGAAGTGGAGCGCGGCGGGCGATCACAAGTTCGACAGGGCGGGTCTGGCTGCGGGGTTCGTGGGAAGACGAGGTCCACCGACATCGCCGAGGACACGATCGTCTTCAGTCGCTCGTGGCCTCCCAACGGGCGAGGAAATGTTCGGGCGAAAGCGTCTGCATGTCCGATATGGCGTCGAAGAGCTTCGGCTTCGGCCAGTCCCACCAGGCGAGGGCCAGGAACCGCTCGGCCACCGACGGCGCGAAGCGGGCGCGCAAGGGGCGTGCCGGCACGCCCGCGACGATCGTGTACGGCGCGACGTCGCGCGTCACCACCGCGCCGGCGCCGACCACCGCGCCGGTGCCGATCGTCACACCCGGCAGGATCACCGCGGCATGGCCGAGCCAGACGTCGTGGCCGATCTCGACGCGGCGCTGCAGCCGGCGTTCGCGGAAAGCGTCGTCGACGCCGTGCCAGCGGAAATACTCGTTGGGGCGATAGCTGATCTTGTGCGTCGTGACGCGCTCCACCGGATGTTCCAGCGCATTGACCCGCACGTGCGCCGCGATCGAGCAGAACTTGCCGATGTCGGCGTGGGTCGCCTCGCTGCCGCGCTCGAAATAGGAATAGTCGCCGACCGCGACGTCGCGCAGGACCACGCGCGGGCCGATGTCGCAATGGCGGCCGAGGCGGGTCCCCTTCAGTTCCGCGCTCGGGTGGATGCGTGGTTCGTCCGGCCGGAACCGCAGATCCTCGCTGCCCGATCCCGCTTCGCTCATTCCCGCCCCCGGTCCCCTTGTCGTCGCGGCCTTGGAGGCGGCGGAGCAATCATGTATCCGAGACCGCGACAAAGGAGCAACGACATGACCGATCCGACTCCGCGCGAAAGGGGGCGCCGCCGTCTGCCCGTGCTGCGCTACGCGCTTTGGTTCCTGGTGGCGGCCGTGCTGGCGCTCCTCGTCCTCGTCTGGACCTTCGGCCGCGCGGAGATGGAGGAAGTGACGCAGGGCGCGGAGCCCTACGGCACCGCGTTCCGCCTGACCGACCAGAACGGCGCGGAGGTCACCGAGGCCGCCTTGCGCTCGCGCCCGACCGCGCTGTTCTTCGGTTTCACCCACTGCCCGGACGTGTGCCCGACGACGCTCTATGAACTGTCGGGCTATCAGAAGGCGCTGAAGGGAGAGGGCAAGGATCTCGGCATCGTCTTCGTGACGGTCGACCCGGAGCGCGACACGCCGGAGATCCTGAAGACCTATGTCGGTGCCCTGTCGCCTGATATCACGGCCGTCACCGGCACGCCGGACGATGTCGCCGCCATGCTCAAGGGTTACGGCGCCTATGCCAGGAAGGTGCCGCAGGGCGACGACTACACGATGGACCACACGGCGTCGGTGATCCTCCTGGATCGGGCCGGACGCTTCGTCGGAACCATCGCCTACGGCGAGAACCCCGAGACCGCCAAGGGCAAACTGGAGCGGCTCGTCACGCTGTGAGGAGCCGGGGCGGCCGTGCCGCCATCGATGTCGAGGAAGTGAGGTCGTCGTGGGTCAGGTCCGTTTCTACACGCGTTCGGGACGCACACCCGCCGAGGCGCTCTTCGATCGGCTCGACGCCCGGTTCGCCGACGAGGGATGGCCGGTTTCCCTCTCCGAGGTCGACGAAAAGGCCGAACTGTTCGAGGCGTCCGTCTATTTCGAGGACGCCGACACCGTCGACGAGACGGCGGTGCGCGAGGCTTTCGGCGATGCCGAGCCGGTGCGCGAGGACCTGCCGGACATCGACTGGATGGCCGAGGTGCTGGCGGGGCTGAAGCCCGTGCGGGCCGGGCGCTTCCTGGTCCATGGGGCGCACGACCGCGACAAGGTCCTGCCCAACGACCTCGCCATCGAGATCGAGGCGGGTCAGGCCTTCGGGACGGGGCATCACGGGACCACCGCCGGATGCCTCACGATGATCGAGAGCGTGGTGCGGCGGCGCAGGCCGCGCAACGCGTTGGACCTGGGAACGGGCAGCGCGGTGCTGGCGATCGCCTTCGCCAAGCTGGCGCGGCGCCCGGTCCTGGCGACGGACATCGACCCGGTGGCGATCGCCGTCGCGCGGCAGAACGTTCGCGCGAACGGCGTCTCCCGCTATGTCGAGACGGCCACGGCGACGGGATTCGGCTCGCCGGCGTTCCGCCGCGCGGCGCCGTTCGATCTTGTGATCGCCAACATCCTCGCCGGCCCGCTGATGCAGCTCGCTCCGCAACTGGCGCGCCACCTGTCGGCCGACGGCGACGTGGTCCTGTCGGGCATCCTGGAGCGGCAGAGGGACGCGGTGCTTTCGGCCTACCGCATCCAGGGCCTGTTCCACCGCCGGACGCTGCGTCGGGGCGAATGGGTCACGCTCCATCTCTGCCGCAACCGGGCCGGGGCGGTCTGAACGCTTCCCCGACGGGAACATCCCCGCATGAAAAAGGGCCCGGCCATCGGCCGAGCCCTTCTGAAATCGCATGGGAGTCTCGCCCGCTGACCGGGCAAGCCTTCAGGGGCGCTGCGGCGCGCTGGCCTCGAACATCGATCCGCGGCGCGAGACCATGTGGGTCATCGGCTCGGTCTCCAGATACATCGGGCGGGCGGTGCCGTGCGCGAAACGGCTGGACGGGCGGGACCGGTCGGCCCCCGGACGGCGTGCGGTGGCGCCGATTTGGGCCGGGAAGGACCCAGTACGTTCGGTGCGGACGTTGATCATGATAACCTCTTGGGACTTCTTTCTACGGCTCCCTGAACGCTTATATGCTGCATCGCGTCATGATGAGCTATCCCGTCCCGTGCATAGGTCCCCCATCGAAGATGCACGGCAAATGATCGGACTTCTTCATCATTCATTCATACTCGTCGGGTCGGATCGAAACCGACGTGACGACGGGCGAGATCAGTTGTTATCCGCGCGGCCGAGACGATCGCGCACGAGGTCGAGCGCCACCTCCATGGCCTGGAGCGATTCGTCGATCTCGCGCCGCTGATCGAGCAGCACGACCCTCTGCTCCGTCATGCGTTGGAGCGCGACCTCGAGCTGCTTTCGCGGGCCGTCGGGCGAATGGTAGACGTCGATGATCTGCTTGGCCTCGGTCAGCGAGAAGCCGAGGAGCTTTGCCAGCAGCACCAAGCGGAGGCGCATGCGGTCGCGCCGGGAATAGATGCGGGTCGTGCCCTGCCGTTCCGGCTGGAGCAGGCCGCGATCCTCGTAGAACCGCAGGGTACGCAGCGACACGCCGAACTCGCGCGCCAGATCGCCGATCCGGAAATTGTCGTGTTCACCCGCATGCGACCCTTCCGGGTCGCAGGCGAGGAGCTCGGAGATGCCGAGTCGCCTGTCTCCGTCGTCGCTGGAATCGTCCATCTGCGGATGCTTCATGATGTCTCACTCATCACCCGAATATAACTACAGGTGTATTTAACGGCGTCAGCGATTTCGTAAGCCTGCCCCAACAAAAATATTTACCGGCGCGGTCCCCGGCTTCGCAAGCCTAGACCGGATCGAATCCAGCCTCGCTCCCGCTTAGGTTTTTAAATCCTTAACCAAAGGACCATGGCTTAACCCCTCGTTAAGCCTTCTGGTCGTGAACTTGGCAAAGCGGTCGCGCCCGCAGACAGGCGGCGGGCAGCGGAAGGAGCGGGACATGTCGCAGAACGAAGCCAAGGTGAGGCAACGGGCGGAAGATATGCCGGCAGCTTCCGACGCGTCGTTTTCGTCGCTCAGCAAGACGCTGGAAGACCTGGAGCAGCGCCTCAGCCGCCTGTCCTCGACGAAGCCTGCCACGAACCCCGCACCCCCCGCCGATCGAGCGCCGGATGGCGCGGCCGAGCGCGCCGAGCTGTCGGCCAGCGAGAAGCTGCGCCTGGCCGCGGAAGCGCGCCGCGCCCGCCGCCCCTCGCTGACGGCCGCCGTTTCCAACGTCGCGGTCGAGAGCGCTCTCGCCTCGGAAGAGGACGCGCCGCGTCGCCGCGCCGCCGCCGGTCGGCGAATCGGCACGATCGCCGCCGAGGTCGAACAGCTGCAGCTCCAGAACGCCTCCATCGCGCTGATCAAGGACCTGGCCGCCGAACTGACGCTCCTGCGCGGCGACATCCAGAGCCGCGTCGGCGTCGATACCGACGGCCGGATCAAGGAGCTCCAGACCTCCTTTGCCGATCTCAAGGAGATGATCGCCGAGCGCGACGCGCCGGAACGGATCGGCGCCGAGATCTTCGAGATCATGGAGTCGCTGACCGAGCTGACCGCCGGCACCGCCGATCAGGCTTCGCTGGAAGCGCTGCGCGGCGATCTCGACGCGGTTGCGGCCATGGTCGGCCAGATGGCGCGTGAGGAGTCTCTGGAGGCGGTGAAGCGTCGCTGGGACGAGTTCGAGACGCGCATCTCCGAGCACGTGGCGCTGGACACCGAGGCCAAGCGAAACCTGAAGGTGGAGCTGGAGCGCCTGCGCACCTCGCTGCGCTCGCTCGCCACGGAGGACCAGGTCCTCGCCGTGCAGCAGCGCTGGGAGGAGTTCGAGGCCCGCTATCTCGACACCGCCCGCGTCCAGGCCGAAGAATCCGTCGCCAAGGTGCTCCGCACCGAGCTCGACGGCCTGCGCGACAAGCTCGACGCCATCGTTGCCGAGAACGGCAAGGACGCCATGGACGCCCGCTTCGAGGCGATGGCCGAACGTCTGGGTTCGGGGGCGCTCGAAGCCGGCATCGAGCGCCTGGCCGGGCGCATGGAAGAGATCGAGCAGGCCCTCGTGCAGATGCCCGAGTTCCTGCAGATCGAACAGCTCGAAGCGCGTGTCGCCGCCCTCGCGGAAGGCATCGAGACCTTGACGCGCGAGGTTCGGGAGCCGGACCTGTCGCAGTTCGTCCTTATCGAAGAGCGCCTCGCGGAAATTTCCGAGGCCCTGGCGAACCAGCCCGCACGCGCGGCCGGCGAGATCGACATGGCGCCGGTGGAGCGCATCGAAGCGCGCGTCGCAGACCTCTCCGGACGGATCGACCGTCTAGCCGACGCACGCGGCGCCGAGACCCTGTCGCTGCAGATCGCGGCACTCGCCGAGCGCGTCGAGGACATCGGCGCGGCGCGTCCCACTGAAGATCTCGGCCAGCGGATCGATACGTTGTCGGAGCGCGTCGAGAGCCTGTTCCGCAGCGCCGGCAGCGCCGACACCTCGGCCTTCGAGGAGCGCCTCAGCGCGATCGCGCAGCGCCTGGAGGATTCCGCCTCGGTTCGTGTCGTCGACCCGGAGGTCATCGCCGCGCTCGAAGCGCAGATCACCCGCATGACGCAGATCCTCGCCGGTGCGCCGGGCGCATCCGTCGAGGACGCCGGCCTGGTCGTCCAGCGGCTGGATGCGATCGAGCGGCAGCTCGACGAGAACCGCGACAACGTCGTGGCGGCGGCTCGCGCGGCGGCCGAAGAGGCCGTGCGCCGCATGCAGGTCGAGGATGCGCGCCGCGAGAGCGGGTTCGTCCAGGAGCTGGCGCAGGACATGCGCAATCTCGAGGCGCTGTGCCGCGAGAGCGACGAGCGTACCTTCGGCGTCTTCGATGCGGTGCATGCGACACTCCTCAAGATCGTCGAGCGCCTGACGCTGATCGAGCAGGAAATGCGCGGTCGCCCCGTGGAGACCGTCGCCGCCCCGGTACTGCGCCCGGCCACGTTGGAGCCCGTCGCGCTCGCCACCGAAGCGCCGGCTCCCGCCGCGCCGCCGGCCGCCGAAATCGTGCCGGCTCCGGAGATGCCGGTGTTCGCCGAACGCGCGGTGCAGCCGGCGCCTTTGGTCGAGGAGGAAGCAAGGGGGCTGCGCGCAGCTCTCCAGCGCCACATCTCGCGTCGCAGCGGCAAGGCGAAGGCGGAGACCGCCGTGAGCCTGGCGGAGCGCATCCGCCCGACGCCGATCGTAGAGGAGCCCGCCGAGGCCGCCGAAAGCACGCAAGCACACGAGGACGAGGACGCCCCGAAGGCGGCGGTCCTCGCGGCGCCCGAGCTCGACCCGTCCGACAGCCTGGTGTCGCGCGAGGCCAACCGTCCGCTGGAGCCTGGTTCCGGCGCGCCCGACATCGCCGCCCTGATCGAGCGCGTGCGCCAGCAGCAGCGCGGCGAGGACCCGGCTCCGGAGCCGATGGCCAAGGCGGATTTCATCGCCGCCGCCCGCAAGGCCGCCATGGCCGCCGCCGCCGAGGCGGAGGCCCTGCGCGACCGCGAGGAGCGCGGCGAGGATCTGAAGGGCAAGCCGGCTTCCAACCGCCGCAAGCCCATCCTGATGGGCGTCGGCGCCGTGCTCCTGGCGCTGATGGCCGTACCCTTCGGCATCGACCAGCTGATGCTGAAGGAAAAGACGGTGGCCGGTCTCGACGAGGCCACGGTCTCCGCTGCCGCGCAGGCACCGTCGGTGACGCCGTCCGCGCCGGTGCCGACCGAGGATGAGGTCGCGGCCCTGATCGATCAGCCGGCGCCCGCTGCCACCGCCGAGGTCCCGCCCGCGGCGGAGCCGAGCGAGCCGGTTCTGGCCGCCGACGTTCCGGCGGCGGAGCCCACGGCCGCCATGCCGATGGTGTCCGAGCCCGCGTCCCCGACGGACGAGGTCGTGGCCGAGGCGACGCCGATGGACGGGCAGGTCGAGACGGCGGCGGCGATACCCGCACCGGCGGCCGAGGCCGTGCAGCCGGAGGTTCCGGCCGCGGCCGCCGAGATCGCGCCGGCGCCCGCCGTCGCCGATGCCGGCCCGCTGCTCGCCTCCGTTCGCTCGCGGCTTCCGCAGGCGGCGCAGGGTCCGGTTCCCGCGCTGCCCGAGGGCATCGCCTCCGAGGCGCTGGCCAAGGCGGTCGCGGCCGAGGATCCGAAGGCGCTCTTCGAGATCGGGCTGCGCGTGATGGAGGGCCGGAACGGGCCAAGCGATCCGGCAGCGGCATTGAACTGGTTCGCCCAGTCCGCCTCTCGCGGTTTCGCCCCGGCGCAGTACAGCCTCGGGACGCTGTTCGAGAAGGGCAACGGCGTTGGCCGCGACGCCGCCATGGCCCGCGACTGGTATCTTCTGGCCGCCGGGCAGGGCAACGTGCGCGCCATGCACAACCTCGCGGTGCTCTACGCCACCGGCATCGACGGCAAGTCGGAGCCGGCGGACGCTGCCAAGTGGTTCATCCAGGCCGCCGACCACGGCATGCGCGACAGCCAGTACAATCTCGGCATCCTGTATGCCCGGGGCGCCGGCGTCGAGCAGGACCTTGCCAAGTCCTACCGCTGGTTTGGCATCGTCGCCGGGGCCGGGGACAAGGACGCCGGCTCCAAGATGCAGGAGGTCGGCAAGACGCTCTCGGCCGAACAGCGCCAGTCGCTCGACGCCGAGATCGCCGCCTGGAAGGCCGAGCCCCGCATAGAAGCCGCCAACACCGTGGACGTGCCCGCCGATTGGTCGGAGACGGCCGGCAGCACCGCCTCGGTCGACATGTCCCGCGCCATCCGCAACGTGCAGGCGATCCTGATCAAGCTCGGCTACGATCCCGGCCAGCCGGACGGCAAGGTCGGTGCGCGCACCGAGGCGGCGATCCGCCAGTTCCAGGGCAAGGCGGGGCTGGCGGCCACCGGCAAGATCGACGAGCCGCTGATCCGCGCGCTTCTGGACCGCAAGGACGCCTGATCGGCGCCCGCATCGTTTGACTTGGGGGAGGGGTTCGGGCCAAGACGTCCGGACCCCTTTTCCGTTCTGGTGGATCGGCTCGGCGGAACCCTGGCACGTGACTTTCTATCTCCCGATCGCAGAGATTACCGTCAACGTCTTCGTCATCGTGGGGATGGGCGCGGCGGTCGGATTCCTGTCCGGCATGTTCGGGGTCGGCGGCGGGTTCCTGATCACGCCGCTTCTGATCTTCTACAACATTCCGCCGGCCGTGGCCGTCGCCACCGGCGCGAACCAGGTGATCGCGGCCTCCTTCTCGGGTGCGCTCGCACACTACAAGCGCGGCACCGTGGACCTGAAGCTCGGGGCCATGCTGATCGCCGGCGGCGTCTGCGGATCCGTCGTCGGCGTCGGGCTCTACACGCTCCTGCGACGCCTCGGCCAGCTCGATCTCGCCGTCTCCATGCTCTACGTCGTGATGCTCGGCACGGTCGGCGTCCTGATGATGAACGAGAGCCTGCGCGCCATGCGCCGGGTGCGCAGCGGCGGCTCGGGCGACGTGGTCCGGCGGCGCGGCCATCAGGGCTGGATCCATCGCCTGCCGTTCAAGACGCGGTTCAAGCGGTCCAAGCTCTACGTCTCGCTGGTGCCGGTGCTCGGGCTCGGCTTCGTGATCGGCCTTCTCGGCTCGGTGATGGGCGTCGGCGGCGGCTTCATCATGGTGCCCGCCATGATCTACCTTCTGCGCGTGCCGACGAGCGTCGTGATCGGCACCTCGCTCGTCCAGATCATGGTGACCGCGGCCGCCACAACCGTGCTGCAGGCCGCCACCAACGAGACGGTCGACGTCGTGCTGGCCTTCCTCCTGATGATCGGCGGCGTCGTCGGCGCGCAGTTCGGCGCGGAGGCCGGTCGCAAGCTGCGGGGCGAGCAACTGCGCGCGCTGCTCGCTCTGCTCGTCCTCGCGGTGGCCGGACGGCTCTTCGTGGAACTCGTGCTGCCGCCCGCCGAACCCTATTCCATCACCCTTCCGAGCGGAGAAAGCGGGTGAGGGGGCTGCACGGGTTCCTCTGCGCCGCCGCGCTGGCGCTGTCGGCCGGCGGCGCGCACGCGCAGGTTCCGGCGCAACCGCCCCCGCTCCCCGAGACCTTCGAGATCGGCCTGTCCACGGAGATGATCTCGGTCGGCACCAATTTCGGCGGCTCGCGCCTCGTCGTGTTCGGGGCGCTCGACAATGCCGACCAGCGCCTTCTGCGCCAGGGACGCTACGACATCGTGGTGATCCTCGAAGGGCCGCGACGCGACATCGTCGTGCGCGAGAAGGAGCGCACCGTCGGGATTTGGATCAACCGCGCCGCCGAGCGCTTCAACGGCGTACCGAGTTCCTATGCGCTCGTCTCCACCCGTCCGTTGCGTGACATCGCGCCGGCGACGACGCTGCGCCAGCTCGACATCGGCGTCGAGAACCTCGAATTCGAGGCGCCGAGCATCCGCACCGTGCGCCCCGAACGCAAGGCGGAGTTCAGCCAGGCCGTGAAGCGCCTCGGCGAACGCGGAGGGCTGTTCACCCAGACGACGGGCAGCATCGATTTCGTCAGCGCCACCCTGTTCCGCGCCAATCTCCAGCTTCCGAGCGACCTGCCGGTGGGTCGCCACGTGGCGCGTGCCATCCTGTTTCGCGAGGGCGTCTTCGTTCGCGAACGATCCGAAGATTTGTGGGTGGTCAAGACAGGTATCGAGAGCCAGATATCCCGCTTCGCGGCGACGAGCGGCCTCTTCTACGGACTGCTGGCGGTTGCGGTCGCGGTGTTCACCGGCTGGTTCGGCCGGATTGTCTTCAAACGGGACTGATCGAAAATGCATGACGACGCTTCCGCCGCCCCGCCGCGCAGCCGGGCCGAGCAAATGGTACGCGCGGCCTGGGTCCTGGGCCTTGCCGGGCTCGTCCCCTTCGTCGTCGGCGCGTGGCTGATCGTCACCGGCTCGGAGATCATCCCATTGCCGGACCTGCCGTTCGTGGTCCTGTGCTACGGCGCGATCATCCTGTCGTTCCTCGGCGGCATCCGCTGGGGTGCCGCGTTGAACGAGCGGCACCGGCAGAGCCCGACGACGCTGGCGCAGTCGGTCGTGCCCGCGCTCGCCGCCTGGGTCTGTGCACTCCTGCCGTCGCCCTGGTCCTTCGTGGGTCTGGCCGTCGCCTTCGCGGTGCAGGGCGTCTGGGACATCGCCGCGATCCGGGCAGGGCGCATCGCCACGCCCTGGTTCGCACAGCTGCGCATGGTTCTGACCGTGGGCGCCGTCCTGTCACTTGCGGTGATCGCCTACGCTTCGGCCCAGCCCGTCGCGTATTGACGAGTCAGCCCCGGCTCAGCGCGCCGAAGGGGATGGGGTAGATCCGCGCCGCGCCGATCACGTAGGCGCGGGCGCTTTCCATCTGGAAGAGGCCGGCGAAGGCGGGGTGGAGAACGTTCAACCCACCCGTCGTCACGCCAAAGGACGGCATCACCATGCGCGATCCGTCGCTGGCGAAGCACGGCCCGCGCACGCTGCGTCCGTTGCCGCTGACCCGCGCGGACGGGTGAAGGTGGCCGGCCACCTCGCCGGGCCGCGCGCCGGCGGTCGGCTCGTGGCGGAAGTGCCAGTGTCCGATCGACACTTCGGCCGCGCAGATGCCGCCGAGGCCCTCCGGCGGATCGGGATCGTGGTTGCCCTCGATCCAGATCCAGTCCCTCCCGGCCATCGCCGCGCGCATTCGATCGCGCGCGGCGCCCGGCATCAGGCCGGCGCCGTAGCGGTCGTGGAAGCTGTCACCCAGCGCCACGACGACATGGGGCTGGTAGCGGTCGAGCGCGGCCTCCAGGAGCAGAAGCGTCGCGTCGGTGTCGTAGGGCGGCAGGAACATGCCGCGCCGGGCGAAGGCCGCGCCTTTTTCGAGATGCAGGTCCGAGACCACCAGCAGGCGCTCGTCGGGCGCAAACAGTACGCCCGAGGGATCGCAGACCACGGCCCCGCCGTTCAGCGCCGTCTCCAGCCCCGGCGCCTCGCCCTGGCGCATCCTCCGGTGGATCATATTCATGCGGTCTGCGTCGTCCATGTTCGTGATGCGTTCTTCGAATCCAAAATGGCGGCGAAGGCAAGGCGGTGCGACGATCGGTACTTGATTCCCGCGGCAAGCCAAGACAAGAAGGAAACGCACAATGGACCCGGCGCGCCGGGTGGCTATGCCGGGCGCCTATCCCTCGGCCAATCCAGACGACGCTGAGAGCCTGTTTCGAAAGTCCCCGGCTCGGCTCGGCGGTGCTTTCCGCCCATCGCTTCGTTGCCGATATCAGCCGATGCCGCCGGCATCGACTGCGTTCGGCGCCGCGCGCTGAGACGAAAATCCCGCGCCGATCCTCCGCCGGGTCATACCGATACAAGCTCTTGGTCCCGCGACCGCGCCCGATGAAGGGCCGTCGACGTCGTCCAGATCCTCGTTGTTTCCTCCATGTTCTCGACCGAAAACCTTCGAGCCGAATGGCTCGGCAATGCCCGGGGCGACCTGCTCTCCGGCCTCGTGGTGGCGCTTGCGCTGATTCCGGAGGCCATCGCCTTCTCCATCATCGCGGGCGTCGACCCGCAGGTGGGCCTCTACGCCTCCTTCTCGATCGCCGTCCTCACCGCCATCTTCGGCGGGCGACCGGGCATGATCTCGGCCGCCACGGCGGCCACCGCCGTCCTCATGGTCACGCTGGTGCGCGACCACGGCCTTCCGTACCTCTTCGCCGCGACCGTGCTCGCCGGGCTCGTGCAGATGGCGGCGGGTGCCTTGCGCCTCGGCGACCTCATGCGCTTCGTCTCGCGCTCGGTGATGACGGGCTTCGTCAACGCGCTGGCGATTCTGATCTTTCTCGCCCAGATGCCCGAACTGATCGGCGTGCCTGCCATGACCTACGTCCTGGTCGCCGCCGCGCTCGCCATCATCTACCTGTTCCCACGGCTCACCAAGGCGGTGCCGTCGCCGCTGGTCGCGATCGTCGCGATCACGGCCGCCGCGCTCCTCTTCGGGATCGATGTCCGCACGGTGGGCGACATGGGGCAGCTGCCGTCGAGCTTGCCCGTCTTCTTCCTGCCGGACGTGCCGTTCAACCTCGAGACGCTGCGCATCATCCTGCCCTACTCGGTGGGCATCGCGCTGGTCGGCCTCCTGGAATCGCTGATGACGGCGCAGGTCGTGGACGACCTGACCGACACGGGCTCGGACAAGAACCGCGAATGCTTCGGCCAGGGCATCGCCAACTTCGCCACCGGCTTCTTCGGGGGCATGGCGGGCTGCGCGATGATCGGCCAGTCCGGCATCAACATTCGCTCGGGCGGGCGCGGGCGGCTGTCCTGCTTCTTCGCAGGCGTCGCGCTCCTGTTCCTCATCGTGGTTCTGGGCGACTGGGTCGCCGTGATCCCGATGCCGGCGCTCGTCGCCATCATGATCATGGTCTCGGTCGGCACGTTCGATTGGGGCTCCTTGAAGAGCCTCGTCACCCATCCGCGCCGCTCCTCCGTCGTCATGCTGACGGTGGTGGTGATCGTGGTTTGGACCCACAACCTCGCGCTCGGCGTCTTTGCGGGGGTTCTCCTGTCGGGCCTCTTCTTCGCCTCCAAGATCGCCCAGATCTTCGCCGTCACGAGCGTGGCGTCCGACGACGGGCAGGCGCGGACCTACGTGGTCGAGGGCCAGGTGTTCTTCGCCTCGGCCGGCCGGTTCCTGGAAAGCTTCGACTTCCGCGAACCGCTGGAACGCGTCACCATCGACGTGTCCCGTGCCCATATCTGGGACCTTACGGGCGTCGGCGCGCTGGACAAGGCGGTGCTGAAGTTCCGCAAGGCGGGCGCGGCCGTCGAGGTCGTCGGGCTGAACGCCGCCTCGCAGACCATCGTCGACAAGCTGACGGTGCAGAACCGGGCGGACGCTCTGGAGATGCCGGCGGGGCACTGAGAGCGGCGCCGGCGCGAAGCGTGGCTTCGTGCCGGCCACCATAAGCGAACAGTGCCGGTCCCGACCGGGACCGCGTTTTTCTGCGCGCGATGCCTTTGAAAGCCCTCGCGGGCTTGTGGCCGACGCGTTACGTGAGAACCCGTCAGATGCCACACCGAGCCCGCTCATGACCGCCTTTCCACCCCGAGCCGAATGCCAAGGCGCTCTCCCCGAAGGGGCTGCCCGTTGATTCCCTGGGTCCCGCTCGGCACCGCGTCGATCCCCGGCGGCGGCGAACTGCGCCTGATGCGGCGCGGCTCGGAATATTCCATCATGATCGGTGGGAACGAGCTGATGAACAGCCGCCTCAGCGGCTCGGAGGAGGCCTTGGCGACGCTGGCGGCCGAGCGGATCGGCGCCCGCCCGTCGGCGCGGATCCTGATCGGGGGCCTCGGCATGGGCTTCACGCTTCGCGCCGCGCTGGCGAGCTTCGCGGCGGATGCCGGTGTCACCGTCGCCGAACTCGTACCCGGCGTCGTGGAATGGGCCCGGGGGCCGATGGCCGAGGTCTTCGGGAATACGCTGTCGGATCCGCGGGTCGGCATCGCCGTGGAGGATGTCGCCGAGACGATCGGCCGGGCGCGCGGTGTCTACGACGCCATTCTTCTCGATGTCGACAACGGGCCGGACGGCCTGACGCGAAGCGGCAACGACGGGCTCTATGGGTGGACCGGTCTCGCCGCTTCCCTTGAGGCGCTGACCCCGGGCGGGGTGCTCGGCATCTGGTCGCAAGGGGCGGACGCGGCCTTCACCGCACGCCTCCGCCGCGCCGGGTTCGAGGTGGAGGAACTGCGCGTCAAGGCCGGTCGCGGGCGCGGGACGAAGCACGTTCTCTGGTTCGGCACGAAGACAGGCCGGTGAGCGTCGCGACATTCTGTGACAATGGCCCGGCCGGACAGGGGAAGCCCGGCGGCCCGCTTGCCGCATAAGCCCCGATATCGCCCGCACATGAGCTCTCTTCTCGCCCTGCGTCCTTCCCGCGCGCGCCCTTGAAGCCCCGACCGGCGCCGTCATTTAGCGACTCCCTTATCCGCCGACCGATGCGTTCCAGGAGCCGCCGCGATGAAGCCCACCCTGCGTTTCGTCCTCGGCGACCAGCTGACGCGCGGGGTGTCCAGCCTCGCCGACATCGAGCCCGGCGACGTGGTGCTGATGGCGGAAGTCGACGAGGAGGCGACCTACGTGCGCCACCACCAGCGCAAGATCGCCTTCCTGTTTGCGGCCATGCGCCATTTCGCGGCCGAGCTCGAGGCCGAGGGCATCCGGGTCGACTACATCCGCCTCGACGGCAAGCAGCGCGCCGCGAGCTTCGGGCAGGCGCTCGGCGAGGCGCTCAAGCGCCACAAGGTGGCCCGCGTCGTGGTGACCGAGCCGGGCGAGTGGCGCGTCCTGGAGATGATGCGCGGCTGGGAGGCGGAGTTCGGCGTGCCCGTTGAGCTGCGCCCCGACGACCGGTTCCTGTGCGGCTGGGAGGAATTTTCGGAGCTTGCCGGCGACGGTCCGACGCTGCTGATGGAAACCTTCTACCGTCGCATGCGCGAGCGCACCGGCTTCCTGATGACGAAGGACGGCAAGCCCGAAGGCGGGCGCTGGAACTACGACGCCGAGAACCGGAAAGCCCTGCCCAAGCGCATCGAGGTTCCCCCGCGGCCGGTCTTCGATCCCGACGAGACGACGCAAGGCGTACTCGATCTCGTCGCCCGCCGCTTCGGCAACCATTTCGGCTCTCTGGAGGACTTCGACTACCCCGTCACGCGCCACGATGCCGCGCGCTACCTCCGGTGGTTCGTGACGACGGCGCTGCCGGACTTCGGCGCCTACGAGGACGCGATGCGCCAGGGCGAGCCGCTGCTCTTCCACTCGCATCTTTCCGCGCTGATCAATTGCGGGCTCCTCACGCTGCGCGAGTGCTGCGAGGCGGTGGAAGCCGCCTATCGCAACGGGAAGGCGCCGCTCAACGCGGCCGAGGGCTTCATCCGCCAGATCATCGGCTGGCGCGAGTTCATCCGCGGGGTCTACTGGCGCGAGATGCCCGGCTACGGGGAGCGCAACGAACTCGGCGCGAGCCGCCCGCTGCCCGACTTCTTCTGGACCGGCGAGACCGAGATGAACTGTCTCGCCCAGGCGATCGGTGAGACGGCACGCAACGCCTTCGCCCACCACATCCAGCGGCTGATGGTGATCGGCAACTTCTGCCTGCTCGCGGGTCTAGACCCGAAGGAGGTGCAGGACTGGTATCTCGTGGTCTATCACGACGCCTACGAATGGGTGGAGATGCCCAATGTCGTTGGCATGATCCTCTATGCCGACGGCGGCGTGTTCGCGACCAAGCCCTATGCCGCATCCGGCAACTACATCAACAAGATGTCGAACTACTGCGGCCACTGCCGCTACGACGTGAAGCAGAAGACGGGCGAGGACGCCTGTCCCTTCAACTACCTCTATTGGGACTTCATGGCGCGCCACGCCGAGCGCTTCGACGGCAACCACCGCATGGACCGGACGCTCGCAACGCTCGGACGAATGGACGAGGACAAGGTCGCCACGATGCGAAAGGACGCCGAGCGTTTCCTGGACGGAATGGTGCCGGCGGGAGATTACTGAACCATCGGAATGTGTCGAACCGGTAGTCCAGTGAAAGAGCGATTGGATATCGACCCTTGTCCGCCACCGGGGACGTTTTCACCGGCTACCAAAAGCGGTCGTTCATATGACGAGGCCAAGTCGGACGAGGCTTTGGGCACTGGCGAGGATCGCTTCGCTGGCCGGGCGCGGCGACCAGTCGAGAAGTCGACGCGCTTTTGCGCTGCTGGAGTTCCGAGGCTGGGTGCCCTCCTGCGCGCTCGACGACGCGTCCAGAAGCGACGTCGAGATGCGGTCGGTTTGGTCGCCAAAGTGCTCCGAGAGGAGACGCGCCACGTCTCGAAGCGAGAGCGCCGGACCCGCAACTGCGATGAACCGCTCGCCCACGGCCTGAGGGCTTAACATCGCCCGCAGGTGGAGATCCGCGACGTCTCGCACGTCCACGACACCGAAGGCCATGTCGGGCGGACCGGGAACCTGTCCTTCGAGGATCGCCTTCACCATTGCGATCGAGGCCGAGTAATCGGCGCCGAGCGCAGGTCCAAAGATCCCGGTCGGATTGACGACGCTAAGGGCCAGACCGTTTCCCTCCCTCGCGACGAAATCCCAGGCCGCTCGCTCGGCGACGACCTTGGAACGGATGTAGGGAGCGTTCGGCGCGTCCTCCTCGGTCCAGTCCCCTTCATCGAAGTCCCGCCCCGGATGCTGCCGGCCGTAACCGACCGCGGCGAAGGAGGAGGTCAGCACGACACGCCCGACCCCGGCATCGCGTACCGCGCGAAGGACTCGCAGGGTGCCGTCCCGCGCGGGGATGATGACATCGTCCGCGTTGTCGGGCTGCGTCGCGGGAAACGGCGAGGCAACGTGCAGGACGGCGTCGCATCCCGACACCGCTTCCATCCAGCCGTTGTCGGACAGAAGATCGGCCGCCACGAAGGACAGAGGCGCGTCTTTCGCGGCACCGTTGGCTTCAAGGGTAGACCTTGCTTGTCTTTCCCGGCCCAGGTCTCGCACCGTGGTGCGCACCTTGTGGCCGTCGCGCAGGAGTTGCAGGATGCAGTGGCTACCGAGGAACCCGGTGCCGCCGGTGACGAGAACTGTACTCATGGGATCTCCTTCGAGGCGAAGAAATCCGCTAAGATGACGAAGATCAACCAGGATGGATTCTCGGACCTAGGATGGAAAACCAGACCATCGTCAGTCCCCGCAAATACGGCACCGACTGCGACGACTGCACGGGACCCGAGCCGATCGACGTCATGCGGTTCCAGCGCGCCATCCAGGCGATCACGGGCAAGTGGAAGATCGAGATCGTGTGCAGCCTCGTGGCAGGCCCGAGGCGGTTCGGCGAGCTGCGTCGTCTGTTGCCGGGCATCACCCAGCACATGCTGACGGAGCAGCTCCGAGACCTTGCGGCCAACGGCATCGTCATCCGCACAGCGTTTGCCGAGATCCCACCCCGCGTCGAGTATGAACTCTCGCAGGCCGGGATCGACCTCATGCCGACATTCGAGACCTTGCGGGAATGGTCGTTGAAATACGAAGGGCAACTCTTGCCGCGGTAGAAAGGCGGCTCACCCGGCCGCGAACGGCTTGGCCTCATCTGCCGATGTCCCGCTTGCAGGCCGCTTCCGTCATCATTCGCTACAAAGCGGACAGGACGCTTTCCGCCCAACTTCGCCATCCCATCATCGTAAATAGTTCGACCGGAAGTCCGTCATCTCGCCCAGCGCCTTGATGATCAGTTCCTCCTCCATCGCCTCGGCGAGGAGGTCGTCGCGCGCTTCACCCTCGATGCGCTCGCGGCCGGCCTCCAGCATGATGGGCACGGCGAGGGGCGAGATCTCGTCGAGGTTCTTGTGCAGGATGTGGCGCTTGATGCGGGCGAGGAGGTCGGAGACGCGCTTCACGTCGAGGAGGCCCGTCGCCGCGTCGGCCCAGGTGGCGCGCAGGAGGATGTGGTCGGGCTCGTGCGCACGCAGGACGTCGTAGACGAGGTCGGAGGAGACCGTCATCTGCCGCCCCGTCTTCTCGCGCCCCGGCTGGCGCTTCATCACGAGGCCGGCGATCACGGCGCACTGGCGGAAGGTGCGCTTGAGGAGCCATGAATCGGCCATCCAGGCTTCGAGGTCGTCGCCCAGCATGTCCTCGTCGAAGAGCTCCTCGAGCGAAAGCTTGCCGGACGAGATCATCTCGCCGAGGTCGGCACGGCCCCAGATCGAGAGCGCGTAGTCAGTCGCGACGAAGCCGAGGGGTTTGGCGCGTGCGCGCTCCAGCCGGCGCGTGAGCAGCATGCCTAGCGTCTGGTGGGCGAGGCGGCCCTCGAACGGATAGGCCACCATGAAGAAGCGGTTGCCGTTCGGAAAGGTCTCGATCAGAAGGTCGTTCGGGCCGGGAATGGCGCTCTTAGCGCGTTGGATCGCCAGCCACTCGCCGACCTGGGAGGGCAGGGCGCCCCATTGCGTGGGGTCGGCCAGCATCTCGCGCACCTTGGCGGCGAGGAAGGTGGTGAGCGGGAACTTCTGGCCGCCGTAATAGGGGACCTTGGCCTCGTCGTCCCGCGTCTTGGTGACGAGGCATTCCATTTCGTGGATGCCCTCGAACTTCAGCACCTGGCCGGAGAACAGGAACGTGTCGCCGACGGCGAGCGTCTCGAGGAAGTTCTCCTCGATCTTGCCGAGCACCGGCCCGCCGCGCGCCATGCCGCTCTTGGTCTTGGCGCGGATGAGGCGCACGAGGAGGCTTTCCGACTCGATGATCGTGCCGGCGTTCATCCGGTAGCCCTGGACCACGGACGGATGCGTCACCCGCCACGTGCCGTCCTCGGTCAGGCGGATCTTGGCGTAGCGGTCGTAGACCTTGAGCGAGTAGCCGCCGGTCGCGACGAAATCCACCACGCGGTCGAACGTGTCGCGGTCGAGATCGCGATAGGGCGAAGCCGTCGTCACCTCGGCGTAAAGGTCTTCGGATCGGAACGGCGCGGCGCAGGCCATGCCGAGGACGTGCTGGGCGAGGACGTCGAGGCAGCCCTCGCGCATCGGCGGCGAGTCCTGTGCGCCGAGATAGTTGGCGTCGAGCGCCGCCTGGCACTCCATCACCTCGAACCGGTTGGCCGGCACGAGGATGGCGCGGGACGGCTCGTCCATCCGGTGGTTGGCGCGCCCGATGCGCTGGGCGAGGCGCGAGGCGCCCTTCGGCGCGCCGACATGCACCACGAGATCGACATCGCCCCAGTCGATGCCGAGATCGAGGGTGGAGGTCGCGACCACGGCGCGCAACTCGTTCGCCGCCATCGCCGCTTCCACGCGCCGACGCTGCGCGACGTCGAGCGAGCCGTGATGGAGCGCGATCGGGAGCGTTTCCTCGTTGATGCGCCAGAGCTCCTGGAACAGCAGCTCGGCCTGCGAGCGCGTGTTGACGAAAAGGAGGGTCGTCTTGTGCGCCTTGATCGCCTCGTAGATCTCGGGCATCGCGTAGCGCGCCATGTGGCCCTGCCAGGGCACGCGCTCGCGCGATTTCAGGATGGTGATCTCGGGCTTGGCGCCGCCGTCCACCACGATGAGATCGGACGCCGGATAGGAGTCCGGCTCCTGCGCCACCAGCCATTCGCGCAGCTCGTCCGGGTCGGTCACCGTGGCCGACAGGCCGATCGTCTGGATCGCCGGACGCAAGCGCCGCAGGCGGGCAAGGCCGAGCGCCAGGAGGTGGCCGCGCTTGGAGGCGACGAGCGAATGCAGCTCGTCGAAGATGACGTAGCGGAGGTCGGAGAAGAAGCTGTCAGCATCCGGCGACGAGATCAGGAGCGCCAGCTGCTCGGGCGTCGTCAGCAGGATGTCCGGGGGCTTCAGCTTCTGGCGCTGGCGTTTGGACTGCGAGGTGTCGCCGGTGCGCGCTTCCAGCGTGATGGGAAGGCCGATCTCCTCGACGGGCTTCTCCAGATTGCGCCGGATGTCGGTGGCGAGCGCCTTCAGGGGCGAAATGTAGAGCGTGTGGATGCCGGGCGGCCGCGTGCCGGGCTTGCGCTTCTTGCGCCGCGAGAGATCCACCAGCGATGGCAGGAACCCCGCCAGCGTCTTGCCGGCGCCGGTCGGCGCGATCAGCAGGACCGAAGCGCCGTTCTCCGCGCGCTGGAGGAGGTCGAGCTGGTGCGGACGCGGCGACCAGCCCTTCTCCGCGAACCAGCGCAGGAAGGGCTCGGGCAGGTCGAAGCCGGGCAATGCGGCGGGCGGGGCGAAGAGCGGCGCTGTCACCCCGGGGAGGTAAGGCCGCGGAGCCCTTTCGCCAAGGCTGAGGAGCGGGTTTGCTCATTCAGCGGGAGCGGATCGCCGAGGAATTTTTCGCGGTTCGGGAGGAGACGAACGCAGTCGATGCCGGGGGCATCGGCGAGTATCGCCGACGTGCCGACCGTGAAAAAGGACCGGTGAGATGCCCAGCCGAATGGGCAAACCCGCTCCTAAACGGCGAGATAGCGGTCGGTGCGGTGGTTGATCGCAAGGAAGAGGTTCAGCACCAGCGCGCCCAGTACGGAGTAGGTCACGGCCGTCGGCGACACCGCGGCAAACGCCGTCACCAGCACCAGGAGGTCGACGCCGAGCTGCGTCAGGCCTGCGCGCCAGCCGAAGCGGTCCTGCAGGTAGACGGCGAGGATGCCGACGCCCCCCGCCGAGGCGCGGTGGCGGAAGAGGGCAAGCAGGCCGAAGCCGAGCATCAAACCGCCGAGGCAGGCGCCGAGCAGCGGGTCGACATAGGAGAAGCGCAGGACCTCGCCGCTGAAGGCCGTCATCAGCGACAGGAGCGCCACGGCGAACGCCGTCTTGATCGTGAACGCGCGGCCCATGCGCCCGATCGCCAGCGCATAGAAGGGCAGGTTGGCGACGAAGAAGACGAGGCCGAAGTTCCAGCCGGTGAGGTAGTGAACCACGAACGCGAGGCCCGCCATGCCGCCGGTGAGGAAGCCGAGCGAGCCGAGGATGGCGATGCCGGTGGCCGTCAGGGTGACGCCGGCGATCACGCCGAGCGCGTCCTCCCAGGGGCTGTGGCGCGTCGCCGTCGCGGCCCAGGAGCCGAAGCGGTGGGCGCGGCGCGTGGTCTCGCGCTCGCGGCGGTCTTCGGTGAGTTCGGTGGCGCTCAAACCCGCACTCCGCTGGCCTCGAAGCCGGGAGAGTATCCATCCGCCGTGCGTCGACCAGCGCCGCTTTCGCATGGGAGCCATGTCGTCGCTCACGTCAGCCGTGCGATGGTCAGCGTGCCGGCGATCGCCTCGCCGCGGTCGCGGCGCAGCGTTCCGGCCGTTTGCGACACGATCGCATACCCGGCCCCTGCGAGGGCTGCGTCGAGGTAGGTCGGCGCGTGGGCATAGCGGAGCGACGGCCGAAGCACGAAGCCGTCCGTGCCGCTTGCCAGCTCGGTGGAGAAGGCGAGCCAGCTGCCCGGCCCCTGGAGGGACGCCGCATGGGCGAAGACGGGCCTCAAGTCGCCGAGATAGGTGAGGACGTCGGCGGCCGTCACCAGATCGTAGGCCCCGGCGGGAAGGCGTGGGGCCGCGAGGATGTCCCCCTCGTGCAGTGTATCGTAGAGGCGCTTGCGGCGCGCCTTGTCGAGCATGCCGGCCGACAGGTCGATGCCGTCCAGCCGGTGGCAGATCGGCTTCAAGCGCTCGCCCATCAGCCCTGTGCCGCAGCCGAGATCGAGAGCGGCGGCAAAACGCGCCTCGGGCGCAGCCTCCTGCAGCAGCGCCATGAGGAGATCCGGCACGCGGTAGTCCAGACGGCGCACCAGCGCGTCCTCGAAGCCGTCGGCATACTGGTCGAACAGGCCGGCGACGAACGACGGCGAGGGCGCATCGGGCACCGGCTCGGCGCCGAGGCGCGCTAGCTTCAGCCGCGCGCCGTAGGGGTCCGCCTCGTCCTGGCGAAGAGCCTGTCGGAATACCGCGCCGGCGGCGTCCGCCTCGCCGGCATCGGCCAGGAACTCGCCCCAGCGCACCCGCCCCAGCAACCAGTCCGGCGCGCGCTCCATGGCCTGCGCCATAAGGTCGGCGGCGGCGGCATGGTCGCCCGCCCTGGCATAGGCCTCCGCATATTCCGCGCGGCGGTCGGCGAGGTCGTCGCCGGATCGGTGAAGGCTTGGGCGCAAGGGCGGCGTTCCATGGAGGGGCTCGCGCATATGCGGGGGCGGGGCCCTTTGGCGCAAGGGCTTTCGCGAGCGTTCGAGGGCGCTATCTCGAGACGTCATGGCGCGCTTCGAAGACCTTCTCCGCCCGACCCCCAAAGGGCTCTACTGCCCGCCCGGCGATTTCTACATCGACCCGGTGCGGCCGGTGAGCCAGGCGCTCGTCACCCATGGCCACGCCGACCACGCGCGGCCGGGCAACGAAAAGGTCCTGGCCACCCGCCGCACGCTCGCCATCATGGCGCTGCGCTACGGCGAGGATTTCGCGGCGAGCCGCCAGGTGGCCGACTGGGGCAAGCCGATCGCCATCAACGGCGTGACGGTGTCGTTCCATCCGGCGGGGCACGTGCTGGGCTCCGCGCAAATCCTCGTCGAATGGGGCGGCATGCGGATCGTGGCCTCGGGCGACTACAAGCGGCGCGAGGACCCGACCGCCGAGCCCTTCGAGCCGGTGCCCTGCGACGTCTTCATCACGGAGGCGACATTCGCGCTTCCCGTCTTCCGGCATCCCGATTCGCGGGGCGAAGTGCGCAAGCTGATCGCCTCGACAAAGCAGTTTCCCGAGCGCGCCCATCTCGTTGGCGCCTATGCGCTCGGCAAGGCGCAGCGCGTCATCCGCATGCTGCGGGAGGAAGGCTACGGCGAGCCGATCTACATCCACGGCGCGCTGAAGCGGCTCTGCGAGTTCTATCAGGATGAGGGCATCGATCTCGGCGAGCTGCGCCCGGCCACGATCGCGCGCGGCAAGGACGCCGAAGGGGCCGCCAAGGCGGAGTTCGCCGGGGCCGTCATCGTCGGTCCGCCTTCCGCCTTCGCCGACAAGTGGGCCCGGCGCTTTCCCGATCCGGTCTCGTGCTTCGCGTCCGGCTGGATGCGGGTGCGCGGACGGGCGCGCCAGCGCGGCGTCGAACTGCCGCTGATCCTGTCGGACCATTGCGACTGGGACGAGCTCGTCGAGACCATCGCCGAGATCGCGCCGCAGGAGGTCTGGGTGACGCACGGGCGCGAGGAAGCGCTCGTGCGCTGGTGCGCGCTGAAGGGCGTGCGCGCCCGACCGCTGCACCTCGTCGGCTACGAGGACGAGGGAGACTGAGCCGTCAGCCCGCGTCCTTCAGGATCATGTCGAACCCGCCGAAGACCATGCGCTGGCCGGAGAACGGCATCGTCGCCTCGTCCATATCCATGCGCGGGTCCTTGAAGACCTTCTCCACGGCCTCGTCGCGCACCGATTTGGATGGATAGATGATCCAGGAGAAGACCACGGTCTCGCCCGCTTCCGCCTTCACGGCACGGCGGAAGTCCGTCACCTTTCCGTCCGGAATGTCGGCACCCCAGCATTCGACGACCTCCAGCGCGCCGTACTCGCGAAACAGCGGCGCGGCGCGGGCGGCGAGCTCCAGATAGGCTTGGCGGTTGGCTTCCGGAACCGGAACCAGGAATCCCTCGACATAGGCCATGATGGTCTCCTCTCGTCGGATGGCGCGGCGTCAGGCTGAGGCCATCTCGGGTTTCGCGGGCATGGCGGCGACGTCCATCCACATAACCTGCCAGAGATGGCCGTCGGGATCCTCGTAGGAGCGGCCGTACATGAAGCCGTAGTCGTCCGCCGGGGTCGGATCCGCCTTGCCTCCGGCCGCGTCCACCTTGCCGACCAGCGCGTCCACCGCCTCGCGGCTGTCCGCCGACAGGCAGAACAGCGCCTGCACCGCGCTTCGGACATCGGCGATCGGGCGGGGCGAGAACTGCATGAACTTCGCGTGCGTCAGGAGCATGACGTGGATCGTCTCGGACACGACGATGCAGGCGGCCGTGTCGTCGGAGAACTGCGGGTTCTTCCGGCCCCCGATCGCTTCGTAGAAGGCGACGGCGCGGTCGAGGTCGCTCACCGGAAGGTTGACGAAGATCAGGGTGGACATGGCTCGGCTCCGTGGCTGACCGCATCCCCTCGATGCGGTTTCGATTGACCCAGCCTGACCTAGTGAGTTATTAATTGCAACCATGAAGTCAGAAAAAATAACTAGAATGCCCTCCGCGTCCGTCGCCGACCGCCGCTGGCCCTACCGCGACGCCTGCGCGGCCGCTCATGCACTCGAACTCCTCGGCGAGCGATGGACCCTTCTTGTGATGCGCGAGCTGATGCCGGGTCCCCGCCGGTTCAGCGACTTGCGGGCCGGCCTGCCGGGCATCAGCGCCAATGTCCTGACACAGCGCCTCGAATGGCTGGAGGAGACGGGCGTTCTCGTCCGCCGGGAACTGCCGCCCCCCTCCGCCGCTCGGGTCTACGAGTTGACGGAATGGGGATACGAGGCCGAGCCGATCTTCCGCGTCGTCGGGCGGTGGGGCGCGCGCTCGCCGTTCCACGATCCGGGCGCCAGCTTTTCGGCGGCCTCGCTCATGCTGTCGCTGCGGACCATGTTCGACGGAGCGCGCGCGAAAGGATATGCGGCACGCGTCGGCTTCCGGCTCGGCCGCGACACGGTTCTTGCGGTCGTCGACGGGGGTGGCATCACGGTCGATGCCGGATCGGTTGAGGGAGCGGACGTCGTGCTCGCGGGCGAGCCGCGAGCCGTCGCAGCCGCGATCTACGGCGGGCAGGATCTCGAGGCGCTGATCGATGCCGGCATGCTGGCGGTGGAGGGCGACCGCGAGG
>NZ_BBWJ01000002.1 GCF_001463745.1 Aureimonas sp. AU22 | reverse complement strand
GTGGAGGGCGACCGCGAGGTCGCCCGCCGTTTCATCGGCTTCTTCCCGCTGCCGGACAAGGCGTCCGTTCCGAGACGCTAGCCCTTACTCGGCAGCTTCCAGGAAGGCCGTCGGTTCCAGCGGCTCGGGGAGGCGACGGATCGTCGATACGCCCGCGTCCCGCGCAAGGCCGGCGAAGATGCCGCCCTGCGCCACCAGTTCGTCGAACGTCCCGCTCTCGGCGATATGCCCTGCGTCCAGCACGATGATCCGGTCGGCCGAGCGGATGGTGGAGAGGCGGTGGGCGATCACGAAGGTGGTGCGTCCCTTGCGCAGACGTTCGAGCGCGGCCTGAAGACGCGTTTCCGTTGCGGTGTCGAGCGCGGACGTCGCCTCGTCGAGGATCAAGATCGGTGCGTCCTTCAGAAGCGCCCGGGCGATCGCCAGGCGCTGCCGCTCGCCGCCCGAGAGCCCCGCGCCCCGCTCGCCGACCATAGCCTCCAGGGCTTCCGGCCTGCGGGCGATGAAGTCGGCGGCCCCGGCGAGCCGGGCGGCTTCCTCGATCTCCGCCAGGGTGGCCTCCGGGCGGCCGATCGCGATGTTCTCGCGGATCGTGCGGCTGAAGAGGCCCGCCTCCTGGAACACGACGCCGATCGAGCCGCGCAACGAGGTCAGCGTCACGTCGCGGATGTCCTGCCCGTCGATCGTGATGCGGCCGCACTCCGGATCGTAGGCGCGCTGGAGCAGCGACAGGGCGGTGGACTTGCCCGAGCCCGTCGGCCCGACGATCGCGATGGTCTCGCCGGGACGAGCCTCGAAGTCGAGCCCGCGCACGGCGCCCGAGCCTTGCGGATAGCGGAAGGTGACGTTCTCGAAGCGCACGCGGCCCTCGGTGATCGCCAGGGGCTGCGCGTCCGCACGTTCCACGACGTCCGTGCGCTCACCGAGGATCGCGAAGAACTGCACCAGCATGGGCGCGCGCGAGAACAGCCCCATGAGGAAGCCGGTGAGCTGGTCGAGGCGGCCGATGAGGAGCGTCGCGAAACCGACGAAGGAGACGATCTCGCCAACCGTCGACTGGCCGCGCGAGGCGAGCCAGGCGCCATAGGCGAAGATCGAGACGATGGAGATCGACGAGGCGCCGCGGGTCAGCACCGCCATCACGGCCCACCAGTTCAGCACCGGATACTGGGCTGCGAGGATATGGTCGAGCGCCGAGCGGATGGAGCCGATCTCGCGCGGCACGGCGAGGAAGCTCTGCAGCATGGGGACGTTGCCGAAAAGCTCGCCGACCGTGCCGGAGACGCGCGTGAAATGCCCTTCGATCTGGCTCTGGCCGCCCGACGTGCGACGCACGACGGCAAGGTTCACCACCGTGTAGACCACGATCAGGACGCCCAGCAGGGTGGCGAGGCGCCAGTTCATCCAGAAGGCTACCGGCAGCAGGACACAGAGCGCCACCATGTTGCCGATCTGCTCGCGGAACAGCGGCAACCAGAACGAGAACAGCGTATCGACGCCCGACACCATCACCCGCATCAGTCCGCCCGACTGCGAGCGGGAGTGGAACGAGGCGGGCAGCGCGAGGACGTGCTCGAGGAACGTCGCCATCGCCGCGAGGCGGCGGCGGTGCATCAGCCGGTCGGCGAGCAGCGAGATGGCCATCGCCGCGAGAAACGAGACGAAGCTCGCCGCGCCCCACAGAAGCACGAGCGGCAGGGCGTTTCCGCCCGACAAGAGCGCGTTGATCGCATGTCCGAACAGGACGGGCTCGGCCACCTGGATGCCTGCGACGGCGATGCCGGCGAGGACGATGCCGGCGACGCGGCCGGCTTCGGGGCGAAGGAGCCCGATGGCCCGTGCATAGGCTTGGAAAGACTGGAAAGCGGCAGGCATGGGCGGGCATCCGTGGAGGCGATCCGGCCGACGGATCGCATGCGATGAAGATGGCGCGCGGGCCTTTCCTCCGCCATTCCGTCCGAATTGGGGCGGATGCTTCCTGAAAGATCGGCCGGGAGCGCTACACGACGATCGCGCGGGATGCTTGTGGCAGAATGAACGCGGCCCCTGCCGTCCCTCGCCTGACGGCACGCCCCATGAGGTGCCGGCCGATCAGGGCTGCGGGGCGCGGTCGCCGAGGAGGTAGGGCGCCAGGTGGCCCGCCGTGTAGGCGGCACCGTCGGCGGAGGCATGGAAGCCGTCGCGCGAGAAGCCGGCGGGTTCGACGCGGGGCAGGGTGGTCGCGGGCACCACGCCGCGCTCTAGGCACAGGCGCGCACCGAGACGTGCGAGCACCCGCTCGCGCAGCGACAGCACCTTGGCGAGACCGCGGGGCAGGGCCGGCACGCGAAGCATGTCGACCGGCGGCGACCAGACGATGCGCGCGTCCGGCCAACGGGCGCGGAGCGCATAGAGCAGGCCACCGAAACCGCGCTTGAAGCGCCGCGCGGTGTGGAAGTTCTTCACATCGTTGGTGCCGATGGACAGGAGGATATGCGTGAAGCCCTCCGCCGCGATGTTGGGCACGATGTAGTCCCGCACATCAGCCGAAACGGCCGAGTTCGAACCGACGGCCCGCCAGCGCACCGCCTCGCCGGTGAGCACGGCAAGGCGCTCGGCGAGACGTGCCGCGAGCCCGTCCTCCGCCCGGTCCACCCCGACGCCGGCCGCCGAGGAATCGCCGAGCACCAGGAGACGGATCGCCGCCTCGTCGCCCGCCGCGCCCGCCGACCCGTGGAAGGGGCCGGCCGGCGGCAGCATCCGCTCGATCGATCGACGAATGCCAATGCCCTGCCAGACATAGACCGGGAACATCAGCCAGGAGAGAAGCGCGGTCCGCACGGCGTGTCGATCCGCTCGCTCAGGCCTTCAGCGCGTCGACGCCTGGCAGCGGCTTGCCCTCCATCCATTCCAGGAACGCGCCGCCCGCCGTGGAAACATAGGAGAAGCGCTCGGAGACGCCGGCCTGGTTGAGCGCGGCCACCGTGTCGCCGCCGCCCGCGACCGAGACAAGCTGGCCCGCCTGCGTCCGGTCGGCGGCATGCCGCGCGGCGGCCATCGTCGCCTTATCGAAGGGCTCGATCTCGAAGGCGCCGAGCGGGCCGTTCCACACCAGGGTCTTCGACTTGTCGATCCATTCGGTGATGGCGCCGACCGAGGCCGGGCCGACGTCGAGGATCATCGCATCGGACGGCACGCGATCGACCGGAACGACCTCGTTCGCGGCATTGGCCTTGAACTCGCGCGCCACCACGGCGTCGACGGGCAGGAGGATGGTACAGCCGCTCGTTGCGGCGGCCGCGAGGATCGCCTTGGCGGTGTCGGCGAGGTCGTGCTCGCAAAGCGACTTGCCGACGTCCTTGCCTTGCGCCGCGAGGAACGTGTTGGCCATGCCGCCGCCGATCACCAGGCAGTCCACCTTGGTGACGAGGTTCTGCAGAAGGTCGATCTTCGAGGAAACCTTGGCGCCGCCGACGATGGCGATGACCGGCTTCTCCGGGTTGCCGAGCCCGCGCTCCAGCGCTTCCAGCTCGGCCTGCATGGTGCGGCCGGCATAGGAGGGCAGGTGATGGCCAAGCCCTTCGGTCGAGGCGTGGGCGCGGTGCGCGGCCGAGAAGGCGTCGTTGACGTAGACGTCGCCGAGCGCGGCGAGCTCGGATACGAAGGTCTCGTCGTTCGTCTCCTCGCCGGCATGGAAGCGGGTGTTCTCGAGGAGCAGGACGTCGCCGTCCTTCATGTTGACGACGATGCCGTCGGCCACCGGACCCACGCAGTCCTCGGCGAAGCCGACCGGCTGCCCGAGCTTCTCCGCCAGCACCGGGGCGATGGGCGCCAGCGACTGCGACGGATCGACCTTGCCCCTCGGCCGGCCGAAATGCGCGAGCAGGATGGCGCGTCCGCCTTTTTCCGTGATCTCGCGGATGGTCGGCAGGATGCGGTCGATCCGCGTCGCATCGCTCACCACCCCGTCCTTCATGGGCACGTTGAGGTCCACGCGCACCAGGACGCGCTTGCCCTGGAGCGCGGCATCGTCGAGCGTCTTGAAGAGGGTCATCGCTTGGGCTCCGTGGTTCGATGATGGGATGGTGGGCGCGTCAGACGCGCCGGAAAAGCGTGGGGTAGTCGATCACCAGCCCGTCCTCGTCGACCGGCAGATCGGCGGCGAAGGTGCCGTCCATCGCCTCGTAGCGGTAGAGGTGGGGCGAAAGCTCGGTATAGCGCTGCGCGTCCACCAGCGGCTCGAACGTGTCGAAGGGCACGTAGAGCATGCGCAGTTCGGTGGGCGTCGTCAGCTGACCGTCGAGGCGGCGGATGGGCAGGGTGTTGGTGAAGGGCGTGCCGGCGAGGTCGATGTCGATGCAGCCGTCGAGATCGGCGCGGTTCGTGCCGTCGTCGGCCGTCCAGCGACCGGGCCCGTCCTGCGAAAGCGAAAGGCGCGCGCCACCGGCGGTTTCGATGCGAAAGCGTTCCACCTGCCACCCGGCGCTCAGGTGGATCTCGTAGAACGCGCCGAAGCTGGCGGCTTTCCGCTCGCCGATCACCGCCGAGCGGGCGACGACGCCCGAGGGCGTCGCCGAAAGGCTGAGATGCTCCAGCCCCATGCCCACGACCGGCGCCCATCGGACGTCGCGCGGGGAAAGGGGCGGGAAGCGCAAGGTGGCGATCAGCCGGCGTTGTGCATGGCGATCGCGGTGTCCGACATGCGGTTGGAGAAGCCCCACTCGTTGTCGTACCAGGACAGGATGCGCACGAACGTGCCGCCGAGCACCTTCACCTGATCCATCGCGAAGATCGAGGAGTGCGGGTCGTGGTTGAAGTCCACCGAGACGTTGGGGTCGGTGGTGAAGCCGAGAACGCCCTTCAGCGGACCTTCGGCCGCCGCGCGGATCGCGTTCTGGACTTCATCCACGGAGGTGGCGCGCTTGGCCGTGAACTTGAAGTCCACCACCGAGACGTTCGGGGTCGGCACGCGGATGGACGAGCCGTCGAGCTTGCCCTTCAGCTGCGGCAGCACGAGGCCGAGTGCCTTGGCGGCGCCCGTCGAGGTCGGGATCATCGACAGGGCCGCGGCGCGGGCCCGGTAGAGGTCCTTGTGCATCGTGTCCAGCGTCGGCTGGTCGCCGGTATAGGAATGGATCGTCGTCATGAAGCCGGTCTCGATGCCGATAGCTTCATCCAGCACCTTGGCGACCGGCGCCAGGCAGTTGGTCGTGCAGGAGGCGTTCGAGACGATCCGGTCGCTGGCCTTCAGCGTGTCGTGGTTGACGCCGAAGACAACGGTCTTCTCGTCCGCGGCGTTGGTCAGCGGCCCGGAGATCAGCACCTTCTTGGCGCCCGCCTCGAGATGCGCCGAGGCCTTGTTCGGCTCGGTGAAGATGCCGGTGCACTCGAAGGCGATGTCGATGTCGAGTTCCTTCCAGGGAAGGTTCTTCGGGTCGCGCTCGGCGGTGACGCGCATCGGGCCGCGGCCGACGTCGATCGTGTTGCCTGCGACCGTGACGGTGCCGGGGAAGCGGCCATGGACCGAATCGTAGCGGATCAGATGGGCGTTGGTCTCGACCGGGCCGAGATCGTTGATGCCGACCACCTCGATGTCGGTACGGCCGGACTCGATGATGGCGCGCAGGACGTTGCGCCCGATGCGACCGAAACCGTTGATGGCGACGCGAACTGCCATGGTCTTACTTCTCCTCAGACGGCGAGGCCGGAATGGCCCTGCCCATGGCCGCCCGCAAGGCGAGGGCGGCGGATGCGGCTCGTCCGGCCCGAGATAGGGTCAGGGCGAGGAAATGTCAGCCGAAGCAGGGAGAAGCGAGCGAGGACGGGGCAAGGCGCCGTTGGCCGGACGCGCTGGATCAGCGCAGGTCTTCGGTGCTGCCGCCACGGCATCGGGTCCGCTTTCCTCCAGGATTCGGACGGCGGGAAGAGGCTACATCGTTCGGCCCGCACACATCATAGGTGCTCCGCGCCTGTCAATCGCGCGGCCGCCGCGCGCGCCTTTCGCTTTCCAAATCGGGCGATCGCGCGATAAAGCAGGATTGCCTTGAGCGAAGTGCCCGACGGATCGGGGCGCGGGCACGAGTCCTTCGAAGGAGGCAGGATGATGGATGCGGCAAGTCCGCTCGGCGATGCGACCCTTCGGCTGCAGAAGGCCCTGGAGCGACTGGAGGATGCGGTGGATGCGCGCCTGTCGCGCGACCACGTGGTCCTCTCGGTCGAGGAGGAAGTGCAGCGGATGACGGCAGACCGGTCGCGTCTGGCGAGCGAACTCGACACCGCCCTGGTGCGCGCGCAGCGACTGGAGGCGGCCAACCGCGAAGTCTCGCGCCGTCTGGTCAACGCGATGGAATCGATTCGCGACGTCCTGGCCGAACGCCGCGCCTGACGTCCTTGTAGCCCCAAGCGGAAACCGAACCCATGCCCCAGATCGCGGTCACCATCGACGGCAAGACCTACCGCATGGCCTGCGGCGAGGGCGAAGAGGACCATCTTCTCGGCCTCGGTGCGGGGCTCGACGCACGTGTCACCGAACTGCGCGGCAGCTTCGGCGAGATCGGCGACCTGCGCCTCATGGTGATGGCCGCATTGATGGTAGCGGACGAACTCGATGAGGCGAAGAACCGCCTGGCGGCCGCCGAAGCGGACGTCGCCGAACTTCGCGAGCGCGAGGCCCAGTCCGCCCACGGCGCGCGGGCAGGCGATGCGCGTCTCACCGAGCACCTTCTCGGCGTGTCCGAAATCGTGGAGCGCATCGCCGCCAAGCTCGAGACCGGCCGTCCCTGACGATTGGCCGCGACGCGGCCATGGAAACGCCTTCAGCGGAGTGCTATATCTCGTCTCGGCGGGCTGCGCGGTGCGACAGGGATAACTTATTCCCCGGGGCCTTACGCATCCCTAAGGGAGCTGTCCCTGCCTCGGCCCCTGGGCTGGGGCACACGGCGCCCACCTACACTGTAGGTTCCCGGGATCGATCTTCTCATCGGCCGAGGTGGCTCGCCACTCCTCCTCCCTTCCGCTAGGCTCGTTGCGGCGTTCACACGGCCGGGGAGCCATGTCCGACATCGTCAGTCGCAAGATCGAGCTGCGCCGCGCGGCGCGGGCCCGTCGCGACGCCGTTCCCGCCGACATCCGCGCCGAGGCGGTCCGTGCGATCTCGATCCGCATCGCCGCCGATAGCGGGTTCGATGGGGTGGGGGTTGTCGGCGCCTATCTGCCCATCGGATCCGAACTCGATCCGCGGCCCGCCATGTCGGCGCTTGCCGATCGGGGCCTGCGGCTCGCCGTGCCGGCGATCGTGGACGGCGATCTCGAATTTCGCGAACTGCGCGGCGACGCGCCGCTCCTGGACCAGGGCCTCGGGACGGTCGCGCCGGGGCCGGGTGCCGCGCGGCTCGCGCCGGACGTGCTTCTCGTGCCCCTCCTCGCCTTCGACCGGCGCTGCGCCCGCATCGGCTACGGCAAGGGTTTCTACGACCGGGCCATCGCGCGGCTTCTGGTCGCGAAGCCGCATCTCCTGACCATCGGCCTCGCCTTCGACGCGCAGGAGGTGGACGAGGTGCCGGCCGAGCCGCACGACCGGTTCCTCGATCGGATCCTCACGGAAAGCGGAGTTCGGGTCCCCAGCGCAGCGGCTTCTCGCTCTTAGGCGCGGACGGGTTCTTGCTCGGCGCCGCCAGGATCTGCGCCCAGTAGGGCCGAGGGCTTCCGGCAGCCTGCGCCCCTGCAAAACCGATCTGCGTCACGTTGGGGTTGAGCAGGTTCTTGCGGTGGCCGGGCGAGTTGATCCACCCGACCATGGCTGCGTCGTAGTCGCGGTAGCCGCGCCCGATGTTCTCGGCCGTGGTGCCCCAATGATAGCCCGCGCGCTCGACCCGGCCCGGCAAAGCGCCGGCGACCGCGTGGTCCATCTTGTCGCGGGTCGCCATGGCCTCGCTCTGGGAGGCGGCCGCCGCCATCAGCCGCTCGTCGACGCTGAGCGGCTTCAGCCCGTTCTCGGCCCGAAAGGCGTTGACGGCCGCGAGCCCGCGGTCGCGGTCGATCGCAAGGTCGGCGACCAATCGCGTCGGGGACTTCGTCGCGCAAGCCGCTAGAAGCGCCGCCGCCAGAAGGGCTGCAACGCCGCGCATCGTGTTCTTCATGTGTCCTGCCTGCCGTCTGCCCTCGCAACGCCCGCCTGCGCGCGCTACGTCGTTCCAACCTCGTCCATCAGGAGATTCGCATCGTGATCGAGCTCTATACCTGGACCACGCCGAACGGCGAGAAGCCGGTGATCATGCTGGAAGAGCTCGGGCTCGCGTACGACCTGCGCCTGATCGATATCTCGACCGGCAAACAGAAGGAATCGGACTTTCTTGCGATCAACCCGAACGGTCGCATTCCCGCCCTCAGCGACGACGGGACGCGCGTCTTCGAGTCCGGGGCGATCCTCCTTCATCTCGCAGAGAAGACCGGCCGGCTTCTGGCGCCAAGCGGGCCGGCGCGGGCGGAAGCGCTGGGCTGGGTCTTCTTCCAGGCGGGCGGCACGGGGCCGATGCTCGGGCAGGTCCACTATTTCCGCAACGCCAGCGAGCGCAGCGAATTCGCCATCCGTCGTTTCGAGAAGGAGGGCGAGCGTCTCCTCGGCGTCCTCGACGCTCGCCTCGCGGCGGCCCCCTATCTTGCCGGCGACGAGTTCTCTGTCGCCGACGTGATGAACGTGTCATGGGCGCGGGCCGGTTTGAAGGCGCTGGAGGCGGGAGAACGCTATCCGGCCCTGGCAGAATGGGTGCGACGGGTCGACGGGCGACCGGCGGTCGTGCGCGCGCTGGAGCGTCTCAAGGCGGCCAAGGACGCGCTGGCGTCGTGAGGTTCCTGTTCCTCGGCGACATGGTTGGCCGCTCGGGCCGGGTGGCCGTGCAGGAGCGCCTTCCCGGTCTCGTGTCCGACTGGCGGCTCGATTTCGTCGTGGTCAACGGTGAGAACGCGGCCGGCGGCTTCGGCATCACGGAGGACATCTTCGAGGAAACGGTTGCTGCCGGCGCCGATGTCGTGACCACCGGCAACCACGTCTTCGACCAGCGCGAGGCGCTGACCTTCGCGCCCCGCCACGACCGCTTCCTGCGCCCCGCCAACTATCCGAAGGGCACGCCCGGTCGTGGCTCCTGCCTCGTGGAGGCGCGGAACGGGGCGCGCGTCCTCGTCGCCAACGTCATGGGCCGCGTCTTCATGCATCCCGAACTCGACGACCCGTTCCGCGCGGCCGAGGACATCCTTGCCGCGTGCCCGCTCGGCGAGCAGGCCGACGCCGTGATCTTCGACTTCCACGCCGAGGCGACCAGCGAGAAGCAGTGCTTCGGCCACTTCCTCGACGGGCGGGTGTCCGTGGTCGTGGGGACGCATACGCACGTGCCGACCGCCGACCACCAGATCCTCGCCGGCGGCACCGCCTACCAGTCGGACGCCGGCATGTGCGGCGACTACGATTCCTCGCTCGGCATGGACAAGGAGGAGCCGATCAACCGCTTCGTCACCAAGGTGCCCCGCGGCCGCTTCGAGGCGGCCGCGGGCCCGGCGACGATCTGCGGTCTCGCGGTGGAGATCTCCGACCGGACGGGTCTGGCGGAGCGGGTCGGCACGGTGCGCATCGGTCCGAGGCTGGAAGGCGCGGTCCCCTCCTTCTGGTAGGACCCCGGAACGGCCGCAATCGCGGTGTGGTCTCCCGGCAGCCAACGCGTGGGGCAGGGGGCCTTGATGTTTGCGGACCGTTCGTCTCCATCTCGTCGCCGTTCTTCTGGCGCTGATCGGCTTCGCCACGTCGATGCCGCAACTGCCCGTGCGCCATCACGGGCATGCCCTGCGCAGTCCCGCGCAGATCCAGCTCGACGACGATGACGACGATCGCGACGACGACGCCGCCCTTCTGGAGGAGGACCCCGATGGCGGCGCGGCGTCCGGCGAACGCCGCCGGCGCACCTGACCGTCAGACGCCGTCGAGGATCACCACCGTCGGCTGGCGAGGCAGGGTGCGGGCCGACAGCGTGATCGAGGCCTCGGCGCGCCGCTCGACCGCGAAGTCCGGGATCTGCTCAAGGAACCGCTCGATCGGCGTGCGGAAGCGGTGCATCGGCAGCACGACGGAGGAATGCAGCCGCTGTGCGATCTCCCCCATGCCGCTCTGGCTCATGGTCCAGGATCCGTCCACCGGCACCATCAGGACGTCGAGCCGCCCGATCGCGGCATAGTCCTCCGCTGTCAGCTTGTGGTGGAGATGGCCGAGATGGCCGATGCACAGGCCCGACGCCTCCACGATGAAGATCGAGTTGCCGTCGGCCTCGAACGTTCCGAAGCGGTTGATGTCGGTCGGCACGTTGCGGATCAGGACATCGCCCACGGTCACCGCGTGGGTGGCCGGGCCGCCCTCCGGATTCCAGCCGCGCAGCACCGTCGATATGGCGGGATCGGGATGGTCGGTGAAGTGGGTCGAGTGCGCCTTGTTCATGGTGACGACGTCGGGCGGCTCGCCGCCACCGTGGTAGCCGGAATAATCGGTCGCGATCCGCACGCCCTCGGCGCTTTCGATCATGTAGGTGGAGTGGTGGATGTAGGTGATCGTGACCTGGTCGCCGCCCGCCTGCGCGACGCGCCACGGCGCCGGCGGTTCGTCCAGCGAGGCGTATCGGACGCCAGGCAGCCGCTCCGCGATGGCGAGGCACGTGCTGATCGGCGCCTCCTGCGCCAGCGCCGCCGGGGCGCATCCGAGGGCCAGGAGAAGGGTGAGGATCAGCCGTCGCATCGCTTCGCGCCCTCGTCGCTTCTTGCGGGGTCGAACGGGAGCCTGCGCCCGATTACACGGTCCCCCAAGTCACACTCGCGTCATTCACAGCATGGCGCGTCGTCTGGACGCGGGCGACGACGGAATTTATACGATCCGCAACAGCGATCCGATCGAACAACAGAACAGGTGCCGCGATGGCCGGTCATTCCCAATTCAAGAACATCATGCACCGCAAGGGCCGGCAGGACGCCGTGCGCTCCAAGATGTTCTCGAAGCTCGCGCGTGAAATCACTGTGGCGGCGAAAAGCGGCACGCCCGATCCCGACATGAACCCCCGTCTGCGACTGGCGATCAACAACGCCAAGGCGCAGTCCATGCCCAAGGACAACATCAGCCGCGCCATCTCGAAGGGCTCGGGCGCCGACACCGAGAACTACGACGAGGTCCGCTACGAGGGCTACGGCCCCGGCGGCGTCGCGGTCATCGTCGAGGCGCTGACCGACAACCGCAACCGCACCGCTTCCAACGTCCGCTCCTACTTCACCAAGTCCGGCGGCGCGCTCGGCGAGACCAACTCGGTGTCGTTCCTTTGGGACCGCGTCGGTGAGATCGTCTACCCCGCCAAGGCCGGCGACGCCGACACGGTGATGGAAGCCGCGATCGAAGCCGGCGCCGACGACGTCCAGTCGGACGACGACGGCCACCGCATCATCACCGCTTTCGGCGACATGAACGATGTGGCCGCCGCGCTGGAAAAGAGCCTCGGCGAGGCCGAGAGCGTCAAGATCATCTGGCGCCCGCAGACGACCACCCCGGTGGACGAGGAAAAGGCCCAAAGCGTCCTGCGCCTCATCGCCAATCTGGAAGACGACGACGACGTGCAGAACGTCTACGCGAACTTCGAGGTGGACGAGGAGACGATGGCCAAGCTCTCGGCGGCCTGAGCCGGGCACAGGCTTGCGACGATGGAAGGTCCGCGCGGAGGCGATCCGCGCGGCCCATGGACGTATGAAGTTTCTCGTTCCGGCTTGGCGGTATCATGGGTGCCACCACCACAGCGCGACGATCACGTCGCTTGGTTCCGTCTGTGCCGCGACCCGCGATGGGCCTCCGCGACGCTGGGCCAGCGAACCCCAGGCCTACCTTCCGGTTGCACTGGGAGATGCGGAGTGGATCGCGTTGCCAGCCGCTGCTTCACGACGGACAGGTCGTTATCAGACGAGACCTCCGGCCGCTCACTCGTCGCCTCGATGCGACGAATGTCCGGTGGAGCGAAAGAAGTCGGTGGGATAGGAGATGGGTCCACCCTTTGATCGGTGGCGCTTCATTCTCTCCCAAAAGAAACGGAAACGCCAGGTTTCCCCGAGCCTGGAGCAAGGACAGGGCTCAGCTCTTGCGCTCACTCGCCCGTCGCGCTTCCGCGGCCGGGACGATCGTCTCCGACACGAGGCGATGGAGGTCCTGCACGTATCCCGAGCGCGCGGACGGCTGGTCCTCGGCCGAGGTGATGGCGACGGTAAGGTCGAGGTCGGGGATGACGTAGATCATCTGGCCGCCGTAGCCCCAACCGTAGCGGCCCTCGTGGCCGGCGAACGTGTCGATGAACCAGCCGTAGCCGTAGCGTCCGTCGTGGAAGCGCGAGGTGGTGCGCGGGGTCCAGGACTTCGTGATCCAGTCTTCGGAAAGGAGGCGCGTGCCGTCGGCGGTTGTGCCGCCGCGCCGGTAGAGTTCGCCGAACGCCAGCAGCGAGCGCGGCGTCATCGCCATCTGGTTGCCGCCGAGATAGATGCCCTGCGGGTCGCGCTCCCAATCGGTGACGCGAACGCCCGCCGGCCCAAGCCACTCGCGGGCGAGCTGGAGCGTGGTCTTGCCGCTCGCCTTGGTCAGGATCGCCGAGAGAAGATGCGTCGAGCCGGTGGAATAGAGCATCGATCCGCCGGGATCGGTGACGAAGGGGCGAGCCAGCGCATTGCGCACCCAGTTGCGCGACGAAATCCACGCGCCGTAGTTGCCGCCGGAGGTTCGCTCCAACCCTGCCTGCATCGACAGGAGATTGCCGATCGTCACCTCGGCAAGGCGCGGGTCGGGCTCGGCCGGGAAGTCGGCGCGCAGGAAATCGGCGATCGGCTGATCCGGCCCTTCGATCAGCCCCCTGTCGATGGCAATCCCAACAAGGGCGGAAACCACCGACTTCGAGGCCGACTTGATGTTGGTCGCGCGATCCGTCCGGTTGCCGCGAAAACCACGGTCGACGGCGACCTCGCCGCCTTGCGCGATCTGCAGCGTCTCGAGCGGCGCGAGCGCGCCCGCACGCTCCACCGCACCGTCGAAACCGTCAGGGCTCGGCGCGGGCGCCGTGGCTGCAGGGGTGCGCGCCTCCGGCGGAACCGAAGGGGCGGCGCCCTGCGCGGCCACCGGTGGGGATGGGAACATCATCGCCGCGAGCACGGCGGAGGCGATCAGGCGATGGGTCATGCGCAGGAGATGGGCGAGGACGGCGCCATCCTCCAGCCCGCTCACCAATTCTTGCGCACCGCAGTCCCAGCGCAGGTCGCGGCGAAAAGGCCGAGCAGGGATCGGCATCAGACGTCCGGGACGAGACGACCGTCAGAGGAACAGGTCGATGATCGCGAGCCACAGAACGGCGCTGAACATCAGGCCGTTTACCAATCCATACATCGGCCGCAGTTCGTTCATCGCCATCCTCCCCAGACGGCGAAGTTGTAGGCCGCAATAAACATTATTGCAATAACAAATTTGCGAACTCAAGGCGTCCGGTTTGATGTTGAGGACTGCGGGAGGGCGAGGGGCACGGTCGAGGCGTGTCCCATTTCCATTTTGTTCACCACTCCGGCGTAGCGATGCGCTAGAAGAACGGAAGTGGAACGAGCATGCTTCAGGAGCAGACCATTCGCATCATCGGCATCGACCCGGGTCTCCGGCGCACGGGCTGGGGCGTCGTGGAGACGGTCGGCAACTCGTTGCGCTTCGTCGCCAGCGGGACGGTCACCTCGGACAACAAGCTCGATCTCGCCACGCGGCTGCGCCAGTTGCATGATGGCCTGACCGAAGTGCTGCGGAGCTTCGTCCCCGACGAGGCGGCGGTGGAGCAGACCTTCGTCAACAAGGACGCGGTCGCGACCCTGAAGCTCGGCCAGGCCAGGGGCATCGCGATGCTCGTGCCTTCGCTGGCCGGCCTGCCGGTGGCCGAATATGCGCCGAACGCGGTGAAGAAGGCCGTGATCGGCGTCGGCCATGGCGAGAAGGCGCAGATCCACATGATGGTGAAGGTCTTGATGCCGAAGGCCACGTTCGACACCGACGACGCAGCCGATGCCCTGGCCATCGCGATCTGCCACACCCATCACCGCCAGTCGGCGCAGGCCATGGCGGCCTATGCCAGGCTATGATGTTCTTGACCTGTTCTCGCCTGGGAGTTAGGTAATACCAGGAGGTATTACCGCGAGGTCGAGCAATGCGCGTGACGGAAAAAGGTCAGGTGACGATCCCCAAGCCGATCCGCGACAAGCTTGGCATCGTGCCTGGGAGCGAAGTCGAGTTCGTCGCGGAAGGGGCCGAGGTTCATCTGCGCAAGAGAGCCGATCCGCCCTGCCTCACTGAAGAGGAGATCGCCGCGCACTTCGAAGCCATGCGGGGCACGATCGATACCCAGGGAATGGATGGTAAGGAGTTCATCGACTGGTTGCGGGGGCCGCGTGACGATCTCGACGCTGGTTGACACCAACATCTTCATCGATGTCCTCGGGAACGGGCCATTCATGCTCCATTCGACGCGCGTTCTCCGGCAAAGCACGGCGGATGGGCCCATCATTCTCAGTGCGATCGTCTGGTCCGAACTGTCCCTATGGAGCGACGAGGCGGACGAGATTGATCGCCGTATTGCCTGGATGCGGCCGGCGCGCCAGGACTTCCCCTTCGAAGCCGCCTATCCCGCCGGCCGAGCCCATCGCCTCTACCGCCAGCGCGGCGGGCGCCGTGAGCGCACGCTCCCCGACTTCCTGATCGGCGCCCATGCGATGGTCGCCGGCCACCGCCTTCTGACGCGTGATGCCTCGCGCTACCGCGCCTACTTCCCCGACCTCCACATCATCTGCCCGGAGACGCATCCTTGATCGGCAAGCTGAAAGGCACCGTGGACACGGTCGAGGAGGACTGCGTCACGCTCGACGTCCACGGCGTCGGTTATGTCGCCTATTGCGGCGCGCGCACGCTCGCCAACCTGCCGGGTGCAGGGGAGGCCGCGGCGCTTTTCATCGAGACCTATGTGCGCGAGGACATGATCCGGCTCTACGGCTTCGCTTCGGCGGTGGAGCGCGACTGGTTCCGCCTGCTGCAGAGCGTGCAGGGCGTCGGCGCGAAGGTCGCGCTGGCAGTGGTCGGCACGCTTTCGACTGGCGACCTTGCCAATGCCATCGCATTGCAGGACCGGACGGTGGTGGCGCGCGCGCCCGGCGTCGGGCCGAAGGTCGCCGCACGCATCGTCGCCGAACTCAAGGACAAGGCGCCGGCCTTCTCCGGCGCGGCGGCGGTCGAGAGCTTCGGCCTCAAGCGCGACATCGGCGAGGGCGTGGCGCCGGCGCCGATCGCCGACGCGGTGTCGGCACTGGTCAATCTCGGCTACTCGCGCGAGCAGGCGGCGGGCGCCGTTGCGGTGGCGGTGAAGGAGGCGGGTGAGGATGCGCCCTCCACGACCTTGATCCGCCTCGGCCTCAAGGCTCTTAGCCGGTAAGGCGACAGCACATGAGCAACACCCGTCTGATCACCCCCGAGAAGCGCGGCGAGGACGTCGACGCCTCGCTGCGTCCGCAGCGGCTCGACGACTTCGTCGGACAGGCAGCGGCGCGCGCCAATCTCAAGATCTTCATCGAGGCCGCCAAGACGCGCGGCGAGGCGCTCGACCACGTCCTCTTCGTCGGCCCGCCCGGCCTCGGCAAGACGACGCTGGCGCAGATCATGGCGAAGGAACTCGGCGTCAATTTCCGCTCGACCTCCGGCCCGGTGATCGCCAAGGCCGGTGACCTCGCCGCGCTGCTCACCAATCTCGAGGAGCGCGACGTCCTCTTCATCGACGAGATCCACCGCCTTTCGCCGGCCGTCGAGGAAATCCTCTATCCCGCGATGGAGGACTTCCAGCTCGACCTCATCATCGGCGAAGGGCCGGCCGCGCGCTCGGTGAAGATCGATCTGGCGAAGTTCACGCTGGTGGCCGCGACGACCCGCATCGGCCTCCTGACGACGCCGCTGCGCGACCGGTTCGGCATCCCGGTGCGGCTGAACTTCTATACGATCCCCGAACTCGAACACATCGTGAAGCGCGGCGCGCGATTGATGAGCCTTCCCATGGGCGACGACGGCGCGCGCGAGATCGCGCGGCGCGCCCGCGGCACGCCGCGCATCGCAGGGCGCCTTCTTCGGCGGGTGCGCGACTTCGCGACCATGGCGGGGTCCGAAACGGTGGATCGCCGAATCGCCGACGAAGCGCTGACACGGCTCGACGTCGACAGTCTCGGCCTCGACCAGCT
>NZ_BBWJ01000001.1 GCF_001463745.1 Aureimonas sp. AU22 | reverse complement strand
GACGTCGACAGTCTCGGCCTCGACCAGCTCGACCGCCGCTATCTCGACCTCATCGCTCTCAATTTCGGCGGCGGCCCGGTCGGCATCGAGACCATCGCGGCGGCGCTTTCCGAGCCGCGCGATGCGATCGAGGACATCGTGGAGCCCTACCTCCTGCAGCAGGGCTTCATCCAGCGCACGCCGCGCGGACGGCTCCTGACCCAGCACGCCTTCAAGCATCTCGGCCTTGCCGTGCCCGCGACCTACCAGGGCATGCAGTCCAGTCTGTTCGAGGGCGACGAAGACGCCTGAACCAACGGGAAAGGGGCGGAGCCTTCCGGCTCCGCCCCTTCGTTCACGCGCCGATGCCGCCTTCAGTTGCCGGCGGCTGCCGACTGCTCGTCGAGCTTGCCGACGGCGAAGAACAGCGTCTCGCCCGAGGAATCGTCGACGCCGTCGTTGTCGGTGACGATGAAGGCGGTGCCGTCCTTGTCGATGGCGAGACCCTCGACCTTGTCCACGACGTAGCCGGCGGTCTGCGCCTTCAGGTCGGGCACGAGATCGCGCACGACCGTCTTTTCGACCGTCGGCAGGTCGCCGCCGAGCGGCGCGGGCTTCATGTCGGCAAGGGAAACGCGGGTGATCTGCTTCAGCTTGGCCGCGTCGCCGATCAGGTTGTCGCGCTCGATGAGGTAGGCGTTGTCGCCCTGCACCGCGATCTCGGAAAGGCCGACCCAGGCGCCCTCGGCGGACGGAGCCTCCAGCGGATAGCGAACCGCGCCCCACTCCTTGGTGTCGAGGTCGTAGGCCAGAAGCTTGGTCGTGTTCTTCGGATCGTCCTTCCACGGCCGCTGAACGGCAACCCAAAGCTTGGTCCCCACCTTGGCGATGCCCTCCGCGCCGAAGCGTGTTTGGCCCGCCAGCAGCGCTTCCGGGAAGGCAACCTTCTCGATCACCGCGCCCTTGCCGTCGACATGGAGCAGCTGGTGAGGAACCTCCTTCTCCGGGTTGCCTTCGCTGGCGAGCCAGAAGCCGCCCGCGCCGTCGAGCGCGATGCCCTCGATGTCGAGCTTCTCGGCCGTCTGGCCGGTCTCGGTCACGATCATGCTGTCGGTGATACGGGCCGGCTTCGACGAGGCGTCGATCGTATAGATCGCCGGCGCCTTGCCGTAGACGCTGTCGCTCGCCGCGAAGAGATGCATCGGCTTCTCGGCGTCGGCCGCCAGCGCGCCGAGCGCGCCCCAGCCGATCGGCGCGCCGTTCTTTTCCACCGACACGATCTGCGGGTAGGCCGGCGTGCCCTCGGCCCGCTCGTAGATCATCACGTGGCTACGCGCCGCGCCGTCTTCCACGAGGTCCGCCTCGTTCGCGGTGGCCAGGAGATTGCGCGCTGGGATCGCGACCGCGCCCTCCGGCGAGATGCCGGACGGCAGAAGCTGCGCGAACTCGGGCGCCGCGCCGGTGTCGCGGTAGACGCCGACGACGGAGCCGCGCTCGGACAGGACGAAGATGTAGCGCTGGCCGTCGAACTCGGCGACTTCGAGGCCTTCCGGCTCGATGCCCTTGGCGTCGGATCGCTTGTCCGGATAGTGGCCGGCCTTGGCGACTTCCAACTCGAACGAGGCGCCGGCCTCGTAAGACACGGTGCCGTCGCGGTTGAAGATGGTGAAGCCGCGCGTGCCGCCCTTCCAGTCACCCTCGTTGGCGACGACGAGCCGGTCGGTGCCGAGCCACTTGATCGCATCCGGCTCGCGCGGGCGCGCCTCGATCGTGTCGGTGAAGGCGATCTTGCCGTCGTCCTGGGCATCCACATTCTCGAGCGCTACCGTGCCCGCGCTGAAGTGACCGGTGACGTCGCCGGTCTTGCCGTCGATGAGAACGATGTGATTGTTCTCCTGAAGAGTGACGGCCAGCTCGTTGTTCGCGTTGAAGGAAACGAACTCGGGTTCGGGGTCCTCGCCCGCGATCTCCGGAACGCCGGTGAGCTCGACCTTGCGCAGCGCGCCGCAGTCCGGGGTGCCGTCCTTGAGTGGCAGGATCACGACGAAGCCGGCCGGCATTTGCGGCAGGGCACCGTCGTTGACGTCCTCGTCGCGCTCGTTCTCGATCGCGACGGCCGCGAGCGTGCCGTCCGGCGAGACGGCCACCGAGTCCGGCTGGCCGCCGAGGTCGCAGCGCGCCGTCTCCTTGCGGTCGGCGATGGAGACGGTCGCCAGCACGCCGGATGGCTTGGTAAAGCTCTCCGAGGTGTTGACGCCGACCAGCACGTTGCCCGCAACGGTCGCCACGGACGTCGGCTCCGCGCCTTCGAAGGCGACATAGCCGCCGGCCTTCGGCGCCTTCGGGTCGGTGATGTCGACGAAGCCGATGCCGCCGTGCGGGCTATCGGAGTACACGAGCGTGTTTCCGTCGGCGGAGGCGGCGATGATCTCCGCAGAGGTCGGTGCCTTAACGTCGGTCCCCTCGGGAAGGTTCAGCGCCACGGGGAACGAGGCGATGCGGTTGAACACCGGCTCGGCCGCCGCGGGCAGGGCCGTGGAGGCGAGAAGCGCAAGCGCGGCGGGGAGGCGGGTCGGACGCATGGGGAACCTTCCGGAGAATGATCGGACGCGCCCTCCAATCAGTCCTGCGTAACGATGCGATGACGTCGGGATGACGAAGCGATGACGGCTGGCGGATCGGACCCCGGTGGCGGGCCCGCGCCGGAGGGGTTATGAGGCCTTTCATGACAGATCAGCTTTCAGGCCGTTTGATCGAGGGCGGGCACTGCCTGCCTGTGCGCGTCTACTTCGAGGACACCGACTTTTCCGGCGTCGTGTACCACGCGCGATACCTCCATTTTCTGGAGCGGGGGCGGACCGATTTCCTTCGGCTGCACGGGATCGGGCATCGCGCGCTGATGGATGGCGCCTTCGGGGAACCGATGGCGTTTGCGGTGCGGCGGATGGAGATCGACTTCCTGGCGCCGGCACGGATCGACGATGTCCTCGAGGTGGAGACGCGCACCACGCTTCTCGGTGGGGCGCGGGTCCTGCTCGATCAGCGCATCCTGAAGGGCGGAACCGTTCTGGTCGAAGCGAAGGTCAAGGTCGCGGTGATCTCGCCGAACGGGCGGGCGAGGCGGATGCCGGCGGCCGTCGCCGAGCGGCTCGGGGCACCGGAGACCTGAGCACCGAGAGGGGCGGAGATACCGCAGCGCGGTAGATCGCTATCCGCAAACGATTTGTTAACCTTAACGATGCTTCATAGCGTCGGAGGGTTCGCCCCCGCCATGCCATTCTTTCACCGGATTCAAGCGGTCAAAGGGCGCCGTGGACGACGTCGTGCGCCGGCGCTTGCCGAGCGGGCGTCGCCCTTGTCGTGGCGGGAGGGTGTACCTGCCGGGAGCATCTGGCTCCCAAGCCACCGGGACGATCCGACGGATTCGAGGGACGCAAAAGGAATGAACGAGGTCGCACAGACTGCGCTGGCCGCGCCGGCCCACGACATGTCGCTGATGGGTCTCTTCTGGCAGGCCGGCTTCGTCGTCAAGTTCGTCATGATCGGCCTGCTCGCGGCCTCCGTCTGGACCTGGGCGATCATCTTCGACAAGTGGCAGCGCTACGCCCGCTTCCGCCGCCAGCTCAACCAGTTCGAGAACAACTTCTGGTCCGGCCAGTCGCTGGAAGAACTCTACCACACGCTGTCCGACCGCAAGACCAGCGGCATGGGCGCCCTGTTCGTGGCCGCCATGCGCGAGTGGAAGAAGAGCTTCGAGAAGGGCGCACGCTCGCCGATCGGCCTGCAGACCCGCATCGAGAAGGCGATGGACGTCACGATGGCGCGCGAGATGGAGGGCCTCGAGTCCCGCCTCGGGTTCCTGGCGACCGTCGGCTCGGCCGCGCCCTTCGTCGGCCTCTTCGGCACGGTGGTCGGCATCATGACCGCGTTCCAGTCGATCGCCGCCTCGGAACAGACGAGCCTTGCGGTGGTCGCCCCCGGCATCGCCGAGGCGCTCCTCGCCACCGCCATCGGCCTCGTCGCGGCCATCCCCGCGGTCGTCGCCTACAACAAGCTGTCGGCCGACGCCGGCAAGCTCGGCGGCCGTCTCGAAGCCTTCGCCGACGAGTTCTCCTCCATCCTGTCCCGCCAGATCGACGAGCGTTCGGCGGCGCGCTGAGCGCCCGTCGCCTCGTTTCCCCTCCGTAAAGGATCGTTTCCATGGGCATGTCGACGGGAGCTTCGTCTGGAGGCGGATCGCGCCGCGGGCGTCGCGCGCGCAAGGCTCCCATGGCCGAGATCAACATGACGCCGATGGTCGACGTCATGCTGGTGCTCCTGATCATCTTCATGGTGGCCGCGCCGCTCATGACGGTGGGCGTTCCGCTGGAACTGCCGAAGACCAACGCCAAGGCGCTGAGCGCGCAGAAGCAGCCGATCACCATCTCCGTCCAGAGGGGCGGCGAGATCTTCCTGCAGGAAACGCCCGTCGCGGCCGAGGCCGTCGTCGAGCAGCTGAAGGCGATCGCGGAAGCCGGCTACGAGGAGCGCATCTTCCTGCGCGCCGACAGCGCTGCCGACTACGGCACGGTGATGCGCGTCATGTCGCGCATCTCGGCTGCCGGCTTCAAGAACATCGGTCTCGTGACCTCGCAGGAAACGGCGGGAAGCTGATCCCATCGCCATGAAGCCGCTCGTCACATCCACGATCCTGCACACGGCGATCCTGACCTGGGGCCTGTGGTCCCTCGGGACCCCGGAGAAGCTCGACATGGGCGGCGAGGCGCTGCCCGTGACGCTGGTCACCGACGTCAGCGAGGCGACGCTCGGCGCCCAGGACGCGCCGGAAGCCGAGAAGTCGGCGCCGACGCCGACGAAGACGCCGGCCAAGCTGCCGATGCCGGCCGAGAACGTCGGGGACAACGAGGTCGATCTCGCGACGCCGCCGACGCCGAAGGCCTCGCCGCAGGAAAACGTCAGCACGGCCGAAGCGCCGCCGCCACCGCCGCCGCCCCCGGCGGTGACGCCGCAGGCGCGCCCGGAGCCGCCCCAGCCCGCGCCGCCCGAGCCGACGCCGCCCGAACCCCCGATCGAGACCGCCGAGGCGAAGCCCGAGCCGACCCCGGCCGAGCCCGCGCCCGAAATCGACCCGCTGGCCGCCGAGATCGCCAAGGCCGAAGCCGAGACGCCCGCGCCGACGCGCAAGGTTCCGACCCCGCAGGCGAAGCCCAAGCCGCCCGAGCCCAAGCCCGCCGAGCCGGTGAAGGTCGCGGAGGCGAAGAAGGCCGAGCCGGTGAAGGAGCCCGCGAAGGAAGCGGCCAAGGACACGGCGAAGTCCAAGGACAAGCCGAAGGACACGAAGAAGCCGGCCGCGCAGTCGTCGTCGGAAAAATCGTTCAACGCCGACGAGATCGCCGCGCTTCTCAACAAGCAGGATTCGTCCGGCGGCGGCGCCAAGCGCTCGGACGCGCAGGCGGCACTCGGCGCGAAGAAGCAGACCGGCGGTTCCCTGTCGCAGAGCGAGATGGACGCGCTGATCGGCCAGATCTCCGCGTGCTGGAACCCGCCGGCCGGAAGCATGGACGCCGGTTCGTTCCGCGTGAAGATCGCCATGCGGCTCGGGCCGTCGGGAGAGCTCGAGGGCATTCCCGAGGTCGTGTCGGGCGGCGGTGCGTCGATGGCCGAGCGCACGGCGAGCGAAGCCGCCATCCGCGCGGTGCGCCGGTGCGCTCCCTACAACCTGCCGGCCGAGAAGTACGACACTTGGGCTCAGGTGACCGTGAATTTCGATCCGAGCCAGATGTTCTGATCCCCAATCTCCGGCCGGGCGGCGACCACGATCGCCCTGCCTTCGTGTTTCAAGCCGAAACGGGCCGTTGCCGCTTTGCGGCCGCGCGCTCGACGCCCAACGGGAAGGTCCCGCCCATGACGCGCCTCATCCGATCCGTCGCCCTTGCCCTTGCCGCCGCGACCGCAGGCCTTGCCCTGGCATCGACGGCCAACGCCCAGGTCGAGATCGACATCACGCGCGGAAACGTCGCGCCCCTGCCGATCGCCTTGCCGAGCTTCCAGTCGCGCGATGCGCTCGGTGCCAAGCTGATCGAGGTGGTTTCGGCCGACCTCAAGCGGTCCGGCCTCTTCGCGCCGATCAATCCGGCCGCCTTCATCCAGAAGGACGTGACGCCGGACGCGACGCCGCGCTTCCAGGACTGGACCGTCATCAACGCCCAGGCCCTCGTCACCGGCCGCGTCACGCCGGAGGCCGACGGGCGCCTGCGCGTCGAATTCCGTCTGTGGGACACCTATGCCGGCCAGCAGCTCGACGGGCAGCAGTTCTATGCCAGCCCCGACAACTGGCGCCGCATCGCCCACATCATCTCCGATGCGATCTACGAGCGTCTGACCGGCGAGAAGGGCTATTTCGACACGCGCATCGTGTTCGTGGACGAAAGCGGCGCCAAGACGGACCGCAAGAAGCGGCTCGCGATCATGGACCAGGACGGCGCCAACGTGCGCTACCTCAGCCAGGGCGGCGATCTCGTGCTGACCCCGCGCTTCTCGCCGAACCGGCAGGAGATCACCTACATGTCCTTCGGGCAGGGTGAGCCGCGGGTCTACCTTCTCCAGCTGGAGACCGGGCAGCGCGAAGTGGTCGGCAACTTCCCGGGCATGACGTTCTCGCCGCGCTTCTCGCCCGACGGGCAGAAGGTGGTGATGAGCCTTCAGCAGGACGGCAATTCCAACATCTACGCGATGGACCTGCGCTCGCGCGCGACGACGCGCCTGACCTCCACGAGCGCCATCGACACCTCGCCCTCCTACTCGCCCGACGGGTCGAAGGTCGTGTTCGAGAGCGACCGGGGCGGCCGTTCGCAGATCTACGTCATGGGCGCCGACGGGTCCGGCCAGACCCGCATCTCCTTCGGGCAGGGCACCTACAACACCCCCGTGTGGAGCCCGCGCGGCGACCTCATCGCCTTCACCAAGCAGTCGGGCGGCCAGTTCCAGATCGGCGTGATGAAGCCGGACGGCTCGGGCGAGCGCATTCTCACCTCGTCGTTCCACGCAGAGGGACCGACCTGGGCGCCGAACGGCCGCGTGATCATGTTCTTCCGCGACCAGGGCGGCGGCCCGCAGCTCTATTCGATCGACCTCACGGGCCGGAACGAGCAGAAGATCGCGACCCCGAACTACGGGTCCGACCCCGCCTGGTCGCCGGCGCTAGAGTAGGATTCGCGAGCCTTTTCAATCGCCTGTTGACCGTTCGTTAACCGCGAACATGGTAAACGGGACCATACGCAAACGCACATACACGAAGGAGACGGCCATGCGCCGCATCGCTACTGGGGTTCATGGTCGTATCGCCCTCGCGCTGGTCGCGGCGCTGGCGCTCTCGGCCTGCGCCAAGAAGAACAACGGACTGCCCGACAACGCCGCCGGCCTCGGCCTCGGCGGCGCGGGTGGTGCCGGCGGCTATGGCGCCAACGGCGCGGGTTCGGCCGCCCCGGGCACCAGCCAGGACTTCACGGTCAATGTCGGCGACCGCATCTTCTTCGACACCGACTCGTCCTCGGTCCGCGCCGACGCGCAGCAGACGCTGGCCCGTCAGGCCCAGTGGCTGAACCAGTACCGCAACTACTCGATCACGGTCGAAGGCCACGCCGACGAGCGCGGCACGCGCGAATACAACCTCGCGCTCGGCGCCCGCCGCGCCGCCGCCACGCGTGACTACCTCGCCAGCCAGGGCGTCGCGGCCAACCGCATGCGCACCATCTCCTACGGCAAGGAGCGTCCGGTGGCCGTGTGCGACGACATCTCCTGCTGGTCGCAGAACCGCCGCGCGGTCACCGTTCTGTCCGGCGCCGGCAGCTGATCTGCGACATTTCGGCCACAGCAAGCTTCGTGAAACGGCCCTTCGGGGCCGTTTTGCGTGCGTGATGTCCCGTCTGTGCTAGCACCGGCCAAATTTTGGACGCCTTCCGCCGTTCCAAGCTGAGGACATCGACAGGTCGTCGTCCGCTCGGCCGCCAAGGCATGCGGGTGAAGGGCCTTCAGCGATCCCAAGGGGATTTCCGCATGGCCAGCATGAAGCTCGCAACCGTTTCCATCCTCGCTTTCGCCGCCCTGGCGGGCCCGGCATCGGCGCTGGACCTGCCGTTCGGCCTCGGCGGCTCGGGCGAACGCGCACCGGTCGCGGCAAGGCAGGCTGCGCCCGTGTTGATGGCGCAGGCCGGCGACGGCGGCGTGCGGCTTTCGCAGATGGAAGAGGAGATGCGGCGTCTGACCGGCAAGGTCGAGGAACTGTCGTTCCTGGTGCTGCAGCTTCAGGAGCAGCTTCGCAAGACCCAGGAAGACAACGAGTTCCGCTTCCAGGATCTCGAAGGCAAGGGCTCCGGCGCGTCCGCCAAGCCGGCCGAGCGTCGCACGGAAACCACGCCCGCCGCCCCGGCCAACGAGCGCGTGGCCTCGGCTGCGCCGGCCAGCGTCAACGACGCGAGCCGTCCGGCCGCCGCGCCGCAGACGGACGAGATCGGTGCGCTTCTCGGGGATACCAGTCTCAACGAACCGGCGCCCACGGCTGCGCCGGCGACCGATTCGACCCAGGTCGCCTCCATCGCCACGAACGGTCCGGTCGAGATGTATTCGCTCGGCTACAACTATATGCTGGCCGGCGACTACCAGCTCGCCGAGAACACGTTCCGCCAGTACACGCAGGCCTATCCGAGCTCGCAGGATGCGGCGGATGCCCAGTACTGGCTGGGCGAGGCGCTGTACGCCCAGAACAAGTATCGCGATGCCGCCGAGGTCTTCCTCAACGCGCAGAAGTCCTACCCGAAAAGCGCCAAGGCGCCCGAGATGATGCTCAAGCTCGGCATGTCGCTCGCGCGCCTCAACAACCGCGAGACGGCCTGCGTCACCTATGCCGAGGTCGGCAAGCGCTACCCCGACATGAGCGCCAACGTGAAGCGCAAGCTGCAGAGCGAGACGAAGTCCGCCAGCTGCGCCTGACCCACCGGCGGCGTTCGCCATGACATCCGAAACGGTCGAGGCGGTCGAGGTCGCCCTCGGCCGTTTTGCGTTGGCGCGCAGCCCGGTGCGGCGCGTCGTGCTTGCCGTGTCGGGTGGGCCGGACTCGCTGGCGCTGCTCCTCGCCTTCGCCGGTCGCCCCCCAACGGTCGAGGTCTGCGTCGCGACCGTGGATCACCGTTTGCGGCCCGAAGCGGCGGGGGAGGCGGCCTTCGTCGCCGCCGTGTGCCGGGAGCTCGGCCTGCCACATCGAACGCTTGTGTGGCGCGAGGGGGCAGGCGCAACCGGCAACCTGATGGCGACGGCGCGCGAGGCGCGCTACGGGCTCCTCGTGGAAGAGGCCGCTCGCGTCGGCGCGCAGGCGATCGTGGCCGCCCACCATCGCGACGACCAGATCGAGACGCACCTCCTCGCCCGGGAGCGGGGGGCGAGCGGGGCGGCGCTCGCCGGCATGCGGCCGTGGCGCGACCTCGAGCCCGGCCTCGTCCTCCTGCGCCCGTTCCTCGACCTGCCGAAGGCTGCGCTGGTCGACGCAGTGGCGCGCGCCGGCCTCGAGGCCATCGCGGATCCCGGCAATCGCGATCTCAGATTTCGGCGGGCACACCTGCGCGCCGAACTGGCGCAGGAGCGCCACGACCTCGGCGCCATCGCCAAGGCGATGGCGGACGCCGCGACGCTTCGACGCGAGGTCGATGACGCCGCGGCCGAGACGATCCGCCGCGCCTGCGGCGACGCTCGTCTCGATGTCGACGCGGCAGGGGTGGCCCACCTTCGCCCAACGACGGGCGACGTCCTGCCTTGGTCGCGGCTGCTGACCGGCGTCGGGGGCGGTCTGCACCCGCCCCCTAGCGCTGCGGTCGATCGCCTAGCCGCGCGCTTCGCAGCGGAGGGGAAGGGCGTGGTGACCCTTGGCGGTTGCCGTGTCGAAGGGGGGCGGGACGGAATCGTTTTCATGCGCGAATTCGGGCGCAGCGGGCCGGCGAGCGTTGCATCGGGGACTTCGGGACCCGTCGTCTTCGATCGCCGGTTCACGATTTCGTCGGCACCCGGCCGCGCCGACCGGCGGATCGAGGCGCTCGGTCGTCTCGGGCTGGGGGGTATCCCGCATCGGACCCTGCCTGTCCTCATAGGCCCGGACGGCGGCCTTCTCGCCGTGCATCCGGCCCTTTCCGGTCGATTTCCGGCGCTTCCTCCCCTTGCGGCGATCCAGCGCATCGGCTGGCGGATCTGGGCGGATCTGCCCGGCGAGCCACCCGAACGATTAACCGCCCAACCCCAAAATGCCGCAAATCCCGTGAAGGCTGTTGGCAAGGATTTGGCGGCCACCTATCTTCGAGGACGTGTCAAGGTTCGCGCACCCTAGCGGGTTGGCGTATCGGGGCGTCATCCCAGGACGGATAATGAACCAGAACTTCCGGAATTTCGCCCTTTGGGCGATCATCGCGCTTCTCCTGATCGCGCTGTTCCAGCTGTTTTCGAACGGCTCGCAGAACGCGAACACCCGGGAAGTTCCCTATTCGCAGTTCCTGTCGGACGTCGACTCGGGCCGCGTGCGCTCCGTGACGATCCAGGGCCAGCGGATTTCCGGCAGCTACACGGACGGATCGAGCCCGTTCCAGACCTATTCGCCGGGTGATCCCCAGCTCGTGAGCCGCCTCGAAGGCCGCAACGTCCAGATCAACGCGAGCCCGCCGTCGGACAACACCAATCCGATCTGGTCGATGCTCCTGTCGTTCGGCCCGATCCTCCTCATCCTCGGCGTCTGGATCTTCTTGATGCGTCAGATGCAGGGTGGGGCGGGCGGCAAGGCCATGGGCTTCGGCAAGTCCAAGGCCAAGCTTCTTACCGAAGCGCATGGCCGCGTCACCTTCGCGGACGTCGCGGGCGTCGACGAGGCCAAGCAGGACCTCGAGGAGATCGTCGAATTCCTGCGCGAGCCGCAGAAGTTCCAGCGCCTCGGCGGCAAGATCCCGCGCGGCGTGCTGCTCGTCGGTCCTCCGGGCACCGGTAAGACGCTGACGGCGCGCGCCGTCGCCGGCGAGGCGAACGTGCCCTTCTTCACCATTTCGGGCTCCGACTTCGTCGAGATGTTCGTGGGCGTCGGCGCGAGCCGCGTGCGCGACATGTTCGAGCAGGCGAAGAAGAACGCACCCTGCATCATCTTCATCGACGAGATCGACGCCGTCGGCCGCCATCGCGGCGCGGGCCTCGGCGGCGGCAACGACGAGCGCGAGCAGACGCTGAACCAGCTCCTCGTCGAAATGGACGGCTTCGAGGCCAACGAGGGCATCATCCTCATCGCCGCGACCAACCGTCCGGACGTGCTCGATCCCGCGCTCCTGCGCCCCGGCCGCTTCGACCGCCAGGTCATGGTGCCGAACCCGGACGTCGGCGGACGCGAAAAGATCCTGAAGGTCCACGTGCGCAACGTGCCGCTGGCCCCGAACGTCGACCTGCGCACCATCGCGCGCGGCACGCCGGGCTTCTCGGGCGCCGATCTCGCCAATCTTGTCAACGAGGCGGCGCTGATGGCCGCCCGCCGCTCCAAGCGCCTCGTCACGATGCTGGAGTTCGAGGACGCCAAGGACAAGGTCATGATGGGCGCCGAGCGCCGGTCGATGGCCATGACCGAGGACGAGAAGAAGCTGACGGCCTACCACGAGGCCGGCCACGCCCTCGTCGGCATCTACGTTCCGCACAACGATCCGCTGCACAAGGTGACGATCATCCCGCGCGGCCGTGCGCTCGGCGTGACCATGAACCTGCCGGAGCGCGACCGCTACGGCATGCGCAAGATCGAGATGGAAGCCCGTCTCGCCATGATCTTCGGCGGCCGTGCCGCCGAGGAGATCATCTACGGCCTCGACAACGTGACGACCGGTGCCTCCAACGATATCCAGCAGGCGACGAACATGTCCCGCGCGATGGTCATGGAATACGGCATGAGCGACAAGCTCGGCCGCCTTCGCTACCGCGCGAACCAGGAAGAGGTCTTCCTCGGCCACTCCGTGTCGCAGCAGCAGAACATGTCGGAAGAGACGGCGCGCCTGATCGATTCCGAGGTGCGCGGCATCATCGAGGTCGCCGAAAACCGCGCGCGTCAGGTGCTGCGCGATCACATCGACGCTCTTCATACGATCGCCAACGGTCTGCTCGAGTTCGAGACCCTTTCGGGCGACGAAGTGCGCGATCTCCTGGCCGGCAAGACGCTGGCCCGCGACATGGGCGACGACACGCCGCCCTCGCGCGGCTCCGCCGTGCCCAAGGCCGGCTCGGTGAAGCCGACCGGCCCGCGCGACGACAAGGAAGGCGGGCTGGAGCCCCAGCCGACGGCCTAGTCCCTTCGGACGAGGGCAGCATGCGAGGCGGGCTCAATGGCCCGCCTTTTTCATGAGGGGTGGGGGACCGCTCGCGGCTGATCGCGCTGCTATGCTCCGCTGACATTCTTTTTTACTTTCTGCGTCATGCTCGCGGCCCTACAGCCATGCGAACGGCCAGCGGAGACGAGACCCATGACCAAATCCTATTTCGGGACGGACGGTATCCGCGGGCTCGCGAACCGGCATCCGATGACGCCCGAGATCGCGATGAAGGTCGGCATGGCCGCGGGCCTCGCCTTCAAGCGCGGCAACTATCGACACCGTGTCGTCATCGGCAAGGACACGCGCCTGTCGGGCTACATGCTGGAGCCTGCCCTCTGCGCCGGCTTCACGGCTGTCGGCGTCGACGTGCTGATGCTCGGGCCCATGCCCACGCCCGCCGTCGCGATGCTGACCCGCTCGATGCGTGCCGACATCGGCGTCATGATCTCCGCCTCGCACAACCCGTTCGAAGACAACGGGATCAAGCTCTTCGGCCCGGACGGCTACAAGCTGTCGGACGAGCTGGAAGCCGAGATCAACCGCATGATCGACGAGGACCTGACGCCGCGCCTCGCCGTCGGCGCCCATCTCGGCCGCGCCAAGCGCTACGACGACGGTGGACGCGATCGCTACGTCGAGTTCGCCAAGCGCACTCTGCCACGCGAAATGTCGCTCGATGGCGTGCGTGTCGCCATCGACTGCGCCAACGGTGCGGCCTACCGCGTGGCGCCGGACGTCCTCTGGGAACTCGGCGCGGAGGTCGTGAAGATCGGCGTCGATCCGAACGGCACCAACATCAACCTCAACTGCGGGTCCACAAGCCCGGCGGCGCTGATGGCGAAGGTGAGGGAAGTGCGCGCCGACATCGGCATCGCCCTCGACGGCGACGCCGACCGCGTCCTGATCGTGGACGAGCATGGCGAGGTGGTGGACGGCGACCAGATCATGGCCGTGATCGGCGAGGCGTGGGCGCAGGACGGACGGCTGGCGGCCGGCGGCATCGTCGCCACCATCATGTCGAACCTCGGCCTGGAGCGCTTCCTCAACGATCGGCAGATCCAGCTCGCCCGCACCAAGGTCGGCGATCGCTATGTCGTCGAGCACATGCGCGAGCACGGCTACAACGTGGGCGGCGAGCAGTCCGGCCATATCGTGCTGTCGGACTTCGGAACGACCGGCGACGGTCTCGTGTCGGCGCTGCAGATCCTGGCGGTGGTGCGCGCGGCCGGCGGAACGGTTTCGGAGGTCTGCCGCAAGTTCACCCCCGTGCCGCAGGTTCTGAAGAACGTGCGTTTCGCCGGCGGTGCGCCGCTGGAGAAGGAGCGCGTGCAGAACGCGATCAACCTCGGGCGCGACCGGCTGGGCGAGGGCGGGCGCCTCGTCATCAGGCCCTCGGGCACGGAACCGCTGATCCGGGTGATGGCAGAGGGCGACGACCAGCAGCTCGTCAACGACGTGGTGGACGACATCATCGGAGCGTTGAAGCGGGAAGCCGCCTGACCACCGTCCAGGGGCCGGCGCGGGACGTTTCCGTTAGGGTAAATGTGCCGCTACGGTAAACGGTCTTTTAATCATTAATCTTTAGATTTTCAGACAGAGCGGAACCCAAGCCGCGTCCTGTCGTGAAATCTGGAGATAACGATCATGCTACGGCTTGCGCTTGGCCTCCTGGCCTCCGCCGCGCTTCTTCCCACGCTCGCCAACGCGGCCGACATCATCGAGCCGATCCCGGTCGTGGAGGAAGTTCCGTTCAGCGGCTGGTACATCCGCGGCGACGTCGGCTACAACTTCAAGTCCGACACGGAAGGCAAGTGGGCCTTCTACAACATCTTCCCGGGCGTCGAGGGCATCGACGACCACTACCGCTACGACGACCTGCGCCTCTCGGATGCGGCCACCTTCGGCGTCGGCGCGGGCTACCGCTTCACCGACACGTTCCGCATGGACGCGACGGTCGACTACTTCCGCTCCGACGTGAACGGCAAGACCAAGTGCCCGCTCATGATCATCACGGACCCGGCCCATGGCCTCGGCCCGTTCGAGGAGTGCAACTACAACGACAAGTCCGAGGCCGACGTCTGGACGATCATGGCGAACGCCTATGTCGATCTGCCGAGCTTCGGCATCATCACGCCCTACATCGGCGCCGGCGTCGGCACGGCCTATGTGAAGTACGACGACGTCAAGTCGAACGAGGTCTGCCCGCCCTGCAACCCCGGCTACACGCCTTACTCCGGAACGCATGACGGTACGGACGACTGGCGCTTCGCCGCCGCGCTCATGGCCGGCGCCAGCGTCGACCTGACGAGCCAGCTCGCGCTCGACATCGGCTATCGCTTCACCAAGGTCTGGGAAGGCGATGCCTGGGAGTTCGACAGCGCAGACAAGCAGTACGGCGCGACCGGCATCCAGACGCGCGACGACGGTTTCGACATCCACACGATCCGCGCCGGCCTTCGCTACAGCTTCTTCTGAGCCGATACGCCGAAGCGACATCACGGAAGGCCGCCCCACGGGCGGCCTTTTCCGTTTCGGAGACCCCTGGCCGCCGCGGGACAAGGTTCGGCAAAGGTTAAGCGACATGGTTAACCGCGGATTAACGCCTTGGCGGCGATGGTGGGAGCCTTGAGGCCCTCGACGCGCTGCGCGCGCAGGGCGATCCCGTTCGCCTCGCAGGAACCGCCGCCATGTCCGTCGCCCGTCTCCTTCTCGCCGGAACTGTCCTGACGGCCGCCGGCCCCGCCCTGTCCGCCGACATCGACATCCTTTCCGCGCCCGAGATCACCACGATCGAGACGGACACGGGCTGGTACCTGCGCGCCGACGCGGCCTACGGCTTCGACGCCTCGTTCGGGGGCACGCAGCACCTTTCGGCGGATGGCGACACCCTCACCAACCGCACCCGCGACTGGCAGCTCGACGAGGGGTTCGGGGCGGGCGCCGGCATCGGCTACAAGGCCAGCGACTGGCTGCGCTTCGACGCCACGGTGGACTACTGGAAGCAGGACGTCTCGGCCGTGAACGGCCAGGGCTGGTTCTGTGGTTTCGGGCCGACCTGCGGTTCGCGCGATCGCGGCGACCTCGAGGCCGTCGAACTTCTCGGCAACGCCTATCTGGATCTCGGCACCGTCGCGGGCTTCACCCCGTATATAGGCGCAGGTCTGGGAGCGGTGCATCTGAGCTACGGCGACGTCGGCGGCGCGGCCTTCTGCACGGGCGCGGCGTCGTGCCCGGCGGCGGGATTGTCGGCCCGCTATGGCGGCGAAGACTCCTGGCGCTTCGCTTACGCGCTGTCGGCCGGCGTCTCCTACGACGTCACCGAGACGCTGACGATAGATACCGGCTATCGCTATCTCAATGTCCAGGACGGCGACGCCTATCGCTTCGATGCCGGCGCCGGCACGGTGCTGGTCGGCGCGGACGACGGCTTCGACCGGCACACCATCCGCGCCGGCCTGCGCTTCAAGTTCTTCTAGGGCGCTTCAAGCTCGGCGATCGCGCCCGGCCTGAGCGTCACGTACGAACTGAGAGACGCGGCCAGCCTCCATCGAGCTGCCGATGCGCTTCGCCGTCTCGTTTTCGACCGGGTTCATTCCCTCATCCGGCGTGCGTCCCGATCCCGGACGCCGGGCCCTGCGCCGGGCGTTGGCGTGCTTAAGCCTCAGAGCCCGACGGGCGTTGGACTGGAGCGCTTCCGACGCCTCCCGCCGCGTCCGCTCCTTGTTCAGGCGCGCCAACGCCTCGGCGAGGACACCCGCCTTCTGCCGCATCCCAGAGTTTTCCGGCTCGCCAGATCCTTGGCCGCGCCGGGCCGCACCGCGCCGACGGTTCGCGATCTCTCTTGCCCGATCGCGCCGTTCGCGCAGCCGATGGGTCAGCTCGTTGATCTCGGCATGACCGAGCGCGCGCAGGGCAGGATAGTGGGTCTTGGTCACGAGATCCATTTCGTCCTTGTCCAGGACCCGTCGCTCCAGGCCTCTTCCAGCCGCCATGGTGAACCTCCGTTCCGATTGGTGATGTCGGAGAAAGCCCGGAGGGGAGGCGACCGTTTCATAGAATGCCCGTGATCGTCGCGTGAGCGTCGCGGCATTGTCACTTGACCGTCGGCCGAGAGAGGCATATCCGCAGACCTGGGACACGCCTCCCCAACGAGGCGCTTCTATCTGTAAGGATAGCTTTTGATGACTGGTACCACCGCGCCGGCCGCTCGTCCGGCCAATCCCCGCTTTTCCTCTGGTCCTTGTGCCAAGCGTCCCGGCTGGACGCTGGATGCGCTGAGCGATGCGCCGCTCGGCCGCTCGCACCGCGCCAAGGTCGGCAAGACCAAGCTCGCACAGGCGATCGAGGACACCCGCACCGTTCTCGGCGTTCCCGCCGACTACCGCATCGGCATCGTGCCGGGCTCCGACACGGGCGCGGTCGAGATGGCCATGTGGTCGCTCCTCGGCGAGCGCCCGGTCGACATGCTCGCCTGGGAAAGCTTCGGCGCCGGCTGGGTGACGGACGCCGTGAAGCAGCTCAAACTCTCCGACGCCCGCGTCCTCGAGGCGCCCTATGGCGAGATCGTCGACTTCGCGACGGTCGATTTCGACCGCGACGTGGTGTTCACCTGGAACGGCACGACATCGGGCGTGCGCGTACCGAACGGCGACGCGATCCCCGCGGACCGCAAGGGCCTGACCATCTGCGACGCCACCTCGGCCGCCTTCGCGCAGGACCTTCCCTACGACAAGCTCGATGTGGTCACGTTCTCCTGGCAGAAGGTGCTGGGCGGGGAGGGCGCACACGGCGTCCTGATCCTCAGCCCTCGCGCCGTCGAGCGGCTCCTGACCTACAAGCCGGCCTGGCCGCTGCCGAAGATCTTCCGCCTCACCTCGGGCGGCAAGCTGATCGAGGGCATCTTCAAGGGCGAGACGATCAACACGCCCTCGATGCTCTGCGTCGAGGACTATCTCGACGCGCTCGGGTGGGCGAAGTCGATCGGCGGTCTTGATGCGTTGAAGGCTCGCGCCGACAAGAACCTGGCCGTGATCGCGCGCTTCGTCGAGGCGAACGACTGGATCGGCTTCCTCGCGAAGTCCGCCGACATCCGCTCCAACACCTCGGTCTGCCTGCAGTTCACGGCGCCCGAGATCGTCGGCCTCTCGAAGGACGAGCAGGACGCCTTCGCCAAGGGTGTCGCCTCCAAGCTCGAGAAGGAAGGCGTCGCCCTCGACATCGGTGCCTATCGCGATGCCCCCCCGGGCCTTCGCATCTGGGCCGGCGCGACGGTGGAGGCTTCGGATCTCGAGGCTCTGATGCCTTGGATCGCCCATGCCTACGAGGCGCAGAAGGCAACACTGGCACAGGCGGCCTGACGGCTGGGGCAGGGCCCGGTGCGGCTCTCCGAGCGGATGCGGAGCTTCCTTGCCGATACGCTCGCCCTGATCCTCTTCTTCACCGTGACGAGCGGGCTCAATGAGCGGTTCGTGGCGGGGATGGAGTGGGGCGAGGTGGCCGTGTCCCGCTCCGTCGGTGCCGTCCTTATGGTGCTGACGGCGCGGCCATACGGCCTCTGGCGCAGCTGGTTCATGGCTCGGCTCGATCCGCGGACGGGTGGGGCGACGCTTCTCGCCGACAGCGCGGCCCTCCTCCTGTTCCAGGTGCCGATCTACCTCGTGATCCTTCTCGTCGGCGGCGCCGACGTCGGCGCGGCGCTTCGAGGCTGCGCCGGTTTTGCCGCCCTCATGCTCGTCCTCGGCCGTCCCTACGGCCTCTGGCTCGAATGGGTTCGCGCCCGGTTCGGCCTCGCGGGGCCCGGCCAGAAACCGATGTCGCTCGGCGGCTGACGCCGGGCTTGGCCCCGCCGCTCCAAGCGGCGCGGCAGCACCCCATTGTCGCAGTTCGGGAGCGGACGCTCCCACCCATCAGGAGGCCCCCATGGCACCCCGCGTTCTCGTTTCCGACAAGCTGTCCCCGACCGCCGTCCAGATCTTCAAGGACAAGGGCGTCGAGGTCGACTACCTCCCCGATCTCGGCAAGGACAAGGACAAGCTTCTCGAGGTCATCGGGCAGTACGACGGCCTCGCGATCCGCTCCGCCACCAAGGTGACGGAGAAGGTGATCGACGCCGCGCCGAACCTGCGCGTCATCGGCCGCGCCGGCATCGGCGTCGACAATGTCGACATCCCGGCCGCCTCGCGGAAGGGCATCATCGTGATGAACACGCCCTTCGGCAACTCGATCACCACGGCCGAGCACGCCGTCGCGATGATGTTCGCGGTGGCCCGCCAGATGCCCGCCGCCGATGCCTCGACCCAGGCCGGCAAGTGGGAGAAGAACCGCTTCATGGGCGTCGAGATCACCGGCAAGGTGCTGGGCGTCGTCGGCTGCGGCAATATCGGCTCGATCGTGGCTTCCCGCGGCGTCGGCCTCAGGATGAAGGTGATCGGCTTCGACCCGTTCCTCTCGGAGGAGCGCGCGGCGCAGCTCGGGATCGAGAAGGTCGAGCTGGACGAGCTCTTCCGGCGCGCCGACTTCATCACGCTTCACACGCCGCTGACCGACAAGACCCGCAACATCATCGACGCCAAGGCGATCGCCTCCATGAAGAAGGGCGTGCGCATCATCAACTGCGCGCGCGGCGGCCTGATCGTTGAGAAGGACCTCGCCGAGGCCATCAAGTCCGGCCAGGTGGCGGGTGCCGGCATCGACGTGTTCGAGGTGGAGCCGGCGACCGACTCGCCGCTCTTCGGGCTCGAGAACGTCGTCTGCACACCGCATCTCGGCGCCTCCACCACGGAAGCCCAAGAGAACGTCGCGCTGCAGGTGGCCGAGCAGATGGCCGACTACCTCGTCAACGGCGCGGTATCGAACGCGCTCAACATGCCCTCGATCACCGCCGAAGAGGCGCCGATCCTCACCCCGTACGTCAAGCTCGCCGAGATCCTCGGCTCCTTCGCCGGCCAGCTGACGGAAGAGGCGATCGACGCGGTCGAGATCCTCTACGACGGCGCGCCGGGCACGATGAACACGCGGGCGCTCTCGGCGGCCGCGATCGCCGGCCTCCTGAAGGCGCAGGTGCAGACGGTGAACATGGTCTCGGCACCGCTGATGGCCAAAGAGCGCGGCATCGCGGTCTCCGAGGTGCGCCGCGACAAGACCGGCGTCTTCGACGGCTACATCATGGTGACCGTGAAGACCAAGAAGCAGACGCGCTCGGTGGCCGGCACGACCTTCTCGGACGGCAAGCCGCGCTTCATCCAGATCAAGGGCATCAACATGGAGGCCGACGTCGGCCGCTACATGCTCTACACGGCCAACAAGGACGTGCCGGGCGTCATCGGACAGATCGGCACGGCGTTCGGCAAGGCGGGCATCAACATCGCCAACTTCCACCTCGGCCGCGATGACAAGGGCGGCAGCGCGATCGCCGTCATCTATCTCGACGAGCCGCTGACGGAAGAGTTCCTCGACGAGCTTCGCGGCCTCAACGCGATCGGCCAGGCGAAGATGCTGACCTTCGACGTCTGAGAGCGGCTTCGCTGAATCGAAGGGGCAGGGCGGGCGACCGTCCTGCCCCTTTTCGTTTCCGGTCAGCTTTCCGCCGGGATGGCGTCCTGCGGGCGCTTTCCCCGTTCTGCGAGAAGGATGCCGCCGAGCACGAAGGCGAGCGCCATGAGATGATAGGCGTGGAAAGGCTCGTCGAGGACGAGGACGGCCAACATCGCGCCGAACACCGGCGTGGTGTTGACGAAGATGTTCGCACGGTTGGCGCCGATCATCTCGACGCCGCGGATGTAGAGCGCCTGGGAGACGATCGAGGGAAAGACGATCGTGAAGGTGAGGACGCCAAGCCCCCGTGGGTCCGGCATCATGCTGGCGCCGGCCGATATCTCCCACGCGAGGAGGGGCAGCGATCCGAGGACGCCGCCGATGCACAGGAGGAAGATCGAGTTCAGCCAGTGCACGCGGGGCTTTCTCGACAGAAGGATGGTGTAGCCGCCGAAGATGGCGACGGCCAGGAGCATCATCGCGTCGCCGCGGTTCAGTTCGAGCGCGAGGATCGTCTCCAGGTGTCCATGCGAGGCGACGAGGAGCACCCCGACAAGCGTCAGCATGAAGCCGAAGACCTGAACCGGCGTGACACTCGTGCGGAAGGCGAGGAACATGCCGACGAAGACGATGAGCGGCATCGAGGCCTGGATGATCATCGCGTTGATCGCGCTGGTATATCCGAGCGCGAGGTAGAAGAGCGCGTTGAAGCAGGTGAAGCCGACGAAGCCCAGCGCGACGAAATAAGGGGCGAAGCGCCGGAGCGCTCCCGCTTCGCGGCGAAGGTGCGGCAGCGCGAAGGGGAGGAGGATCAGGCTCGCCCCGACCCATCGGAACAGCGTCAGCACCATCGGCGAAATGTGCCCGACGGCGAGCTTTCCCGCCACGGCGTTGGCGCCCCAGATGAAGGCGGTTGCCAGAAGCAGGAGATAGGGGTGGGCGAGTCGCTGTAGCATAGAGGAGCTTTCGCGGATCGCACCGTCACAGGCAATCGCCGGCTTGCCGGGAATCTTGTAGCAGGTTGGGAAAAAGCGCCTCGCGACCTCGCGCCGGGGACACCGCTTGACTATAGTCCGCCGCGTTTGCGCCGGCGGACCCCCGACGGGTCCTTCGCGCGTCCCGAGATCAGAATGGTGAGGGCGCGGAGCCCTTGAGGAGACTGCATGGCTAATGTCGTCGTCGTCGGTTCCCAGTGGGGTGACGAAGGAAAGGGCAAGATCGTCGACTGGCTTTCGGAGCGGGCCGACGTCGTCGTGCGGTTCCAGGGCGGCCACAATGCCGGGCACACGCTCGTCGTCTCCGGCGTTTCCTACAAGCTCTCGCTCCTGCCCTCCGGTGTCGTGCGCCAGGGCAAGCTCTCGGTGATCGGCAACGGTGTCGTCTTCGACCCGCATGCCTTCGTCGCCGAGAAGAAGCGGATCGAGGGGCAGGGCATCTCCATCACGCCGGCCTCCCTGCGCATCGCCGACAACGCGGCGCTGATTCTCTCGCTTCACCGCGAGCTCGACGCGGCGCGCGAAGCGGCCGCCGCCGGCACCAAGATCGGCACCACGGGACGCGGCATCGGGCCTGCCTACGAGGACAAGGTCGGACGCCGCGCCATCCGCGTCATGGACCTCGCCGAGCCCGAGGCCCTGGCCGACCGCATCGAGCGCCTGCTTGCCCACCACAACCCGCTCCGCCGCGGACTCGGCCAGCCCGAGGTCGACGCCGCGTCGATCCTCACCGAGCTGACGTCGGTGGCGGCCGAGATCACCCCCTATATCGACCGGGTGTGGCGCCTCCTCGACGAGCGCCGCAAGGCCGGCGACCGCATTCTCTTCGAGGGCGCTCAAGGGACGCTCCTCGACATCGACCACGGCACCTATCCCTTCGTCACCTCGTCCAACACGGTGGCGGGGCAAGCGGCGGCGGGCTCCGGCCTCGGCCCCTCGAGCCTCGGCTTCGTGCTCGGCATCACCAAGGCCTACACGACGCGTGTCGGCGAAGGCCCGTTCCCGACCGAGCAGGACAACGAGGTCGGCGAGTTCCTTGGCACCAAGGGTCACGAGTTCGGCACCGTGACGGGGCGCAAGCGCCGCTGCGGCTGGTTCGACGCCGTCCTGGTGCGGCAAGCGGTCGCCATCAACGGCATCCATGGTCTGGCGCTGACCAAGCTCGACGTGCTCGACGGCATGGACGAGATCCGCATCTGCACGGGATACGAGCTGGACGGCGTGACCATCGACTATTTCCCGGCGAGCCTTGCCGCGCAAAAGCGCGTGAAGCCGATCTACGAGAGCTTCGAGGGCTGGAAGGGCACGACGGCGGGCGCGCGCTCGTGGGGCGACCTGCCGGCCCAGGCGGTCAAGTACGTCCGCCAGATCGAGGAACTGGTGGGGGCGCCTGTCACGCTCCTGTCCACATCGCCGGAGCGTGACGACACGATCCTTGTCCGCGATCCGTTTCAGGATTAATGAAAGCTTGATATAAGGTTTCCAGGTTCGTTCGAACTTTCGGCTGCGCCGCGCGGCCCCTGCGTCCCCTGGCCGCGGGGACCGTCCACAACCGGGAGGGGAGGCGTTCCGCCTTCCTTCCACCGGTCACGACCCGCATCGATTCCCTGGCAGGCGGGATCGGATCGCGGGCGGGCCGGACGGGTGCTGGATCGCCGCGAGGGCTCGATCCGTTCCCGGTTCCGACCTCGAGTGAGTGCAGCGCTTCATGGCGAATCTGACCGCCGTCCTCCGCAAGACCATCGACGGCTTGCCGAATGCCAACCCGCAATTGCGGGCCAAAGTCTACGAAAAGGCCCGAGCGGCCATCACGCGCCAGATCCAGGCTGCCAATCCGCCCTTGGCCGAGGACGTCGCCGAGCAGCGATACCGCGTCCTCGAAGATGCGATCGCCGAGTCCGAGGCGCATTACCAGGCGCTGGAAGCGCAAGCCGACGCGCCGCCGCACGGCGCGGTCGAGGCGCCTGCCGCCCCGCCACGCGAGACGGCCGAGCGCGAGCAGCCGGCTGAGCCAGCGCCCGAG